>NZ_JBXUNP010000003.1:0-587251 GCF_057197125.1 Serratia sp. LSHTC3
CCATGCGAGAGTAGGACACTGCCAGGCATCAAATAAAGCCGAAAGCCCTGAACTGACGTTCAGGGCTTTTTGCTATGTGCAATACGTAAAAAAGCGCAGCTACGCTGCGCGGTTTTCCCCCTCCTCCTTATTCTCCGCCAGCGAGCCAGAGAAAAGGCCCCGAAGGGCCTTTGATTAGGGTGTGTTTGCTTTTTTCACTTATTATTCGATCAATGCGAGCTGCCCTGAGAGATGCCCAGCCCGGTTTGCGAACGGACAAACTGGGCCCGGAAGCGTTCCCGCTCCTGCTGCCCGGCCAGCGAGCTGTCGGTGATCGAGAACAGCCAGGTGCCGACAAAGGCCACGATCATCGAGAATAGCGCCGGGTATTCATACGGATAAATCGGTTTCTCATGGCCGAGGATCTGCACCCAGATTGTCGGGCCGAGGATCATCAGAATCACCGCCGTTAACAGACCCAGCCAGCCGCCAATCATCGCGCCGCGAGTCGTCAAACGCGACCAGTACATCGACAGGATAATGATAGGGAAGTTACAGCTGGCAGCGATGGAGAACGCCAGCCCGACCATAAAGGCGATATTCTGCTTCTCGAACAAAATCCCCAGGGCAATGGCGACCAGCCCCAATACCACGACGGTGATCTTGGAGACCTTCAGCTCATCGCGCTCGGTCGCCTTGCCATTTTTAATCACGCTGGCGTACAGGTCATGGGACACGGCCGAGGCGCCGGCCAGCGTCAGGCCTGCAACCACTGCCAGAATGGTGGCGAACGCCACCGCCGAGATAAAGCCGAGGAAGAAGTTGCCGCCAACGGCATTGGCCAGGTGCACCGCCGCCATGTTGGTGCCGCCCAGCAGCGCGCCGGTGGCGTCTTTGAACGCCGGATTGGCGCTAACCAGCAAGATGGCGCCGAAGCCGATGATAAAGGTCAGGATATAGAAGTAACCGATAAAGCCGGTGGCGTAGAACACGCTCTTGCGCGCTTCCTTGGCGTCACTCACGGTGAAGAAACGCATCAGGATGTGCGGCAGGCCGGCGGTGCCGAACATCAGCGCCAGGCCAAGTGACAGCGCGGAGATCGGATCGGACACCAGCCCGCCGGGGCTCATGATGGCGATGCCTTTCGGGTGCACCTTCACCGCTTCGGCGAACAGGGTATTGAAGTCGAAGTTGACCGACTTCATCACCATCAGCGCCATAAAGCTGGCGCCGGCCAGCAGCAGCACCGCTTTGATGATCTGCACCCAGGTGGTGGCCAGCATGCCGCCGAACAGCACGTACAGCACCATCAGAATGCCGACCAGGATCACCGCCACGTGGTAGTTGAGCCCGAACAGCAGCTGGATCAGTTTACCGGCGCCGACCATCTGCGCGATCAGATATAGCGCCACCACTACCAACGAGCCGCAGGCCGAGAGGGTGCGGATCGGTTTCTGCTGCAGACGGTAAGAGGCGACATCGGCGAAGGTATAGCGGCCGAGATTGCGCAGGCGTTCCGCGATCAGGAACAGAATGATCGGCCAGCCGATGAGGAAGCCGATGGAGTAGATCAGCCCGTCATAGCCCGAGGTGTAGACCAATGCGGAGATGCCGAGGAACGAGGCGGCGGACATGAAGTCACCGGCGATCGCCAGGCCGTTTTGCAGGCCGGTAATGCGCCCGCCCGCGGTGTAGTAGTCCTGACGGGAACGGGTGCGTTTGGACGCCCAGTAGGTGATGTACAGGGTGGCACCGACAAACAGGATAAACATCACGATCGCCTGGATGTTCAGCGGCTGGCGATGCACCTCGCCGCCAATGGCGTCGGCGCAGGCCAGGCCCGGCAGTAACAGCAGCGCGGTGGCGGACAATAAGCGCTTCATTGTTTCACCTCGCGCAGGATCTCTGCGGTGAGGCGATCGAACTCGCCGTTGGCGCGAAACACGTAGATCCCGGTCAAGACGAAAGAGATCACGATCAACCCGACGCCGACCGGGATCCCGCGGGTGATGGTCGATCCGGCGGCGATCGGCGTACCGAGCCATTGTGGATCGAAGGCGATCAACAAAATAAAGCCGACGTACAGCGCCAGCGTAATCAGCGAAAGCAGCCAGGCGAACCGGCCGCGTTTTCTCACCAGCTCTTTAAAGCGCGGGTTTTCTTCAATCCCTTGATAAATGGTGTCATTCATCAGAGTGTCTCCAGTCGGTATTGAGAGAGTACGCCGCGCCAGGGCCGCTCAACGGCGCGTTATCCGAATGAGCGGCCTGAAGCGGCGTAAATTATGACGGCACTTTCATTGATTGTTTTTCTTCCAACAGCTTGTCGACTACGGCCGGATCCGCCAGCGTGGAGGTATCCCCCAGGTTGCTGGTGTCGCCGGCGGCAATTTTGCGCAGGATGCGCCGCATGATCTTGCCGGAGCGCGTTTTGGGCAGTGAGTCTGTCCAGTGCAGCACATCCGGCGTAGCGATCGGCCCTATCTCTTTGCGCACCCAGTTGCGCACTTCGGTATAGAGCTCCGGCGTCGGTTCTTCGCCGTGGTTCAGCGTGATGTAGGCGTAGATCGCCTGGCCTTTGATGTTGTGAGGAATGCCGACCACCGCCGCTTCGGCGATTTTCGGGTGCGATACCAGCGCGGACTCGATCTCGGCGGTGCCCAGACGGTGGCCGGAGACGTTCAGCACGTCGTCGACGCGGCCGGTGATCCAGTAGTAACCGTCCTCGTCGCGGCGGGCGCCGTCACCGCTGAAGTACATGCCTTTGAAGGTCGAGAAGTAAGTTTGCTCGAAGCGATCATGGTCACCGAACAGGGTGCGCGCCTGGCCCGGCCAGGAATCGACGATCACCAGGTTGCCTTCGCAGGCGCCTTCCTGCGGCGTGCCGACGTTATCGACCAGCGCCGGCTGTACGCCAAAGAACGGCCGCGTGGCGGAACCGGCTTTCAGCTCAGTGGCGCCCGGCAGCGGGGTAATCATGAAGCCGCCGGTTTCGGTTTGCCACCAGGTGTCGACGATCGGGCATCTCGCGTTGCCGATCTTGTTGTAATACCACTCCCAGGCTTCCGGGTTGATCGGTTCGCCGACCGAGCCCATGATGCGCAGCGAATCGCGTCGGGTGCCTTCGATCGCCTTGTCGCCTTCGGCCATCAACGCGCGAATGGCGGTCGGCGCGGTATACAGAATGTTGACCTGGTGTTTGTCGATCACCTGCGACAGGCGATTGACGCCCGGATAGTTAGGCACGCCTTCGAACATCAGCGTGGTGGCACCGCAGGCCAGCGGGCCGTACAGCAGATAGCTGTGGCCGGTGACCCAGCCCACGTCGGCGGTGCACCAGTAAATGTCGCCGTCGTGGTAGTCGAACACATACTTAAAGGTCATCGCAGCGTAGACCAGGTAGCCGCCGGTGGTGTGCAGCACGCCTTTCGGCTTGCCGGTCGAACCGGAGGTGTACAGGATGAACAGCGGATCTTCGGCGTTCACTTCTTCCGGCGGGCAGTCTGCGGAGACGCCCTGGGTCAGCTCATGCCACCACAGATCGCGCCCTTCCTGCCAGTAGCCCGGTTTACCGGTGCGTTTGAATACCACCACGTTGGCCACGCTGACCACGCCGGGATTTTTCAGCGCATCGTCGACGTTCTTTTTCAGCGGCACGGCGCGGCCGGCGCGCAGGCCTTCATCGGCGGTGATCACCAGTTTGGCGTTGGAGTCGATAATGCGCCCGGCGACGGCTTCCGGCGAGAAGCCGCCGAAGATCACCGAATGTACGGCGCCGATGCGCGCGCAGGCCAGCATGGCGACCGCCGCTTCCGGCACCATCGGCATATAGATGGCCACCACGTCGCCTTTTTTAACGCCGAGCTGTTTCAGCACGTTGGCGAATTGGCAGACATCGTGGTGCAGCTGTTTGTAAGTCACCTTTTTGGATTGGGTCGGGTCATCGCCTTCCCAGATAATGGCGGTTTGGTCACCGCGCTCGGCCAGATGGCGGTCCAGGCAGTTGGCCGCCAGGTTCAAGGTGCCGTCTTCAAACCAGCGAATGCTGACGTGGCCCGGATCGAACGAGGTATTTTTAACTTTGGTATAGGGTTTGATCCAATCCAGGATTTTGCCATGCTCACCCCAGAAAGCCTCTGGGTCTTGAACCGACTGTTGATAATACTGTTGGTATTGTGCCGGATTAATCAGGGCGCGTTCTGCAATTGCAGAAGGAATAGCGTGTTTATGCAGTTGGCTCATAGCTTTTCTCCTTGAAGTTGTTAATGATATGTCAACTGAAGGTTAAGTATAGTTTGCTACGATTCTTTGTTTCTTTTTTGCGCGGCAGATCACGCAACAAAGATATTGATTTGTAATCGTTCTGTCGCATTTGCAGGGCGTATCTATCTCTTTGGCGCTTAAATCCTCATAAACCCACGTTTTTAACCAAAAACACTTATATAAAGAACAAAAAAGAATAAACCAAAACGGACTCAACTGCCGCGAAATTAATAGATACGATCAGGGCCGCCATTATTTCTCGCTATAAATCTTTTTGGGTTGTTTTTCGCTATTAATATTCTAAGTTGGCATTAGCACGATATAACGATGGACTGCACAGCGTGAAATAACGTTTTATTAACGCTTAATTCCTGATGAAAACTCGGGAAATACCCTGTGGCATTCATCCTGCGGTATCGTTCGATTTTTAATCGAAATATAAAGTGGCGCTGCATTTATGGACGAAAGTGTCACTCGGCCAATTCTCATTTGTTTGACTTTTGAGTAACAAAATATAAACATTTGTCGTGGACTAAATATGCAGAATGGACGAAAAATAACGCATTTTAATCGCGTTCAAAAAATCGTCGTCGGCGCGGTTATGTACTTCATTATATGAAAAATTATGTTTTTAATAACAAGCAATTATGCCATTTGAAATAGTTACGCGAAATTTTTGTGATTCGATTCAGCGCTCAAGCCTGACAAATCAAGGCTTGCAGAGCATGCCGCCCGGATGATACAGATTTATACTGCGTCGCACCCAGGGCAGGTGAACGCTTCCACTGAATTAACATAAGCCTGTAATAAATGATTAAGTATTCTTTTCGCCGTGTTGCGACTTTGTACGGCGCAAAGAGTCTTTGAGGACTTTTTGGGTATGAAAAGTGTAAAAATTAGCCTGGCTTGGCAAATCCTGATCGCGTTGGTACTGGGTATTATTGTTGGCGCGGTATTGCACAACCAGACCGAATCTCGTGAGTGGCTAGTGAGTAATATTCTCAGCCCGGCGGGTGATATCTTTATTCGTTTGATCAAGATGATTGTGGTGCCGATCGTTATTTCCACGCTGATCGTCGGTATTGCCGGCGTGGGGGATGCGAAAAAGCTGGGCCGCATCGGATTGAAAACCATTATCTACTTCGAAGTGATCACCACCGTCGCCATCGTGGTGGGGCTCACCTTGGCCAACGTTTTCCAACCCGGCCACGGCATCGATATGTCGACGCTGACCACGGTGGACATTTCGCAGTACGAGAAAACCACCGAACAGGTGCAAAGCGGTTCGCACAGTCTGGTGGCGACCATTCTGTCGCTGATCCCGTCGAACGTCTTCTCGTCGATGGCCAAGGGTGACATGTTGCCGATTATCTTCTTCTCGGTGCTGTTCGGTCTGGGGCTGTCGTCGTTGCCGAAAGAGACCAAAGAGCCGCTGCTGAAGGTGTTCAAGGCGGTGTCCGAGAGCATGTTCAAAGTCACCCACATGATTATGCGCTATGCGCCGATCGGGGTGTTTGGCCTGATTGCGGTCACGGTAGCCAACTTCGGTTTCGCTTCGCTGCTGCCGCTGGCCAAGCTGGTGGTGCTGGTGTACTTCGCCATTGCGTTCTTCGCCCTGGTGGTGCTGGGGGCGGTCGCCCGGCTGTGCAACCTGCGCATCTGGACGCTGATCCGCATCCTGAAAGACGAACTGATCCTGGCTTATTCCACCGCCAGTTCGGAAACGGTGCTGCCGCGCATCATCGAAAAGATGGAGGCTTATGGCGCGCCCAAGTCGATCACCAGCTTCGTGGTGCCGACGGGTTACTCCTTTAACCTGGATGGCTCGACGCTGTACCAGAGCATCGCCGCCATCTTTATTGCCCAGTTGTACGGCATCGAGCTGTCGTTGGGGCAGGAGATCGTGCTGGTGCTGACGCTGATGGTGACCTCGAAAGGGATCGCCGGCGTGCCGGGAGTCTCGTTCGTGGTGCTGCTGGCCACCCTGGGCAGCGTCGGCATTCCGTTGGAAGGCCTGGCGTTCATCGCCGGCGTGGACCGTATCCTGGATATGGCGCGCACTGCGCTGAATGTGGTGGGTAACGCGCTGGCGGTATTGGTGATCGCCAAATGGGAGCACCAGTTTGATCGCAAGAAGGCGCTGGCCTACGAAACGGAGTTCCTGGCGCAGAAGGTGAAGCCGGCCAACCAGGCCTAATTACCGAGTATCGCCGACGTTGAAAACGCCCCAGGCAGTTGTGCCGGGGCGTTTTGTTTTTATGGCTCTTCAACCGGCCACTTTCTTTTCTCTGTCCTACTGCGCGACTTGCATCCCCGCTTAACAGAATCTAAAGTGTTACCAAATTAATAGAAATGATAATAGATGTTATTATCATTTTCATTTGATGATGTATGGAGACACGCAAAGCCGTTGAACGGTGGGGTTACGCCCGTTCGGCGTCTTTATTCAGGCTTATCAAAGGTAGGTAACATGTCGGACACCGCTTTGGCCTCTGAATGGTTGCCGCTGGCGCCAGCGCAGCTTGATTTCTGGGAAGAACACACCTTGCACCCTGGGCAGACTCTGTCCACCGTCGCACATTGCACCGAACTGTGTGGCGCGGTAGAGGAAGAGGCGCTCTGCCGGGCGATCGCCACCACTCTCGCCGAGACGCAGGCGTTTGCCTTGCGCTTTGGTGAGCGGCATGGCGACGCTCCCCCGCCGTTACGTTACGATCCACAGTGCACACCGCCATTGCAACGCATCGATCTGCAAACGCACGGCGATCCCTGGCAGGCGGCGCAAAGCCTGATGCGCGAAGATATCGCGCAGCGCCGGGCGCTACATAGCGAGCCGCTAGCCGCAGCCTGGCTGCTCAAACTGGGGCCGGAGCGCTACCTCTGGTACGTGCGTGCGCACCATATTCTGATTGATGGCTTCGGTATGGCCCTGATCGAACACCGCTGCGCCGCGTTATACGCGCACTATCTGGGTGAGGGTAGCGCGGGTATGCCCCTGGGTGCCTTTAATGTCTTTCAACAGGCCGAGCTGGCCTACGCTGATTCTGAGCGATGCGAGCGCGATCGGCGCTTTTGGCAGAGCTATCTGCCGCCGTCGCAGGCGCTGCCGACGGTGCGCAAGGGCGGCAGGGAGTATGGCGTGCGACGCCTGAGCGTCAACCGTCGGTTGCCGACAGAAGTCGCGCAACGTCTGGCGCAGCAGTCGGAACGCAGTGGCATCAATTGGCCCGACTTGCTGGTGGCGCTGTCGGCGGCCTGGCTGTTTCAGGTGATGCCGCGCGGTACCCGGCAGGGCGATACGCTGCCGATGTGGATGCCGGCGCTGAATCGCCGTGGGCATGCCGCCACCAACGTGCCTTCGCTGGCGGTCAATACCCTGCCGCTGCTGGTGTCACCGCCGCAAGCGGAGACGCTGGGGAGCTTTCTCACCACGCTGACGCAGCAGCTGCGGGAGCTGCGCAGCCACGCCGGCTACCGCCTGCGCCAACTGGCCGCCGATCGCGGCGTGGATCCGGACTCGCGCTTCTTTATTTCCCCTTTCATCAACGTGCAACCCTTCGATACGCCCCGTTTTACCGGCTGCAGCGGTACGCGCAGCGTATTGGCCGGCGGCTCGGGCGACGGTTTCAACCTGACTTATCGTGGCCGCACCGACGCCCGCGATCTGCAGGTGGATATCGATATCTATCTGGAGCAGTTTCCGACGGAGGATGCGCTGGACTATGGCGAGGCGCTGCAAGAATTTCTGTTGCGTGCGCTGCAGCGGGAAGCCTGGGAGCAACCGCTGGCGGCCCTGACGGCGTTGCCCGCCTGAGAAAGTGCGGGCGGGAGGGTGCTCCCGCCCGAGTGGCAGGACTTCAGCTGGCCAGCAACGCCGCCACTTCGCGCGCGTTCTTGCACGGCAAGAGCGAACTGCTTACCAGACGGGTGCCGAAAGCGTCATTGAGGCGTGAGGCCACCTGTTTGATATGCGGCAGCTTCAGCCCCATGGCGATAAACGCCGTCTCTTCCCCCCATTCCGGGCGCGGGGTCACGCCGATCGCCTGCCAGTAAATGGTCAGTATCTCGGCGCTGCGCGCCAGCGGCGCGTTCGGCGGCGGGGCCGCGCAGGCGTTCAACGCCGGCGCGGTTTGCTGGTGGCTCAGGTCGGCGCGGATGCGATGGCGATCGGTTTTACCGTTGGCAGACAGCGGCAGCGCCTCGGCATGGATAAAGCGCGTCGGAATATGGGTACAGGGCAGATAGCCGGTGGCGAAGGCGCGGATCTCGGACAGCGGCAGCGGTTTGCCGTCGCGGGTCAGATACAGGGCGCCGAGCGCCGCCTCGTTGTTCTCTCCGCTGGGATAATCCACCACCACCATATCCAGGATCGCCGGATGGCGGCGCAGCACGTCTTCGATTTCCGGCAGCGAGACGCGCACGCCGCGGATCTTCACATAGCCGTTCACTCGGGTGGCGAACATGATGTTGCCGTCCGCACGGTAGTAGCCCTGATCGCCAGTGCGGAAAGCGCGCAGCGGTTGTCCGTCCGGCCCTTCGAGGGTGATGAAATCGTGCTGCTTCAGCTCCCCCTGCTCCAGGTAGCCCAACGCCAGGTTCACCCCGGCGGTATGGATGCGGCCGACCACGCCGGCCGGGCAGTGGCTGCCGTCGTCATGGCAGATGAAATAACGGTTGGCGGGCAGCGGGCGGCCGTAAGGCACGGTGCCGCTCTCCTGCGGGGCGATCGGGTGCCAGATGCTCCATATGGTGGTTTCGGTCGGCCCGCCGAGCGAGAACAGCGCAAGATCCGGGCGCAGGGTTCGCAGGGTTTGCACAGTCGCCGGCTTGATGTAGTCGCCGCCTTGCGCCACCAGACGCAGCGAACGCAGGCTGTCGGCCGTTTTGCAGGTGAGCAGCATCTCCAGAATGGCCGGCACCGAACACCACAGGCTGACCCGATGTTTTTCCACCAGCTGGTTCCAGCTGATGGCGTCTTTTTCCTGATGCGGCGCCGGCAGCACCAGCGTAGCGCCGGCGCACAGCGAACCGAACAGATCGAACATCGACATGTCATGGTGCGGCGGCGTGACGGAAATGAACACGTCGTCGGCGGTGACCGCCCAGCGCTGCTGGGTCTGGTGGATAACGTTGGCGGTGGCGCGGTTGTTGAGCACCACGCATTTGGGCTTGCCGGTGGTGCCGGAGGTATACAGATAGTAGCTTGCGGCCAGGCTGGCGCTGCGTTCCACCAACGTCTGTTCATCCGGCAGCGCAGGCGCGCGATCCGTCGGCGCCAGCAGGATCGCCGGCGTCACGCCGATCGGCGTCTCCAGATCGCCGCCGTGCACCACCAGCGTTGGCCGGCAGTTCTCCAGCAGGTAGGCGGTGCGTTCCGGCGGTGAGTTGATATCGATAGGCACCCAGATCACCCCCTGCAGGGCGCAGGCGAGGCTGAAGATGATCTGTTCTGGGCTGCGCGGCAGATACAGCGCCACCACGTTGCCCGGCTGCACGCTGCGGCTCTGCAGGTTGGCGATCGCCGTGGCGATCCGCTGGCCCAGTTCGCGGTAGGTCAGCGTCTGTTCACCGCAGATCAGCGCGTTACCGCCGTTTTGTGCGCCAAACAGCCGCTCGGCCAGCTGCGCCAGATAAGGATAAGGCGCGTAATTCGCTTCGCTGTCGTTGTGGCGATAATGCGCCAGATCGATGAAATCTCGCGGCGTGATCGCCAGGTCGGCGCGTTGGCAACTGCGCAGGATGCGTCGCTGCAACGCCGCCAGCATGGCTTCTACCTGCTCGCCGTGCAGCGCCTGTTCGGCGTAGTCCACGCACAGCTGCAGGTTTTTTTCGCTGTCCAGCGTCAGGCGAATATCGATGGCGACCTGCGGCGTTTGGGTCAGGCCGTCGTGAAAGCGCACCGGCGCCTCGGCCGGCAGCGTTTCCCAACCCAGACAGTTGGTCAGGATCACCGGCAGCGCCGGGCCGCCCTGGCTTTGGCCGAGCAACTGACGCGCCAGATCGACGCCGGAAAACGCCAGGTGATCGAGCGCGCCGAGCACATCGTCCTGCAAGGCTTGCGCGCGCTGGATAAAGTCTTCGCCATAGCGCGAATAGCGCACCGCCACGAAGCTGGAGGCGTTGCCCAGCGCGCCGTCGGCGGCGGGGAACGCCACCGGCACCCCGACGCACAGCTCCCCGTCGGTGGTCCAGTGGGCCAGCGTATCGAGGATCAGTGCCGAGAGCAGGCTGTTGCGCAGCAGCGCATGCGGCGATCCCAGGCGGCCAAGCTGTTTTACCGTATCGCGCGGTAGCGTCAAGGTGGCGCGGCGATAGCGTGATGCGGTGAGATTGGCGAGCGGGGCGCGCCACGGCAGTGCCGACGGGGTGGTGACATCCTGCAGCTTTTCACGCCAGTAGGCGGCATCGGCCTGGCGCTGCGCCGCCGATGCGGCGGGGGGCGGCAGTGTGGCGGCGGTCGAGGTCAGAGGGCGATCGTCGAACAGGCGCGCGATCACGGTGGAGATCCCCTGGCCGTCGAGGATCAAGGCATCAAAGCTGGTAAAGATCAGCATATCGTACGGCGATCCCGTCGGATCCTGCTGTTCGGCAAGTTGGATCACGGCGATGCGCCACAGCGGTTGGCTCGGATCGTGGCGCTGGTGGGAGTAACGCTCGCGCAGTTGTTCGACCTGGCGCTGCGCCGTTTCGCCATCAAGGGCGCGCAGATCGTGGCGATCCAGATGCAGCGTCACCTCCGGGCGTACGTGCTGCGTGCCGCGCTGCACATCGATGCAGGTGCGAAGCGCCGGGTAGTGCTGTACCAGCTCGGTCAGGCGCGCTTCAAGGCGCGGTACATCCTGCTGCCGGGCGCGGTATTCGCGAAAGTCGTGCATCGCCACGCCGCCGAGCGGCCATCGATCGCTGCGGCCCAGAAGATAGGCCTGCTGCAGTGCGGTTAAAGCTGTCTCCATGGTACTTCCCTATAGTCGCTAACCGATTAAAACGAGCCGGGCGCCGTGCGCCCGGAAACCGATCTCAGTGCTGCGGCGCCAGGGCGGCGAGCAGCGTTTTCGCATGCCTTCCTGCCTCGGGCGACCGTTGGCAGATCAACGCCGCCAGCGCAGCCGGGGAGGGATGCGCCGTCAGATCCTGCGCCGTCAGCGCCGCCGCCAGATACTTGTTGAGCACCGTCAGCAGCGCGTTCACCCCGGCATCCGGCAAGGCCAACCGGCGGATATCGTCGTGGTCGCGCACACTGGCCTCGGGAGCCACCCGCGCCAGCAGCCGGTGCAGCACCTGGCGCACCGGCGCCTGCTGCGCCAGCGCGTCGGGCGTGCATTGCGCCAGCAGCTGCGACAGCGGGCGATCGAATGCCCCCGCTTGCCGCGCGGCCAGGTGCAGCAGCGCCCGGTAACAGGCCAGCAGGCGCGGCAGCACCTGCTCGGGGAACGCGTCCAGCCGCACGTCCCAGTTGATCAGAATGCCGTCGTCGACGTGGGCGACCTGCGCATCCAGCGCCACCTGCGGCCCCTGAGAGATCACCCAACCGAGACGGCCAAAGGTGTTGGCGACCCGTTCGGAAAACAGCGTTTTGCCGCGGATGCCGAAACCGGCGGTAAACACCACCGGCGAAGGCTGCAGGCTGCCGTGCAGGCGCGACAGATCGCGCATCACGCTGACGCCGGGGTAATCCGCATGCTCGATCAGCTCCGCCAGCTGCGTCATCAGGCGCCGGCAGAAGGCGTTCAGGTTTTCCGTCGGGTTCAGTTCCACGCCGAGCAGCACCAGGTTAGAGAAATCGCCGATGAGGCGATGTGCGTCCTCCCGTTCGCTCTCGCGGTGGAACAGCGGCACGTTGAGCCGGAAGCGCGTCATGTTCCAACCCTGGCCGACGGCCAGCGCGAACAGCGCCAGAAACAGCGTAGAGAGGGAGGTGTGATGCCGTTTGGCGACGTTTTCCAGCGCGCGGCTTTCTTCTGCATTCAGCTGTATGGCCAAACGATCGCTGCGGCAGCGATCCGGCGTGCGCAGCAGGCGCGGCGCCGGCGGCATCTGCGCCAGGCGTTCACGCCACCAACGCTGGCCGCGTTCGCGCCGTTGGCGCAGCGCCACGTCGGCGTCGCGTCGTTCTAGGTGATCGAAGTAGGCCGGCGGCGCGTCATGGGCTGGGGCCGCCGGACACTGGTGATAAAACGCCGTCAGATCTTCCATCAACAGGCGAAAGCTCATGGCATCGCCGGCGATCATGTCGAGATCGACATGCAGGCGGCTGCGTCCTTCCGGCAATAGGCTCAGGCTGATATCGCAGGGAACGCCCTGTTCCAGCGGCAGCAGCTGGGTGCTTTTCGCCCGGCGTTTGGCGGCGAGCGCGGCCGCCAGCGTCGCTTCATCGGTGTGTCGCCAGTCGTCGAGATGCAAAGTATGCCGGGAGCCGGGAGGTGCGATCGTCTGCCTGCCATCGTCGGTAATGCGCAGGCGCAGCAGCGGATGACGCAGGTACAACGCCTCGACGGCCTGGCGCAGCCGGGCGATGTTCAGCTCGCCGCCGTCGAATTCCGCATACAGATGGGCGGCCATGCCGCCCAGAGGGGGAGCGGACTGTCGGCCAACCCAATAGGCGGCCTGCATCGTGGTCAAAGCTTTCATCGGGTATCCATTTTGATTCAGCCAACGAGACTGCAAGAATATATCCAAATGTTAATAGGAATGAAAATTATTATTATTTGATCCATTTGACGCGAGGGTGCTATCTATAAGGGGTTTTAGCTGTAACGGGCAGGCATGGGGTTGGGTGTGAATAATTTATTCATATTATTCTTAGCATTGTAATTATTGGCTGTTATTGCAGCGCTTGTTTTACCTGCGAAAGTATAAGGTTTTCTGGCGGTTATCGTGGCCGCTCTCACACCTTTATTGATAATGATTTGCATTAGAAAATGCAAAATATTATCATTATTAACATTATTTTACGTTTTTATACAAGCCGTCGGCCGCTCCGCCGGCGGCTTGGCCGTGGACGGGCCGCGCCCGTTCGGCCGCGAAAGACATGGGTTTGCCGCAGGGATAAGCAACAGCAAGGCCGGGAAGGCCGCAGCGTCATGGTCTGTGTGAGTGTCGATGTAGGTTGTGTAAAAAAAAATCAAATTTTGTGCACCTCTGGGATGAAAGGAGAAGACATCTATGGGCAAGCATTTTGCGGCTCAACGGCATGAAAGCGTAGGAAACGGGGAAAAGGCGGGGTTAAGAGCCATTGGGGCATTTTCCTCGGTATTTTTAGGCGTGTGTTCACTGGCGATCGGTAACGTCAACGCGGCGGAAACGAAGAGCAACGAAACCTACCAGGACGCGGAAACGCTGCTGGTCACCGGTGAGAAGATCAAACGTTCCATTTTCGACACCGGCTCCAGCGTGCAGGTGTTCGACAGCAACCGCATCGCCTCGATGCCCGACGCGGTGCAGATCCCCGATCTGCTGCGCATGACCCCCAACGTGGTGGATCTGGGCATCGGCAACGAACTGCCGACCGTGCGCGGTATCGACGGTTCCGGCCCGAACGTCGGGGCCAATGCTTTCCTCAGCGGCACCCGCCCGCGCCTCAATCTGTCGTTGGACGGCCGTTCGCTGACCTATAACGAACAGGCGTTCGGCCCGCAGTCGCTGTGGGATCTGGATCGCGTCGAAGTGTTCCTCGGCCCGCAAAGCTACATCCAGGGGCGCAACGCCATCGCCGGCGCCATCGTCATGGCCAGTAAGGACCCGACCTTCGAATGGGAAAGCGCCTTCAAGGGCGGAGCCGGCAACCAGCACTCGTCACAGTTGGCCGCCATGGCGTCCGGCCCGCTGGTGGAGGATCAGCTGGCGTTCCGCGTCAGCGTCGATCGCCAGCGCCGCCGCAGCGAGGCTGACCTGCCGGCCTATGCGCCAGTGGGCGATCCGCGTGAAGTGGAAGCCACCACCGCCCGCGCCAAGCTGTTGTTCAATCCGGCCGGCCTGCGCGATCTGACCACTAAGCTGACCTTTAACCACTTCGGCAGCACCGCACCGCAAAACGAAAGCCTCAACCCGCAGCCGCATCCGACCAATCCGCGTCACGATCCGCGCCGCGCCGTGTTCAAAAGCAACATGAACAGCACTATCTGGGATCTGGCCTGGGAGGCCTCCGATGCGCTGACGTTTGAAAACCGCGTTATCTACACCGATTTCAACATCAACCGTCCTACCGCTTACAACATCCAATACGCCGAGATCGACGGCCAGGAAGTTCACGTGGAGCCGGTGGTGCGCTTCGGTGGCGCGGACAGCCGCCTGCACGGGCTGGCGGGGCTGCGTTACTTCCACGGCACGCAGGATGAGTTCGTCAACATTTTCGGCGGCTCGACCTTCAAGGATAAAACCGATACCCATTCGGCGTTCGCCGAGCTGACCTATGCGCTGACGCCGCAGGTGGACGTGACCGCCGCCAGCCGTCTGGAACGCGAACACCGTCGCCGCGACGGCGGCAGCCAGGCGGTGCGCATCGATTTTGATGAAACCTACACCGTGTTCCTGCCGAAGCTGGACGTGGCCTGGAAACCGACGGATACCCAAACCTACGGCGCCAAGATCGCACGCGGCTATAACGCCGGCGGTGGCGGCATCACGATCGGCACGCCGGTGGTCAGCTACACCTACGGTTCCGAGTATGTCTGGAACTACGAGCTGTACACCCGTCATCACCTGAAAGACGCCAACGTGGTGCTGACGGGTAACATCTTCTACAACGATTACAAAGACATGCAGCTGCCGTACTCGCTGGGTGAGAACTCCAGCGTGATCCGCAACGCCGACAAGGTGGAAACCTACGGGGCGGAAATCGGCGCCACCTGGCAGCCGCGCTGGGACTTCGAGCTGTTCGGCAACCTCGGCCTGCTGAAAACCGACATCAAAAAGTTCTCGGGCAGCGGCGTGGAAGGGCATGAGCTGGCGCGCGCGCCGGCTTACACCGCCAACATGGGGGCCAAGTATCAGTTCCTGAAAGGGTGGGAGCTGAGCAGCAACGTGGCGTTCACCGACTCCTACTATTCGCAATACGATAACGACTCGCGCGGGCGCATCGGCTCCTATTGGACGGCCAACGCCCAGCTGGCTTACACCTTCGACTACGGCCGCGCCACGCTGTATGCGAAGAACCTGTTTGACTCCGACCGCCGCGAGATGATCCGAAGCAATGACATCTACACGGCGACGCTCCAGCGCGGCCGCCTGATCGGCGCGGCGGTTGAGCTGACTTTCTAACGCTATCGCGGTGACGGGGGACGCATGTCCCCCGTTTTGTGCGCTATCCCGGCACGGCCGGGCAAAGGAGATAACGCAGTGATCGGTGATTTTGACAGCATTCTGAGCGATGAAGAGGCCCAGCGGCTGGAGAGCGCGTTTCAGGCGCTGGGCGCGGCGTCGGCCAACGGCGAGCGGTCGGTAAGCGAAGCCGAAGAGCGGGCATGGTTCGCCCATCTGCAGCAGGGTGACGCACGCGGGCAGCGGGCGCTGGCCTGGCGCCTGACGGGGGAAGTGGATATCGCCCGGCTGGCGGCGGCGCTGCAGGCGCTGGTGCGGGAGACGCCGGGCGTGGACGTGCGCTACGTTTTTGATGACGAAAACGGGCTGATTAAACGCGCCGCCGGTTCGGCGCCGTTACCGGTGAGCCTTCGTCAGGTGGCGGACGAACAGCACGCCATTGGCTGCCTGCTGCAGGCGCAGGCGGCACCGTTTGAACTGGAAAACGAAGCGCCGCTGCGCGGCTTGCTGTTGCTCACGCCGGGCGATGCCGTGATTTTGGGCGTGGTCTTGCATGACATCCTGGCGGAAACGCTGCCTTGGCGCCACCTGCCGGCGATGCTGTCCGCCCGTTACAACGGGGATGTGATGCCTCTGCCTTTCGCGGCGGAGCCGGTCGAGCTGGCGGAAACCACGGAGCCGCAACTGCCCTGGGCGCGCCAGGCGGTCTCGCTGCAGGATTACCGCAGCCCGGCGCCGCGTGCTGAAGCGTTGCCGCCGGTGGGCGCGCGCGTGGTCACGCGCATTGATCGCTCGCTGTTGCCCGCCAACGACACGCCGCGGGCCTTGCTGGCGGCGGTGGCGGCGCGGTTTGCCGAGTTCGTCGCCGCGCAGGCCGGCGGCCAAGCGGTGCAGCTGTGCGTGCCGGCCGCGGAAACGGCGGAGTTCGTCGGCCTGGAGCTTGGCCTGACGGCGCCGCCGCTGATGCGCCTGACCGTGCAGCATGGCGAGAGCGACGTCGGGCAGCGGCTGCTGGTGCAGGCCGTGGCTGAACAGCCGGACCCGCAACGGGCGCAGCTGCTGGTGGCCTGGCGCGACGATCTGGCCGCAGAGTGGCGGCTGGAAGGCGTTCACGCCGAGCGCATGTTGCTGCCGCCGCTGCATACGCCGTTTGAACTGGCGCTGCTGTTGGGCTTGCCAGAGGCGGAAGCGCTGACGCTCGAGCTGGTCACCGATCCGCGCCTGTCTCCCCATGTGGCGCCTTTCCTGCTGGAGCAGTTCAGCGCGTTCCTGGCCGGGCAGCGGATTGCCGTCGCCTTGCCGGCGGCTGAGGCCGCTTCCCCGGCGATGGCCGCGCCGGCGACGAACGGCGAGGCGGACGAAAGCGTTGCACCGCTGATTTTGCAGGAGTTCCGTGAGGCGCTGGTGGCGCCGGAAATGACCCTGGATGAAGACTTCTTCGATCGCGGCGGCCATTCGCTGGTCGCCACCCGGGTGATCGGCCGCTTGTTGAGCCTGCATCAGATCGAAATCAACATTAACGATCTGTTCAGCCATCCGACGGCGCGTGGGCTGGCGGGCTACGCCAAACGTCTGAACGTCGCGCAGCCGAATGCCCCGGTGGCCGCCGCCGACGATCATGATCGCGCGCAGGCGCCGCTGTCGCTGGCGCAGGAATCGCTGTGGAAGGTGTATGAAGCCTTCGGCCATGACGAGATTTTCAACCTGCCGTTCTCTCTGCGCTTCTTCGATGCGGTGGATGAAACGGCGCTGCATCAGGCGTTTATCGACGTCATGACTCGCCATACCGTGCTGCGTTCACGCTTTGTTGAGCAGCTGGGCGAGGTGGTGCAGGTGGTGGTGCCGGCCGCCGAACTGCCGGATTACTCATGGTTCCGCTTCTCTCACGAGACGCCGGCGGGCAACGCCGCCGCCCTGTTGGCCGACGCCGGCCAGCACCGGTTCGATCTGGCCGCCGAGCTGCCGCTGCGCGTCACGCTGCTGCGCGATGCGGACAACGGCCAGCAGCTGCTGTCGCTGCTGTTCCACCATGTGGTGCTGGATGAATGGTCGCTCAACCTGATGATGGATGAGCTGGGCATCGCCTACCGCCATCGCGTCGTCGGCCAGGCGCCGCAGTGGAGCGGGCAACCGCCGCAGTTCCACACCTTCGCCCGGCAGCAGCGGGCCTCCGGGGTGCAGCAGCAACATCTGGACTACTGGCTCGATGCGCTGCGCGGCGCGCCGGTCGGCCAGCCGATCTTCCGGCAAGAACCCTCTACCCACCCGGCAGTGCCGGCGCCGGCGGACGTCAACGGCGGCTGGCTGGAGTTCGAGGTCGATCCCGCTGTGGCGGAAGGCCTGTATCAGCTCGCTCGCCGCAATAACGCTTCGCTGTTCAACGTGGTGTATGCCGGGATCACCTCGGCGCTGCGCCTGCTTGGCGGCCCGGCGGATCTGCTGGTGGGCACTTCGACCTCCGGCCGTAACGACGCCGAGTTCTTCGATACCGTCGGCTACTTCACCACCGTGGTGGTGCACCGCGTGCGCTTCGACGAAGGGTTGACGGTGGCCGGCTTGGTCAGCCAGGTGAAAAACACCATCAACGGCTCGCTGCCATACACCGACATTCCGATCGATCTGGTGGAAGAAGGGCTGTTCGGCGTGGACGCCGACCGCAAGAACCACATGTTTGAAGTGTTCATCCAGATCCACAGCCGCATCAAACTGAACGGCGAGTTCCGGCTGCAGGACGGCAGCGCGATCGCCTACCGTCAGGTGGAGCCGGAGAAAGCCGAATCGTTGCTCGGCCTGCAGTTTGAGGTGATGGAAGACGATCTGGGGGGGGCGAAATCCCTGCGGGTGATGATGACCTACCGCCAGGATCACTACAGCCGGGAGCAGGCCAATCTGATCGCCGACGGCGTTCAGCACGTCTTTACCCAGTTTGCGCAGCACATCGCTGGCGATATCGCTCTGGCGGCGCTGCCGCCCGGGCCGCAGGCATGACGTTGTTTCACTCTAACCGAAAGCATGATTTTCAAGGAGATAAAAGGATGTCTGGAACCCTAGCAACCCCGCGCGCGTTACTGTCGCTGCTGGTGGCGGCCTCTCTGGTGGTCGCCGGCGCCGCGCAGGCCGACGATGCCGGCATCAAACCGCAGGACATCAAGCGCCAGGCGCTGTCGTCGACGGTGGTGGAGATGGCCTACAGCACCTCGCAACAGGCGCTGTTCGTCAGCGCGCCGGACTGGAAGGAAGAGGCGCGCTCCCGCGTGCTGCGGCTGGATCCCAACACCCTGGCGATCAAGGCGGAGATCCCGTTGCAGGTGAAAGGCTTCGGCGTGGCGCTGAACGACGCGGGCAATCGCCTGTACCTGACGCAGGCCTTCAACGGCGAAGTCGGGGTAGTGGACACCACCACCAACCACGCGCTGGGCAGCATCAAGTTGCTGGACAAAGCGGTGCTGGAGCAGGCTTACAAGCAGGCGGGCATCAGCGGCAAGCGTCTGGATTTCCTGTTGGCGGAGCTGAAGAAGTTTAAAATCACCGAGGACTACCTGTACCGCCTCCGCGAGCTCAAGTATGACGCGCAAAGCGGCCGTCTGTTCCTGCCGGGTCTGGGCTTCGGCGTCGACAGCGTGCTGTATGTGGTCGATACCAAGGCCGGCAAGCTGGAGAAAGTGATCCCGGGCTTCGGCTACAACGCGGTGGGCATCACGCTGGATGAGAAGGGCCGCCGGGTGTTCGTCTCCAACATGCAGGGGCAGGTGATCACCCTGAACGCCGACACGCTGGCGATCACCGCCACGCACGAAGTACAGGCCGATCAGCTGCTGAACCTGGTGTATGACCCGGCGAGCAATCGCCTGCTGGGCGTCGATCAGGGCATCGATCGCGACGACTACCGCAATCATCATCTGGGGCACGACTATGTGAAGCGCAGCAGCGGCCACCGGGTATTCGCGCTGGATGCGGACAGCGGAAAAGTGCTGGCCAGCGAGCTGACGGATGAGGTGCCGATCGGCCTGCTGCTCGATGAGCGTAGCCAGCGGCTGTATGTCGCCAACCGCAAAGGCGTGCGCGTGGATCACGGCGCCGGGACGCTGACGGTGTTTGACGCCAAGACCCTCAAGCGCCTGCAAACCGTAGACCTGCCGCCGCACCCTAACAGCCTGGCGTTGGATCCGAAAGGCGACGCGCTGTTCGTGACGGTGAAAAACGACGGCGCTTCCACCAAGGCCGGCAAGCCGGAAAGCGTGGTGCGCATTCAGCTGCACACCAGGTAACTGAATTGCAAAGGTAAAAAAAGGGGTGCTGAGCACCCCTTTGTCGTTGGGTTATGTCATCAGAAGTGGGTGTTGATGCTCATGTAGTAGGTGCGGCCCGGTTCGTTGTAGGTGGCCGCGCCCGCGCCGGCGATGTTGATCACGCCGGTGTTTGGGTCACCCACGTTCTGCGCGTTGCCGGCGCGGAACTGGCGTTTGTCGAACAGGTTGTCGATGCCGGCGGTGACGCTGACGTTTTTAGTCAGGTCATAGGTCGCGCTGGCGCCGACGATGGCGTAAGGGCTGACCTCGCGGGTTTCGCCGCCGGTGGCCGGTTTACCCTGATAGTTGTACTTCTTCGGCTTCTGCCGGCCGTACCAGGTTAAAGTGGACTGCATCGACAGATCCTGAGTGGCCTGCCAGCTGAGGGTCGAGTTGACGGTGAACTTCGGGATCACCGACAGGTAATCGCCGGTAGTCTTGTTCTTGTTCTCGATCATGTAGGTGGCGTTGTTGCTCCAGGTGACGGTCTCGCTGACCGGCACGTTCAATGAGCCCTCTAGCCCCTGCACCACCGCCTTCGGCACGTTTTCCCACTGGTAGACCGCTGTATTTTTGCTGCTGGTGGCGATGCGCGAGTTACCCGCCTCAATCTTGTTGTGGTAATCGTTGCGGAAGTAGGTCACGCCGGCCAGCCAGCCCTCGTTATGGAATTCCAGCCCGATCTCTTTGTTAACGCTGGTTTCCGCTTTAAGATCGTCGTTGCCGAGCAGGTAGCAGCCGTTTTTGGTATCGCTGCCGGCACATCCCTGGCCTTTGCTGTACAGCAGGTAGTTGCCGTTGGTTTGGAACAGCGTCGGGGCTTTATAGGAACGCGCGATGCCCATCTTCAGCGTGAAGTAGTCGCCCAGTTCCTGCGACAGGTTCAGCGCCGGGCTCCAGTTGTTGCCGGATTCCGAATGCAGATCGTAGCGCAGACCCGGTGTCAGCATGGTGGTGTCGGTCAGCTCAATGTTGTCTTCGGCGAACAGCGAGAAGATATGCGCGGAAGCGTAAGGGCTGCGCGTGCCGGTGGTCATGCCGGGAATGGTGCCGCCCATCAGCGTTTGGCTGGTGGAGGTGCCGTCTTTCATCCGCTGCTGGGTCCACTCGGTGCCCAGCGTGGCGGTTTGCGCGACGCCCAGCTCAAACGGCACGCTGACTTCGCTGTGCGCCAGGAAGTCGTCCAGCTTGGTGGTGCCGAAACCGGTGTTCTTGGTGTCGAAGATGCCTTCGGTGCCGCCGGCCAAGCCCTCGTTCAGGCGGGTGTTGCGGGTGCGTTCAAACTGAACGTAGTTGTTGGTGCTCACGCCGTTGTCCCAGGCGCCGCGATGGGTCAGACCGAATGTTTCACGGTAGATGCGGTTGGTCTCTTTGCCGTAGTTGCTCTGCACCAGGTCGTTGCTGTTGGTGTTCTGGGTATCGCCGGCGTACAGGTTGCCCTGGCGGCCATAGGCGTACTCGAACTCCAGCGACTGCAGATGGGCGAAATCCCAGTGCAGCAGGGCGTCGATGTTTTTATCGATAACCCCTTCGCGGCCAGCGGGAACGCTATTTTCATAACTAGGAGTGGTTGCTGTGGCTGCAGCGCGGTACGACTTATGCGATTCGTTAATGTCCCAGGCGTCGGCCTGCGTTTTGCTGTAGCCGCCGAACAGGCGGAAGCTCAGGGAATCGCTCAGCGGGCCGGACAGGCTGAAATCGGTGCGCTTGGTGGCGCCTTCCTGCTTGTGCTGCGGCACGTTGAAGTAGCCGTTCAGCGAGCCGTGCAGCGCATCGCCGGCTTTCTTGGTGATGATGTTGACCACGCCGCCCGCGGCGCCGTTGCCGTAGCGTGCAGCAGCGGGGCCGCGCAGCACTTCGATGCGTTCGATCATTTCCGGCGGCACCCAGGCGGTATCGCCGCGGGAGTCGCGTTCGCCGCGCCAACCCTGACGCACCGAGTTGCGGCTGGAGGCCGGTTTGCCGTCGATCAGAATCAGGGTGTTTTCCGGGCCCATGCCGCGGATATCGATCTGGCGATTGTTGCCGCGCTGGCCGCTGGTGGAGTTGCCGGTCAGGTTAACCCCGGGCATGGTGCGGATCAGTTCGCTGATGTCGCGCGCCGGCGGGCGTTTTTTGATCTCGTCGGCGGTGATGGTGGACACCCCTGGCGCCTGCAGGTTCTGCCGGGCGGCGGTCACGACGATGGTGTCTTCGCCGCGCGGCTTTTTATCCGTGGCGCCGCTGTTCTCTTCCGTGGTGGTGGTGTCGGTTTGCTGCGCGGCGTTGGCGAACGCGGACGCGCCCAATCCCAAGCCGATAAGAGTGGCTAAAGAATAACGTGATAGCTTGCTTTTCATCTGAGTGTCCTACCTTGCTGCCATCCCTCGCCGAATGGGGGGAAGGGCGGTTGTAGTTTTTGTGTAGTCGGAAATAGAAAATCGGCTGCGGCAAGGGATGCCATTGATGTATCCCCGATCCCTGTCCGTTGCGCGCAATACCAGCACGATCTCCAAGCCTTACACACTATTGCAAATGCAAATTATTATCAATAGTATTTGGCGTACAGTGCGTTCGGGCGGTGGCCGGCGATAGGGAAAAGTCGACGTTCCCGGTGCCGCCAACTACAAAATGGGTAGGCGTTGTGAATACAGAACTACAGTCAGAAAGCAGCAGATTATTGGCCAGCAGCAATGCGGGCAGTCCAGGGTGGTGGTTGACGGTGGCACGACGCGGTACGCCATGGGTAGAACCGGCGGGTAACGGCCGCTGGCGCACCACCTTTTTCTGGCGCGATCCCCAGGGATGCGAATTGACCTCCGCCTACCGTCGCGTATGGATCAACATTAACTGCCTGACCGACCACCATCAGCCAAATCCGCCGCAAAGCCTGCAGCGTTTGGCCGGCACCGACGTGTGGTATTGGCAGACCGAACTGAGCGGCGCCTGGCGCGGCAGCTACTGCTTTATCCCCTGCTTTGACGAGCGGCCGCCGGCGTTCAGCGGCGACGATGCGCACGCCAACATGCACAACCTGCGTCACTGGTGGCATCAGGTGTTCGCCAGCGCTACCCCCGATCTGCTCAACCCGTATCGCTCCTGGCAAAGCGCCAGCGGTCACAGCGTCTCCGGTCTGCACATGCCGGATGCGCCGCCGCAGCCGGTATGGCGTTCGTTCGACGAATATGAGATCGCCAGCGGGCGCTGCACGCCGCCGCTGCCGGCGCGTTTGCAGCGGCATACCTGGCAGAGCGAGCGCCTGGGCAACAGCCGCGATGTCTGGATCTACACCACCGGCGACAGCAAGCCGGCCGAGCGCCCGCTCGCGATCTTGCTCGACGGCCAGTTCTGGGCGAAGCAGATGCCGGTTTGGGCGCCGCTGATGCAACTGACCCGCGAGGGGGCGTTGCCGGAAGCGGTGTATGTGCTGATCGACATCATCGATCTGCCGCACCGGGCGCGAGAATTAACCTGCAAGGACGATTTCTGGCTGGCGGTGCAGGAAGAACTGATGCCGCAGCTGGCCGACTGGGCGCCGCACAGCGACAAGCCGGCCGATACGGTGGTGGCGGGGCAAAGCTTTGGCGGCCTGGCCTCCCTGTATGCCGGGCTGCGCTGGCCGCAGCGCTTCGGCGCGGTGATCACCCAGTCCGGTTCCTACTGGTGGCCGCGGCGCGACATGCTGCAGCTGCCGAGCATTCCCGACGACGCCTGCTGGCTGATGCAACAGGTCGAACGCCACGGCCTGGGCAACCACGGCGCGCTGAAGGTCTTTATGGAAGCCGGTTCGCAGGAAAAACTGGTGCATCGGGTCAGTGGCGAAATGGCGGCGCGCCTGAGCGACGCCGGCCATCGGGTGCACTACCGGGTGGTGGAAGGCGGGCACGATGCGCTGTGCTGGCGCAGCGGCCTGACCGATGGGCTGCAGGCGGTATGGGCTTCCGCTTTCGCCACCGCTTACCCGGCATCGGCGACGGCACGAGGAACACATGATGGAAAGCCTGAATCCGTTCGATGATCAACAGCAGCGCAGCCTGGTGCTGCGCAACGTACAACAACAATACAGTTTGTGGCCGGATTTCCGCGCCATTCCGTCCGAGTGGACGATCGTCTTTGGCCCGGCGGCGCGCCTCGAGTGCGCCGAATGGCTGGAACAGCATTGGCAAGATATTCTGCCGGTCGCAGCACGCGAGGCGTGACCGGCGCCAGGTAATCACGGGAGCAATAAGCAGTGTCACACACCCCTAACTCTCTCAGCGGCCCGGCGCTTGCGGGCGAATGGCCGCTGGTCGCGGCACAACCCGGCATCTGGGTCGCCGATCAAATCTCCCCGCATCGCAATGCCTACGCGGTGGCTCACGCCATCGAACTCAACGGCCCTGTCGCCGTGGAGCCTCTGCTGCAGGCCATCATCCAGGGTCTGGGCGAGGTGGACATGCTGCGCCTGCGTTTTGCGGAACGCGACGGCGTGCCGGTGCAATGGCTGGATGACACGCTGGCGGTGCACGAGCCGGAACTTGTCGATCTGACGACGTCGCCGGACCCTGAAGCCGCCGCGCGCGCGCTGATGGACATCGATCTGGCGGGCGATCTGCGCGCCGGCAGCGGCGCGCCGCTGTATCGTCATGTGGTGATGCGTCTGGCGGATGACCGCTGGTTCTGGTATCAGCGCTATCACCATCTGCTGGTGGACGGTTTCAGCTTCACCGCCATCGCGCGCCGCGTGGCGGCGATTTACACCCATCTTTGCCGCGGCGACGCGCTGGAACCGACGCCTTTCACGGCGTTCAGCGACGTGGTGGCGGAATACCAGGCTTACCGGGAGGCGCCGGCCTGGCAACGCGACGCCGATTTCTGGCGCGAAAAAGCACGGCAGTTGCCGCCGCCGGCCACGATCTGCCCGCAGCCGCTGGCCGGGCAAACGCCCACGCCACGCATCCACCGACTGGAACAGCGCTGCGATCCGCAGGCCTTCGCCGAACTGGTGCAGTGCGGCGCGCAGCAGAAGCTGAACGCCGCCGATATGGCGGTGGCGCTGGTGGCGCTGTGGGTGTCGCGTCTGAGCGGCCAACCGAGCTTCAGCGCCGGTTTTATCTTCATGCGCCGTACCGGATCGGCCGCCCTGTGCGCCGCCGGCCCGGTGATCAACGTGTTGCCGATGGAGATGCACCTCGAGCCGCAGGCCACGCTGTATGAGGCCGCCTCCCGCATCAGCCGCGAGCTGAAAACGGTGCGCCGCCATCAGCGCTACGACGCCGAACAGGTGCAGCGCGATCTGGGGCGCATCGGCGACGGCGAACCGCTGTACGGTACGGTCTTCAACTTCAAAATGTTCGATTACCAGCTGGACTTCGCCGGTATCGAAGGCATTACCCACGATCTGGCCTCCGGGCCGGTGCGCGATCTGGAGATTGCGCTGTTTATCGACGAACACCATCAGCTGAAGGTGGAGCTGCTGGCCAACGCCGAGCGTTACAGCCGTCAGGAACTGCTGGCGCATCTGCAGCGGTTGCCGCTGCTGCTGGCGCAGTTCGCCGCGCAGGCAACGTTGCCGATCGGCGAAGCCGACATGCTGACCGCCGACGATCGCGCGCTGCTGGCGCGGGTCAACGACACGGCGCATCCGGTGCCGGCGACCACGCTGAGCCAACTGCTGGCGCAGCAGGCGCAAAGCACGCCGAACGCGCCGGCGCTGGCGGATGCGCATTTCAGCTTCACCTACCGCGAAACGCGCGAACAGGTCACGGCGCTAGCGCGCCAGCTGGTTGTGCAGGGCGTACGGCCGGGCGACATCGTGGCGGTGGCGCTGCCGCGCTCGGTGTTCCTGTCGCTGGCGTTGATGGCGATCGTGGAAGCGGGCGCCGCCTACCTGCCGCTGGACACCGGTTATCCGGACGAGCGGCTGGCGATGATGCTGGAAGACGCCGCACCCCGGCTGGTCATCACCAGCCCGGCGCAGCAGGCGCGTTTCGCCGACAAGGGCGAAATTTTGCTGTATGACGCGCCGCTGGCGGCCGATCACGCCGACGGGGTGGCGATCGCGGGCCCGACGCCGGATCATGCGGCCTATATCATCTTTACCTCCGGCTCCACCGGGCGCCCGAAAGGCGTGCTGGTCGGCCATCAGGCGATCGTCAACCGCTTGCTGTGGATGCAGCATCAGTATCCGCTGGGGGCGGACGACGCGGTGCTGCAGAAAACGCCATGCAGTTTCGACGTCTCGGTGTGGGAATTCTTCTGGCCGCTGATGGTCGGCGCCCGGCTGGTGATGGCGCCGCCGGAGGCGCACCGCGATCCGCAGCAGCTGCAACAGCTGATCGCGCAACATCGCATTACCACGCTGCACTTCGTGCCGTCGATGCTGGCGGCTTTCGTGGCCGCCCTGGACGACGACGCGGCGGTGGCGAACTGCGTCGCGTTGCGTCAGGTGTTCTGCAGCGGTGAAGCGCTGCCGGCGGAGCTGTGCCGCCTGTGGCAAAGCCGCACGGCGGTGCCGTTGCACAACCTCTACGGCCCGACCGAAGCGGCGGTGGACGTGACCTGGCATCCGGCCTACGGCGACGCGCTGGCGAAGGTGACCGGCGCCAACGTGCCGATCGGCCTGCCGGTATGGAACACCGGGCTGCGCATTCTGGACGCGCGCCTGCGGCCGGTGCCGCCGGGCGTGGCGGGCGATCTGTATCTGACCGGCGTGCAGCTGGCGCACGGCTACCTTGGCCGGCCGGATCTGACCGCCAGCCGCTTTGTCGCCGACCCGTTCGGCGAGGGAGGACGGATGTACCGTACCGGCGACGTGGCGCGCTGGCTGCCGGACGGCGCGGTGGAATATTTGGGCCGCAGCGACGATCAGCTGAAGATCCGCGGGCAGCGTATTGAGCTGAGTGAAATCGATCACGCCTTGCTGTCGCTGCCGGGCGTGCGCCAGGCGGTGACGCACGCGCTGGTGTTGCAGGGCACGCCGGTGGACGCCGGCGGCGATGCGCGCCAGCTGGTGGGCTATCTGGTGATGCAGCCAGGCGCGAGCTGGGATGCGGAAGCCCTGCGCGCGGCGCTGGCCGACCGCCTGCCGCCGCACATGGTGCCGGTGGCGCTGGTGGAAATGCAGGATTTGCCGCTGAGCGCCAACGGCAAGCTGGATCGCAAGGCGTTGCCGCAGCCGCAGGGCGGTGAGCGCAAGGCGGGGCGGACGCCGCAGGCCGGGTTGGAAAGCGAGATCGCGGCGGTATTCGCCCGCTTGCTGCAGCGCGAGCAGGTGTTCGCCGACGACGATTTCTTCGCGCTCGGCGGCCACTCGCTGCTGGCGATGCGCCTGGCGGCGGAGCTGCGCCGCGATCTGGGCAAGGCGGTGTCCGTCGGCCAGGTGATGGTGGCGTCGCGCGTTGAGCAACTGGCCGCCTTGCTGGCGGAAGATCGCACGCAGGAAGAGGCCGATCGCAGCGGCTTCGACAGCGTATTGCCGCTGCGCGTTACCGAGGGGCCGACGCTGTTCTGCCTGCACCCGGCATCCGGCTTCTCCTGGCAGTTCAGCGTATTGCCGCGCTATCTCGACCAGCACTGGTCGCTGGTCGGCATCCAGTCGCCGCGGCCGGACGGCCCGCTGGCGCTGAGCGAAGACATGGATCAGGTGGTGGATGCTCACCTGCAGACGGTGTTGCAGGTCCAACCGCACGGGCCGTACCACTTCATCGGTTATTCGCTGGGCGGCACGCTGGCGCAGGGCATCGCCGCCCGGCTGCAGGCGCGCGGCGAGCAGGTGGCGTTCCTCGGCCTGCTGGATACCTATCCGCCGGAGACCCAAAACTGGGACGTGATGCTGGACGACAACGTGTTGAAGGAAGTGCAGCGCGAGCGCGAGCAGTTCCTGGCGGTGTCGCAGGACACGCTCGATCCGGCGCTGGGTGAGACGCGCACGGCGATGTTCGACAACATCGAAGCCAACTACGCCGATTCGGTGCGGTTGTTGTCGCACACGCGGACCGCCCGTTTCCACGGCCAGGCGACGCTGTTCGTCGCCAAACGCACGCTGCAGGAAGGGATGGACGTGCAGCAAACCTGGTCGCAGTACGTCGATGCGCTGCAGGCGCACGAGCTGGACTGCGCGCACGTCGATATCGTTTCGCCGGCGTCGTTCAAAGTGCTGGGGCCGCTGCTGAACCGGATCTTGCGCACGCTGTAATGACGCCCTCATCCCGCCGCCAGGCACGGGGATTATCCCGCGTTTGGCGGCGTTTCTTGCGGTCGCTCACAGTTGAATATCAATGATTTTTATTATCATTATTGATTTCGTCATCTGTGCTAGCATAGCGCCCCGCAACTGCAGAATCCCCGTTTAAAGATGTGGTGAACAACCGATGAGTAGCAAACCCTCCATCCTGCTTGATTTCAGCCTGCTGAAAACCAACCGGGCTTTCCGCGCGGTGTTCTGCGCGCGCTTTATCTCCATTGTGGCGCTGGGACTGATGGCGATCGCCATCCCGGTGCAGATCCAGGCGCTGACCGGTTCCACCCTGCAGGTCGGGCTGGCGGTGACGCTGGCCGGCGGCGGCATGTTCGCCGGGCTGCTGATGGGGGGCGTATTGGCCGATCGCTATGAGCGACGCCGGCTGATTCTGTTTGCGCGTTCCACCTGCGGCGTCGGATTTGTCGGCCTGTGTCTCAATGCCCTGTTGCCGTCGCCTTCGCTGGCGGCCATTTATCTGCTGGCGGTGTGGGACGGCTTCTTTGGCGCGGTGGGGGTGACGGCGCTGCTGGCGGCCACGCCGGCGCTGGTGGGCCGCGAAAACATCGTGCAGGCGGGCGCCATCAGCATGCTGACGGTGCGCTTCGGCTCGATTCTTTCTCCGGCGATCGGCGGCCTGGTGATCGCCCATATGGGCATCACCTGGAACTACGGTCTGGCGGCGTTCGGCACCCTGCTGACGCTGCTGCCGCTGCTGAGTCTGCCGCAGCTGATGCCGCCGCCGCAGCCGCGTGAACACCCGCTGCGCGCGCTGGCGGGCGGTTTCGCCTTCCTGTTCCAGAACAAGGTGATCGGCATGGTGGCACTGATCGGCGCGCTGCTGACCATGGCCAGCGCGGTGCGCGTGCTGTACCCGGCGATGGCGGAAGGCTGGCACATCGACGCTGCCCACCTCGGTTATATGTACGCCGCCGTGCCGCTCGGCGCCGCCATCGGCGCGTTCACCAGCGGGCGCGTGGCGCATGTGGCGCGCCCCGGCTGGGTGATGCTGCTGACGGCGATCGCGGCGTTCGCCGCCATCGGCCTGTTCGGCCTGATGCCGTGGTACAGCCTGGCGTTACTGTGCCTGGTGGCGTTCGGCTACCTGAGCGCGCTGAACTCGCTGCTGCAATACGGTCTGATCCAGAGCCTGACGCCGGACAACTTCCTCGGCCGCATCAATGGCCTGTGGACGGCGCAGAACGTGGTGGGCGATGCGCTGGGCGCGTTGCTGCTGGGGGCGATGGGCGCCTTTATGCTGCCGGCGATGAGCGCCAGCGGTTTCGGCTTCGGCGCGGCGCTGCTCGGCATCCTGTTGCTGTTCGCCATGACCGGTTTGCGCCAGGTTACGCTGCACAAACCGGAGCCGCAGCCCGCCACAGAAAAGTAGTCGAACGCGTTAAAACAACGCTGTGGGATCAAATAGCAATGCTTATCATCGGCATGCGTAAAACCCACAGCGTTTATGTCATGATTTCGAAATGAAAGAAGTGCTTACGTTTATTGACATAGCAAATATCGGCGAGTAATTTAGCGCGGAATTAACTCAAATGATAATCATTATTATATTGGTTATCACTTCAAATTCTTGAGGGCGAAGCGATGGATACTGCCGTGAACGACATCAATCGAAAGGAAGTGCAGGAGTGCGAAGAGCAGCGATTTGCCGCTGATTTTTCTCCCGCGTCGGGCTTCTTCTTTACTTCTCCTTTCCGTAGTCTGACCACCACCGGTTGTTTCAGCCGCATTCGCCTGCCGGCCGCAGACGGCGCCGATCTGAACGGCGAGTTCCAGCGCAGCGTACGGCAGGCGTTTGCCGAGGCCCGCCAGGCCGGCATCAAAAAGCCGCTGCTGTGCGGCGCCATCCCGTTCGATACCCGGCAGCCTTCGGCGCTGTTTATTCCGCAGCAGAGCCGCTGGTTCGATCGCGCCGCCTTTATGGCCGGCGTTAGGCCGGCGGCGGATGGGCCGGAGCTGGCCGGGGTAACGGAACTGCCGCCACAGCAGCCGTTCATGAATATGGTCAGCGACGCCGTCGACGCGATGAAGGCCGGTGAGTTGGACAAAGTGGTCTTGTCGCGCCTGCTGGAGATCGAAACGCGTCAGCCGGTGGATCGCCATGCGCTGATGGCGCGCGTGATTGCCCAAAACCCGCACGGTTTCCATTTCCATGTGCCGCTGGAGCAGGGCGCGCTGTTGGGCGCTAGCCCCGAGCTGCTGCTGCGCCAGGACGGCGGCCGTTTCTATTCCAACCCGCTGGCCGGTTCCGCCCGGCGCGAGGCCGACCCAGAGCGCGATCGCGAAGTGGGAGAGCGGCTGATGGCCTCGGCGAAAGATCGCCACGAGCACCGCATCGTCACCGAAAGCATGCGTGACGTGCTGGCCGGCCGCTGCCGCTACCTGAACGTGCCGCAAACCCCTGAACTGCTGACCACCACCACGCTGTGGCATCTCTCCACGCCGATCGACGGCGAGGCGGCATCTCCCGACGAAAACGCCCTGTCGCTGGCCTGCCTGTTGCACCCGACGCCGGCGCTGTGCGGCATGCCGACGGCCCAGGCGCACGCCCTGATCGGCAAGCTGGAGCCGTTCGATCGCGGCCTGTTCGGCGGCATCGTCGGCTGGTGCGACGATGAAGGCAACGGCGAGTGGGTGGTCACCATCCGCTGTGGCACCGTTGACGGCAACCGGGTGCGGCTGTTCGCCGGCGCCGGCATCGTGGAAGACTCTTCACCCGAATCTGAATGGCATGAAACAGGCACCAAACTCAGCACCATTCTGCGTGCCTTTGGTATAAATCAAGGATAACGACAAGATGAGCATTGCCTTTACCCCCTGGCCGGCGGAGTTCGCCAGCCGCTATCGCGAGCGCGGCTACTGGATTGACAAACCGCTGACCGAGATCCTCGACCGCCAGGCCAACAACGACGCCCCGGCGATTATCGACGCCCAGGGCAGCCTGACCTACCGCGAGCTGCAGCAGCGTTCCGATCGTCTGGCAGCCGCTTTGCTGCGCCGCGGCGTAAAATCCGGCGACACCGCGCTGGTGCAGCTGGGCAACGTGGCGGAGTTCTATATCGTGTTCTTCGCGCTGCTGAAAATTGGCGTGGCGCCGGTCAATGCGCTGTTCAGCCATCAGCGCAGTGAGCTGAACGCCTATGCCGAGCAGATCAAACCGGCGCTGCTGATCGCCGATCGCCGGCACGCGCTGTTTGCCGACGATCAATTCCTGAACGCCTTCCGCGATGCGCATCCTTCGCTGCGCGTCGTGGCGCTGCGCAGCCAGGCTGAGGGCGAGCTGGCGCTGGCCGCCTGGCTGGACGAAGCGAGCGACGGTTTCGTCGCGCAGCCTTCCGCGGCCGATCGGGTGGCGTTCTTCCAGCTTTCCGGCGGCAGCACCGGTACGCCGAAGCTGATCCCGCGCACCCACAATGATTACTACTACAGCATTCGCCGCAGCGTGGAGATCTGCCGTTTCGACGCGCAGACCCGCTATCTGTGCGCGCTGCCGGTGGCGCACAACTACCCGATGAGTTCGCCGGGCGTGCTGGGCGTGTTTTATGGCGCCGGGCTGGTGGTGTTCGCCGCCGATCCGGACGCCGGGCAATGCTTCCGCCTGATCGAACAGCACCAAATCAACGTGACGGCGCTGGTGCCGCCGGCGGTCACGCTGTGGCTGCAGGCGATCGAAGAGTGGGGCGGCAATGCCCAGCTCGCCAGCCTGAAACTGCTGCAGGTGGGCGGCGCCAAGCTGGGCGAAACGCTGGCGGCACGCATTCAGAACGAAATCGGCTGCCAACTGCAGCAAGTGTTCGGCATGGCGGAAGGGCTGGTGAACTACACCCGGCTGGACGACGACGAACGCCACATTCTGGCGACGCAAGGGCGGCCGATGTCGCCGGACGACGAAGTGTGGGTGGCGGATGACGACGGCAATCCGTTACCGGCGGGCGAGGTTGGGCGGCTGATGACGCGCGGGCCTTACACCTTCCGCGGTTACTACCAGAGCCCGGCGCACAACGCCGATGCCTTTGACGCCGACGGTTTCTATTGCTCCGGCGATCTGATCAGCATCAGCGAAGACGGCTACATCACCGTGCAGGGGCGGCAGAAAGACCAGATCAACCGCGGCGGGGAGAAGATCGCCGCCGAGGAGATCGAGAACCTGCTGCTGCGTCATTCGGACGTGATCAACGCCGCACTGGTGTCGATGCCGGATGCGCTGATGGGGGAGAAGAGCTGCGCCTATATCATTGCCAACGCGCCGCTGAAGCCGGTAGTGCTGCGCCGTCACCTGCGCGAACAGGGCGTGGCGGACTTCAAACTGCCGGATCGCTTTATTCAGGTGGACAGCCTGCCGCTGACTCCGGTCGGCAAAGTGGACAAAAAACGGCTGCGCCAGCAGCTCGACGCGCAACTACAGACTCAGGCTCAGGGAGATTAATTGATGGCCATTCCAAAACTTAATGATTACGCGCTGCCGACGGCGGACGAACTGCCGCAAAATAAAGTCACCTGGCAGGTAGAACCGCAGCGCGCCGCGCTGCTGATCCACGATATGCAGCAGTATTTCCTCAACTTCTGGGGCGAGGACAGCGCGCTGATTAAACAGGTGGTGGAGAACATCGCCAACCTGCGTCGTTACTGCAAACAGCAGGGCATTCCGGTGTTCTATACCGCGCAGCCGAACCAGCAGAGCGATGAAGATCGCGCGCTATTGAACGACATGTGGGGGCCGGGTCTGAACAAACACCCCGAGCAGCAGGCGGTGACCGCCGCGCTGGCGCCGGACGAAGACGATACGGTGCTGGTGAAATGGCGCTACAGCGCCTTCCATCGCTCGCCGCTGCAGGAAATCCTGCAGGAGTCCGGCCGCGATCAGCTGATCATCTGCGGCGTGTATGCGCACATCGGCTGCCTGACCACCGCCATCGACGCCTTCATGCGCAACATCCAGCCGTTCATGGTGGCCGACGGTCTGGCGGACTTCTCGCGCGACGAACACCTGATGGCGCTGCGCTACACCGCCGGCCGCTGCGGCCGGGTGGTGACCACCGCGTCTCTGCTCCCGGCGGCCGGCATCGCCAGCATTGATGCGCTGCGTCAGCAGATCCTGCCGCTGCTGGACGAAGACAGCGAGGACATGGGCAACGATGAAAACCTGATCGATTACGGCCTGGATTCGGTGCGCATCATGGAACTGGCGACCCGCTGGCGCAAGATCCGCGGCGACATCGACTTTATCGCGCTGGCGCGCAACCCGACCATCGACAGCTGGTGGGCGCTGCTTTCCGAAGAGAAAGCCTGATTTTAATCACGAGCAGAGGGCGGCCGTTCGGCCACCCTGTTGGCTTTATAAGGAGATTTTGATGAATACTTTGATCACCAAGGGAAAACGTGCGGCATTTCCGCTGATGCTGCTGTCTACGCTGCTGTTCTCCAACACTTTGCAGGCGCAAACCGCGCCGGAAGTGCTGCGCAAGCCGGTCGGCAAAGGCGCCTATGAAATGGCCTACAGCCCGAGCGAGAACGCGCTCTACCTGGCCACCTCGCAGAGCCGCAAGCTGGACAAGGGCGGCATCGTTTACCGTCTGGATCCGACCACGCTGGACGTGACCCAAATTATCCATAACGACATCAAGCCGTTTGGCGCCGCCGTCAACGCCAAGACCGGCACGCTGTTCTTCGGTAACACCGTCAATAACTCGGTGACCGCCATCGACGCCAAGACCGGCGACGTGAAAGGCCGCCTGGTGCTGGACGCGCGCCAGCGCTCCGAAACCGTCAAGCCGCTGGCGCCGCGTGAACTAGTGGCGGATGCCGACAGCGATACCCTGTACATCACCGGGCTGGGGGATTCCAGCGTGGTGTGGGTGGTGGACGGCAAGGATCTGACCCTGCGCGCCACCGTGACCGACACCGGCAAATACGGCACCGGCCTGGCGCTGGACGCCGCCGCCAAACGCCTGTACGTCACCAACGCCGACGGCGAGCTGGTGACCATCGATACCCAGAGCAACAAGGTGCTGTCGCGCAAGAAGCTGGATGAGTCTAAAGAGCACTTCTTCCTGAACATCAGCCTGGATACCGCCACGCACCGCGCCTTCATCACCGATTCCAAGCAGCCGCAGGTGCTGGTGGTGGATACCCGTAACGGCAACATCCTGAGCAAGATCGACGTGCCGGAATCGCTGGCGGTGCTGTTCAACCCGGCGCGCAATGAAGTGTACGTCACCCATCGCCAGGCGGGCGAAGTGAGCGTGATCGACGCCAAGAGCTACAAGGTGCTGAACACCATCAAGACGCCGACCCATCCGAACAGCCTGGCGCTGTCGCCGGACGGCCAGACGCTGTATGTCAGCGTCAAGCAGGCTTCCAGCCGCGAGAAAGAAGCCACCGCGCCGGACGACGTGATCCGCGTAGCGCTGAAGTAATCCCGCGCAGGGTAAGTATCCCTCGAACAGGCGAAGCGGCGACGCTCCGCCTGTTTTTTTTCGCCGTGCGATCTACGGTATAAAGTGTGGATTGCCTTATTGACCCGAAGGAACGTTGGTTATGCCCGTCTCACGCGCACCGCTGTTGTTGTCCGTTATCACTCTGCTGCTGCTGGCCGCGCTGATCCACAGCGGCACCAGCCCTTACGATCGCACCACCTGGCTGATGGAGGTGGCGCCGGTCTTGATCGTTTTGCCGCTGCTGTGGCTGACCCACCGCCGTTACCCGCTGACGCCGCTGCTCTACACGCTGATTTTCTTCCACGCGCTGATCCTGATTTTTGGCGGCATGTACAGCTATGCCCGCGTGCCGCTGGGGTTTGAGGTGCAGCAGTGGCTGGGTCTTGGCCGTAACCCGTACGACAAACTGGGGCACTTCTTCCAGGGGCTGGTGCCGGCGCTGGCGGCGCGCGAGATCCTGCTGCGCGGTGGTTATGTGCAGGGGAGCAAGATGTTGGGCTTCGTGGTGTGCTGCATCGCGCTGGCGATCAGCGCCCTGTATGAGCTGATCGAGTGGTGGGCGGCGCTGGCGCTGGGCCAGGGCGCCGACGAGTTTCTCGGCACCCAGGGCGACCCGTGGGACACCCAGTCCGACATGTTCTGCGCGCTGCTGGGGGCGATATGCGGCCTGTTGCTGTTTGGGCGTTGGCAGGAGCGGCAAATTGCTCGCTTAGTTTGATAAATTTCAAACCGAATTAGCCCGCCGTTATGGCGGGTTTTTTTATATATATCGCAATGAACGTTGTCGCATCAAGCGAAGGCAGGGAGCCTTAGCTGCGCCCAAGGTTCCGCTATTCTCTATGATTTATTGTTCTTATTTTATTGTTTTATATGAATTTATATTTAATTCGTAAGAATTTTCTTATTATAATTGCTGTGCTAATATCATGTTGTTTGGTGGGGAATTGGCGTTGACATGGTTTGTAGCGCAGGGAATGTATGAGATACATAATTAATAATAATATTAAATATCACGAAGATAGATCGGAATTGGTCTCGGTGCATGACGATATCCCGCCGATTATGCTGACGGCCACACTGAACCGCCTGCTTTCCACATTAGTCAGAAACAACAATCTGGTGTTATCCAGAGAGACGTTGTTGACGCAGGTGTGGGAGGCTCACGGTCAGGTCGCTTCCGGTAATAACCTCAACAATACCATTTCAATTTTACGCAAGGCGTTCTCTTCGCTTGGCGAGGAGGAGATCATCGTCACCTTGCCGCGGCAAGGTTTTATGTTCACCGCCGCTACGATCAAAACGGCGGACAGCCAGGCGCCCGCAGAGGATCCGGCTCCGGAGGTGGGCCAGGATGTGGGTATCCCCTCTGAGGTAGGCTCCGCCGCTGTACGCAGCTATACGCGTTTCAAAGCCGCCGGGCTGGCGGCTTTGTTGGTTCTGGCGTTGGGCAGCGGTATTTGGGCGTGGTGCGATGCAGGTTATCCGTCGCTCAGCGTGATAGATGTAGGGAAAATTGGTAGTTGCCGTGTGCAGTTTGTAACGTCTTACCATAAGCCGGGAAGCAATCAGGTCGATTTGACGCACTTGCGCAATATGCTGAAGCAGCGACCGCAGATACGATGTAATGAACCGGCGCTGTTGCTTTACTATGATACTCAAACGTTAACGCCAAATGGCTCTGGTAAGACACGAAGCTCTTATTTTTATTATTGCCCTCAGACGCAAATTGCGAATGATAAGGCGCAATGCGAGAATTTTTATGAAAGCTGGGGCCTGTAGCGCGATGAAAAAACGATACGGCTATATCATAACCGCGCTGTTGGCTATGGGGTGCTGCGTCACCTCCGCATACTTTCTGTTCTTTGAACCGCAGATACCAGCTTGTCAGGCGGTTGAGCATGTGACTGACAACATTGCGGGTAAGAGCATCGAACGCGTTTTACTGGTGAGTTTTGTTCCCGAAGGGCGGCGGAGTATGTCAATCCTGCTGAATGGCAGGCTGTATGACGGGGAAAATCGCTACGTTATTGAGCGTGTATTGCTTGTGGACTACAAGCGGCAGGGGAAAAACTACACCTTGTTGGTCAAGGATAATATCATTAAGCCCCATGATTCTATGGTACGTGAGGATTTGAACCGTAGGTTACCGATGAAAGGGACGCAACTACACTGGCGTATCGAGCAAATTGATAGCCGGCATTTCTTGTTTGCCGATAACCATGCGCCGTTATTGGTGTGTGCTACACCCTAAGATAAATCCCCTTGGCTAGGGCAAGGGGATCCTGAGAGTGAGATGGCCTGGTGAGGTAACATCTTGCAATATCAATGCTATTCTTTGTCGATATAATTGTAGATACACGGACTGCTTTTTTCTCGTGGGCAGAAGGTTAACAGCTCTTTGCCTTTCTGCGAAGCTTCATCGCGAATGTTATCATAGTAATACACGTCAGCTTTACTTCTACAATTAAAACCAGCGCGCTGGATAAATCGCTTGATTTCGGATAAGTGGCCGCTCCCCGAATTCATACTGTATATTTGGCAGCGATCGTAGTCGCCTAAAGGATACATGCTGATACGGGTGGCGTTTTGATAAAGCACGATAGCGGCAAATGGCACCAGGCAGGCAAAGAATGCCATGGCCAGATGCCTGAATGGGCTATTGACGCTATTACGCTGCGCTTTTTTATTGGTCAGCTTACTGACTTCAGTATCTCCTTCTGGGTTGTTTTCCGGTTTTTTTACCTCCTCATTGTTATTTACTTCATGAATGATATCTGCGGTGAACTTAAACCCCTGACGCGGATAGGTGACAATAAGCGCCTCTTCGCCGAACTGCGCCAGCGATTTGCGCAACCCTGATACATAGTTATTCAGATTATTGTTCGAGGCTTTAAGTCCGTGCTCAACCCAGACATCATTAAGCAGCTTTTCACGCATTAGTAACACATTATTGTTACGGATGAACAGAGATAACAGCCTGGCGCTGGGTCTAAGTAAGACTATTTTAGTTGTCGCATTATCAATATGCGACAATGTGTTCTCATCTTCATCATAGAGAACGTTGTCATTTATATGGAAAATCATTTTTTCAACCTGTCAACGTACCTGTCGAGAGATGATTCTGAGACCTGTGTGCTGTTTTTTCAATCCTTCTTATTAATGGTCAATAGGATTTTTCCCTCTATTCATATAATTATATTAATCCGGGTCTAAGTGTATAAGTATTAAAAAATAAATAAGGTCATTTAATTTCTATTTTTTGGGATTTAAACCTATTTGATGTGTATTTTTCACATTTAAATCCTGTGTTTTTGTCTTTTTACGACATAACGTTTTATTTTTGATTTGGGCGGGGTAAATTTGTTGCCACTGATACGGAACGCTGAAAGGCAGGTATCAGCGAAAGAATCTGCGCTCGACAATAAAGCGGCGCGTTAAACATCAAGAGTGAATTGTTGATCTAATTGACGTCAATAAGTACCTCTTTCTTACTAAGGAATGTAAGGGATTTAATATGAAACTGAATAAAATCATGATGGCAGCAGTATTGGCTTTCGGCGTAGCGTCTGTGGCTCACGCAAAAGACCAGGGCCACGGCACCGTAACCTTTAAAGGCGCGATCATTGACGCACCTTGCTCAATTACCCCGGAAACCGTAGACCAGACCGTTAACCTGGGCCAGGTTTCCAACGTGGCGCTGAAAAACGGCGGCCAGTCTACGCCGAAAAACTTCCAGATTAAGCTGGAAAACTGCGAGCTGAACGCTGGTGATGCAAATGGCGTTGGCAAGAATAATGCTGTAGCTATCACCTTCACCGGCGCAGCTTCAGTAGAGGACGCTAAGCTGCTGGGCATTACCGGTACTGCTAAGGGCGCTGGCATCGCCATCACCGACGGTTCCGGCAAGGTGATCGAGCTGGGTAAAGCTTCTTCAGCGCAAACGCTGGGCAATGGCAATAACACCCTGAGCTTCTCCGCTTACCTGCAGGGTAACAAGGCTTCTAACGCTGTTATCACCCCGGGTGACTTCCAGTCCGTGGCTGACTTCACCCTGGCTTACCAGTAAGTCCGGTTGTGCAGTGATAATGCAGCATGCGGGCTTGCCCGCATGCTTTTCCCGGGATTCGTGCGGTGGAAATTCTGTGAATAGGGAGCATTCAATGAGTTATTTTCCTGCAAAATTAATGCTTCCCTGCCTATTGTCCTTAATGTTAATCGTGGATAACGTTCAGGCCGCTCGCCCCAGTCAAGGATGGGGACAGGTCAATATGCAAGGAGCCATTATCAATACCGCCTGCGCTATTGCCGCCGGCAGTCGGGAACAGTTAATCGATATGGATGTCACACCGGTTGCAGATATTATTCGTGACGGCAGCGGGGGAGCTAGTTATTTCTCCATTGAGCTAATTAACTGTGTTTTATCTCGGGCTGAGAGTAATTTGCCAGACTGGAGTGGTTTTCGGGTGACTTTTGACGGGGATGCCGACGGGGGAGTTATTTGAGATGCATGGTGGGGCAAAAGGCATCGGATTGCAAATCGTCGATGCAGAAGGAAATATTGCCCACCCAGGAAACCCATTGCCCATTCGAGAAGTATTGCCGGAAAGAATGCTGCTTAACTACCAAATGCGGCTGGTCGCTAATAATCAGCCACTGCAGGCAGGAGAGTATTATTCTGCGGTGCGTTTTAAAATGGACTATTACTGAGGCTGAGCTCTGCCGATAAATACTATTAAATAAACAGGGTCGTGGATATGTTTTTTTCTCCTGCATGGAAGCTGTTTCGTCCTCATGCGCTAAGTATCGGTATATTTCTGGCGTTAGCGCATTTAACGCCAAAGGCAGAAGCCGAGGATGGCATTCAGTTTAATACCGATATTTTGGACGTGAACGATAGAAAAAATATCGACCTGAGCCAGTTTTCACGCAGCGGCTATATCATGCCGGGCGCCTATGCCATGGTGATTCATCTTAATAACAATGAATTGCCGGAACAGAGCGTCAGTTTTTATCCGCCGGATGACGATGCTCAGGGCAGCCAGGCCTGTATTTCACCGGCGCTGGTGGAACAGCTGGGGCTGAAACCGGATGCGTCGAAAGGACTGCGTTGGTGGCATCAGGACGAGTGTCTGGATATCGCCAGCCTGAAGGGCATGGAGGCGCGCGGCGATTTAGCCACGGCAGCACTGTATTTGAGCATTCCGCAGGCTTATCTGGAATATTCCTCGCCTGACTGGGATCCGCCGTCGCGCTGGGATGAGGGCATTCCGGGCCTGCTGTTTGACTATAACGTTAACGGCCAGACTCAGCGCCAGGAGCGGAGCGGTGGGCAGAGTAACAGCCTGAGCGGCAACGGTACCGCCGGCGCCAACGTCGGTGCCTGGCGATTGCGCGCTGACTGGCAGGGGCAGCTCAATCACCAAACCGGCAGCGGCCAGGGTACCGATCAGCGGCTGGACTGGAGCCGTTACTATGCCTATCGGGCCGTTTCTGCGCTGCGCTCGCGCTTGACGCTGGGTGAGGACTACCTCAACTCCGGCCTGTTCGACAGCTTCCGTTTCACCGGCGTTAGCCTGGTGTCTGACGACAACATGTTGCCGCCGAACCTGCGCGGCTATGCCCCGGAAGTGGTCGGGGTGGCGAAAACCAACGCCAAAGTCACCATCAGCCAGCAGGGGCGGGTGATTTATGAGACTCAGGTGGCGGCGGGGCCGTTCCGCATCCAGGATATCAGCGAGGCGGTCTCCGGTGAGTTGGACGTGCGGGTGGAGGAGCAAGACGGCAGCGTGCAGGCGTTCAAGATGAACACCGCCAGCATTCCATACCTGACGCGCCCCGGTTCCTGGCGCTTCAAAATGGCGGCGGGCAAACCTTCAGACTGGCAGCATCGCAGCAATGGGCCGCTGTTCGGCACCGGCGAGTTTTCCTGGGGGGTGAGCAACGGTTGGTCGCTGTACGGCGGCGGCCTGTTCGGCGGCGACTACAACGCGGCTTCGTTGGGTATCGGCCGCGATCTGATGGCGCTGGGCGCGCTGTCGTTCGACGCCACCCAGTCGCGGGCGCGGTTGCCGCAGCAGGACGGCACGCTGAGCGGCGGTTCATACCGCCTGAGCTATTCGAAGACCTTCGACGAGACCGACAGCCAGGTGACCTTCGCCGGCTACCGCTTCTCGGAGCAGGACTTTATGAGCATGAGCGAGTATCTGGACGCGCGCTACTACGGCGGCCGGGTGGGCAACAACAAGGAGATGTACACCATCACCTTTAATCAGCAGTTCCGGGATATCGGCCTGAGCCTGTACCTGAACTATGACCACCAGACCTATTGGGATCGACCGGCCAATGACCGTTACAACCTGACGCTGTCGCGCTATTTCGATATCGGCCGCTTCCGCAACCTGAGCCTGTCGTTGACCGGGTACCGCAACAAGTACGAAAACACCAACGACGACGGCATGTACCTGTCGCTGTCGCTGCCGTGGGGACAGAGCGCCAACCTGAGCTACAGCGCGACGGTAAACCGTCACGACAGCAGCCAGCGAGTGGGGTATTACGATCGGTTGGATGAGCATAGCAACTATCAGCTGAACGTCGGCAGCGCCAGAAACGGCGCCAACTTCAGCGGCTATTACAGCCGTGAGGGCGATATGGCCCAGTTGAGCGCCAACGCCAGCTATCAGCAGGGCAGCTACAGCGCGCTGGGCTTCAGCGCGCAGGGCGGTGCGACCTTAACGGCAGAAGGCGGAGCGCTGCACCGCATCGGCATGCCGGGCAGTACCCGGCTGCTGCTGGATACCGGCGGCGTGGCCGGGGTGCCGGTGCGTGGTTACGGCAGCACCGTAGATACCAACCGCTGGGGCAAGGCGGTGGTGACGGACGTTAACAGCTACTACCGCAACAAGGCCAGCATCGATCTGAACCAACTGGGGGATAACGCCGAGGCCACCAAATCGGTGGTGCAGGCCACCCTGACCGAAGGCGCAATCGGTTATCGCAAGTTTGATGTGCTCGCCGGGGAGAAGGCGATGGCGGTTATCCGGCTGGCGGACGGCAGCACGCCGCCGTTCGGCGCCACGGTGATGAACGCCAGCAAACAGGATACAGGGATTGTGAACGACGGCGGCAGCGTCTACCTGAGCGGCATCCGGCCAGGTGAAAGCATGACCGTGCACTGGAACGGCGCGGCGCAGTGCGCCATCAGCCTGCCGCAAGCGTTGCCGGCTGACATGATGAGCAACCTGCTGCTGCCGTGCCGGGCGTTGCCGGCCAATGAGCCAGAGGCGTAATGAACGCGAACACCCTATTTGAATCTGTAAGAGTGATAAACGTATGAAAAAGAACTTTACCATGAGCAAACATCAATTGCTGACCGCCGCGCTGTTGGGCGCGCTGCTGGCGCCGCAGGCGCAGGCCGCTATCGCGCTGGATCGCACCCGGGTGATCTTCGACGGCAGCGAAAAGTCTGTCAGCCTGAATATCAGCAACCAGAACAAGCAGTTGCCATACCTGGCGCAGGGCTGGCTGGAGGACGAAAAGGGCAACAAGATCCAGAGCCCCCTGGCCGTGTTGCCGCCGGTGCAGCGCGTGGAGCCGGGCAAGCCGAGCCAGGTGAAGATCCAGGCGCTGCCGGCGACCAAACAGCTGCCGCAGGACAGGGAATCGCTCTACTACTTCAACCTGCGTGAGATCCCGCCGAAGAGCGACAAGCCGAATACGCTGCAGATTGCGCTGCAGACGCGCATCAAGCTGTTCTATCGCCCGTCGGCGATTGCACCGCAGCAGAATGCCGCGCCATGGCAAGAGCAGCTGACGCTGAGCAAGCAGGGCGACAAGTATGTGGTGAATAACCCGACGCCTTATTACGTCACTTTGGTGGACGCAGGGGCCAGGAAAGGCGTGGCTGGCGTGCAAGGTTTCGAGCCGTTGATGGTGCCGCCGAAGAGCAGTGCGCCGCTCGGCGTCAACGCCAGCGCGTTGGGTAACGGCCCGGTGCTGACCTATATCAACGACTACGGCGGTCGCCCGCAGCTGAGCTTTAACTGCAGCGGCAACGCCTGCCAGGTCGTGCCGGAAAAGAGCAAGTCGTAACACCACCGGCTGCGGCGGGTCATCGGGAGGAATAAAGATGCAATGGATGAGCGAGAAACTGAGAAAACACCTGCCGGAGCGTCACGACTGTCGGTATTACGGCACCTTGGGTGGGCTGGCGCTGATGGTGCCTCTCACCCTCGGGGCGATGCTGTGGCTGATGCCGGCTGCGCAAGGGCAGGTGGCGGATAACTGGTACACTGACGGCGCCAATGGCGTGCTGCAGGTGCGCGGCGCGCTGACGGAGAGCGCCTGTCGGCTGGAGATGGAAAGCGCGTGGCAGGTTATCAGCCTGGGGGAGATCGGCACCGGGCGCCTGCAGAATATTGGTGACCGCGGCGCGCCGGTAGCCTTTGAGTTACGGCTGAGAGACTGCCTGCGCAGCCCGGCCGGCAGCCGGGATTCACGCACCGGCGCCTTAACCTGGGCCAATGATCAACCGGCGGTAACGGTCACTTTCCGCGCCGGGCAGGATGCGGATAATCCGCAGCTGGTCAGGGCTCAGGGTATTGCCGGGTTGGGATTGCGTCTTACCGACAGCCGTGGACAGGATGTGCGGCTGGGCAGCCGCGGGGAACCGCTGCTGCTGACGCCGGGGCAGAATACCTTGAGCTATAGCGTGGCGCCGGAACGCACGGCGGCCCGTCTGGCGGCCGGAGCCTATCGTGCCACGATGGATTTTAGCCTGAGCTATGACTAAGGAGTTGAGAAGTATGGCGCACATATTCAGCCCGGCCGGTAGTTGCAGCCTTTGGCGCAATGCGGCGATGTGTCTTCTCTGTGTGGGAATGTCACCATTGGCCAATGCGGCGACCACTGTGACGGTCAGCGTCACCGTACTGGAAACACCGTCTTGCGTGATTAACGACAATAAAACCATCGAAGTGGACTTCGGCGAGATCCTGACGGTCAAGGTGGATGGCAACAATTATAAGAAATCGGTTGATTATACGCTGAAATGTTCGGGCATTAAGTCCAATGCCATGCAGATGAAAATTCAAGGCGGTGCGACCGCGTTCGATGCTTCCGCGCTGCGGACTAATATCAGCGACTTCGGGGTGGCATTTCGTTCTGATGGGAAGCCATTGCCCATTAATAGCTGGCTGAAGTTCACCTACTCGGGTAGTCAGGCTCCGCCATTAGAGGCTGTTCCGGTAAAAAGAGCGAATGCGAAGCTGCCCGGCGGTGACTTTACTGCCGGCGCCACCCTGCTGCTAGCCTATCAATAGAGGAGAGGCAACGATGAAAAAGCTTGGCATAGTTTGCCTCATCCTATTGGGTATCACTGCTCGAGAGGGGATAGCAGTGGAAAACATGAGTTTCAAAGGGACGCTACGCGAGGATGTGCCCTGTGAGCTCAATGATGGGCAACCGATAAACGTGGATTTTGAAACGGTGGGCGTTAATAAAATCGATGGGGAGCGTTACAAGAAGTCGTTTTCGGTGAAGGTGAGTTGCCCGGCGGAATTCGATGTTGCCTATAAGATTTACTATGTCGGTCAACCCAGTAGTTTTGATACGGCGGCGTTGGCCACTAACGTCAAGGGGTTGGGGATTAAGGCGCAGTGGCAAAAAAATGGCGCTTTTGTTGATCTTGGCGTCGGCGGTGCGATTAACGGTCTGGCTGATATGGATCTTAATTTCCAGGTGGTGCCTGTCCGGAAAGTGAATACGGAGCTGGTGCCGGGTGCGTTCAATGCCTCCGCATCGTTCCTGCTTAAATATGAGTGAGCTCGCAGTTGTTAACTGCGCGAGGAGAAATGACGAGAAAGAGAGCAAGATGCTTATGCCGGTGTGACTACAGTTGCCTGAAATTGATATTCACGGTAGCTGACTCATGCCTCGTATTCTTAATAGGTTCAGTGAGCGAGACTCAATATAATGGTTAACACGTTAGCCAGATCAAATGTAGTAAGAAGTTTTTTTATATTACTGCTCTTATATACTTCAGGCGCGTGGGCGGGGTGGAGTGCTGACATTCGATATTCCCCCAGAGAAAAACAGTATTTTGCCAAAGTCACTTACTGGGATACTGGTGATGTCACGCCGAATCCAATGTATGGCTGTTCTTATTTATGTAATGTCACCTTTTTTGTAACAACCAATTGGACGGCGGGGTCTCCCATGAATGAAGTGAGCTTCCCAGGGATCACGACCAGCAAGACCATGGGGGAACTAGCGCAAAGCTTTGCCCAGTCAGCGCTCTTTAATAAGGAATTCTATAGTAAGCAAGGTTTTGGTGCCAAAGATGTATGTATATTTTTTGGCTATTGGGGGAGATACCCCGGAGGGGCTTATGGCCCTGCTCGTTTTCCTGGGGGGATGCAATGTGTTCCGCCGGTGGTCGATCCCACCTATTGTGACCTGGCGGAAAAAGAGATTGAGCTGCGCCATGGCGTGCTGCGTGACGAGGAGGTGAATGGTCAGACTGTTAGCACCTCGCTGCATGTGACGTGCAGTTCCAAATATCCGGTGCGAATTATGTCGGCAGACAGAGTCGGCAGCGTTTACTTTAATGGTGGGAAACAGTTCCGGAGTGAACTGAAAATAGATGGCAAGGATTTAGGTGAAGGGAAAGTCGTTGAGGCAACGCCGCAAGGGGTAACGCTGACCTTAAGTTCCACGCTGATGGGATATGATGGCAGTATTGGGGTGTTTCAGGGATCTAAAACGATCATTGTTTCTTTACCTTAATCGGTATGGGTATTTCCAGCGTGACTTTCATAAAAAACAGCAGCACTAATATTTCTATAGTGGAGTTTAAAGGTGTTGCTTACCTTGCCACACAAGGCGCGGCTATAAATACGTTAGGTGTCCATAGGCTAGAATATTTTGTAGACCGATAGGTAACGAGATATCTCTCCCCTGTGCCGCGTCGTCATCGCGGTACTGCGTGACGACCTGGTGAACAGATATATGTGGCGAAGCAACAGTGTACTTGTAAATCTGAGAATGGCATTTACGAGTAGTAATATTTCCGATTTTTTAATTAATTGCCTGGCGAATCGGACAAATATATGACTGGTGGTGGGCATCTGTGACGGAGGGTATCACTCCGTCTTGATTATGCACATCGCAGATATAAGCGTTTTTATACGATATCAACCAGGAGAAAGGGATGAAAAAGACAGCGTTAGCGATGGCATTGCTGTGTATTAGCTATACCGGTTGGGGGGCCCCGCCTACGGTGGCGGTTAACTACCGTGGTGAACTGGTGGCGGAGCCCTGTGTGATTCCCCCTGGAGAGGAAAATATCGAACTGGATTTTGGCACGGTGATTGATAAATATCTCTATCTCAATCAGCGTACGGCGGGGAAAGCGTTTTCTCTACAGCTGACGGAGTGTGATCTCAGCCTTGGTGAAACGGTAAGCGTTTCCTTCAGCGGTACGGAAAGCGTTGCGTTGCCGGGGTTGCTGGCTATCAGTAGCGGTGGTGCGAGCGGCATCGCCATTGGCTTGGAGAATGTTTCAGGTGAGCTATTACCCTTGAATCAGCCTTCGGGAAAACTGCGACTACAGGAAGGAAGCAATAGAATTACGCTTAAAGCTTATGTGCGTGGTGAACCTGAGGCTATTAAAAACAAGAGTATAGCCAGAGGAGAATTTGTCAGCACGGCTACATTTTTACTTGATTACGAATAATAGACTGTAAGCGATACGAGTAGAATAAATATCGTAATATATCCGGTGGAAAACTTTAAAACAGGCCGAGCAGAATACCAATTCTGTATGGAATAAAATTATCCTGGCCGACAAGAGGTGTTGCATGGGAACATTTAATATCGTAATAGATGATGAGAATCGCTATTTTGCTGAGGGGCTTCGACTCAGTATTGAAAAGTATGCGCAGAATCGCAATAAATCCGTCAATTTTTTATCACCGGACGGTGAGGGGCATACCGACATACTTGTTGCTTCTTCACTGCGGCGTGCGCAACGCTGGCGCAGGGCGAATCTTTCAGGCGCACCGTTTATCCTTACCGTTAAGGAACGGCCTGTTTTAGCTGCGAGGGGTATCTCTGGCGTGCTGTACCGAACAGATAATCAGAACAAGCTGTTTGAGTTATTGTCTGAAGCATTGTCCGGTTCTGCGTTCCCGGCTACCGCTAAGCGGCAAATCTTAACCGGCAGAGAGCGGCAGGTGGTCGGTTATCTTCGTAATGGGTTCGATCAATCCCATACTGCTAGGTTGCTGGGGTTAAGCGTCAAGACGATTCATAGCCATAAACGCTCGATAATGAGAAAGTTAATGTTAACTCGGCATCATGAGTTTATTTATTGGTTATTGCTTCATGGTGATGAATATACTGAAAGTTGATATTTTTCATTTCTGTTTTTCATCCGCGGCTCTTTCAATTTGTGGTTGGGCATTGGGAAATAGTACCGATCTGAGATATCTTGTTAATAACCGCATGGGGTGGTTGGTTTTTGATATTGGAGCACGATGATGTTAAAGGACAGCATTAAGTTACGATTTATATTGGCGCTGAAAGTGGCAGCCTTGCTCTTTTTTCCAATCAGCGCCGTAGCTGATTGGAAAACGGCGGCAGAAGTGGAGCTTATACCCACAAATTCACCAGGGCAGGGGCCGGCTGTTCAGGGGATCTGGAGCGTTTATATTAAGCAATGGGATACCAATGATCTCAGGCCTAACCCTATGTACGGTTGTACCAGCTGCGCGCTCCATCTGCGGTATCGTTTGCCTTGGGGGGGGATGGGCTCTGATGTTTATGTATTTGGTGACTACGGGGACGGTTGGATTAGAGACAGCAAGACGCTTGGCGAATTGGCTCTGAGGGCTCAACAAAAGGGGTGGGTCGGACCGAATTCGCCTCGATATATCGTTAACTCAACGAGTGGCTGGGGACTGTGTACTTACTTGCAATACTCTGACCATGCAGTGATACAAGGTTCTATTCCTGGCGGCGCTTTAGATGCAGATCGCTATCCGGCTTGCGAGGCGCCTGTTGTGCTCCCTACTCAGTGTAATATTCGCGAACCCCAGGTAGAGATTCGACATGGATTGGTTGCGCCAGACAAAGTTAACGGCAGCCAGGCTTCGGCACAGATTACCGTTTGGTGCAATGAAACTTTTCCGGTGCGTATTGTCGCAACAGAAGCGAATGCCACTGACTTTATTAGCCTGAGTAAAGCCAGTAACTTCCGTAGCATCGTAACGATCAACGGGAGACCCTTTTCAAAAGGTGCCCTTATTGACGCTGGGCCGGCCGGTACGAAAGTTAATTTGACCTCAACGCTGGCTAATTACTCTGGTGAAGTGGGTGATTTTCAAGGGAGCGCTACAATTGTGGTATCCATTCAATGAAAAAGTGATCTTAATGCTTTACTAGGTTACAGAAGGTATCCTGAATGGAAGAGTATTCCTAACCTTGATTAGGGATGGTCTATTGCTTATTTGTTGTTACCCTAGTTCTCTCTGTTGTTTCAAGCTTGAATTAGACCGCTACACGGCAGTGGGCGAGTCTGCTGGGGATTTGCTAATAATTTCTTATCGATAAGCAGGAATGAGTCCTGCTTTTTTTGGCTCATAACGCGCTATGGATTATGAGTTATGAAAAACTATTTATCAAGTGAATATTATATTTTGTGTGGTGCCGAGATGTACCCAGGGATGGTAAATTGGATCTTTTTTATCTGGCGATTTTTTTGTTTTTTCTGAGTTTATATGCGTTTTTCAAACACGATCAGCGTATGAAGAAAAGGCGATTGGCGATAGGTGGAAGAGGGCATTAGCCGCAACAGGAAACCGGTACAGGGTCTGCCGCACAGGGAAATAAATACAAACGGGTAATTCAATAAACAAGGAGAAGGACATGATGAGAAGAAAAATCGCATTACTGGGTTGCACGCTGCTGATGTGTTCGCAGCTGGCTCAGGCCAAGCTGGTGATCGACGGTGGTCTTAATGGCAATATCGGCAGCGGCAACGGTGCTTCAGTTGACGTCAGCATTAACGGCAGCACTAACGGCAACAACGGCAACAACGGCACCGGTGTAAACGTTGGCGGTTCGCAAAAGCCGGATTCTAGCGCCAGCCAACTGCAAAAAGACATTTACGCGTCAATTTGCGCCAGCCCGTTTATGAAGAAATACGCTTCGATTTGTCAGTAAGGATGTATGTAATTAAGCCCGCCACGACTATGGTGGGCTTTTTCTTCGTTTTGCCCGCCATAGGTATCTCAATCTTGCCGTTCAGGCTTGATGTAGGCAATGCCTTGTTCGTCATACAGAGTGTAAATCATCCGCAACAGTGTCCTGATATCTTCAGATTCATCCAACTGTCGGGTGCTCATGATGATCGGGGAAACCAGGCGCCGTTCGTTCAATATGTTGTAGACCACGTCCGGGCGCTTCAGGCTGTGCAGGCAGTGAGGAACCAACGCGATGCCTTCACCAGCGGCTACCAGCCCCAATGCGACCTGCAGTTCCCGCACCTCCATGATTTTTCTGGGGACTAACACACGATCGCGAAAGGTCGCCAGCACCTGATCGGCAAAGCTTGGGCGCGGTGTTTGCGGGTAAACGATCAGCGTTTCCGCCTGTAGGGCGCGCAGCGTTAATCCCTCCGAACGAGCCAGCGGGTGATCGGCCGCTAAGGCCGCCATCAGAGGCTCTTCTCGCAGGATAATGCGGCGTATATGCATGTCTTCATGGCGAATGCGGCCGAATCCTACATCAATTTTCCCTTCCTTGAGCGCTCGAATCTGTTCCAGAGTGGTCATTTCATGCAGGTTCAGACCCACTTCGGGGTGAGCGGTGCGGAAACGGCGAATCAGCTGCGGCAGGATGTCATAGAGCGTTGAGGCGACAAAACCGAGCGACAGCGGGCGCTCTACTTGCCCCACGCGCTGGGTCATGGTCTTCAATTCGAGACTTTGCGCCAGGAATTGCAGTGCGTGCCCATAGAGAAAGCGCCCGGCCGCGGTCAGCACCAGAGGACGGGCGCCGCGTTTAAACAGCCTCACCCCCAGGCTCGCCTCCAACTGCTGAATTTGCCGGCTGAGCGGCGGTTGGCTGATATGCAGCCGTTCAGCCGCTCGGCTGAAATTCCGCTCTTCCGCGACGGCGATAAAATAGCGTAAATGACGCAGCTCCAAGATTATGCCTTTAAGGTATCAATACGATGCAAAATGGGTGTTAGACGAGCGCGCCCATGAGCGATATCGTCGCGAATGAAAATAAAATATGTATTGGCCACTCATCATAGGTGGTTTTTAATTTTTATTAAAGAATAAGTTTTTTAGCTAAATCCAACTCGTCTATATAAGTGAAATACATAAGCTCAACCTATTATTGGTGGTTTGCTCTGATATTTATGGTTGGTGCCGATTTCATTTCCGGGAGGACATATGTCGCAAGCTAATATTTATGTCGTGGATATCAATCCAATAATAGATAATGCGAAACTGAATAATATGCACCGACTCACGGTGTTATGGTGCGCTTTTATTATTGTTTTTGACGGTTTCGATCTTGCAGTACTGGGTGTGGTCCTTCCTGAACTCATGGCGAACTGGGGCATCACTGCGGCTCAGGCGGGCCTGCTGGGCAGTTATATCTTAGTAGGCATGATGCTCGGCGCGATTTTATTGGGTCCGCTCTCAGATAAAATAGGCAGGAAGAAAACCATTAGTTTGTGTATTATCACCTTTAGCTTATTTACTTTTCTTTGCGGCTTTAGCGTTAATGCTGGCCAATTCGGCTGGTGTCGTTTTATCGCCGGCATGGGGCTGGGAGGCGTTATGCCCAGCGTTACGGCCCTCACCAGCGAATATTCACCTAAAAGTAAGCGGAGCCTGATGGTTGGGCTGATGTTTAGTGGTTATTCCATCGGCGGCATGCTCGCGGCGCTGTCAGGCATTTATTTGATCCCGGTCGCGGGGTGGCAATCTATATTTTATATTGCCGCTTTGCCACTCATTGTTTTGCCATGGATGTTAAGCCACCTGCCCGAATCGGCGGCATTTTTAGTGAAAACCGAACAGCATGACCGTTTAAAACGCCTTTTGGAAAAGATTGCGCCAGACTATATCCATCAACCCGGTACGAAGTTTATCAGCTCTTCCTCGGCAGGTATAAAAGCGGGAAAGGCGACCCTGAAGGATCTGTTCGCTGAACGCAGAGGCTTAAGTACGTTGATGTTCTGGCTGGTTTTCTTCATGTCGCTGTTTGTCATCTACGGCATGACCTCCTGGTTGCCTAAGTTGATGTTGCAGGCTGGCTATCCATTAGGCTCCAGCCTGTCGTTCCTGTTTGCGCTGCATCTGGGCACCATTGTCGGGGCGTTGAGCAGTTGCTGGCTGATGGACCGAATGAATGGAAGACGTATTCTTATTGGGTATTTTTTGCTGGGCGCCGCCACTTTAGTGTTGTTGGGTACTCAGACGCCGGTGTACATCCTGTATTTGCTGCTGATTATTGCAGGTGCAAGCACCATTGGTACGCAAATCGCGATGAGTTCTTATGTCGCCCGTTTTTATCCTGGAACCATGACTTCGACGGGCCTTGGCTGGGGCCTGGGCATTGGCCGTATTGGCGCGATTCTGGGGCCCTTCATGGGGGGGCTGTTGATTGATAGTGAATTGACGCTTCAGCAAAACTTTATGGCTTTCGCGCTGCCGTCGCTGCTGGCAGCCGTCTGCCTGCTTTTCGTCAATCCGCGCCTGGCCGTTTCCTGAACTTCACTCTTCCTTGGCGTAGAGATACACCGAAGCGCGGGAAACGCCGAGGTGCTGCGCCACAATCTCCATCGCCTTTTTCACCTCGAGCAGGCCTTGCTCCCTCAGTTCCTGAATCAACCGCTTTCTCTCCGGCGTTTTCAGCGCGCGCGGCGTGGTGGCGTGGCGTGCGGCGAAGCGATCGATACGGTTGCGGATGGCCTCCGCGCCGCTGGGCTCCAGGTGTTCCGTCACCGCGCCGGCCGCCGTTTGCGTGAACTGCGCCAGCGCGTTTTGCATGCCGCGGAACAGCGTCATATCAACGTTCAAACAGAGTGCGGCGACGTAGTCGCCCTGCGCATTCTTGATGCCGATCGAGGTGCTTTTCGCCGGGCGGCCATCGGCGAACAGGTTGCCGTAGTTGGCGATCACGCTGGGAAACTCCGCCGAAGCGATGCGAGCCAGGCCAAGTTCCGTCGCCGCTTGGCCGACTTCTCGTCCGGACAGGTTGTTGTGGATCGCCAAAATGGCGTGTTCGGGATTTTGCAGATCGTGAACCACCACCTCGCAAAACGGCGCGAAGGTGGCGCTCAGCCCCTCGGCAATCACATTCAACTGGGATAACAACAGGTTTTCCGGCACTTCAGGCATAGGGCACTCCGATCACTTTCTTGGCGGCGTTGGCTCATTTCGAGCCAGATGAAGAACATACCACAAGTGCGGCGCACGGCGGTTTTCATCTGGCGCCTGGCGGCACTAAAAATGATCTTGCTCCCAATTCTGCACTTCCCGATTGGCATTTGGCCGTCGCGCAGGTATATAACATCATTTCTGGACTTATTTTCTAATTTTAGATTATTTGTTTTAAATATGACAATGTTTGTGCGTTAAAAGCCGTATCGCACACACCGGGGTTTTTCAGCGCTAGCTTCAACGGCCCGCAAGGGCATGGAGAACAATAATGTCTGCAACTTCAGTCGTCGGTTCTGCACGAAAACCTTTTTATTACACGTTGACCTTTCAGTTGGTGGTAGGGCTGGCGGCCGGTGGCGCGCTGGGCCTGTTGTGGCCGCAAATCGGCGCTCAGCTCAATCCGCTGGCGGCGGCCTTCGTCAAACTGATCAAAATGGTGGCCGGCCTGATTGTGTTTCTCACCGTGGTAGCCGGTTTTGCGCAGGTTAAACGCGGTGCCGGCGTTGGCCGCCTGGGCATGATCTCGGTCTGTTATTTCGAAGTGGTCAGCACGTTGGCGCTGCTGATCGGCCTGGCGATGGGCAATCTGTTTGAGCCGGGCAAGGGGCTGGTCTTGCATGCCGATGCCGCCACGGCGCTTAAACCGGCGGAGCCCCTGCAAGGCATGGATTTCGTGATGAGCATCATCCCGAAAACGGTGGTTGATGCGTTGGCCGGCGGCATCATGCTGCAAATCTTGTTGGTGGCTCTGCTGTTTGGCTATGCGCTGTACGCGATGGGCGATAAAAGCAAGCCGGTGGTTGATTTGGTGAATCTGCTGACCGACGCCACCTTCAAAGTGGTCAATATCATCCTCAAGCTGGCGCCCGTTGGCGTATTTGGCGCGGCGGCGTTCATGCTGGGCAAATACGGCATCGGCGCGCTGATGCCGGTGATGAAATTGGTGGGGCTGGTCTATCTGGGGTGTCTGTTCCTCATTGTGGTGGTGTTTTCCGTGGTGGCCTGGTTGACCCGTTTTAGCCTGTTCAGTTTCTTAAAACTCATCAGGGAAGAGCTGATCATCGCCTTTACCACCACCTCATCGGAAGCCGCCTTGCCTGGCCTGATGAAAAAACTTGAATCGGTCGGCTGCAGTAAAGCCACCGTCGGTTTTGTCGTGCCGACCGGTTACTCCTTGAATCTGGACGGCTCTTCAATCTACATGACGTTAGCGGCGCTGTTTATCGCTCAGGCCGCCGGTTTGGAGCTGAGCCTGGCGCAACAGGCCGGTCTATTGATGGTGTTTCTATTGACCTCGAAAGGCGTAGCCGGCGTGACGGGCGGCGCTTTCGTCACGCTGTCCGCTTCGCTGTTGATGTTTCCAGAGATACCGATGGAGGGGCTGGCGCTGATTCTCGGCGTGGATCGCTTGATGGATACCATGCGTACGTTGACCAACGTGGCCGGCAACGGCGTGGCGACCATGGCGATTTCTTACTGGCAGAAAGAACGTGTGGGTTTTCAGGCGAGGCTGCCTGAAGCGGCTGCGTGCAAACCCGTCTGAATGCCGCCCTGCGCCGTTTCCGCAGGGCTTTTCGAACCTGTGCAAGGATTAAATATGAAGCATGATGTGGTTTACAACGCCGCCGGCGGCTTTCCTCCCGCCGGTCATTATTCGCCCAGCTGTACGGCCAATGGGACGGTCTATATCTCTGGTCAATTGCCGATCGCCTTTTCCGGTGAGAGTCTTGCCGACGAACCTTTCGCGCGGCAAGTCCGTCAGGTGCTGGACAATCTGGATGCCTGCCTGGCAGGGGCCGGCGTCGGCCGCGCGCAGCTGGTTCAGGTGCGCGTCTATCTGACGGATATCGATTTGTGGCCGACCTTCAATGCGCTGTATGCCGAATGGATCGGCGAGTTTCGCCCTGCGCGCGCGGTGGCCGGCGTATCGCAACTGCATTATGGCGCCGCCGTGGAAGTGGAAGCTGTCGCGTTGGCCGCCCTTTAACCCTTACTGACAGGTAACGCTATGACCGATTTGATTTTACCCGTTTATGACGACGTGGCCGCCGCCGCCGCGCGCATCAATGATTATACTCACCGCACGCCGGTGCAGACTTCACGCACGGTTGACGACGATTTCGGCGCCAGCATATTTTTCAAATGCGAGAACCTGCAGCGCATGGGCGCCTTTAAATTTCGCGGTGCGATGAATGCTTTGCTGCAGTTTTCTCCGGCGCAGCGCAAGGCCGGGGTCGTGGCCTTTTCTTCCGGCAATCATGCGCAGGCGATCGCGCTGGCTGCCCGGCTGCTCGACATTCCCGCCACGATCGTCATGCCGCACGACGCGCCGGCGGCCAAAGTGGCTGCGACGCGCGGCTATGGCGGCAAAGTGGTGGAGTACAACCGTTATCATGAAGATCGCGAGCAGATCGGCCGGGATCTGGCGCAGCAACAGGGATTAACGCTGATCCCGCCTTACGATCATCCGCAGGTGATCGCCGGGCAGGGCACCGCAGCTAAAGAGCTGTTCGACGAGGTTGGCGAACTGGACGCGCTGTTCGTTTGTCTGGGCGGCGGCGGGTTGCTGGCCGGTTCTGCGCTCGCCGCGCGCCGGCTGTCACCGGGTTGCCGAGTCTATGGCGTAGAGCCTGTGGCGGGCAATGACGGGCAGCAATCATTCCGTACCGGCCGCATCGTTCACATTGAGACGCCGCAGACCCTCGCCGATGGCGCGCAGACGCAGCACCTGGGCCAATATACTTTCCCTATTATCCGCCGGGACGTTGACGACATTCTGACGGTGACCGACGATGAGCTGATTAGCGCCATGCGCTTTTTCGCCGAACGAATGAAAATGGTGGTGGAGCCAACCGGCTGCCTGGGATTCGCCGCCGCCTGCGCGCATAAATCGATGCTGCGGGGAAAACGCGTCGGTGTGATCATCAGCGGTGGCAACGTCGACATTCGCCGCTACGGCGAGTTGCTGGCAGGTCAATAGAACCAGGCAGGTGACGAGAGAGAACCATGGTGACAGACAAGACGGTATTTGAGCAGGTCGTGGCGTTGCTGAGCGCCGGAGAGGCCGCATTCCGGGTGATAGAACATCCGGCGGAGGGGCGCTGCGAAGCGGTGGCGGCGCTGCGCGGCACCGAACAGGGGCAGGGCGCCAAGGCACTGGTGTGCCAAACGCGCATCGACGGCGCCAAGCATTACATTTTGGCGGTGCTGGCGGCGGACCGTCAGGCGGATCTGCAGCGGTTGGCGGCCGAGTTGGGCGGTAAAAAGGCATCGTTGGTCAGCCCGGCGGAAATCGCGACCCTCACGGCCTGCGTACCGGGGGCGATCCCGCCGTTCAGCTTCCACCCGCAGCTCAGGCTGGTGGCCGACCCGGAACTGTTTGATCGTTACGATGACATTGCGTTTAACGCGGGCGATCTGCAACGCTCCGTGGTGCTCAATGCGCAGGATTATCTGCGTATTGCGGCGCCTGAGTTTATTCATTTTGCGCGTACGGAGACAATGACGGAGTGAGAAAAAGATCGTCTGTTCGGACGAGTTGAACAACAACGCTGAACCGCCGTTTACCGCCGGTTCAGCGTTGTTATGCTATATCCTTTGTTCGGAACCGCTGGCTGAACGAGAGACTGAGTTTGATCACCAATCCCCTATCCCGCAAAGAATACGCAGTATGGATGTCGTTAACGATAGGGTTCAGCTTTGCGTGGCTAAATCTTTTAGAGATTTATAATCGTGATACGTTATTTTTTCAGAAGTTGACGATTTCCGTCATCAATAACGTTTCGTTCGCTGATGTTATCGCCCCTTACCTGAGACTGATTCTGTATCTTCCTTTCGGGCTATTGGCGGTGGTGCTGACGCTGCTGTTTTGCGCCCAGCGGTTATGCGATACCCGGTTCTTCGTGCTCGCCTGGCCGGTTTCTCTGGCGATCTTCCTGGCCTTTTGGTTTATCAACGTCGCTTTCCCCGGGCATCTCAATCTGGTATTAGCCGCCAAATCCTGTGTGCTGGCGCTGATTGGGCTGATCCCACCGAGGAAGCGGAAGACCGAATAATCGAACCAAGGACACGGGGATTTTCAATCCCTTTAAAATTGCGTTAAAAGCATCTGTAACTGCACGTGGGCGTCTACTTAGCCTTATCTATGTTAGTTAACTAATGTTAGATAACGGTTTTTTGTGTGTTTTCTGAACACCCTGTATGATTTTGTCTAGACATTCCCTTTGGTCAGTCTACCAAGGTTCTACCATTCTGAAAGATACTGATACAGATCCTCTTTTGACTGTACAATCTATGATAAGCTTTTCACCTTTATGCAGATAAAACTGGGGGATACATATGAGGCCAAGATTACTTATAGCGTTTGCGATATTTCTTGGTTCTTATCTACCGCTTAGTACGATTTTGCTTGTTCAGGATTTTGATAAGAAAAAGGCAATGGGTGAGGTATGTCTAAATGTCTTTTTAAACGAAAATTGTCATTTTCCTCTGCAAAAACCATGGCTTTCAATCGGTTTTCTCGTTCTTTGTTTGATATGTTTTTTATTCTCGTGGATTGCATTGAAGTTAACAAATGAAGGAGGGACAGATATATATATAAAAACAGTAAAACACACACCCTCGGATCTGATGAATTATGTTTTACCTTATATAGTATCTTTTATGAGTATAGATTATATGCAGGATGCTAAATTTATAGGGTTTTTGATATTTTTACTATGGTTATTTTGGTTGTCATATAAATCTGGACAGATTATTCTTAATCCAATGCTTGTGGTTCTGAACTGGCGAATGTATGAAATTACCTATTATTACCCTGGGAATGTAGATGATGAATTCACAGGTGTAGTTTTATCTAACAAAACTCTTGAGCCTAATAGTACGACAAAGACTCAAAATATTCAGTCTGTGATTGTAATAAATAAAGAGGGATAACAATGATTGAACCATTAGGAAATTTCAATATTAACGAAGCATCCATTACATTATGGGTCTTTAGGAAAAAGATAGAACAGACCCTGCCTATATATTCTGCTCGTTGGGTTAGTATTTCTGAAAACTTAGAAAATGAGTTAAAAACTTTTATAAATAACGAAAAGTTGCGATATACAGAAGTTATTGATTATGGTTTGTTAGCTCAAAATAATGAGGCTAGCTTACTTAAAATAGGGAGCGATGAAACTGAGATAGATAAGGTAAGATTATGTTCAGCTAATCAGACTCCTGAACGAAAAGTTCAAGATGTTAAACATCTAAACAATTGCGATTTTTATGCAGTAAAATTAGTGCATGATAATGACACGTTATACTGTATAAAAAAAACCGATGCTTCTTGGAAAACTAAAAAAAAGAAAGGTTTGAAGTCGTTGGTATTTGAAGAACATACTCTTGCGATTGATGACACACCTAGATTCGATATAGCAAAGTGTTTTGATTTTTTTGTTTTAGGAAATGATATCTTTATTAAGGAAAAAGGTGTGTTTGAGTCTCTTTTAAGCTATAAACAAGCACATATAACTAACTTTAATACGCTTACCGTTGAGCCTGAATTTTCAGGGCTATTTACAGACTTGGCTCCTCTTAATGAGTATGTAGGTAATAATGCAATGCAGTTACGTAGAGCATCAGCTATTCAACAAAAAGGATATTACAAAAACGGCGCGTTCATGGCCAGTTTAGTTGCAAATGCTCAGCGTTTTAGATTAAATCTGCAGTTTGATCCACATGGTAAAATAATAGTTACTAAAGCATGTTGTCCTGATATTTTTCAGGCGTTGTTAGATCATAGATTACAGTCTCATTACCAAGCTCATTTATATGATGTGCCCAATGCTCAACCTGTATGATGATTTATAACACGTGGGGTTTTTATTGTAGGCCACACGTGTTTGCTTTTTGTATTAATTAGGTGCTTGTTTTTTGTTAATGCAAATGGCTGTCTTTTTTAATTTTATATATGATTGGTGAATTTAATAATTCTTGGCGTTTGTATGAGATGAATAATTAACATTGAGTTGTTTTTTATAAAGCACACCTTGCAAATGCATTTTGAATTTATTTTTTTATTGAATGTTTAAGTGTTGTGGTATCATAACGCATTATCTCATGGATAACATTCATGTGCGGTAATACGTCAATAAAGTCAGGCCTTTCAATCAATATAGTTAAATTCATATCTTTTTCAAAGATCATATCAGATAAGACCTCAACCCGCCTGATTCAGGAGAGGGAAATAACGAACACGGTTGATGAAACACTTCCTGCAAGATACCACTCCGCATGGCTGCAAAGCAGGCGATAGGGATGAACGGTATGGCTGATGTTTTCGTCGGTTCTGATACACACCTGAGTCTGGTTGAGTATGGCGAGCGTCCATCGGCTGAAATCACCGAACAGCGTGGGTTTCTGGCGCGGCTCCGGTAGCATAATCCTGTAGGGTGAAGGGGGCTTGTAGTGGCACAGTAAATTTGTGCCACCTGATTAAAGGTGATTGTAGTGGTCAAGTAATACTGGCCACGGTTTTACAGTAAAAACGGTATCTGTTCTCTGACTCTTCCGGCGTCAGCCCTCCGTTATAATGATGAGGCCTGACGCTATTGTAGTAATTCAGGATATAGCCGCTGATTTGTCGCCGGGCCTTGTCCTTGCCTGCGTAACCATCCGCTGGCACCCATTCTGTTTTCAGACTGCGGAAGAAGCGTTCCATGGGGCTGTTATCCCAACAGTTTCCCCGCCGACTGACGCTTTGATTTATTCTGTAACGCCAGAGAAGTTGTTGATATTTAAGGCCAGTATACTGGCTTCCTTGATCGCTATGGAACATGACATCCCGAGGTTGACCACGCGTCTCATATGCTATCCGAAGGGCGCTGCTTATCAGTGTTGTATAGGCATTCGTTGACAGACTCTGTAAGCGTACCCGTTTTAGTTCCACGCACTTTTTGAGATTTCCGGGGTTTCAGCCATCAGCCGGTACTCTTCCGGCGTCAGGTTGTTCAGGGATTCATGAGGTCGCTCGCTGTTATATTCAGTCAGCCAGCGCTCCGTAATTTCCCGCGCTTCATTCAGGGTTCTGAACAGATAAAAATCTAGTATCTCCGTCCGATATGTCCGGTTAAAACGCTCTATAAACGCATTCTGCGTCGGCTTTCCCGGCTTGATAAATTCCAGCAACACACCATGTTCTTCGGCCCATTGAGCCAGTGCCAGTGAGACCAGTTCTGGCCCGTTATCCATACGCATCTTCCGCGGATAGCCGCGGTTTGCCACTATCCTGTCCAGCACTCTCACGACGCGTTGCGCCAGGATACTCAGGTCAATTTCGATCGCCAGTGCTTTGCGGTTAAAATCATCCACCACGTTGAACGTCCGGAAGCGTCTGCCGCACACCAGCGCATCGTGCATAAAATCGATGGACCAGCTCTGCTTCATCGCCTCTGGCGTCACCAGCATCGCCGGATTACGCACCAGTAGGCGCTGTTTTCCCTCACGGCGAAAATTCAGTTTCAGCAGGCAGTAAATCCGGTGAACGCGCTTATGGTTCCAGCTGTTACACTGCCTGCGCAGTAACTGGAACAGCTTCTTAAAGCCGTATCACGGATAGCGCTCCGCCAGTTCAGTCAGCGCCCGGATCACCGGCTCATAGCGCCGGGTATCGGGCTGGTAAAAATAGACCGTCCTACTCAGCGATAATGTCCTGCATGCCTGGCGTACGCTCATCGAAAACATCTCTTTCACATAGTTGACGAGCTCACGCTTTATCGCTGGTTTTAAAGCTTTTTTTCGATGACGTCTTTAAGTGCCCGGCATTCAAGACTGAGATCAGCAAACATCTGTTTGAGGCGTCGGTTTTCATCCTCAAGGTCTTTCATCTTTTTGATATCAGACGCCAAACTTCGCTTTCCAGTTGTAATAGCTGGCTTCAGAGATAGCGGCTTCACGGCAGACATCCTTAACGGTACGTCCGGCTTCGACGGACTTCAGAACAGAAATGATCTGGTGTTCGGTGAATCGAGCTTTACGCATGATGATCTCCTCAGAAGACATAATCAGTATGTCGGAAGATCTCTAAAAGTGAATGGTGTGGTTTAGCGGGATACTTGCAACTCCAGCCGATAACTCTGCGGGCAAAAAGATCCATGACAACTGCCAGATAGCACCAGCGATGTCCTGCCCAGATGTACGTAATATCTCCGCACCATACCCGGTCTGGCTCCGGCACAGTGAACTGACGCTCGAGTAAATTCGGCAGGCATGTATGTTCCTGACGGGCATTTTTATACTGATGTTTTCCTGCTGAAAACTGCTCAGATTCAGGTATTTCATGAGGCGCCCGGCACGGTAACGACTCATCGGGACGCCGTTCTGAGTCAGCATTTCAGCCAGAGTGCGTGCGCCAGCAGAGCCCCGACTCTGGTTCCATACTTGGCGTATTTCGCTGTACAACCTGACTCGCGCCGGATTGACAGTATCGCGTCGTTTTCGCCAGTATCGGTAACTGCTACGGTGTATTCCCAGAGCGGAGCAAAGGGTAACAACCGTGTGGCTGTCACTCAGTTTGGCAACTATCGTGAACCGTTCAGTGAGTCGGACATCAAGTGCGCAGTAGCCTTTTTTAATATCGTATTCTGTTCCTCCAGGCGGCGAACCTGCTTTTCCAGCTCGCGGATACGTTGCTGCTCTGCAGTAATGGGGGGCGCAGAGGGCGTGATCCCCTGACGCTCTAGCCTGAGCTGGCGTACCCAGCTTTCAAGCGTGGTAGAGCCGACATTCATCGCTTCACTGGCTTGTCGATATGAGTAACCCTTATCAACAATCAGCTGTGCATATTCCAGGCTGAACTCAGGGGTGAACGTACGTTTGGTTTTCTTGTTCATTAAGTCACCTTTTTTGTGTTGAGATGAGAATATCACCTTTAATCAGGTGGCCAAATTTACTGTGCCACTACATTCACAGAAATAATATGTGCATGATCCACACATAGTTACGTGAGGACAATCAACTTAATGGTGAAATTATCTCGTTGTGGTAAATTTTCCCGAACTCCTTCTTGACAAACAACCATGATTCCATGAAAGTTTCATAATGCAATAGTGTTCTAATGATTTGAAAAATTAAAACGGATAGAAGAAAAATATATGGGTAAAAGAATTATTCCAAATAGCAATGCGTTAAAGATTAGACTTTCTCAAGAGAGTAAACCTGTTACGTTTGTTATCGGCTCGGCTATTTCAAGGAAACATAATGACGCTGGCATTCCAGATGTTGGGGAAATAACTTTATTTATTTCTGAGCATCTTAAGAAACAAGGCCTTTACGATGACTATAACGAATTTATTGCAGAGCAAAATTTAAAAGATGATTATAAATCTGGTTTCGAGTTTATTTCATCTGTTTTTGGTCAGGATTATATAAATGAAACCATAAAAAGATTTGTATTAAGTAATGTTGATCCCGTAACTAATCTTCATAAGATACCAAAAGCTGTTAGTGATTTCACTACGTATATAAAAGATGAGAAATGCAAAGTGGCAAATATTGTCACTACAAATTTCGATACTTTGATTGAAGAGTCTTTTGAACAAACACATTGTTTAAAACCACAGAGTTATAGTCTCGTTTCAGACTCACATATTCCTTGTACTCAAAATGATGAATTAAAAATTGTACACATCCATGGTGTTTGGAACAAAAATGATACCATGCATACTCATAGCCAGTTAAGTGTAAAGAGGGATAAAATAGAGGGTTCTCTTCATGAACTTTTTTTAGACACCTTGGTAGTTATCTTGGCTTATGGAGCTTGGGATGATAGTTTTACACGTTCATTAAGTAATATTGTCAATCTTCCAAATGCTGATTATAACATTGCTTGGTGTTTTTACTCAGATAAACTAGATATAATTGAAGAAGACTTTGAAGAATGGTTTGAAAAATTGGCTCCTGCTATTTCTAGAGGTAGAATTAATTTTTATAAAGGCGTCGATTGCACAACATTTTTTGAATCTGAAACCCATCATGGATTCGCAAAAAAAAAAGTAACTCAGTCTAAGGATGAAATATCCTCTCAAAGTTTTAATTTTACATATTTTGACAAGAGAATGGATTTTGTTTCTGTAAGACTCAAGGAGGTAAATAAAGCCAAATTACTTCTTGAACAATTCAAATATATTTTCATCGAGTCCGGCTTAGGATATGGACTGTCTGATTTCATTTATGCAGTCTCTCTTACAATGGGGGGGGGGGAGTCAAGACTATTGAAGATTGATCTCTCTGAAGTTATTTCAAAGAAGCAATTGGAAACTAAGATCAAGGTTGATGCTGGGGCGGATATTTCTCAAATTATCTATTTTTATACTCAAAACAGTCATGAAAATGTGATATTTCATTTCTATAATATTTCTTCTGATATTGATTTGGATGCTCTGGCATACCTACGTTCGATTCCATCATATCTTTCAGTTATAAATCCGAATGCTAAGTTTTTCTTTTCATCAAATAGCTTTATTCGATCATTCAGGGATATACACGTCAAGTTGGATGTCCTTTCATTCCATGAAGTATCTTTAATTCTTAAAAATAGATTTGAAGAAAGAAATTTCACTCATGAACATCTACAGTCTTTTCATAATCTTTCAGAGGGTATCATCAGAAAGTTAGAGCGGATAATCTATTACTTAGAAGATGCATCTGCACAGGATGTGATTGATAAAAAAGATATTTTTAAAGGAGTATCCTATTTTGAGGTGATTTCATCAAAAACTGAACGACAAATAGAGAACTTAAAGAGTTCTCCTGATCATGAGATGACTTATCTTTTAATCAAAATTCTTTCTGTGTTAAAAAATGGTGAATCTTTTAAAAATATAAGAAAAACTAAAATTGGTTCTGAAATAGATTTAGATGATATTAAAAATATTGTCGACATGGGGATAGCTAAAACAATAGTGATTGATGATGATACGTCGATTACTAAAATGAATCCTATTATCAAGGACTACATTATATCATCAATGAGTCAAGACGAAATAGATAATATTTCAAATGATTATCTGGGAATTACAATCATTGAAATGAAAGACGGTTTGAAAATAAATTCTACAAACCGTAAAGTTCTTGAGATGGGCTACAGTACCGAAGGTGATAATGGTGGTTATCTGCTTGTAAATAACATTTATGAGTGTAAAAGAAAAATTATATCTGCAGAATCTAAAGATCAGCATGATGATGAGTTAAATAAAAGACGCTTTACTAAACTATCCCAATTGTCAATTGGTTACATATATGCTTTAAGAAATTCATCAATGTACAACGAGGTGATTTCTTCAGCTCAATTTTTATTAGAGGCTTTTGGTGATACGCTACCCTCGCAATATTATAAATATCATTTGCATATAGCATCATCCTTCAGAATGTTGGGTAAGTATGCTGATGCACAATACCACTTAGAGAAGTGTATTGCACTATGCCCTGAAAATGACAAAAGTACAATTGCACTTTGTTATGTTCAACAGCTATATATATATGAGATGACTGAAAAAGAAAAGGCTATAGAACTCGCAAAAAAAAGAAAGAAAGAATTTCGTAAGAATAGTAATGCTTATATTGTTTCCGACCAAATGATTTCACTTCAAAAAGAAAGATCAGAACGTATTGTTTATCTTGAAAGATTGGCTAAGAAAGCTCGAAAACTTAAGTTTCATACAACTGCAAATAACATCTTGTTGGACGTCAATAGAGAGAAAACAGGTGTTAAAAAAATGGAGAGTTTAGAGGAGGTTTTATCTCATGAAACCTCCCCATATAACCAATGCAGAGCTAGTATTAATAAGTATCAAATTATTGTCGATAATGGGCAATTTGAAAAAATTAAAGAAGATGATATTCGTATATTAAAGAATGTGTATAATTATCTCTTCAACCAACGCCTTGATAAGCTTTTTAAGCAATGCCATGAAATATTGTGGCGTGTTGCTGAAGAAAAAAGAATTCATGAGGTTATTTACCTTATTTATCATAAAGGTCAAATTATTTGGATTCTTAATGATGATTCTGAATTTTTCAATAAGTACGAAAACCTATTTGATGCCTTCATAATTCATTAGGGGAAATAGTATTTGATAGCGCTATCCTTAAGGTAAACTAATATATCAGTTTACCTTACTAGCCTGACAAACGAGTTGAGTCGACACAATGTGCAGCTAAGGCACTAATCATAAGCGTAAATCATTTCTATAATGGCGTGGAAGACGGGGGATTCTGGTAATGCGAAGAAATGAAAAGGAAAAATGTGCGTGTTTCTGGTGGAGCGGATAGTAGAGGTCCCCCTGAAAAGGGGAAAACATATGCTGGAAGCTTTTGCCCATCAAGAGAAGTGGGATCTACCCGCTCTACTCCCCGTATCGAAATTCATTTAATGCATTGTATAATAAAGGGAAATTAAAAACTCCCCGTTTCCCCCGCACTTTTGCATCATTATGAACACTTAGAAATGAGAAGAACCGTAACTGACTGTAGAAAGACCGTAGCTGGGAAGTGAGAGAGGCTTGTCAGAAGGTATTGATGTGTTTAAAAGCAACAAACATCGTCAAAAATGGCGAGAAATCCAGCAAACAAATAACGTGTTGTAACGACCAGAAATCTACCGTAACCAGAAAAGGAAAAGCCCCGCTTTTCAGCGGGGCCTCATGAATAGTGGTGCCCGGACTCGGAATCGAACCAAGGACACGGGGATTTTCAATCCCCTGCTCTACCGACTGAGCTATCCGGGCAACGGGCAGCATTAAACCGTATTGGCATAAAGCCGTCAACGGCTTTATGCGTGAAAGACGCTAAAATGCGTCCGGTTGCTGGCTTTTCAGGCAAAGGGCGCAAAAAATGCGCCTGTTGGGGCTATCGCCTCGGGTTGGTGGCGCTGCCAACCCTGCCGGTTCAGCTCAACGCCCCGTTGCGGCGGCACTGCGCCACCTGCAAGATGTCTTCCGCCAGCCGTTTGGCGACCGATACGTCCTGGAGCTGGCGTTTTACCAGCAGTTTGCTCAGGCAGCCTTCCTGAATCAGCTCCATTTGCTGCGCCACCATGTCGGCGTCGTCGGCGTCCATTGCACGCAGCAATTCGCGGGTCAGCTCCAGCGAGGTCAGCTTTTGCTGCTCCGCCAGTTGGTGGATCGGGTGGTCCGTTTCCGGGAAGAAGCTGCAGGCGGCGATAAACAGGCAGCCGGGATAGCGGTCTTGCTGCACGTATTCCGCCAGCACGTCATAGCGCGCCAGCAGCTTTTGCTGCGGGCTCAGATTTTCGTCCAGCAGCAGCTGGCGGCGCCAGGTGTCGATCTGTTGTCCGTGGTAGCGCAGGCAGTCGTACAGCAGCGCTTCGCGATCCGGCCAGAACCGTTTGAGATCGCCGGGCTGAACGTCGAGTTTTTCCGCCAGCATCTCTAATGTGGCGGTCGCCAGGCCCTGTTGTTCCAACAGGCCCAGCGCGGTATCAAGGACGTGTTCACGTTGCACTTGTGCTTCCTCCCATTCGCTTCCGATCTTCAGTGTCAGTTATCGCATCACTTTCTGCAAATGCGCGTTGAAGGCTTCCGCCTTCATAAAACCGGTGACCCGCTGCGCCGTCAGTTCCTGGCCCGCCGGATCGAAGAACAGGATCGTCGGCAGCCCCAGCACCTGCAGATGCTTCAGCAGCGCCGCCTGTTCCGCGCTGTTGGCGGTCACATCCGCCTGCAGCAGCACCGCGTTGGCCAGGCTCGCCTGCACCGCCGCATCGCTGAAGGTGTATTTCTCGAACTCTTTACAGGCTACGCACCAGTCGGCGTACAGATCCAGCATCACCGGCTTGCCGCGCGCCTGTTGCAGCGCCAGATCGAGCTGTGCGACGTTGTTGATGCGGGTAAAGGCCAGGTGCGGCTGAGCGGCCTGCTGCGCCTGGTCGGCGCCGAAAGCCCAGTCCTGCAGCGGCCGTGCGGCGATCACCGCCGCCGCCAGCAGCAGCAGTTGCAGGGCGCGAGCCCAGCCGCGCGCGCTTCTCAGGCTCAGGGCGAAAGCCCAGCCGAAGAACGCCAGGCCGAGCAGGCTCCACAGGCGCATGCCCCACAGATCGCCGATTACCCGCTCCAGCAGGAACACCGGCAGCGCCAGAATGACGAAGCCGAAGGCCTCTTTCACGTACTGCATCCATGGGCCGCTGCGCGGCAGCAGGCGGTTGCCGAACAGGGTGACGATCACCAGCGGAATGCCCATCCCCAGCGCGTACAGGTACAGCGTGCCGCCGCCGGCCCACAGATTGCCGCTCTGGGCGATATACAGCAGGATGGCGCTGAGCGGCGCGGTGGTGCAGGGCGAGCAAATCAGCCCGGCCAGAGCGCCCATCAGGAACACGCCGGTCAGCGAGCCGCCGCGCTGGGTGTTGCTCCAGTTAGCCAGCCGGGTTTGCAGTGCGGAAGGCAGCTGCAGGGAATAGAGGCCGAACATCGACAGCGCCAGGGCGATGAACAGCACCGACAGGCCGATCAAGACATAAGGATGTTGCAGCGCCGCCTGGAACTGCAGGCCGGCGGCGGCCACCACCAACCCGAGCAGGGTATAGGTCAGCGCCATGCCCTGCACGTAAACCACCGCCAGCGCCAGAATGCGGCCGCTGCTTTGCGGCCGGTCGCGGCCGAGGATGATGCCGGAGATCAGTGGGTACATCGGCAGCACGCACGGCGTGAAGGCGATGCCGATGCCGATCAGCAGCGCCCACAGCGGCGAAAACGGCAGGCTGGCCGGTGCGGCGGGCGCTTCAGCCGGTGCAGCGGCCGGGAGCGGGGCGGCAGCGCCGGCGCTGACGGCATCCAGCGGGATGACCCGGGTTTCCGGCGGATAGCAGAAGCCGGCCTCGGCGCAGCCCTGATAGGTGACGCTGAGGCTGGCGTTGGCCGCCGCCTGTTGCAGCGGCACCTGCAGATTAAGCTGCTGCTTGAAGATGGCGACTTCGCCGAAGAACTCGTCCTTGTGGCTCAATCCTTCCGGCAGGGTAAAGGCGCCGAGCGTCGCCTGCTGGGGCACCAGTTTGATCTGCTGACGATACAGGTAATAGCCGGGGCGGATCTGCCAGTTCAGCGTTACCTGGTTGCCTTGCTGTTTGAAATCGAAAGCGAAGGCCCGATCGACGGGCACGAACTGGCTGCCGCCCGTCGGTGCGAACAGCGAAGCCTGCGCCGCCTGCGGCAGGAAGAACAGGCTGCACAGCAGCAAAATCAGTTTAATGAAGCGTTGATCCATGACAGGTAGTCTTTATCTCCGGCCATCACCGGCAATACCAGCAGCTCGGGTGTCTGGTAGGGGTGATGTTGTTTCAGGGTGTCGAGCAGGGCCTGCTGACGGCGGCGATCGCTTTTGAACAGCATCTGCACCTCGTATTCCTGTTCCAGTTTCCCTTCCCAGTAATAGAGCGAGGTGGCGCCGGGCAGCAGCGTGGCGCAGGCCGCCAGCTTATCGCCCAAGACCCGCGCCGCCAGTTCCTGGGCGCTGGCTTCATCGGGTGCGGTACAGAGTATGACGACAGCTTCGCAATCAGACATCTTCAGCCCTCTCATCGGTTCGAATGGGCACTATACCCTGAAGGCGGATTGGCTAGAAGGCGAGTTTATCGCCAGAAGGAAAACCGGGGCCGCAGCCCCGGTCGAAGCGTTACAGCATGACGCTGCCGAGCAGGAAGCCGAATACCACCGCGAAGATCACGCCCATGGTGCCGGGAATGAAGAACGGATGGTTGAACACGAAGCGGCCGATGCGCGTGGTGCCGGTATCGTCCATCTGCACCGCAGCGACCAGCGTCGGGTAGGTCGGCAGGATGAACAGGCCGGAAACGGCGGCGAAGGAGGCGACGGCGGTCAGCGGCGACACGTTCAGCGCCAGCGCCATCGGCATCAGCGCCTTGGCGGTGGCGGCCTGCGAGTACAGCAGCGCCGAGCAGAAGAAGAAGATCACCGCCAGCAGCCACGGGTGCGCCTGAATGACGCTGCCGGCCGTCTCTTTGATCCAGTCGATGTTGGCCTGCACGAAAGTATCGCCCAGCCAGGCGACGCCGAGGATACAGATACAGGCGCTCATGCCGGCCTTGAAGGTGCTGGAGTTCAGCACCATGTCGGTGTCGACGCGGCACAGCAGGGTGGTCAGCGTGGCGACGCTCAGCATGATGATCAGAATGGCGTTGGTGGTGTTCATCAGCGGCTTGGCCACCAGGCCCAGGCCCGGGCTGTTGATGATGGCGTAGGCCACCACGCACAGCACGCCCAGCAGGAACAGCAGCACCGAGGTTTTGGCGCGCGGTTTGATCGCCAGCGCGTTGTTGCCGCGCAGGGTGATCAGGCCTTCTTCCAGGCGTTTCAGGTAGACCGGATCGTTAGACAGCTTGGAGTCGAACAGCCAGGTCACCAGCAGCGACATCACCAGCACGGCGCAGAAGGTGGACGGGATCACCACCATCAGCAGGTGCAGGTAGCTGACGCCGTGGCCTTCCATCACCGAAGACATGTACACCACCGCGGCGGAAATCGGCGAGGCGGTGATGGCGATCTGGGCGGAGACCACGGCGGTCGACAGCGGCCGGCAAGGCTTGATGCCCTGTTCTTTCGCCACTTCGGCGATCACTGGCAGCGCCGAGAGCGAGATGTTGCCGGTGCCGGCGAAGATGGTCAGGAAGTAGGTGACGATAGGGGCGAGAATGGTGATATGTTTGGGGTTCTTGCGCAGCAGCTTTTCGGTCTGCTGCACCAGGTAGTCCATCCCCCCGGCGACCTGCATCGCGGAGATCGCCGCGATCACCGCCATGATGATGGAAATCACGTCGAAAGGGATGCTGCCCGGCTTGACGCCGATCAGCGCCAGGACCAGAACGCCCAACCCCCCCGCGAACCCGATACCGATACCGCCCAACCTGGCCCCTAAAAAGATGGCCAGCAGAACGATAACCAATTCCAAGGCTAGCATAGTGTTTACTCCTTAAAATGAGATTTCCCGTCATCCTTGAAACTGCATCGGTGTTGGCTGCGAGCACTCACCCCAGTCACTTACTAGAGTAAGCTCCTGGGGACTTGCGCTCTTGCCGCCTTGATGCAGTCCCAATGATTTAGGGTGTAAATTGAAAATAAAACGTTAAAATTTTGTGGGCGCCGAAAAGTAAAAAGGCACGCTATCCAGAGGATTTAGCGTGCCTTTCAGGGCTACCGGGTAGGTCTGTTATTGTTCATTTTCATCCGTATAGCGTTTGGCTTTATAGGCCGGGTGCATCAGGTTCTCCACGGAGAAGATGTCATCCAGCTCGGCTTCGGTCAGCAGGCCGCGTTCCAGCACCACTTCGCGCACGCTCTTGCCGGTTTCGGCGCAGATCTTCCCGACGATGTCACCGTTGTGGTGGCCGATGAACGGGTTCAGATAGGTGACGATACCGATCGAGTTGAAGACGTAGTGTTCGCAGACTTCTTTATTCGCGGTGATGCCGTTAATGCATTTTTCCAGCAGGTTGTAGCAGGCGTTGGTCAGGATGTGGATCGACTCGAACATCGCCTGGCCGATCACCGGCTCCATCACGTTCAACTGCAGCTGGCCCGCTTCGGCCGCCATGGTAACGCAAGTGTCGTTGCCAATCACCTTGAAACACACCTGATTGACCACTTCCGGCACCACCGGGTTCACTTTGGCCGGCATGATGGACGATCCCGCCTGCAGCTCCGGCAGGTTGATTTCGTTCAGGCCGGCGCGCGGGCCGGAGGAGAGCAGGCGCAGGTCGTTACAGATTTTGGACAGTTTCACCGCCAGGCGTTTGAGCGCGCTGTGCACCATCACGTAGGCGCCGCAGTCGGAGGTGGCTTCGATCAGGTCTTCCGCTGGCACCACCGGCAGGCCGCTGACTTCCGCCAGTTTTTGCACCGCCAGCGGCTGGTAGCCTTCCGGGGTGTTGAGCGCGGTGCCGATGGCGGTGGCGCCCAGGTTCACTTCCAGCAGCAGCTCCGCGGTGCGGTGCAGGTTGCGGGTCTCTTCGTTCAGCAGCACGCTGAAGGCGTGGAATTCCTGGCCGAGGGTCATCGGCACCGCGTCCTGCAGCTGGGTGCGGCCCATTTTCAGGATGGTTTCGAACTCTTTCGCCTTGCGATCGAAGCCTTCGCGCAGCTGGTTGATGGCGTCGATCAGTTTCTGGTTGGAGGCGTACACCGCGATGCGGAACCCGGTCGGGTAGGCGTCGTTGGTGGACTGGCATTTATTGAGGTGATCGTTCGGGTTCAGGTACTGGTATTCGCCTTTTTGGTGGCCCATCAGCTCCAGGCCAATGTTCGCCAGCACTTCGTTGGTGTTCATGTTCAGCGAGGTGCCCGCGCCGCCCTGGAATACGTCCACCGGGAACTGATCCATGCACTTGCCTTTATCCAGCACCTCGTCGCAGGCCTGGATGATCACGTCGGCGATTTTGCGCGGAATGGTTTTGAGTTCTTTGTTGGCCATCGCCGCGGCCTTTTTCACCATCACCATGCCGCGAACGAACTCGGGGACATCGCTGATTTTGCTGTTGCTGATGTAGAAGTTTTCAATCGCACGCAGAGTGTGAACTCCGTAGTAAGCGTCTGCGGGGACTTCACGTGTTCCTAACAGGTCTTCTTCGATACGAATGTTGTTTGACATGAGAACCTTCTCTATGTGTTGCTGCCGAATTAATAATTTGTCAGGTCAAGGCTAAAGGGCACAGCCTAAATTAATATTGCCGAAGGCTTGGGGCGTGAAACGATTAACCAAATCGCCCGTTGCTGCCCAGATCATATGCTGGTTGATAAGAAATGACTGAATCCAGATCACCTTATGGTGTTTAAGGATATGCCCTTTTCCGGTTCTGTGACTTCTTTCACGTTTGTGAACTTTAGCAATAAAAACCGGCTCTCGGTTGAAATGGTGGGGGGATGCCCTCATTGTAATGGTGTCGGCCGTTTACGGCCTCTTTTTTCGCGCCGTCGCCCCGTGGCGGCCGCGCTTTACCTACCGATAGGAGAACCAGGTGCGCTGGTTACCGCTACTGCTGATATTTCTGCTGGCTTACATAGAAATATCCATCTTTATCAAAGTCGCCGCCGTGCTCGGCGTGGCTGTCACCCTGTTGCTGGTGGTGTTCAGCTCCTGCGTCGGCATTTCGCTGGTGCGCAATCAGGGCATGAAAACCTTCGTGCAGATGCAGCAAAAACTGGCGGCCGGCGAAAGCCCGGCGGCGGAAATGGTGAAAAGCGTTTCGCTGGTGCTGGCGGGCTTCCTGCTGCTGATTCCGGGCTTCTTCACCGACTTCCTCGGCCTGCTGCTGCTGCTGCCGCCGGTGCAAAAATCGCTGACGCTGAAGCTGATGCCGCATCTGTCGGTGTATCGCCCCGGCGGTTGGACGGGCGGCGACGCCGCCAACGGCAACACCTTTGACGGCGAATTCCAGCGTAAGGACGACGAGCGCCCGGTGCTGGAACACCGCCCGGACGAGGATCGCAAACCTCACGATCGTTAAGCAAACGCGGCCCAGGCCGCGTTTTTCATCTCTGCGGCACTCGCCGAACCAAAAATGCGAAATTTTTTTCGTTAGCCCCCTTGAAGGGGGCTGGAACGCCCCCATCTCAAATGCCACGAGGCCGGTAATAACAACCATCCGGTGTACAACCCTAAATCTGATAGAGACCTTCTTACAGGAGAGCGTTCAATGAGTATTCGTCCATTGCATGACCGCGTTATCGTCAAGCGCAAAGAAGTTGAATCAAAATCTGCTGGCGGCATCGTCCTGACTGGCTCTGCTGCGGGTAAATCCACTCGCGGTGAAGTGGTTGCAGTGGGTAAAGGGCGTGTGCTGGAAAACGGCAACATCCAACCGCTGGATGTGAAAGTTGGCGATATCGTGATTTTCAACGACGGCTACGGCGTGAAAGCAGAGAAGATCGACAATGAAGAAGTGTTGATCATGTCCGAAAGCGACATTCTGGCAATTGTTGAAGCGTAATTGCGCTTTATCTTCTGAACTGAACGAGTTGAAGGGAAATACCAATGGCAGCTAAAGACGTAAAATTCGGCAATGACGCTCGCGTGAAAATGCTCCGCGGCGTGAATGTTCTCGCTGATGCAGTAAAAGTGACCCTGGGCCCGAAAGGCCGCAACGTAGTGCTGGATAAATCTTTCGGCGCACCGACCATCACCAAAGACGGCGTTTCCGTTGCGCGTGAAATCGAGCTGGAAGACAAGTTCGAGAACATGGGCGCACAGATGGTGAAAGAAGTGGCCTCCAAAGCGAACGACGCGGCGGGCGACGGCACCACCACGGCAACCGTACTGGCTCAGTCCATCATCACCGAAGGCCTGAAAGCGGTTGCTGCCGGCATGAACCCGATGGATCTGAAGCGCGGCATCGACAAAGCGGTTGTCGCTGCGGTTGAAGAACTGAAAAAACTGTCCGTACCTTGCTCCGATTCCAAAGCTATCGCTCAGGTAGGCACTATCTCCGCCAACTCCGACGAAACCGTGGGTAAACTGATCGCGGAAGCGATGGAGAAAGTGGGCAAAGAAGGCGTTATCACCGTTGAAGAAGGCACCGGCCTGCAAGACGAGCTGGACGTGGTTGAAGGTATGCAGTTCGACCGCGGTTACCTGTCCCCATACTTCATCAACAAGCCGGAAACCGGTTCTGTTGAGCTGGAAAGCCCGTTCATCCTGCTGGCTGACAAGAAGATCTCCAACATCCGCGAAATGCTGCCGGTGCTGGAAGCCGTTGCCAAAGCAGGCAAACCGCTGCTGATCATCGCTGAAGACGTTGAAGGTGAAGCGCTGGCGACCCTGGTGGTCAACACCATGCGCGGCATCGTGAAAGTGGCTGCCGTTAAGGCGCCTGGCTTCGGCGACCGTCGTAAAGCCATGCTGCAGGACATCGCGACCCTGACTGCCGGTACCGTTATCTCTGAAGAGATCGGTCTGGAGCTGGAAAAAGCCACCCTGGAAGACCTGGGTCAGGCGAAACGCGTTGTCATCAACAAAGACACCACCATCATCATCGATGGCGTGGGCGACGAAGCGACCATCCAGGGCCGCGTTGCTCAGATCCGTCAGCAGATCGAAGAAGCGACCTCTGACTACGATCGTGAAAAACTGCAGGAGCGCGTAGCGAAACTGGCCGGCGGCGTTGCCGTTATCAAGGTTGGCGCAGCGACTGAAGTTGAAATGAAAGAGAAGAAAGCCCGCGTTGAAGACGCCCTGCACGCAACCCGCGCTGCAGTGGAAGAAGGCGTGGTTGCCGGCGGCGGCGTCGCGCTGATCCGCGTTGCAGGCAAAATCGCCGCGCTGAAAGGCGACAACGAAGACCAGAACGTGGGTATCAAAGTTGCGCTGCGCGCAATGGAAGCCCCTCTGCGTCAGATCGTGGTTAACGCCGGTGAAGAAGCTTCCGTTATCGCCAACCAGGTGAAAGCGGGCGAAGGCAGCTACGGCTACAACGCTTACTCTGAAGAATACGGCGACATGATCGCGATGGGTATCCTGGATCCAACCAAAGTGACCCGTTCTGCTCTGCAGTACGCGGCTTCCGTGGCTGGCCTGATGATCACCACCGAATGCATGGTCACCGACCTGCCGAAGGCTGACGCACCGGATCTGGGCGCAGCAGGCGGCATGGGCGGCATGGGCGGTATGGGCGGCATGATGTAATCATCCCCCCACACGCTTGTGTGCTGAGAACCCCGGTCAAACGACTGGGGTTTTTTTTAGCTTAAAAATCAATAAAAAGAATGTTTTATTAGCTTGTTATTAGTTTAATGAATGAATAATTGCATTATTTTGTTTTTGCCCTAAACCGTTGTCGTTTCGTACCGATATAGCCCCTACCGGGCGGGGAATTTTCCCCCGCCGGGGTGACTGTCAACGGAGACGACTTATGCTGAAAAATATGAAAATAGCCACCTGGTTGATGTTGATGCTGTTGCTGCTGGGCTTGATGCCCATGGGACCCGGCGCCATCGCCTTCTATTTCATGCAGCAAAACGGCAACAGCATCGGCAGGATGAGCACTTTCTCCGACGAGGAAGCGGCGCTGAACCGCAGCTGGCGTTCCTTGCTGCAAACGCAGACGCTGATCGACAACCTGGCGTTCGAGCGTATGGCGCAGACCAGCAGAGCCGATATTCAGCAGGGCATTGATGAGGCGCGCGGCGAGCTGCGCGGCGCCGATGTCGCTTTCAATCTGTTCTGGGATACGCCGGGCCTGACGGTATCGCGCCCGGAGCTGGGCGAGGCGATGAAAAAGGTCTACCTGGCGCAGCAGAGAGTGCTGAAGCAAGAGTTGACGCTGCTGGCCGAGACGCCGCAGGCATCGTTGATTGAACGGCTGCACGCCATGGCGGCCGAGAAGCGTCAGGTGCGCCAACGGTTGGACGGCCAGTTTGCCGACTACATGCGGGCCACGGTGGCCGCCCACCGTCTGGCGGTGGAGGAGGCGGAGCAGACTCAGAAAGTGTTCGCCCGCCTGCTGAGCGGCACCCTGGCGGCGATCCTGCTGCTGCTGGTCGCCGTACAGCGTGATTTCCGCCGGCGCCTGATCCTGCCGCTGCGCCAGATTGCCGAACATTTGCAAAAGGTTGGGCGTGGCGATCTGCGCAGCAAGATCGTGGCGCGCAGCAACGATGAGATTGGCATGCTGTTCGCCAGCCTGCAGGCGATGCAGCAGGAGCTGAGCGCCACCGTGCAGCAGGTGCGTGACGGCGTGGAGTCGATCAACCACGGCACGCATGAGATCGCCGTCGGCAACGCCGATCTCTCCAGCCGCACAGAAGAACAGGCCAGCGCGCTGACGGAAACCGCCGCCAGCATGGAACAGATCACCGCTACGGTGCGGCAAAACGCCGATAACGCCAACCAGGCCGCCGGGATGGTCAATCAGACCGCCGGCATTGCCCGCAACGGCGAAACGCTGATGGCCAGCGCGGTCGACAAGATGCGGGCGATCAACGACAGCGCGCGTCAGGTGGGGGATATTACCAGCGTGATCGACGGCATCGCCTTCCAGACCAACATTCTGGCGCTGAACGCCGCCGTCGAGGCCGCGCGCGCCGGGGAGCAGGGGCGGGGTTTTGCGGTGGTGGCCGGCGAAGTGCGCAATCTGGCGCAGCGCTGCGCGACTTCTGCCAAGGAGATCAGCAGCCTGGTCGACGGCGTCACCGGCGATATCGCCGCCGGCGTGCGGCTGGTGGAACAGGCGGGCGAGACGATGAATGCCATCGTCGGCTCGGTGAACCAGGTGACGTCGCTGATGGATAACATCTCGTACGCGTCGCAAGAGCAAAGAAAGGGCGTTGAGCAGGTCGGGGTGGCGGTGACCCAGATGGATCAGGTAACCCAGCAGAATGCCGCGCTGGTGGAAGAGGTGGCGACCACCGCCGTCGGCGTGGAGGAGCAGGCGGCCTTGCTGGCGCAGGCGGTGGCGGTATTCCAACTGGCGGGAGAGCCGGAAGCGTCGGCTTCGGCGGCCGGTGCCGGCTGGGTATAATGCCGCCGCTCTGTATTTGATGATATTTTTGCCGCCCGGGGCGATTTAGCTGGTAAACTGGTTAGTCATCAGCTGTCGCTCAAGACGTTGGCCCGCTCGCGCGGCAACGGATGCTTAAGAGATGGCATCGCTTTCTGATATACCCTATGAATTTCAAGTTGTAGCTAGGCGGCCAGCTCGTGAGTCCCCAGGCGCTTACTTGAGTAAGTAACTGGGGTGAGCGAGTGCAGTCAACAACGCTACAGCTTGAAAGGCGACGGGTAGAAGATTTTGCGTAATTCTCAACATCGAATGGGGAACAAGATGCGGATTAAAGCCTTACTGGGTCTTTCGGCAGCGGTGCTGCTGGCGGGTTGCAGCACCACTCATGAACTGACCGCTGCGGGTCAGCAGATCAAGTTCACCGACAGCAAGCCGGCGGCGGAATGCCAGCTGCTGGGGGAAGTGACCGGCACCCAGAGCAACTGGCTGTCCGGCAACGGCGGTGAGGGCAGCTCCATGCGCGGTGCGGCCAACGATCTGCGCAACAAGGCGGCGGCAATGGGCGGCAACGTGATCTACGGCGCCAACAGCCCAAGCCAGAACCTGCTCTCCAGCTTCGCGCCGCTGGACAGCAAAATGGTCGGCCAGGTTTACAAGTGCCCATAAGGCGCTGAGGCCAAACGCCGCACAGAGATAAAAAAAGAGGAATGCCACGGCATTCCTCTTTTCGTTCCATCAGGCCATGTGGCGCGCATCACTCCTGCATCAGGCGCAGGTCGATCGGTGTTTTGCTCGGTTCGCCGCCCACTTCACGCGTCAGGCGCGGCACCAGATAACCGGACACCTTGCTCAGCAGCGCCTGCATGATGACGCGCGCTTCATCGTCGCTGACCATGAAGTGCGCCGCGCCCTGCACCTTGTCCAGCACGTGAATGTAGTAGGGCAGGATGCCGGCGTCGAACAGCGCGTTGCTGAGCGCGGCCAGCGTGTCGGCGTCATCGTTGACGTCGCGCAGCAGCACGCTTTGATTGAGCAGCGTGACGCCGGCGAGGCGCAGCTGGGCCATGGCGCTCTGCAGCTCGCGGTCGATTTCGTTGGCGTGGTTGATATGCGTGACCATCAGCACCTGCAGGCGCGAGGCCGACAGCAGGCGGCACAGCGCCGGCGTAATGCGCGCCGGGATCACCACCGGCAGACGGGTGTGAATGCGCAGGCGTTTCAGGTGCGGGATGGTCTCCAGTTCGCCGACCAGCCACTCCAACTCGCTGTCTTTGGCCATCAGCGGATCGCCGCCGGAAAAAATGATCTCGTCGAGTTCCGGGTGTTGGCGGATATAATCCAGCGCCTGCCGCCAGTTGTTCTTGTTGCCCTGATTATCCTGATAGGGGAAGTGGCGGCGGAAGCAGTAACGGCAGTTGACCGCACAGCCGCCTTTGACCAGCAGCAGCGCGCGATTACGGTATTTGTGCAGCAGGCCCGGCACCACGCTGCGCTGCTCATCGAGTGGATCGGTGGTGAACCCTGGGGCGTTGATGAACTCCTCTCTGGCGGTCAGCACCTGGCGCAGCAATGGGTCGTTGGCATCGCCGGGGCGCATGCGCGCAGCGAAGGCGCGCGGCACGCGCAGGGCAAACAGCCGGCGGGCATCGCGCCCCTGCGGCAGTTCCGGGTGCGTATTCAGTGACAAAAGCTGCAGTAATTCATCGGGATCGGTAATAACATCGGCGAGTTGATGCAACCAATCTTCTCTATGTGCCGTACTTTGGGTTATAATGTGTGCCATTTTTTTGGCTAAGCTACCAGTTCAAATATTCAGAGGGCCATCATGGCGACTTATTCTAGCAACGATTTCCGTCCGGGTCTTAAAATCATGTTCGAGGGCGAACCTTACGCCGTCGAAGCCAGTGAGTTCGTTAAGCCGGGCAAAGGCCAGGCGTTTGCACGCGTGAAAATGCGCCGTCTGCTGACCGGCACCCGCGTGGAAAAAACCTTCAAGTCTACCGATTCTTGCGAAGGCGCAGACGTGATGGACACCAACATGAACTACCTGTACAGCGACGGTGAGTTCTACCACTTCATGCACCCTGAGTCTTTCGAACAGCATCAGGTTGACGGCAAAACCGTCGGCGACGCGGCCAAATGGCTGCAGGATAACGCAGAGTGCATCATCACCCTGTGGGATGGCCGTCCAATCGCCGTTCAGCCGCCGAACTTCATCGAAGCGGAAATCACCGATACCGATCCTGGCCTGAAAGGCGATACCGCAGGGACTGGCGGCAAGCCGGCGACCCTGAGCACCGGCGCCGTAGTAAAAGTGCCGTTGTTCGTCCAGATCGGCGAAGTGATCAAAGTTGACACTCGCTCTGGCGAATACGTCTCTCGCGTTAAGTAAGTTTCAAAACAGAGGAACCCCCGCGGTTCCTCTGTTTTATCCCATCCTCGTTCGTTGGCAGAAAATCCGCATGTTCAAGAAAACGCTGTTGGCCGTGCTCTCCCTGTTGTTCCTTTTCTCCCTCAGCAGTTGCAATACGTTTCGCGGTTTCGGCGAAGACGTTCAGCATCTCGGCGGCGCCATCTCCCGCACGGCCAGCTGATCCCGCCTTTAACCCGATGTATTTGCGCCACAAAGCCGGTCACGATCCCACACCCTCCGTCAATTTTGACTACGCTTAGAAAGCCGTACTTTTTCATCAACGACAAATAAGGACTTTCTTATGCTGAAGAAAAGTATTATCGCGATCTTCTCTTTGATGATTTTGAGCTCGCTGACCGCCTGCAATACCACCCGCGGTGTGGGTGAAGACATTCAGGCCGGCGGCAAGGCTATTCAGCGCAGCGCGGAATAATCCGCATTCCACCCGGCGGCGTTCCGGCTGCGGAGAGCCGCCACATTTCTATCCCTTGCCTGAGCGTTAACGCTGCTGCTATCCTGCCGCAGTGCGGGTGAGGTTACCCGTCATGCATCACCTCGCTGAACGGGACGGCCCGTTTACGCGTCATTTTATCGGGGACGACCCCAGTGGTAGGGAGGCCGTCTCATGGCCTGGATTATTCTGCTTATCGCCGGTTTGCTCGAAGTGGTTTGGGCTATCGGTCTGAAATACACCCACGGTTTTACCCGGCTGACGCCGAGCATTATCACCATCGCCGCGATGGTGGTCAGCATGTTGCTGTTGGCCAACGCCATGAAAACGCTGCCCGCCGGCACCGCCTACGCGGTGTGGACCGGCATCGGCGCGGTGGGCGCGGCCATCATGGGCATGGTGCTGTTGGGGGAATCGACCAATATCGCGCGCATCATCAGCCTGTGCCTGATCGTGGTCGGCATACTCGGGCTGAAGTTCAGCAGTCACTGACCGGCGGACTGCTGCACCCAGATCAGCTTGTCGGTGGCGAAACCGTAGCCTTTGGCTGTCTGCAATAAGCGGTCGCGCACGGCGGCGTCAAGCGTCGGCGTGCGCGACAGGATCCACAGATAGTCGCGGTTCGGGCCGCAAACCAGCGCGTAGCGATACGCCGGATCCAGGGCAATCACGTTGTAGCCGCCGTAGAAGGGGCCGAAGAACGATACTTTCAGCGCCGCGATCTGCGGTGAACCGATAAAGTAGGCTTTGCCTTCGCTTTCTTGCCATTGCTGTTTCTGCGGATTGAAGCCGCGATTGATGACTTTCAGTCCGCCGTCGGCACGCGGGCTGTAGTGGGCGGTCACCTGCTGTAAACCGCGTTCGAAGCGATGATCCAGACGTGCAATCTCATACCAGGTGCCGAGATAGCGCTGGCTGTCGAAAGGGGTCACGACCTTGATGTCTTTAGGCGGGGAGACGCTGCAGGCGACGGAGAGCAGGGCGGAAAGCATGACGCTAAGCTTTGACCATAAACGCATCGGTGACTCCTGTTTACCGGGGGCGAGTAGACAGTGTAGCCGATGAGAAAAGGGCGGCCAACGGGCGTTGGCCGCCTGAGCGGTTTACAGCGTGACGACGCCGATGACGGTGACGACGCTGAGGATCGCCGCCAGACCGTAGAACACCCACTTGCCGGCCGGCACGTGGATCTTCAGATCGTGCATCGCATGGTGGATGCGGTGCAGGCCGCACCACAGCGGCAGAATGATCATCAGCAGCAGGAATAGGCGGCCGATCAGGCTCTGGCAGAACGCCAGCACGCGCTCGTAACCCAGCGCCTCACCGGGGAACAGCCCCAGCGGCAGCAGAATGCCGACCAGCAGTACGATGGCCGGTGCGACGATCGCCCCCCACATGCCGCCGGCGCCGAACAATCCCCAGAAAACCGGCTCGTCGGAACGTTTAGGTGCTTGATTTATCATGTTTCCTCCGGATTAGATCAGGGCCACGGCCAGGATGACCACGCTGACGACGATGGTGACGGCCCACAGCCCTTTCACGATGGGGCCCGGCCCCATTTTCTCGCTGTTGACCACGATATTGGCGGCCTTCGGCGCCAGATCGAACCAGGTTTTGGTGTGCAGCGCCGCCGCCAGCAGGGCGACGACGTTGATCAACAGCACCAGCGGATTCTGCAAGAAACCGACGAAGCCGGCCCAGCTCTCGGCGCCGCCCTTCAGCGCGAACACGCCGTACAGCAGCACGATGCTGAACCACACCGCCAGCACCGAGGTGCCTTCGCGCAGCATGTAGAAACGGTAGAAGCCGAGCTTTTGCCACCAGGTGGGCGTCATGGTGCGCACATAGGGCTTACGTTGAGTTGTCATGGCAATTTTTCTCCCTTATTGCGGCTTCAGCATGGCGATCATGAAGTCTTTGGCGCTCTCCACCTTGCCCTGCTGGATGGCGGCGGCGGGATCGACGTGTTTCGGGCAGACTTCAGAGCAATAGCCGACGAAGGTGCAGCTCCAGACGCCGTTTTGGCCGTTGAGCTGCGGCATGCGCTGTTTCTTGCCGTGGTCGCGGTTGTCCAGGTTATAGCGGTGCGCCAGCGTGATCGCCGCCGGGCCGATAAACTCGGGGTTGAGGCCGAACTGCGGGCACGCGGCGTAGCACAGGCCGCAGTTGATGCAGCCGGAGAACTGGTGGTATTTGGCCATCTGCGCCGGGGTCTGCACGTTCGGGCCATCCTCCGGTTTGCGATCGTTGCCGATGATGTACGGTTTGATCGCCTCCAGGCTCTCGATGAAGTGGGTCATGTCCACCACCAGATCGCGCTCGATCGGGAAGTTGCCCAGCGCTTCGACCTTCATGCCGCCGACGTAGTCGCGCAGGAAGGTTTTGCACGCCAGCTTCGGCACGCGGTTGACCATCATGCCGCAGGAGCCGCAGATCGCCATGCGGCACGACCAGCGGTAGGAGAGGTCCGGCGCCAGGTTATCCTTGATGTAGCCCAGCGCATCAAGCAGCGAGGTCTGTTCATCATAAGGCACGGCGTAAGTGACGAAATGCGGCTCGGCGTCACTTTCCGGGTTATAGCGCATGACGTCGATCTTCAGGGTTTGCATCTCAGCCATTTGCCTGCTCCTTATTCTTTTTCTCCTGCGCTTCGGCTTCTGCGCCGTAGACGCGTTTGGCCGGCGGCAGCTTGGTGATTTTCACGTCGCTGTATTCGAGACGCGGCGCGCCCTGCGGGTTATGGAACGCCAGCGTATGCTTGAGGAAGTTGACGTCGTCACGCTCGGTGCAGCCTTCGTCCAGGCGCTGGTGGGCGCCGCGCGACTCTTTGCGGTTAAATGCGGAGTGCGCCATGCATTCGGCGACGTCCAGGCCGTAGCCCAGCTCGATGGTGTACAGCAGATCGGTATTGAACACGCTGGTGTTGTCGGTGAGTTTGACGCGTTTGAAGCGCTCTTTCAGCTCGGCCAGCTTATCGATGGTTTTTTGCATCAGCTCCGGCGTGCGGTAGATGCCGCAGCCTTCTTCCATCGACAGCCCCATTTCGTCGCGGATCTTCGCCCAGTTTTCGTTGCCTTCCTGCTTCATCAGGTTGCTCAGGCGGGTTTCGACGTCGCGTGTTTGCGCATCCAGCGCGGCGCCGTTGGCTGGCGCGGTTTCCAGCGCGCGCCGCGCCGCGTGCTCACCGGCGACGCGGCCGAATACCACCAGTTCCGCCAGCGAGTTGGAGCCGAGACGGTTGGCGCCGTGCAGGCCGACGGAGGAACATTCGCCGACCGCGAACAGCCCCTTGATGCGGGTTTCGCAGTTCTGGTCGGTTTCAATGCCGCCCATGGTGTAGTGCGCGGTAGGGCGCACTGGGATCGGATCTTTCACCGGATCGACGCCGACATAGGCCTTGGCCAGTTCGCAGATGAACGGCAACCGTTCCAGCAGCTTTTTCTCGCCCAGGTGGCGCAGATCGAGGTAGACCACGTCGCCGCGTGGGGTGGCGATGGTGCGGCCGGCGCGCCATTCGTGCCAGAAGGCCTGGGACACTTTGTCGCGTGGGCCCAGCTCCATGTATTTGTTCTTCGGCTCGCCCAGCGGGGTTTCCGGGCCCATGCCGTAGTCTTGCAGGTAGCGGTAGCCGTCTTTGTTCACCAGAATGCCGCCTTCGCCGCGGCAGCCCTCGGTCATCAGGATGCCGGAACCGGGCAGGCCGGTCGGGTGATACTGCACGAACTCCATGTCGCGCAGCGGTACGCCGTGGTAGAACGCCATGCCCATGCCGTCGCCGGTGACGATGCCGCCGTTGGTGTTGTAGCGGTAAACGCGCCCGGCGCCGCCGGTGGCCATCACCACCGCGTTGGCGCGGATCTGCACGCGGGTGCCTTCCATCATGTTGAGCGCCACCAGGCCGCGCGCCTGGCCGTCATCCACCAGGATATCCAGTACGAAGTGCTCGTCGAAGCGTTGAATTTGCGGGTATTTCAGCGAGGTCTGGAACAGGGTGTGCAGCATGTGGAAGCCGGTCTTGTCGGCGGCGAACCAGGTGCGTTCGATCTTCATGCCGCCGAAACGCCGCACGTTGACCGAACCGTCCGGTTTGCGGCTCCACGGGCAGCCCCATTGTTCGAGCTGGGTCATCTCGCGCGGGCACTGATGCACGAAGTGATCGACCACGTCCTGCTCGCACAGCCAGTCGCCGCCGGCGACGGTGTCGTGGAAGTGGTAGTCGAAGGTATCGTGATCCTGAGTGACGGCGGCGGAGCCCCCCTCGGCGGCGACCGTGTGGCTGCGCATCGGGTAGACCTTAGAGATCAGCGCGATTTTCAGTTGGGGATTGGCTTCCGCTGCGGCTATTGCTGCACGTAAACCAGCGCCCCCGGCCCCAATAATGGCAAGATCGGCGTTAAAGGTTTGCACTGCATTCCTCCAATGTTCTTGTTAAGAACGGCAAGTTAAATATCTATGCTTAAAATTTAGCGAACTCTTCGGGTGCTAACTAATTGAACCGATTAATGTTGCTTAAAGGTTAAGGATAGATATCTCCCACCAATAATGGGGAATTAACTATACCTAAAGTTAAGTAGTCGAAATTTGATGTGATCGATTGTTTTGTCGATTAACGCTTGCCCAACAGGCTTGCCTGCCTTTTCGCGCGTTCGGCGTGCTTTACCCTTTTTAACGCGCTTTTGCCGCCTATTTATCGGAAATTGGCGTTATGGCCGGTTGCGCATCGTGAAGAATTTGTTTGGCTGCAAGGATGCGAGTAGACTGCATCCCCTGTTTGATTTCGGAGTTAATTACCATGAGCGAAACGGCAAGCTGGCAGCCTAGTGCACCCATCGCCAATTTGTTGAAACGCGCAGCGATTCTGGCTGAGATCCGGCGTTTCTTCGCCGATCGTGGCGTGCTGGAAGTTGAGACGCCCACCATGAGCCAGGCGACGGTCACCGACGTTCACCTGTTCCCGTTCGAGACGCGTTTCGTCGGGCCGGGGGCGGCAGAGGGCCTGACGCTATACATGATGACCAGCCCGGAATATCACATGAAGCGCCTGCTGGCGGCGGGCAGCGGCCCGATCTACCAAATGGGGCGCAGCTTCCGCAATGAAGAAGCCGGGCGGCACCATAACCCCGAATTCACCATGCTGGAGTGGTACCGTCCGCACTACGACATGTACCGCCTGATGAATGAGGTGGACGATCTGCTGCAACAGGTGCTGGACTGCGAGAGCGCGGAGACCCTGTCCTATCAGCAGGCGTTCCTGCGCCATCTGGACATCGATCCGCTGTCGGCGGAGAAGGCGCAGCTGCGCGAAGCGGCGGCCAAACTCGATCTGAGCAACATCGCCGATACCGAAGAAGATCGCGATACGCTGCTGCAGCTGCTGTTCACCGTGGGCGTGGAACCGCATATCGGCCGTGAAAAGCCGGCGTTCGTTTACCACTTCCCGGCCAGCCAGGCGGCGTTGGCGGAGATCAGCACCGAAGACCACCGCGTGGCGGAGCGTTTTGAGGTGTACTTCAAGGGCATTGAGCTGGCGAACGGTTTCCGCGAGCTGACCGACGGCCGTGAACAACAGCAGCGCTTCGAGCAGGACAACCGCAAACGCGCGGAGCGCGGTCTGCCGCAGCAACCGATCGACTACAACCTGTTGGCGGCATTGCAGCACGGCATGCCGGAATGTTCCGGCGTAGCGCTGGGCGTGGATCGTCTGGTGATGCTGGCGCTGGGCGCCGAGAGCCTGAGCGACGTATTAGCCTTCCCGGTCGGGATCGCCTGACGTTTCAGGCGGTGAGAAAAGCAAAAAGGGTCGGCATTTGCCGACCCTTTTTTTATCGCGAGAAGCGCTTACAGCCCCCCGGCGTCGCGCTTGGTGTTCGGCGCCGGCGTAGACGGCGGCGTACGGCCGTTGTTGGTCAACCGCGACAGCGTCTCGGTGCGCACCTGGAACGGCGGGTACGGCAGCGTGATGCCGTGCTCGCGATAGCCCGCCAGGATCAGCTGGTGGATCTCGTGGCGCAGCGGCATGCGGTGGCCCATCTCGGCGGCGTAAATACGCATCTCGAAGATCTGGATGCCCTGTTGCAGATCGACCAGGTAAACCTCCGGCGCCGGATTATCCAGCACCAGCGAGCAGCGTTCGGCGGCGTTCATCAGGATTTTGGTCACCTCCTCGCTGTTGGCTTCGCCCGGCGCCGGTACGGTCAGCACCACACGGGTCAGGGTGTCCGACAGCGACCAGTTGACGAACTGTTCGGTGATGAACGCTTTGTTCGGCACGATGATCTCTTTGCGGTCCCAGTCCGAAATGGTGGTGGCGCGGGTATTGATCTTGGTGACGGTGCCGGTCAGGTTGCGGATCGTCACGGTGTCGCCGATGCGGATCGGTTTCTCGAACAGGATGATCAGGCCGGAGATGAAGTTAGAGAAGATCTCCTGCATGCCGAAGCCCAACCCCAGACTGAGCGCGGTAACCACCCACTGCAGTTTTGACCATTCGATGCCGATCCAGGCGAAGCTGAGCACCGCGCCGAACAGCAGCAGCAAGTACTTGGTGATGGTGGTGATGGCGTAGCCGGTGCCCGGCGACAGATCCAAGTGCTGCAGCACCGCCAGCTCCAGCAGCGCCGGCAGGTTGCGCACCAGCTGCATGGTGATGATCAGCACCAGAATAGCGATCAGAACCGCGCCGAGGGTGATCGGATGGGCGGTCTCTACGCCGTTCACCGTCGAAGTCACGTCCCACAGCGAGATGTTTTCCAGGAAGGCGAACGCGGAGTGGATCTCGGACCACAGCACGATCACCGACACCAGCGCGATCAGCGTCAGGATCGACCGCACCAGCCGCAGCGACTGGGCGCTGATGGTGTCCAGATCGAAGTCCGAATCGTCCGGATCGATGGCGCCTTCGGTGCTGTTCGGGGTGTGCGAGGTTTCGTCTTCGCCGCGGGCGCGCTGGGCCAGGATGTCGGCGCGGCGCTGTTTGGCGCGATCGAAGGCGATGCGCCGCCGTTGGATCAGCATCCAGCGGCGGATGATGTGGTAGATGACCAGCAACAGGAACCAGATCGCCACCGAGGTCTCCAGGCGCGCCAACAGCGCCTGCGCGGTGGTGAGGTAACCGACGGTCGACGCCAGCGCCGCCAGCAGCGGCGCCGACAGCAGCAGCCCCCAGAAGGCGCTGTTGAGCATGTTGTCGCCGGAGCCGTTTTTATCCAGATACAGCGGAATGCCGGCGCGTTTCAGGCTGTGGGTGACCAGCGCCAGCGCCAGACACAGCAGGATAAAGCACAGCCGTCCCAGGGTGTTGGCGAACTCGCGTTCTTTCAGGCTATCGAAGGTGATCAGCGCCATGATCAGCGGCACGATCAGCCAGATCGACATCTTGTAGTAGCGCATGGCGCGCGAGACCTGCTTCGCCGGCCAGCGGAAGTGCACGATGAACAGCCCCTGCGGGTGGGCGAAGGCGGCGCAGATCATGCAGATCCACAGGATCGGCAGCGTGGCGGTCACCCCTTTGCCGATCGCTTCTGCCACCGGGTAGTTCCAGGCGCTCTGCAGGCCGTAACCGAGCGCGGCCCACAGCACCGGCAGCGGCATCGCCACCAGAATCGACCAGAACACGGTGCGCACCGTGAGGAAGAATTCGTCCTGCGTCACCTTGCCGACGCGGCTGCTGGCGCGCTCGAGGAAGGCGTGATAGTGCTTGCGTGAACTGATGCTGAAAATCACCAGCAGCAGGGCGCCGAAGATCGGGATCAGCGTTTCGCGGCTGGTCACCATCATCATGAAGGCGCCGCCGAGCTGCGACAGCGTGTCCAACGACAGGACGCGCGTCAGATCGTGCGCCACGTTGAGCGGATAAGAGAAGTTGATCGGATTGACGTCCGGCACCCAGAACAGATAGCGGTGGGTGGCGTCGCGAATTTCGTTCAACGCTTCGATCAGTTGGGTGTTGGCCACCTTCAGCTTGGTCAGCTCGAGGATTTGGGTGTCGCAACCGGACAGCAGCGAGTTGAGCAGCTCGCGCTGGGTGCGCAGCTGGGCATCGACGATGCGCTGCTCCTGGCTGGTCAGCGCGCTGCCGTCGTCGCGCTTGAATTCGCGCTGCGACAGCTTTTCCAACTGATTTTCAAACTGCAGGCGCTGCACGCGCAGCTGGGCCATGTCGCCGTCCAGCTGTTGCGGCTTGGGCATTTCCGGCAGCGTCGCCACTTGGGCGCGCAGGGTTTCCCCCAGCGCCGACGACGAGCCGAGCCACTGGGCCTGTTCGATGATGGTGCTCAGCGCCTGGCGCACCTGCAGCGTCTGTGCCGCCGCCTGCCGCTGCTGCGACGAAATCAGATCCATGCGCTGCGCCTGGCTGTTCAGCGCGGCGGACAGTTCGCGGTTGATCTGCAACTGTTGGCTGATGCTTCTTGGCAAGTCGCCGTTCTGCTCGGCCAACTGCTCGGTTTTTTCCAGCGCCAGTTCCGCTTCGCGTTGGCGCTGGGCATTGAGGTTGTTGCGCAGCGCCTGCAGCTGCACGTCTATTTTCTCGTGGCGCTTTTTATAGACCTCGGCGCGCATGCGCGCCAGCTCCTGCCGGTTGTTGGCCGACAGCTGCGCCAGCTCCAGCTCGTCCACTTTGGCTTTGCGCGCCGCCGCTTCGGTCTGCAGCAGGGCCAGGGCGGCCTGCGCGTACGGCGTGGTCGGGTTGGCAGGCTGCGCCTGCAGGCGGCGCTGCACTTCCGTCAGCGCACGGCGAGCGTCGGTCTGCTGCTGCGGCAGCTGGCCGAGCGAATCGCTGATCTCCCGCGTGCGATCCTGCTCTTGCTGCAGCAGGCGCGCCTGTTCCAGCAGCAGGCTGCTGGTTTGCAGGATCTGCTGTTCCAGCTCGGCGGCCGGCAAATCGTCGCCGTTCGGCAGGATCTTGTTGCTTTCCAGCACCAACTGACGGCGCAGCTCCTGCGTCATCTTCGGGAAATCGTCGATCACCCTCTGATACTGCTCGGAGCGAGTCTGCGACTCTTTGCGCTCCGTCAGCCAGTTGAGGGCGCTTTGCAGCGCCTCGGTGGTTTCCGCCTGATTCGGCGCGTTTTTGCTGCTTTCCGCCTGCTTCAGCTCCTGTTTGAGCTGGCTCTCGGTCGGCACGGGGGCGGCCAGCGCCGGTTGCCACAACAGGCAACCGAGCAAAAGCGTGATGAAAAGGCGCACGGCGTCGATTCCTTTAGATCGGGGTCTGTGGTGTTTCAGCGGCGGCCGGGATTTCGGCGAAGGCTTCACCCATGCGGGTGACGGTGCCGTTATGCAGCTGCGGCGCAAACTGCACGCTGCCTGCGGTAAACAGGTTGATCACCGTGGAGCCGAGCTTGAAACGGCCCATCTCGGCGCCTTTTTCCAATGTGATGGCGCCTTCTTCACCAGCGGCCGGGTAGGTCCAGCGCTTGATAATGCCTTCGCGCGGCGGCGTGACGGTGCCGGCCCAGACGGTTTCAATGCTGCCGACGATGGTGGCGCCGACCAGGATTTGCACCATCGGCCCGATGTCGGTGTCGAAGACGCAGATCACGCGCTCGTTGCGTGCGAACAGGTTAGGCACGTTGGCGGCGGTGAGCGGGTTGACCGAGAACAGATCGCCCGGCACATAGATCATTTCGCGCAGCACGCCGGCGCACGGCATGTGGACGCGGTGATAGTCGCGCGGCGCCAGGTAGGTGGTGGCGAACAGGCCGTTGCGGAACGGCTCGGCCAACAGATAGTTGCCGGCCAGCAGCGCTTCCAGGCTGTAGTGGTGGCCTTTGGCCTGGAAGATTTGATCCTCGCGGATCGGGCCGAGCTGGCTGATGGCGCCATCGGCGGGCAGCGCCAGCCAGTTGGCGTCGGCGATGATCGGGCGCGCGCCATCGCGCAGCGGGCGCACGAAGAAGTCGTTGAAGGTGGCGTAAGACGCCAGGTCCGGGTTTTGCGCTTCCTGCATGTCCACGCGGTAGTAGCGGGCGAAGGTTTTGACCACCAGTTGGGTCAGCCAGCCGGCACGTTTGTCGGCGCCCCAGCCCGCCAGGCGGGTCAGCGCCAGCTTCGGCAGCCAATATTGCAGTTTAATCTTGATGCTATCCAGCACGTTAACCTCGTGAATCAGGGTAAAGGGCGCGCATTGTAACGAGGGCTCCGCCGTCGTCAATGCCCGCCCGTCAGTGTCAGTCTGCGGCGTCCGTGAAGTTCTTGCGAACCTTCACCTGCGCCATGCTTTCCAGAATGCGGTGGTAGTTGTCGAAACGCTCTTGCGCGATATCGCCTTTCTCCATCGCCGCGCGGATAGCGCAGCCGGGATCGGTATCGTGGCGGCAGTCGCGGAATTTGCAACCGCCTAAATAATCACGGAATTCGACAAAGCCGCGGGTAATTTGTTCCGGCTCCAGGTGCCACAGGCCAAACTCGCGCACTCCGGGGGAGTCGATCACGTCGCCGCCGTGCTGGAAGTGGTACAGCCGCGCGGCGGTGGTGGTATGTTGCCCGAGGCCCGAGACGTCGGAAACCTGATTTACCAGAATTTGCTCTTCAGACGGCGGCAGCAGCGCGTTCAGCAGGCTGGATTTGCCGACCCCCGACTGGCCGGCGAAGATGCTGATGCGCCCGGCCAGCGCCTGTTCGAATTCCGCCATGCCTTCCCGCGTCTGGCTGGAGACTTCCAGCACCCGGTAGCCAATCTTGCGATAGATATCCATCATGCCGTCGACCAGCTTGCGCGCTTCGGCGTCCAGCAGGTCAATTTTGTTGAGCACGATCAGCGGCTCGACTTCGAGCGTTTCGCAGGCCACCAGATAGCGGTCGATGATGTTCAGCGACAGCTCGGGCAGGATCGCCGACACGATGACGATCTGATTGATATTGGCGGCGATCGGCTTCACGCCGTCATAGAAGTCCGGGCGCGTCAGCACCGAGGTGCGCTCGTGCACCGCTTCCACGATGCCCTTCACCCCTTCATGGGTGCCCAGGCCGGGGCGCCACACCACGCGATCGCCGGTGACCAGCGAACGCAGCGTGCGGCGGATGTTGCAGCGGTGCTGAGTGCCATCCGGCGCCTCAACGTCGGCGTGCATGCCGAAACGGCTGATGACGACGCCTTCCTGCGGCTCGCCCAGCTGGGAATCATCCGGTTCCGGTTTGTTATCGGCGCGCTTCAAACGGCGCTGATGGTTCGCCTGCACGCGGCGTTGCTGACCTTTGGACAGTTTGTTCTTACTCACTGCGCCTCACTTGAATCGGTTTTATACCTTTACGTATATGCACAGCCGCGGTGGGGAGTTGCCCCCGGCGCAGCCTTGAACCCGTCAGGGTATATGTCGCCCAAGGCGACCAAAAAGACTATGATACACGCTATTTTATATTAAATAACCGTTGTTAGCCGCCGGCTGCGGCGCGTCGCCACCGGCGGCGCCCGTCGTCTCGTCCGCACAGCGTTTTTCTCTCGGCTTTTAGGCAGGAAACATCATGACAGGAAACGAAAATAACCTGATTTGGATCGATTTGGAGATGACCGGGCTGGATCCCGAGCGTGACCGCATTATCGAGATAGCCACGCTGGTCACCGACGCCAACCTGAACATCCTGGCCGAAGGGCCGGTGATCGCCGTGCACCAATCCGACGAGCAGCTGGCCTTGATGGACGAGTGGAACGTGCGCACCCATACCGGCAGCGGGCTGGTGGAGCGGGTGAAAGCCAGCCGCCAGGACGATCGCGCCGCCGAGCTGGAAACCATCGCCTTCCTGCAGCAATGGGTGCCGGCCGGCAAATCGCCGATCTGCGGCAACAGCGTGGGCCAGGATCGCCGTTTCCTGTTCCGCTACATGCCGGAGCTGGAAGCCTACTTCCATTACCGCTACCTGGACGTCAGCACGCTGAAGGAACTGGCACGCCGTTGGAAGCCGGAAATTCTTGGCGGCTTTAAGAAGCAGGGCACCCATCAGGCGCTGGATGACATCCGCGAATCGGTGGCCGAACTGGCTTATTACCGCGAACATTTCATTCAGCTTTAAGGCGATGGCGGCCCCTGCGGGGAAAATACGCCGTTTTTAGCCGCTTAATTCGCCAATCTGGCGCTTTAATCGGCAATCAAACAAAAATCGCGTTTTTTTGCTTTCAGGGGCTTGCGGCAAAAAGGATTTCTCGTATAATGCGCACCCCGTACCGATGAAGAATTTCGTAACGTTCCACCATCGATACGCCGGGCGGGAATAGCTCAGTTGGTAGAGCACGACCTTGCCAAGGTCGGGGTCGCGAGTTCGAGTCTCGTTTCCCGCTCCAAATTCAACAATGTCGCGATGCGGCATGATGAATAAATAAAGCAGTATCAAGCAGTACCTATGCGACGCGGGAATAGCTCAGTTGGTAGAGCGCAACCTTGCCAAGGTTGAGGTCGCGAGTTCGAGCCTCGTTTCCCGCTCCAAAAATTCAAAGGTCACGCCAGTGTTTGGTGACCGGATGCCGAAAGCATCTCTATGCGGGAATAGCTCAGTTGGTAGAGCACGACCTTGCCAAGGTCGGGGTCGCGAGTTCGAGTCTCGTTTCCCGCTCCAATTTTCTCTTCGTTTCAAACTCAAGTCCAACGCCTTATCCGGCGCGGATTTTTGTCCCGTTTTACACGCCCGGTAAAAATGTTGTGAACAGAGTTATCCACAGCCTCTGCACATAAACTCGCCTGCCTGAAAAATCAACGTCATACAAATTAAATATTTATCTATTTGATTTATATGCTTATTTATTTATCCCAAAACGTTATGCCGATCACTTGCTCTTTTTGTTGCAGTTGAAAGACAACGTGTTTTTATTTTTATGCACAAATCCACAGAGTAAGGATGCCGGTGATGCGGCCGCGCGGCGCACGCCGTCAGGCGTCCCTCGGCAAACCTTTTTCCACAGCCCGTATCAGCCGTTTTTTCTGTGCCGTCTGCACCTCGATGCCCTGCGCTTCACGGCGAGCAAGCTGTTGCGCCAGCGCCCAGTGGATATGCTCGTCCAGCATGCTGTCCTGGCCCAAACGCGTGCGCAGCGCGAGCACGACGCCGTCCTCATAAGGCGCATTGCCCAGCGCCACGGCGATATTGCGCAACCAGCGCAGGTGGCCGATGCGGCGTATCGCCGAGCCTTCGGTGATGCGCAGGAATTTTTCTTCTGTCCAGTTGAACAGATCGATCAGCTGCGGCGCATGCAGTGCGGCGCGCGGGCTGAAATCGTCTTCGTCAGTGAGCTGCGAAAAGCGATTCCACGGGCAGATCAGCTGGCAGTCGTCGCAGCCGTAGATGCGGTTGCCGAGCAGCGGGCGAAATTCTTCCGGGATCGCGCCTTCCAGCTCGATGGTGAGGTAGGAGATGCAGCGCCGGGCGTCGACAGTATAGGGGGCGACGATGGCGCCGGTCGGGCAAGTGGTGATGCAGGCGACGCAGCGGCCGCACTGCTCTTCCTGCGGCCGATCCACCGGCAGCGGCAGATCGATCAGCAACTCGCCGAGGAAAAACCACGACCCGGCTTCACGGTTGAGAATTAGTGAGTGTTTACCAACCCAGCCGATGCCCGCCTTGGCGGCCAGCGCGCGCTCCATCACCGGCGCAGAATCGACAAAGGGGCGGAAATTCAACTCGCCGCAGTATTCCTGGATCTGATCGCCCAGTTTTTTCAGGCGCTGGCGCAACAGCTTGTGATAGTCACGCCCCAGCGCGTAGCGGCTGACGTAGCCCAGTTGCGGATTCTGCAAGGTGCTGGCGAACGCCGCCTTGGCCGGCAGGTAGTTCATGCGTACGCTGATCACTCGCAGCGTGCCCGGCAACAGTTCGTGAGGGCGTGCGCGCAACATGCCGTGGCGCGCCATCCATTCCATCTCGCCGTGGTACTGCTTGTCGAGCCAGGCCTGCAGCTTCGGCTCTTCAAGGCTCAGATCGGTATCGCAGATGCCAACCTGCTGGAATCCTAGCGATTGCCCCCATTGCTTGATATGTTGGGCGAGTTGATGAAGATCGAGGGGGTGCGTCATGACGGGCCACAGTGAAAAAGCATACGCTGACAGTTTACCACACTCTGTCTGGCCTGCGGATTGGATCCGTCGTTCGGAACCCGCGGCGGCGGCCTCGCTCGGTATTTCTCTTTACGATTTGATGCAGCGCGCCGGTCAGGCGGCCTACGCGCTGGCTCGCAACGCGTACCCCTCCCGTGACCACTGGCTGGTGCTGTGTGGCCACGGCAACAACGGCGGCGACGGCTATGTGGTGGCGCGCCTGGCGAAGGCGGCGGGCGTGCAGGTGACGCTGATCGCCTGCGAAGGCGCACGCCCTTTGCCACCGGAAGCCGCAGCGGCTCGCGAGGCCTGGCAAGCTGCAGGCGGCGATATTCTGCCGGCGAACAGCCGCTGGCCGGCGTCTGTTTCGCTCATTATCGACGGCTTGCTGGGCACTGGCCTGGGCAGCGCGCCGCGTGCGCCTTTTGATGCGCTGATTGAGGCCGCCAACCGCCATTCGGCGCCGGTGGTGGCGCTCGATATCCCGTCCGGCCTGCTGGCGGAAAGCGGCGCGGCGCCGGGCGCGGTGGTGCGTGCCGCGCACACCGTCACGTTCATCGGCCTCAAGCCGGGTTTGCTGACCGGGCAGGCGCGCGACTGGGTCGGGCAACTTCATCAGAATGCGCTAGGCTTATCGGATTGGTTGGCGAAGCAACCGGAGCAGATTCAGCGGCTTACCGCCGAGGCGTTGCCGCGCTGGCTGCATCCGCGGCGCCCCTGCGCCCATAAGGGCGAACATGGTCGTCTGCTGCTGGTGGGCGGCGACCGCGGATTCGGCGGCGCCATTCGCATGGCGGCGGAAGCGGCGCTGCGCAGCGGGGCTGGATTGGTGCGAGTGCTTACTCACATTGATCATGTTGCGCCGCTGCTGGCGGCCAGGCCGGAGCTGATGGCGCAGGCGCTCGACGAGGCGACGCTGCGGCAGGCGATGCAATGGGCGGATGTGCTGGTGATTGGCCCGGGGCTGGGCCAGGCTGAGTGGGGCAAAAACGCCTTGAGCGTGCTGCAAACCAGCGATAAACCAGCCTTGTGGGACGCCGATGCGCTGAACTTGCTGGCATTAAATCCCGAGAAACGGCAGAATCGCGTGATGACTCCGCATCCTGGAGAGGCGGCGCGGCTGTTGAGCTGCAGCACTGCCGACATCGAGAGTGATCGCTTACTTGCCGTGCGCAAGCTGACGGCGCGCTACGGCGGCGTGGCGGTGCTGAAAGGCGCCGGTACGCTGATCGCCGATGAGCAGGGGCAGATGGCGATCGCCGACGTCGGCAACGCCGGCATGGCCTCCGGCGGCATGGGCGATGTGCTGTCGGGCATCATCGGCGGTTTGCTGGCGCAAAAGCTCCCGCTGTATGATGCCGCCTGTGCGGGCTGCGTCGTGCATGGCGCGGCCGGCGATCGCGTAGCGGAAAGACAAGGAACAAGAGGCATGTTGGCGACCGATTTACTGCCGGACATCCTTCATTTCGTTAACCCTGAGTGGGCAAAATAGACTTTATCGAATGAAAGAACTCGTTTTACCTCTGCCGGACGAGGCAGCGACTGTCGCTTTGGGCACCACTTTGGCCAAGGCCTGCGATCGCGCCAGCGTCATCTATCTCTACGGCGACCTGGGCGCCGGTAAAACCACCTTCAGCCGTGGCTTCCTGCAGGCGTTGGGGCATCAGGGCAACGTCAAAAGCCCGACCTACACGCTGGTGGAACCCTATGCCTTGCAGCCGCTAGCGGTGTATCACTTCGATCTGTATCGCCTGGCCGATCCGGAAGAGCTTGAATTCATGGGCATTCGCGATTACTTCGCGCAAGACGCCATCTGCCTGGTCGAATGGCCGCAGCAGGGCACCGGCGTGCTGCCGGAGCCGGACCTGGCGCTGCACCTCGGCTATCAGGGCGAGGGGCGAGAGGCGAAGATTGAGGCGATTTCCGCATACGGCAGCCAGTTGTTAGACCGCATTCATGGATCACAGGGATGATGCTGCAATGACGCAGGTGTTGAAAAAATTTGCGGTCATCATGCTGATCGCCGTGCTGGGGCCGCTCGGCGCGTTGAACGCGCTGGCGGCGTCCTCGCTGTCCGATATCAAAGTGTCGAACGCCCAACGCGAAGCGACGGTGTCGGTGAGCTTCAATGGCCCGCCGGACTATGCGTTTTTCCCGCTGCACGGCCCGGAACGGGTGGTGCTGGACGTTAACCAGAAGGGCAAAGTCGGCGGCCTGCCGCTCAACTTTAGCGGGCAAAACCTGGTAAAGAGCATTCGCTCCAGCGCGCCGAAAGACGCTCAGAGCGTGCGTCTGGTGTTTGATCTGACCCAGCGCGCCAAAACCCGCGTTTCCACTCGCCAGAACGGCGGCGTGCATACCGTGGTGTTCACCATTTCGGCCGAAGGCGGCGCCAATATCGTGGCGCGTAAAGCGCCGGTGCAAACGCCTCCGCCGGTCGCCGTCAGTCAACCGCCGCGTCAGGCGCCGGTTGCGGTGCGTGAAGCGCCGGAGCCGCCGCTGCGCAAAGCGCCGACGGGATCGAATCCCTTTACCCAAAAACAGACTGTGGTCGCAGGCACCGCCACTGAGGTCACGCCGCGCAGCAGCCGCGTTTCCGCCGGTTCCGGCGATCGGGTGGTGGTGGCGATCGACGCCGGCCACGGCGGCCAGGATCCGGGAGCCATCGGCCCGAGCGGGTTGAAAGAAAAGAATGTCACCATCGCCATCGCGCGCCGCCTGCAGGCGATGCTGGACGCCGATCCGCAGTTCAAACCGGTGCTGACGCGTAACGGCGACTATTTTATCTCGGTGATGGGGCGTTCCGACGTTGCGCGCAAACAGGGCGCCAACGTGCTGGTCTCCATCCACGCCGATGCCGCGCCAAACCGCAGCGCCAGCGGCGCTTCCGTCTGGGTGCTGTCCAACCGCCGCGCCAACAGCGAAATGGCCGGCTGGCTGGAACAGCACGAGAAGCAGTCTGAGCTGCTCGGCGGCGCCGGCGATTTGCTGGCCAACAGCCAGGCCGACCCTTATCTGAGCCAGGCGGTGCTGGATCTGCAGTTCGGCCACTCGCAGCGCGTCGGGTACGATGTGGCGGTGAAAGTGCTGCAGCAGCTGCAGAGCGTCGGCTCGTTGCATAAACGCCGGCCGGAACACGCCAGCCTGGGCGTGCTGCGTTCGCCGGATATTCCATCGCTGCTGGTGGAAACAGGATTTATCAGTAATAGCACGGAGGAGCGGCTGCTGGGCAGTAGCGCGTATCAGGAAAAGATTGCCAAGGCCATTCATAACGGCCTGCGCAGCTACTTCCTGGCGCATCCGCTGCAAGCCGACCCAAAGGTGGAAAACCGACCGCTGGACGTCGCAGCGGCGGTTAACACCTCAACACCAGACGTGCGCCAGCCGGAGCCTATCGTCAGCCCGGCCGGCGCGAGCCGCAGCGTTAGCGGCAAGACCCAGATCCACGTGGTGAAGCGGGCGGAGACGCTGTCCGGCATCGCCGACAGCTACGGCACCACCATGGCGGCCCTGCGGGATCTGAACAAACTGAAGAAAGACGGCGTGTGGGTCGGGCAACGCCTGAAGGTGCCGGCGGGGAAAACCGCCGCCGTCACCGCCGTCGCCAAGGCGAAAACGCCGGCGAAGAAGCCGTCTAAACATAAAGTGGCCCGTGGGGACACGCTGTCCTCTATCGCTTCTCGTTATGGGGTCAGCGTCGGCGATCTGAAACGGGTCAATAATCTGAAGTCGGACGTCGCGCCGCTGGATCGGACGCTGACCATTCCGCAGGCCTAGCGCCACCGCTACAGGAGTCAGCATGCCTATCCAGGTGTTACCGCCACAGCTCGCCAACCAGATCGCCGCCGGAGAGGTGGTTGAACGCCCCGCGTCGGTGGTCAAGGAGCTGGTGGAAAACAGTCTGGACGCCGGTGCGACGCGCATCGATATCGATATCGAACGCGGCGGTGCCAAGCTGATCCGCATTCGCGATAACGGCTGCGGCATCGGCAAGGACGATTTGGCGCTGGCGCTGGCGCGGCACGCTACCAGTAAAATCAGCACGCTCGACGACCTGGAAGCGATCGTCAGCCTCGGTTTTCGCGGCGAAGCGCTGGCCAGTATCAGTTCGGTGTCCCGTTTGACCCTGACGTCGCGCACCGCCGAGCAGAGCGAAGCGTGGCAAGCCTACGCCGAAGGGCGCGAGCAGGCGGTGACGGTCAAACCCGCCGCGCACCCGGTCGGCAGCACGCTGGAAGTGCTGGATCTGTTTTACAATACTCCGGCGCGCCGCAAGTTCATGCGCACCGAGAAAACCGAATTTGGCCATATCGATGAAGTGGTGCGGCGCATCGCGCTGGCGCGTTTCGATGTGGCGATCAACCTCAGCCACAACGGCAAACTGATCCGCCAATACCGGGCGGCGAAGGAAGAGAGCCAGCACGAGCGCCGTTTAGGCAGCATCTGCGGCCCGGCGTTTTTACAGCATGCGTTGAGCATCGACTGGCAGCACGGCGATCTGAGCATCCGCGGTTGGGTGGCGGATCCGGCCGGGGCACGCCAACTGGGTGAAATGCAGTATTGTTACGTCAACTGTCGCATGATGCGCGATCGTTTGATCAATCACGCCATTCGTCAGGCCTATCAGGATCAGTTGAAGGACGATCAGCAGCCCGCTTACGTGCTGTATCTGGAGGTCGATCCGCACCAGGTGGATGTCAACGTTCATCCCGCCAAGCACGAGGTGCGTTTCCATCAGGCGCGGCTGGTGCACGATTTTATCTACCAGGCAGTGACCACCGTGCTGCAACAGGCCGGGCAGACGCCGTTGCTGCCGCTGGCGGAAACGCCGGACGAAGCGCCCGCGCCGGTCTGGCAGCAGGAAAACCGCGTCGCCGCCGGCGGCAACCATTTTTCTTTGCCGGCGTCGCGTCGTGAAACGCCGTCATCGCCCGGCGCCGCCCGCGAGCGCGCGCCGCAGCCCGGTTGGCAAACGGCGGGCGGTTACCAAAAACGCGAAGGCGAGCTGTACGGTAAACTGATGCAGCCCGCCGCCGAGCTGCCGGCCGAGGCCGCGCCGGAAACCCCGAGCAAGCCGCCGCTGTTCCCGCCGGCGAAAGCCGCAGCGGAAACGCCGTTGGCGAGCGGGCAACACAGCTTTGGCCGGGTGCTGATGATCCATCCGCCGTGTTATGCGTTGATTGAACAGCGCCAGCAGCCGGCGTTGCTTAACCTGACGGTGGCGGAACGCTGGCTGCGCCAGGCGCAGCTCAACCCGCCGGCAGAAGGGCTGCGGCCGCAGCCGCTGCTGATCCCAGTCAAGCTGACGTTGGAGAAGAGCGAAGCGGCGGCCATCGCGCGGCATCAGGCGCTGCTGACGATGATGGGGCTGGATCTGCAGGCGGATCACGGCCGTGTGACGCTGCGCGCAGTGCCTTTACCATTACGCCAACAAAATTTACAAAAACTGATACCCGAACTGTTAGGCTATCTGGCCGAACATCAGGAGATGTCGCCCGCGGTGCTGGCTACCTGGCTCGCTCGCCGCCTTGGCAGCGAACATGAACAGTGGAACACCTCGCAAGCGATACAATTGCTGACCGACGTTGAACGACTTTGCCCGCAGCTGGTCAAATCGCCACCGAGCGGACTTTTACAACCCGTTGATTTACAGGCCGCACTGGCGGCCCTCAAGCATGACTGACACTGAAATGACACCACGTCCCCCGGCTATTTTCATCATGGGGCCAACCGCCTCGGGCAAGACTGCGCTGGCGATCGCGCTGCGTGAACGCCTGCCGGTGGAGCTGATCAGCGTCGATTCCGCGCTGATTTACCGCGGCATGGATATCGGCACCGCCAAGCCGAGCGCCGAAGAATTGGCGCAGGCGCCGCACCGGCTGATCGATATCCGCGATCCCGCCGAAGCTTACTCGGCCGCGGAGTTTCGCGCCGATGCGCTGAAAGAGATGGCCGACATCACCGCCGCCGGCCGCATTCCGCTGTTGGTGGGCGGCACCATGTTGTATTTCAAGGCGTTGCTGGAAGGATTGTCGCCGTTGCCGTCCGCCGATCCCGCGGTGCGCGAGCGCATCGAACGGCAAGCGGCGGAGCAGGGCTGGGAGGCGTTGCACCGTCAGTTACAGGCGATCGATCCGGTCGCGGCATTGAGAATTCATCCGAATGATCCGCAGAGACTGTCCAGAGCACTGGAAGTTTTTTTTATTTCGGGTAAAACTTTAACGGAACTGACTAAAATTTCGGGTGAATCGTTGCCGTATCAAGTTCACCAATTTGCGATAGCGCCGACCAGCCGTGAGTTGATCCATCAACGCATCGAGCTGCGGTACCATCAAATGTTGGCGGCGGGTTTTGAGACGGAAGCGCGTGCACTTTTCGCACGGGGTGATTTGCATACGGACTTGCCCTCCATTCGCTGTGTCGGTTACCGCCAGATGTGGTCATACTTGTCTGGTGAAATTAGTTACGATGAGATGGTTTATCGTGGTATTTGCGCAACGCGTCAGTTGGCTAAACGCCAGATGACCTGGTTACGGGGTTGGGAGTCGGTCCATTGGTTGGACAGTGAAAAGCCGGGAGAGGCTTTGGACTCGGTGACACAGGTTGTTAGTGCATAGGTTGGGTGATTGTGTACAATTGCTGAGTATTCAGCGCGCAAATTTTTTACGTCGTTTATTTTAGAGCCGACAGGTTCTTAGTTACAAACAACAAGCAAATAAGGAAAAGATAGAATGGCTAAGGGGCAATCTTTGCAAGATCCGTTCCTGAACGCATTGCGTCGTGAACGTGTTCCGGTTTCTATTTATTTGGTGAATGGTATTAAGCTGCAAGGCCAGATTGAGTCTTTTGACCAGTTTGTCATCCTGTTGAAGAACACGGTTAGCCAGATGGTGTACAAGCACGCTATCTCTACCGTTGTCCCGTCACGCCCGGTTTCGCATCACAGCAACAACCCGAGCGGCGGTTCAAGCAACTATCACCATGGCAACAATCCGTCTGCGCAGCAACAGCCGCAGCAGGAAAGCGATGACGCTGAATAAAGCGCGTTGCAAGTCAACCATGACGGGGAGCATAAGCAGCCGCGGGCTGTTTATGTCCCCCAAACTCACGGTGAGTGTCCGTTTGAGAGGTTGCACGCTTGTTTGACCGTTATGAAGCCGGTGAGCAGGCCGTACTGGTTCATATCTATTTCTCGCAAGACAAAGATACGGAAGACCTCAACGAGTTCGAATCGCTGGTCTCCTCAGCCGGTGTCGAAGCTTTGCAAGTGGTGACTGGTAGCCGCAAAGCCCCGCATCCGAAGTACTTTGTCGGCGAAGGAAAGGCCGAAGAAATTGCAGATGCGGTGAAAGCCAGCGGCGCGTCTGTTGTCCTGTTTGATCATTCCCTTTCCCCGGCGCAGGAAAGAAACCTCGAGCGCCTGTGCGAATGCCGGGTGATCGATCGCACCGGGCTGATTTTAGACATCTTTGCCCAGCGTGCCCGCACCCATGAAGGTAAGCTGCAGGTGGAGCTGGCGCAGTTGCGTCACATCGCCACGCGCCTGGTACGCGGCTGGACGCACCTGGAGCGGCAAAAAGGGGGGATTGGCCTGCGCGGGCCGGGGGAAACCCAGCTTGAGACCGACCGTCGCCTGTTGCGCGATCGCATCAGCTTGATTCTGCGCCGCCTGGAGCGGGTAGAAAAGCAGCGTGAACAAGGCCGACGCGCGCGGACCCGCGCCGATGTGCCGACCGTATCGCTGGTGGGCTACACCAACGCCGGCAAATCCACCCTGTTTAACCGAATAACGTCTGCCGAGGTGTATGCGGCGGACCAGCTATTTGCCACCCTGGATCCTACGTTGCGGCGCATTGACGTGCCGGACGTGGGGGATACCGTGTTGGCGGATACCGTAGGCTTTATCCGGCACCTGCCGCACGATCTGGTGGCCGCCTTCAAGGCGACGCTGCAGGAAACGCGCCAGGCATCTCTGCTGCTGCACGTCATCGATGCCGCAGATCCGCGCGTCGATGAGAACATCGAAGCGGTGAACACCGTGCTGGCGGAGATAGACTCGGATGAAATTCCTACACTGTTAGTGATGAACAAAATAGATATGCTGGACGATTTTGTGCCGCGTATCGACCGCAACGACGAAAACCTGCCGATCCGGGTGTGGCTGTCCGCCGCCAGCGGAGAGGGTATTCCGTTGCTGTATCAGGCGTTGACGGAGCGCTTATCGGGGGAGATCGCGCATTACGAATTGCGCTTACCGCCACGGGCAGGCCGTCTTCGCAGCCGTTTTTACCAGCTTCAGGCGATTGAAAAAGAGTGGAACGAAGAAGACGGCAGCATTGGCGTGGTGGTGCGAATGCCGATCGTCGAATGGCGTCGTCTCTGCAAGCAAGAACAGGACCTGATTGACTTTATCGTATGATCATATCCTGTTACATTTATGCTTCGCGAAAGCCTGAAGTACCCAATCACAGAATATGGAGCTAAAACATGGCGTGGAATCAGCCCGGTAATAACGGACAGGACCGCGACCCGTGGGGGAGCAGCAATAACAATGGCGGCAACTCTGGCGGTAACAACAAAGGCGGTCGTGATCAAGGGCCACCTGATTTGGACGATATCTTCCGCAAACTGAGCAAGAAATTGAGCGGTTTCGGCGGGGGCAAAGGCTCCAACAGCAATAGCGGCGGCACCGGCACCTCTGGTCCGGGCTTCAGCGGCCGCATTATCGGTATCGCGGCGGTCGCCGTGGTGGTGATCTGGGCCGCCAGCGGCTTCTACACCATCAAGGAAGCCGAGCGCGGCGTCGTGACGCGTTTCGGTAAGTTCAGCCATCTGGTGCAGCCGGGCCTGAACTGGAAGCCGACCTTCATTGACGACGTGCGTCCGGTGAACGTGGAGTCCGTGCGCGAATTGGCAGCGTCCGGCGTGATGCTGACCTCCGATGAAAACGTGGTGCGCGTGGAAATGAACGTGCAGTACCGCGTGACCAACCCGGAAGCGTACCTGTTCAGCGTCGTCAATGCCGACGACAGCCTGAGCCAGGCGACCGACAGCGCCCTGCGCGGCGTGATCGGCAAATACTCGATGGATCGCATCCTGACTGAAGGCCGTACCGTGGTGCGTAACGATACGCAGCGCATGCTGGAAGAGACCATTCGTCCTTACAACATGGGCATCACGCTGCTGGACGTCAACTTCCAGGCGGCGCGTCCGCCGGAAGAGGTGAAGGCGTCGTTCGACGATGCGATCGCCGCGCGTGAGAACGAGCAGCAATACATCCGTGAAGCGGAAGCTTACGCCAACGAAGTTCAGCCGCGTGCGAACGGCCAGGCGCAGCGTCTGCTGGAAGACTCCAAGGCTTATAAGGACCGCACCGTCCTGGAAGCTCAGGGTGAGGTGGCGCGCTTTGCCAAGCTGTTGCCGGAATACAAGTCCGCACCGCAGATCACCCGCGAGCGTCTGTATATCGAAACCATGGAAAAAGTGCTGGGCCATACCCGTAAGGTGTTGGTGAGCGACAAAGGCAACAACCTGATGGTGCTGCCGCTGGATCAGATGCTGCGCGGCCAAGGCGCGGCGACGGAGAGCGGCAATAATAAGGATACCAGCCTGATTCGCCTTAATCCGAATCCTGCGCCGGCTGCCAACAGCAGCACTCCGCGCACCAGCGGCGGATCGGTTATGGAGCAGCGCCGGGCGAATGCGCAGCGTGACGACACCACTCGCGTAGGGAGAGAGTAATCAATGCGTAAGTCTTTTGTAGTTATTGTCCTCGCGGTGCTGGTGGTGCTGTACGCTTCGCTGTTCGTGGTGCAGGAAGGCCAGCGCGGCATCGTGCTGCGCTTCGGCAAGGTGCTGCGCGATGGCGAAAACAAGCCGCTGGTGTATGCGCCGGGTCTGCACCTCAAGATCCCGTTCATTGAGACCGTGAAGAACCTGGATGCGCGTATCCAGACCATGGACAACCAGGCCGATCGCTTCGTGACCAGCGAGAAGAAAGACCTGATCGTCGACTCCTATCTGAAGTGGCGCATCAGCGATTTCAGCCGTTACTATCTGGCGACCGGCGGCGGCGACGTCTCCCAGGCCGAAGTGCTGCTGAAACGCAAGTTCAGCGACCGTCTGCGTTCCGAAATCGGTCGCCTGGACGTGAAAGACATCGTGACCGACTCGCGCGGCAAGCTGATGTCTGACGTGCGTGACGCGCTGAACACCGGCACAGTGGGCGACGGCGAAGAAGTGGCGACCACCGAAGCCGATGACGCTATCGCCTCTGCGGCGGCGCGCGTTGAGCGGGAAACCACCGGCAAACAGCCGCAGGTGAACCCGAACAGCATGGCGGCGCTGGGCATCGAAGTGATCGACGTGCGTATCAAGCAGATCAACCTGCCGGCCGAAGTGTCCGACGCCATCTACCAGCGTATGCGCGCCGAGCGTGAAGCGGTAGCCCGTCGTCTGCGCTCGCAGGGCCAGGAAGAGGCCGAGAAGCTGCGCGCCAGCGCGGATTACGAAGTGACCCGTACCCTGGCGGAAGCAGAGCGTCAGGCGCGTATCACCCGCGGTGAAGGCGATGCCGAAGCAGCCAAGCTGTTCGCCAATGCGTTCAGCCAGGATCCGGACTTCTATGCCTTTATCCGCAGCCTGCGTGCCTATGAAGCCAGCTTCAAGGACAATCAGGACGTGCTGGTACTGAGCCCGGACAGCGATTTCTTCCGCTACATGAAGTCGCCTGATACCCTGCGCAAATAAGCGCGGCAGGCAATCTGATCGAGGGCCCGTTTACGCGGGCCCTTTCTCGTTTTTGGGGGATGCATGAACTCAACGATTTGGCTGGCGCTCGGGCTGGTTCTGGTGCTGGAAGGATTGGGGCCGATGCTGTTTCCGCAGGCCTGGCGCAAAATGATTGTGGCGATGTCGCAGTTGCCGGACGCGACGCTGCGGCGATTTGGCGGTGGAATAGTGGTTGCGGGCTGCGTGATCTACTACATGTTGAGCGGCCGCACGGGTCTTTAAAGTCTAGACCAAAATTTATGCAATCGTATGCTAAAAGTGCTGAAAATCGAAAATTACGGTGGTAGAATCCATTTTTAAGCAATCGGTGATTTTGAAAAATGGGTAAGAACGTCGTCGTACTGGGCACCCAATGGGGTGACGAAGGTAAAGGCAAGGTTGTAGACCTGCTGACTGAACGGGCTCAATATGTTGTGCGCTACCAAGGTGGCCATAACGCTGGCCACACTCTGGTAATCAACGGTGAAAAAACCGTTCTTCATTTAATTCCTTCAGGTATTCTGCGTGAAAACGTCACCAGCATCATCGGCAACGGTGTTGTTCTGGCGCCGGACGCGTTGATGAAAGAAATGGGTGAACTCGAAGCGCGTGGCATCCCGGTACGCGAACGTCTGTTACTGTCTGAAGCTTGCCCGTTGATCCTGCCTTACCACGTTGCGTTGGATAACGCGCGTGAGAAAGCGCGCGGCGCGAAAGCGATCGGCACCACCGGTCGCGGCATCGGCCCGGCTTACGAAGATAAAGTGGCTCGTCGCGGCCTGCGCGTCGGCGATCTGTTCAACAAAGAAACCTTCGCCGTTAAGCTGAAAGAGATCGTCGATTACCACAACTTCCAGCTGGTCAACTACTACAAAGTTGACGCCGTCGATTATCAGGCGACGCTGGACTATGTGCTGTCTATCGCCGACATCCTGACCGCCATGGTGGTTGACGTTTCCGAACTGCTGGACGGCGCGCGCAAGCGTGGCGACCTGATCATGTTCGAAGGCGCTCAGGGCACCCTGCTGGATATCGACCACGGTACTTACCCGTACGTCACCTCTTCCAACACCACCGCCGGCGGCGTGGCTACCGGTTCCGGCATCGGCCCGCGTTATGTGGACTACGTGCTGGGCATCGTGAAAGCCTACTCCACTCGCGTGGGTGCAGGTCCGTTCCCAACCGAACTGTTCGATGAAACCGGCGAGTACCTGTGCAAGCAGGGTAACGAGTTCGGCGCCACCACCGGCCGTCGTCGTCGTACCGGCTGGCTGGACGCGGTAGCGGTGCGCCGCGCCGTGCAGATCAACTCTCTGTCCGGCTTCTGCCTGACCAAACTGGACGTCCTGGACGGCCTGAAAGAAGTGAAGATCTGCGTGGGCTACCGCATGCCGGACGGCCGCGAAGTGGACACCACTCCGCTGGCGGCTGAAGGCTGGGAAGGCATCGAGCCTATCTACGAAACCATGCCGGGCTGGAGCGAAACCACCTTTGGCGTGAAAGAGCACAGCAAGCTGCCTCAGGCTGCGCTGAACTACATCAAGCGCATCGAAGAAGTGACCGGCGTACCGGTAGACATCATCTCTACCGGCCCGGATCGCAGCGAAACCATGATCCTGCGCGACCCGTTCGACGCATAATCAGGCTTTGCGGCATTAAACAAACCGGGCGCGTCCCGGTTTGTTTTTATCCTGACTCCCTCCGATTGCGGTTTCACGTCAAAAAATCCTTTCATAAACCCGCCTTAGGGCGCGGGATTCGCTAAATAATTAGCGACGAACTCTCCGGCTGGTTTATTATCCAATGAGTAATCTTTTGAATAGCGCCGAAAAGCGGCGTATCAGACGGGTAAAGTGATACCCAGAGGTAAGATGTGCAGTTAACAAGTTTTACTGATTATGGCCTGCGGGCGTTGATCTACATGGCCTCGTTGCCGCAGGACAAGATGACCAGCATCTCGGAAGTGACCGAGGTTTATGGCGTGTCTCGCAACCATATGGTGAAGATCATCAATCAGTTGAGCCGGGTGGGTTTTGTCACGGCGGTGCGCGGCAAGCATGGCGGCATCCGTTTGGGCAAACCGGCCGAGAGCATTCGCCTCGGCGACGTGGTGCGGGCGCTGGAGCCGCTCGCGCTGGTTAACTGCAGCAGCGAGTTTTGCCACATCACCCCTGCCTGCCGATTGAAGCAGGTGCTCCACCAGGGCGTACAGAATTTCCTTGAAGAGCTGGATAAGCATACGTTGGCCGACATGGTCGAAGACAATCCGCCGCTCTACAAGCTATTGCTTGTCGAATAAAACGACGTTGAGAAGACAAGGCTCAACGTCATCCTGCTGATGACAACGGAGGAACCGCAATGTCACAAGATCCATTCCTGGAACGAGAAGCAGAAAAATACGAATCCCCTATCCCCAGCCGTGAATATATCCTGGCCCATTTGGCGAAAAGAGAAACGCCGGCCAGCCGCGAAGAACTGGGCAACGAATTGGGTCTCAGCGGTGAAGAACAGCTGGAAGCGCTGCGCCGCCGCCTGCGCGCCATGGAGCGCGATGGACAGTTAGTGTTTACCCGCCGCCAGTGCTACGCGCTGCCGGAACGTTTGGATCTGCTGCGCGGCACGGTGATCGGCCACCGTGACGGCTACGGCTTCCTGCGCGTTGAAGGCAGCAAAGACGACCTGTACCTGTCCGCCGAACAGATGAAAATGGCGATCCACGGTGACGTGGTGCTGGCGCAGGCGCTGGGCGCGGATCGCAAAGGGCGCCGCGAAGCGCGCATCGTGCGCGTGCTGGTGCCGAAAACCAGCCAGATCGTCGGCCGCTTCTTCATGGACGCCGGTACCGGCTTCGTGGTGCCGGACGACAGCCGTCTGAGCTTCGATATTCTGATCCCGGCGGACAGCGTCAGCGGCGCGCGCATGGGCTTTATGGTGGTGGTGGAGTTGACTCAGCGTCCGACCCGCCGCACCAAGGCGGTTGGCAAGATCGTTGAGATCCTCGGCGACAAGATGGGCACCAGCATGGCGGTGGACATCGCGCTGCGCACCCATGAGATCCCGCATACCTGGCCGCCGCAGGTGGAAAAACAGGTGGCCGATCTCAGCGAACAGGTGCCGGAAGCGGCCAAGAAGGGCCGCGTCGATCTGCGCAAGCTGCCGTTGGTCACCATCGATGGTGAAGACGCGCGCGACTTCGATGACGCCGTGTACTGCGAGAAAAAACGCGGCGGCGGTTGGCGCCTGTGGGTGGCGATCGCCGACGTCAGCTACTACGTGCGTCCGCGCACCGCGCTGGACGATGAAGCGCGCAGCCGCGGCAACTCGGTGTATTTCCCGTCGCAGGTGATCCCGATGCTGCCGGAAGTGCTGTCCAACGGGCTGTGCTCCCTGAACCCGCAGGTCGATCGCCTGTGCATGGTGTGCGAGATGACCATCTCCGCCCAGGGGCGCCTGTCCACGGCCAAGTTCTACGAGGCGGTGATGAGCTCCCATGCCCGCCTGACCTACAACAAGGTGTGGCACATTCTGCAGGGCGATCAGGAGCTGCGCGAGCATTACCATCCGCTGGTCAAGCACCTGGAAGAGCTGCACGCCATGTACAAGGTGCTGGATAAGGCGCGCGCCGAGCGCGGCGGCATCGCGTTCGAAACCGAAGAAGCCAAATTCATCTTCAACGCCGAGCGTCGCATCGAGCGCGTAGAGCCGACGGTGCGCAACGACGCCCACAAGCTGATCGAAGAGTGCATGATCATGGCCAACGTGGCGGCCGCGCGCTTCGTCGAGAAACGCAACGAGCCGGCGCTGTACCGCGTGCACGATCGTCCAAGCGACGATCACATCTCCGCACTGCGCAGCGTGCTGAGCGAACTGGGGCTGACGCTGGGCGGCGGCAATAAGCCGCAGCCGAAGGACTATGCGGTGCTGATGGATGAAGTGTCTGAGCGCCCTGACCACGAAATGCTGCAAACCATGTTGCTGCGCTCGATGAAACAGGCGATTTACGATCCGGAAAACCGCGGCCACTTCGGCCTGGCGCTGGCGTCTTACGGCCACTTCACCTCGCCGATCCGCCGTTATCCGGATCTGGCGCTGCACCGCGCGATCAAATATCAGCTGGCCAAAGAACACGGCGAGCCGAAAGAGCGCTGGACGCCGACCGGCGGCTGGCACAGCGAATTTGAAGAGATGCTGCAGCTGGGCGAACACTGCTCGATGACCGAGCGTCGCGCGGACGAAGCGACGCGCAACGTCGCCGACTGGCTGAAGTGCGACTTCATGCAGGATCACGTCGGTGAAGTGTTCAGCGGCATCATCTCCAGCGTGACCGGCTTCGGCTTCTTCGTGCGCCTGAACGATCTGTTTATCGACGGGCTGGTGCACGTATCAACGCTGGATAATGATTACTATCGCTACGATAATATCGGCCAGCGCCTGATCGGCGAGTCTTCCGGCACGGTCTATCGCCTGGGGGATACGGTGGAGATCCGCGTGGACGCGGTGCATATGGACGAGCGCAAGATCGACTTCGCGCTGGTGTCCAGCACCCGCAAAGCGCGCGGTGAAGGCAAAACCGAGCGCGATCGCGCCAAGAAAGGCGGCCAGCGTACGCTGCGCGACAACGGTAGCGCAGGGCGCGGCAAGCGCCGCGGCGGCAAACCGCCGGCCAACTTCGAGCCGGACAGCGCCTTCCGCAAGCAGGATGACGCCAAGCCTGCGGACAACGTGAAGAAGGCGAAAAAGAAAGCCAAGAAAGCGTCCGACAAAACGCGGAAAATCGCGGCGGCGACCAAAGCCAAACGCGCAGCCAAGAAGAAAGGTGCCGAGCAGGCCTAACCTGCCGCACATCGTTATCATCGGCCGGTTATCGCCGGCCGCACGAATTTAAAAGAGCATCATGAGCGAAATTATTTACGGCATCCACGCCGTCAAAGCCCTGTTAGAGCGCGACCCGCAACGCTTCCTGGAAGTGTTTATCCTGAAAGGCCGCGAAGATCGCCGCCTGCAACCGCTGATCGCCGAGCTGGAAGCGACCGGCATCGTGATCCAGGTGGCGAACCGCCAATGGCTGGATGACAAGGTTGAAGGCGCGGTGCACCAGGGGATCATCGCCCGGGTGCGCGAAGGGCGTCAGTATCAGGAGAACGATCTGCCAGGCCTGCTGGAAAGCGTGGAGACGCCGTTCCTGCTGGTGCTGGATGGCGTGACCGACCCGCACAACCTCGGTGCCTGCCTGCGCAGCGCCGACGCGGCCGGCGTGCACGCGGTGATCGTGCCGCGCGACCGTTCCGCCCAGCTGAACGCCACCGCCAAGAAAGTGGCCTGCGGCGCGGCTGAAAACGTGCCGCTGATCCGCGTGACCAACCTGGCGCGTACGCTGCGTCTGCTGCAAGAGATGAATGTCTGGGTGGTGGGTACCGCCGGTGAAGCCGACCATACGCTGTATCAGAGCAAAATGACCGGCCCGATGGCGCTGGTGATGGGCGCGGAAGGCGAAGGCATGCGCCGCCTGACCCGCGAACACTGCGACGAGCTGATCAGCATCCCGATGGCCGGTACCGTCTCTTCGCTGAACGTGTCGGTCGCCACCGGCATCTGCCTGTTCGAAGCGGTGCGTCAGCGCGGCTGATTCTCCTGACGGGGGCGCAGTGCCCCCGTTAATTCCCCCTCTTGTGATCCCGCCTGCGGCAGAAATCCCTGCGCCGACCATACTTACTCCTGACGCTTTTTTCAGGGAGCACTCTCATGGTCTGGACTACGCACACCGTTTTTAACCAACCCAAGCCGCTGGGCAACAGCAACCTGTTTCTCTCCGATACGCCGCTGCGTGAAGCGTTGCAGCGCGAGCAAGGCGGTTGGGACGCCGAGGTATTGGCTTCGCTGGGCCAGCAGCTCGGCACGCAGGAGTCGCTGGAGCTGGGGCGGCTGGCCAACGCCAACCCGCCGGAGCTGCTGCGCTACGACGCCACCGGCCAGCGACTGGACGACGTCCGCTTTCACCCGGCCTGGCATATCCTGATGCAGGGGCTGATCGCCAACCGGGTGCACAACCTGCCCTGGCAGGAGGATGCGCGCATCGGTTCCTTCGTGGCGCGCGCCGCGCGCTTTATGCTGCATGCGCAGGTCGAGGCCGGCACGCTGTGCCCGGTGACCATGACCTTCGGCGCCACGCCGCTGCTGCAGCAGGCGTTACCGGCCGAGTTTCGCTCCTGGCTGACGCCGTTGCTGTCGGATCGTTATGACGCTCACCTGCTGCCGGGCGGGCAAAAGCGCGGCCTGCTGATCGGCATGGGCATGACGGAGAAGCAGGGCGGCTCCGATGTCTTGAGCAATACCACCACCGCCGTGCCGCTCGGCGCGCGTGGGCCGGGCGAAGCCTACCGGCTGGTGGGGCACAAGTGGTTCTTCTCGGTGCCGCAGAGCGATGCGCACCTGGTGCTGGCGCAGGCCGAAGGCGGGCTGTCCTGCTTCTTCCTGCCGCGCATTTTGCCGGACGGCAGCCGCAACGCCATTCGCCTGGAACGGCTGAAAGACAAGCTGGGCAACCGCTCCAACGCCAGCAGCGAGGTGGAGTTTCAGGACGCCGCGGCCTGGCTGCTGGGCGATGAGGGCGACGGCGTGCGGCATATCCTGAAAATGGGTGGCCTGACCCGTTTCGACTGCTCGCTGGGCAGCCACGGTCTGATGCGCCGCGGGTTGTCGGTGGCGTTGTATCATGCGCTGCAGCGGCAGGCATTCGGTAAGCTGTTGATCGAACAACCGCTAATGCGCCAGGTTCTGGCGCGCATGGCGCTGCGGCTGGAAGGGCATACCGCGTTGCTGTTCCGGCTGGCTCGCGCCTGGGAAAGTCGCAGCAATGAGGGCGAGCTGATCTACAGCCGCCTGCTGACGCCGGCGGCCAAATACAGCATCTGCCGCCAGGGCATGCCGTTCATCGCCGAGGCGATGGAGGTGCTGGGCGGCATCGGCTACTGCGAAGAGAGCGAGCTGCCGCGCCTGTACCGTGAAATGCCGGTGAACAGCATCTGGGAGGGCTCCGGCAACATCATGTGTCTGGACGTGTTGCGCAGTCTGCATAAACTGCCGGGCGCGCTCGAGATGTTGCAGTTCGAGCTGCAGCCGGTGCGCGGCCAGAATCGGTTGTTCGATCACGCCTGGCGGCAGTGGCAGCAGCGCGCCCGGCAACCGCGTGAAGAGATGGGGCGGCTGCTGACCCAGCAGCTGTTCGACCTGTGCTGCGCCGCGCAGCTGCTGCAGCATGCCAGCCCGCAGATCGCCGACGCCTGGTGCCACCTGACGCTGGATCATCGCGGCGAGAGCCTGCTGTCGGCCGAGGTGTGCGAACTGCTGCTGAACCGCGCCATCGGCGGTTAGGGAAAAGGGTGGCGCGCGGCGGCGAAAACCTTTTTAATTCAGCCTCACTCTGACAGGAAAATGCACATGGATATTCTCAGCGCGTTGGCGGCGTTCGCCTCTTACTTCTTCAGCGGTTTCGCCATGATTTTGGTGTTTCTGTTCGTCTATACCCGCATCACCCCGCACGACGAATGGGCGTTGATCAAGGCCGATAATCAATCCGCCGCCTTTGCTTTCATCGGCGCCTGCCTGGGGTATGTGATCCCGCTGGCCAGCGCGGCGATCAACTCGATCAGCCTGCTGGATTACCTGCTGTGGGGCGTGGTGGCGCTGGTGGTGCAACTGCTGCTGTTCGCGGCCGTGAAGATCTACATGCCGCGCATCAGCGACAAGATAGAAGCGAATCACCTGGCCGCCGGGATTTTCCTGGGGGGCGTCTCCGTCAGCGGCGGCGTGTTGAATGCGGCTTGCATGAGCTACTAAAGGTATAAGATGGCCGAGGCGCGCCAGCCAAGCGGGTGCGCCTGCTCTTCCATCCGCAGGATGCGGTAATAGCTGGCGCCGTGTTGGCCGGCGGTGCGGGCGATGGCCAGTTCCGCTTCCTGCGGCGAGCCGGGCAGATCGCTGAAGGTGATCTCGGCGATTTCACTGAGCGGCGTCACGCGATCGGCGGGCGCCAGCTCGGCGGACTGTGCGCCGGTGCTGAGCAACCCCATGGAAAGCAAGAGGGAGGTGAGTGCGGTGGAGCGTTTCATGGCGTTCCCCTTCGTCAGATCCTGAATCGCACCCGCAACATGCGGCATGCTGTCCCTCAGTGTGCAACACCCTGCTTCAGCCTGTGCAAAGCCAGTGTAAATCTGCTTAAAAAATCCCCGCCTTAGCGATACAGGATCGCCTGGGAATACCATTGGCCCGGCACGACGGTTTCGCTGTTCATGATGATCACATAATAACGGGCGCCGGCGGCGGTGGCCTTGCGCTGGATCTCCGCTTCCACGTCCATCGGGCTGCCGCGTACCACGGCGGTGACGGTGCCGATTTTCACCAGCTCGGCGGTCTGCGCGCGGACGATCTCCTGCGCCTGTGTGGTGGGCGGCGGCGGCGGTTTCGGCGTGGTGGTCATGATGCCGCAGGCGGAAAGCTGTGCGGCCAGCGTCAGGGCGATAAGTGTGCGGACAAACGTCATGGGAACCTCGAAAGAGCCGGTGCGATGGCTTCAGTGTAACGCAATATAAGCTGGAACAGATTGAGCTAACGCTGGCTGGCGCAAGTTTGTCATGATGAATGCCAACAGGTGAGTTGAGGATGAACGGATGATCGAAATTCATGACGAGCGGGCGGGCGATATTGCGGTGATCCATGCGGTGCCGGCGGGGCAGTATCATCGGCCGCTGCCGACGGTGTTCTTCTGCCATGGCTATACCTCGTCGAAAGAGGTGTACGCCTACTTCGCCTATGCGCTGGCGCGCGCCGGTTTTCGGGCGGTGCTGCCGGATGCCGATCGGCACGGCGAGCGGTTCGACGGCGATGAGACGCGGCGCCTGGCGGCGTTCTGGGAGATCCTGCGCAGCAATATCGACGAGCTGCCGCAGATCAAGGCACATTTTGAGCGGCTTGGCCTGATTGCCGACGGACGCACCGGCGTTGCCGGCGCCTCAATGGGCGGCATGACCGCGCTTGGCGCCTTCGCGCGCTTCCCGTGGATCCGGGCGGCCGCCAGTCTGATGGGCTCCGGCTATTACCGTTCACTGGCGCAAACGCTGTATCCGCCGTTGGGCGAAGAGGGCGAGGTGCTCTCGCCGGCGGCGTTTGCCGCGCGCACCGCCGTGCTGGCGGAATATGAGCTGGAAGGGCGTTTGGAGACGATAGCCGGGCGGCCGTTGTTGCTGTGGCACGGCGAGACGGACGACGTGGTGCCGGCGGCGGACAGCCTGCGTTTGGCGGCCGAACTGCGGCGGCAAGGCGCGGATGGCCGTTTGACGTCGCTCGTCGAGCCAGGGGTTAAGCACCGCATCACGCCGTTGGCGCTGTCCGCCACGGCCGACTTTTTCCGCCGCGAGCTGTGATGCGCCGCCGGGCACGATGCATGGAATTGCAGCGCTCTGTGCCTGCTGTTTCGGCCATCGTTTGGCCGAATGAAGGGGAGAATGTCAGCGTGAATTCTTTCTGGGGCAGCAAGGAGCAGGGCATGATAAAGGGTATCAGCAAGACGGCCGACGCCGATCGCAGTTTGATGGGAACGATGAAAGCGCGCGCCGAGCTTAACTCAGCGGCCTTCAGCGAGATGCTGGAGGCAGCCGACGGCAAGGTGCATCCGCTGTCGCGCATTACCGCGCATATGGTGCAAAACATGACGGCACTGTTCTCTTTCGCGCCGAAAGCGGCGGCCACTCACACTGCGGCGCCGGGAGCACTCTCGTTCGAACAGCGGGCGACCCTGGCGGAAAGTGCCGATCTGCTGCAAATGCGCACCCACTATCTGCGGATGGCGTTGCAGTTGCACAATCCGGGCAAGGCGCTCAACGCGCCGGCGTTGCTCAAGCTCTGATTGGCGGGGGAAGCGGAGCGCCCAACGGGCGGCGCTCCGGTGCGGACTGAACGGGCTTTCTGATGAAGCCCTGGGATTTCCCTGGCGTGGCGCGTCTCTTTAGCGGTACAGCTCGGCGCTGACGTGCATCGTGCTGTTGTCGCCCGGTTCGTGCAGGGCGATGATGCGATAAGAGCTTGCGCCGCGTTGGTCGGCGATTTTACTGACCTGGCTGCTGGCGTCGTCCGGCGAAACCACATTCTGGTTCAGGGTGACGAAGCCGACGCTTTGGCGTTGATCGGCCTGGTGCGAGGTGATCTCCGTCGCGGCCATCACATTGGCGGAGAACAGGGCGGCCAGCGCCGTCGCGAGAATAATGCGTTTCATAGTGCCTCTCTTACTTTTTGCCGTTACGGCCTGACAGCGAGTGTCGCTGCGGCAAAAAGTCATTTATCTGCATTGAATAACCTGGGATCTTTTTCGTCGCGCTGTCTGCGGCGGATATGGTTAATTTTAGTCCGTTGCCGGCGATTAAAAAGCGGGGTGTTTTGAAGGCATCCTTCAAAAAAAGTGAAATAGATTTGTGACTCAACGCTGATTTCATTGAAAGATTTTTGAAACTGATGGATCGGCGTACATAGGTTCACTCACGAGCAAATCGTGCTATTTCCCATAGCGCGTCGTATTAACGCGAATAAAACCCACGCAGTCCTTGAGTTTCCCGCCCTGCGTCAGTATGATTACGCGTCATTTTTCAGCCGCACACTAAACACGTTCCTTGCTTCCATGGGCCGCGGTTGACCCTGACAGGAGGCTGAATAATCCGTAAGGAGCAATTCGATGCGTCATTACGAAATCGTTTTTATGGTCCATCCTGACCAAAGCGAACAGGTTCCGGGCATGATCGAGCGTTACAGTGCTACCATCACTAACGCGCAAGGTCAGATTCACCGTCTGGAAGACTGGGGCCGCCGTCAGCTGGCTTATCCGATCAACAAACTGCACAAAGCTCACTACGTTCTGCTGAACGTTGAAGCGCCGCAGGAAGCGATCGATGAGCTGGAAACTAACTTCCGCTTCAACGACGCCGTTATCCGCAGCATGGTTATGCGCGTTAAGCACGCGGTAACCGAAGCATCTCCGATGGTTAAAGCGAAAGACGAACGTCGTGGCGATCGCCGCGAAGATTTCGCTAACGAAACCGCAGATGATGCAGATGCTGGGGATTCTGAAGAGTAATTGCCGCCGTGACGGCTAATCGTCTGGTTTTGTCGGGCACTGTGTGCAAGGCGCCGGTTCGAAAAGTGAGTCCTTCCGGGATACCGCACTGCCAATTTGTGCTAGAGCACCGTTCGCAGCAGACGGAAGCCGGATTCAGCAGACAAGCATGGTGCCGAATGCCCGTGGTTGTCAGCGGACAACAGTCACAAGCACTAACTCAAAGATTAACGGTCGGCAGTCAGATTACCGTGCAAGGCTTTGTAAGCTGCCATCAAGGGCGCAACGGGCTGAGCAAATTGGTTCTGCATGCCGAGCAGATTGAATTGATAGATTCTGGAGACTAGCCAAATGGCACGTTATTTCCGTCGTCGCAAGTTCTGCCGTTTCACCGCGGAAGGCGTTCAAGAGATTGACTATAAAGACATCGCTACGCTGAAAAACTACATCACCGAAAGTGGTAAAATTGTACCGAGCCGTATCACCGGTACTCGTGCAAAATATCAGCGCCAGCTGGCCCGTGCTATCAAGCGCGCGCGCTACCTGTCTTTGTTGCCGTACACTGATCGTCATCAGTAATCGGCCACTGTCCATTAACGACTTTGAGAGGATAAGGTAATGCAAGTTATTCTGCTTGATAAAGTAGCAAACCTGGGCAGCCTGGGTGATCAAGTTAACGTTAAAGCGGGCTACGCTCGTAACTTCCTGGTACCACAGGGCAAAGCTGTTCCTGCTACCAAGAAAAACGTTGAGTTCTTCGAAGCACGCCGTGCTGAACTGGAAGCCAAACTGGCTGACGTTCTGGCTGCTGCTGAAGCTCGCGCAACCAAGATCAACGAACTGGGTTCAGTCACCATCGCTTCCAAATCTGGCGACGAAGGTAAACTGTTCGGCTCTATCGGCACCCGCGACATCGCTGACGCAGTGACTGCGGCAGGCGTTGAAGTTGCCAAGAGCGAAGTTCGTCTGCCGAACGGCGTTCTGCGTACCACTGGCGAGCACGAAGTGCACTTCCAGGTACACAGCGACGTGTTCGCACAGCTGAATGTAGTTGTGGTTGCAGAAGCGTAATTTACGCTGCTGTTAACCGGTTAAAACGCCAGCCTCGCGCTGGCGTTTTGCTTTTCTGCGCCCGGCAAAACGCGCTACGCTTGAAGACGGGATGAAAAGGAGAGCGTGCGATGGCAACGATTACGCTACAGCGGGTTTACGATTTCAGCGCGCCGGCGCCGGAACACTGTTATCTGATAGACCGGCTATGGCCGCGCGGCATCAGCAAAGAGCGGTTGACGGGCGTGCAGTGGTTGAAACAGGTGGCGCCGGATGACGAGCTGCGCAAGTGGTTCCATCAGCATACCGACCAGTGGGAAGCCTTTGAGACGCGCTATCGCCAACAGCTGGCGGCCAACGACGCCTGGCAGCCGCTGGTGGCGCTGTTACGGCAGGGGCAAACGCTGACGTTGCTGTATGGCAGCAAAGATACCGAGCACAATCAGGGCGTGGTGCTGCGCGAGTTTCTGCTGGCGCAGCTGTAGAGATTAGCGTTCCCGGCGGTAGCTGCCGTCGGCCTGGCGGCGGAACAGCGCCTGGCTGTTGTCTGCCGTGGTGACCGACAGCGCGCTAATCACACCGTTGGCGTCGCGTTCGATGCGCACTTCCTGGCCGGCTTTCATGTTGCTCAGCGGCTTGTCGCCGCCTTCCACCTGTGCCATGGCGAACACTTCATTCACCGGCAGATTGTTGTCGCGAAACAGTTGGGCCAGGGTCTGGCCGGGCTGGATCTGATAACGCTGCCAGTTGCCTGCCGGCGTCGGTTCGTTGGCAGGCGTGGCGGCGCTACCGCCGTTTTGCAGCTCGGCCTGCAGCGGCACGCTGGTTTCCTGCTGAGAGACCGGGAACGGCTGTCTTTCGGGCGAGTAGGGCCATAGCAACGCCAGCAGCAGAATGATGCCGAAGATCAGCACCCAGCGGCGATGAAAGTAGGGCAGCGGTTCCATCCAATGGAAACCGTCCGGCAGATGCCAGACTTTAATCAGCAGCGCTTTGACCCGCTGCATTTTGTCGTTGGCCGACGGCGGCTCCGATGGCGGTTCCGCGCCTTCAGCCGTGGGTGCGGCGCCTGGTTTCAGGCGCTGGCTGATGTTCAGCCAGGTGCGCAGCAGCGGCTGGTAGATGCGGGTGGTTTTCCTTCTCCTGGGCGCGATTCTGCCCATGGTGACCTCTCTTCGACGGCGTAATAATCAGTGCGGCGCGGCAAACGCGTCGCCTGCCCGATATCCTGCTTTCAGTATAGTCCGCTAACTGATTGAAGTGAAAGGCGGCTGAGCGGCAGAGCCGGGGTTTGCGGCTGCGGGCGTTAACAGAAGGTTATTGTTTCTTTTTCTACGACAAAAGTCATCATTCTCCACACAAGATTTTACCCGGCATTGACGCGCTGTTATGCTGCGCTTTCGACTTTTTACAGACTTAAGGAAAACCCCATGACAACCCCTTCTTTTGACAGCGTTGAAGCGCAAGCAAGTTACGGGATTGGTTTACAGGTCGGCCAGCAGCTGCAAGAGTCCGGGCTGGAAGGTTTGCAACCGGAAGCTTTGCTGGCGGGTCTGCGTGACGCGCTGGAAGGGAATGCCCCGGCGGTTCCGGTAGACGTGGTGCACCGTGCGCTGCGTGAAATCCACGAGCGTGCGGACGCGGTGCGCCGCGAGCGCCAGCAGGCGATGGCGGTTGAAGGCCAGAAATTCCTGGACGACAACGCCAAGCGCGATGACGTGACGCTGACCGAGTCTGGCCTGCAGTTCTCCGTACTGGAGCAGGGCAACGGCCCAATTCCGTCCCGTCAGGATCGCGTGCGTGTGCACTACACCGGCCGTCTGATCAACGGCGACGTGTTCGACAGCTCGGTTGAACGCGGCCAGCCGGCAGAATTCCCGGTCAGCGGCGTGATCCCAGGCTGGATCGAAGCGCTGACCCTGATGCCGGTCGGCTCCAAATGGCAGCTGTATATCCCGCACAACCTGGCCTACGGCGAGCGTGGCGCAGGCGCGTCCATCCCGCCGTTCAGCGCGCTGGTGTTCGACGTCGAGCTGCTGGAAATCCTGTAATCCCACCGAGGATTGTTCTGGGCGCCTTCGTGGCGCCCTTATTTTATGCGCCGCGCAGACGGGCGATGAATGGCCGGGCGCGCCGGCCATAAACCGTGTTACTTACCGCTTAAATCGATGCGATAAACCGCGAAGCCGATGCTGTCGCTGCCTGCGGCGCTCATCGGATATTGGGCGTGCTCTTTGATAAACCTTGTCGCTTTGTCCGAAGGCGAGGTCTCGAAGCGGATATCCAGCGGCTGCTGGCTGCTGAAGTTCGCCAAACGCCAGTTGTTGTCCGCCTGCGGGCGCACCGCGCCATGCCGCTGGGTTTCGGCGCTGATGTAGGCCGCCAGCACCGAGCGGTTTTCATCCGGCGAAGCGAAGGCGATATGTTGGTCGCCGGTGCCGGCAAATTTGCCGCCGTAGGCGCGGTAGTTGTTGGTGGCGACCAGGAAGGTGGCGTTCGGATCGATCGGCTTGCCGTTGAAGGTCAGCTGCTTGATACGCTCCGCCTTGTCGTTGATCAGTTGGCATTCGCCGTCGTAGCGCGCCGGCTGGCTGACGTCGATCTGGTAGTTGACGCCGTCGATCACGTCGAAGTTATAGGTGCGGAAGCCGTCCCAGTTGATCAAGCCCTGCGGCTTGGCGCTGTTGACGTCGATCTGGTTGAACTGACCGGCGGAGCACTCCAGCCACTCTTTCACCTCTTTGCCGCTCGCCTTCACCACCACCAGCGTATTGGGGTAGAGATAGAGATCGGCGGCGTTGCGGAAGGTGAGCTGGCCTTTTTCCACTTCGACGAAGCTGGAGGGATCGTTCTTGCGGCCGCCGACCTTGAACGGCGCCGCCGCCGACAGCACCGGCAGATCGGCCAGGTCCGGATCGCCCTGGATGTAATGTTCGACGTAGGCTTTCTGCGCATTGTTGACGATCTGCACCGTCGGATCGTCCTGCACCAGCGCCAGGTAGCTGTACATGTTGCCGTCGGATTTACCGATCGGCTGGCTGACGAACTCGCGCGTGCCCTTGTGATCGTCCGCCAACACTTTCACCAGCGCGGCGTCTTCCGCCGCCAGCGATTTCTTGTTCTCTTTGTCGTAGATCGGCCGTGCTTCCGCGTTGGCGGCGGTCACTTTCCAGCTGCCGCCATCGTTGTTGAGCTGCAGGTCGACCACGCCGAGATGATCGCCCCATTGGCCCGGCATCACCGCCGGCACGCCGTTCAGCAGGCCTTTGTCGATATCCGCGCCTTTGATGTTGGCAAAGTCCTTGCTCGGGAACACCGCATGGGCGTGGCCGAACATGATGGCGTCGATGCCCGGCACCTGGCTGAGGTAATAGACCGAGTTTTCCGCCATCGCCTTGTAAGGCTCGCTGGACAGCCCGGAATGCGGGATCGCCACCACCAGATCGGCGCCCTCTTTACGCATCTGCGGCACGTAGCGCTTGGCGGTGGCGGTGATGTCGTCCACCGTCACTTTGCCCTGCAGGTTGGCCTTGTCCCACACCAGGATCTGTGGCGGCACGAAGCCGATGTAGCCGATGCGCAGCGTATGCGCCTTGCCGTCGCGATCTTTCACCGGCGTATCGACGATGATGTACGGCGTGAACAGCGGTTTTTGCGTTTTGGCGTCGATGACGTTGGCGTTGATATACGGGAATTTGGCGCCCGCGATAGCGTTCTTCAGGTAGTCCAGCCCATAGTTGAACTCATGGTTGCCGATGTTGCCGACGACGTAGTCCAGCGTGTTCATCGCCTTATAGACCGGGTGCACGTCGCCCGGTTTCAGCCCCTTGGCCGCCATGTAGTCGCCGAGCGGGCTGCCCTGAATGATGTCGCCGTTGTCCACCAACACCGCGTTGGCGGCCTGCTGGCGCGCCTGTTGGATCAGGCTGGCGGTGCGCACCAGGCCGAACTTGTCGGTCGGCGTGTCCTTGTAGTAATCGAAGTCCATCATGTTGCTGTGCAGATCGGTGGTTTCCAGCACGCGCAGATCGACGGTGGCCGCTTGCGCGGAGGCGCACACCAGCAGCGCAAGCGCGGACAGCGTCAGTGGATGCTTCATCATTTGGGATTCTCTCCATTCCATTATTCGAGTGTTATCGCAGAGGGAAATGTAATTAACATTGCTTGCCACAGTAAACTGTGAAGTGTGGCAGAAAATGGCGGCGGGTAACGCGGGGAAGTTCACAGTTGTGCCCAACAAGAAATGAGGAATTCCCGAGGCTTAGGCGGTTGAGATGGATATTCGGCGTAAAAAAAACTAGTCTGCTAGCAGAGACAGGGGGAAATTTCCCACGGAGATGCGGAGTTGAGGTGCATGATGTTAGAGCGAATTTGCCAACTGTCCCGCGAGGCGGGGGCGGCGATCATGGCGGTGTACGATGGTGAACAACCGCTTGATGTCGCACAGAAAAAAGATGATTCACCGGTGACGGCGGCCGATCTGGCGGCACACCATATCATCAAGCGCGGCCTGGCGGCGCTGACGCCGGAGGTGCCGCTGCTGTCGGAAGAGGAGCCGCCGGCGTGGGAAGAGCGCCGCGGCTGGACGCGCTACTGGCTGGTCGATCCGTTGGACGGCACCAAAGAGTTTTTACATCGCAATGGCGAGTTCACGGTCAATATCGCCCTGATTGAAGATGGGCAGGCGGTGATGGGGGTGGTGTATGCCCCGGCGATCGACGTGTTGTATCTGGCGGAGCGCGGTAAGGCCTGGAAAGAAGAGAAGGGCGTGCGGCAGGCGATCGGCGTCAGCAACGCGCATCCGCCGCTGGTGGTGGTGAGCCGCTCGCATATCGATGACGAACTGAAAGATTATTTGCAGCAGTTGGGCGAGCACCAGACCGTGTCAGTCGGTTCCTCGCTGAAGTTCTGTCTGGTGGCGGAAGGCAAGGCGCAGCTCTATCCGCGCTTCGGGCCGACCAACATTTGGGATACCGCCGCAGGGCATGCGGTGGCGGTGGCCGCCGGGGCGCAAATTCACGATTGGCAGGGTAAGCCATTGCTCTATACCCCGCGTGAATCTTTCCTCAACCCCGGCTTCCGGGTGTCGCTGTTCTGAGTTAGTTCGCCAACAGCTGGTGCAGCTTGGACATCACCTGCTGCACCTCTTCCGGCGTCAGCGCGCCGTCTTTGGCGAACTGGATGCGCCCTTGCTTATCCAGCACCACGATGGCGGATCCTTTCGGCTGCAGATCCCAGGCTTTGCGCACGTTGCCGTCGCTGTCGACGATAAACTGCGACCATGGGAACTCCTTCTTGCTGTCTTCAATACTGCTGCGCACGAACATCGCGGTGCCCATCAGGGCATCGTCGGTGTTGACGATTGTCGTCGTTTGGTAACGATCGTGTGGTAGCTTCGCCTTCTTGATCGCTTCAATCAGTGGGTCGTTCATGTCTTTGGCGGAGCTGCGGCCGGCAATATGTTGTATCACTCGCACTTTTCCACTGAGCTGCGCGCTGTTCCAGTTCTGGTAGCTAAAATTACCGTCAGCGTAATTGAGCTCTCCTTTGTCGCTGACGCCGACCGGCGCCACGCGCTGCTGGAGCTGGAAGTTGTGCGCGGAAGCGAAAAGCGGGGCGAGCAGCAGGGATACCATCAGCATGCGACTTGTTTTCATGCTTTCTCCTTGTAATGGGGGGAATTTGTGCGACAGCACTTCGACAGCCTAAAGCATAGGATGTGATAAGAGGTCTGTCCTGTTAACCGGATCGCAGATTTTCCCTTGGTTCGCTAATCATCAGATTTTGAAGGGATATCCTGAAAACGTTATAAATTATCATATACAATTCTGTCAAAAAGTGTAAATCCAGCGTAGATATCCGGGCAGAAGTGAACGTTCTGGTCTTTACTGGGTCTACTACATGCAATCAAGTTGCGTTCTGAATTTCGAGGCTGCCACCTTTGGCGGCTCGCTGAGCGCATGGATCAACGGGAGGAGCGTAAAAGAATGAGAATCTTCCAGCGTTATAACCCTTTGAAAGTGGCAAAGTACGTTAAGACCCTGTTTCGCGGAAGGCTGTATATCAAAGACGTGGGCGCATTTGAATTCGACGAGGGGAAAATCCTGCCGCCGAAGATTCGCGACAAGCGCCATTTCAGCGTGATGTCTGAAGTGAACCGTCAGGTGCTGCTGTTGCAGACCGAGATGGGGTGAGCACCTCGCTGACAGCGGTAAAAAAATGCGGCCCCGATGGGGCCGCTGATGTTTTTGTCTTACCGCCGTCAGGCCGCAGGCGTGTCGTCCGGCGCTTTCGGCAGCACCGCCGCGGGCTTGTCGCTCAGCCGGGTGACCAGCAGCTGGTCTATCTTGTAGCTGTCGATATCCACCACTTCGAACTTGTAGCCGGCGTATTTGACGAAGTCGGTGCGTTTCGGGATCTTGCGCAGCATATACATCATAAAGCCGCCGATGGTCTCGTAGTTGCCCGCCTGCGGGAACTCGTCGATGTCCAGCACGCGCATCACGTCGTCGATCGGCGTGCCGCCTTCAATCAGCCATGAACTTTCGTCGCGCGCCACGATCTGCTCTTCCTGGCCCTGGCCGACCAGATCGCCCATCAGCGTGGTCATCACGTCGTTAAGGGTGATGATGCCCACCACCAACGCATATTCATTGAGGATCACCGCGAAGTCTTCGCCGGCGGTTTTGAAGCTTTCCAGCGCTTCGGACAGCGTCAGCGTGTCCGGCACGATCAGCGCCGAGCGGATCTGCACGCCGCTGCTCAGCACCAGGCTTTGGTTGCCCAGCACGCGGTTCAGCAGGTCTTTGGAATCGACGTAGCCGACCACCTGATCGATATGGCCGTCGCACACCAGGAACTTGGAGTGCGGGTGAGTCGAGACTTTCTCCTTGATGCTCTCTTCGCTTTCGCGCAGATCGAAGTACACCACGCTTTCGCGCGAGGTCATCGAAGACGGCACGGTGCGCGATTCCAGTTCGAACACGTTTTCAATCAGCTCGTGCTCCTGTTTGCGCAGTACGCCCGCCAGGGCGCCGGCTTCCACCACCGCATAGATGTCATCGGAGGTGATGTCGTCTTTACGCACCATCGGCAGCTTGAACATACGGAAGATCAGGTTGGCCATGCCGTTGAAGAACCACACCAGCGGGCGGAAGATCATGATGGAGAAACGCATCGGGTTGATGATCCGGACGGCGACCGTCTCTGGTGCAATCATACCGATGCGCTTCGGGGTCAAATCGGCGAACAGGATAAACAGGCTGGTCACCAGCACGAAAGAGCAGATGAAGCTGACCTGTTCCGCCAATTCGGGCGACAGGAAACGATCGAACAACACCTTGAAAGTGGGCGAGAAAGCCGCGTCGCCGACGATACCGCCGAGGATGGCCACGGCGTTCAGGCCGATCTGCACCACGGTGAAAAAGATGCCAGGGGTTTCTTGCAGCTTGAGCACTCTGGCGGCGTTGACGTTACCTTCGTCAGCCATCAGCTTCAGTTTGATCTTGCGCGAGGCGGCCAGAGAGATTTCCGACAGTGAGAAGAACGCACTCACCGCGATCAGAAAAAGAATCAGTAAAATACTGTTTAACATAATCTATCCATACGTGCCGACGGGATGCCGGCGCTCTTGAGGAAGGGTAGTACATAGTAAAAAAAGCAGCGATAACAACCAGAAGGGAAGCTATCGGGCCGCAGAAGCGGCCCGCATAGTATAGCAGTTGCCCCACAGGGGCCGCCAGCGGTTAAAAAAGTGCCGCCGGCCGGCATCAAATCAGCCCTGCGGCGGCAGGCAAACGCCGATGCCGCCCAGCCCGCAGTAGCCTTCCGGGTTCTTGTACAGGTACTGTTGGTGATCGTCTTCCGCGTAATAGAACGGCAGCGCCGGTGCGATCTCGGTGGTGATGGCGCGCTTATCGCCCGCCGCATCCATCGCCTGCTGGAAGCGTTGCAGGCTGCTTTCCGCCTCGGCCTGCTGCTCTGGGCTCAGCGTATAAATCGCCGAGCGGTACTGCGTGCCGACGTCGCCGCCCTGGCGCATGCCCTGCGCCGGATCGTGATTTTCCCAGAACAGCTGCAGCAGCTGTTTGTAGCTGACGACGTGCGGATCGAACACCACGCGCACCACTTCGGCGTGGCCGGTCTGGCCGCTGCACACTTCGCGGTAGGTCGGGTTCGGCGTATAGCCGCCGCTGTAGCCGGCGGCGGTGCTGTAGACGCCCGGCTGTTGCCAGAACAGGCGCTCAACGCCCCAGAAACAGCCCATGGCGAAAATCGCCACCTCCATGCCGGCCGGCACCTGAGTCATCGAGTGTTCGGTGACGACGTTGAGCGTTGCGACAGGCATTGGCGTGGTGCGGCCAGGCAGCGCGCTTGCCTTATCGACGGTTTGTGATTTATCAAAAAATGGCACCACGGTTGACTCCTGTTGTCACAGTAAGAATTGACCCTACATGGCGGCGGTTCGGTTGTATCTCACCGCGTCTTTGCCCACAATAAGCGGCAAGTTGGATTTTGTATAAGCTTAACGCAGTATTTTGAGCGCCAAAAGTGAAGAATTCGCCTGTTGCGCGGCGGTGGCAAAGCGCGGCGGGCGGCGTCCGGAAGAAGGTTGAAGAGGGCTGCCGTCATGATAGCGCGGAGTCTGCCCTGGCCCCGGAGCGAACACCATAACAGGACAGTAAAATCAATAAGGAGAACACGTGCCAAAGTACCCGGTCATGTGCTTGATATCTGTGTTGCTTGCGGCACCTGCAGCCTATGCGGCGAACGTGCGGCTGCAGGTGGAGGGGTTAAGCGGAGAGTTGGAAAAAAACGTCCGGGTGCGGCTGTCGTCGATCACGCCTGAAGAGGTCGGCACCGACGGCCGCTTCCGCGCACGGGTGGACGAGGCGGTGCGCCAGGGGCTGCGCGCGCTCGGCTATTACCAGCCGACCATCGAGTTTACGCTGGACGATCGGCCGGGGATGTCGCGCCCGGTGCTGCATGCCAAGGTCAATCCGGGCGAGCCGGTGCGCATCGCCGGCGCCAACATCGTGCTGGAAGGCGGCGCAAAGACCGATGAGGACTACCTGACGCTGGTAAAGAAGGGACGGCCGACCATCGGCGAGATCCTCAACCACGGCAAGTATGACAGTTTCAAAGGCTCGCTGACCGGCCTGGCGCTGCGCAAAGGCTACTTCGACGCCGACATGACTAAAAGCCAGCTCGGCGTGGCCGAAGATCTGCACAAGGCATTTTGGGATATCGATTTCAACAGCGGCGAACGTTACCGCTTTGGCAAGGTGAAATTCACCGGTTCGCAAATCCGCGAAGACTATCTGCAAAATCTGGTGCCCTTTCATCAGGGGGATTACTACAGTTCGGAGGATTTGGCCGAGCTGAACCGCCGTTTGTCCGCCACCAACTGGTTCAACTCGGTGGTGGTGTCCCCTGATTTCAACGATGCCAAAGAGAACAAGATTTTGCCGTTGGACGCGCTGGTGACGCCGCGTACGCGCAACACCGTCGAAACCGGTATCGGTTATTCCACCGACGTCGGCCCGCGGGTGAAAGGCACCTGGAAAAAGCCCTGGCTCAACGATCGCGGGCATAGCCTGGAAACCAGCGCCAGCGTGTCGGCGCCGGAGCAGCAGCTGGATCTGACTTACAAGATCCCGCTGCTCAAGAACCCGCTGGAGCAGTATTACCTGCTGCAGGGCGGGCTCAAGAACGTCGATCTTAACGACACCAAATCCGTGACCTCCAAAGTGGTGGCCTCGCGCAACTGGGATCTCTCCAGCGGCTGGCAGCGGGCGATCAACCTGACCTGGCGCTGGGATAACTTTACCCAGGGCAACGTCAGCAACACCACCATGCTGCTGTACCCCGGCGTCAGCTTCAACCGCACCCGTTCGCGCGGCGGGCTGATGCCGACCTGGGGCGACAGCCAACGCTATTCCATCGACGTGTCCGACACTTCCTGGGGCTCCGGCGTGGACTTCGCGCTGATGCAGGCGCAGAACGTCTGGATCCGCACCCTGGCCGACAAGCATCGCTTTGTAGCGCGCGGGCAGGTGGGCTGGATCGAAACCAACGACTTCGACAAGGTGCCGCCGGATCTGCGCTTCTTCGCCGGCGGTGACCGCAGCATTCGCGGCTACAAGTACAAAGACATTTCGCCGCGCGGCGACGACGGCAAGCTGACCGGCGCCTCCAAGATGCTGACCGGCTCGCTGGAGTATCAATACAACGTGACCGGCAAATGGTGGGGGGCGATGTTCGTCGATTCCGGTGAAGCGGTGAACGATATCAAGCAGAGCAACTTCAAGACCGGCGCCGGCGTAGGCGTGCGCTGGCAGTCACCGGTGGGGCCGGTGAAGCTGGATATCGCCGCGCCCGTGGGGGACAAGGACACCCACGGGATGCAGTTCTACATCGGTTTGGGGCCTGAACTATGAGCCTGGTTAAAAAGATTTGCCTCGGATTTCTGGTCATTCTGCTGTTGCTGATCGGCGGCCTGGCCTTCCTGGTGGGGACCACCACCGGTTTGCATATGGTCATCAACGGCGCGGCGCGCTGGGTGCCGGGGCTGGAGATCGCCGGCGTCAGCGGCGGCTGGCGCGATCTGACGCTGAAGGGCGTGAAGTATCAGATGCCGGGCGTGACGGTCAACGCCGGGCAGTTCCATCTCTCCCTCGATCTCTCCTGCTTTAAACGCAGCTCGCTGTGCGTCAACGCTTTGACCGCTCAGGACGTGGACGTGGCGGTGAACACCAAAGAGATGGCGCCCTCCGCGCCGGTGGAGGAGAGCAGTGAACCGACCACCAATCTCAGCACCCCTTATCCGATCACCCTGCGCCTGCTGGCGCTGAATAACGTCAAGGTCACCGTCGACGACACCGCCATTTCTCTGGCCGAGTTCCGCACCGGCGCGCAGTGGCAAGAGCGCGCGCTGACGCTGATGCCAACCAAGATCGGCTCGTTGCTGATTGCCTTGCCGAAAACGCCGCAAAATCCGTTGCCGGAAGCGGTGCAACCGGCGGTCGAGGTGGCGAAAAAGGTCGGTGAGCAGGTTACCGACGCGGCGAAACCGGCGCCGCAGCCGGAGGAGAAGCCGCTCGGCGAAACGCTGAAGGAACTGTTCGCCAAACCGCTGTTGCCGGATCTGCCGGACATCCGTCTGCCGCTGGATATCACCGTGAAAGAGATCAGCGGCGAACAGCTGCGCTTGACCGGCGATACCGACGTGCTGATCACGAGCCTGTTGCTGCAGGCCAGCACGCAGGATCAGCATATCCAGCTGGACAACTTCGACGTGAAGTCGCCGCAGGGCACGCTGTCGGTGCAGGGGCAGGCGACCCTGACCGGCGACTGGCCGGTGGCGCTGACCGCCAACAGCGCGTTGAATATCGACCCGTTGAAGGGCGAGAAGGTGAAGCTGAACATCGACGGCGGGTTGCGTGATGAGCTGAAGGTGGCGCTGAATCTGTCCGGCCCGGTCGGCGCCCAGCTCGATGTGCAAACCCGGCTGGCCGAAGCCGGCCTGCCGCTGGCGCTGACGCTGCAGAGCAAGCAGCTGAAATGGCCGCTGAGCGGCGAGGCGCAGTATCAGGTCAACGATTTCCGCCTGCGCTTTAACGGCAAGGCGACCGACTATGCGCTGTCGACGCGCGCCAATCTGAAAGGCCAGGATCTGCCGCCGGCGGTGCTGACGCTGGACGGCAAAGGCAACGTCGAGCAGTTCAAGCTGGAGCGCCTGCGCCTGGCGGCGCTGCAGGGCAATACCGATCTCACCGCGCTGGTGGACTGGAGCAAGGCCATCAGCTGGACCTCGCAATTGACGCTGAGCGGCATCAATACCGCCAAGCAGTGGCCGGAATGGCCGGCGAAACTCGACGGCAAGATCACCACGCGCGGCAGCCTGCACGGCGGCAGCTGGCAGCTGCAGGTGCCGGTGCTGCAGCTGGACGGCAACGTGAAGCAGAACAAGGTCACGGCGCGCGGCACGCTGAGCGGCAACGCCGCCGGGCAGTGGAAAATCCCCGGCATCGATCTGACGCTGGGGCGCAACCAGCTGAATGTCAAAGGACAGCTGGACGAGAAGAACTGGAACCTGGACGCCAACATCGACGCGCCGCGTCTGGACGGCGCGCTGCCGGGCCTCGGCGGCACCGCCAAAGGGCTGCTGAAGCTGCGCGGCAATCTGCAGGCGCCTCAGCTGCTGGCGGATTTGACCGCCTCCGGCTTGCAGTGGCAGGCGCTGCGCATCAACCGTGTGAAGATCGACGGCGACGTGCGCTCCACGGATCAGATCCAGGGGCAGCTGGCGGTACGCGTCGAGCAGCTGAAGCAGGACGCGCTGGAGGTCAGCCTGCTGACCCTCGACGCCAAAGGCAGCGAGAAGCAGCATCAGCTGCAGTTGAAGATCGACGGCAAACCGGTCTCCGGCCAGCTGGCGCTGCAGGGCAGCTTCGATCGTCAGCAGCAGCGCTGGCGCGGCAATCTGAACAATACCCGCTTCGATACGCCGGTGGGGGAGTGGCGCCTGACGCGCGCCATCGCGCTGGACTACCTGAACACCGCGCAGAAGATCAGCGTCGGGCCGCACTGCTGGCAGAACCCGAACGCCGAGCTGTGCGTGCCGAAGACCATCGAAGCCGGCCAGAGCGGCCAGGCCAGCGTGGTGCTCAACCGCTTCGATCTGGCGATGATCAAGCCGTTCCTCGGCCCGGAGACCGCCCTGAGCGGCGTGTTCACCGGCCGGGCCGACGTCAGCTGGAAACCGGGCGGCGCGCTGCCGGAGGCGAAGGTCACGTTGGCCGGCAACGGCGTCAAGGTGGTGCAGCAGGTGCAGGGCAATGCGCTGCCGATCGCCTTCGATACGCTGACCCTCAACGCCGGCCTGAACAACGGCCGCGCGCAGGCCGACTGGCGGATCAAACTGACCAACAACGGCCAGTTCGACGGCAATATCCAGGTGGCGGATCCGCAGGTGCGGCGCACCATCAGCGGCAATGTCAATATCACCAACATTTCGTTGGCGCTGATTAACCCGGCGCTGATGAAGGGCGAAAGCGCGGCGGGCATGCTGAACGCCAACCTGCGTCTGGGCGGCAGCGCGCAGAAGCCGCTGGTGTTCGGGCGTCTGGCGTTGGATCGGGCGAAGGTGCAGGGGCACTGGATGCCGTTCGATATGACCGACGCGCGGCTGGCGGTGAATTTCAACGGCATGACCTCGACGCTGGAAGGGCTGCTCAGCACCACGCGCGGCCAGCTGAATCTGGCGGGCGATGCCGACTGGCGTGACATCAATGCCTGGCGTGCGCGCATTGCCGCCAAGGGCGACAAGCTGCGGGTGACGGTGCCGCCGATGATCCGCATCGACGTATCGCCGGATCTGGTGTTCGAAGCCACGCCGCAGCTGTTCTCGCTCAACGGCAAGGTCGACATTCCCTGGGCGCGCATCACGGTGCAGGAACTGCCGGAAAGCGCGGTGGGCGTCTCTTCCGACGAGGTGATGCTGGACGATCAGCTGAAGCCGATTCAACCGAAGACCGCCTCGATCCCGATCAACAGCAATCTGATGATCCACGTCGGCAACGACGTGCGGCTGGACGCCTTCGGCCTGAAAGCCCGCCTGAAGGGCGATTTGAAAGTGGTGCAGGACAAGAAAGGGTTGGGCCTCAATGGCCAGATTGACATCCCTTCCGGTCGCTTCCATGCTTATGGTCAGGATTTGATCGTGCGTAAAGGGCAGCTGATGTTCTCCGGCCCGCCGGATCAGCCGCTGCTCAATATCGAGGCGATCCGCAACCCGGAATCCACCGAGGACGACGTGACCGCCGGCGTGCGCGTGACCGGCCTGGCGGATGCGCCGAAGCTGGAAGTGTTCTCCGATCCGGCCAAATCGCAACAGGAAGCCCTGTCTTATCTGCTGCGCGGTCAGGGCTTAAGCAGTTCCGGCGCCGACGGCAACGCCATGACGTCGATGTTAATCGGCATGGGGGTTGCACAAAGTGGTCAACTTGTGGGTAAAATCGGCGAGGCATTCGGCGTGAGTAATTTGGCTCTGGACACTCAAGGGGTTGGCGACAATTCCCAGGTTGTCGTGAGCGGCTATGTCCTCCCAGGCTTACAAGTAAAATATGGGGTGGGCATTTTCGACTCGCTGGCCACGCTGACGTTGCGTTATCGCCTGATGCCTAAGTTGTATCTTGAAGCGGTGTCTGGTCTCGACCAGGCATTAGATTTGCTCTATCAGTTTGAGTTTTAGCGATGCGAATAATTGTCTACGGCAGTTTACGGCGCAAACAGGGAAACAGCCATTGGATGACCAACGCCCAATGGCTCGGCGAGCACGAGCTCGAAGGCTATCAGATTTATAATCTGGGCCATTACCCGGCGGCGATCCCTGGAGAGGGCACGATACATTGCGAAGTGTATCGTATTAACTCATCGATTCTGGCAGAGCTGGACGAACTGAAAAGCAACACCAAGGACTATAAGCGCGAGCTGATTCAGACGCCTTATGGGAGTGCGTGGATCTACCTGTATAAACACAGCGTGGACGGTTACCCGCGAATTACCAGCGGTGACTGGCTGAAACGCCTCGAAGATCAGTAATAAAAAAACACCGCTCAATGAGCGGTGTTTTTTCATCGGACGGCGGCGAAAATTACTTCTTGGCGGCGCGTTCGAAGGAGGCGATGATTTCCGCTTTAGCTGCGGCAGCGTCTGCCCAGCCTTCCACTTTCACCCATTTGCCTTTTTCCAGATCTTTGTAGTGCTCGAAGAAGTGAGCGATCTGGGCTTTCAGCAGTTCCGGCAGGTCGTTCACGTCTTTCACGTGATCGTACTCTTTGGTCAGCTTGCTGTGCGGTACCGCAACCAGCTTGGCGTCTTCACCGGCTTCGTCGGTCATCTTCAGCACGCCAACCGGACGGCAGCGGATCACGGAGCCCGGCTGCAGCGGATATGGGGTTGGGACCAGCACGTCAACCGGATCACCATCCAGAGACAGAGTGTGGTTGATGTAGCCGTAGTTGCACGGGTAGAACATCGCGGTGGACATGAAACGGTCAACGAACAGCGCGCCGGTTTCTTTGTCGATTTCGTATTTGATTGGATCGGCGTTGGCCGGGATTTCGATTACTACGTAGATGTCTTCCGGCAGGTCTTTGCCAGCTGGGACCAGATTCAAGCTCATGTCGGTTTCCTTTAATCATCAAACCAGAAATGGAGTGGCGGCTATTATAGCGGACTCTTTTGCGATTTCCTGCCCTTTTCATCGTCGAAAACCCAGTGTCTCTGCGCGCGGAGAATTTCCAGATTAATCCCGCCGCGGCATGAAGTTTTGCCTCCGCCTGCCGATAACTTCAACAAACAATAATGAGCCAGCAAAGCTGGCTCCGCGTTTTGCCACCCCTACTACGTCTGATCTCACTATTCTGAAGCCGGGAAGAACTCATGCTAAAAAAGATTACGGTGAAGGCTGGGCTGATCGCCCTGCTGAGCCTGATGACCATGCTGCTGATCATGGTCAGCGTTATTGGCGTCAACGCGATTAACGAAGGATCGCGCTCGATCCATACCTTGAACCAGATCCTCGGCGAAGAGCTGGGCTCGCTGGCCAACAGCTCCAACCTGACGCTGCGCGCCCGAACCGCCGCTTCGCTGGCGGTGCGCCAACGGGAGATCGGCCAGACTGATGTCGCCGACGCCACCGTCGGCCGCATCTACGGCTACCTCGAGCAGTCGAACAAGGAAATGGCGCGCTTTGTCGGCGTCGGCACCGTGACCGAGCGCGGCCGTGAACTCTCCAACCGCCTGCAAAACAGCTATCGCGCCTATCTGGAGCAGGGCGTGAAGCCGATGGCCGCCGCCATCAAGGCCGGTAAAATCGATGAGTACTACCATATTCAGGAGACCCGTATCTCTGCGTTGAGCATCGCGTTTGAAAAGGATCTCAGCGATTTCCGCAGCTTCGCCATGAAGCTCGGCGAGAAGCAGGTGTATGACGCGGAAAGCAACGCCAGCACCAAGATCTCGCTGATCGTGGTGGCGGGCCTGCTCAGCGTGCTGCTGGCGGTGCTGGCCTGGTTTGCGTTGCGGGTGATCATTTTGCGTCCGCTGGATGAGTCCATCGCGCAGCTGGAATACATCGCCGGCGGCGATCTGACCCATGAGATCCGCGGCGAGGGCGATACCGAGATGGGCCGCCTGGTGCGGGCGATGCAGCGCATGCAGCAGGCGCTGGCCAATTCGGTCAGCAAAGTGCGTGACGCCAGCAGCCAGATCGACACCGGTTCACGCGAACTGGCGGCCGGTAACCTGCATCTGGCGCAGCGCACCGAAGAATCGGCCGCGTCGCTGGAAGAGACTGCCGCCAGCATGGAACAGCTGACCTCGACGGTGAAAATGAACGCCGAGAACTGCGAGCAGGCTAATCAGCTGGCGCTGAGCGTGTCCGATATCGCCAACCAGGGCAGCGACGTGGTCAGTCAGGTGATGAGCAAGATGCAGGCGATCACCGACAGCTCGCGCCGCATCGCCGATATCATCAGCGTGATGGACGGCATCGCCTTCCAGACCAATATCCTGGCGTTGAACGCAGCGGTGGAGGCGGCGCGCGCCGGTGAACAGGGCCGCGGCTTCGCGGTGGTGGCCGGCGAAGTGCGCAATTTGGCGCAGCGCAGCGCCCAGTCGGCGAAAGAGATCAAAGGGTTGATCGAAGCGTCGCAGAACCGGGTGCAGGAAGGCGAGCAGATGGTGGAGTCGGCGGCGCAGACTATGAGCGGTATCACCGGTGAAGTGGGTCGGGTGACGGCGTTGATGCGTGAGATCTCGGCGGCGACGCGCGAACAAAGCAGCGGTATCGAACAGGTGAACCTGGCGGTGGCGCAGATGGATCAGGTGGCGCAGCAGAATGCGGCGCTGGTGGAAGAGTCGGCGGCGGCGACGCGCTCGCTGGAAGATCAGGCTCAGCTGCTGGCGCAGAGCATGGCGGCGTTCAAGCTGTAAGGCGATAAGGGTTCGGCGCGGCGCCGAACCCTTGCCAGTAACGCGTTACTCGTCCGGGTTTTCGGCGATGAAGCGTTCTGCGTCTTCTACCATCGACTTGGTGCCGACGAAGAATGGCGCGCGCTGGTGCAGTTTCACCGGCGTGATATCCAGAATGCGATTTTTGCCGTCGCTGGCCTTACCACCGGCCTGTTCGGCCAGGAAAGCCATCGGGTTGCATTCGTACAGCAGGCGCAGCTTGCCTTGCGGGTGGCTGGCGGTGCTTGGGTAGATGTAGATGCCGCCTTTCAGCAGGTTGCGGTGGAAATCCGCCACCAGAGAACCGATGTAGCGCGAGGTATAAGGGCGCTGCGTCGCTTCGTCCTGCTCCTGGCAGTACTTGATGTATTTCTTCACGCCGAGAGGGAACTTGATGTAGTTGCCTTCGTTGATGGAATACATGTTGCCGCTCGCCGGGAAGCGCACTTTCTCGTGAGAGAGACAGAACACGCCCAGAGACGGATCGTATGTGAAGGCGTGGACGCCGTAACCGGTGGTGTACACCAGCATGGTGGACGAGCCGTAAACCACGTAACCCGCTGCGACCTGGGCGCTGCCCGGCTGCAGGAAGTCTTCTTCGGTCACCGGCGTGCCGACCGGCGTGATGCGACGATAGATAGAGAAAATCGTACCGACCGAGACGTTGACATCGATGTTGGACGAACCGTCCAACGGATCCATCAATACGACATACTTGGCATTTTCAGCTCGCTCGCCGTCGAATATCACGATTTCATCTTCTTCTTCGGAAGCGATACCCGCAACTTCACCACGCGCTTTCAACGCCGCTTTCAGTTTTTCGTTCGCGTACAGGTCCAGTTTCATCTGAACTTCGCCCTGTACGTTGGACACCCCGCTGGTTCCCAGAATATCAACCAGGCCGGCCTTGTTGATGTCGCGGTGGATGATTTTGGCGCCCAGTTTAATTGCAGAAAGTAACGCGGTCAGCTCGCCGGTGGCGTGAGAGAAGTCGTGCTGTTTCTCGACGATAAATTCGCCTAACGTTTTCATGACACAATCCCTGAATCTACGGATGGATAGCGGCCTGTTAACAAACCGCCAACGTTTTCGCGTGCAGTGTAGCCCAAAGATGCGCGCCATTCATAGGCAAATCCATTTCTTCTGGACGATTCTGAGCGTTAGAATATGCCGACATTCGATGCACTCACATGAGAAACCTATGCGCATTCACATTCTTGGGATCTGTGGCACCTTTATGGGCGGGCTGGCGATGCTGGCGCGCTCACTGGGGCATGACGTCACCGGTTCGGACGCCAACGTCTATCCGCCGATGAGCACGCTGCTGGAGAACCAGGGGATCGATCTGATTCAGGGTTATGATCCCGCCCAGCTGGATCCGGTGCCGGATCTGGTGATCATCGGCAACGCCATGACGCGCGGCAACCCGTGCGTGGAGGCGGTGCTGGAGCGCGGTATCCCTTACGTTTCCGGCCCGCAGTGGCTGCACGACGCCGTGTTGCGCGATCGCTGGGTACTGGCGGTCGCCGGCACCCACGGCAAAACCACCACCGCCGGCATGGCGACCTGGATCCTCGAAGCCTGCGGCTACCAGCCGGGCTTTGTCATCGGCGGCGTGCCGGGCAACTTCGACGTCTCGGCTCGCCTCGGCGGCAGCCCGTTCTTCGTGATCGAGGCCGACGAGTATGACTGCGCGTTCTTCGACAAACGCTCCAAGTTCGTGCACTACAGCCCGCGCACGCTGATCATGAACAACCTGGAGTTTGACCACGCCGACATCTTCGACGATCTGAAAGCCATTCAGAAACAATTCCACCACCTGGTGCGTCTGGTGCCGGGCAAAGGCAAGATCATCCTGCCGGACAACGACAGCCACCTGAAGCAGGTGATGGCGATGGGCTGCTGGAGCGAGCAGGAACTGGTGGGCGAAGAGGGCGCCTGGCGCGCGCAGAAGCTGACGCCGGACGCCAGCCATTACGCGGTGTTCCTCGACGGTGAGCAGGTCGGCGAAGTGAAGTGGGCGCTGGTGGGCGAGCACAACATGCATAACGGCCTGATGGCTATCGCCGCGACCCGCCACGTCGGCGTGCAGCCGGCGGACGCCTGCCGCGCGTTGGGCGATTTCATCAACGCCCGCCGCCGTCTGGAGCTGCGTGGCGAAGCCAACGGCGTCACGGTTTACGACGATTTCGCGCACCACCCGACGGCGATCCTGGCCACTCTGGCCGCGCTGCGCGGCAAGGTCGGCGGTACGGCGCGCATTCTGGCGGTGCTGGAACCGCGATCCAACACCATGAAAATGGGCATCAGCAAAAACGATCTGGCGCCTTCGCTCGGCCGTGCCGACGAAGTGTTCCTGTTCCAGCCGCACCACATTCCGTGGCAGGTCGCGGAAGTGGCGGATGCCTGCGTGCAGCCGGCGCATTGGAGCGCGGATCTCGACACGCTGGTGGAGATGGTGGTGAAAACCGCACAGCCGGGCGACCACATTCTGGTGATGAGCAACGGCGGTTTCGGCGGTATTCACGATCGCTTGCTGGACGCGCTGGCGAAAAAGCAGGAACCGAAGGTGACCTACTGATCGCTTAGCCGCATAAGCCAACCTAAGGGCCGCATTCGCGGCCTTTTTTACGCCCATAAAAAAGCCCTCGCGAGCGAGGGCAACGGGGTTCGTCGGATAGGACGACGAGAGGGTCTCTGGGAAATCGGCGTTTGCGTCAGAACTCGGCAGTGGCAGTGACGAGGGTAATCAGCTCTGCAAAGCCGTTCCCAGAGTTGTTATTTGTAAATCTCGGCGGTGGCGTGGTAGTTGCCTTCGTTACGGGCTTCGATCACGCGGTAGGCGGTCGCGCCTTTCGCGTCGGCTTTCTCCGACAACGCCTGGCGAATGTCGGTCGGCGCGCCGTCGATGCCGCTGACGGTAATGGTGCCGATAGATTGCAGATTGGCGGTCTGATCGTTAGTCACCAACTGGGCGGCAGACGCGCCGAAGGAGATGACGGATAACAAACCGAGTGCAGCAACAGTAGTTTTCATGTTCATGATAGCGATCCTTGGTCATAACAGCCTGGAAGGGCTTGGCAGCGATTTTTATTCTTGAAGGCCGTTATGACAGCGTTTGATTCCAGAGATGTATTGCCCGTTGCCGGGTAATGCCGTTACTTATTTGTAGATTTCAGCGGTCGCGTGGAAGTTGCCGTCGTTGCGCGCTTCGATCACGCGGTAAGCGGTCGCCCCTTTGGCGTCGGCTTTGTCGGACAGTGCCTGGCGAATGTCGGAAGGCGCAGCGGCGACGCCGCTCACGGTGATCACACCGGCGGGCTGCAGTTTTGCGGCCTGGGTTGCATCAACAGATTGTGCTGCGAATGCACCAAAGGAAAGCATGGACAGAACGCTCAGGGTTGCAACGGTAGCTTTAATTTTCATCATCTCACCTCATCGTATTCTTTTATCAGTTCCAACGAACTGTGATTCAGTTCACGAAAATGAGTATACAGCTAGTAACGCGAAAAATTAATAGTTCGCTAACAGTTGCTAGTGAAACTTTAACCTCATGATCCTTATTTTTTATAACCGTAAGGAATAAAAAACGCTCATAAAACGATCTTTTGATGTTAAATTTATGTAATTTCAATAAGGTAAGTGATTTTGACCAAAAGTGCGGAAGATCACAGTGGGTACTGCTGGTTACATGGAGATGTCATGGAAATGTGTTGTTGCGGGATAAAAAAGCAGTGTTAAACGCGGTTGAAGGCTGGGAAGGTAACGCGAGGGTTAAAGAAGCGCTAACAAAATGCGGTTTACAGCCGCACTTTGTTAGCGCCAGGTTTCACAGCTCTTGTTCGAACACGCCCAGGATCGCTTCATGCAGCTTCTGAGCGGTAAAGCCGTTGGACGGGGTGACGAAAATCGTGTCGTCGCCGGCAATTGTGCCGAGGATACCCTGGGATTTACCCAGTGAGTCGAGCAGGCGGGCGATCAGCTGTGCGGCGCCCGGGCTGGTGTGGATCACCACGACGGCATCGTTATGGTCGACGTCGAGCACCAGATTCTTCAATGGGCTGGTGGTGGTCGGCACGCCGAGTTCGGCAGGAAGGCAATACACCATTTCCATTTTGGCATTGCGCGTACGTACCGCGCCGAACTTGGTCAGCATGCGCGATACTTTGGATTGGTTAATGTTTTCGAAGCCTTCTTCTTGCAGCGCCAAAACGATCTCGCCTTGAGAACTGAATTTTTCTTCTTTCAATAACGCTTTGAACGTCTTGATCAGATCTTCCTGTTTTGCGGGATTACGCATTTTGCACCGTGGAATGTTGATAGTGGAAGTCATGATTATGCATATAGATGAATTTTTATGCAACAAAGGCCGCCCCAAAGAAAATAAAAATGACCGGACGGCGAGGAAAGGGCGGCATTTTAACAAAATCCGGCCGCGATGAATATGCCCTTTTGACGACGGAAAATCGGCCTGCGCTGGTAAATAAAATGTTATTAAAATGATGTTGTTCTGATGTTGCGTAAGGGTGTAATGTAACGGCCGGTTAACTTGCTCGTGAATAACCTCGCACTATTTTTGATTAGTGTGCGCTATGCCCTTCATGCGTAAGCGATTTAATCTAAAATGGGCGCGACAGCGGCCATTTTATTACACCTGCAGGCAAGAATTGGCTAATTTATTGTTTTGAAAGGTGTAATAACTTAAGGTCCGTAACCAACACATTCACGGCGCTTTATATATTTAAGATAATAAAGGAGTATAGGATGAAAGTTGCAGTTCTCGGTGCTGCTGGCGGTATCGGCCAGGCCCTCGCCCTTCTACTCAAAACCCAGCTTCCTTCAGGTTCTGAACTCTCTCTCTACGACATTGCCCCCGTTACCCCAGGCGTTGCCGTCGACTTAAGCCACATCCCAACCGCAGTTAAAATCAAAGGCTTCAGCGGCGAAGACGCGACTCCGGCTCTGCACGGTGCGGACGTGGTGCTGATTTCCGCCGGCGTGGCCCGTAAGCCAGGCATGGATCGCTCTGACCTGTTCAACGTTAACGCCGGCATCGTGCGTAACCTGATTGAGCAAGTGGCGAAAACCTGCCCGAAAGCCTGCATCGGCATCATCACCAACCCGGTTAACACCACGGTCGCCATCGCGGCGGAAGTGCTGAAAAAAGCCGGCGTTTACGACAAGAACAAACTGTTCGGCGTGACTTCGCTGGATATCATCCGTTCCAATACCTTCGTGGCCGAGCTGAAAGGCAAGCAGCCTGAAGAACTGAACGTGCCGGTGATCGGCGGCCACTCTGGCGTGACCATCCTGCCTCTGCTGTCGCAGATCCCTGGCGTGAGCTTCACCGATCAGGAAGTGGCGGATCTGACCAAACGTATTCAGAACGCCGGCACTGAAGTGGTGGAAGCCAAAGCCGGCGGCGGGTCTGCAACGCTGTCCATGGGCCAGGCGGCCGCCCGTTTCGGTCTGTCTCTGGTGCGTGCGCTGCAGGGCGAGAAAGGCGTTGTGGAATGTGCTTACGTTGAAGGCGACGGCAAATACGCTCGCTTCTTCGCGCAGCCGCTGGTGCTGGGCAAGAACGGCGTTGAAGAACGCAAAGATATCGGCACCCTGAGCGCCTTCGAGCAGAAAGCACTGAACGAGATGCTGGACGTGCTGCATAAAGATATCGAACTGGGCGAGAAGTTCATCAATAACTGATCGACACCGATAGTCAGCCGATAAACGCCGCCGGACGCTGTTCCGGCGGTTTTTTTTGCTCCGCGTTCACGATTTGATGCGTGCTTTGCGATCCAGCAGGCAATCGCTGTGCGGATCGTAATAGCGGCTTGGCCAGATCTCCGAAGGGTGGATGCCTATCGCTTCGGCGATCAGCCATTCCCCCTTTGGCCACGGGCGCGACAGCGCATTGGCCAGCGTCGATGAGCTTAATCCGGCCTTGCGCGACACTGCCGCCAGCGTGGTGCCCTGCTTGCGTAGCGCCGCGATGATATCTGCCGGATGCCAATCTGGGTTCCTTGAATTCATGTTTACATTCCTTTTCTGATTAGCCAAAGTTGCGTTAGTGGTATAACTAACGGGTCATGGTTAAGCGTTTGAACAACGTGAAACGCTTATTAGGAAACAAGAATACCATTAAATTTCCTAAAAAATACCCAAGTAATTTCCAAAAAACGACATTGCCCACTATTGCCCAGAGATGATGGCTATGAAAAACGAGTGGTTTGCCGCCAAGGAACTGACAGGCATCGCAGGATTACCCTCCTCACCACAGGGAATCAATCTGATGGCCCGACGCGAAGGCTGGATCAGCCGCAGGCGTAAAGGCGTGCAGGGAAAAGCGTTGGAGTACCATATCGACAGCCTGCCTCCAGGCGTGCGTAACCTGCTGACGCTGAAAGAAGACGGGGCGGTATATGACGTAGAACGCCAGGATCCGTTGGCGGTCTGGATCGAGTATTACTACCATTTGACGGAGAGCGAGCGCGAGAAAATGGTGGCTTTCCTGATGCGGGAAGGGATTGGCGGCCTGCTGGCGCGTATCGACGAAGATAGCAATACCTAGGCAGGCCCGCGTGGGCGGGCCTGATGAATGTATTAAGAAATTAAAATTTCTTAAAAATCGCGTTGTACCGCCAAATGGGCCAAGCCCTCCAGCGCTGTACGGTGCTCTGATGCCGGCAAGACCTGCAGCGCGGCGATCGCCTTATCGGCTTCTTCCTCGGCGCGTTTGCGGGTGTATTCCAGCGAACCGCATTGCTGCATCGCCTGCAGCACCGGCTCCAGCAGGTGGCGGCCGTTACCTTGCTCAATCGCGCCGCGGATCATGTCACGCTGGGCGTCGTCGCCGTTGTGCATCGCGTGCAGCAGCGGCAGGGTCGGTTTCCCTTCGTTCAGATCGTCGCCGGTGTTTTTGCCCAGCGTGCTGCCGTCGGCGCTGTAGTCGAGCAGATCGTCGATCAGTTGGAAAGCGGTGCCGAGGTAGCGGCCATAATCTTGCAGCGCCTGTTCTTGCTCAGCGCTGGCGCCGGACAGGATCGCCGACGATTGCGCCGCCGCTTCAAACAGACGGGCGGTTTTGCTGTAGATCACCCGCATATAACTTTCTTCGCTGATGTCGGGATCGTGCACGTTCATCAACTGCAGCACTTCACCTTCGGCGATGACGTTGACCGCTTCCGACATCAGCGCCAGCACGCGCAGGGATTCCAGGCTGGTCATCATCTGGAAGGCGCGGGTATAGATAAAGTCGCCGACCAGCACGCTGGCGGCGTTGCCGAACGCCGCGTTGGCGGTGGCTTTGCCGCGGCGCATGTCCGACTCGTCGACGACGTCGTCATGCAACAACGTGGCGGTATGAATGAATTCGATCAGGGCGGCTACGGTGACGTGCTTGTTGCCTTCGTAGCCCAACGCCCGCGCCGCCAGGACGGCGATCATCGGCCGGATGCGCTTACCGCCACCGCTGATAATGTAATAGCCAAGCTGATTGATGAGCGTGACATCGGAATTCAGCTGTTCGAGAATTGTTGCGTTCACGGCCGCCATATCTTGCGCGGTTAACTCGGTAATTTGCTCTAGGTTCATTGTGTTTTTTTCAGCTGTGTTTCTCTTCACCGCGTTGAGATCGCTGCTCACATCGGTACATGGCGGTAACTGTCCCTATGATTGTACTTGAAAAACGGTTCAGATAAACGCCACGAAAGAAACTGCGCTTTTTTTCTTCTTTTTTCTCCTTCTGGTCTTATTCTGCTCTTGTCATGCGCCGCTTTTTTGCGTAGAATTCGCGCCCTATTGTGAATATTTATAGCGCGCTCTGAACTAACACAGTCGGGCACGCGGAAAGCGGAGTTTTATATGTACGCGGTTTTCCAAAGTGGTGGTAAACAACACCGAGTAAGCGAAGGTCAGACCGTTCGCTTGGAAAAGCTGGACATCGCAACTGGTGAAGCGGTTGAGTTTGACCAGATTCTGATGATCGCTAATGGCGAAGATATCAAAATCGGCGTTCCTTTCGTCGATGGCGGCAAGATCAAAGCTGAAGTCGTTGCTCACGGTCGTGGCGAGAAAATTAAAATCGTTAAGTTTCGTCGTCGTAAACACCACCGTAAGCAGCAGGGCCACCGTCAGTGGTTCACTGACGTTAAAATCACCGGCATCAGCGCTTAAGTTAGGAGAGCGGATTAATGGCACACAAAAAGGCTGGCGGCTCGACTCGTAACGGTCGCGATTCAGAAGCTAAACGTCTGGGCGTAAAACGCTTTGGCGGCGAAGCAGTACTGGCAGGCAGCATCATCGTTCGTCAGCGCGGCACCAAATTCCACGCTGGTACCAACGTGGGTTGCGGCAAAGACCACACTCTGTTTGCTTTGAAAGACGGTAAAGTCAAATTCGAAGTTAAAGGCCCGAGCAATCGTAAATTCATCAGCATCGAAGCTGAATAATTTTTCGAGCCTTACGAAATAGATGTAAGCCCCGCAATTCGTTGCGGGGCTTTTTACATTTATGGGTTGCCTGAGGGTTGGCCCGTCAGCGTTGGCGAAGGTGATATGGATACGAAGCAGCAGGTCGGCGTTGGCATTTCTCTGGCGTTAACCACGGCGGTTTGCTGGGGCGCGTTGCCGATCGCGATGAAAGAAGTGTTGGTGGTGATGGAGCCGTTTACCGTTGTCTGGTATCGCTTTACCATGGCCGCCATCGGTTTGGGCGTGATCCTTGCGGTGCGCGGCAAGCTGCCGCCGCTGACGATGTTCCTCCAGCCGCGTTGGCTGCTGCTGTTGGCGATCGCGACGGCGGGGCTGCTGGGCAACTTTGTGTTCTTCAGCTCCTCGCTGCAATACCTGAGCCCGACGGCGTCGCAGGTGATTGGCCAGCTGTCGCCAGTCGGTATGATGTTCGCCAGCGTGCTGATTTTAAAAGAGCGCATGCGCATCACCCAGGTCATTGGCGCCCTGATGTTGATTTGCGGGCTGATGCTGTTTTTCAACGTCAGTCTGATAGAGATCTTCACCCGGCTGACGGACTACACGCTGGGCGTCATGCTGGGCGTGTGTGCGGCGATGGTCTGGGTGAGCTATGGCGTGGCGCAAAAGGTGTTGCTGCGCCGGCTGGCTTCGCCGCAGATCCTGGTTATGTTGTACACTTTATGTGCGATTGCGTTGTTCCCTCTGGCCAAACCCGAGGTGATTTTCCAGCTTAGCGGCTGGCAATTGGCGTGCCTGCTGTTTTGCGGCGCCAACACGCTGATCGGCTATGGCGCGCTGGCAGAAGCGATGGCGCGCTGGCAGGCGGCGCAGGTGAGCGCGTTGGTTACGCTGACCCCGCTGTTTACCCTGCTGTTTTCAGATTTATTGGCGCTGGCTTGGCCCCAGGCATTCGCCATGCCGACGCTGAACATCGTCGGCTATGTCGGTGCGTTTGTGGTTGTGGCGGGCGCCATGTTTTCCGCAATTGGTCACCGGTGGTGGCCGCGACGGGCAGACCCCCCCCTGGTTGCTCCTTTGAAGCAGCCCGGTGAATGATTTACGGAGACGGTAAATGAAGTTTGTAGATGAAGCAGCGATTCTGGTCGTTGCAGGCGACGGCGGCAACGGGTGCGTCAGCTTCCGCCGCGAAAAATATATCCCGAACGGTGGGCCTGACGGCGGTGACGGCGGCGACGGCGGCGACGTCTACCTGCTGGCGGACGAGAACCTTAACACCCTGATCGACTACCGCTTTGAGAAGTCTTTCCGCGCCGAACGCGGCCAGAATGGCCAGAGCCGCGACTGTACCGGCAAACGCGGTAAAGACGTCATCATCAAGGTACCGGTCGGCACGCGCGTGAAGGATCAGGGCACCGGCGAGATCCTCGGCGACATGACCCGCCACGAGCAGAAGCTGATGGTCGCTAAAGGCGGCTGGCACGGTCTGGGCAACACCCGTTTCAAATCTTCGGTCAACCGCGCGCCGCGTCAGAAGACGCTGGGTACCGCCGGCGAAGCGCGTGACCTGTTGCTGGAGCTGTTGCTGCTGGCCGATGTGGGCATGCTGGGGCTGCCGAACGCCGGCAAATCGACCTTCATCCGCGCGGTGTCCGCCGCCAAGCCGAAGGTGGCCGATTATCCGTTTACCACGCTGGTGCCGAGCCTGGGCGTGGTGCGCATGGATCACGAGCAGAGCTTTGTGGTCGCCGACATTCCGGGGCTGATCGAGGGCGCCTCCGAAGGCGCCGGCCTGGGTATTCGTTTCCTGAAACACCTGGAGCGTTGCCGCGTGCTGCTGCACCTGGTGGACATCGCGCCGATCGACGAATCCGATCCGGTGGAAAACGCCAAAGTCATCATTAACGAGTTGAACCAATACAGCGAAAATCTGGCGCAGAAGCCGCGCTGGCTGGTGTTCAACAAAATTGATGTGATTGGTGAGGAAGAAGCCGCCGAACGCGCCAAGGCGATTGTGGAAGGCATGGGCTGGGAAGGGAAGTACTACATGATCTCCGCCGCCAACCGCGAAGGCGTCAACGCGCTGTGCTGGGACGTGATGAACTTCATCAACACCCAGCCGAAAGCGATGGCGATCGAAGAAAGCGCACCGGAAAAAGTCGAATTCATGTGGGATGACTACCACCGCGAGCAAATCGCGGAAGTGGAAGCCGAAGCGGAAGATGACTGGGATGACGACTGGGACGAAGACGACGACGAAGGCGTCGAAATCATTTACCAGAAGTAATTCGGTGATAAAGGGCTCAGCAACGCTGGGCCCTTATTATTTGAGCGCCTTTTCCGGCAGCCAGCACTGGGCATTCAGGCCGCGCGCATCGCGGCGGTTTTCCAGCGTCAAACGCCCCTGGTGCAGTTGCGCGATGCGGATCACGATATTCAGGCCCAGTCCGCTGCCGCCGTAGCGTTGATCCATGCGGCGAAACGCCTGCGTCAGCTCCCCGACCATTTCTTCCTTGATTCCCGGGCCATCGTCGATGACCTGCAGCAGATAGCCGTTGTCTTGCGGCGTTAACCGCACCTGTATCGCGCCGCCTTCCGGGCCGTAACGGTGAGCGTTTTCGACCAGGTTGCGCAGCAGAAGCCGCAGCAACACCGGATCGCCGTTCACTGTGGCAGCAGCCGGCAATTGCCAGCCCAGCGTCTGCCCGCGTTGGGCGGCCATTTCGTCGAGCTCTTCGCGCAGCGGCTGGATCACATCGGCCACCCAATCGAAATGCTGATAATGGCCGCTGGCGAAGTCTTGCCCGGCGCGCGACAGCATCAGCAACTGCTCGACGGTATGCATCAGCTGATCGATGCGGGCGATCAGCGCCTGGCTGCCCTTGACGCCTTGTTTTTCCATCAATTCCAGATGCAGGCGGATGCCGGCCAGCGGCGTGCGCAGTTCGTGGGCGGCGTCGGCGGTGAACAGGCGTTCCTGTTGAATGGTGTTGTCCAACCGTGAGAACAGCTGATTGAGCGCATTGGTGACGGCCACCATTTCCTGGCTATCGCTGGTGATCGGCAGCGGCGTCAGGTTATCGGCAGAGCGCTTTTCCAGCCGCTGTTGCAGTTGGTTGAGTGGGCGGATGATCCAGCTGATAGCCCAGAATGACGCCAACAGGGTGACGATCATCATGATCAGCGAAGGCGCCAACAGCGATGCGATGGCCTCGGCGATCTCGGTATCGACGCGTTCGGTACGCACTTTGGCGGACAGGGTTTCGTCCACCAGGAAGCTGATCTGCTCCTGGCTTTCGTGCCACAGCCAGAAGGCGCTGATGAGTTGCGTGACCAGCAGGATCAGCGCCAGCATCAGCAGCAGGCGGCGGCGCATGCTGATCATGACGAGGGTTCCAGGCGGTAGCCGATGCCGCGCACGGTGCGAATGCGATCCTTGCCCAGTTTGCGGCGCAGGTTGTGAATATGCACTTCCAGGGTGTTGGAACCTAAATCATCTTGCCAGGTGTAGAGATCCTGCTGCAGGAGTTCGCGGTTGACCGTCTGCCCGGCACGCATGATCAGGCGCGCCAGAATGGCGAACTCTTTCGGCGTGACCTCCACCGGCTGCTGTTGCAGATAGACCTGCTGGCTGGAGAGATTCAACTGCAGGTCATCCACCTGCATCAGATTGTCGCTGTGGCCCTGGTAGCGCCGCAGGAGAGCGCGCACGCGCGCCTGCAGCTCAACCAGCGCGAAGGGTTTGACCAGGTAGTCGTCGGCGCCGGCGTCCAGCCCATCGACGCGGTCTTCCAGGGCGTCGCGGGCGGTCAGGATCAGCACCGGCAGATCGATCTGCTGGCGGCGCCACTGCCGCAGCAGCGCTGCGCCGTCCATGTCCGGCAGGCCGAGATCCAGGATCACCATGCTGTATTGGCTGGTGATGAGCAGGCTGCTGGCCTCCGCCGCTGTGGCGGCGCAGTCGCACACGTAGCCTTCACCGGTCAGCGCCAGCGCCAGCCCTTGTTGCAGCAGTTCATCATCTTCAACGACCAGCAGCTTCATGGCGATCCTCAGTTGTTTTGGTAAATATCCCGATACAGGCGGCTTTCGAAACGCACCAGCGGTGCGCGGCGCTGTTTCTGATCTTCCGGCGGCACGGCGTAGCCGGAGAGATACTGCACGAAGGCCATGCGCTGGCCGCTGGCGGTAGTGATGAAGCCCGCCAGGTTGTAGACGCCCTGCAGCGCGCCGGTCTTGGCCGACACCTTGCCGTCTACGCCAGCCTCATGCAGGCCGCCGCGGTAGCGCAGGGTGCCATCATAGCCGGACAGCGGCAGCATCGAGATAAAGTTCAGCTCGTTGTCGTGCTGCGCGATGTACTGCAGCGCCTGCATCATGGTCGCCGGGGCCAGCAGGTTGTGGCGCGACAGGCCGGAACCGTCGGCGATGATGGTGTTGCCCAGATCGATGCCGGCCTTCTGGCGCAGCACCTGCCGTACCGCATCGGAACCGGCTCGCCAGGTGCCCGGCACGCCGAAGCGTTCGTGGCCGATGGTGCGGAAGACGGTATCGGCGATCATGTTGTCCGATTTCTTCAGCATGATTTTCAACAGATCGTGCAGCGGCGCCGACTGGGTTTGCGCGATCACCGTGCCGGTGATGCCGGGGCGCGTCTGGCGTTTCAAATGCCCGTCGATCTGGATGTCGGCCTGCTTCAGCTCGTCTTTCAGGATGGCGCCCGCATAGCTGGCGCCGTCCTGGATGGCGAAGGCCAGCGGCAACGGCTCGCTGCGCTGCGTCAGGCAGCCGGTCAGGGTAAAGCGGTTCAGCTCGCCCGGCACCACGTCCAGCTCGCAGTACTGCGCGTCTGCGGAGCCGCGCGCCAGGGTGCGCACCTGGCTAAACATATTAACCGGATAATAGGAGGCGACGCGGATAAACGCCATGTCGCCCGGATTCGGCGCGCTGTACAGCGAGACCGAGAAACAGTTGCGATCGACAATGGCGGCAGCCGGCGGCGCGCTGAAGCACTGCGTCAGATCGTTCCACGGCCAGCCGGGCGCCTTGTCATGGCTGGCGAAGACCGAGGTATCGACCAGCACGTCGCCGCTGATTTGGCGCACGCCCTGCTTCTTCAGGACGGCCACCATATTGCGCAGGCTCTGGCGTTTGAAGGTCGGATCGCCGCTGAAGCGGGCGATCAGGTTGCCGCGCAGCACGCCGTCGCGGATATCACCCTGGCTCTCCAGCGTGGTGGTGAAACGGTAATCGGGCCCGAGTTGCAGCAATGCCGCCAGCGCCGTCAGCACTTTTTGGGTACTGGCCGGCAGCGCCATTTGCTGAGAGTGGTAATCGATTGTCGGCGCACCGGCGCCGATCTTCTGAACGACCAGGGCAAGGTTGGCCCCATCAGGCAGATATTGTGTGTACTCTTCAACCGGGGCCGCATTCGCATTCAGAACAAATGCGCAAGCCAATGCACTGACAATTCGTGAAAAACGCATAATCTCGGGATAACAGCTGGATAACGTGCCGTCATACTACGGTGCAATCAGGGAAAAAGTAAACGATGACCCTCAAGGAACTCTAGGCTAAAATGCGTATCAAAATGCAAAACCGATCTTGGCTTGGGCTCCGTTCCGAGTCAGGTTTCTTTTGTTTGTCGCCTGGAGGCGGGGGGCGGTATGCCAACCGTGTTTTCATACGAATACGTCAGGATGACGGTTATTTGAACAGGAAAGATTTAGAGGTATTTATACGATGAACCAAATTCCGATGACCTTGTTTGGCGCTGAAAAACTGCGCGAAGAGCTCGAATATCTGAAAAGCGTGCGCCGCCCGAAAATCATTGCGGATATCGCTGAAGCGCGTGAACACGGCGACTTGAAAGAAAATGCCGAGTACCATGCCGCCCGCGAACAGCAGGGTTTCTGCGAAGGCCGCATTCAGGAAATCGAAGCCAAACTGTCCAATGCGCAGGTGATCGATATCACCAAGATGCCGAACACCGGCCGGGTGATCTTCGGCGCCACCGTATCGGTGATGAATCTGGACAGTGAAGAAGAAGTGACTTACCGCATCGTTGGCGACGATGAGGCCGATTTCAAGAAAAATCTGATTTCGGTAAACTCGCCGATGGCGCGCGGCCTGATCGGCAAAGAGCAAGACGATGTGGTGGTGATCAAAACCCCAGGCGGCGACGTGGAATACGAGATCCTGAAGGTCGAGTATCTCTGATCGGGACCATTGGTCATTAATGCGCCAACGTTTTGTAAAGATAGGAAAAAGGCCGCAAGCGGCCTTTTATCTTGGTCAGGCGCATGGCACCTTTTCGTTAACCTGATGGTTATTAACGCGGTAGACTGATCTTGCGCTCTTTCGACGGGCGGTAAAGAATAAGCGTACTGCCGATAACTTGCACATTGCAGGCGCCCGTTTCACGCACGATAGCGTCGGCGATCAGGGTCTTGGTTTCGCGATCTTCAGCGGCGATTTTTACCTTGATCAGCTCATGATGCTCCAGAGCCTGTTCAATTTCAGCCAGCACCCCTTCGGTAAGACCGTTATTGCCCAGCATCACCACCGGTTTTAACGGATGCGCCAGGCCTTTCAGGTGCTGTTTTTGTTTATTATTCAGATTCATTGTCTTTTTTGCTTAAGTTGGGATTGAAAACGGTACATTCTACCGCCATCTCATGTATATCACCAAATCGGTCTTCACCGGTGTGAGTCTACGTGAGCAGCGACCCTGACATAAGACTCTTTTTATGATAGTTGGAAAACGAGATGGCTAATAAAAAGCGTTCGGCTAGCTCCAGTCGCTGGTTACAAGAACACTTTAGCGATAAATATGTACAGCAGGCGCAGAAAAAGGGACTGCGTTCCCGTGCCTGGTTTAAACTTGATGAAATACAGCAGAGCGACAAACTGTTCAAACCGGGCATGACCGTGGTTGACCTGGGCGCCGCACCGGGCGGCTGGTCGCAGTATGTGGTCACCCAAATCGGCGGTACCGGGCGCATCATCGCCTGTGATATTTTGCCAATGGATCCTATCGTTGGCGTCGATTTCCTTCAGGGCGATTTTCGTGATGAACTGGTGTTGAAGGCACTGTTGGAACGAGTAGGCGAGAGTAAGGTTCAGGTGGTCATGTCCGATATGGCCCCGAATATGAGTGGCACCCCGGCGGTCGATATTCCAAGGTCGATGTATCTGGTGGAGTTGGCGCTGGATATGTGTCGTGATGTCCTCGCACCAGGCGGAAGTTTCCTGGTGAAGGTGTTCCAGGGAGATGGCTTTGACGAGTACCTACGGGAAATTCGCTCCCTGTTTACGAAGGTTAAGATTCGTAAGCCAGACGCTTCCCGCGCCCGTTCGCGCGAAGTGTACATTGTAGCGACAGGGCGCAAACTGTAGTACCCTAACGCTGTTTGTTAACACAGTTGTAAGATGAGGTTAATCCCTTGAGTGACATGGCGAAAAACCTAATTCTCTGGTTAGTCATCGCGGTAGTGTTGATGTCTGTATTCCAGAGCTTTGGGCCCAGCGAGTCGAATGGCCGTAGGGTGGATTACTCTACCTTCATGTCCGAACTGACCCAGGACCAGGTTCGCGAAGCGCGAATCAACGGACGTGAAATTAACGTTACCAAGAAAGACAGTAACAAATACACGACCTACATCCCTGTCAACGATCCTAAGTTGCTGGATACGTTGTTAACGAAGAATGTGAAAGTTGTCGGCGAGCCGCCTGAAGAGCCGAGCCTGCTGGCTTCTATCTTTATCTCCTGGTTCCCGATGCTGTTGCTGATCGGGGTCTGGATCTTCTTTATGCGGCAAATGCAGGGCGGCGGCGGCAAGGGCGCGATGTCCTTCGGCAAGAGCAAGGCCCGAATGCTGACGGAAGACCAGATCAAGACCACTTTCGCCGATGTCGCCGGGTGTGACGAAGCGAAAGAAGAGGTGAGCGAACTGGTGGAATACCTGCGCGAACCGAGCCGTTTCCAGAAGCTGGGCGGCAAGATCCCGAAAGGCGTGCTGATGGTTGGCCCGCCGGGGACCGGTAAAACGCTGTTGGCGAAAGCGATCGCCGGCGAAGCGAAGGTGCCGTTCTTCACCATTTCCGGTTCCGACTTCGTCGAAATGTTCGTCGGCGTGGGCGCATCCCGCGTGCGTGACATGTTCGAACAAGCGAAGAAAGCCGCGCCGTGCATCATCTTCATCGATGAAATCGACGCCGTCGGCCGCCAGCGTGGCGCCGGCCTGGGTGGCGGTCACGATGAGCGCGAGCAGACCCTGAACCAGATGCTGGTTGAGATGGACGGTTTCGAAGGCAACGAGGGCATCATCGTCATCGCGGCCACCAACCGTCCGGACGTGCTTGACCCCGCGCTGCTGCGCCCGGGTCGTTTCGACCGTCAGGTCGTGGTCGGGCTGCCGGATGTGCGTGGCCGTGAGCAGATCCTGAAGGTGCACATGCGCCGCGTGCCGTTGGCTGCCGACATCGACGCCTCCGTCATTGCGCGCGGTACGCCGGGCTTCTCCGGTGCCGATCTGGCCAACCTGGTCAACGAAGCGGCGCTGTTCGCCGCCCGCGGCAACAAGCGCGTGGTGTCGATGGTGGAGTTCGAGAAAGCCAAAGACAAGATCATGATGGGTGCGGAACGCCGCTCCATGGTAATGACCGAAGCGCAGAAAGAGTCGACCGCGTATCACGAAGCGGGTCACGCCATCATTGGCCGCCTGGTTCCTGAACATGATCCGGTACATAAAGTGACGATCATTCCTCGTGGCCGTGCGCTCGGCGTGACCTTCTTCCTGCCGGAAGGGGATGCGATCAGCGCCAGCCGTCAGAAGCTGGAGAGCCAAATCTCCACCCTGTACGGCGGCCGTCTGGCGGAAGAGATCATCTACGGGCCGGAAAAAGTCTCTACCGGTGCGTCGAACGACATCAAAGTGGCGACCTCCATCGCCCGCAACATGGTGACCCAATGGGGCTTCTCCGAGAAGCTGGGGCCGCTGCTGTATGCGGAAGAAGAGGGTGAAGTGTTCCTGGGCCGTTCCGTGGCCAAGGCGAAGCACATGTCGGATGAAACCGCGCGTATCATCGACCAGGAAGTGAAGTCGCTGATCGAACGTAACTACACGCGTGCTCGCTCGCTGCTGATGGAAAACATGGACATCCTGCACTCGATGAAGGATGCGCTGATGAAGTATGAAACCATCGATGCGCCGCAGATCGACGATCTGATGAACCGCAAAGACGTGCGTCCGCCGGCGGGCTGGGACGATGCGAACAAAGGCAACAGCTCCGACAACGGCGGCACCCCGAAAGCCCCGACGCCGGTAGATGAGCCGCGCACCCCAACGCCGGGCAACACCATGTCCGAACAGCTCGACAAGTAACAACGGCTGTGTAATAACATCAAACCCCGGTACGCCGGGGTTTTTTTTTGCCCGGCGGGCAGTGAACCAGGCAACAGTAAGGTGGACCAACCATGCAGTTAACCGTGCGCGACATGACGCTCAATCTCTCCCATCCGCAGGTGATGGGCATCCTCAACGTGACACCGGATTCGTTTTCCGACGGCGGCCGCCACAACACCCTGAACCAGGCGCTGGTGCATGCGCATGCGCTGATTTCGGCCGGCGCCACGATGATCGACGTCGGCGGCGAATCGACAAGGCCGGGGGCGGCGGAGGTGAGCGAAGAGGAGGAGCTTGAGCGGGTCGTGCCAGTGGTGGAAGCGCTGGCGCAGCGCTTCGAGGTCTTTATCTCGGTCGATACCTCGAAGGCGGGCGTGATCCGCGAATCGGCGCAGGCCGGCGCCCATCTGATCAACGACATCCGTTCGCTGCAGGAGCCGGGCGCCCTGGCGGCGGCGGCGGAAAGCGGTTTGCCGGTCTGCCTGATGCACATGCAGGGACAGCCGCGCACCATGCAGCAGGCGCCGCACTACGACGATCTGATCGCCGACGTTCAGACGTTTTTCGAGCACCATATCCGGCGCTGTAACGAGGCGGGGATAACAAATCAGAAATTGCTGCTCGACCCCGGCTTCGGTTTCGGTAAAAATTTGGCGCACAACTATCAGCTTCTGGCTCGGTTGTCGGAGTTTCATCGTTTTGGTTTGCCGCTGTTGGTCGGCATGTCGCGCAAATCGATGATTGGACAACTGCTGAACGTGCCGCCGGATCAACGGGTTATCGGCAGCGTGGCCTGCGCGGTGATCGCGGCGATGCAGGGTGCGCAGATTGTCAGAGTGCATGACGTTAAAGAAACCGTCGAGGCGATGCGTGTCGTCGAGGCAACACTTTCAGCTAAGGGACAGTAGAGACATGAGCGAGCGCAAATATTTTGGCACCGACGGCATCCGTGGCAAGGTCGGGGACAGCCCCATCACGCCGGACTTCGTGCTGAAGCTGGGCTGGGCGGCCGGTAAAGTGCTGGCGCGTCACGGTTCCCGCAAGATCATCATCGGTAAGGATACGCGCATCTCCGGCTATATGCTGGAGTCCGCGCTGGAAGCCGGTCTGGCGGCCGCCGGATTGTCCGCCTCCTTCACCGGGCCGATGCCTACGCCGGCGGTGGCTTATTTGACGCGTACCTTCCGCGCCGAAGCGGGCATTGTCATTTCCGCCTCGCATAACCCGTTCTACGACAACGGCATCAAATTCTTCTCGATCGACGGCGCCAAGCTGCCGGACAACGTCGAAGAGGCAATTGAAGCCGAGATGGAAAAACCGCTGACCTGCGTGGAGTCCGCCGAACTGGGTAAAGCCAGCCGCATCATCGACGCCGCCGGCCGCTATATCGAATTCTGCAAAGGCACCTTCCCGAGCGAGCTGAGCCTGAAAGGGCTGAAAATCGTGGTCGACTGCGCCAACGGCGCGACTTACCACATCGCGCCGAGCGTGCTGCGCGAGCTGGGCGCTACGGTGATCGCCATCGGCGTTGAGCCGGACGGCATGAACATCAACGAGAAATGCGGCGCTACCGATGTGCGTCAGCTGCAGGAGCGCGTGCTGCAGGAAAAAGCGCACGTTGGCCTGGCGTTCGACGGCGACGGCGACCGCGTGATGATGGTGGATCACCTGGGCAATAAGGTGGACGGCGATCAGATCCTGTACATCATCGCCCGCGAAGGCCTGCGTCAGGGGCAGCTGCGCGGCGGCGCGGTCGGCACCCTGATGAGCAATATGGGGCTGGAGCTGGCGCTGAAACAGCTGGGCATTCCGTTCGCTCGCGCCAAAGTGGGCGACCGTTACGTGCTGGAGAAGCTGCAGGAGTTAGGCTGGCGCATCGGTGCGGAAAACTCCGGCCATGTGATCTTGCTGGACAAAACCACCACCGGCGACGGCATCGTGGCCGGGTTGCAGGTGCTGACCGCCATGGTGCGCAACCACATGAGCCTGCATGACCTGTGCAGCGGCATGAAGCTGTTGCCGCAGATCCTGGTCAACGTGCGTTTCGCCGGCGATCACAATCCGCTGGAGTCCGAAGCGGTGCGCAAGGTCACCGAGCAGGTGGAAGCCGAGCTGGCCGGCCGCGGCCGGGTGCTGCTGCGCAAATCGGGCACTGAACCGCTGATCCGCGTGATGGTGGAGGGTGAGGACGAGCAGCAGGTGACCGCGCTGGCGCATCGCATCGCCGATGCGGTGAAATCCGCAGGTTAAAACAGACAGTTAGCCGCCGGGCTTGGCATCGCTGAGCCCGAACAGGCGATTGTTGGCGTTTTTTTCCGCAAACGCGCCGGCGGCTGCAAATTGCCCTTGCGCGGGTTGGCGGCTTTGGTTAGTATTCACACCCGCTTCAGTAGGCAGTTTATAAACACGCCTGCTTGATGAGTGTGAAGCATTTGGCATGCGGTGAGGCCGCAAGGATACGGGTACTACTATGTACGAAGCTCTTCTGGTAATTTTCCTGCTGATTTCAATCGGGCTGGTTGCTCTGATTATGTTGCAGCAAGGTAAAGGCGCTGATATGGGAGCCTCTTTCGGAGCAGGTGCATCAGGCACGTTGTTCGGTTCGAGTGGTTCCGGTAACTTTATGACCCGCATGACTGCTGTATTGGCGACGCTGTTCTTCGTCATCAGCCTGATTCTGGGCAACCTCAGCAGCAACCAAAGCAAGAAAGGCAGCGAGTGGGAAAACCTCGGTCAGCCGGTGAAAACTGAGCAGACAACCGCGCCGGCAGCACCTGCCAAGCCGAGCAGCGACATCCCGCAGTAAGCCGCAAAAAGTTTGTAAACGGTGGTTGTGAACTCGAAAGAACAACGGCCGTTAGCAGTAAGAATCAGTACCGAGGTGGTGGAATTGGTAGACACGCTACCTTGAGGTGGTAGTGCCCTAACGGGCTTGTGGGTTCGAGTCCCATCCTCGGTACCAAATCCCAGAGATAACTTGCAATTTTGCGATTATCGGCGTAGTATTTGCCACGTTTTCGGACGCGGGGTGGAGCAGCCTGGTAGCTCGTCGGGCTCATAACCCGAAGGTCGTCGGTTCAAATCCGGCCCCCGCAACCACTTTCCTTTAAGTGTTTATTTTCAAATACACTTTTCGATTGAAATCCGCTTTTCTCGATCAACATTTGAAAATGACACTTGCTCGAAAGTTGTACCGAGGCCGCCTAGCGGCAAACAGGGTCCAGTTGCATAAAGCCCCGATTTTTCGGGGTTTTTTGTTATTTGGCAACAGAATCACTGGGCTATTTAGCCCTTTTTTTATGTCTTGGGGGTGGGCTTGTCCACATTAGAGCAACAGTTAACAGAGATGCTTTCGGCACCCGTAGAAGCGTTGGGCTTTGAGCTTGTAGGCATCGAATTCATTCGTGCGCGCCAATCGACGCTCCGCATCTATATTGATAGTGACAACGGCATCAATGTTGATGATTGCGCTGATGTCAGCCACCAGGTCAGCGCTGTATTGGACGTCGAAGATCCAATCACGGTCGCTTACAACTTGGAAGTCTCCTCTCCTGGCCTTGATCGCCCGATGTTCACCGCAGAGCACTATACGCGTTTCCTCGGTGAAGAAGTCAGCCTGGTCCTGCGCATGGCGGTACAGAACCGTCGCAAGTGGCAGGGTATTATCAAGTCTGTCGAAGGCGAGATGATCACGGTTACTGTGGAAGGGAAAGATGAAGTGTTCGCGCTGAGCAACATCCAGAAAGCGAACCTGGTACCCCACTTTTAAAGTTTGGAAGAGGCAACTAGGATGAACAAAGAGATTCTGGCTGTTGTTGAAGCAGTTTCCAATGAAAAATCCCTTCCGCGCGAGAAGATTTTCGAAGCGCTGGAAACTGCATTAGCCACCGCAACCAAGAAAAAATACGAGCAGGAAATCGACGTGCGCGTCAGCATTGACCGCAGAACCGGCGATTTCGATACCTTCCGCCGTTGGGTCGCCGTAGACGAAGTGACGCAGCCGACGCGTGAAATCACGCTGGAAGCCGCTCAGTTTGAAGATCCGAGCATCGAGCTCGGCGGCTACGTCGAAGATCAGATCGAATCCGTGACCTTCGACCGCATCACCACCCAAACCGCCAAGCAGGTTATCGTGCAGAAAGTGCGCGAGGCCGAGCGCGCGATGGTGGTTGACGCTTTCCGTGAACATGAAGGCGAGATCGTCACCGGCGTGGTGAAGAAAGTGAACCGTGACAGCATCGCGCTGGATCTGGGCAACAACGCCGAAGCGGTGATTGGCCGTGAAGACATGTTGCCGCGCGAAAACTTCCGTCCGGGCGACCGCATTCGCGGCGTACTGTACGCCGTGCGTCCTGAAGCCCGCGGCGCGCAGCTGTTCGTCAGCCGTTCCAGCCCGGAAATGCTGAAAGAACTGTTCCGCATCGAAGTGCCGGAAATCGGCGAAGAAGTGATTGAAATTAAAGCGGCAGCCCGCGATCCTGGCTCCCGTGCGAAAATTGCAGTGAAAACCAACGACAAGCGCATCGACCCGGTCGGCGCCTGCGTAGGTATGCGCGGTGCGCGCGTTCAGGCCGTGTCGAGCGAGCTCGGCGGCGAACGCATCGACATCATCCTGTGGGATGATAATCCAGCGCAATTCGTCATCAACGCCATGGCGCCGGCCGACGTCGCGTCGATCGTGGTAGATGAAGATAACTGCACCATGGATATCGCCGTTGAAGCCAGCAACCTGGCACAGGCGATCGGCCGTAACGGCCAAAACGTGCGTTTGGCTTCCCAGCTGCTGAAACAACACCGCGGCGACGATCGTTGGGAACTGAACGTGATGACGGCGGACGACCTGCAGGCCAAGCACCAGGCCGAGGCTCATGCCGCTATTGATACCTTCACCAAGTATCTTGATATCGACGAAGATTTCGCCACCGTACTGGTTGAAGAAGGCTTCTCCACGCTGGAAGAGCTGGCCTACGTGCCGATCAAAGAGCTGTTGGAAATCGACGGTCTGGATGAAGATACGGTTGAAGCATTGCGCGAACGCGCCAAAGCTGCATTGACCACGCTGGCCCTGGCACAAGAAGAAAGCCTGGGCGACAACAAACCGGCCGACGATTTGCTCAACCTGCCGGGTCTTGAGCGCAGCATGGCCTTTAAACTGGCCGCGCGTGGGGTTTGTACGCTGGAAGATCTTGCCGAGCAGGGTGTTGACGATCTGGCTGATATTGAAGGGCTTAGCGACGAGCAAGCCGGCGAGCTGATCATGGCTGCGCGCAATATCTGTTGGTTTGGCGACAACGCGTAATAACTGTAGCAGGAAGGAACAGCATGACGACAGATGTAACCGTAAAATCGCTGGCAGCAGAGATTCAGACTCCGGTTGATCGCCTGGTACAGCAGTTTGCTGATGCAGGGATCAACAAGTCCGAGTCGGACTCTGTTACCCAGCAAGAAAAAGAAACATTGCTGGCGCACCTGAACCGTGAACACGGCAGCGCGCCGGGTAAACTCACTTTGCAGCGCAAAACGCGCAGCACCTTGAATATCCCGAGCACCGGCGGTAAAAGTAAATCGGTGCAAATTGAGGTCCGCAAGAAACGCACTTATGTAAATCGCGATACGCAGGAAGCCCAGTTGGCTGAAGCGGCAGAGCAGGCACAGCGTGAAGCGGAAGAGCAGGCACGGCGCGAAGCGGAAGAGCTCGCAAAACGCGAAGCGGAAGCGAAGCGCGCAGCCGAAGAGCAAGCCAAACGTGAGGCCGCGGAGATTGCTAAGCGTAATTCAGCGGAAAAAGAAAAAGTGACCAATCAACATACCGACGAAATGACCAAGCCAGCTCAGGCGGAAAAAGCACGCCGTGAAGCCGAAGCCGCTGAACTGAAACGTAAAGCGGAAGAGGAAGTGCGCCGCAAGGTTGAAGAGGAAGCCAAGCGCGTGGCGGAAGAAGCCCGTCGCATGGCCGAAGAGAACGGCGAGAAGTGGGCCCAGGCAGACGCGGCAAGCGCCGCGGTTGAAAGCGCCGACTATCACGTGACCACCTCTCAGCACGCCCGTGCCGCTGAAGATGAAAACGACGCCAAAGTTGAAGGCGATCGTCGCAGCCGCACCCGCGGCGGCAAAGCCACCAAGCAGAAGAAAGGCAACAAGCTGTCCGAATCCAAAGCGGATCGCGAAGAAGCGCGCGCCGTTACCCGTGGTGGTAAAGGCAAACGCAAGCCTAGCGCTCTGCAGCAGGGCTTCAACAAGCCGGCGCAGGTGGTTAACCGCGACGTGGTGATCGGTGAAACCATCACCGTGGCCGAGCTGGCCAACAAGATGGCGGTAAAAGGTTCTCAGGTCATCAAAGTGATGATGAAGCTGGGCGCCATGGCCACCATCAACCAGGTTATCGACCAGGAAACCGCGCAGCTGGTTGCCGAAGAGATGGGCCACAAAGTTATCCTGCGTCGTGAAAACGAGCTGGAAGAAGCGCTGATGAGCGACCGTGATACGGGCGCTGCGGCCGAGCCGCGCGCGCCGGTCGTGACCATCATGGGCCACGTTGACCACGGTAAAACCTCTCTGCTGGACTACATCCGCTCCACCAAAGTGGCGGCGGGCGAAGCCGGCGGCATTACCCAACACATCGGTGCCTACCACGTAGAAACCGAGAACGGCATGATCACCTTCCTGGACACCCCGGGCCACGCCGCGTTTACCTCGATGCGTGCTCGCGGTGCTCAGGCGACTGACATCGTGGTTCTGGTGGTGGCGGCCGACGACGGCGTGATGCCACAAACCATCGAAGCTATCCAGCACGCGAAAGCGGCGCAGGTGCCGTTGGTGGTTGCGGTGAACAAAATCGACAAGCCGGAAGCCGATCCGGACCGCGTTAAGCAGGAACTGTCCCAGTACGGCGTGATGCCGGAAGAGTGGGGCGGCGAAGCGCAGTTCGTCCACGTGTCCGCGAAAGCCGGTACCGGTATCGACGAGCTGCTGCAGGCTATCCTGCTGCAGGCCGAAGTTCTGGAGCTGAAAGCGGTTCGCAGTGGCATGGCGAGCGGCGTAGTGATCGAGTCCTTCCTGGATAAAGGCCGTGGCCCGGTGGCTACCGTGCTGGTTCAGGAAGGTACGCTGAACAAGGGCGACATCGTCCTGTGTGGCTTCGAATACGGCCGTGTGCGTGCGATGCGCGACGAATTGGGCCGTGAAGTGACCTCCGCCGGTCCGTCCATCCCTGTGGAAATCCTGGGTCTGTCCAGCGTGCCTGCAGCGGGTGACGAAGCGACCGTGGTGCGTGACGAGAAGAAAGCGCGTGAAGTGGCGCTGTATCGTCAGGGCAAGTTCCGCGAAGTCAAACTGGCGCGTCAGCAGAAGTCCAAGCTGGAAAACATGTTCGCCAACATGACCGACGGCGAAGTGTCCGAGCTGAACATCGTACTGAAATCCGACGTTCAGGGCTCTTGCGAAGCGATCAGCGACTCGCTGCTGAAACTCTCCACCGACGAAGTGAAGGTGAAGATTGTCGGCTCCGGCGTAGGTGGTATCACCGAAACCGACGCGACGCTGGCGGCGGCTTCCAACGCCATCATCCTGGGCTTCAACGTGCGTGCCGACGCTTCTGCGCGCCGCGTGATCGAAGCGGAAAGCCTGGATCTGCGTTACTACTCCGTGATCTATAACCTGATCGACGAAGTGAAGCAGGCGATGAGCGGCATGCTGGCGCCGGAATACAAGCAGCAGATCATCGGCCTGGCCGAAGTGCGCGACGTGTTCAAATCGCCTAAGTTCGGCGCTATCGCCGGCTGTATGGTTACCGAAGGGACCATCAAGCGTCACAACCCAATCCGCGTACTGCGCGACAACGTGGTTATCTATGAAGGCGAGCTGGAATCCCTGCGCCGCTTCAAAGATGACGTTAACGAAGTCCGTAACGGCATGGAATGTGGTATCGGCGTTAAGAACTATAACGACGTGCGCGTCGGCGACATGATCGAAGTGTTCGAAATCATTGAGATCCAACGCACCATCGCTTAACGATTGCACATCTGCTTATATCTGTTTACGGGGGGCCTTTGTGCCCCCCGATTTGTCTGGAGAATCCAAAATGGCAAAAGAATTCAGCCGCGGTCAACGCGTGGCGCAAGAGATGCAGAAAGAGATTGCGATCATTCTGCAGCGTGAAGTGAAAGATCCGCGCGTCGGCATGGCGACCGTTTCCGGCGTGGAAGTGTCCCGTGACCTGGCGTACGCCAAGGTTTACGTCACCTTCCTGAACGTGCTGACCGAGAACCACGATCCGGATCTGGTCACCAACGGCATCAAAGCGTTGCAGGACGCTTCCGGTTACATCCGCACTCTGCTGGGCAAAGCGATGCGCCTGCGCGTGGTGCCGGAGCTGACCTTCGCCTACGACAACTCCCTGGTGGAAGGCATGCGCATGTCCAACCTGGTGACCAACGTGGTGAAGAACGACGCCGAGCGCCGTTCCGCCTCAGGCGATGACAAGGAGGACTGATGAGTCGCCCTCGTCGCCGCGGCCGTGATATCCACGGCGTGCTGTTGCTGGACAAGCCGCAGGGTTTGTCGTCCAACGATGCGCTGCAAAAAGTAAAGCGCCTGTACAACGCCAACCGAGCGGGTCACACCGGCGCGCTCGATCCGTTGGCGACCGGCATGCTGCCTATCTGCCTGGGCGAAGCGACCAAGTTTTCGCAATATCTGCTCGATTCCGACAAGCGTTATCGGGTGATCGCCAAGCTGGGGCAGCGTACCGATACCTCGGACGCCGACGGTCAGATCGTGCAGGAGCGCCCGGTGAACTTTACCCAGGCGCAGCTCGACGCGGCGCTGGACACCTTCCGCGGTGACATCCAGCAGGTGCCGTCGATGTATTCGGCGCTGAAATACCAGGGCAAGAAACTCTACGAGTATGCGCGCCAGGGGATTGAAGTGCCGCGCGAAGCGCGCAGCATCACGGTGTACGAGCTGCAGTTTATCCGCTGGGAAGGGGATGAGCTGGAGCTGGAGATCCACTGCTCGAAAGGCACCTACATCCGCACCATCACCGACGATCTCGGCGAGCTGCTGGGCTGCGGCGCGCACGTGATCTATCTGCGCCGCCTGCAGGTGGCGACTTACCCGATCGCGCGCATGGTGACGCTGGAACAGCTGAACGCCTTGCTGGCGCAGGCGCAGGAACAGGCGATCGCCCCCGGCGAGCTGCTCGATCCGCTGCTGATGCCGATGGACAGCCCGGTTGAGAACTATCCGGAAGTGAATTTGTTGCCGGTGGTGGCGGGCTACGTCAAGCAGGGGCAGCCGGTGCAGGTGGCCGGCGCGCCGGCCTCCGGCATGGTGCGTATCACCGAGGGTGAAGAGCGGAAATTCATCGGCGTTGGCGACATCGCCGAGGATGGTCGCGTGGCGCCGCGCCGCCTGGTGGTCGAACATTTCGACTGACGGCGGGGCACTGCGTCGCCTTGCGATCGCACTGCGCTAAGAGTAGAATGGCGCAGCTTATGCATTGGGTTGCTGAATTAGAGATCGGCGCCTGTTTTTATTATCTATAATCTGGAGTATTACAATGTCTCTAAGTGTTGAAGCTAAAGCTCAAATCGTAGCTGATTTCGGTCGTGGTACTAACGACAGCGGTTCTACCGAAGTTCAGGTTGCCCTGCTGACTGCGCAGATCAACCATCTGCAAGGCCACTTCTCCGAGCACAAAAAAGATCACCACAGCCGTCGTGGTCTGCTGCGTATGGTTTCTCAGCGTCGTAAGCTGCTGGACTACCTGAAGCGTAAAGATGTAGCACGTTACACCAGCCTGATCGAGCGTCTGGGTCTGCGTCGCTAATCTAGCAAGTTTCAGTGGAAAGGGGCCTATTTTGGCCCCTTTCTTCTAGGAAGCATAAGCAAATCAGGTTAATGTATTACTGATGTTTCCAAACAGGTTCTTCCGTTACAGAGGTTCGCGCGGCTAATGAGAGGCTTTATCTCCCGCCTGAGATAAGGATTGTCATTAGTCGCGAGGATGTAGTGAGAAGGCAAATCGAGTCACAGGCGTGTCGAGTCGTCAATGCGATTGCGCGCCGCTAATCAAGGATATAATTTTGCTGACACCGATCATTCGCAAATTCCAGTATGGCCAGCATACCGTCACCATCGAAACCGGTATGATGGCTCGTCAGGCCACTGCCGCCGTTATGGTGAGCATGGATGACACCGCCGTATTCGTTACCGTCGTTGGCCAGAAAAAAGCCAAGCCGGGCCAGAGCTTCTTCCCGCTGACTGTTAACTACCAAGAGCGTACCTACGCCGCCGGCCGCATCCCGGGCAGCTTCTTCCGTCGCGAAGGCCGTCCGAGCGAAGGCGAGACGCTGACTTCCCGTCTGATCGACCGCCCGATCCGCCCACTGTTCCCGGACAGCTTCCTGAACGAAGTTCAGGTGATCGCGACCGTGGTTTCCGTTAACCCGCAGGTGAACCCGGACATCGTTGCGATGATTGGTGCTTCCGCGGCCCTGAGCCTGTCCGGTATTCCGTTCAACGGCCCAATCGGCGCCGCGCGCGTAGGTTACATCAACGATCAGTACGTGCTGAACCCGACGACCGACGAGCTGAAAGAAAGCCGTCTGGATCTGGTGGTTGCCGGTACTGCCGGTGCGGTGCTGATGGTTGAATCCGAAGCGGACGTGCTGAGCGAAGATCAGATGCTGGGCGCCGTGGTGTTCGGCCACGACCAGCAGCAAGTGGTTATCGAAAATATCAACGCGCTGGTTGCCGAAGCGGGCAAACCGAAGTGGGATTGGCAGGCGCCTGCGGTCAACGAAGCGCTGCACGCGCGCGTGGCTGAACTGGCCGAAGCTCGCCTGGGCGACGCTTACCACATCACCGAAAAACAAGAGCGTTACGCTCAGGTTGACGCGATCAAAGACAGCGTGGTTGAAACCCTGCTGGCGCAGGACGAAACGCTGGACGCCGGTGAGATCCAGGACATCCTGGGCAACCTGGAGAAAAACGTGGTGCGTAGCCGCGTACTGCGTGGCGAGCCGCGTATCGACGGCCGTGAAAAAGACATGATCCGTGGCCTGGACGTGCGCACCGGCGTACTGCCGCGCACCCACGGTTCCGCGCTGTTCACCCGTGGCGAAACTCAGGCGCTGGTTACCGCGACCCTGGGCACCGCGCGCGACGCCCAGAACCTGGACGAGCTGATGGGCGAGAAGACCGACAGCTTCCTGTTCCACTACAACTTCCCTCCGTACTCCGTAGGCGAAACCGGCATGGTCGGTTCTCCTAAGCGTCGTGAAATCGGTCACGGTCGCCTGGCGAAACGCGGCGTATTGGCTATGATGCCTAAACCGGAAGATTTCCCGTACACGGTTCGCGTGGTGTCTGAAATCACCGAATCCAACGGTTCTTCTTCCATGGCTTCCGTGTGCGGCGCGTCTCTGGCGCTGATGGACGCTGGTGTGCCAATCAAGGCTGCCGTTGCGGGTATCGCGATGGGCCTGGTGAAAGAAGCCGACAACTACGTGGTTCTGTCCGACATTCTGGGTGACGAAGATCACCTGGGCGACATGGACTTCAAAGTGGCCGGTAGCCGCGACGGTATCACCGCGCTGCAGATGGACATCAAAATCGAAGGCATCACCCGCGAAATCATGCAGGTGGCTCTGAACCAGGCCAAGGGCGCGCGTCTGCACATCCTGGGCGTAATGGAACAGGCTATCAGCACCCCGCGCGGCGATATCTCCGAATTCGCACCGCGTATTCATACTATCCGCATCAACCCGGATAAAATCAAAGACGTGATCGGTAAGGGCGGTTCCGTTATCCGCGCGCTGACCGAAGAGACTGGCACTACCATCGAAATCGAAGATGATGGTACAGTTAAAATCGCTGCGACCGACGGTGAGAAAGCGAAATTCGCTATCCGTCGCATCGAAGAGATCACGGCAGAGATCGAAGTGGGCCGTATCTACCAGGGCAAAGTGACCCGTATCGTTGATTTCGGCGCATTCGTCGCTATCGGCGGTGGTAAAGAAGGTCTGGTGCACATTTCTCAGATCGCCGACAAGCGCGTTGAGAAAGTGACCGACTATCTGCAGATGGGTCAGGAAGTGCCGGTTAAGGTACTGGAAGTTGACCGTCAGGGCCGCGTGCGTCTGAGCATCAAAGAAGCGATGGCGCCGGAAGCAGGTTCACCTGCGCCTGAAGCAGAATAACTGTATAGATAGTTTTACAGCTCCCCACCACGGGGTTGGGGGCTGTTCGTATCGCGCGGGTAGGATGCCCGCGTTTTAGCAAACGGAGGACAGGACGTTCATCCAATGTTTGTCTTCGGGAGTGGGAAATGAAGCCTTTCTTGCGCTGGTGTTACGTTGCGACAGCACTCATGCTGGCAGGATGCAGCAACCATGATTGGCGTAAAGACGAAGTTTTGGCAATCCCGTTGCAGCCTACGTTGCAGCAGGAAGTGATCCTGGCGCGCATGGAACAAATTCTTGCCAGCCGGGCACTGACGGATGACGAACGCGCACAGCTTTTATATGAGCGCGGTGTGCTGTATGATAGCCTCGGGTTACGTGCATTAGCGCGCAATGATTTCTCGCAGGCGCTGGCGATACGTCCCGACATGCCGGAAGTTTTCAACTACCTGGGCATTTACTTAACGCAGGCAGGCAATTTTGATGCTGCCTATGAAGCGTTTGATTCTGTACTAGAGCTTGATCCAACTTACAATTACGCGCGTTTAAACCGGGGCATCGCACTGTATTATGGCGGCCGCTTCCCGTTGGCGCAGGATGATCTGCAGGCGTTTTATCAAGACGACCCAAACGATCCCTTCCGTTCGTTATGGCTGTATCTGGTGGAGCGAGAAATCGATCCCAAGAAGGCCGAGGTAGCGCTTCAGCAGCGCTATGACAAAGCGGACAGAGGGCAATGGGGATGGAATATTGTCGAATTCTACCTGGGCAAGATCAGCGAAAAAACGCTGATGGAACGCCTCAAGGCAGATGCAACGGATAACACTTCGCTCGCTGAGCATCTCAGTGAAACTGACTTCTATTTGGGTAAACACTACCTGAGTCTGGGGGACAAGGACACCGCTTCGGCGCTGTTCAAACTGACGGTGTCTAACAACGTTCACAACTTCGTTGAGCACCGCTATGCATTGTTGGAATTGGCGCTTTTGGGCCAAGAGCAAGACGACCTATCGGAATCGGACCAGCAATAGCTGACGAACACCTATCAGCCTGATGAACATTGGTTTTTAACCAAAGTTATCGCCTTCACGGGCGAGGGCTTTTTTGTTCGTTTTATAATCTAATTTGAGCCGGTTCACACTTTTCAATGAAAATGACTGAAAATTTTCTCGACGAGTTATGTAGACTGGCTGCCATTATTAATGAGGCACGTGTACATGACGACTGAGTTTGAAACCTCTTTTGCCGATCTGGGGCTGTCTGCTCCAATCATTTCCGCCCTGAACGATCTGGGCTATGAAAAACCATCTCCGATCCAGGCTGAGTGTATTCCTCACCTGTTGAACGGCCGCGACGTGCTGGGCATGGCGCAGACCGGTAGTGGTAAAACTGCAGCGTTCTCGCTGCCGCTGCTGCACAACCTGCAGGCAGACCTGAAAGCACCTCAGATCCTGGTGCTGGCGCCGACCCGCGAACTGGCGGTTCAGGTTGCTGAAGCGATGACCGATTTCTCCAAACACATGAACGGCGTCAACGTGGTAGCCCTGTACGGCGGCCAGCGTTACGACGTGCAGCTGCGCGCTCTGCGCCAGGGCCCGCAAATCGTTGTGGGTACCCCAGGCCGTCTGCTGGACCACCTGAAGCGCGGCACCCTGAACCTCTCCAATCTGAGCGGTTTGGTGCTGGATGAAGCCGACGAAATGCTGCGCATGGGCTTTATCGAAGACGTAGAAACCATCATGGCTGAGATCCCGGCTGAACATCAGACCGCGCTGTTCTCCGCCACCATGCCGGAAGCGATCCGTCGCATCACCCGCCGCTTCATGAAAGAGCCGCAGGAAGTGCGCATCCAATCCAGCGTCACCACCCGTCCGGACATCAGCCAGAGCTACTGGTCGGTCTACGGCATGCGTAAAAACGAAGCGCTGGTGCGTTTCCTGGAAGCCGAAGACTTTGACGCGGCGATCATCTTCGTCCGTACCAAGAACGCGACCCTGGAAGTGGCCGAAGCGCTGGAGCGCAGCGGTTACAGCAGCGCCGCGCTGAACGGCGACATGAACCAGGCGCTGCGTGAGCAGACTCTGGAGCGTCTGAAAGACGGTCGTCTGGATATCCTGATCGCGACCGACGTTGCGGCCCGTGGCCTGGACGTTGAGCGCATCAGCCTGGTTGTCAACTACGACATCCCGATGGACTCCGAGTCTTACGTTCACCGTATCGGCCGTACCGGTCGTGCGGGCCGCGCTGGCCGCGCGCTGCTGTTCGTGGAAAACCGCGAACGCCGCCTGCTGCGCAACATCGAACGCACCATGAAGCTGACCATCCCGGAAGTGGAACTGCCGAACGCAGAACTGCTGGGCGAGCGTCGTCTGGCCAAGTTCGCCGCGAAAGTTCAGCAGCAGCTGGAAAGCAGCGATCTGGACCTGTATCGCGCACTGCTGACCAAACTGCAACCGGAAGAAGAGCTGGATATGGAAACTCTGGCCGCAGCGCTGCTGAAAATGGCACAGGGCGAACGTCCGCTGATCCTGCCGCCGGATCCGGTCTTCAAGCCGCGTCAGCGCCGCGAGTTCAACGACCGTGACGATCGTCGCGGTGATCGTGGCGACCGTCGTGACAGCCGTGACGGCGATCGTCCGCGTCGCGAACGTCGTGACGTTGGCGAAATGCAGTTGTACCGCATCGAAGTGGGCCGTGACGATGGCGTTGAAGTGCGTCACATCGTTGGCGCTATCGCTAACGAAGGCGACATCAGCAGCCGTTACATCGGTAACATCAAGCTGTTCGCTTCCCACTCCACCATCGAGCTGCCAAAAGGCATGCCGGGCGAGATCCTGAATCACTTCACTCGCACTCGCATCCTGAACAAGCCGATGAACATGCAGCTGCTGGGCGATGCACAGCCGTTCGAACGTCGCGAGCGTCGTGACGGTGGCAACGGCGGCGAGCGTCGCGGCAACGGTCGTCCGTTCAACGGCGAACGTCGCGAAGGCGGCCCACGTCGCTCCTTCGGCGAACGTCGTGAAGGCGGCAACGGCGGCGAGCGTCGTGGCGGTAACTACAACCGTGACGGCAAGCCGGCGCCACGCCGTGATGACGGCGCACCGGCGGCACCACGTCGTCGTTTCGGCGACGCGTAATCGCTGATTCGCCGTTCGCGGTGAAGCGCTCTGAAAAACCAGCCTGCGGGCTGGTTTTTTTATGCCTGAAAATTGCCGTCAAACGCCCCTGAATGGCGTATCATTCATAAGGTTTTTTCTTACGGATGATATGCACGGGAGATGCCATGAGTTGGCAGCAGTTCAAATCTCAATACCTGGTGCGCTTTTGGGCGCCGCTGCCGGCGGTGATCGCCGCCGGGATCCTCTCTACCTACTACTTCGGCATGACCGGCACCTTCTGGGCGGTGACCGGCGAATTCACCCGCTGGGGCGGCCATGTGCTGCAGTGGTTCGGCCTGCACCCCGAGCAATGGGGCTATTTCAAGGTCATCGGCCTGCAGGGCACGCCGCTGGAGCGCATCGACGGGCGCATGATCATCGGCATGTTCGCCGGCTGCATCGCCGCCGCGTTGTGGGCCAACAACATCAAGCTGCGTCAACCGCAGCACCGCATTCGCATCGTGCAGGCGCTGCTGGGCGGCATCATCGCCGGCTTCGGCGCGCGGCTGGCGATGGGGTGCAACCTGGCGGCGTTCTTCACCGGCATCCCTCAGTTCTCGTTGCACGCCTGGTTCTTCGCGCTGGCGACCGCAGCCGGCTCTTACTTCGGCGCCAAATTCACGCTGCTGCCGATGTTCCGCATTCCGGTCAAATTGCAAAAGGTGAAGGCCGCCGCGCCGCTGACGCAGAAGCCTGAGCAGGCGCGCCGCCGCTTCCGGTTGGGCATGGCGATCTTCGGTCTGGCGGTGGCCTGGTCGCTGTGGACGCTGTTCGATGCGCCGAAGCTCGGCATCGCCATGCTGTTCGGCATCGGCTTTGGCCTGCTGATCGAGCGCGCGCAGATCTGCTTCACTTCGGCGTTCCGCGATCTGTGGATCACCGGCCGCACCCACATGGCGAAAGCCATCATCATCGGCATGGCGGTGAGCGCCATCGGCATCTTCAGCTATGTGCAGCTCGGCGTGGCGCCGAAGATCATGTGGGCCGGCCCGAATGCGGTGCTGGGCGGTTTGCTGTTTGGCTTCGGCATCGTGCTGGCCGGCGGCTGCGAGACCGGTTGGATGTACCGCGCCGTGGAAGGGCAGGTGCACTACTGGTGGGTGGGGCTGGGCAATATCATCGGCGCTACGCTGCTGGCCTATTACTGGGACGACCTGGCGCCGGCGCTGGCGACCGACTACGACAAGATCAACCTGCTCGACACCTTCGGCCCGATCGGCGGCCTGCTGGTGACTTACCTGCTGCTGGCGCTGGCCTTCGCCGCCATGCTGTGGTGGGAGAAACGCTTTTTCCGCGCCCGGCCTGAGGCGCAGGTGGTGAATTTGAGGAGCATGCCATGAAAGAGACGACGATAGTGCCGGACTACCGGCTGGACATGCTGGGTGAGCCTTGCCCGTACCCGGCGGTGGCGACGCTGGAGGCGATGCCGCAGCTGAAGCCGGGGGAGATCCTGGAGGTGATCAGTGATTGCCCGCAGTCGATCAACAACATCCCGCTCGATGCGCGCAACCACGGCTACAAGGTGTTGGATATCCAGCAGGACGGGCCGACCATCCGCTACCTGATCCAGCGTTAACGCCAAGGCGGTGGGGTTCCCACCGCCTTTTCGCTTTTTAGCCCTTCACGATGTCGCCCTTCACGCCGGCGACGATCTCGAACGAACGCAGCCGCGCCTGATGATCGAAAATCTGGCCGTTGACCATGATCTCGTCGGCATCGGTTTCACGCAGCAGCGTTTGCAGCCCGTGACGCACCGTTTTTTCATCGCCGACGATCGACATCCGCAGCGCCTGTTCGACGCCGTACTGCTCGCCGGCGCTCCACAGCGCGTGGATGTTATCCACCGGCGGCGGCAGCGGGCCGGGCGAACCGCGGCGCAGATTGATGAACTGCTGCTGCATCGAGCTGAACAGGAAGCGCGCGTCGCGGTCGCTGTCGGCGGCGATCACGTTGACGCACACCATGGCATGCGGCTGCGCCAGCTGTTTGGAGGGTTTGAAGTTCTCGCGGTACAGTTGCAGCGCCTGGAACAGCATATCCGGAGCGAAGTGCGAAGCGAAGGCGAACGGCAGGCCGAGCTGCGCCGCCAGCTGTGCGCTGTAGAGGCTGGAGCCGAGCAGCCAGAGCGGCACATGCAGCCCCTGGCCCGGCACCGCCTGCACCGGCTGGCCGGGCTGCGCGTCGCAGAAGTAGTTTTGCAGTTCCTGCACGTCGCGCGGGAAGGTATCCACATCGCCGGACAGGTGGCGGCGCAGCGCCATCATGGTGCGTTGATCGGTGCCGGGCGCGCGGCCCAGCCCCAGATCGATGCGGCCGGGGTAGAGCGATTCCAGCGTGCCGAACTGTTCAGCGATCACCAGCGGCGCATGGTTCGGCAGCATTACGCCGCCGGAGCCGAGGCGAATGCTCTGGGTGCCGGCGGCCAGATAGCCCAGCAGCACCGAGGTGGCGGCGCTGCCGATGCCGGTCATATTGTGGTGCTCGGCCAGCCAGTAGCGCTGGTAGCCCCAGCGTTCGGCGTGTTGCGCCAGATCCAGCGAACAGTGGAAAGCGTCGCGCGCCTTGGCCCCTTGCGGGATTGGCGATAAATCCAGTACCGAAAGCGGTACGGCAGTGTGTTCAGTCATGACATCGTCCATCAGAGAGTGGATCGCTTAAAGGGCGATTGCAGGAATCTGCATACTAAAAGGCCGAAAAAAGATGCTTTTTAGTGTTAAAAGCATAATCCAATTTATAGTTATAAAAGAGGAGATATGTGCTTGTGATATCCTCATGAGTGCAATGGTGTTTTTTGGAGCAATTTGAGACATGGAAATGATGATCCCCGCCCGCCGCTTACCGTTCCGGGAGCCGATATAATGAAAAAAAAGACGCTGTTTACCCTGTTGCTGATGATGGTGGCGATCGCATTGGCGATCCTGTTCCGCGCGCACAATCAGGATCTGTTGCTGCAGGGTGAAGTGGATGCCCCCGAAGTGATCGTCGCATCCAAGGCGAAAGGCCGGGTTGTTGAACGCCTGATCGAACGCGGCGATGACGTGAAAAGCGGCCAGCTGATCATCCAACTCGACAGCCCCGAATTGATGGCGCAGCTGCGTTCCGCGCAGGCGACGCGCGACGAGGCCAAAGCGCAGCTCGAGCTGTCGCTGCACGGCACCCGAGAAGAGAGCATCCGCAACCTGCGCGCCAACCTGGCGCAGGCCGAGGCGCAGTACCGCAATGCGCAAAACGACTACAACCGTAACCTGAGCGTGGCCGGCAAGGGCTATATCTCGAAGTCCGAGCTGGACGCTTCGCGCCGGTCGCGCGACACCGCCTTCCAGCAGGTGCAGGCCGCCAAGGCCAACCTGGATGAAGGCATCAACGGCGACCGCGTCGAGCAGCGGCAGCAATATGCGGCGGCGCTGCGGGCGGCGGAAGAGAACCTGCTGCAGATCCAGGCGCAGAGCGACGATCTGCAGGTGAAAGCGCCGGTGGACGGCGAAGTGGGGCCGATCCCGGCCGAAGTGGGCGAATTGCTGAACGCCGGCAGCCCGCTGGTGACGTTGATCCGGGTGCCGGACGCTTACTTCGTGTTTAACCTGCGTGAAGACATCCTGGCCCACGTGCGCAAAGGCGACAAGGTCAAGCTGCGGGTGCCGGCGCTGAAGGACAAAATGATCGACACCGAGGTGCGCTACATCGCGCCGCTGGGGGATTACGCCACCAAACGCGCCACCCGCGCCACCGGCGACTTCGACCTGAAAACCTTCGAAGTGCGCCTGTATCCGTCACAGCCGGTGGACGGCCTGCGTCCGGGGATGAGCACCTTATGGCAATGGAAAGAGTAAGGGCCGGCTGGCGCTGCTTCAGTCACGCGTTCGACAAAGAGTGTCGCGTCGCCTTTCGCAGCCCGGTGGTGCACTGGCTGAGCTGGATCTTTCCGCTGATCCTGTTTGCGCTGATCAGCAGCAACTTCTCCGAAGGCACGCTGCTCGATCTGCCGGTCTCGGTGGTGGACAGCGATCACAGTCCGCTGTCCAAATCGCTGACGCGCCGGCTGGACGCCGGGTCGCACGCCCACGTCGAGGCATACGGCGGCGGGCTGCCGGAGTCGCTGAGCCGCCTGCGCAGCGCGCAGGATTACGCGTTGCTGTATATCCCACCGGACTTTGAGGCCAATGCGCTGTCGGGCAAACAGCCGAGCGTGGTGATGTACTACAACGCGCTGTTTTACGGCGCCGGGCTGTACTCCACCCAGGACTTCGGCGGCCTGATGAACGAAATCAACGCCAGCACCCGCAGCATCATCGCCACCGAGATGGGCAAAACGTTGCCGCCGCTGGCGGACGTGACGCTCTCCTACGGCAGCCTGTTCAACGCCAGCGGCAGCTATATCTATTACCAGCAGTTCGCCGCCACCATCCACCTGCTGCAGCTGTTCGCGGTGACCTGCATGATATATGTGCTGGCGCGCAGCAAGTCGCTGCTGCAGGCCAAGCCGTTCAGCCTGGCGCTGCTCGGCAAGCTGGCGCCGTACACGCTGTGTTTCACCACCCTGCTGATGGTGGAGATCGCGGCGCTGGTGGGCATCTTTGACGCCCGCGTCAGCGGCAACCCGCTGTTTATGCTGATGATCGGCCTGTTTTATGTGATGGCGGCGCAGAGCATCGGCCTGCTGCTGTACACCTTTACCGGCAGCACCATCACCGCCTACAGCCTGATCGGTATTTTGGTCAGTATCGCGATGACCTTCTCCGGCATGGCGGTGCCTGAGCTGTCGATGCCGCTGCCGGCGCGCATCATTTCCAACATCGAACCGCTGACCCACGCGCTGTACGCGATGTTTGACGTGTTCCTGCGGCAGGTGCACGCCAGCGCCATCTTCAGCGTGTGCGCGCTGCTGGCGGTCTATCCGCTGGTGGCCGCGCTGCTGGTGCGCAATCGCCTGCCGGCGCGGCTGGCAAAAGAGGGGAGCGCCGGATGAAGCTTTATTGGCAAACCTTCGTTAAGGTGCTGCTCGGCATGCTGGAGCGGCCGGTGTGGCTGATGCTGATCCTGTCGCTGTGCATCATGAGCCTGGTGTACGCCAACCGCACGGTGTGGGATCTGCCGGTGGGCGTGATCGATCAGGATCACAGCACCGCCAGCCGGCAGCTGATCCGCCAACTGGACGCTACCTCCAAGATCGCGATTGAAACCTACGACAGCCTGGAACAGGCGCAGCGCGATCTCAGCTGGCGCAAGCTGTTTGCGGTGATCATCATGCCGGTGGATCTGGAGAAGAAAATTCTCAGCGGGCAGAACATTGTGGTGCCGATGTACGGCGACGCCACCAACCGCCTGGCCAACGGCCAGATCCAGCAGGACGTGGTGGCGGCCTATCAGCAGCTGCTGACGCAATACAACAACGGGCTGCTGCTGCGCAGCGGCTTCAGCGAACGGCAGGCGCAGATACTGCTGACGCCGATACTGGGGCAAACGCTGGACGTGTTCAACCCCGGCATCAGCTTTGCGGCGATCATCTTCCCCGGCCTGCTGGTGATGCTGTTGCAGCACTCGCTGCTGATCGCCTGTATCCGCGTCAATATCGCCATGAAGAGCATGCCCGGCGGCAAGGCGCCGCTGGCGGCGCACCTCGGCGGGCTGACGGCGCTGCTGCCGATCTGGCTGTTCCTGTCGATCGTGCTGTTCGTGCTGTGGCCGTGGGTATTGGGCTATAGGCAGACGGCGAACATCGCCGAGCTGCTGCTGCTGACCTTCCCGTTCCTGCTGGCGGTATTGGGGCTGGGCAAGCTGGTGACCGAGTGCCTGCGCAGCGTCGAGATGATCTACCTGACGCTGGCGTTCATCACCACGCCGATCTTCTACCTGTCCGGCACTATCTGGCCGCTGCAGTCGATGCCGGCCTGGGTGCGCGCCATCTCGTACAGCATCCCCTCCACCTGGGGCACCAAGGCGATCGCCGGCGTCAACCAGATGGGGCTGTCGCTGAATGAGGTGTGGGGCGACGTCGCCATGATGCTGATACTCGGCGTGGTCTACACCCTGCTGGGCTTCGGCGTCGGCTTCTTGCGCAACAGCGTGGCGCTGCGCGGGATGTTCAGGAAACGGCGGGCGTAGGGGATAAATAAAGGCGCCATTTTCGGCGCCTTTATTATTTCGTATTATTGATATGTCTAAGGTGATTTATTTAGCTGGGCGTCTGCTCTTATTTTTAATTTGATTTGTTATGTTGATTTTGGTAGTTGTAATTGTCGACCTGCTTAGGGAATTAATGGTTGGCGTTAGCTTTATCTATAACGTGTTATTTAAAGGATGGAATAATATGTCAACAATAAGAGCGCTTGATTTTGATGAGATAAAATTGATTGGCGGTTGTGGCGATGGAAATAACGGCGGCGATCGTGACAGGCCAGGCAGAGGTGCGTCAAACTCTTGTGCCAATCAGGTTGGAATGGGCATTATCATTGGCGCATTTACCGGTTTTTCCGGCGGCCCTCCAGGGATGATAGGTATGGCGGTTGCCGGTGGCTTAATGGGGGCGGTCTCTTGCGCAGATAACAGCCCTGCCGGGAATAATAAGAATAACGGTGGTGCCTTGGGTGGGAATAAAAACGCCAATAGCGTTAATGGGCAATGTCGCTGGTGATGAGTAAATCGCTTTTAGAGTGTCAAAAATAGAGGGTGGGTTATGGTTAATAGACGTCTTTTAAACCCGCTATGTAATATGATTGCGCTAACGTTGAGTATGTTACTTGTCTCGTTCTCCTCACTGAGTATTATTTCATACGGAGAACATTTGGTAGATGCGGCCATCGCGGTTTTCACTTATTTTGGTATCAGAAGCTGCTGCCTGATGTGTGTAAGTTTATTCCATTGGTTCCACGGTGGAGATGAGCGCATTAATCTTGATAAATAAACAGAGCCGGCAGCGCCCGCTGCCGGCTCTGTCCTCGTTAAGACACCAACTCCAGCCCCGCCACCCGGCGCCAGTAGCCGTTGCAGTCGGCGTGGTCGGTCAAGGCCAGCGGCTGCTCACCGCGCTCGTTGGCGCGGAAGGCGTCGATTTGCGCCAGCGTCTCGGCGCCCTGCGGCGACAGCCGCACGATGTCCACCAGCCCCTGCATGCTCGGCAGCTCGTTGCCGAGGTTGTAGCAGTAACCGCTCATGGTCTGGATGCCGTTGAGCACGAATACCTGCTGTTGTTCTTGGGAGCGCATCATGCGGCCCTGCGGATATTTGATGCAGCAGGTTTCGCACTCGTCCTTGCCGCGGTTCTCCGAGCGGGCGGTGAAGCAGCGCGCCGAATAGGCTAGCGGCAGATGGCCGTAGCTCAGCACCTCCACCTCGAAATCGTGGCGGAAGCCCAGCTCGTCGCACTGCGTCAGCAGGTTGGCCAGCCAGTCGCGCGACAGCTCGACCGGCATGCACCAGCGCACCATGCCCTGGCGGCGCAGCAGGCGCAGGGTATAGGCGTTGTAGCAGTTCAGCGCATGGCCGGCGACGAACGGCAAGCCGCGTTCCGCCGCCATGTTCACCGCGCCCAGATCGTTGGCTTCCAACAGGAACTCGCCGTTCTCCACATAGCGTTTCAGCTCATTCAACTCGGACGGCGCCTGCAGCAGCGCCAGCGTGGAGATAACCACCTGTTTGCCGCTGTGGGCGATCTCGCGCGCCAGCGCCAGCCAATCGCTAACCTTCATCTCGCGCCGTTTGGTGCAGACGCTCTCGCCGAGGTAAATGATGTCGGCGCTGCTCTCCGCCGCCTGTTGATAGAACGCCGCGATGTCGGTTTTCGGCCAGTAGTAGAGTACCGGCCCCAGTGCGTATTTCATGTTTCCTCCGGCTACTGCCATTTGCGGTGATAGGCGCCCAGCGTGGTCTGGGTGCCCTCGGACATCGCGCCCAGCGTCTCCATCCAGGCGGCGTCGGCGCGGTAGGCGGCCGGATCGGCCTGGCAACGGTCGATCGCCTGGCGCCAGACGCGCGCCACCTGGCTGACGTAGGCCGGGCTGCGCTGGCGGCCTTCGATCTTCACCGAGGCGATGTTGGCGGCCAGCAGCTCTGGCAGCAGCTCCAGCGTATTGAGGCTGGTGGGCTCTTCCAGCGCGTGGTAGCGCACGTCGTCCACCAGATAGCGGCCCTTGCACAGCGTCGGGTAACCGGCGTTTTCATGGTCCTGGTAGCGGTCGATCAGCACGTCGTTCAGGCGCGACTCCATACCCTGCGGGGTTTGCTGCCAGCGCACGAAGCGCGCCGGCGAGCAGGCGCCGACGGTGTTCGGCGACTCGCCGGTCAGGTAGGAGGAGAGGTAGCAGCGCCCCTCGGCCATGATGCACAGGCTGCCGAAGGCGAACACTTCCAGCGGCACCGGGCTGGTGCGCGCCAGCTGTTTCACCTGATGCATCGACAGCACGCGCGGCAGCACCACCCGGCCCACCTCGAAGTTGCGCTGGTAGAAACGGATCGCCTCTTCGTTGGTGGCGGAGGCCTGCACCGAAACGTGGCGCTCCAGCTGCGGGTAGCGCTGGGCGGCGTATTCCAGCATCGCCAGATCCGCCAGAATCAGCGCATCGGCGCCCAGCTGGGCGGCCATATCCACCGCGCGCTGCCAGCGGGCGTAGCCGTCGGGATGGGCGAAGGTGTTGATGGCGATATGCAATTTGCGGCCGTGGCGATGCACGTAATCAACCGCTTCCTGCAGCTTTTTCTCGGTGAAGTTGAGGCCGGCGAAGTGGCGCGCGTTGGTATCGTCTTTCAGCCCGATGTAAACGGCGTCGGCGCCGTTATCTACCGCGGCCTTCAGGGCCGGCAGGTTGCCGGCGGGGCAAAGCAGCTCCATAGATTTATCCTGGCTTAGCCGTGCGCCCGGCCGGGCGCACGCTGTCTTTAAAGGTTGCCGGCGGCGGTGTTCTGCCGGCAAACGCGAATCGGGGAGGCCATTTTAGGCGAAGGGGTGCGCACAGGTTTTGATTTGGGGCAGCTTATGGCGTATTGATAAACATGGCGGTGAAATGCACTATTTGTTGATATAGACCGCTGAAGCCGCGCGCCAGTGTGGCAAAATAGCGGTAGTCCGTATTGAAAGGAGTGGATGACCGTGTTGGAACAACTACGAGCACGCCTTGTGCGCCAGGGGCCGTCGCTGCTGCGCATCCCGCTGAAATTCACGCCGTTCGCCCTGCAGCGCCAGCTGCTGCAACAGGTGCTGAGCTGGCAGTTCCGCCAGGCGTTGGCGGATGGCGAACTGGAATTTCTCGAATCGCGCTGGTTAAAGATCGAAGTTCGCGATCTGGCGCTACACTGGTTTATGACGGTAGAAAACGACAAACTGGTGGTCAGCCAGCACGCCGAAGCGGACGTCAGCTTCAGCGGCGACGCCAACGATCTGATCCTGATCGCGGCGCGCAAGCAAGATCCGGATACGCTGTTCTTTCAGCGTCGGCTGCAGATTGAAGGGGATACCGAATTGGGCCTGTATGTGAAAAATTTGATGGACGCCATCGAGCTGGAAAGCATGCCTGCGCCGCTGCGCATGGGGCTGCTGCAGTTGGCTGATTTTGTCGAAGCAGGGCTGCAGGAGGGCACGGCGTCGGCTTCCCGTGTGGCGGTATCATGCTGATCCGCGTAGAGATCCCGGTAGACGCGGCGGGCATCGACGCCTTGCTGCGCCGCGCCTTTGGCCGCGACGACGAAGCAGACCTGGTGCAACAGCTGCGCGAAGACGGCCTGCTGACGCTGGGCGTGGTCGCCACTGACGACGAAGGCGGCGTAGTGGGTTATGCCGCGTTCAGCCCGGTAGACGTGGCCGGCGAAGACCGCCAATGGGTGGCGCTGGCGCCGCTGGCGGTTGATGAAAGCCTGCGCCGTCAGGGGCTGGCTGAAAAGCTGGTGTACGAAGGCTTGGATTCGCTGAACGAATTCAGCTACGCCGCGGTGGTGGTGCTGGGCGATCCGGCCTATTACGGCCGCTTCGGTTTCAAACCGGCCGCCGCCTATGGTCTGAATTGTCGCTGGCCGGACACGGAAAGCGCGTTCCAGGTGTATCCGCTGGCGGAAGACGCCCTGAATGGCGTCAGCGGCGAAGTGGCTTTTTCGGCGCCGTTTAATCGCTTTTAACCACCGGCAACAAATACTCCAACGACAGCGGCGGGTGATTCACCAGCCGCTCTTTTTGTATTTTGCTCAGCTGTTTGAGTCAAAACTCCAGTTTCACCAGCTGTATATAACTGGCTATTGGGCTAATGCGATTGGTGATAATACCAATCTGGGTGCCCGCCAATTTTCTTTCATAGATTTGAAAGCGACTCTTTTCTCCAGTCTTACTTGCGAACCCTTTTTTGAGCGGTAAATTTAACTTATTGATTTTTTTATAATAAGTCTTTAAGTGATTTTAAAAAGGTTTTTTGACACAACAGATAGATTTTCTTTAGATAATCAGCTGATTAGCGCTAATCTTCAACAGTGCACTGCCGTACAGGCAGCTTAGAAATCGCCCCAGCCGTTGCGCACCTTGAGGATGGCGTGCACTGCCGTACAGGCAGCTTAGAAAGCAAAGGCAAGGATGACGGGCTGGCGGAGCTTGTGCACTGCCGTATAGGCAGCTTAGAAATTCGGCGGCCGGCCGCGAGCGTCTTGCCATCAGTTCACTGCCGTCCAGGCAGGTCGAATAGAAGGGATAAAACTTTACCGACACCTGTTAACCAGTAAGCAAATACGCCAACGACAGCGGTGGGTGATTCACCAGCCGCTCTTTTTGTATTTTGCTCAGCTGTTTGACGCGGTATTCCAGCTTCAGCGCCGTTGAGCGATCCCCCACCTGGCAGTGAAACGCCAGCGTCAGCTCCCCTTTGCCGCGCAGCGCCTTGGCGCCTTTGCCGGCCTGATGTTGCGCCAGACGGCGCGCCACGTCGGTGGTGATGCCGGTATACAGTATGCCGCTCGGTAAACGCAGCATATAGAGGTGCCAGGGAGTGGGGGTAGTGTCGGTCATCGTATGCCGTTTTGGTGGCCAGGGTCGGCGTATGATGGCATGTTCGCCGCCACAATCCCATCCCCGGCCGCCGGTGCCTTACCGCTTTACCCCTTTTTTCCCGCCAGCTCGAAGCGCGGCGAAACGATGCCGTACAGCGTCCAGCCGAGGAAGGTGGCGATGGCACCCCACATCATCGCTTCCTCACCGGAGCTGTAAAGCGCATAGAAGCTGTACAGCGCGCCGATGCCGGCGATGATATTGGCGATGCGCGCCTTGTTGTCCGGCACCTTCGCCACTTTCTGAATAATGACCAACGCCGCCATCGACAGGATGTACGGGATGATGTTGGTCACCACCGCCAGGTTCACCAGCACGTTGAACTGCTTGTTCAATGATGGGCTGATGGTCATCAGCGACAAACCGCTCTGGATGACGACGATGGTCAGCATGCCTTTAACCGGCGCGTCGGCCTTGCTCAGTTTGGAGAAGATTTTCGGGAAGAAGCCGCTGTCGGCGGAGGATTTGAACACCTGCGCGATGGTGAACTGCCAGCCGAGCAGCGAGCCGACGCAGGACATCACCATCAACGCCATGATGATCTTGCCGACCGTCGGGTTGAACATGTGGGAGAACGCCAGCCCGAACGGAGCGGTGGAGTTGGCCAGATCCATATTCGGCACGATGCCGGCGATCACGTTGGTCGAAACGATATAGATCACCGCCGCGCTGAGGGTGCCGCCCAGTACGGCGATCGGCACGTTGCGCTCCGGATTTTCCACCACGTCGGTATTGGCGCAGGCGGATTCCAGCCCCAGGAACGCCCACAAGGTCATCGAGATCGAAGCGCCGATGGCTTCGAAGGTCAGCACCTGATGCGGGTTCCAGGCGGCGACGTAGGCGCTGCCGCTGAACCAGTACCAGCCGATGACCGAGATGCCCACCACCGGAATGATCACGCCCCAGACGGTGATGCCGCTGATTTTGCCGGTGATGCGCGCACCGCCGAAGTTGGCGACGGTCGCAAGCCACAGCACGCCGATGGTGGCGATACAGATCCCGAGCGGGCTGAGCGTGGTGTCGAACAGCTCGGTGCCGTAGCCGACGGCGGAAATGGCGATGGCGATATTGGCGATCAGCAGCGAAACGCCGTAGGTGTAGTTCGCCATGAAGTTGCCTGATTTACCAAAGGCGTATTCGGCGTAGCCGCCCATGCCGCCGGATTTACGGCTGAACATGCCGCATTTGGCGAACGCGTAGGCCAACGCCATCGAGCCGACGGCGGTCACCAGCCAGGAAACGATCGAAATCGTGCCCACTTCGGCCAACTTGGTCGGCAGCATAATTATGCCGGAACCCATCATATTCACGGCGGTCAGGATCGTTAATTGCACGACCCCCATTTTATTATTGGACTTACTCATGATCATTTTCTCTTTTAGGATGCGATCCGGGCGGCGAGAATAATCGCCGCCCTGTAAGGTGATTAATTTTTCATGACGTAGCCGTAAGCGCGGTTCCAGCCGTCCTCATCCTGTTGGATATAAACGCCCTGCAATTCCGGCGCGAATCCCGGCAATAAATTGATGCCTTCTTCCAGTGCCAGGAAATAACGCTGCGCGGCGCCACCCCAAATTTCGCCGGGCACCACGCACAGCACGCCTGGTGGGTAAGGCAGGGCGCCTTCGGCGGCGATGCGGCCCTCGGCCTTGGCCAGCGACACCAATTCCACATTGCCGCGCACGAACTCGGTATTGGCGTCCTGCGGGTTCATCACCACGCGTGGGAAATAGCTTTTGCGGAACATCTCTTTTTGCAGTTCTTTAACGTCATAGCTGACGTAAAGGTCGTGCATTTCCTGGCACAGCTGGCGGATGGTGTAGTTTTTGTAGCGCTGCTGGTGGTTTTTATAGACCGCAGGCAGCACCTCGCTGAGCAATGAGTTTTGCTCGATGTGCTTCTCGAAGCGGGCGATCAGGGCCACCAGATGCTGCATCTTGGCGATGTCTTCCGCCGGCGTCAGCAGGAACAAGATCGAGTTGAGATCGCATTTTTCCGGCACGATGCCGTTTTCACGCAGGTAGTTGGCCAGAATGGTCGCCGGGATGCCGAACTCGCTGTAGCTGCCGGTGGCGGTATCGATGCCCGGCGTGGTGAGCAGCAGTTTGCACGGATCGACGAAGTACTGCGACTCGGCATAGCCCTCAAAGGCGTGCCACTTCTCGCCGGGCACGAAGTTGAAGAAGCGTAGATCGTTGGCCATCGCCGCGGTGTCATAGGCCTGCCACGGTTTGCCGTCGATCTGATCCGGCACGAACGGTTTGATCATCGTGCAGGTATCCAGCAGCATTTTGCGCGCTTCGATACCCACGCGCACGCACTCCTGCCACAGGCGCTGGCCGCTTTTGCCCTCGTGCATCTTGGCGTTGACGTCCAGCGCGGCGAACAGCGGGTAGAACGGGCTGGTGGAGGCGTGCAGCATAAAGGCGTTGTTGAAGCGCTTGTGGTTGCAGTAGCGGCTCTGCCCCTTGATGTGCTTGTCTTTTTTGTGGATCTGCGAGGTCTGCGAGAAACCGGCCTGCTGTTTGTGCACCGACTGGGTGACGATGATGCCGGGATCGTTTTCGTTCAGTTCCAGCAGCAGCGGCGAGCAGTCTTTCATCATCGGAATGAACTGCTCATAGCCCACCCAGGCGGAGTCGAACAGGATGTAGTCGCACAGGTGGCCAATTTTGTCGACCACCTGACGGGCGTTGTAGATGGTGCCGTCGTAGGTGCCGAGCTGGATGATCGCCAGGCGGAACGGGCGAGCCTCGTTGGCGCGTTCCGGCGCCACTTCGCGGATCTGTTGGCGCAGGTAGCGTTCGTCGAAGCAGTGCGCGTCGATGCCGCCGATAAAGCCGAACGGGTTACGGGCGGTTTCCAGATAAACCGGCGTAGCGCCGGCCTGGATCAACGCGCCGTGGTGGTTGGATTTATGGTTGTTGCGGTCGAACAGCACCAGGTCGCCGCGCGTCAGCAGGGCGTTGGTCGCCACCTTGTTCGAGGCCGAGGTGCCGTTGAGCACGAAGTAGGTCTTGTCGGCGTTGAACACCTTGGCGGCGTGCTGCTGCGCGGCGCAAGGCGCGCCTTCGTGGATCAACAGGTCGCCCAGTTTGACGTCGGCGTTGCACATGTCGGAGCGGAAAATCGTTTCGCCGTAGAAGTCGAAGAACTGGCGGCCCGCCGGGTGTTTGCGGAAGAACTCGCCGCCCTGGTGGCCGGGGCAGGCGAAAGTGGCGTTACCCATTTCTACGTATTGCGTCAGCGTGTTGAAGAATGGCGGCAGTAGCTCGCTCTCATATTTGGCGGCGGCGGCCTCCAGCTGTTTGCCGTAGAACTGGGTATTCTTGCCGCACAGTTCAAACACGCCGTGCAGCGCCGGCAGTACGGCGTTATCCAGCTCTTCTTCGCAGCAGACGGCGACGAACAGCGGAATGTTCAGGCCGTGTTCTTCGATGCGCGCCACCATGCCTTGCGCGACGTCGTCTACCGACAGCACGATGGCGGCGACGTCATTGAAATCGCTGTGATGCACATCGACGATGTCGCGTTCAGTTTCAAAGCAGCCGAGGGTTTGGGTGTTGGCGGCAATTTTTAATTTTTTCATTTTTCTCATTCTTCAGGCAAAGGCATTCCGCCGGCAAATAATTTCATTTGCCGCTAACGCCTTCACGAAAATAAAGGTGTGCGAGAACCCAGTGATGCCGAAAGGCATTAACTGTGTTCGCTGTTTTATTTATATTGGATGCGCTTGGCCGAAATTAAAAATGTATTGCGCGCCCTTCCCGCTTAGCGAGAAAAAGACATTATCACCGGAGTGCGGAGAATAAAGTGAAACGCAAAGACACTCTTAACAACGGCGTAAGAGCGAAGGGGAGGGTTATCTGTAGTTGAAGAATGCGAAGCTAAAGCAGCTGCGATGAGCCATCATCATAATATGGGTTGTACGCCTGATGTGCGCCATTTTTCGGTTATTGTTTTCCATTTTCTAATCCACCTTGCTGAGTGAAAAGATGGCGCTATTTTAGCGCAAGATGCACTAAAAATTGTGATGAGAATCACATAAATGCCGGTTTTGATAAATAACTATTCACCGGTTATGCAATGTGTTGCATAAGTATCATCCAGACGCAGAGGTTGGCATGTAAATGAATTGCTAATGTTCGCGGGCCTTGAGCGCTTAATTTTGATGCCGCCCGAGAAGGAATAAAAAAAGCGGTCAAATAACCGGCTGCATAACGATCAAATAAATCCGCATTGTGTTATTTATGTTATCAATCTGCTTTATGCTGGATTGGGTAAAAATTCAAATATAATGGTTTTGTATTCACATGCGATTTTTGATGATTATCGTTATTTGTGACTCGCCTCAACAACGCAGGGTAAGATGAAGTGAGTGAACAGGGAGGCGAGTAACCTTGAATACCCCAGAACAACGGCAGCAGATTGCGGATTTTATCGGTAAACAACACGTCTTGACGCTGTGCGCCGGCGACGGCCTCGACATGTGGTGTGCCAACTGTTTTTACGTGTTCGACGCCGCGACGATGGCGCTGTGGCTGATGACCGAACCGCACACCCGCCACGGCGGGCTGATGCTGAACAACGGCCGGGTGGTCGGCACCATCGCGCCGAAGCCGAAAAGCATCGCGCTGATCCGCGGCGTGCAGTACCGCGCCGAGGCGGTGCTGCTGAGCGGCGAAGAGGCCGAGGCGGCGCGCGCACGTTACTGCAAGCGTTTCCCGATCGCCAGGGCGATGAAGGCCTCGGTTTGGCGGCTGGATCTGCACGAGGTGAAGATGACCGACAACACCCTCGGCTTCGGCAAGAAGCTGCACTGGGCGCGGTCTATACTTTAAGTCGACGTATTGATTACAACGGGAGATCGCATGGCGCGAGCACTGTTAGTCGGCGCAACCGGGCTGGTGGGGCGCGAGTTGTTGCAGCTGTTGCAAAGCGATCCGCAGATAACGGCCATCGTGGCGCCGACGCGCACGCCGCTGCCGCCGCACGGCAAGCTGACCAATCCGGTCGGCGATGCGCTGTTCGAGCTGCTGAGTAGCCTGCAGCAGCCGGTCGATCTGGTGTTCTGCTGCCTGGGCACCACCCGCCGGGCGGCGGGCAGCGCCGATGCCTTCCGCTACGTCGATTACCAACTGGTGGTGGAGAGCGCGCTGACCGGCCGCCGGTTGGGGGCGCAGCACTGTCTGGTGGTGAGCGCGTTGGGTGCCAATGCGCATTCCACCTTCCTGTATAACCGCACCAAAGGCGAGATGGAGCAGGCGCTGCGCGAACAGCGCTGGCCGCGCCTGACGCTGGTGCGGCCTTCCATGCTGGTGGGGGATCGCCCGGCGCCGCGCCTGATGGAGCGCCTTACGCTGCCGTTGTTCAGGCTGCTGCCCGGCAAATGGCGCGCGGTCGCCGCCAAAGACGTGGCGCAAACGCTGCTGCAACAGGCGTTCACGCCGGGTGAAGGGGTCAGGGTGCTGGAATCGGACCGGCTGCACTGCTACCGAGACTGACGCTGAGGTGGTCGAACGCCAGCTCCAGCCCGGCGGGCAGTTCGTGGTCCAGCAGCCACAGATCGAGATGGTGGCTGATGTGCGTCAGCAGCGTGCGTTTGGGCTGCAGCAAGCGCTGCGTCTCCTGCGCGCGGGTCAGATCGTTGTGGTTGCGTGGCGCCTGCGGCTGAGGCGGCAGGCTGCAGTCGAGCACCAGCAGATCCAGCGCCACGTTCTGCAGATAGCCGGCGGTGGCCGGCGGCAGGCCGACGGTGTCGGTCAGGTAGGCCAGCGCAGCGCCCGCCGCCTGGATCAGATAGCCGTGGGTCAGTTTGGAGTGTTGCAGCGGCAGCGGGGTGATGCGCATGCCGCCCAGTTCGACGGTGGCGAAGGGCGCCAGCGGCGGCTGAAACGCCAAAATGCCGGGGTGTTTGAACAGGTCGTCGCAGCCCTGTTCATCCGGCGGGCCATATACCGGAATGGAATTTCCGCACCCCCAACGCAAAGGAAATAACCCCTGAACGTGATCCATGTGGTAATGTGTCAGTAAAAAACGTTGAATTTGCCCCGCCGAAAATCGCCGCTCCAAAGCCGGTAATCCCGCATCCAATAAGGTCGTTTCCCCCTGATAGTTGAGCATGGCGCTGCACGCTCGCCGCCGAAATGCCGGCTCGCGCCGCGCCCGTTGGCAGATAGGGCAGTCGCAGCCGAACACCGGCACCTGCTGCGCGCCGCCGGTGCCGAGAAAGGTCAGTTGCATCGCTCCCCTCCGTTAAAGGTACTTCTGCGCAAAGCGGTTAATGTCGCGAAAATCCGCCAGCCGCGCCTGCAGCGTGGCGTGATCCCAGTGCCACCACTGGCTGCGTTCGATACGCTCGATCAGCTCGTCGTCAAAGCGCATGCCGATCTTCTTGGCCGCCACGCCGGCGACGATGCTGTAGGGCTCCACGTCTTTGGTGACCACCGCCGCGCTGCCGATCACCGCGCCGTTGCCGACGCTGACGCCCGGCATCAGGATGGCGTTATGGCCGATCCACACGTCGTGGCCGACGGTGACGTGGTGCTCGCGCCGCCAGTCGAAGAACGCCGCGTCATCTTCCCCCAGCCCGTATTCGGAAGCGCGGTAGGTGAAGTGGTGCTGCGCGATGCGCTGGTAGGTCGGGTGGTTGCCGGGATTGATGCGCGCATAGGAGGCGATGGAGACGAACTTGCCGATAGTGGCGTAAAAGATCTGGTTGTGCCCGGCGGTGTAGGAGTAGTCCCCCATCTCCACCTCTTCCAGGATCGCATCGTCGGCTAGGTGCACATACTGGCCGAGCCGGGTGCGGTTAAGGGTCACGTTGTCGCCGATTTTCGGCTGGGCGAAGTCGTTCATGGCGTCGCGTCCTGAGTTTGTCGGGTAGAGGTCGGCAGCAGCGCCAGCAGCGCCGCCAGGGTGTCGTCGAGTGGGCCGTCGTTGTGCAGCACCCGGCAGCCGGCGGGCAGGCTCTGCTGATATTCCGCCGCCCGCGCCAGCCGCTGCTCGATCTGTTCGGCGCTTTCCCGCCCGCGATCCTGCAGGCGCTGGCGCAGGATCGCGGCTCTGACCTGCAGGCACACCGGCAGCAGCTGCGCCCCGTAGCGCTGCTGCGCCTGCGGCAGGTGGGCGCGCGAACCGTTGACCGCCACGTCGATCCCCTGCAGCAGCCAAAGATCCACTTCGATCCCGAACGCGTAGCGCTGCTGGTGGGCCTGCCAGTCGAGCGCGAACAGCCCCTTGGCGCGGCGGCGCAGAAATTCGGGTTCGCTCAGCGCAATATGATTCTCGCAGCCGGCGTCCGCCGGCCGGGTGATATAGCGGTGCGCCACCAGCGGCGCGCGGTCGGCGTCGGCCCGCAGCGCGGCCAGCAGGCTGTCCTTGCCTGCGCCGGAAGGCCCCATCAGATAGATGAGCCGCGCCATCAGAACACCTGCCTGCCCTGACGCCACACGTTCTGCACATAAACGTGCTCGCCGTGCGGCCGTGCCAGCACCAGATCCGCCCGTAATCCTTCGGCGATGGTACCGCGATCCTGCAGATCCAGCGCCCGCGCCGGGTTGCGGGTGATCATACGCACCGCCTGGGGCAGATCGTAGGCGTTGCGCTCGTCCGCCGCGAGGCGAAACGCCGCGTCCAGCAGGCTGGCCGGGTAATAATCGGAAGAGAGAATATCCAGCACCCCCAGCGCCGCCAGGTGGTGCGCCGCCACGTTGCCGGAGTGGGAACCGCCGCGCACGATGTTTGGCGCGCCCATCAGCACCTGCAGGCCCTGCTGGTGCGAGGCGCGGGCGGCCGCCTCGGTGGTGGGGAACTCGGCGATGGCGCTGCCCAGCGCGCAGGATTCGGCCACGTGCGCGGCGGTGGCGTCGTCATGGCTGGCCAGCGAGATGCGGCGCGCGCGGCAGTGGGCGGCGATCGCCTCGCGGTTCGGCGCGGCCCAGCGGGCGGACAGGGCGACCTGCTGCTCCTCGTACTCGCTCATCTGCTGGTCGTTGAGGTGGTATTTGCCCTGATAATATTCGCGATACTTTTCGCGCGAGGCGAACTGGCGCTGGCCCGGCGAATGGTCCATCAGCGACACCAGCGACACGCCCGGCTTGTCCATCAGCTGTTCGAACAGCGGCAGGGTGCTCTCGTGCGGCAGCTCGCAGCGCAGGTGCAGCCGATGCTCGGCGCGGTTCACCCCGGCGCGCTGGCTGTGGATCACCGCATCGATCATCTTCTGCAGGTTTTCCAGCCGGTGGCCGCCGTCGCGCACGTCGCCGATCGCCACTGCGTCCAGCACCGTGGTGATGCCGTTGGCCACCATCAGCGCATCGTGGCTGCTCATCGCCGAATGGGCCGGCCAGTCGACGTTCGGGCGCGGGGTGAAAAACTTGTCCAGGTTGTCGGTATGCAGCTCGATCAGCCCCGGCAGCAGCCAGCCGCCGTCGCCGTCCAGCGCCTGCGGCAGCCGGCTCGGGCCGTCGGCGAAGCTGCGGATCACGCCGTCCTGCATCTCAAGCGAGCCTTGCACCACCTGGTCATCCAGCACCAGCTTAACGTTATTGACGATCATCAGAGGGCCTCCAGCGCCTGCGGCGCCTGCATGTCATAAAGCCGGTCGGCGACCTGTCGGCGGACGCCTTCATCGTGAAAAATGCCGACGATCGCCGCGCCGCGCGCCTTGGCGCGTTCGATAAGCTGCACCACCGCCGCGCTGTTGCGGCTGTCGAGCGAGGCGGTCGGTTCATCCAGCAACAGGATCGGGTAATCGACGATAAAGCCGCGCGCGATGTTCACCCGCTGCTGCTCGCCGCCGGAGAAGGTGGACGGCGCCAGCGGCCACAGGCGCTGCGGCACGTTGAGCGCAGCGAGCAGCGCTTCGGCGCGTTCGCGGCATTCGGCGCGCTCGACGCCCTGTTCCAGCAGCGGCTGCATCACCACCTCCAGCGCGCTGATGCGTGGGATCACCCGCAGGAACTGGCTGACCCAGCCCAGCGTATGGCGGCGCACGGCCAGAATCTGGCGCGCGTCGGCGCTGACCATGTCCAGCCAGTCGCCCTGGTGGTTGATCCAGATATGGCCGCTGTCCGGCAGGTAGTTGGCGTACAGCGAGCGCAGCAGGGTGGATTTGCCGCTGCCGGAGTGGCCGTGCAGCACCACGCATTCGCCGCCGTGGACCGTCAGGTTGGCGTCGTGCAGCACCGGCAGGCGGGTGCCGTACTGCTGATGCAGCACAAAGGTTTTACTGAGATGTTCAACTCGGATTTGCATAGTCATCTGTTATCGCCTTGGGTTACGACAGCACCGAAGAAACCAGCAGCTGGGTGTAGGGGTGGTGCGGATCGTCCAGCACCCGATCGGTCAGGCCGCTCTCCACCACTTCGCCCTGTTTCATCACCAGCAGGCGGTGGGCCAGCAGCCGCGCCACGCCGAGATCGTGGGTGACGATCACCGCCGCCAGCTGCATCTCCACCACCAGGTTGCGCAGCAGATCGAGCAGGCGCGCCTGCACCGACACGTCCAGCCCGCCGGTCGGCTCGTCCATAAACACCAGCTTGGGGTGGGTGACCAGATTGCGGGCGATCTGCAGCCGCTGCTGCATGCCGCCGGAGAAGGTGGTCGGTAGATCGTCGAGGCGCGACAGCGGGATCTCGACGTCTTCCAGCCACTGGCCGGCCTGGCGGCGAATGTCGCCATAGTGGCGCTGGCCGATGGCCATCAGCCGCTCGCCGATGTTGCCGCCGGCGGAGACCTGCGGCCGCAGCCCGTCGAGCGGATGCTGGTGCACCACGCCCCAGTCGGTGCGCAGCAGGCGGCGGCGATCGCTCTCCGCCATGGCGTACAGGTCGTGCTCCTGGTCCGCCTGCGGGCGGTAAAGGATCTGCCCGTGCTGCGGCGCCAGCCGCGCCGAGATCGACTTCAGCAGCGTGGTTTTGCCGGAGCCGGATTCGCCGACGATGCCCAGCACTTCACCGGGGTAGATGTCGAACGACACGTCGCTGAAGCCCTTGCCGGGGGCGTACAGGTGGGTGAGCCGGTTCACCGACAGCAGCGGGGTGGTGCTCAAAGGGGTGGAAGTCATCAGTGCTGCGCCTCTTGCGAAGATTGCGCCAGCTGCTGCCGGCAGTAGTCGGTGTCCGAACAGACGAACATGCGGTTGCCCCGATCGTCGAGCACCACCTCGTCGAGATAGCTGTGGCGCGAGCCGCACAGCGCGCAGGGTTCGTCCCACTGCTGCACGCTGAACGGATGGTCGTCGAAGTCCAGGCTCTCCACCTTGGTGAACGGCGGCAGGGCGTAGATGCGTTTCTCGCGCCCGGCGCCGAACAGCTGCAGCGCCGGCATCATGTGCATTTTCGGGTTGTCGAATTTCGGGATCGGCGACGGATCCATCACGTAGCGATCGTTGACCTTCACCGGATAGGCGTAGGTGGTGGCGATATGGCCGTAGCGCGCGATGTCCTCATACAGCTTCACCTGCATCACGCCGTACTCCTCCAGCGTGTGCATCTTGCGGGTCTCGGTTTCGCGCGGTTCGATAAAGCGCAACGGCTCCGGGATCGGCACCTGATAGATCAGGATCTGGTCTTCGCGCAGCGCGGTTTCCGGAATGCGGTGGCGGGTTTGGATCAGCGTGGCCTCCGGCGTGCGTTCGGTGGTGGCCACCCCCGCGACGCGCTGGAAGAAGCGGCGGATCGACACCGCGTTGGTGGTGTCGTCGGCCCCTTGGTCTATCACCTTCAGCACGTCGGCGCGGCCGATGACGCTGGCGGTGAGCTGAATGCCGCCGGTGCCCCAACCGTAGGGCATCGGCATCTCGCGGCCGCCGAACGGCACCTGGTAGCCGGGGATCGCCACCGCCTTGAGGATGGCGCGGCGGATCATGCGCTTGGTCTGTTCGTCCAGATAACCGAGGTTATAGCCGGTCAATACTTCACTCATCGCGGGCCTCCTGACGCTCGCTGTATTCCTGTCGCAGCCGCTTGAGCAGCTCCAGTTCGGCCTGGAAGTCGACGTAGTGCGGTAGCTTGAGGTGGGAGACGAAGCCGGCGGCCTCGACGTTGTCGGCGTGGGCCAGCACGAACTCTTCGTCCTGCGCCGGGCCGGCGATGCCTTCGCCGTAGTCCGGGCTCTGCAATGCGCGATCCACCAACGCCATTGCCATCGCCTTGCGTTCGGCGCGGCCGAACACCAGCCCGTAACCGCGGGTGAAGTGCGGCGGATGGTCCTTGGGATCGACGAAGCCGTTGACCATTTCGCACTCGGTCAGCAGGATTTCGCCGATATCGATGGCGAAACCGAGCTCTTCAGGCACGATCTCCACCGAAACGTGGCCGGTGCGGATCTCGCCGGCGAACGGGTGGTTGCGGCCGTAGCCGCGCTGGGTGGCATAGCCGAGCGCCAGCAGAAAACCTTCGTCGCCGCGCACCAGCTGCTGCAGGCGCGCCGAGCGCGAGCAGGGGTAAACCGGCGGGTTGCGGGTGATGTCGTCCGGCGCGCTGCCGTCGTCCTGTTCCTCCCGCGCCAGCTGCTGGCGACACAACAGATCGAACACGTGGCTGCAGTTGTCCGGCAGCGGTTCGTCGGCCTGCGGCGCACGCGGCGCCTCGCCTTCTGCCAGCAGCGCGAAGTCCAGCAGCCGGTGGGTGTAGTCGTAGGTCGGCCCCAGTACCTGCCCGCCGGGCAAGTCCTTGTAAACCGCCGAGATGCGCCGCTCCAGCCGCATGTTTTCGCTGGCCAGCGGCTCGCTGACCGCCAGGCGCGGCAGGGTGGTGCGATAGGCGCGCAGCAGGAAGATCGCCTCTACCAGATCGCCACTGGCCTGTTTGATGGCCAGCGCCGCCAGCTCGCGATCGTAGATACCGCCTTCGGTCATCACCCGATCCACCGCCAGCCCCAGCTGCTGTTCGATTTGTTCCGCGCCGATCGCCGGCAGCGCCTCGTCGCCGCGCCGCAGCTGTTCCTGCAGCTGATGGGCGGCCTCAATGGCTTTTTCGCCCCCTTTTACCGCTACGTACATCAGCACACCTCCACGCGGGTGGTCCGCGGGATCGCCAGCAGGCGATCGCCGCAGGTCAGCAAAATATCCAGCCCCAGCGGGAAGCGCTGCGGACGATTGACCAGATAATCCAGCAGCGCCGGCGGCAGGCGTGGCGCTATCAGGCGTTGCTTCTCGATGCCGGGGCCGGTCAGGCGCAGTGCGGCGCCGTTATCCAGCTCGGCGAGCTGCACGATGACCGTGGCGCCGCATTCCGGCGAGATTTCAGTGCCGTGCGGCAACGCCTGCAGATCGGCGGCCTGAACGTGCTCATCGAACAGGGCAAAGCAGACCTCCTGCGCCGTGGCGGCCAGCGGCGCGCCGCTGTGAAAACGAATGTTTGTTAGCACTTGCTCACTTTTAAGCGCCGCGCACAGCTGCAGCGGCGTTTCCTGATCGGCCAGCGTCAGCAGCGCGGCGGTGCTGGCGGCGTTCAGCGGCGCCCAGGCCGGGCCGGCCGGCAGCGTCACCCGGTGGCCCGGTTCGCTCAAGGCTTTAAGAATCAAACGGAAAGCGTGCTGCGATTGGTCTATCGGTTGTTCAAAACCGGTCAATAAACTCATGGCTTAATCCCCTCGCACCAGCGTAAAGAAGTCCACCCGGCTGGCGGCGATCGCCCGGGCGCGCAGCTGGCGCTGTTCGTGCTGCAGCGCGGCCAGCGGCGCGATCAGCTGTTGTTGCAGGCGTTCGCCGTGTTCCGGCTGTTGCAGCAGCGCATCGGCCAGCGCGCACAGCTCGGCGTGCGCCTTGTCGCGCCCGGCGATATAGCTGTAGCCGTAGCCGCCGTTGTCCAGCTGCACCACCGCGCGGGTGACGGTCATGTCCCCCAGCACGAAGCGGCGGCCGGTGGCGCCCATGCGCCCCTGCAGCTGGGCCAGGCCGATCTCCGGCGCGCGGATGCTGCGGTAACCCGGGCTGAGGTTCAGCGCCTGCCAGTGGCTGCGCAGCTGCTCGGGCCGGCTGTGCGCCAGCACCGACATCCAGCGTTGTCTCGACTCTAAGGCGTGCATTCAGTGCTCCATCGTCAGTTCAATCATGTCGGCGCGGGCCAGGCTGACGGAGTATTCCGCCACGTCTTCGCCGCCGCTGCGGACGTTAAGGGTGCGCACGCACAGCAGCGGCGCGTGGGTGGCGATCTCCAGCAGCCGGCTCTCTTTGGCCTGCGCGCGGCGCGCGCTGATGCGCGTCTGGCGGCGGGTCAGCGGCTGCCGGAGGTGCTGTTCGATAAACTGGTGCAGCGAACCGCTGTGGAACTGCTGCAGCGCCGGCCACCAGTCCAGATCGGGCAGATAGTGGTCGATGACGCTCATCGGCACGCCGTTGACCCGGCGCAGGGTGCGCAGGTGGATCACCATTTCGCCTTCTTCACGCGAGAGTGCGCTGGCGATATGCCCATTGCACGGGCGTAATACAGCGAGTAAGCGCTCACTGGTGGGGTGGCTGCCCTGCTCGAACAGGTTCTGACTGAAGCGGGTGTTGGAGTGCAGCGGGTAGTCATAAGGCCGCATCAGCACCAGAATGCCGACGCCGTGGCGGCGCTGCAGCCAGCCGCGCTCCACCAGCTGATCCACCGCGCGGCGCAGGGTGTGGCGATTGACCTGATAACGCTCGGCCAGCTGCTGTTCTGAAGGCAGGTAGTCGCCACAGCGGTACTGCGTGCGCAGCTCCTGTTCCAGCTGCGCGGCGATCTGCTGATAGCGGGTGGGGTAAGTGGTCGGATGTCTAGATAACTCCATCATAATAAAAACCTCGTCATGCCGATGGCGGTGCGATGAAGGCGGAAGCGGTGCGTTTCATCGGGCGTCTACCCTGTGGTTTTCACGTTGGCATCATGGTGACGGGCGCAGATGACAATCGCGTTACGCCTCGGTGGCGAACAGATGAACTATTTAGGACAGCCCAGGCGTGCACGAGCGGCGGCGGCGCGCTATGCTGGCGCCACTGTTGACTGACTCTGGCCGCTACCATGCCGCAACCTCTGAACGCCCCTGAACACGCCCCACGCGCCTGGCCGCTGTGGAAACCGATCCTGTTTCTGCTGGTGGTGGCCGTCGGCCTCTACTACGTCAAATGGCAGCCTTACTACGGCAAGGCGTTCGTGGCGGCGGACAGCCACTCGATCGGCAAATCGATCCTGGCCGACGGCGCCACGAGCCCCTGGCTGGCGGCCTGGCAGTACGCGCTGGTCTACTTCACCGCGGTGTGGAAGGCGGCGCTGCTCGGGGTGCTATTAGGTTCGCTGGTGCAGGTGCTGATCCCGCGCGATTGGCTGGCGCGCACGCTCGGCCACCGGCGTTTTTCCGGCACCGTGCTGGGGGCGCTGATCGCGCTGCCGGGCATGATGTGCACCTGCTGCGCCGCGCCGGTCGCCGCCGGCATGCGCCGCCAGTCGGTGTCCAGCGGTGCCGCGCTGGCCTTTTGGCTCGCCAACCCGGTATTGAACCCGGCGACGCTGGTGTTTATGGGGTTTGTGCTCGGTTGGCCGTTCGCCGCCATCCGCCTGGTGGCGGGCGTGGTGATGGTGCTGGGCATCGCCTGGCTGGTGCAGCGCGTGACCGCCAACGACCCGCAGCCCGCCGCGCCGCAGCCGCCGCTGATGACGGCGCAGAGCGACGAGCAGCCGTTCCTCGCCCGCTGGGGCAAAGCGCTGTGGGCGCTGTTTTGGTCGACCATCCCGATCTACGTATTGGCGGTGCTGGCGCTAGGCGCGGCGCGGGTCTGGCTGTTCCCGCACGCTGACGGCGCCGTCGACAATAGCCTGCTGTGGATCATCGCGCTGGCGATCGTCGGCTGCCTGTTCGTTATCCCCACCGCAGCAGAAATCCCGATCGTGCAGACCATGATGCTGGCGGGCATGGGCGCCGGCCCGGCGCTGGCGCTGTTGATGACCCTGCCAGCGGTCAGCCTGCCTTCGCTGCTGATGCTCAACAAGGCCTTCTCCGCCCGGGCGCTGTGCCTGACGGCGGCGCTGGTGGCGCTGTGCGGCGTACTGACCGGCGTGGTGGGGATGGGATTGGTGTAACGGATTCGTGACCCGATGCTGTCTCAAGGAGGAGATGGAAATGGAACAGCGGAATAAACCTGAAATGGACATAGAGGTGATGTTGCAGGAGCAGGCGCTGCGTGAAAGGGTGGATGCCACCCTTGAACGTTTAAGAAACGGCACCGCGGTTTATATAAGCCATTCAGAGGCAGAAAAACGAATGGCTATATTCAAAGCGAAAATTCGGGAACGTTATCGAGGATGATGTTGAGCTGTGCTAGCTCACAGCTGGACTTACAGTGTCTAAGGTCGCTGTTGGTTGGCTTTGAGCGAAGAGCCGACATCTCAATCCATTGTTGTTCCTGTCACCAGTGACGGAAACTTTGCTCGTGCCGCTGGTTTTACCAGTTTCACTGATGATGCGGGCACTAAAACAACGGGCGTTATTCGCCGTGACCAGCCCAGAACTATTGATATGGAAGTCCGGAACGGCAAGCATCTAGAAAAAATACCTGCGGCTATTATGAATGAAGTGTTGGCCAGACTGAGTTGGGGCTTTGAAAGGGTATTCCGACTGTGAGTTTATTATTTCTCACTTTCCGGTACTTCTTTATACTAAATATGTAGTACTTCCACCAGTATTTGAAGAGTAAGCTCTGATTTGATGGTGTAATATATCTATTTTTAACGATGATGTGTATATTTTAGTTGTGAATGGTTTTTCTTTGCGTTGTTTTTTTCATTTTGCTAGTGGTGGGTGTAAAGTTCAGGTAGTTTCATGGTCATTCAGGGGCTTAGACAGCGGCAATGGCATTTATTTAGGAGACGCTATATCGTGGCAGACAAGTATATGAATTTTCAACAACTTTCATCATCGGAGTCCAGAAGGGCGTATCGAATTGAGCTTCGACAAAATGGCTCATCGATAGCTTTGATTGCTCCTCACGCTGGAAAAATTGAACCTGGCACATCAGAAATTTGTAGATATATTGCTGGAGATGATCTTACCTACTATCTATTTGAAGGAGCTAAGCTAAATAATAATTCTGATCTTCACATTACTAGTTCGCGATTTGATGAACCACAAGGTTTAGCTATAGCTGAATCCGCCCGCTTTGTTGTAACTTTCCATGGGCAGTCGGGTGAAGGATTATTCGTCAATGTTGGTGGTTTAGCAAGAGATCTCTGCCAGGTAGTAATTGAGTCTCTCATTAAAGCCGGATATTTTGCAGAACGGCAAGCTGACCGTTCGCTTCAAGGTTTAGATAAGGACAATATCTGTAATCGTGGATTTTCGAAACAAGGAGTTCAGCTAGAAATATCTCGTGGACTTAGAAATAAGATGATTTCTGATATATCTGAAATGAAGCGTTTCGGTCTTGCAATAAGATCCGCATTACTTCAATGTGGTCAATAATTTGTAATTTCCGCCTCGCCTGGATAAGAAATCGATTAGAGTCTCTCCATCTTACCATGTACTGAAACCCTGCTGTGGATTGTGAGCAATCGCTATAGGGCTGTCGGCAAACCTTCGTTCGTCTGTGAGTTGCCAAAAAATCCATAGCTTTCGGGTGCCAGTGCGGACACGATTCAACCATCTCCAGCATGCCAACACAGGCTATGGCTATCTTGGCGTGATCGATCTCACTAAGCTTGCGGTGATGTACGAAGTTCCTCAGCCTCAATAGCCAATCTATTGAGGCTGCTGTGGGAACTCCATGTCCCGAAAATAGATTGAGAGAGATAGTCTTTAAGTGTATTCGCTCGGACTCGAATTGACAGTTTGCGCGGACAGTGTACAAAAGAATCAGAGCGTTCGCTCTGAGCGAGGAGTGGACATTAACGCTGAGTTAATGGACTGCTGAAAATGGTAACGCTTTTGTGTTAGTGTGTCTTAATCAGAAAGTATACAGGCTTATATTGACTTCCATACATCCTGTAATGTTGAGTTTCTTTTGCATATCGAAAAAAATCTTCAAAAGTCTCTAAATTAAAAATAGCACTATTTCTCACAAGAGATAGAATGTCCTCTTTCTCTAGCAAAAATCCATTTTTTTTCAAACTACTTACTGGGTTTAAATACTCATAATAATTAATTTTGCTAAGATTCACCCATGCGTAATTATTACAATTTGATAAGTCCCAGATATTTACAGCCCTAGGGCAACCAGCTATCACTGGAACCCCTTTTTCTTTCCCTACTTTATTAAAAGTATCTAGTTCTTCATTAATGGTGATATATACTTCACAATCATCAGGGAAATTTATTTTTGGCCTGCGCGGAAACATTACCAGCACATGAAACCGGTCCTCTTTATGAAGATATTTTGAGATATTGCTAAACTCTCGAGATATCCACGGAAACACTGGGGCGATATGGCTATATTGTTCCTGTAAAATGTTTTTGAGCGCTGGTACTAAATAGTATTCAGCACTGTGTTCACTAATGTAACTAGTGGCCATACATTTCCTTGCATTCTAACGCCCCATCCACCGAGATTTTACTCATACCATACACCTGAGAGTTTAACCAGTAATTTTGTTTAACAAATTAACATGGCTATCAAAATCGTGGTGACTCACACTGCCTTGATCCGGGTTTGTTCAACATGAGAGCGGAACTGCGGATATTTGATTCGCAGATCACATGAATACATAAGTTGAAAGTGTATCTTCTATCATTGCCTTACAACGAGAGAAAACGACAAGTCAAAAAGGATTCATGATGCTCAGCAACGAGTTTTTGCGCTTTTTCCAAACTTTAGACGCAGCAGATGTACCCGGCGATGTTAGAAAAATGGCGAACCTAGTGTGGGATAATATGGATAGTATTATCCCGTTAGGTACCGCGCAGGGCCAGCGGATTCGTCGCATCGTCGATCTGGCTCAGTCTTCATGGGATACCCTCAGTCCGGAAGTCCTGCCACTGCTTGAGCAGAACTCCGAACGTGTCCCCACGTTCAGTCGGCTAAAAAGGCTGTCCGTTGGACCGTTCAGAGGATTTGCTAGACAAGAGGAATTTGATCTGGATTCGCGTTTGGTGCTGATTTATGGGCCTAATGGTACCGGGAAGTCCAGTTTCTGCGAAGCACTTGAATATACATTATTGGGTAGCGTTGCTGAGGCTGAAAGTAAACGCTTTCGTAATCAAACCGACTATTTTAAAAATGCATACGTCAATCAGTTTTCTGCGCCTGTGATTACTGGCGTTGGAGCTCAAGGGCATGATGTGGAAATTGAGAATAACGAAGCACTGCATCGCTTTTGCTTTGTTGAAAAAAACCGCATCGACAACTTTTCAAGAATTGCGGCACTAGCCCCGGCAAGGCAGACCGAACTAATTTCAACGTTATTTGGGCTGGATGTATTCAATGATTTTGTCCGAAATTTCACTGCGGAGATTGATGGCAGATACATCGATCTGATAGGCGTAAAAGCCGCTCAACTGGCAGAAAAACGCCGTACACTTGAGGGGGCCATCCAACAACTGGAAGCGGGTAAGACGGATCTTGAAGGACTGGTTTCTGAGGAACAGACGCTGGCTTCTGGCTACCGCGAGGGCCTTTCTTTTCAGCAGATGATGATTGAATTAAAAGGGGATGAGCAAAATATCGGGACCATCCGGCAGCTTGAGGCAGAGTTACAGAAACCTCTTCCGAACAAGAGTCACCTGACCTGTGCGATGTTGAAGGACTTAAGTGGCTCTGTTGAAACTGTATTGGCGGATCTGTATGGCAAACAGAAGCAACTGGCAGAGGCGAGCCTGCAGGTTTCGTTCAAAAGTTTATTCGAAGCAGTCGTCCAGTTACAGAGCTCCAGCCCAGAACAGTGCCCTGCATGCCATACCCCACTCCAGCAAGCTACGAAAAACCCCTACAGTCATGCCAGTGAAGAATTGCTGAAGCTTGAGTTTTTGTCAGCCTTGCAGGGTGAAATAGCTCAGTTGGAACAATCATTCAGCCAGCAGATGTACCGCGTCTCACAAGTTGTCGGCACCTGTTGCCAGTTTCTTCCTCATGAAAATGTTCTCGAAAGGTTCCGAGTAGACAATGGCATCGCTTTGTGGCGTGATCTGCATCAACCAGCAGGCAATGGTGTCACTCCCTGGTCTCTTCTGGAGAAACAGGTGTTGCAGTTGGAAGAAGAAGATAAAAAAACAGAAGCAACTGCTAAATTGCGGGAATCCCGGCAGCGTGATCTTGTGGGGCTGCGTGAGTCAGAACGCCAGATAACAATATTACAGACAAGAAGAAGTACGACAGAAAGGGCCATCGCAGCGGCTGAGTTGTTGATTGGTAACTTTGATACGGAAAACAGGCAGCTTATTGAAGAGGTTGTATTTGAGGAATCCGTTGTAAGAAAGAATAGAGAAATCTCAGGAGCCTATGCCCGGTTCGTATTGCAGTTGAACGCCTATAAAGATGGTTTGCCTCAGCAGTTGGTTGCGAATCTCGGAGACAGCATTGTTACTTTGTACAATGCATTCAACCGTAATGACCCTCCAGGAGAAAAGCTCGCTGGTATCAATCTCCCCCTGATGCAGAATCAGAGGCTGGAGGTGGCATTTCAGAACAATCCAGCGCAATATTTTGATGCTTTACATGTGCTCAGTGAGGGGCATGTTCGCTGCATAGGGTTGGCTATTTTGTTGGCAAAAAACATCAGTGAGCAATGCCCACTTTTGATATTTGATGATCCGGTCAATGCTATCGATGACGATCACAGAGAATCTATTCGAAGAACACTGTTTGAAGACGCCTTCTTTGCAGATAAGCAAATCATCCTAGCCTGCCACGGAGAAGAGTTCTTCAAAGACATACAGAATTTATTGCCAGCGCCAGTGGCTGCACAATCCAGAACTTTCAGTTTTTTACCACGTCTTGACGAATTGCATATCCGAGTGGATTTTAACTGTGCCCCTAGGAACTATATTCTTTCAGCGAGAAGTCATTATGGACGTAATGAAATCAGGGAGGCGCTGACTAAATGCAGGCAGTCACTTGAATCGCTGATGAAGGGGAAAGTCTGGCGTTATGTAAACAAACACGGTGACGGTAACCTCAGTCTTAAACTGAGGTCAGCAACTGCACCTATTGAGCTGCGTAATCTCTCAGATCAATTGAAAAAACAAATTGGTCGTGCCGATTTTAATGACCCAAATAAAAATGCCGTGTTTTCTCCCATCGAGGTTTTGACCGGCTTTAGCGGAGAATCACGTGAATGGCGATACCTCAATAAAGGTACGCATGATGAAAACGACAGGGCAGAATTTGACAGGGCAACTGTAGAAGCCATGATAGGTGCAATCGAGGCGCTCGATCAGGCCGTGGGATAAGATTAGTACTAAATTCCCGTGTGATTTAGTTCTACAGAGATGAAGTGGTCGATAAAAGTTGGCCACTTCATGAAGGAGGCTTTTAAAACCACGTTAGGTCCGCTTCTGGCACAAAGCCGCCTATCAGGTTTAGCTCTGTGCCGTAGCCGTATCATGCCGACTTTGTATTAACGCACGTCGAGACACGAGCTATCAACTCAACGCAACCTATGCACCACCTGGTTGCTGCTGCCGCGCCAAATCAGCGCCGGGTCTTTCAAATCTTGCACGAACTTGCCGTCGATCAGCACGTTGATCCTGTCCACTACCTGCATTTGGTGTGCGTCCAGTTCCGCCAGCCGGTAGCCGGTCCACAGCCAGATATCCTTGCCGGGGCACTCGGCGCGCACCCGTTTCACCAGTTGCAAGATGCTCGGCACGTTGGCCGGGTGCAGCGGATCGCCGCCGGAGAGCGACAGCCCCTGGCGCGGCACGCGCGTATCGTTCAGATCGGCGATGATGCGGTCTTCCAACGCCGGGGTAAACGGCTGGCCGGAGTTGAGCCGCCAGGTGCTTTTGTTGTAGCAGCCGGGGCACTGGTGCACGCAGCCGGCGACAAACAGCGTGCAGCGGGTGCCGGGGCCGTTGACCACGTCGATTGGGTAATACTGGTGATAATTCATGTGAGGTCTGCCCATCAGGCTATTTTACTGGCCATTTTGCCTCCGGGCAGTGCTGCCAATCCTCACGTACTGTGTGTACGCTGCGGTTGGTGCGCGCTGGCCGAAGGCAAACTGGCGGCGACAATCACGCCTGATGAACAGGCTTCTGCCTAGGTTGCACGGCGTTTTTCAGCCGAGCTGCCCATTACCGAGGTGTTTCACCCGGCGTTTCACCTCTTCCTGCTTGCCGGCGTTGAACGGCCGGGCATCGGGGCTGCCGAGATAGCCGCACACCCGGCGGGTGACCGAGACCTTGGCCGAGTCGTGGTTGCCGCATTTCGGGCAGATGAAGCCTTTGCTGGTGCAGGAGAATTCACCGGTGAAGCCGCATTCGTAGCACTCGTCGATCGGCGTGTTGGTGCCGTAGTAAGGCACCCGGCTGTAGCTGTAGTCCCACACGTCTTCCAGCGCCTTCAGGTTGTGCTGCAGGTTCGGGTACTCGCCGTAGCAGATGAAGCCGCCGCTGGCCAACGGCGGGTAGGGCGCTTCGAAGTCCAGCTTGTCGTACGGATTGACCTTCTTCTCCACGTCGAGGTGGAAGCTGTTGGTGTAATAGCCCTTGTCGGTGACGCCCGGCACCACGCCGAAATCGGCGGTGTCCAGCCGGCAGAAGCGATCGCACAGGTTTTCGCTCGGCGTGCTGTAGAGGCTGAAGCCGTAGCCGGTCTCGTCTTTCCAGGCGTCGACGGCGGCGCGCAGCCGTGCGACGATCGCCACCGCTTTGGCGCGCAGCGCCTCGTCGTCATACACGTGGTTTTCGCCGCCGAACAGCGCGTTGATGGTCTCGTGCAGGCCGATATAGCCCAGCGAAATTGAAGCGCGGCCGTTCTTGAAGATATCGGCGATGTTGTCGTCGGCCTTGAGCCGCACGCCGCAGGCGCCTTCCATGTACAAGATTGGCGCCACCCGCGCCTTGATGCCTTCCAGCCGGGCGATGCGCGTCATCAGGGCCTTTTTCGCCAGCTGCAGACGCTGATCCAGCAGCGCCCAGAAGCGCGACTCATCGCCCATCGCCTCCAGCGCGATGCGCGGCAGGTTGAGACTGATGACGCCGATGTTGTTGCGGCCGTCGTGCACCAGCTCGCCGTCCTGCTCGTAGGTGCCGAGGAAGCTGCGGCAGCCCATCGGCGTTTTGAACGAGCCGGTGACCTTCACCACCTGATCGTAGTTGAGGATGTCCGGGTACATGCGCTTGCTGGCGCACTCCAGCGCCAGCTGCTTGATGTCGTAGTTCGGATCGCCGTACTGGTGGTTGAGGCCGTCGCGGATGGCGAACACCAGTTTGGGGAACACGGCGGTCTTGCGGTTTTTGCCCAGCCCGGCGATGCGGTTTTTCAGGATTGAGCGCTGGATCAGGCGCGACTCCCAGCTGGTGCCAAGGCCGAAGCCGAAGGTGACGAACGGCGTCTGGCCATTGGCGGTGTGCAGGGTGTTGACCTCGTACTCCAGCGATTGGAAGGCGTCGTAACACTCTTTCTCGGTGCGCGCCATGGCATAGCCTTTGGCGTCCGGGATCTGCCATTCTTCCGCCACCTGCAGGTGTTTGCGGAAGCTCTCGTCGACGAACGGCGCCAGAATTTCATCGATGCGGTTGATGGTGGTGCCGCCATAAATATGGCTGGCGACCTGAGCGATGATCTGCGCGGTCACGGCGGTGGCGGTAGAGATCGACTTCGGCGGCTCAATCTCGGCGTTGCCCATCTTGAAGCCGTTGGTCAGCATGCCTTTCAGATCGATCAGCATGCAGTTGAACATCGGGAAGAACGGCGAGTAGTCGAGATCGTGGTAGTGAATTTCGCCGCGTTCATGGGCCAGCACCACGTCGCGCGGCAGGATGTGCTGCTTGGCGTAGTGTTTGGCGACGATGCCCGCCAGCAGGTCGCGCTGGGTGGGGATCACCTTGCTGTCCTTGTTGGCGTTCTCATTCAGCAGCGCGCGGTTGCTTTGCTCGACCAGGCCGCGAATTTCCTGGTTCAGGCGGCCGCGCAGCTCGCGCGCCACGTCGCGATCGTGGCGGTATTCGATATAGGCGCGCGCCAGCTGTTTGTACTCGCCGGCCATCAGCTGGTTTTCCACCGCCTGCTGGATCTCGTGGATATCGACGCGCGGCTGTTGCTCCATGCGCTGAGCGACCACGCGGGCGACGGTGGCGCAGTAGTCGGCGTCGACCACGCCCACCGCCAGCGCGGCGCGCTCGATGGCCTGCGCAATGCGCGCTTCGTCAAAAGGTACCTGGCAACCGTCCCGCTTAATCACTACTGGTTTCACGTTGTACTCCTTGTTCCCCGAGGGAGCGTTCATACCCGCCTGACGCGGCGAGCAACCGTCAAATTTCGCTTATCCACAGGGCAAAGCCGCAGCGCGCAAGGGCTGTGGCGACGTGTGGATGATTTTGTGGATAACTACTATATATAGGTGTTCGTAATTCCTAATGCACTATATATAGATATTGGCGCGATTCTTTTGATGTAGAACAAGGAAAACGGAAGAGCGTGCGTAAGCTGAACAGACGTCAATCGCCCGTTGGCCGATCGCGAAAATGTTCCAGCAGAAAGTCGACCCAGACGCGTACCCGCGGCGGCAGATCCGCCGAGGCGTAATAGAGCCACAGCTGCACCGGGCGCGGCCAGCATTGCGCCAGCACCGGCCGCAGCGTGCCTTGCTCGAAGTGCTTTTCAACGTACCAGCGCGCCAGGTTGACGATGCCGAGCCCGGCCAGCGCCGCATCCAGCAACATTTCCGGCCGGCTCACCACCAGCCGGCCGTTCAGATCCAGCGCCAGCGTTTCGCCCTGATGGCGCAGCTGCCATTTGACGTGGCGGCCGTTGCCCGGGTTACGGTGCAGCAGGCAGTCGTGGCGCAGCAGATCGTGCGGCGTTTGCGGTTCACCGCACCGTGCCAGATAGTCCGGCGAGGCCGCCAGCACCATGTGCATCGGGTAGAGCGGGCGGGCCACCAGCCGGCTGTCGGGATCGACCCGGCTGCCGATGCCGACGTCGAAGCCTTCGCCCACCAGGTTCACCACCCGGGCGTCCAGCGACAGATCGAGATCGATCTGCGGATAGCGCGCCAGAAATTGCGGGATCAACGGCATCAGCATCTGGCGGCCGAAGCCGGGGATCATGCTGACGCGCACCACGCCGGCCGGCGCCTGCCGTTCGCCGCCGGCGCTTTCCAGCGTGGCCGCCAACGCCTGCCACAGCGGCGCCACCTGCGCCAGCAGCGCTTTGCCCTCGTCGGTCAGCAGCACGTTGTGGGTGTTGCGCTGAAACAGCCGCAGCGCTAGCTTCTCTTCCAGCGCGCGGATGTTTTTGCTGACCGCCGCCGGCGTCACGCCCAGCTGGCGAGCGGCGGCGGAGAAATTTTGCGCCTGCGCGGCGGCGAGGAAGGCCGGCAGCAGGCGGTGCACGTCAAAGGGCAGCGACATAGTGGTTGATACTTTTGGTTGAAATTGAAGTGACCTTTAACAGCCTACACCCGAAGCGGCGGAAATGGAAAAATGCCCTCATCTTCTTATGACCGAGGAATCGTTATGTCGCGCATTTTAGTGTTAACCGCCCACCGCACTCCCGACGAGTCGCGCATCAACAAAGCGCTGATCGCGGCGCTGCGTCCGTTGCCCAACGTGACCGTTCACGAACTGATCCGCGCTTATCCGGATTACCGCATCGACGTGGCGCGCGAGCAGGAACTGCTGCAGAGCCATGATGCGGTGGTGATGCTGTTCCCGTTTTTCTGGTACAGCTCGCCGGCGATCCTCAGCGAATGGCAGGATGCGGTATTAACCTACGGTTTCGCCTACGGCAGCGAAGGCACCCAACTGCACGGCAAGCCGCTGCAGCTGGTGGTGAGCACTGGCGGCAACGCGCAGGCCTATACGGCGGAAGGGTACAACCGTTATCCGGTGCAGGATCTGCTGCTGCCGTTCCATGCCATGGCCAACCTGACCGGCATGGATTATCTGCCGCCGCATCTGGTGCAGGGTGTGTTCGACATGAGCGATGAACGCCTGGCGCAAGAGGCCGCCGGGGTGGTGGCGTTGCTGGAGAAATGGTAGGGCGCAGCGCTCGCCGCGCCCTGCAGGGTTAGTCTTCGAGCAGCCACCACACCGCTTCGAACGGCCGCAGCGTCAGCGCCTGAGGCTGGTCTGCCGAGTCGCTGTAGTTGCTCATCAGCGGGCGCCACTGGGCGGAAGGCTCCACGCCCGCCGCCGTCCAGGCCTGCGGCTCGCGGCCCAGGTTGGCCGCCACCAGCAGGCGCTGGCCGTTCCAGCTGCGCTGATAGCACCACAGCGCCGGGTGTTCCGGCGCCAGATCCTGATAGTCGCCGTGGGTCAGCAGCGGGTACTGCTTGCGCAGGGTGATCAGCTGGCGGTAGGCGTAAAACACCGAGTCGAGGTCGGCCAGCGCCGCTTCGGCGTTGATCTGCGGGTAGTTCTCGGCACAGCCGATCCACGGCGTGCCGGTGGTGAAACCGGCGTGCGGCGCGGCGCTCCACTGCATCGGCGTACGGCCGTTGTCGCGCGATTTGTCGGCCAGGATCGCCAGCAGTTCGGCGTCGCTGCGGCCCTGAGCGCGCAGTTCAGCGTACATGTTCAGGCTTTCCACGTCGCGATACTGTTCAATGGCGCGGAAGCCGGGGTTGGTCATGCCAATCTCTTCACCCTGGTAGATATAAGGCGTGCCCTGCATGCCGTGCAGCACCATCGCCAGCATTTTGGCGGCCGGCAGCCGCAGTGCGCCTTCATCGCCGAAGCGCGACACGATGCGCGGCTGATCGTGGTTGCACCAGAACAGCGCGTTCCAGGCGCGGTTATGCATTCCTTGCTGCCAGTGGCGGAAGATCTGCTTCAGCTCCACGTAATCCGGCGCCGCCCGCGTCCATTTTTCGCCGCCGGCGTAGTCCACCTTCAGGTGGTGGAAGTTGAAGGTCATCGACAGCTCTTCGCCGCTCTGCGCCGCGTATTGCTGGCAATGCTCGAGCGTGGTGGAGGACATCTCGCCCACCGTCATCAGGCCGCGCGGCTGGAACACGTCGCGGCTCATCTCCTGCAGGAACTCGTGGATGCGCGGGCCGTCGGTGTAGAAGCGGCGGCCGTCGCCCTGGCTGTCGGACGGGAAATCCTGCTGTTTGGACACCAGGTTGATCACGTCGAGGCGCAGGCCGTCGACGCCTTTGTCCGCCCAGAACTGGCACACTTTCTTCAGCTCTTCGCGTACCGGCGGGTGTTCCCAGTTGAGATCCGCCTGCTCGGCGGCGAACAGGTGCAGGTAGTACTGGCCGCTGTCGGCGTGCCACTGCCAGGCGTTGCCGCCGAACTTGGAACGCCAGTTGTTCGGCGGCGTATCGCCTTCGCCGTCGCGCCAGACGTAGAACTGACGATACGGGCTGTGGCGATCCTGTGCGGCCTTGAACCACGGGTGCTCGGTCGAAGTGTGGTTGAACACCATGTCCATCACGATGCGAATACCGCGCTGGTGGGCGGCGGCGACCAGCTGCTCGAAGTCCGCCATCGTGCCGTAAGCCGGATCGATGGCGCAGTAGTCCGCCACGTCATAGCCATTGTCCACCTGTGGCGACACGTAGACCGGCGTCAGCCAGATGGCGTCGACGCCCAGCTCCTGCAGATAGTCCAGCCGCCGCGTCACGCCGGCCAAATCGCCGTAGCCGTTGCCGGTGCTGTCCTGAAAACTCTTCGGATAAATTTGGTAGATGACGCCGTTCTGCCACCAGGGGGTTGGGTTGCTCATAGCTGTATACCTTTGAATCGTGACAACGGGCCCGTACCCTTCATCTTTCAAACTGCAGCGTTGTTGGCTGCTGGCGCTGCACCCCAGTCACTTACTTGAGTAAGCTCCTGGGGATTTGCACCCTTGCCGCCTAGCTGCAGCTCGAAAGCTATAGGGTATTTCCAGCCCCTACATTCATGTTGCGTATTTTGCGTGAATCAAACCGGCAGCTCGCCGCGGGCGGCTTTGCGTTTGTAGACCATGATGGTCAGCACCAGCGGGATGACGATCGCCACCAGAATCGCCAGCGAGTAAATCAGCCAGAACTGCGGCTTGATAGACAGAATGCCCGGCAGACCGCCGACGCCGATGCCGTTGGCCATCACGCCGTCCAGCCCGCAGATAAGGCCGGCGATCGCGGAGCCGATCATCGCGCACAGCATCGGGAAGCGGTATTTGAGGTTGATGCCGTACATCGCCGGTTCGGTCACGCCGAGGTAGGCGGAGATCGCCGCCGGCACCGAGATTTCACGCTCGTTGGCCTTGCGGCTGATGATGATGATGCCGAGCACCGCCGAGGCCTGCGCGATGTTGGACAGCGCAATCAGCGGCCATACCGGGGTGCCGCCCATGCTCTGGATCATCTGCATGTCGATAGCCAGCGTGGTCTGGTGTACACCGGTGATCACCAGCGGCGCATACAGGAAGCCGAACAGCGCGGCGCCCACCGGCGCGAAGCTGCCGGTCATCACCGATTTCACCGCCCAGGCGACGCCGTCGCCGATCATGCGGCCGAACGGCCCGATCAGCGCGTGCGCCAGGAACACCGCCAGCAGCAGCGAGACCACCGGCACCACCACCAGATAGAGATAGTCGGGAACGATCTTTTTCAGCCGGGTCTCGATCCAGCCCAGCGCCATCCCCGCCAGGATTGACGGGATCACCTGCGCCTGATAACCCACTTTCTGGATCACGAACCAGCCGAAGTTCCACACTTCTGGCGTTTGCTGGCCGAGCAGGTAGGAGTTCATCAGCTGCGGCGACACCAGGGTGACGCCCAGTACGATGCCGAGCACCGGGGTGCCGCCCATTTTTTTCACCGTCGACCAACAGATGGCCACCGGCAGGAACATGAAGATCGCTTCACCGAGCAGCCACAGGAAGTCGTAAACGGTTTTCCACGCCGGGTGCATCTGCGCCAGCGTTTGGCCGTCGGACATCGGGATGTCGCCGATCACGTTGCGGAAGCCGAGGATCAGACCGCCGCTGATCAGCGCCGGCAGCAGCGGGAAGAAGATCTCGGCGAAGTGGGAGATGGTGCGCTCGGTCCAGGTCATGTTCTGGCGCGCCGCCACCTTGGCCTGTTCCTTGTCGGCCTCGTTGACGCCGGTGCTGGCGATCAGCGCCTGATAGTAGTCGCCGACGTCGGTGCCGATCACCACCTGGAACTGCCCGGCGTTGGTGAAGCAGCCTTTGACCATCGGCAGCTCTTCGATTTCCTTTGGGCTGGCCTTACTGGGGTCATTGAGGACGAAACGCAGCCGGGTAATGCAATGGCTGACGGTGGCGATGTTCTCGCGGCCGCCGACCAAAACAATCAGGCGATCAATATCCTGCTGTTTTACTTTGCTCATTATGGGATACCTGCAGAGGTGTTGACTGAGTAATGATCAAAGCTTAGCCACTCGGCTTTTTGAATGAAATGGGAACGTTCCCGGTTTGGGGCGAGGATCACAAAATGACAAAAAATGGTCAACTTCTAATCAGGGAGTCAGGAAAGTTTGCTGGGCACCACCAGGCGGCGGATCCCCTGTTCGCCGCTGAGCTGCGCCAGCAGCTGCTGCGCCGCCAGCAGGCCGGCGCTGCCGTAGCCGAACTCCACCGACAGGGTGTCGGGGAACAGGAAGCTGAGCAGCGGGGTGTTGCCGATGGCGCACACCTGAATGGCGCGCGCCGGCTGCTGCTGCAGGTACTTGATCGCGCCGAGGGCGATGCTGTCGGAGGCGCAGATCAGCGCGCTGGTGTGCGCATCGATCACTTCGGCGGCGTGCTGGAAACCGCTCTGGTAACTCAGCTCGCCCAGCGTGGCGCGCGGCGTGAGCGTGAGGCGTTCACAGGCGTCGAGATAGGCCTGGTAGCGGCGCTGGCCGGTGGTGGCGTCGCTGAGCTGCACCCCCAGATAGCCGATATGCCGATGCCCCTGCCGGTACAGACGATCCATCAGCAGGTTCACCGCGCCGGCGTCGTCGTAGCAGACGGACGAGAAGCCGTCGTATTCGCGCACCATCACCACCATTTTTTCCTGCCACGGTTTGAGCATCGCCGCGGTCAGGCCGGTGAAGCCGAACAGGATCACCCCGTCGACGTTGCGCTGGCGCAGTACGTGCAGGTGCTCCTGCACCAGGCGGGTTTCGAACTGGCTCTCCATCACGATCGGGTCGAAGCCCTGTTGGTACAGCAGCGGCAGCATGGTGCGCACCGCCTGGTTCTCCGACGGCGAATCGAGACGGGAAACGATGATGCCCACCACTTTGTCGCTTTGGCCGCGCATGGCGCGCGCCGACTTGGAGGGGGTAAACCCTTGCTGACGGATCACCGCTTCCACCCGTTCGCGGGTTTGCGGGCTCACGCTGCCTTCATTGTTCAACACGCGTGAGACGGTGGATTTGCCTACGCCGCTCAGGCGCGCGATGTCCTTGATGGTCAGCCGGTTTTGCATGGTTTACTTTTCGTTGAGGTGGACAGGCGTAACATAATGGCCTGTAAAACAATGCCCGTCAGCATAGCTCATTTTCCCACGCGGATCTTGATGCAAAACGGGATTGTTGCACTGCGCTGAACGGCCGCTCCTGCCGCTCTGTTTTTCCCTTTACCGGAGGTTATACCCCATATGGACCCCGACCCGACTGCTTTAGACACTCACTCGGTTCTCCGGTAAAACCTCTCCGCCTGGCGCTGCTGTTTTACCGGTGAAGTACATCACGGTAACCGGTAGCGCGCGCTTCGTCGTTCGCTCCTGCTGCTGAAAAAAAGAATAAGGATCTGCGTTGGCAGAGGCTTTTTGGCGCATCCGCCATTCGCCCGGCCGATGACGATCCCCGTTTACCCGCTGCCGTGAGGCACCGGGCGACGAGGTGCGAATCATGAAACTGAAAAAACTCCCCCGTCAGCTGCTGGGCCTGTTCGCCCGCGGCCTTCCGCGCCGTTTGGTGCGCCGCGACAGCCTGCTGGACAGCGTCGGCGGCGCTGCGCGCGATATGCCGGCCGGCCTGGCGCAGCAGCGGCTGGAATGCGCCGCCGCAGAGACGATGCAGCTGTTTGAGCGTTTCCACAGCCACCCGGAAGGTATCACCGCCCATGAGGCGGAACAGGTGCGCCGGCGTTGCGGCGAGAACGTCATCGACGATCAGCAAAAAGAGGCCTGGTGGCAACACCTCTGGCACTGCTACCGCAACCCATTCAACCTGCTGCTGACCGCGCTCGGCATGATCTCTTACGCCACCGAAGATCTCACCGGCGCCTTGGTGATCGCGCTGATGGTGCTGATCTCCACGCTGCTGAACTTCATCCAGGAGGCGCGCTCCAACCGGGCGGCCGATGCGCTAAAAGCGATGGTGAGCAACACCGCCACGGTGATCCGCAGCGATGCGCTCACCGGCAGGAGCGAGCATGTGGAGCTGCCGATCGCGCAGCTGGTGCCGGGCGATATCATCAAGCTGGCGGCCGGCGACATGATCCCGGCGGATCTGCGCGTGCTGTCGGCCAAGGATCTGTTCATCAGCCAGGCGGCGCTGACCGGCGAATCGCTGCCGGTGGAAAAATCCGCCGCGCCGCAGTCGCCGGCGGCCGATCCGCTCGACTGCCGGAACCTGTGCTTCATGGGCACCAACGTGGTCAGCGGCACCGCGCTGGCGATGGTGATCGGCACCGGCGGCAGCACCTATTTCGGCCAGCTGGCGCAGCGCGTCACCAGCCAGGATGAACAGCCGAACGCCTTCCAGAGCGGCATCAGCAAGGTCAGCTGGCTGCTGATCCGCTTTATGCTGGTGATGACGCCGATCGTGCTGCTGATCAACGGCTACACCAAGGGCGATTGGTGGGAAGCGGCGCTGTTCGCGCTGTCGGTGGCGGTCGGGCTGACGCCGGAAATGCTGCCGATGATCGTCACCTCGACGCTGGCCAAAGGGGCGGTGAAACTGTCGCGCCAGAAGGTGATCGTCAAACGGCTGGACGCCATCCAGAACTTCGGCGCCATGGACATTCTGTGCACCGACAAGACCGGCACCCTGACCCAGGACAAGATCGTGCTGGAGCGCCACACCGATGCGTTCGGCGCCGGCAGTGAGCGGGTGTTGCGCTACGCCTGGCTGAACAGCTTCTACCAGACCGGGCTGAAAAACCTGCTCGACGTGGCGGTGCTGAGCTGCGCGGAGCAGAATCGGCAGCCGGAGGCGCTGCAAAACTACCGCAAGGTGGATGAGATCCCGTTCGACTTCGTGCGCCGCCGCATGTCGGTGGTGGTGGCCAAAGACAACGAGTATCACGAGCTGGTGTGCAAGGGCGCGCTGGAAGAGATGCTGGCGATTTGCAGCCACGTGCGCCACGAAGACGAGGTGATCCCGCTCAGCGAGGCGTTGCTGGCGCGCATTCGCCGCATCACCGACGATCTCAACCAGCAGGGGCTGCGGGTGGTAGCAGTGGCCAACAAGATCCTGCCGGCGCAAACCCATGAATACGGCGTGGCGGATGAATCGGATCTGATCCTCGAAGGCTACGTCGCTTTCCTCGATCCGCCGAAGGAAAGCACCGCACCGGCGCTGGCGGCGCTGAAACAGAACGGCGTCACGGTGAAGATCCTCACCGGCGACAACGAGCTGGTGGCGGCCAAAGTGTGCCGTGACGTCGGGCTGGAGGCCGATCATCTGCTGCGCGGCAGCGAGATCGAGCAGATGGACGACGAGCAGCTGGCGCAGGCGGCGGCGCGCACCACGGTGTTCGCCAAGCTGACGCCGCTGCACAAGGAGCGCATCGTCAAACTGCTGCGCCGCCAGGGGCACGTGGTGGGCTTTATGGGCGACGGCATCAACGATGCGCCGGCGCTGCGCGCGGCCGACATCGGCATCTCCGTCGATTCGGCGGTGGACATCGCCAAGGAAGCGGCGGACATCATCCTGCTGGAAAAAAGCCTGATGGTGCTGGAGCAGGGGGTGATCGAAGGGCGCCGCACCTTCGCCAACATGCTGAAATACATCAAGATGACCGCCAGCTCCAACTTCGGTAACGTGTTCAGCGTGCTGATCGCCAGCGCCTTCCTGCCGTTCCTGCCAATGCTGCCGCTGCACCTGTTGATTCAGAACCTGATGTACGACATCTCGCAGATCGCCATCCCGTTCGATAACGTCGACGACGATCAGATCACCCAGCCGCAGCGCTGGAACTCCGCCGATCTGGGGCGGTTTATGGTGTTCTTTGGGCCGATCAGTTCGATCTTCGACGTGCTGACCTTCAGCCTGATGTGGTGGGTATTCAAGGCTAACACGCCGGAAATGCAGACGCTGTTCCAGTCCGGCTGGTTCGTGGAAGGGCTGCTGTCGCAAACGCTGATCGTGCACATGATCCGCACGCGCAAAATTCCATTTATCCAGAGCCGACCGTCCTGGCCGCTGTGCATCATGACGCTGGCGGTGATCGCCACCGGCATCGGCCTGGTGTTCTCGCCGCTGGCCGGCTTCCTGCAGCTGCAGGCGCTGCCGCTCGCCTACTTCCCGTGGCTGGTGCTGATCCTCGCCGGTTACATGGTGCTGACCCAGTGCGTGAAAGGCTGGTTCGTGCGCCGCTACGGCTGGCAATAACCCGTTCGCCCCCTCCGGCCGGGAGGGGGCAACTGTGATCCCGTCCGCTTTTTCACCGCAACGGTTGGACATCTGTTCTGTGCTGAGTCTTTATCTACAGCGTTGGCTGTTTTTATTGATTTTTTTCCTCTGAGGAATTTCCGATGCACAGACCTTTCCGTTATACGCTACTGGCTTCATCGTTATGGTTTTCTTGCGGCGCGCTGGCGCAGCCGGCGGGTGATTTTCCGCTGATGCCCTGGCCGCAGCAGGTTGAAGTGACGCAACCGGCGGGCAAACTGATTTTGGATCACCGGCTGTCGTTAAGCCTCCAGGGCGATGATTTGGGCGACGCGCTGCCGCGCTGGCGCCAGCGCATCGAACTGCAGACCGGCTGGACGCTGGCGCCGAGGGAAGAAGCAAACGGCGCGGCGATCAAGGTGGTGATCAAGGATCGGGTGGCGGCGCAGCCACTGCCGGGCAGCGACGAAAGCTACCGGCTGGTGGTCACGCCGCAGGGTGCCACGCTGACCGCCAACACCCGCTTCGGCGCGCTGCGCGGCATGGAGACCCTGCTGCAACTGCTGCAGACCGATGGGCAAAACACTTTCCTGCCGCTGGTGGATATTCGCGACGTGCCGCGTTTTCCGTGGCGCGGCGTGCTGCTGGATTCGGCGCGCCATTTCCTGCCGCTGCCGGACATTCTGCGCCAGCTTGACGGCATGGCGGCGGCCAAGCTCAACGTATTCCACTGGCACCTGACCGACGATCAGGGCTGGCGCTTCGCCTCCGAGCATTACCCCAAATTGCAGCAGCAGGCCAGCGACGGCCTGTTTTACACCCGCGAGCAAATGCAGCAGGTGGTGGCTTACGCCACGGCGCGCGGCATTCGCGTGGTGCCGGAGATAGACATGCCGGGGCACGCCTCCAGCATCGCGGTGGCCTATCCCGAGCTGATGAGCGCGCCGGGGCCGTATCGCATGGAGCGCGAGTGGGGCGTGCATAAGCCGACGCTCGATCCGACCCGCGACGAGGTTTATCAGTTTGTCGACACGATCGTCGGTGAATTGGCAGAGATCTTCCCCGATCCCTACCTGCACATCGGCGGTGACGAAGTGGACGCCAGCCAGTGGCGGGCGTCGCCGTCGATACAGGCGTTTATGCAGCAGAACGGGCTGGCGGATACCCATGCGCTGCAGGCCTACTTCAACCAGAAGCTGGAAAAAGTCCTCGAGAAGCACCAGCGGCAGATGGTCGGCTGGGACGAGATCTATCATCCGTCGCTGCCGCGTTCGATCGTCATTCAATCCTGGCAGGGGCAAGACTCGCTGGGCGCCAGCGCGCAGGATGGCTATCAGGGCATTCTCTCCACCGGTTTCTACCTCGATCAGCCGCAAAGCACCGCCTATCACTACCGCAATGAAATTCTGCCGCAGCCGCTGGGGGTCGAGACGGCGGTGCAGCCCGGCGAGCAGGCGCAAAGCTGGCGCTTCAGCATGCCGCGCCTGAAGGGCAGCGCGGTGGAAGGCAGCTTCACGCTGATCGAGGGCAAGCAGGGCTGGCGTGGCTTTATCGATTTCAACGGCAAGTCACGCCGCGCGGTGCACGACATCGTCTGGCGCACGCCGCAGCAGGTGACGTTCCGCGTCGATACCTGGATGGGCGACACACGGCCGGTGTTTACGCTGCAACAGGACAAGCTCAGCGGCTATACGCTGGTCGGCAACGTGCGTTACCCCACCAGCGGCGACAAGCTGGCGGCGGCGCCGGCGGGCAAGATGCCGGTGGTGCCGGACGAGAAGGGGCAGGCCAACATTCTCGGCGGCGAAGCGGCGCTGTGGGCGGAAAACGTGCGCGCGCCGCTGCTCGATCTCAAGCTGTGGCCGCGCGCCTTCGCGGTGGCGGAGCGGCTGTGGTCGGCGCAGGACGTCACCGATGAAAGCAACATGTACCGGCGGCTGGCGGCGATCGACGCCTGGTCGGTGGTGTCGGTCGGCCTGCAGCAGCACGCGGAAACGGCGCGCGAATTCACCCGCCTGAGCAACAGCGTGCAGATCCTGCCGCTGCAGATCCTGGCCGAGGCGGTGGAGCCGGCGCAGTATTACACCCGCCAGCACCTGAAGTTCCAGGCCGGCAACTATCATCAGTTCGAACCGCTGAATCGCTTTGCCGATGCGCTGCCGCCGGAGAGTGGCGCGGTGCGCGCCATGCATGCCCAGGTCGGGGCTTTGCTGAAGGATAAGCGCGATAAGGCGGCGGCGCAGGCGCTGCGCGAACGGTTGCAGCGCTGGCAGGCGAACGGCGCTGCGCTGCAGACGGCGATCGCGGGCAACCGCACGCTGCGGGAGCTGGCGCCGGTGGCGCAGGACGTCGATGCCCTGGCCGCATTGGGCTTAACGCTGCTGGAGCGGTATCAGCAGGACAAACCGCTGAGCCGAACCGAGGCCGAACAAGCGCAGCGCCAGCTGGATGCGGCGGCGCAGACGCGCGACGAAGTGGTGATTGCCGCGGTGTACCCGCTGGAGGCGTTGCTGCGGGGGTTGCAGCCGCAATGAGGCGGACGGGCTCGTGTGAGCCCGGATCCCTACAGCTGCAGCGGCGGCAACTGGGTGAAAATGCTGACCAGCCCTTCGCCCCAACCCTTGCGGATGGCGCTGAAGTACGGATGGTCTTCGGTAATGCGGTATTGCCGGGTATGGCTGAAGCTGTCGCGCGGGTAGATCATCACGTCGAGCGGCAGCCCGACGGACAGGTTGCTGCGCAGGGTCGAATCCAGTGAAATCAGCGCGCATTGCATCGCTTGTTCCAGCGGCGTGTCGTAGTGCAGTACCCGGTCGATGATCGGTTTGCCGTATTTGCTTTCGCCTATCTGAAAATAGGGCGTGTCGCGGGTGGCTTCGATAAAATTGCCTTGCGGGTAGATATGGAACAGCCGCATCTCTTCCCCGCTAATTTGGCCGCCGAGCAGCAGGTTGCAGCTGAAATCGGTGGTGCTGCCGCTTTGCTGCGCCTCACTGTCGCGCTGGATCACCTCGCGCACCGTTTCCCCCACCAGCGTGGCGGCGTCGTAGAGGCTGGGAGCGTTGAGCAGGTTGGGGCGTTCGGCGTCCTTGCTGCGGTGCAACAGCAAACTGATGATGCTCTGAGTGGTCGCCAGGTTGCCGGCGCTTTGCAGCACCAGCGTGCGATCGCCGTCCTGTTGGAACACGTGCAGTTTGCGGAAGGTGGAAATATGATCCACCCCGGCGTTGGTGCGCGAATCGGACGCAAAGACCAGCCCGGACGACAAACGCATGGCCACACAGTAGGTCATACTACAATCCCTCAAAACAAGACCGGCACGCCGCCAACGCGCAGCGTGCCCGAAACATTTGCCATCGGCAAGCGGCTACTGGCCGGTTGGCATCATTTGTACGGCGGCGATGGCGCTCATGTCTTCGCAGCCGCCGCCCAGCCGCATGCCGCGCACCGGGCAGGCGTCCAGATAATCGATGCCGACCGCCAGCTTAAGGTGCTGATTTGGCATGCGCGTATTGTTGGTCACGTCGAAGCTGTGCCAGCGTTCCTCCACCCACACTTCCGCCCAGGCATGGGTGGCGACATGGGTCGAGTCTTCGCTGTACAGGTAGCCGCTGACGTAGCGCGCCGGGATGTTCAGACTGCGACAGCAGCTCAGGAAGACATGCGTATGATCCTGACACACGCCGCTGCCGGCGGCGAACGCCTCGGCGGCGCTGTCTGTCACGCGCGTGGAGCCTGGGCTGTAAGGCATCTTCAGCAGCAGCTCGCCCATCAGATGTTCCAGGCCGCTCAGCACCGCCTGCGGTTGATGATAACGCAGGGCGAAGGCCTGAATGGCGTCATCGGGCTGGGTCAGCGGGCTATGGCGCAGAAATACCAGCGGCGACAGATGCCCGAGCGCCCGATCTTCGACGCCGTCTTCAATTTCCACTTCCCCGAGCACCCGAATGGTGATGGCCTGATGCGGTTCATCGAGCGTCAGCACGTGCAGTACGTTGCCGAAGGCGTCGGTGGTGCGCACCGCGTCATCCGGCAACGACAGTTGCCAGGAGAGGATGCGCTGATGCGGCGAATCCTGCGGCGTCAGCCGCAGATATTGGGTGCTGCGCTGCACCGGCTGGGCGTAGCGATAATGGGTGTTGTGCTCAATATTCAGTTTCATTGCGCCTCCAGATAAGTGTGATGGATGCTTTCGGCGATGCCGTTCACCTGGCCGAGAAAGGCGCTCAACCACTCGCCCAGGCCGATCTTGTTCAGATCCTTCATGCTGCTGAAGCGCAACTCGGCATGCAGGGTGTGCGCCAGACGTCGCGGTTGGTTGGCGCCGCCGCCGATCAGTTCCAATTGCTGCACCATGTCGCCGACGCAGGCCAGCAGTGAACGCGGAATTTCATTGCGCAGAATCATCAGTTCGGCGATGGTCTCGCGGCTCAACGGCTGCTTGTAGATGCTGTGGTAGGCTTCGCGCGCGCTCACCGCCCGCAGCAGCGTGTCCATGCGGTAATATTCGCGCACCGGGTCGCCGTCGATGTCCATCAGCGTGTTCTTCACCTCCAGCAGACGGGCGGTGCCGTCGGCCCGCTCCAGCAGGGTGCCGAGACGGATAAAGCGCATGGCGTCGCTGCGCAGCAGCGTGCCGAACATGGCGCCGCGAAACAGATGGGCGCGCTCCTTCACCCAGTCGAAGAAGGCATCGGCACCCACCGAGCCGATGCCCTGGCGGCGGATCAGTTTCATCTCTATCCAGGTGGCGTTGATGCACTCCCAGACTTCGGACGACAGGCTGCCGCGCACCGCGTGGGCGTTGTTCCAGCCCATTTGCAGGCAGCTGAAGATGCTGCTGTGGTTGCGGTTGTCGAGCGCGAAGAAACTGACCAGATTGGGCATCGTCAATTCCGGGTAGGCGGCGGCATACAGCTGGCCGGTGCCGGTCAGATTGAGCGGCACCTGCAGATCCTGATCGCCGCCGTCGCGGATCGGCATCATCGACAGCTTGTTGGTGACGTCCAGCACCCGGGCGATGCTTTCCGCCCGCTCCAGATAGCGGGCCATCCAATAGAGTTCACTGGCGGTGCGGCTCAGCATAGGTCGTCCTCCAATACCCAGGTGTCCTTGGTGCCGCCGCCCTGCGACGAGTTCACCACCAGCGAACCTTCCGCCAACGCCACCCGAGTCAGGCCGCCGGGCACCAGGCGGATCTCCGCGCCGCTGAGGGCGAACGGCCGCAGATCGATATGCCGCGGCGCCAGACCATCGTTGACGAAGGTCGGGCAGGTGGACAGCGCCAGCGTGTTTTGCGCAATGTAATTCTGCGGGCGAGCCAGCAGCAGAGCGCGGAAGCGGGCGAGCTCGTCCTTGCTCGCCGTAGGGCCGATCAACATGCCGTAGCCGCCGGCGCCGTGCACCTCTTTCACGACCATCTGTTCGAGGTTGGCCAGCACATACGACAGTTCGTTTTTATGTCGGCACTGCCAGGTTGGCACGTTGTTGAGGATCGGTTCCTCTTGCAGGTAGAAGCGCACCATATCCGGCACGTAGGGGTAGATCGATTTGTCGTCGGCCACGCCGGTGCCGATGGCGTTGGCCAGCACCACATTGCCGGCGCGATACACCGACAGCAGCCCCGGTACGCCGAGCATCGAGTCCGGCCGAAACGCCAGCGGATCGAGGAAGGCGTCGTCCACCCGACGATAGATCACGTCCACTTTGCACGGCCCGGCGGTGGTGCGCATGAACACCGCGCCGTCCTTGACGAACAGATCGGCGCTTTCGACCAGCTCCACCCCCATCTGCTGCGCCAGGAAACTGTGCTCAAAATAGGCGCTGTTGAAGCGGCCCGGCGTCAGCACCACCACGGTGGGATCGTTGATGGGCGAGCTTTCGCGCAGCGTTTGCAGCAGGTGCGACGGGTAGCGCTCCACCGGCGCGATGCGTTGCCGGGCGAACAGTTCCGGATACAGACGCATCATCATTTTGCGGTTTTCCAGCATGTAAGAGACGCCGGACGGGGTGCGCAAGTTATCTTCCAGCACGTAGTATTGGCCGTCGCTGTTGCGGACCATGTCCACGCCGACGATATGCGCATAGATATCGCGATGCAGATCAACACCTTGCATACAGGGTTGATACTGATCGTTGGCCAGCACCTGTTCTGCCGGAATGAGGCCGGCCTTCAGAATATGCTGCTGGTGGTAAATGTCGTGCAGGAAAGCGTTGAGCGCCTGTACGCGCTGGCGAATGCCGCGATCGAGCATCGCCCATTCGGCGGCCGGAATAATGCGCGGCACGCTGTCGAACGGGATCAACCGCTCGGCGCCGTCATCGTCGCCGTAGACGTTGAAGGTGATGCCCACCCGGTGAAACAGCAGCGCAGCCTCTTCCCGCTTGCGTTGCACGGCCTGGTGATCGGCCTGCTGCAGCCATTGCCAGTAGGCGTCGTAGTGGCCACGGTGTTTTCCCTCAGCCAGAAGCATCTCATCAAAAAACGGTGAAGCGGAAAGATTGATATTCAGCATCGTCACCTCGTCGACATTGCAGGCTGTCAATCAATCGAGCATAAAACGTGCCAAGGCGATAACGGGCGAAAATGGCGCAGAGCGGGGCTGCCGCGATGAAAAACGCCCGTTTGCGGTGCAGGCGCGGCGTAGCGACGCCTTAATATAGGGCGAAATGGCGGTGGCGGTGAGCGCTGAAGGCGCAGGGACGGCAGGCTGTCGGGCAGAGCAGAAATAAAAACGGCCAGTCTGCACTGGCCGTGATGCGCGTGCGCGTCGATTAACGACGCACGGCGATGGCTTCGATTTCGATCTTCACGTCTTTCGGCAGACGCGCCACTTCCACGCAGGAGCGGGCCGGGAACGGCGCGCTGTGCTCGGTGAAGAAGGCTTCGTACGCGGCGTTGACGGTGGCGAAGTCGTTCAGGTCTTTCACGAACACGGTGGTTTTCACGATGTCGGCAACGCTCAGGCCGGCGGCTTCGACGATCGCTTTGACGTTTTCCAGCGACTGGCGCGCCTGAGCGGCGACGTCGTCGGCGACGGCGCCGGTTTTCGGATCGACCGGGATCTGGCCGGAAGTGATGATCATGCTGCCCAGATCAACGCCCTGCACGTAAGGACCAATGGCTGCCGGGGCGAGTTCAGTGCTGATGTTACGTGACATGTTTTCTCCTGATAAACGAGGATTGTTCTATCCAGAAATCCCATTATAGGGCGTCACCGGGAGAATAACAGCGCCATCTCCCGGCACCCATACCGGGCTTAGTCGGCCTGCAGCACCACCTGGTGCTCGAACTCTTTTTCGCAGTAGCGGCACTTCAGGTGCACTTCGCCGCCGCGCGATTTGACGCTGAAGCTCGACGCCACCGGCTCGCTGCGGCTGATGCAGTTGCCGTTCGGGCAGGTCAGCACCCCGTCGATGTGGTCCGGCAGGCTAAGGGTCAGCTTGCGCACCACTTCATAGTTGTCGATGCGGTTCACCGTGGCCTTCGGCGCGTACATCGCCAGCTGGTTGGCCTGCTGCTCGGTCAGGAAGGTGTTCTCGATCTTGATCAGATCCTTGCGGCCCAGCTCGTTGGAAGGCAGGTTCAGGCCGATGGTGATGCGCTGGTCGGTGGCGGTCAGCTTGAACAGCGTCAGCAGTTTGAAACCGATCTGCGCCGGAATGTGGTCGATCACCGTGCCGCATTTGATCGCTTCGACCTGCAGTTTGTTGTCATGAGTCATGGCGGTTCCCCCTTAAAGAGCCAAATCAGCGTTGAGCACCAGCGCCAGCAGCGCCTGGCGGGCGAAGATGCCGTTGCCCGCCTGCTGGAAGTAGTAAGCGTGCGGCGTTTTATCCACGTCGGTGGCGATCTCGTCGATGCGCGGCAGCGGGTGCAGCACCTTGAGGTTGGCGCGCGCGCCGGCCAGATCCGCGGCGCGCAGCACGAACTGCGCCTTCACGTTGGCGTACTCGGACGGATCGAGGCGCTCTTTCTGCACCCGGGTCATGTAGAGAATATCCAGCTCCGGCACCACTTCTTCAATGCTGCCGTGCAGGCTGTACTCGATGCCTTTCTCGTCCAGCATTTTCAGGATGTAGGCCGGCATCGCCAGTGCGTCCGGGGCGATGAAGTAGAAGCGGTTGCCTTCGAACTTGGCCAGCGCCTGAGTGAGCGAGTGCACGGTGCGGCCGTACTTCAGGTCGCCGACCATGGCGATGCTGAGGTTGCTCAGGCGGCCCTGGGTTTCCTGGATGGTGAACAGATCCAGCAGGGTTTGGGTCGGGTGCTGGTTGGCGCCATCGCCGGCATTGAGCACCGGCACGTTGCCGGAGAACTCCGAGGCCATGCGCGCCGCCCCTTCCTGCGGATGGCGCATCACGATGGCATCCACGTAGGTGCTGATCACCGAGATGGTGTCGGCCAGGGTTTCGCCTTTCTTGCCGAGCGAGGTGTTGCTGCCGTCGGCGAAACCGACCACCGAGGCGCCGAGGCGGTGCATCGAGGTTTCGAACGACAGGCGGGTACGGGTCGAGGCTTCAAAGAAGCAGCTGGCGATCACCTTGTGTTTCAACAGTTCCGGCTGCGGGTTGGCTTTCAGACCGGCGGCGGTGCGCAGCACCAGCTCCAGATCCTCGCGGCTGAGATCGTTAATAGAGATGATGTGTTTGTGATACAGCGGGTTGGCCATTTTTCACTCCTCCTCGACGCGTGCCCGTGGCGCGGGACTTTTTAAGGCAAAAAAAAGCCCCTCAATGAGGGGCTTGAAACGATCGGTTTAGCAACAGGAGAAACAACGGCAGCTGGCCGCCGATAGGCAGTCGGTTTTGTCGATTGCGGCTAACAAAACAAACGTCGTTTTTCATGCTTTCTCCTGGCAAATTGTGGCGCATTATACTCGCGCTTTTTGCCACTGCAAGCGTTAAAACGCCGTTTTTTGCCGCCCCGCAATCGATTGGCCGGCGATGGCCGCCCGCCGGCTATTTGCTGACGCGATCGTAGTAGACCATGTCGGCGTTCAACCCCTGTTGATAGCCTTTGACGTTGTCGCGCAGCACCACTTCGGTTTTGGCCTGATCGATAAACACGTACGGCGAACTGCGCTGCAGCTCCTGCTGCATGGCGGTGTACAGCGCGCGGCGCTTGGCCGGATCGGCTTCGGCCAGCGCCGCCAGCGTCTGCTGGTTCAACTGCGGGATCTGCCAGCCGTTCAGCCCGGCCACCGTGCTGCTCTTGCCGTCGTTGTAGGCGAAGGCGCTGGCGTTGGAGTGGGCGTCGAAGTAATCCGGGATCCACAGGCGGATCGCCGCCTGATGCTGCCTGGCGCGCACGCGGGAGTAAACCTGGCTGCCCGCGGCCGGCAGCAGCTCGATCTTCACGCCGGCGGCGGCGAAGCTGCCCTGCAGCGCCTGCGCGATGGTGATGAACGGCGGTTTGTTCTCCACGTCCAGCGTAAAGGCGGCGTGGGTAATCCCCGCCTTGGCCAGGATGGCTTTCGCCTTGGCCGGATCGTAGCTGAACGGGTTGGTCTCCAGCGCGCCCGGCAGCCCGACCGGCAGGAAGCTCTGGTGCACGAAGTATTGTCCCTTCAGCAGATCCTTCGTGATGCCTTGATAATCCACCAGGTAGCGCGCCGCCTCCCAGAAGGCCGGGTTGTTCAGCAGCGGATTGGCGCCGTTGCCGGTGTTGAATACCAGGTAGTTTTGCTCGGCGGACGGGATCTCCAGCACCTTGACGCCCGGCTGGTTCTTCAGCGTGTCGGTCTGGTCGGCGCCCAGTTCGCGGGCGATATCGGCGTCGCCCTGCTGGAGCAGCAGGCGGCGGGTGGCCGGATCCGGCACGTTTTTAATGATGATGTTTTTCAGCTGCGGCTTGTCGCCCGGCGTGGTGGGATTGGCGTCCAGCACGATCGCCTGATGCGGCTGATAGACGCGCATCTTGAACGGGCCGCTGCCGGCGGAGTGCATCTTCAGCCAGGCGTTGCCGAAGTCGCCGTCTTTGACGTTGGCCAGCGCCGCTTTGCTGTCGACGATCGAGGCGATCGGCGTCGAGAGGATATTCAGCGCCACCGCCGGGCTGACGTCCGCCGTCCAGCGCAGCTGCACGGTATGTTCGTCGATCTTCTTGAGCTGCGCGTCGATGTTGTCCGGCTGCCAACCGAGCACGTTGAGGATGAACGCCGGCGATTTGTTCATCTTGACCGCGCGGCTGTAGGAGAAGATCACGTCGTCGGCGGTCAGCGGGTTGCCGGAGGCGAACGCCGCCTGCGGCCGCAGTTTCACCGTCAGCGTTTTGGCCGCCGCATCGCTCTGCCAGCTTTCCGCCAGCACCGGCGCCACCTTGGCCGGATCGTCGCGATCCGCCTGCACCAATCGTTGATACAGGCTGGGCACCGTCTGGATGCTGGAGAGTTCGTTGGCTTCCGCCGGATCGAGGCTGACGATGTCATCCAGCGATTGCACCACCACCAGCGTATTCGGCGGCGTGGCGGCTAACGCGGCGGCGGGCAGGGCGGCGAGTAAGAACAGCGGCAAGAGTTTGGCTTTCATCGGTGTATATCCCCTGAAGGCGCCACAAGGTGGCGCTGAGAACGGTTTGTTATCGTTGGTTTTTACGGCGCGGGCGCCGTCGGCCTGTCACGGTAGAACCTTTGCCGGTGGTGGGCAAAGGTCAATCCGCTATTTGATATTCCAGGAATATATTAGCCGCCCTGGCCGGGGGCGCCAGGGAGGAGGGGGGGATTATCAGAGCGTTGCGCTCAGCGTGGCGACCAGCACCGCCTTGATGGTGTGCAGCCGGTTCTCCGCCTGATCGAACACCACGCTGTGCGCCGACTCGAACACCTCGTCGGTCACTTCCATGCCGCCGTGCAGATCGTACTGCTGCGCCATCTGCTTGCCGAGCGTGGTTTGGTCGTCGTGGAACGCCGGCAGGCAGTGCAGGAACTTCACGTTTGGGTTGCCGGTCAGTTTCAGCATCGCCATGTTGACCTGATACGGCCGCAGCAGCGCAATACGCTCCTGCCAGGTCTCTTTCGGTTCGCCCATCGACACCCAGACGTCTGTGTAGAGGAAGTCGGCGTCTTGCACCCCTTCGGCGATGTCTTCGGTCAGGGTGAGCTTCGCGCCGGTTTGCTGCGCCAGCGCCTGACACTCGGCCACCAGCTCCGGCTGCGGCCAGCAGGCCTTCGGCGCCACCAGCCGCAGATCCATGCCCGCCAGCGCGGCGGCTTCCAGCAGCGTGTTGCCCATGTTGTTGCGCGCGTCGCCGACGTACGCCAGTTTCACCTTGCTCAGCGCCTTGCCCGGCAGGTGTTCCTGCACGGTGAGCAGATCCGCCAGCAGCTGAGTAGGGTGGAACTCGTCGGTCAGGCCGTTCCACACCGGCACGCCGGCGTGCTGCGCCAGGGTTTCCACCAGCGCCTGGCCGTAACCGCGATACTGAATACCGTCGTACAGGCGGCCCAGCACCCGGGCGGTGTCTTTCATCGACTCTTTATGGCCGATCTGGCTGCCGCTCGGGCCGAGATAGGTCACCTGCGCGCCCTGATCGAATGCGGCAACTTCGAAAGAGCATCGCGTGCGGGTCGAGTCTTTTTCGAAGATGAGCGCAATGTTTTTGCCCTGCAGCCGGCGCTGTTCCCGCCCCTGCTTTTTGGCCTGCTTCAGATCGGCCGCCAGCTTCAGCAGCGCCTGCAGTTCGGCGGGGGTGAAATCCATTAACCTCAGAAAGTGACGTTGGTAGAACGCATTGCCGGTGCTCATAGTCCGATTCCCTGATTGTGTAATTGAATTAAAATTCACTTTATATGTATGAATATTCAATTTCAACCCCGGCGAGGAAATCTTTCACGTTTATCGTGGAAGCAATGTCGGCGGTGTGTGAAAATAGAAGGAATGAAGGCCATTTGACTTGAGGATATAGGCATGGCAAACCGCGAATTGCTGGAAGAACAACGTGAAGAGACCCGCCTGATCATCGAAGAGCTGCTGGAAGACGGCAGCGATCCGGACGCGCTCTACACCATCGAGCACCATCTGTCCGCCGAGAAATTTGAGGTTCTGGAGCAGGCCGCCGTTGAAGCCTTCAAGCTGGGCTACGAAGTGACCGACGCCGAAGAGCTGGAAGTGGAAGACGGTTCGCTGGTGATGTGCTGCGACGTGATCAGCGAAGTCGGCCTGAACGCCGAGCTGATCGACGCCCAGGTCGAGCAGCTGGTGGCGCTGGCGGAGCGCTGCGGCGTCAACTACGACGGCTGGGGCACCTACTTCGAAGATCCGAACGGTGAAGACGGTGAGGATGACGAAGACGGCGACTACATCGACGAAGACGACGACGGCAAACGCCACTAATTCCTTTCCGATTAATGCCTGTGGGCCGGCTCTCGCCGGCCCCTGATAAACGCCATGACATACCAATCCCTGCTAGCCCCGATTTTAAGCTTCCTGCACTGTGAAACCCCCGACGCCTGGATCGACGCCGCGCGCCGTCCGGAAAACCTGCAGCTATTGCTGACCGACCACCTGGTGTGCGAGCTGAAAGCAGCGCAGACCGGCATGTGGCTGATCCGCCGTTACGTGGCGGACAAAGAGAGCGGCGACGCGCTGTTGGCGCTGCTGCGGCCCTACGAGGCGTTTCTGCACGAAGCGCAGGGCGCGCCGGACACGCTGTTCCGCCAGGGCCAGTTCACCCGCAAGATCCTGCCGAAAAACGGCTCGGCCTACGGCCAGGATCTGGCGGATCGCATGGTGCTGTTGATCAAGGAAGAGCTGCATCACTTCTCGCAGGTGCTGGAGATCATGCAGGCGCGCGGGATCCCGTATCGCAAGATCACCGCCAGCCGCTACGCCAAGGGCATGATCCGCGAGATCCGTACCCACGATCCGGCGACGTTGATCGACAAACTGATCTGTGGCGCCTACATCGAAGCGCGATCCTGCGAACGCTTCGCCAAGCTGGCGCCGCATCTGGACGATGAGCTGAACCGCTTTTACGTCTCGCTGCTGCGATCCGAAGCGCGCCATTATCAGGACTACCTGACATTGGCCGAGCAGATCGCCGGCGGCGACATCAGCGAACGGGTGGCGTATTTCGGCCGCCTCGAAGCTGAACTGATCCTGTCGCCGGACAGCGAACTGCGCTTCCACAGCGGCGTGCCTGCCGCCGCCTGAGGTTGAGGCGCGCCCTTACTGCGGCGCGCCCAGCAACAGATCCACCGCCTTTTCCGCCAGCATGATGGTCGGCGCATTGGTGTTGCCGCTGGTGAGCTGCGGCATCACGGAGCAGTCGATCACCCGCAGCCGTTCAAAACCGTGCACCCGCAGCTGCGGATCGGTCACCGCGTCCTGCGGCGACGGCCCCATGCGGCAACTGCCCACCGGGTGATACACCGTCTTGCAGAAGTTGCGCACGAACTCCTCCAGCTGCGCCTCATCGCGCGTCCATTCCGGCTGCGGCATCAGCAGATCTTTGATCAGCGGCTTCAGCGCTGCGGTTTGCAGGAAATCCAGGCCGAACTTCACCGCGCGCACGCTGCCGGCCAGATCGTCCGGGTGGCCGAGGTAGTTGGCGTGCAGCTTGACCGGATCGCGTGGGTTGCTGCTGCGCAGCAGCACTTCGCCGCGCGCCTTCGGCTGCAGGTAGCCGACCTTGAGCGTGAAGCCGTGAATGTTCGGCAGCGGCTCGCCGGGCACGTCGTCCCAGCTGTCCAGCAGCGGCAGGAAGTGGATCTGCACGTCCGGCCGGCCGTCGCCCTGGCTGTCGGTGAAGGCGGCGCCTTCCAGCACGTTGGATGAGAGCACCCCGCTGCGAAACGCCAGCCACTGCGCGCCGTGGCTCAGCGCCTGCAGGCCGCGATCGGCGCCGAACAGGCTGATCGGCTCGCGGGTGCTGACGTTGATCGACATGTGCAGGTGGTCGTGGAAGTTTTTGCCCACCGGCAGATCCGCCCGCACCTCAATGCCCAGCTGCTGCAGGTGGTCGCGCGGGCCGATGCCGGACAGCATCAGCAGCTTCGGCGAACCGACCGCGCCGGCGCTGACGATCACCTCTTTGGTGGCGCGCGCGGTCACTTCCGCGCCGCCATTCTGGCTGTAGATCACGCCGGTGGCGACGTTGCCCTCGAAGGTCAGCCGGTGCGCCAGGGCGTTCAGTTTCACCACCAGCCGCCGTTCGTCGCGCACCGCCTTCAGGTAGGTGCGGGCGGTGCTGGCGCGCTCGCCGTTGTGGGTGGTGGTTTGGTAGAAACCGACGCCGTGCTGGCTGTCGCCGTTGAAGTCGTTGCGATAGGGCAGGTTCAGCTCCTGGCCGGCGCGGATAAACGCCATGCTGAGCGGGTGGCGGTAGCGATTCTCGCTGACCGGCAGCAGCCCGTCGGCGCCGTGGTAGTCGTCCGACAGGCTTTCGTTGGCCTCGGCGCGTTTGAAGTAGGGCAGCACCTCGCGGTAGCTCCAGCCGGTGCAGCCGTAGCGTTCGGCCCAGTCGTCGTAGTCTTGCGGCTGGCCGCGCAGGTAGATCATGCCGTTGACCGAACTGCTGCCGCCCAGCACCTTGCCCTGCGCGATCTGCATGCGGCGGTTATTGGCGTGCGGTTCCGGCTCCGTCTCATAAGGCCAGCTCTTTTTGGCGATGATCTTGGCCACCCCGGCCGGCATCTTGATGAACAGGTTATTGTCGTCGCCGCCGGCTTCCAGCAGCAGCACCCGCGCCTGGGTGCGGCGGATCAGCTGCGCCGCCAGCACGCAGCCGGCGGAACCGGCGCCGACGATGATGTAATCAAAGGTATTTTCCGACATGACAGCTCTCCGTGCGCGATTGGGATACTGGCAGAGTAACGCGGGGGAAAAGGCGGTCAATTTGCGATCGTTAATTTATTAACGAACTTCACATTAAATTTACATAGAGGTTTTTAACGTCAGTTTATCTGCTTGAAAAACGGCGTTATAGCGAGTTTTACTGATTGATTGCGATATTAATAAAAAGGCGCAGCAAGCTGCGCCCTGATGAAGAGGCGGGGCGATTACAGCGTTTTCAGCATGGTGACTTCACAATCGACGTGGCCGGTGGCGCCCATCGCGTGGTCGATGTGTTCGAAGCCCAGATGTTCGTACAGCGCAACGGCCTGCGTCAGGCTGGCGGTGGTCTCGAGGTAACAACAGCGGAAGCCGTGCTGGCGGGCGAAATCCAGCGCCTGCAGCGCCAGGCGTTTCGCCAATCCCTTGCCGCGCAACACCGGCAGGAAATACATCTTCTGCAATTCGCAAATATCGTCTGCGCCGCCCTGCAGCGGCGCGATGCCGCCGCCGCCGGCGACCTGGCCGTCCACTTCGATCACCCAGTAAGCGCTGCGCGGCAGGCTGTAGAGCTGATACAGGGTGTCCAGATTGGGATCGGAGACGGTATAGCCTTTATCCGCCGTCAGGCCGTGCTCGGCGGAGACTTCGCGAATGACGTGAGCAATGGCGGGATTGTCTTCCGCCGTGATGGGGCGCACCAGCAGGCGCGCCGGGGTTGCTGTTGTCATGTTTACACTCGCCATTGAAAGAGACCACGTTCGTTTTTCATTTTTATCGCAGCGCGAAACGCGCCGGGGATTATTTCCCGGCGGCGTCCCTGCAGCAGTAATATCTTGTAATAACATCTAACCCGGCCCGGATGCAACGGCGATAAAAAAACAGCGGGGAAGACCCCGCTGTTTTCAGGCGTTGGCGTGAGCCGGTGGATTACAGCGCGGCGATGGTCGCCTGCTGTTCCTGCAGCTTCACTTTGCCTTCTTTGCAGGCCGCCAGGCGATCGCGCTCTTTGGCGACCACCGCTTCCGGCGCGCGCGCCACGAAGCCTTCGTTCGCCAGCTTGCCTTCGATCGAAGCGATTTCCGCATCCAGTTTGCCCATCTCTTTGGCCAGACGCGCGATCTCGGCGTCCTTGTCGATGAAACCGGCCATCGGGATCAGCAGCTCGGCGCCGTCCACCAGCTTGGTGACGGAGACCGGGCCTTTCTCACCGGCCGGCAGCAGCGCGATGGATCCCAGGCGCGCCAGGCGGGCGATAAAGCTTTGGTTCTCCTGCACACGGCGCTGGGCGTCGGCGCTGCAGTTGCGCAGCAGCACGTCGAGCGCTTTGCTTGGCGCGATGTTCATCTCGGCGCGGATGTTGCGCACGGCGATGATGGTTTGCTTGATCCACTCCAGATCGTTCAGCGCCTGCTCGTCTTCCAGCGCGGCGTCGTAGGCCGGGAACGGCTGCAGCATGATGGTGTCTGCGGTCGTGCCGGTCAGCGGCTTCACGCGCTGCCAGATGGTTTCGGTGATGAACGGAATGATCGGGTGCGCCAGGCGCAGCAGCGCTTCCAGCACGGTGATCAGCGTGTGGCGGGTGCCGCGTTGTTCGGCTTCGCTGCCGTTGCTCACCACCGGCTTGGTCAGCTCCAGATACCAGTCGCAGAACTGGTTCCAGGTGAATTCGTACAGGATGTTGGCCGCCAGATCGAAGCGGTAGGTATCCAGCGCTTCGCGGTAGGCTTTCACCGTGCGGTTGAATTCGGCCAGGATCCAGCGATCCGCCAGCGACAGCACTTTCTCGCCGCCGTTGAAGCCGCAGTCGTGCGCTTCGGTGTTCATCAGCACGAAGCGGCTGGCGTTCCACAGCTTGTTACAGAAGTTGCGGTAGCCTTCCAGGCGCTTCATGTCCCAGTTGATGTCGCGGCCGGTCGAGGCCAGCGCCGCCAGGGTGAAGCGCAGGGCGTCGGTGCCGTGCGGCTCGATGCCGTTCGGGAACTGCTTCTCGGTGCGCTTGCGGATCTTCTCCGCCAGCTGCGGCTGCATCATGTTGCCGGTGCGTTTTTCCAGCAGATCTTCCAGCGAGATGCCGTCGACCATGTCCAGCGGATCGATCACGTTGCCTTTCGACTTGGACATCTTCTGGCCTTCGTCGTCGCGGATAAGACCGGTCATGTAGACGGTCTTGAACGGCACCTGCGGCTTGCCGTTTTCATCCTTGATGAAGTGCATGGTCAGCATGATCATGCGCGCGATCCAGAAGAAGATGATGTCGAAGCCGCTGACCATCACGCTGGTCGGGTGGAAGGTTTTCAGCGCGTCGGTCTGCTCCGGCCAGCCCAGGGTGGAGAAGGTCCACAGGCCGGACGAGAACCAGGTGTCCAGCACGTCTTCGTCCTGGGTTAGCACCACGTCGGCGCCCAGGTTGTTCTCGCTGCGCACTTCTTCTTCGCTGCGGCCCACGTAGACTTTGCCGTTCACGTCGTACCAGGCCGGGATGCGGTGGCCCCACCACAGCTGACGCGAGATGCACCAGTCCTGAATGTCGCGCATCCAGCTGAAGTACATGTTTTCGTACTGCTTCGGCACGAACTCGATTTGGCCCTGTTCGACCGCTTCCACCGCCACTTTGGCCAGCGGCGCGGTGCGCACGTACCATTGGTCGGTCAGCATCGGCTCGATCACCACGCCGCCGCGGTCGCCGTAAGGCACCGTCAGGTCGTGCGGTTTAATCTCGTCCAGCAGGCCCAGATTTTCGAAGGCGGCAACCACCGCTTTACGCGCCGCGAAGCGCTCCAGGCCGCGGAACTCGGCCGGGATCTCGTTGCAGTAGTCGGAGCAGACTTCGCCCAGGGTGTTGAACACTTCCGCTTCCTGACGGATGTCGCCGTCGAAGGTCAGAATGTTGATCATCGGCAGGCCGTGGCGTTTGCCGACTTCGTAGTCGTTGAAATCGTGCGCCGGGGTGATCTTCACGCAGCCGGTGCCTTTTTCCATATCGGCGTGTTCGTCGCCGACGATGCGGATGCGGCGGCCGACCAGCGGCAGAATGATCTCTTTGCCGATCAGGTCTTTATAGCGCGGATCTTCCGGGTTGACCGCCACGCCTGTATCGCCCAGCACGGTTTCCGGACGGGTGGTGGCGACCACCAGGTAGTCTTTGCCCTCGGCGGTTTTCGCGCCGTCGGCCAGCGGGTAGCGCAGGTGCCACATGGAACCTTTGGATTCGCGGTTTTCCACTTCCAGATCGGAGATGGCGGTGCGCAGCTTCGGATCCCAGTTCACCAGGCGCTTGCCGCGGTAGATCAGATCTTCTTTGTGCAGACGGACAAACACTTCGCGCACTGCGTTCGACAGGCCTTCGTCCATGGTGAAGCGCTCGCGCTCCCAGTCCACGGAGTTGCCCAGACGGCGCATCTGGCGGGTGATGGTGCCGCCGGATTCCGCTTTCCACTGCCAGATCTTATCGATGAACGCGTCACGGCCGTAGTCGTGGCGGGTTTTGCCTTCTTCTGCGGCGATCTTGCGCTCCACCACCATCTGGGTGGCGATGCCGGCGTGGTCGGTGCCCGCCTGCCACAGGGTGTTTTTACCCTGCATGCGCTGATAGCGAATCATGGTGTCCATGATGGTCTGCTGGAACGCGTGGCCCATGTGCAGGCTGCCGGTGACGTTCGGCGGCGGGATCATGATGCAGAAGCTTTCCTGGCTGGTATCGCCGTTCGGCTTGAAGTAACCCTGATTCTCCCAGTGATCGTACAGCTTCTGTTCGATCTGTTTTGGGTCGTATGCGGTATCGAGCTGACTGTTTGTCTTTTCCATTCTTTATCGTATTCAGTGAGTTGGCGGCGTAGCCGTGGTCAAATGGAAGCCGACGCTGCGATAGGCCTTGTAACGGTCGCGCGCCAACTGTTTCAGAGTGTCTTCGTAAGGAACGAAGTCTACCACTTCATGGAAAGCGGTAGCAAAATCGGCAAACTGCGGCAGCAGGGCGATCAGCAGATCGCGCGGGGCGTTGCCGCGCTTGCCGGGCCAGCACAGTTCCACCGGCGCGCCGTAGTGCGGCCCTTCGCCGGCCAGGTTGTGCGGCACGAATTCATGCGGCTCGCGCTGCCACAGCGCTTCGTCCAGCCGCTGGGCCTGCTCCTGGCTCTCGCAGGCGATCAGCACCCGCTTGCCGGCGCGGAAGCCGTTGGCGGCAACGGCGCAGGCCACGGCCTCATGGGCGCTGAGCGCGCCTGACGGTTCCGCGTTGTCGAGCAAATAAAACGTCGCCTGTTTCATTAAGGATCCACCGCTGCCGATAAAAAAACAGGGCACAACATGTAGGTTGCGCCCTTTTTGGGAACGGAGCAGATAACTCTACCCCTTCGCTGCTGAGAGGATTATATACCCAATAGATTTCAAGTTGCAGCTAGGCGGCAAGTTCGTTCATCCCCAGGAGCTGACATCAAGTCAGTGACTGGGGTGAACGAATGCGGCCAACAACGCTGCGGCTTGAAAGATGAAGGGTATTTAATCGTCGCCGTTCAGGCCTGCACGGTTCAGTAAGAACTGCGACAGCAGCGCTACCGGGCGGCCGGTCGCGCCCTTGGCTTTACCGGAGCGCCAGGCGGTGCCGGCGATATCCAGGTGCGCCCAGGTGTACTTGCGGGTGAAGCGCGACAGGAAGCAGGCAGCGGTGATGGCACCGCCAGGGCGACCACCGATGTTCGCCATGTCGGCGAAGTTGGAGTCCAGCTGCTCGTAGTACTCGTCGGCCATCGGCAAACGCCAGGCGCGGTCGCCGGCCTGCTCGGAAGCGCCCAGCAGCTCGTGCGCCAGCGGGTTGTGGTTCGACATCAGGCCGGTGATGTGGTGGCCCAGGGCGATCACGCAGGCGCCGGTCAGGGTGGCGATGTCGATCACCAGCTCCGGCTCGAAGCGCTCGACGTAGGTCAGGGTATCGCACAGCACCAGGCGGCCTTCGGCGTCGGTGTTGAGCACCTCGACGGTCTGGCCGGACATGGTGGTCAGCACGTCGCCCGGACGGTACGCCCGGCCGCCCGGCATGTTTTCACAGCCGGCCAGCACGCCGATCACGTTCAGCGGCAGGTTCAGCTCCGCCACCACGCGCATCACGCCGTACACGGTCGCCGCGCCGCACATGTCGTATTTCATCTCGTCCATGCCGTCGGCCGGTTTGATCGAGATGCCGCCGGAGTCGAAGGTTAGCCCTTTGCCTACCAGCACGATCGGCTTAGCGTCCGGATTTGGGTTGCCCTTATATTCCATCACCGACATCAATGATTCGTTCTGCGAACCGGCACCGACCGCCAGATAGGCGTTCATGCCCAGCTCTTTCATCTGCTGTTCGCCGATGACGCGGGTGGTGATGTTGGTGCTGAAGGCGTCCGCCAGCTGACGGGCCTGCGAGGCCAGGTAGCCGGCGTTACAGATGTTCGGCGGCATGTTGCCGAGATCTTTGGCCGCCTTGATGCCGGAAGCCACCGCCAGGCCGTGCTGGATAGCGCGCTCGCCGCTGGTGAGCTCACGGCGGGTCGGCACGTTGAACACCATTTTGCGCAGCGGACGACGCGGCTCCACCTTGTTACTTTTCAGCTGATCGAAGGTGTAGAGCGTCTCTTTGGCGGTTTCCACCGCCTGACGCACTTTCCAGTAGGTGTTGCGGCCTTTCACGTGCAGCTCGGTCAGGAAGCAGACCGCTTCCATTGAGCCGGTGTCGTTGAGGGTATTGATGGTTTTCTGGATCACCTGCTTGTATTGGCGCTCATCGAGCTCGCGCTCTTTGCCGCAGCCGATCAGCAGGATGCGCTCGGAGAGAATGTTGGGCACATGGTGCAGTAGCAGCGTCTGCCCGACCTTGCCTTCCAGTTCGCCACGGCGCAGCAATGCGCTGATATAACCATCACTGATTTTGTCGAGTTGTTCTGCGATAGGGGACAGGCGGCGCGGTTCGAAAACGCCGACTACAATACAGGCACTGCGCTGTTTTTCCGGGCTACCGCTTTTTACACTGAACTCCATGCACTCTCCTGAATCTTAAAGACAAAGGCGGACGCTACGGCTAGAATAATCGACTCCGTAACGATCTCCCGCCATTTGAGTTAACGGATTATGTTAACCTGAACGGCGTAAATTGCTCTGTTTTGGCGACTATAAGCAAGTTCCTATAGGACACCCAAACGGCTTGATGTTGTAATACTATTTTAGCTGTGAAGGTTGCCATATGATGAGAATAAATGGCGGATTAGCGATGAAATTATCGATTTTCCTGCAAAAAGACAAGTTTTCACAGGCGTAATAAGCGTGATCATCATAAGATATCTGGTACGGGAAACGCTCAAGAGCCAAATCGCCATCCTGTTCATCCTGCTTCTGATCTTCTTTTGTCAGAACCTGGTCAGGGTGTTGGGCGACGCGGTGGACGGCAATATCCCGACAAACTTAGTACTCTCTCTGCTCGCGTTGGGCGTGCCGAAAATGGCGCAGCTCATCCTGCCTTTGAGCCTGTTTCTCGGCTTGTTGATGACGCTTGGGCGGTTGTATACCGAGAGCGAAATCACCGTCATGCACGCCTGCGGGCTGGGCAAACGCACCCTGATTATCGCCGCCATGATCCTGGCGCTGTTCACCTCTGCGGTCGCGGCGGTGAACGTGTTTTGGGCCGGCCCCTGGGCCTCGCGCTATCAGGACGTGGTGGTGAACGAAGCCAAGGCCAACCCGAGCATCGCCGGGCTGGCGGAAGGGCAGTTCAAACCCTCGCAGGACGGCAACGCGGTGCTGTTTATCGGCAACGTGAAGGGCAGCACCTTCAACGACGTGTTCCTGGCGCAGCTGCGGCCGAACGGCAACCAACGCCCGTCGGTGGTGGTGGCCGAGCACGGCAACATCGTGCAGCAGAAAGACGGCTCGCAGGTGGTGACGCTCGACAAGGGCACCCGTTTTGAAGGCACCGCGCTGCTGCGCGACTTCCGCATTACCGACTTCACCGACTACAAGGCGGTGATTGGCCACCGCACCGTGGCGGCGGACAACACCGAATCCGAACAGATGTCGATGCAGACGCTGTGGGAATCCGACGATCCGGATGCGCGCGCCGAGTTCCACTGGCGCCTGACGCTGGTGGTGTCGGTGGCGCTGATGGCGCTGCTGGTGGTGCCGCTCAGCGTGGTGAACCCGCGCCAGGGCCGCGTGCTGAGCATGCTGCCGGCCATCCTGCTGTATCTGATCTTCTTCCTGCTGCAGACCTCGCTGCGCTCCAACGCCGGCAAGGGCAAGCTGGATCCGATGCTGTGGCTGTGGCTGGTTAACGGCGTTTACTTCGCGATCGCGCTGGCGCTGAACCTGTGGGATACCGTGCCGATGCGTAAGCTGCGCGCACGCCTGAGAGGAGCGGCCTGATGTTTGGCGTATTAGACCGGTATATCGGTAAAACGATTTTCAACACCATCATCATGACGCTGTTCATGCTGGTGTCGCTGTCCGGCATCATCAAGTTCGTCGATCAGCTGCGCAAGGTCGGCCAGGGCGAATACACCGCGCTGAGCGCCGGCATGTACACCCTGCTGAGCGTGCCGAAAGACATCGAGATCTTCTTCCCGATGGCGGCGCTGCTCGGCGCGCTGCTCGGCCTGGGCCAACTGGCGACGCGCAGCGAACTGGTGGTGATGCAGGCTTCCGGCTTCACCCGCCTGCAGATCGCCGGCTCGGTGATGAAAACCGCCATTCCGCTGGTGCTGCTGACCATGGCGATCGGCGAGTGGGTGGCGCCGCAGGGCGAGCAGATGGCGCGCAACTACCGCGCCCAGCAGATGTACGGCGGCTCGCTGCTCTCCACCAAGAGCGGGCTGTGGGCGAAGGACGGCAACGACTTCATCTACATCGAGCGCGTCTCCGGCGATAAAGAACTCTCCGGCGTGAACATCTACCACTTCAACGATCAGCGTCGCCTGGAAACGGTGCGCTATGCGGCTACCGCCAGCTTCGAGAACGGCCTGTGGCAGCTTTCGCAGGTGGACACCTCGGATCTGACCAACCCGAAACAGGTGACCGGCACCCAGACGCTGACCGGCGAATGGAAAACCAACCTGACCCCGGACAAGCTGGGCGTGGTGGCGCTGGATCCGGATTCGCTCTCCATCAGCGGGCTGCACAACTACGTGAAGTACCTGAAGCAGAGCGGCCAGGAAGCCAGCCGTTACCAGCTCAACATGTGGAGCAAAATCTTCTCGCCGCTGTCGGTGGCGGTGATGATGCTGATGGCGCTGTCGTTCATCTTCGGCCCGCTGCGCAGCGTGCCGATGGGCATCCGCGTGGTGACCGGCATCAGCTTCGGCTTCCTGTTCTACGTGCTGGATCAGATTTTCGGCCCGCTGAGTCTGGTGTACAGCATGCCGCCGGTGCTGGGCGCGTTGTTGCCGAGCATGCTGTTCCTGCTGATCAGCGTGTATATGCTGCTCAAACGCAAGTAGCGGGGCGATCGGTAGTGAAGAAAGGCGTGGCCGCGGGGCCGCGCCTTTTTTGTTGGTGCGGCATCCCCCCGTCTGCGGTTTTTGTCGTGTTATAGTCACTTCAGCGGCAATGCAGGGAGAGGGAGCAGGCAGCCAATGGAAGATGAATATAATCTCAGCAACATTATCGGCAAGCGCCTGGAAGTGGCACTAGGGGAGTTGGGCAATCTCCTGTGGGCGTATGTGGTGTTATCCAAAAAAGACATTGCCTGCATCTTCGGCGTCACCAACTACCCGAGTGAATGGGTAAAAAAGTATCAAGAGCAGGGGTTGCAGTACATTGATCCGGTAGTGCTTACCGCCCGCAACCGCCTGACCCCGTTCGCCTGGGACGAGCAAATCATGGCCGACGCAGGGCTGCACTTTCCCGAACTGTTCGAACAGGCCCGCGAGTTTGGCGTGACGCACGGCTATACCTTCGTGCTGCACGATTACAACGACAACCTCGTCACGCTTTCCTTTGCCTTCAATGCGGAACAGAAAACGGAAGCCATCCAGGCACTCACCGATCGTAAAGGCGATATTTCGGTATTGCTGGCCTCAATCCATGAGTCGTACCTGGCGCTGTCCCCACTGTCAGCAAAAAACGCCGCAGCCCTAGAGAGAAACGCCCGCTTTACCGACAGGGAAAACGAGATCCTCTATTGGGCCAGCGTGGGTAAAACCTACCAGGAAACGGCGATGATCCTCGGTATAAAGACCGGCACCATCAAGTTTCATATGTCCAACGTCGTCAAAAAATTGGGGGTCACGAATGCCCGACATGCCGTGCGCCTGGGGATGGAGCTGCGGCTGATTAAACCGGTGGAGTGATGGGCTAGCTAGCCTGTGGAATACTGAGGCAACGACTGCGCAGAACTCATCAGCCGGGATACGTCTAAATGGAGAAAATATCGGCTGGCGAACAGCGTCTTTCGATTCGGGAAATGACGGGCGTTAAATCGGTATTGAGTTGGCCGCGTGGCGATTAACGTGAAGGCCGCAATAGCGTATCGGCTCCGATCTCTGCGATATGAAATAATCACCACACTGAACTTATAAAGGTCTAGTAAGGGACTGTACTTTAGTCTAACTAGTTTCTCATCCCTTGAGGCGATACACTTTCCCGGTAATGTTTTGATAAAAAATACAAAAAAAAACCTGACCGCGTAGGGCCAGGTTGCCAATATTGGCCAACACCAGGGAAAATTTTGTTACACCATCTTAAAGCTATTAACTCCGCATAGGCAAGCGATCTCAGCTGGTTTTTAGGCATTAACCAGCCATTTTGTTAGGTATGTGCGCTATTTTCTGGTGATTTAAGATAAAGCCCATCTAATAGAATTATTCTTTCTCCTTTGAGAGCACCATTCCAATTTTTTTATTTCCTGCCTGATTTTCACCAATGAGAAAATAGTGTTCTCGAAATGTTGCGCAACCTCATTCTTTATTGGCTGACACATGAATGTGCAATTATTTGCAGCATTGCCATTGCGGCTGGGGATTATTTTATTTTTGATAGGAGCTGGTGGCTATGAGGAGGGAGGCTGGCGCGGCCTTCCGCGTAGTGGGTTCCTGAACCTGTTTCACTAGCTGGCGAGCGGTTCTGGCTAGTAGGAAGGAGTGACGTTCGGCACATGAGCCATCATTGTTCTGTGCAACGACCCTGGAATCTGGAATCGGACGGTATCGTGTGAGCGTGGTGTGCCTCATCCCCAGATGCTCGTTGCAACAGCCTGCTCATCATCAACAGGGTTATGAAGGGCGCGTAGCGGGAAGGAGGGGCGGGCAAACGCGCGTGGCGGCGGTTTTTTCGACACTTAACTCATTGAACAACGGATAAGTGTTGCGTGCTGGTCGCGGGAAGGTATAATTCACCCGTTTTCCGCATACTACTTCAGTGCCGAAGTGGCGAAATCGGTAGACGCAGTTGATTCAAAATCAACCGTAGAGATACGTGCCGGTTCGAGTCCGGCCTTCGGCACCATTAAGTACCGCGCGAACAAGAAGCCACCGAAAGGTGGTTTTTTTGTGTCTGGAATTTGCCTGCCGCAATTACCTACCCACTTTACTCTGTATTGACGTATTTCCCATTTCAGTGAAAACCGGATCTTCCTGATGCTTTCCTAAGGCCTATCTGATTGACCCTAAAGGTTAAAATGACGTTTCATTGAACTCTTTCGGATCAAGGAGTTCCAGGATGGAGCCACAACAGGAAGGGATCACGCGGGCGTTAACACCGGGCGAAGTCAATCTGGCGCGTTCGGTGTTTGGCAGCACCATTTTCTATCAGAGCGTGTTGGTTCACTGCGACAGCTACCTGCCGTTTGGGCTCCAGAATCAGTACACGGCGATGAGCCCGAATGGGGAGTTGTACTTTCGTAGGTCACTCTATGAAAGAGATTATGCGAGCCAGGATCCTGAAGCTCAGCATCTTTTCATTCATGAGATGGCACACGTTTGGCAGCACCAAAAGGGCATGTGGGTACGCACCCGTGGGCTTCTCAGTTGGGCGGTAAGTTATCAATATCGGCTTGATAAACCTTTGCTGCGCCACTACAGCATGGAACAGCAGGCATCGATAATTGCGGACTATTTCATTCTCAAGAGATATGGGGCGAATACCTTCTTCCGCTTGCCAAACAGGAAACTCATCGGGATAGTGGACAGAAGGACATTGTCACAATTTCACCCCATTATCAGAAGCGCAGGGCTGCCATTATGAGAAAATATTTATTCCTTCTTCTTCCTCTTTTTATCTCGGGTTGCCCAATCGGTGACAGGTTTAATCTCTATCAAGTACAAAGTAAGATCGTAGACGGTAAAGTCTGCGTCTTTTTTAATGAGAGCGATATCGTAAAAAACGAATCCATACTGAATATCGCCATCTGGAAGCAAGGGGGCTATACCTACGTATACGAAAAATCATATGCTTACAGCCCGATAACGTTGGAGGCCAACAAATGTGTTCCAGGTGTCGGTGAATTTAGTTTTATCGCTGGTGAAGGATACACCGTGTTGGTAAGAACACCGCTGAATTCATATCGAACCAGTTTTGTTGTGATGAAGAAAGGTGAAAGTATTATGTTGAAGTCTGATTAGAGTTTAACGATATGTTTTAACTAACTATTGTCATGCGAATAATTTATTAACTCTGTAGGAATTCAATCTGTAACTGGAAGAGCAGGACTGCCACTATGAAAAAACTCTTCTTACTCTTTATTCCTCTTTTTATCTCTGGTTGCCCTATGGGGGATAAAGTCAATTTACGCCCGGCAAAAGCAACGACTGTAGGTAGCAAGATCTGCGTTTTTGTTGATAAGGATGACATGGAAAGAGAATAGTCCATTCTGAAAGTAGCCATATGGAAATATGGCAATGATAATTATGTCTATGAAAAGTCATATGCAAATACGCCTGTCGCGTTGGAACCGGGGAAGTGTGTGCCCGGCATCGGTGAGTATGATGTTATCCCTGGTGAAGGATACAGTGTTATTGTCAGTACGCTTTTACATCCGTATGAAGCTAGGTTTGTCGTGTGGAAACGGGGTGAGGAGGTTATGTTGGAGCCGTATTAGGTTTTAATGTGATAGCGAAATAGATCATCGCACTGATAATGAATTTTATTTCTTTCTAAATGGTGCTATTCATGAAGGTGATAGGAATATATGTGTTGCTAGGATTAATTAAAATGATTTTTCTAGCTGTTTAAAATTCTTTTCTCTATGAAAAGTTAGCAGCTACTTACGACGGTGCATCCATAGCTGCTATATCAGGATGATTAACTAGCTATCTTTTTCACTTTCTTATTTTTCAAATAACTGATTGCATCATCTAACCATTCTGGCTGTTTTAAACTATCTACAAACCATATTACGAACTTTTCAGAGTATCTATGTCTCTTGTCAATTTCAAAATGCATAGGGGACTTCTTGTTGTTTTGAATTTTGTGTTTACTAATTACAGCTCTGAATGAATATCGAGTGATCGAGAACTCACTTTGCTGATTGTTTATTCTTTCAATGGCTGTCCCTTCATAATAAGGATGGGTGATATCGGGATCTCTGACCTCTCTAATAATAATGGCATTATGGCCTGTCTCACCTATGCCTAATGACAAATCACTCTCTTTAGTATTTTTTGTTAGCGTTAACTTATAGTCCACTGGTATTGTGAATTCTACAGAATCATATTCACTTGCATTTTTATTGAATCTTCCCAGAAACTCTTCAGCTACTGCTGCTGTCATACTCCCATAGTTTTCTTTAATAATAGAGATATCACTCTGTGGACCATCAATAACTAAGCTGAGCATTCCAATGCTTTGGCCTGATAACGGTGATGAACCTGTTTCATTTAAATATCGCTGTTGATAGTTCAGTACATTTGCTTGGAAGAGTCTTGACAACTCGGGCTGTAATTCAGGGATAAGTAAGTGTATCGCGCTATCTCGTAATTCAACTAGTGTTTCTAGATTCTTCCTGACGGGATCATTCTGTTGTAATCTTTTATTTAGTGCATCACTTATACTAATCGAATGGCCACTAGACTTGAATACAGTATCCAAACTTAGCGCTTTAATTAATTCAGCCTTAAGCAATAATTCCCACGCATTGATTGAAAGAATGCAAAATGCTTCAACACGGTTATCTAAGCTTGGCCTGTTATATACTTCAAGTGAAAGGATGAAAGCATCTAAACTGCGCTTTAATAGTCCTTTATATATCTTCAACTCAGGTGTGACGGTTTTTGCTTTCAAAGATTGAGACATCATTCTTATAAAATCATCATTTGATAATTTTAATAGCCCATCACATCGCCATTCTTTTTCATTGATTGGGTGTAAGTAAACGCCGTTTAACTTTTCATTAATATATTTTCTGATGCTATTTTCATTGTAGCCGGTAGAGTTAACAAGATCTTTTATAGAGAACTTATGATTGTTTTTTTCATGTAACCTAAGTGAGTCCAAGAGTTTCAACTGTTTTTTTGAACGATTCATCAGATGTTATCCTCGCAAGCCTAAATTATTAGAGATGGGAGGTGAGGTGCCCTCCCTTTGTATTTATTAGCTGGTCCAATTATACGAAACAACCTCGGCTTGTTTCAAAATAAGCTCAACGGCGCCTGCGGTTTTATCCGGAGGATATTTATATTTACGCAGTGTTTGTCTTACCAAAATACGCAGTCTGGCACGCACACTTTCTCGTACTTGCCAGTCTACCGTAGTGGACTGTCGCAGTTTCAAGGTAACTTCAATTGCCAGTTTTTTGAGCGTGTCGTCACCTAGTTCACGCACAGCACTTTCGTTTTCTGCTAATGCATCGTAGAACGCGATCTCATCCGGATTGAGACCTAGAGCATCGTCGCGTGCCATGGCTTCTTGGAACTCTTTAGCCATCTGTATAAGCTCTTCAATTACCTGTGCAGTTTCTATTGCGCGGTTATTGTACTTAAGCAATACGGCCCTAAGGCGATCTGAATACTTTTTCTCCTGTACTACGTTATTTTTTGTACGAGCATGAATGCCGTCGTTCAACAACTTCTCCAGCAATTCAACGGCCAGATTACGCTGAGGCATTTCACGCACTTCTTCTAGAAACTCTTCTGAAAGTAAGCCGATATTGGGTTTTCCCAACCCCGCCAGTGCAAACACATCATCCACCCCTGTCGCAATAATAGCGTTATCAAGGATTTTACCGAGCAGCGTGTTTTTCTCTGACTGGCTGAATTTCTTGTCGGTTGTCGTCAGCTTGATAATCGCTACTTTCACCGCTGACAGAAACGCTACCTCTTTTTGCAATGGTTTGGCTTCATCCAGCGTACTGCACAGTGACCAGGCTTTGTTCATTGCCAGTACGACATCAAAAAAGCGTTTTTTACCATCATCGAGGCCCAGCACGTAATCTGCAGCTTTGAGTAAAAACCGTTGGGGTACTTCTTCAAAACCAGTGTAATCAAACCCGGCAGCGGTTGGTGTTTTGGCAAACATGCCGTGAATCACATCCAGCTTTTCAAGCAGAATAGCGAAAGCTTCATGAGCATCGATAGTGGTCTGCCCCTTACCTTTTGAATCGGTATAGGTTTTCAAAGCTTGCTTCAGCTCGTTAGCAATCCCGATGTAATCGACCACCAACCCGCCAGGTTTGTCTTTAAAGACTCGGTTAACGCGTGCAATGGCCTGCATTAGGTTATGTCCGCGCATTGGCTTGTCGATATACATGGTATGGCAGCAGGGGGCATCAAACCCGGTAAGCCACATATCGCGCACAATCACCAGTTTTAGCGGATCGTTGAGATCTTTAAAGCGCGCTTCAAGGCGTTTTTTGGTCTGCTTATTGTAGATGTGCGGCTGCAGGAATTTATTATCGGAGGCTGAGCCGGTCATGATGATTTTGATTTCACCCTTCTCAACATCATCGCTGTGCCATTCAGGACGTAAGGTGACCAATGAATTATACAGTTTCACGCAGATTTCACGGCTCATGGCAACAATCATCGCTTTGCCATTCATTGTGGCATTACGGGCCTCAAAATGCTGAACCAGATCGGCAGCCACCTGATTGATACGCGGTTCAGAACCTACAAGTTTTTCTAGGCGGCTCCAGTCGCCTTTAGTTTTCTCTTTCTGATCGGTCTCTTCGTCTTCGACCAGCTCATCAACTTGCTCAGAGAGCGTTTCCAGCTCTTCGTGGTTAAGGTCGAGTTTTGCCAGACGTGATTCATAGTAGATAGGCACGGTTGCGCCATCTTCCACCGCATCCTGAATATCGTAGATAGAGACGTAATCACCAAATACCGCGCGAGTATCTTTATCTTCTGAAGATACAGGTGTTCCGGTAAAGCCCATAAACGATGCATTGGGTAATGCATCGCGCATATGTTGGGCGTAACCGTACTTATAAGCGCCTGTTTCGCGATCCAACGTGGCATTAAGGCCATATTGACTGCGGTGCGCCTCATCGGAAATGACGACGATATTGCTGCGTAGATTGAGCGCTGGGTGAGTTTTTTCGCCGTCCAGCGGGGCAAATTTTTGTACGGTGGTAAAAATAATTCCGCCTGATTCACGGGCATTGAGCATCTCGCGGAGTTGGTCGCGGTCGTTCGCCTGCAACGGTTCCTGCTTAAGCAAATCTTGCGCCTGGCAGAACGTGGCATAAAGTTGTCCGTCGAGATCGTTACGGTCGGTCACTACCACGATGGTCGGGTTGTTCATTTCTGCCTGTTGCAGCAGCTTCCCGGCATAGCAGCACATTGAAATACTCTTTCCAGAACCTTGAGTATGCCAAACTACGCCCGCTTTTTTACTGCCTGGCGTGATGTTGCTGCGTAGCGGCAAGTGTTTGCCGGTAGAGGCCACAATTGTCGCTGCCACCGCTTCTCGCACGGCATGGAATTGATGATAAGCGGCAATCTTTTTAATCAGTCGTTTACCGTCGTTTTCAAACAGGATGAAGTAGCGAATATAGTCGAGTAGCAATTCACGGTTAAAGAATCCTTTAACTACCGTTTCAAGTTGCCACTCAAACAGCGGCTTGTCATCTTCATTGGTCAGCGTTTTCCATGGCAGGAAACGTTCTTCGTTCGCGGTAAGGGAACCAATGCGGGCGTTATAGCCGTCGCTGACTACCAGCGCTTCGTTGCAGATAAACAAATCGCTGAGTTCGTTTTTATAGGTCTGTAACTGATTAAATGCCGCCCAGATATCGGCATTGGCATCAACGGGACTTTTTAGTTCGATAACTGCTATTGGCAGACCGTTGATATAGCAGATGACATCCGGGCGACGCACCTGCTTCGTTCCCTGGATGGCTACCTGATTGACCACCGTAAAGCGATTATTCTTCGGATGGTTAAAATCCATCAACAGTGCTTTATCGTGGATAACGTTATCGTCCTGCTTGAACTGTACCGGCACGCCGTCGAGCAGCAGGTGATGGAAGGCTTTGTTACTGACGATTAGGTCTGGGCTTTGTGCATGGGCGATACGCAATATCACCTCATCCAGAACGGCAACCGGGAGATGCGGATTAATTTTTTGCAGCTGTTCCAGCAATAACGGGCGCAAAAACACATCGTGGAACGAAGCACGCAGCGGATTATCACCGTCGGGCGCGATATCCGGGCCATGTAACACCTCCCAACCCAGTTCAGCAAACCACTGCAGGCTTTGCTGTTCTAAATCGTCTTCACTCAGCATTACTCTTCCTCTCCCTCGGTAATTAACCCTGTTTGCTTAAGCTCAATCGCCAGTTCTAATAAGCTCGGGCGGATCGCTTTTTCTAGGCGGTTCATGCCATCCGTCATCCAGTCAATAATAGTGGGCCAGAGTGCTTTATTCCCGCCATCAAATATTTTTGAGCAGACAATCTGACAGCTTTTCCTCTCTGGTAGCAGTCGCCAGTCGAGTGGTTCACCAAATAGCGATTCAATATGCGTTTTGCGTTCCTTCAGACGTTCAAAAAGCCAGGTGTTTTCAAGCGCATCTCCGCGGGAAATATTAAGCTGCACACGAGCATCTTTTTGCGAAAAAATTAGTTCAAAAGGCACTCCACTTAACCCGGAGCCAGCTGCAAGCCAGTGGTCGGTGGATGGTGCTCTGTTGTTAAACAATGAGCATGGGCTGGTACGGAATTTTTCCAGTGCCATTGCCCAGAATTCGCGGCGCAGATAATGTCGCTGTTGCAGCTCACTGCTGCTGGAAGTAGATTGTTCTTCCGCCTCTTTTTGTGCCATGCCGATCATGTACGATTCTGCTTCCGGCGTTGGGATCACCTGGCGAATATCGACAAAAACATCATCGCCGAAACGGTAGGGTGTCACCTTGAAGCACTGCGCCCTAATACCAAATTGCATCAACCACAGTGCGGTATTGGTGACCTCTTTGCGGAAATTGGCTGCTACCATGATGACGCGCTGGGTACCTTTACGGTTGAGCACCCCTTCTTTCAGGCTTTCCCATCCCATAAACTCCGCAATGACATCAGCCGCTTGACGTTTTTCATTCGGATCATAAAGATCGAGATACATCTGAAAGATTTCAACCACGCTTTCCTGACGCAGATTAGCGCAGTATCCGGCATATTTCAGTGCTTGCCACACCACGTCGCGCCCAGAATCATCAAGCTTGTTCTCGATGATCACCAGATTGCCTTTTTTATCAAGAGCCAGCAGGTCGAGTCTCTCTTTGGTATCGTCGAAACCTGCAAACTCTTTCTGGATAATCAGCAGTTCGTCTTCTTTGTCATCTTTCTTGGTCAGCGCCTGCGGATTTTTTGCCAACCATTCTTGCAAATGATCGCGCTCACGAAAGCCGAGGCTGCTAAAAGAAACTTCGAGCAATGACTGAAGGGTATTGTTAGGGCGGTCAATTTTATACATTTTCCACCTCACCTATAGCCTGCTCGACTTCCGGCAGAGTGATTTCACCGGAGAGGAGTTTGGGGAGAAGGGTGTCACGGAGTTGGGTTAACGTTTTATTCTGCGCATTGTTAATTTCAATGAATGAATAATATTCACCAACTGCTTTTGAAAAAGCGTTTGAAATTTTCTTATCAGGATGTACGCACTGCCAGTCCATTATGGCTTTTTTATCACCACGAGGCATTTTCACACCTTTAGAGGTAAGCATCATGAAATTAAAGAAAACCTCTTGATAAAGAAGGTTGTAAACATATTCTACATTGACTGAATCTCGTGCTTCAAAGGCTAGTACATCCGCCGAACGTCCTCCCTTGAAACGAGCCAACCAAATTTTCTTAAAATAAGGACGAATATTGGAAATTAGAACGTGTCCACATCTAAATTCAGGAACGCTATTTACTGAGGGCAGTGAGGAGGCTGTAGAAATACCAGCCCGATTTTCCAGCATATTTTCAGTAGAAATATACGTTTCAGGCGTCAGAGAGCAAACATCGACTTTACCGTTGGCAAAAGTAGCAATGTCGCTCAAGGGCCCATGACACCATCCCTCAGGAATCTCCCCCAGCTCACTGTCCTGCATCGCAGACGGAAACAAATCTGCCGTAACTTTTAACTCAGCATATTGCTCTGGATGTTCATGCTCAAACACCATCAGCGCATCAACATCTTTCCCGGAAATCGCCGTCATGGCAGCAAGCATCGCCTCTTCCTGTGAACCACCCGATTCCAATACCGTGATTTTGGCTTTTACCGGTTCAAAATCGACAAACCAGCTTTTGAACAGGGTTTGGGCCATTTATTCGAGGGTTTGATTGATTTTCCGGTTGTTGATTATTTTATCATCCAAACAAGATAAAATGTTGCCAATCTTTTTTTGCTGTTCAAGTTTTGGTGCGTAAAACTCAATTTTTTCGAACAGTGATTTTTTTAAAATTGGTGTTCTTGTCGCTGTTGCTCCAAGGTTGAATATCTCGGTTCTTTTATCACTAAGTATATAGTATAAAAAATCAGTATCGATAATCTCATTGTTTGGAATAATTGTATTGATTTGTTGGTTTGTAACTGCCGCATTTTTAACAATTGCGGATTTTCCCATTTGCCACCCGATGCAAGAGACAACTATCCCACATTCAAATCTCTGTTTTGCTAGCTTAGCTTCCCCCTCATCGGATAAGGTTCTTTGGGTTCGCTCAATGTACTTGTTATCTCCCATATCTGTTGGGGTAACAAAAAGTACATCCCCACCGAAATATTTTTCTAAAGTTCCTGGTGGTGTTTTCCCTGTAACAACATTTTTTGAAACATCTGCAATAGTATATTTCTTCCATTCAAAACTCATAACCCAGCCCCCCCAGATTCGCCTTAATCTGAGCTTCCAGTTTCGCACTCTCTTCCAGCTGAGTTTTAAGCTGCGCCGTCAGCCGTGCCATCTTTTCAGCAAACGGCTCATTGTCTTCTTCCTGCTCGGCAGAGCCCACATAGCGCCCAGGGGTTAGCACAAAGTCGTTTTTCTGGATATCTTCCAGCGTGGCTGAGAAGCAGAATCCGGCTTCGTCCTGGTAATCTTTATCTTCCTGCCAGGCGTGGAAGGTATTGGCAATTTTAGCGATATCTTGGCGGGTGAAATCACGCAGCACGCGATCTTTCATATAGCCAATTTGTCGGGCGTCGATAAACAGCACTTCGCCCTTACGGTGCGCTTTACCGTTGCTGCCGGATTTGTCCTTGGTCAGGAACCAGATACAGGCCGGGATTTGGGTGTTGGTAAACAGTTGCCCCGGCAGCGCCACCATACACTCCACCAGATCGGCTTCGATCAGGTTACGACGGATTTCGCCTTCGTTATTGGTGTTGGAGCTCATCGAACCGTTGGCCAACAGCAGCGCCATTGAGCCTTTTGGCGCCAGATGATGGATCATGTGCTGCATCCACGCAAAGTTGGCGTTGCCCTGCGGCGGTGTACCGTACTTCCAGCGCACGTCGTTTTCCAGCTTTGCGTTCCACCACTCTTTCATGTTGAACGGCGGGTTAGCCATCACGAAGTCGGCGCGCAGATCCGGGTGCTGATCGTCCAGCAGGGTATCGGCGTTTTTCGTACCGAAGTTAAAGTCGATTCCGCGGATCGCCATGTTCATCGCTGCCAGTTTCCAGGTGGTCGGGTTAGACTCCTGGCCGTAGACGGAGATATTGCGCTTCTGTTCAGCAGCGTTGTAATTTTTCTCACCCGCGTGTTCTTCAATAAAACGATCGCTAGAGACGAAGAACCCACCGGAACCGCTGCACACGTAACATTCACTACTGGTGACATTGGCTGTAGGCAAGGATTTTTCTGCATTACAGGTGATTTCCAAATTGTCCATAGGTTAGCATCTTAACTGGTGACAAAAGCTCAATTTTGTCACCAGCTCATTCAAACCGAATTTTATCAAATCAACCACACGCTAAGCAGATCAGCTTGGCAGAGAAAGACTGCTCAGGTTTCACGATATTCCGGTGATGAAGTTCACGCTCCAAGACGGCTTCAATTTTATGCAAATCTACTTCGTGAGCGCCTATCTTTCCCTTAGGTTTAAACACTGCGTCTATTTGCTTTTCTAAATGAGGTATCCGGTTACCATCGCCATCGACAGCAAGTTTCATGATGGAGTGAACATTGTGTCCCTTTTCGTTGGCAGCCCTTACTTCCCATAAAGAAACGGTTTCACCAGCATTCAGCTCACTAGAAGAGAAACCAAGGCATTCAGGATCAAGATTGCGGTATTTGTCGAGCTGTTCTGCAATCACGGGATGATCCAAACCAATCAAATGCAATTTTTCTGAATTGGTCGCTTCTTTCCGATCCGTGGTAAACCGCATTTTTTCGAGGCCATCTTTCACCAGGGCCAATTGCTTTTGTCCCCGAATCTCAATGACTTCCCCTTCGTATGGCGAGGCCTTCTGCATAAACCGAATCAGATCGTCTATAGATTCCCTGGTATCTGAGAGTGGTGCGTAGTCATCCAAACTGAAGCCATCTAGGTCCTGGAATAGTTCGAATACCGCATCCTTTGCATGACGGGCGTTATCCATCGCCGCTTCAAGCTCCAGTCGGGTGCGTTTAAGCTCTGGGTCTTGCAGTGCCTGCGAATAAAGTTGCTGATAGTTCACCTGCTCAGACAGTTGGCCGAGGATCTGTGATCGAAGGTCTTCTTCCACCTGGCCCTTTTCATCCACTTTGCCGAGCGCCTTGGCAATTTCCTCCAGTTTTTCATCCAGCAGCAGGAAAATGCGACCTTCAATGGTGTCACCCAACACAAGGTTATAAACCTGTGCGGTATCACGCTGTCCATAGCGGTGAATACGACCAATGCGCTGTTCCATATCCATTGGATTCCACGGCAGGTCAAAGTTAAACAGCACCCGTGCATGTTGCAGGTTGATACCTTCCCGACCGGCTGCTGTACAGATCATTACGCGAGGGCCATTAGCCTGTTTGAAGCGCCGTTCTGCCGCGAGTTTACTTCCGTGATCACCACCTTTAAGCACAACCACACCTTGGCCTGGATACGCTTTTTCAATCTGGTCGCACAGCATTTCAACCGTACCCAGATAGGTGGCAAATATCACAATACGTTCCTCTGGGTTTTGTTGCCACAGCACACCCAAAGCCCCAATGAGCTTATCTACTTTAGTTTCACGGGCTGAAGGGAACAGCCCCAGTAGTTCTTTAATGCGGAATCGCTCTTCTGGCAGGGCGTATGCCACAGCATCCATGGCCGCATCTTCAGCGGCGGCTGTTTCCAGCTCATCGGTAAACGTATCGGATGCAGCAGCCAGCTGCTCTTCATTGATCTTTTTAAGGAGGCGACGCTTGATGTCATTCAATATACGGTCGATCTCAAGGTCAGAAAGACGGTCATGACCTAAATCGAACTCAACTCGAATCTGTTCTTTCGCCTCATTAAAAGCAAAGTCTCTGGCGTCGATGTCGAGGTTTTCATCGTGCATCAAGCCCTCATGAACAGTCAGGGCCAACAGTCTTCGTCTCAAGGTGCGATGCACCGCCGCAAAGCTGGACGCCGCAATTTTTTGGAAGATCGTCATTACAAAGCCCAGAGCCGTTCCTTTGCCGCCTTGCTTCTTCGCCAAAGCAAAACCGTCGCGCAGGTATTCATTCAGGGCGTTATAGAAATCGCGCTCCTGATCTGACATAGAAAAGGCTTCGGTATGCACCCAGCGCCTAGCAAACAACGTGGAGCCATCGGCTTTACAGGCGTCGGCTTTGGTGCGGCGGAAGATGATTGGATTCAGGCGGTAGCGTTCTTCCACCATCTCGGTTTCACTGGAAAACAAAGTGGGGTCAAGTAAATCAATCAGCTTCCAGAAACGAAAATGATCGCCCTGGTGTGGTGTGGCCGACAGCAGAATCATATCTCTACTGTGGTCACGTAAGGCTTCCGCCAATTTGTAGTTCTGGGTCTTGCGGGTTTTGCCGCCTTGCTTATAGGCCGTGCAGTGATGCGCTTCATCAAAAACAATCAAATCCCAACGGGGTGCTTCTAGTATTTTCTTGATTCTTGCTGGACGCTTTAAGGTGTCGATGCTGGCAATCAGCAGGTTATGTTTAGCAAACGCATTACTGCGGCGGTCGCTGACATCACCTTCGCGGCCGAATACTTCAAAATTTAAATTGAAAACTTCATTCAGCTCGCGGTGCCAGTTGTTAACCAGACCCGCCGGCACAACCATTAAAGCCCGGTTAAGCTCGCCACGACTGGCCAATTCCCGCAGCACTAACGCTGTTTCAATGGTTTTCCCCAAACCGACTTCATCGGCAATCAGAAAGCGACGTGGGCTCGCGCAGGCAACCCGATGAGTCAGCACCACCTGGTGGGGTAGCAAATCAATCTTGGCTGAAGTCAGCGAGCTGGCTGAATCCTGAAGGGGTAATTCATGCGCCTTCCAGGAGAGCCAGGCTTTCGTGTCACTATCTGTATGGCTGCCAATGCTAGCTACCACGCGCTCATTATGGCTAAGTGCCGCCACCAAGGTGCTGACGGGTACTTGTCGCTCACCCTGGGGAAAGAAGACACGGGCGTAGCCACCCGCTGCCGAGATAACAACACCTTGGCCAAATTCAAAATGGCTGACGCGTTCACCGGGTTTAAAAGTCATGGTTACCCCTATTAGCTGATCCGCTCTAGGTATAAACCCAGCCATTCGTTCGTTTTTCCGCCAAAATCGGATTCAATCCGGCGCACGTCCTTTTGTGCGCCGTTCCAGATGCATTGCCCCAACGGGAACATTTGCGCATCGTATTTACCAGCCAAGCACCAGTTATAGGTACTGGTGGTCAGATCTTCCTTCCAGCGCCCCTGATCCGGCATCCAGAAAATCAGCGCAGCATCGGCATGGTTCTGAAAGTCGTAGATCATTTCGTAAATCTCGGATTCCAGCCATTCCAGAGCATCTTCTGGTGATAAAGCGTCTACGGCTACGTCCAACCCTGCGACGTATAAGCCATCGTCATTCAGCAGAGGCATATCCTCCGGCCAGCCCGCTTCGTAATAGCCGATGAACTGACGCAGACTGATCACCTGACTTGCAGCATTTAATTCAGCCAGTGTTTTGCCACACCAAAGCACTGAGATACCGCGTCGCTTCCATTTGTCGTTGGTCAGCACATCGCTCATATTTCATCTTCCATACCAAACAATGATATTTGTTCCTGCATAACCTGCTGATGATCAGCTTCCCATCTATTAAACAATTGCCTTGCCAAAGTGCAGGCACTGCGCATAGATAAGTCGGCTCCGTTGTGAATAAGCCAATCCAACAGATGCCCTAATGCGGGGTGAGGTTTGAAGTCTTCATCCAGAATTTTCTTGCTATTGATACCGCTTTCTGGATAACACGCACCAATAAGCAACATGGCCTGATCAAAGTCGCGGCTCAAACTGCCTTTTTTATCTATTTTTTCTCTAGCAAATTCGAGTGGAGAAACCCAGTAGAAGATTTTCTTTTTTTCTTCCGTCCAGCCTCGAGCCAAGAAGTCACTCGGTCCAATTCCTGTACCCTTAAGATACTTTTGCATTTGATCACGAGGGATTTCAGATTTTCCAGAAAATATTCTCAAGAATTGACGAGAAATAGGTTCACATACTACAGGCGTGCCTAACCCGTCCCCTTCAATTTGATCGTCTAAAATCTGGTTGATCCCAACAAGTGCTTCTTTAACGGTAAACTCTCGTCCATCTTCGACATACACTTGTCCATAATGACGAGAGAAATACTCAAGTGCTTTTCCGCGCTTGATAACTTGTATATCTGCCATGGGCAAACCACCATTCTGGTGGTGCTCTAAAATAGACTGTAACTGACGCACATCAGCTAAGATCTGACGACGTAAACGAGCCCAAGAGATTTTTTTTGGTGACTCAACCCGCTTTCTGCATACGTGTATAATGTCATACTCAATCGTTTGGGACCCAAACGTACCTGGTTTAGCTCCTTGTCCTTTTGTCTCATCGCTACGTATCGGATAGGTTGCCTCCAAGTAGTAACCAGCGTTGAAGAGACTCTCCAATACATCCAGCCAAGGTTCGTCTTCACTGTGATGGAAAGTGAATGACAGTATTCCAGATGGCTTCAGCATTCGACCCGCTTCTTTCCAGCACTCCGTGAGAATGCGTTTGTAGAATCCATCGGCATCGTCAGGATTACGAGCTCGGTTAGCGACAGCCTCTAACGTCTTAGGGGTATACTCGCCAGCAAAGTAATCTGGATATTTATCCTTTAATAACAGTCTAAGCCAAACGTAAAAGAAATCGGCTAGTTCGGAGTAGTGCAGTAAGCCTCCAAATGGTGGGTCAGTGATTACCAGGTCTAGCTCGCCGTCTGTTATGTGTTGTAATTCTGTTGAAGAACCACACGTTACTTTTGTCCCAGGTAAAACATTATCATCTAAGCGGGCCTTCTCACTTTTACCTGAAATTGAGGATGCTAGGTCATCAGAAATGGTTACCAAATGGGCATTTGACACGATCTCCCATGGGCTTTTGGCCCATGCTAATCCTGAAATGGTATTTGCCCTGCATGACGCCCAGTTGCCACGCCCCAGATTCGCAAAAACAGAATTTTCAACCACTGTCGCCTTTGGGTGGTAGTTACTATTGCTGAACATCGGTTCCATTTTGTCTGCGGTGGTATTCCATATACAGAACATATTTTGGTTTCGCAGATACTGCTGAAATGCCCCAATTGCAATCTCTTTCGCCGTATCTGAAAAGCCATAAGCAGTATCAATTGCTTTTAATATTTGCGAATGAATTAGCAGCTGCAAAGGGTTAAACATTGTATGCCAATGCGTAAACCCATGATTTGGTATCCCTCCATTATTCATATGGGTCATGAATCCATAGGGAAGCTCACTTTTGGGCCAATAGCCTGCCAAATCACTGTCTTTTCTTACTTCCCATTCTTTCAAGTACGCGTTTTGCCGGGCAATAACCTGCTCCGTTATAGAAGCAAAAAAACGCCCCCCATATGGTTTTCCTTCTTCTTTTCTCTTCTGGGAGTAACCATGAAGTAAGTAACTACTAAACGGCCCGTTAGAGCCAGACAGTTTGATGCTATCTAAAACGTCCTGTTGGCGACCGCAGGTATCTTCTTGGCAAGCAAAATTTGATTTCTTGGGAATATTGCCTTTTTTAACGTCAATTAGGTTTCCTGTCTCTGGGTCGAGAAATTGTTCGCCTGTCTTTCCTCTTACTTCAATCAGTCGTAATGAGTTTGCTCTTAGTTTGTTCCAGCGTGCGGTTGCATTAGCATCACTCTTTGCAGTACCGCCGAGCTGTCCAATATCGTCTTTACCGGCAGCCCCTTTCATCCATTCTGGATTAACGAAAAGAGAAAGATCTATTTTCTTGTTTTTGTAAATCTTTTTGGGCAACTGGGAAGATTCGCCTTTTAATGCTGCGATTTCATCTTTATGGACGTGTCCGCAATGAGGGCAAGTAAAATTCCCCTTGTCATCCATGGTACTGAATGGTTTTTCATCACCATCAATCACCAATGGCGCATCAGGCGCCATTCGTGCTTGGTGCCTCTCTAAATCAAAGCGCCCATCACACTTCGTGCAGGCGGTTCCAAGCCATGCTTTAACAGTAAGCGACTTAACAGCAACTAATGGCGAATTCATAATTGGTGTGCGATGACCACATCCGGGAGCTGCACAGGGCCCGTGCTTAGCCCAGAAGGTGTAAATAACCTCCGGGCCATCGTATACGTAGTCTTTGCGTTCTTCAGGTGTTAGAGCCAGCGGATCAAAATCATCGCCCATGACTTTGCCAGTAGAACGCTGTGTCCATTTTCCTTTTTCGCCATCGGGGCCTTCGCAGGCGTAAAACGGCATGATCTGGGGTTTAACTTCCCGTTCAATGTGCTCAAACAGTTTATTCACTTCATCCAGATCGACGTCAGCCAATTCATTCTTGACAACCAGCCAGGCAACTGGGTTGAGATCGTTGCCTGTCATCTGCATGCCGAGCCGTGCACCTTCCACCAGTGTGGTACCGCCCCCCATGAAAATGTCAGCCACTTTCAATTTTCTGAACGCTTGGTTGTCCTGGTGATTGGCGTAATAGTTATCCCAAACCAGTTTTGCTGCCTCGGCTGGCTCTTCAGGAGCCTTAGTCGCAGCCGCAATCAACATCGAGCGGAACACACTGGAGCGCCGGCGTGCCCACCACTTACTCATTTGATATATTGGCTTACCTGCGTTGCCTTCGATTTGCGCAATCTGGTTGATTGGTAGAATAGGAAAATCAACCTCAAGGCAAGTTAGGGGGCGATTGGGATCAGAAAAATCAACCGTTTCAAGCTGCGCTTTTTTACCCGCACCAACAGCTTCTGCGACTAACTCAGTCGTTAGTTCCGCTTTCGTTTTTTTAGTTGCCATAAAATTACTTATCCATAGGTCAGCATTAGGCTGACTACTAATTATTCTGTTTCGATAGTTCGATGAAAGGTACCGCTACTTCCAGCAGACTAAGTCCACCATGAGCCAAGCTTGGGTAGCCCCCTTGTGAACGCCATTTCTTGCGGCCCAGTACTATGTTCCAATTGCCATGCTGCGTCGTCAGTACCTGAGATAATGGTGGCACCCAATGCTGTTCAGCTTTTGCGTCTTTCACTTCGCTGTTGCGGCCAGACTTGAATTGCCCTTTCAGATAGGCTTTTTGGTCTTCCGGGTAAACATCTGGAAACAACGCGGGGTTTGAATACCCATGGTCGGCAGTAATAACCAGACGACGGCCCGTGGCTAGTTTGTCGATGAAGGCCCAGAATTCATCGCCGGTTAATACGGCTGCGGCTTCTTTCGCCAACACCCGATAACCTGCTCCCTGTTCTGCCAGATGATGCATACGTTCATCAGGCCAGTGATGCCAGAAAATAATATTCGGGTCAGCCTTGATCAGAGATGCACAATCCACCCATGGCAAGTCGGTGGACTCAGTGAAGGCTTCAGGGAAAGCAGCACTATTCCCCTGGTTGTTTTGCAATCTGGTGCGCTGCCCAAACCCCATTGCACGAGCAAACGGCGTGGTATCACCGGGTAGCTCAGAGGCGGTCGCACCGGCGCTGTGAACTGTGTAGCCCCGCTGCTGCGCACTTTCGAGAATCCAGGGCGCTTCGCGGAGCGACAGTGCATCCAGAATCAGGATGGCTTTCGGTGTTGTCTGGCGTTGCCAGAATGCTTTCAGAGCATCTGCCGTTTTTGGCGAAGCACTCTCGAACGATGCCCACAAATCCCAGGCACTGCCTGCCAACACGTCATCTAATGGTTTGATGGCGCGGTCCCGTTCGGTTGTTTTTGCATCCGCCAGATCCTGCCGGATCGGTTCTGCAAACAGGGGCCAGAGGGCCGAAAAAATTTTCGGCCATGCTTCCTCTGCGGGCAGTCTGTGTATATCAGCGATCAGTGACTTATCCATATGCTTTCGCTCGTCGATCATTGTTCTTTATCCAAATCCAGAGAGTAAGTAACACCATCCGGTAAGTTTTTTAGCAGATGCTCTAACTGTGCACCAGTGAGCTGCGAGGTAGACAACTTTACGTCCTTCACCTTACTGCCTTTGTTAATGCCCCATTGTTCAAGCTTACCGAGCAAGCTCAATGTGGATGTATTATGGGCGCTGTGATGAGCAACGAAGCCGCCACTGGAACCACCGAATAGCGATCCCGGCGTTGGTGTCGTACCGGATGCAGTGCCGCCATTGCCTGAGCCTGCGGTTGGCTTGTTAACACCACCGGTGGTGAATTCTTCTGGCACGCCTGGAACAGGCTGAACAGGGACAGAGCCGCCTGAACCAACAGAGCCTCCGGGCAGGTGCAGTGTCGTGTCTTCCAGATCTTTACCACTGCCCAGTTTCCCACGTACTCGCAACCAAGCATCATCCGTGGTTTCTGACGGCTTTTTCTCGTACAGACTGCCTTTGGCGTTGATGGCAATTTTGCCTTCTGCACAGGCTCGCCCAATGCGCTCTTTAACGGCTGTTTCACCAAGCCAAGGAATGCTTTCTGCACCTTTTGGGGCTGGCTCTTTGAGCTGTTCGATAAGGTCGGCCACGCTACGGCTATTGGTCGCGGCATCAAGCAGTATGGTGTCGAATTCTTCTGGAATGAACAGCTCGCTGCAGATTTTTGCATCCAGCTTTTCGAGGATCTGTAACCCTTCTGCGCCGTGCTGTGAAATCTCAAATTCGCATTGAGATGGGTCTGCGAAATTCCATACGACCAAGACTGCAAAACGATCAAAGCGGGATTGCAACTGCTCACGCAGTTCCTTCTGGTATTTCAGATGCAATTGAGCGTACTCACGCTCGGAGTTTTTCCAATCGCTAGCAAGATAAACCGCACGGGCTAATACCAGCAAAGACTTATCGTAGAAAATGTCGCCAGTACCCACACGTGGCAGCAGGAAGCGCACAGTGTTTCTTGCCTTGGTAACATGTGTCTTCAGCCATTCTCCCAGCTCTTTGTTGTCCAGCGATGCCTTGGGCATAACAATCACTGGAATCCGGTTATCCCAATGCTGAGGATGGTCTTTTTCTTCAATATCCGCCCATGGCGAAGTGCGCCACTGTTTCTTTAATACGATGGTTCGATAGATATTCGACTGATTGCCATCCCCAACCAGGGCGTAACGAATCTCTTTGGCGAGGTGTTCTACATCCTCATCCTTTTGAAAGAGCTTGTCGTTTTTAGCATGTGCTAACAGCTTGGCCTGTGGATTCACCTCGTTCTTGAAGACCAAACGGTTGGCTTGGCGGTGAATGTTGAAGCTGTTGTCCTCGATGACTGCAAGCTCAGCGGCAAACAGGTTGTCATCAATCGCTTTTCGCTCAGTAATATCCAGCTGCAATTCTGACGGCTCAGCACCGGCATGATTCTCCAATGATAGAGAACGCAGCCAGAGAGCGGAAAGAATGGGCTCAAGATGTGGGACATGAGCAATAGGTACACCGTTTTTAACAGCTTCGAGGTTGCGCAGTGCATTCTCACGCAAATCCCGATGCAGCTGACTCGCTACCGAATCCAGTAGTGACGTAACGCCTGATTTTTCACTGGTTAAGCTGAAGTTGGCAGGTGTAAGTATGGCTGTGTCTTCACCAGATTCCTTAAACACATCCACCAGAATACGCAAGAGATCGCGTGTCTCTTGAGTTTCGGTTGCGATAAGCACCTGATCGTCCAGCAATTGCAGGAGTCTTGGCGAGTAAGGCCAGGCCTCGATAAATTGCTGTCTATGTTTTTCATGCTCGGAGCCAGAGATGTGACCCAAACGCAGGAACTCATCCACATGAGTTTTGATCAGTGAAGCAATATCAGACTCTGGGATATTCATTCGGTTTTCGAAGATCCGGTAGAGCAACAAGCGCTGTCTGTCTCGCTTAGCTTCCGGCCCTTTAAAGTCGATCCGCACCGGATTTACTCGGAACAGCTGCTGCGCCGCATCAGAGTTACCTTCGCGCACAGATACGACAAGTGTCAGAAGTTCTGGGTGCTTTTCAGATATTTCCGAGAGGATTTGAATGAAATTAAACGCCCAGGTCTTTCGCTTGTATTGGTTGGAGTTTGTTAAGCCTTCAAACCACGTCTGGAATTCATCCAGAATAAGGATGAATGGTTTATTCTCTGCCATTTCCAGTATCAGGTCATAACCTGGAACCTCGGTGCCGTGCACCTCCCACTTGGCTTTAATGATATTGCCATGCGGATGCTGGTCGAACAAAACATCCCATACATGCTTATAGCGTTGCAGGTGCAAGCTTTCGGTAATGACATGCATGCCATACTGTAATTTGAGACCCGCAATGTCAGGATTTTTCAGTCGGGCAGACCAGTCATTCAACCAATTTACTGTTGCATCCTTATCCTGATGCATATGTGACAGTGCAGCCATAAGGTGTGATTTACCTTGGCCCCTCGCACCAATAATAACAACTGGTTCGGCCCGTCCAGCTTGGACAGCCTCCACAGTCTTAAGCATGTCGATTGAAGGGTAAGTGATCTTCAGAAATTCACTTGCAGACTTATCGAGCGCACCGGTGCCATTCCGGTTATGCATTTCGATCATCGTTCCTTTAATACGACGACCAGAAAACTCCTCACGTAACTTCAGTCCTAGCATGGTTAGCTCTCTTTATTACTTGATATTTGGTTGTGTTGCTGCGCTATCCATATATCTATCTCTTCTTTCTTAAAACGCCACGAGGTACCCACTTTGAACGCTGGGATCTTTGCTGCTGTGGCCATGCGATAGACAGTACGCTCGTTGAGCTTGAGGTACGACGCGACATCCTTGACGGTCATTATTTGCTCACTCATGTTTGTTGTCCGCAGTTAGTAAAGTGTCATGTCGGTACAGTACAAGAAAGTCTTCTTTTGTTCAATGTTATATCTAAATGTCAAGTATGTATGCTTAACACCTACCACCATCGCACTAGCTCCCGCACAGGGACATCGTAAAAATCCTGAGTAATGCGATTCTGGATACTGTCATCGTCCAAGTACTTCGCCAGCTTGTTGACAACGCTTACAGGATGCCGTTTTAGCTCAACGGCTATCTGCCGGACAGTGCAGGCATAATGAATCATGTCGTAAAGAACATTTTCTTCGACCTTGCTCCAGGTTTTTCCGAAGTTTTCCGAAAATTGAAGTTCACCAGTCAGGTATCGGTGATAGAAGTCTGACAGCTCCCCCATAAACACCTCTGAGACGACACCGTCCTGGGTCAAGTGCTGGTATCGCCCAGATCGAGGCCACAAGTACCATCGAAGTAGCTCAAATTGCAGTAGATACTTATATTTACTTAGCTTTTTGTAGGTGACTCCGGGGTGGTTTCGGATCGCCTCCCAGTATTTTTGCTTCTTGTCATTCCACATATGCTTGCCCATAACTCAGTCGATTGAGTTAAGACTACCTCAGAATGGTAAAAATGAGCGATATATCCCGTGGTGATATATCCAACATTTGGTGATAGTTCTGTCTTTTGGACAGAGCGAATATGAAAGATCCAAGACTGGTCGCTTTTGGCGAGAAGGTTCGCCAGATACGGAAGGAAAAAGGCCTCTCGCAGGAGGCTTTGGCGGACCTAGCGGGTATCGATAGAAGCTATATGGGACATATCGAGCGCGGTGACCAGAACATCACCCTGACGAAGATCCATCAAATCGCTGATGCCCTGGAGATTCCGATCGTAAATCTCATCTCTTAACAAATTTAGGCTCGCTCCCTGTGCAAGTGGCTCACGAGGGTTTCTTCGAATTCGAAATGAAGTGAACATTACTTGCCGGTAGCTGAGCTTGTAGACGCTGATTCTCAAGTGTCAGCTCCAGTATCCGGGATTGAGCATCCAGCAACTGCCCCAAGGCTTTATCTCGCTGCTCTTCCAGAGCCTTAACCTTTTCCATTAGATCACGGTTCCTCGATCTTTGCGCAAGCATCATTTGTCTGGGCGATTTTTGCGGTGCTTCATCCTTATGGCTTTCTATCCAGGCTTGAATATCCGCAACCAGCTCAGGGAATCGTGCTCTGCGAAGAGCGGAAGGATCTACCCCCGCCTCTTTTGCAACATTATTCTGACTGACCTGTGTCCCTTTTGGCAAAATGTCTGGCTTGCCCGCTTTGAGACGTTCAAAAGCCTCCCTGAATTTTAGTTCGGCCTTACTGACTTTTCTTGGTTCAATTGCTTTCGATGACATGGATTGCTCGCTCTGCGGATTCTAATTGCGCTCGCAATGACTCGTACAACGAGGAGTCTGGCGCAGCGTCACTGATCTGAATAGTAATAACGTTTTTAAGCTGTTTAATCATTGGTAGCTTGGCTTTATCTAACAATGCCGATGCGCATGGCTTATTGCTGCTAAATCCCATACAGGAACTGATATTGCTGATCCCCCCGAGTGGACAAGGCGGGCCTGAATTGGCGCAGCCACCAAGAAATGTTTGACGGTAGCTGATCAGTCCTGCTTTTGCGGCTTTGAGCAACTGCTCATGATCTTTCTCCGACATTTCAGAGAGAATCTGCTGCTTTCGCCTCTCGCCGTGCGGTGAAACATACTGATCAGATTGAAGCGCTTTAAACTCCCGAACCATTGATTGATACATCTCACGCAAGTAATACGCACGCGCCTCGTCATTCAAAGGTTCTTTGAGTCTGTAGTAGTTTTTCCCGTAGTATTGGCTCATGGCGCGTGAGACATGTTTCAGCTGATACTGAAGAGACGCTTCGGTCACCAATCCACTGGCCAGCATATTAACAGCACCGGTGCGTCGTAATTGATGCCAGGCAAGGGGCCAGACTTTTCCTACGGCAAACTTCTCTGGATCAAGGCCAAATGTCATTCTGTTGGCCATTTCCAGATCAGCTTCGGTAATAGTCAGCTCCTTGTCATCAAAGAGCTTTGGCCACATATTTTTGGCAATGTCGCCGTATGACCGAATCTTTTTGTACTTTTTGGTTGATTGAGATTTGGGTGCTTTGGGGCACCATGGTTCATGCTGAATAGATTGAAGAACTGGGTTCTCGACATCTTCCTTTGATAATTCTAAATAAGGATTCTCTCTTGCTGCCTTTAATCGCATAAAAGCAACAGCCTTCATTGCTGCCAGAGCGATTTCAACGGTGGGCGAAACAATCCAGCGAGCATCAGAATCTTCAATGGTTTTTGTTGTTACACCTTTTAGCATGTGAATTTCTTCACCTAGCTGATCACGTTCAACCTCATAACAATCAGCACGAAGTTTGGAGCCTTCTTCAATTCGCATCAAAGAAAAGTTCAATAGATAAGCCAATCCAACACTACTAATTAAAGAGAGGTAAGTAGTAAGTGATCTGATGCCAGTAACTTTATTAAACAACACCCAACGATCAAGCAATTCAGATATACCAAATTCTTCAGCTGTCTCTGTAAATGACCCATAAAAGATTTTTCCAGTTCTGCTTTCGCCTATAACTCGCGAGTCTCTAAATGGTCCATCACAACCCAAGCCATTGAATGATTTAGATAAATGTCCTCCAGCATTTCTGGCATAAGCTGACAAACAAAAATCGTAACAGGCCTCAACTTTTTCTTGGTGCAACAAAAAGTCTTCCAAGCATTCGCGAAGACGTGAAACCTGGTAACTCCATATCCTCGCTGGTATATAAGCTGTCTGCGTCGAATCATTCGTTGTTAATACGCTGCTAAGTAGTTTAATTCCGCTTTCGTCAAGCAAGACAAACCCCAAAGTCTCTCGTGCGATGAATAATGAATGGAGGCATTCAATCAAGCGATTTCCGCGTTGCTTATAATATTCGGATAACTTCTCGATGACCTTGGGATATCTATAGAGCTCAGTAGCCAGAATACCTGCATCTGTGCAGGCCACAAACAGGGGTTTTATCGTCTCAAACTTAAACACCAATGCCTTGGCAGAACGAATAGCCGCTTCGCCCCAAAGCCACCACGCTACAACTTTACGCAATAACTCCGCGTTCTGAGGGCTAACTCTTTTTCCCTGACCAGAACCATCCCCAAAGTGAATGGTGAGGGTGTGCCCAGACCAAGGTGAAAGATCCCATCTTACGTCACCATATCGAGACACAACATGGCCATAGGCATCTATCACAGCAGGAAAATCCGGCGCAGGGGGCCAGCTGTCAGGTTTAAAATTCAGCGCATCTTCTTTTGATAAGGCCGATTCAATCTGCAATCCCGGGAAGTAAGCCAAATTCATGCAATTACCTCCATCAGCTCTATATGGCCACTCCAATAGGGGTGATATTTACCGGCACGAATCAAATCCTGAGATTCACTTACCCACATTGCTCGTATTTCGCTGCCAGACGCTATTGCTTCAAGTTTTTTGCTTATTCTTTCAATAACCCGGTATGCAGGATGAATGTCTTGCTTTTCCGGTGGTTTATACAGGTTTGCTTCCAGGCTCTTGATCTTTGCGTGCGAGGCAAGTTTCCAGCAATAATCAGGACTCATAACGTCTCGATGCTTAGTACAAAAAAGACAGCCTTCTGGGCTGGTACAGTCTGGTTTCGGCGCTTCTTTAGCTATACCATTGATCGACTCGGGGGCGCGATCTTTGTCGATACATACACCCGGCCCAGGTGGTGTATAAGCAGGATCTGTTGATGCATGGAACCGGACTATTTCGGATGCCGCTGATTGATGATGCGGCCTTTCATAATCACGGAGAAGGACTTCCTTATCATGGGCCATTTGCTCAGCCGTAATTTCGAGATCTTTGCTTCGCCTGAGTAGCCAGTTTACTCTGGTTTTACGCAGCTCCTGTGGCCCTAAAATCCGAGCATCAATTTTCTTGAAGGATTCTTTCAATGTGTAGAATCCAATCTTTGAATCTTTTGCGCGAATCATGCCTCGACTTTGTAAAGGGAAAAGCCGGGTATCGTGTTCAGCAAACCCTGTGTCATTCAGCCACTGCAAATATCGCTCGAGATGTTCCTTATAAGAGCGATAGCAACGAAAAACAGCTTCGCCGCTGCGTCTCCCCTTGTATACGCGGAAAACCTCCAGATCGTCACCGTTAGACTTCCAACGATAAGTTTCTCTTTCAAGCGCTGATGCCTGAGTCAGATTCATCCCTGTTTGTGCGATGAATATCAAAAGCTCAGATTCTATTCTCAGATTTAGTATTCCCGATCTTTTATGCCGATCGAAAAGGCTTTCTCTCTCCGTCAGTGGCGCTCTGGCTTTCTCAGCATTTTTCCTGACGGTGCTGCACTTTATAGATTCGACATCCATTTCCGGATTAAGGAGGCTTCCTGCAACCACCAAGGTCTTGCCGCCTTGCAGCGCAATACGGATAGGTAGCCGTCCTCTGACCGTCGCACAATCCAAGGCGTCACAGATCGACCTCAGGCAATGACCAAACTCAAATGTACTGCTGAGATTTTGCTTATCTGCGCTGCTGGTCAGTACGCTCTTTTTTGCGCTAGGTTTTCTGATCCTTGTTTGCATCAAAAGTGCGCCGCCAGGCTTAGCTCCAGGAAGTTTTAAGGCTCTAGCGATGAGATTGGCTAACTTTGAAGTCTGTCTGTAAACGTAAATTTCAGACACTTCCTTTTTGATTTTTGATCTATATAACTGGTATTCCGACCATTTCTTGAAGTTGGTTACCACTTTATCTCGAGACATAGTCAATGAGTTGGTATCTGACCATGCAAAGAACCGCCAAAGCACTTCCAGACTGCCTTCGATAAGTGAACGAGAGCGCCCCTGACTTATCATGCTGGAAATAGCTTCATGAAATGCGCATACAATCGGAATTCGAAGAACGTCAACATCATCGACTGAGGAATGATGTATCGATTCCATCGCATTTTTTCTCGGTACACATGCAGCACCATGATGAAGCAATATGTTCAGGTTCCAAGGGATTTGATGCGTACCAAGACTCATGCCCGGAAAAGTAAGATTTAACTCATGCATTGACACGCCCTCTAGCCAATCCCATAAAGGCTTCCGAAAAAGCTTCCGCTGCATCTGCCATTGCTTTGTTTGCTTCAATAAACTTGATGTATTTCATCGTTGTGCTTTCATCTCGGTGCAAACATGCCTCCCTTACAAACTGGATGGCATCACCGACTGGCATGAACTTTAGCGCCACGCGCATTAACTCTGTGGCAAAAGTAGCTCTTGTGCGATGGAAATGAAAACCGCGCATCACTTGCAGCCCAGCCCTTTTACCAGATGATCGGAGACGAGACATTTCCACGTTAACCGCTCGGCTATCATCTCCGCTGTACGAGTTGCCATAGCGAGTAAGGAATAGTAGGTCCCTATCTTCATGACTCGCTAGCATTTGGCGTTTCAGCCGTCTCGTACTCATGGAATAGGCAATAAGTGTTTCGAGAAGCTCCTCAGGTATTGGCACTGAACCGGAAACGCCAAACTTGGTTGAGACCATTGGCCTCGCACCAGGACCAACAGCTAATCGCTTCCAACCGACTTCAGGAACCAGGGTTGCGTTGTGAAGAGTTTGAACCTTCAGATCGGTAATTGAGCCAATGCGCAACCCTGTAAAAAAGCCAATTCGTAGCATTAGCGAAAGCTCTTCGGTTGCGCTGCGATCTGCCTGCGCGAGAATTTCTTTCATTGCAGAAACAGTTACTGGGAGAAGGCCATCCTCAAGCTGTATGGCCCCAGCAACCTTTCGATTGGGGATGGCAAGGTCTGTACTTGCAACTCGCATGGTATGTTCGAGACCAAAAGGATTGGTTAGTTTGATTCCAACAAATCGCTGCTCCCACATTGGCCATTCTGGTGAAATTAATCTTCGCAATTGTGTCCATTTATAGAAACGGATGACAGCCGCCATTCGTTGGGATGCGGTACTTGGAGCAAGCTCACCATTATTTCTGGCGGCAACAAGTGCTCCGCGAAAGCGAACCAGGCAGCGCTCACTTTCTCGCTCTGGGAAGTGACACCATTGAATAGACTCTGCTTCTAGCCATTTAGCATAGGCAAGCAGGTGGGACATGTTGGATCGAACGGTTTTCAGATCCCGTTTTGATGATGTTGCTTGATCCAAGGCCCAAAGATTAGCTTCAGCCCAAGTTGAGTTATCTTCCCAGACTATTTGGGGAAGATTTTTAATGGGTTTTCTTTTTAATGGAGACCATTGCAACGAGCCCTCTGATATTTCTGCTCGGTGTGGCTGGTAGTTAATTTGCTCAAGGCTTGCCATTCATTTCCCCTTCGACAACTCAATGCCGTTCAGGAAGGAATTACTTCTGAGCATAGAGCAGTTTAATTTGTCACCATTGAAGCATGTATGGTGTGTGATTAAAACTTGGTATGTAACGTTTGCCCATTGCCGGGTCATACACGCGCCCGTTATACGGCTGCAGCATTTCGACAATCAGCGTAACGATACTTTTTGGTGTGTAGTACTGGCCGCCTTGTTTGCCTTCCGCCAGTGCAAACTGGCCGAGGAAATATTCGTAAACGTGTCCAAGAATATCTTTGCTTTTTAAGCTGAGCTTCTCGCCGTTATATTCTGGTTTGCTGAAGTTTGCGTCGGAGAAGGTGTTGATGAGGCCAGTCAAAACCTCATTGCCCAGTTGGAATTGGCTGATGCGGTTCAAAATACCTTTCAGTTTTGGGTTGGTTTTTTCAATTTCATCCAGCGCATTGTCGATAAGCCAAGAGACCGATCGCAGTTTAATTTCTTGGCCTGTGGTCTTATCGACCCATAATACCGTCCCGGTCGGCAGCATGGCTTTGTTTTTCAGCGTTTCCCAGCGTGCGGCTTTGGGTACCCAGAAGACGTTTTTCTCGGTGTAGTAATCTTCGACCTCTAGTTCTTCCTGGATCGCTTGAGCGTACTCTTCATCAGAATCGTAATCGTCGCGTGACATGGCATAGATGTTGTCCGGGTTGCCAACATCGCGGAACAAAGTGATCAGCTCCTGCTGGCGAGCCTCGAAGGCATCGGAAACATATTTTAGAAAGATCAGCCCCAGGACTACATGCTTGTAGTTGGCGGCATCCATATTGGCACGCAGCTTGTCGGCGGCCTTCCAAAATTTGTTATCCAGCTCGTTTAAGAAAAGCTGCTCGTTGTTATGCATGAAAATCCTCAAGAAACGCTAAATCTGAACTAGTCATTTGGAATGTGTATCGCAAAATGATACCCGCAAGCAGAGCAATCTTAAACGACATAAGCCAACTAAAGGGACAAAATACGGCATGGCCACACATCGGCCAGGAGATATGTGCTCGGCCTCTAAGAAATTACCGATTTTGCAAGGGGATCACTGGTCGAAGTAGTCGCTATCGAGTTTAGGAACCTTCAGTAACGTTGAGCTGACACCCACCTCATTATCCATCATCAGATGCACTAGTCGGTTACCGTCGATAAGTACCATGCCTTCTACCGATTGCGCGTAGGCAACGGCATGCTTGGTAAAGCCAGATGTCGTGATGAATACTCCCCGTTTAGCCTTTTGTCCCACAAGCGCACCGTAGAATGCATGCAACTCAGGGCGGCCTACGGTGTTTTGCCAGCGTTTGGCTTGCACATACACTTTTTCTAAGCCGAGCTTGTCTAAAGAAATTACGCCATCAATCCCCGCATCACCGCTGCCTCCGACTCGCTTTAAATCATCGCGGTGGCCGCCGTAGCCCAAACGGTGCAGCACATCCAGCACGATGACCTCGAAGCGGCCTGGGGATACTTGGCTTAGATTCTCCAGCAGTTCCGTTGCAACCGCATCGCGGATCTCTTTGATTGATTGTTCCAGGCGATCGTCTGGGCTATTTGTTAACATCGCTTCGGTGAGAAGGGATTCTGTAACCGGGTCCAAATCCACTGCATCACTATTTTGTTGAAGTTTGACGTTGGTATAAGCCAAAGCGAGGTGTTCGACTTCTGCTGCAGTAAGCGGGTTTGGATGCTGTTTTAACCAGTCGATGCCTTTGGCAGTTAAGCACCATTTGCCTCTGGATAAGCTGTGTGAGAGCCCAGCACGTTTCAAACGATCGTGAGCCCAGCCAGTACGGTTCTTGTAAACCAATTGGCCGCTGGCGATGGTCTCTGCCCGTTGTTCTTCGTTTAGGTTGAGTATGTCTGCTGCTGCATCTTGCACATCCCGAGCAAGTGCGCCTTCGGGCTTAGTAGCCAAAAAGCGAAGCACTGGCTCGATGAATTGGTCGTAGGTAGGTACTGACATGCTGAGGTTCCCTGTTATTCTTTATTATTCCTATGATACTGCACAAACTCGGTTTTGAATTTGACTGGTAGCACGCTGTTGTCGGCAACTTTTAACCGATAGTGGCCTCTTTCAACTCCAACTTCACCATCAGCTGCTTATTCACCTCTTTCCCATCCACCCCGCTATGAATCCGGCGATGGCAAGTTGGGCAGATGGCGCCCACCCACTGCGGGTGGTCGGGGCCTTCGTCGGCTAGGCGTTTAGTGTGATGGGGTTCGAGGTAGGGGTCACCATTTCTTTTCTTGAACGGTGCCGGCTGGTCGCAGGCTTCGCAGATGCCATTGGCGCGCTTGAGCACGTATTTTTTTACGTCTTCGCTGCGTTTGAACCAGGATTTTTTGCTGTCGCTCTGTTGGCGTTGGCCTGATTGCTTTGAGGACTGCAGTGCCTTCTTGCGCAACTGCTCGAGCGTCTCCGTTTGCGTATCGGCTTCATCGGTGTCTGCTTCTTCTTCAACCGCATGCAGTGACGAGACTTTGAACAGGTTAAAGGTAATGCCTTGGCGCATGTTATTTTCGAAATCTAAGCACTGAATGTGATCCCAAGAATCGCACTCAAACATGCCAAGATAGCGAACGCCTTTTTCTTTCTTGTTGTCTTCAAACAGGAAGATGTCTTTGCCGTCTTTTTTATGGTCGCGGATGGATTTATTGCCACGAATAAATTCCATAGGGCCTTTTTGGCCTTCTCCCGTATAAGAGAAGCTGCCTTCGGCTGTCCATCCATCTTTGTAGCCGTAGGTTTCGCCGCTTTCTCCGGTGAAGATAAAGATTACCGGGAATTCCCGCGGGGTCCATATGCCGCCTTGCAGCTGCCCGCCGTAAAGCTCGATAAGCGCTTTGCGTGTGTACAGTTTGCCCTCGGTTAAATAGTCAAAAGGATGTGGCGTTTCGACGATCTCAAAACCGAGATCTTTAAGAAATTGGATGGCTTTTTCCGTTCCGCTATCGGCGTTGATTCCCTTTAACGGATAGCCATGCTGCTCACTGTATGCTCTAGCGGCAATGCCTCGGATGTCGTACTTTTCGCCATTATAAAGAAGGGTGGATTTTTTAAATCGCTTTATTTTATGTTGTTTTAAGAATTCATCTCGGCCAAGTTTTTTATATTCTTCGATGGTTTTTAAAACGGATTCTTTTGAAGATAACGCCTCTATTGCAGTTGCCAAAACCACTCCCTCATATTACCGAGTAGGCTCTGGGCAATGTGCTTGCTGACGAGAGCAGTATGCATCAATACCCAGCAGTTAACTCATCGATTTACCGAATGCGTTAACTATGCCAGGTAGGGGAGGAAATGCCTACCTTGATGAATGCTTTTGTTGTGATATGTCAGTCAGATCTATTGTAAATCCTGAGTGGGAAGGGCGACGAGTGCAGGCATCGCCCTGATTGCCATTTATGTTAGCCGCAGGCTTCCATCTCCCGCAACGCCCGCCCGTAAAGGTTACACAGCGCAGGAACCAGATGCGCTGTAGCATTGAGATAGCGATTCAACTGTTCCCAGCCTTCGGCATCCAGCTGCGGGTGCTTTTGCAGTAAATGGCCGAACAGCATCAGGCCGTGGCACAGCCCTTCCGCCTGTTCGGCAGAGAGGGCTGCCAGGTCTAAGAGTTCTGAAGGGTTAAAAGCGCTGAGATCGAGGTGGTTAAACAGTTGGCGGTAGAGGGTGAGGGTACTTGTGGTGTTGTCGGTGATGGCGACATTTTCCATGCGTCTTTATCCTTAGTGTGTAGTATGCGTACTACCACATGAGACGCTAAACCCATGGTGGTAGCCCAAGCGGAGTTAGCGTTACCGGACACGAAGGAAACCGGCGCTTCTTGCGAAGCCCCCACTTGGGCCACCATAATTCTGGATGTTTAAAGCCCCAGCATTATATACATAATGCTGCCTTGTGTAAGTGTTCGGAACGCTAACTCCGGCTGCGGATTTTGCCGCAGCAGGAAAACTATAGCGTTATCAGTAAAAGGAACAAATAACCTGTATGGAATTACAGGCTATTTCATGTCTAATATGGAATGAGTATCGCAGTTAATGAGTTGTACAATTTAACTATTGATTCTATGAATGCTCATCTTATTTATATTCTCTTGTTCTGAATGTCTTTATTTGAATTATTATTTCAAGGGTGGTAAATAAATTCAAGAAGTGAATTTGTCATGAGGTTTTTCATTGTTTTATAAATAAGTAAATATAATCTAGACTGGCTGAGAAGTAGTCGCTAAGATTTCGATTTAAAATGGTCATAGGGAATTTGGCTCATGCTTACGAAAGAACAGAAAGGCCAACAAGTGAAAGAGGGAACATTACGGCTTATGACGTTGGGTGAAATAGCCATGGCTCGACGTGTTTTCGGTAAGTCGATCGTCTACAACCGTGTATGGATTCATTGCGATAGTTACTTACCCTTTGGTTTACAAGGTAAGCATGTTGGTATGTCGCCCAACGGCGAGATATATTTCCGAGAGGAGGAATACCTGGCTGATTTCTCTAAGGTAAATAATTACGCAAAACAACATTTCTTTATTCATGAGCTTGCCCATGTTTGGCAGCATCAGCATGGGCAGTGGGTCCGCCTCAGAGGTGCCTTTAGTTGGGCAGCTAATTACACTTATAGGTTGGACGCTAATAAGACGCTCACAAAGTACTCTTTGGAACAACAAGCTTGTATCGTTGCCGATTATTGGTTGTTAATACAATATGGCTATGATGCTTGGGCATATGGTATTGGGCGTTTTGTGAATTACACGGGTCCCCAAAACAATAGAATTCGTCTACAGTACGAGCAGGTTTTAGCCGAGTTTTTACGTCAGAGGTAATCATGAAACGGATCTTCCCCCTCGCATTTCCCTTCCTGCTCGCAGGCTGTCCGTCGATAGGCGATCGTATCCCCGTAGACTATCCCGCTACCGCCAACCTGCGTGGGGGCAAAGTATGCATCACCGTTCAGCCGCAGGGAGACGAAAAGCTTGCGGGCATCTCGATCTACCGATTGGATGAGGTGCAGAGCCGCACGTTCAAATTCTTCGATCCGCTGCGGGATATCGCCCCCAATCAGTGCGTCCCTGATGAGGGCTACGTATTTACGCCGGGGCAGCAATACCATTTCTCCGCGAAGCTGGTCTCCATCAAGAAACAGCAGGCGGGTGAGTTTCCCTCTGCGCGTGAATTTGTCGCCGAATTCGTTGTGCAGCAGGAAGGCAATCAACTGAGGTTGGAAGCCCTCCGTACCCCACGCTAACCCCACCGCCCAAACCTACCCCAAATCCCCACCATTGCTGGCAATCACTTTCTTATACCACCAGAACGATTTCTTGCGGGTGCGGGCGAGGGTGCCGTTGCCCTGGTCGTCGCGGTCGACGTAGACAAAGCCGTAGCGCTTGCTCATTTCGCCGGTCGAGGCGGCCACCAGGTCGATGCAGCCCCAGGTGGTGTAACCCAGCACCGGCACGCCGTCGGCGATGGCGTCGGCCATGGCGCGGATGTGTTCGCGCAGGTAGCTGATGCGGTAGTCGTCTTCTATCTCGCCTGCTGCATTGAATTCGTCGTGTGCGCCCAGGCCGTTTTCCACCAGGAACAGCGGCTTTTGGTAGCGGTCGTACATCATGTTCATGGTGATGCGCAGCCCCAGCGGATCGATGCCCCAGCCCCAGTCGCTGCGCGGCAGGTGCGGGTTCGCCAGCGATTTCACCACGTTGGCGGCGCTGCTGTTGTTGTCGTTCATGTCGGCGGAGGCGCAGCGCGAGGCGTAGTAGCTGAAGGAGACGAAGTCGACGGTGTGCTTCAGGATGTCGGCGTCTTCCGGTTCCATGACGATGCTGACGCCTTTCTCACGGAAGACGCGGGCGGCGTAGGAGGGGTAAGCGCCGCGCGCCTGCACGTCGATAAAGAACAGGTTCTCGCGGTCTTTCTCCAGCGCGGCCCACACGTCTTCCGGCTTGCTGGACCACGGGTAGAAGTTGCCGCCGGCCAGCATGCAGCCCACCTGGTTGGCGGGGTTCACTTCGTGGGCGATGCGCGTCGCCAGCGCGCTGGCCACCAGTTCGTGGTGCGCGGCCTGGTATTTCACCTGTTCGGGGTTTTCGTCCGCTTCAAACACCAGCCCGGCGCCGGAGAACGGGCTGTGCAGCAGGATGTTGATCTCGTTGAAAGTCAGCCAGTATTTCACCAGCCCGTCGAAGGTTTCGAAGCAGGTGCGGGCGTAGCGGGTGAAGAACTCCACCATCTTGCGGCTGCGCCAGGAGCCGTATTCGGTCACCAGGTGCATCGGCACGTCGAAATGGCACAGGGTCACCAGCGGTTCGATGCCGTATTGGCGGCACTCTTCGAACAGGCTGCGGTAGAAGGCGATGCCCTCGGGGTTGGGCGTCAGCTCGTCGCCGTTGGGGTAGATGCGGCTCCAGGCGATGGAGGTGCGGAACACGGTAAAGCCCATCTCCGCCATCAGCGCGATGTCGTCGCGGTAGCGGTGGTAGAAATCGATGGCGTCATGGCTGGGATAAAATTCGTCGTCGCGCAGGCTAAAGCGCTTCTCCAGCCCGAGTTTGACCGCCATGCGGTGTGGGCCGTGCGGGATCATATCGACGGTGGTCAGCCCTTTGCCGCCCTCGCGATAGCCGCCTTCCGCCTGGTTGGCGGCTAAAGCGCCGCCCCATAAAAATCCTTTAGGGAATGTTGAATCGGACATGCAATCCTCTGGTGTCTCATTGCGTTGCACCGGCGGCGTTCGCCGCCGGTGCGGTTTGGCCGGGCGCGGCGGCGTTTTCCGGCAGATCCTCGAAGCCCAGCATCAGCGTGAGCGCGAACGACAGCACCACCGAGAGCGCCATCACCGCCACCACCCACACGATGCTCATCGGGTTGGCCGGATCGAAGAACTGCACGCTGGTGAACAGCCCGGGCGAGGCCATCGAATGGCTGGCCAACCCGCCGATGCCGGCGACCGCGCCGCAGACGAAGCCGCTGATCAGGCTGGCGATCAGCGGCCGCTTCAGGCGCACCGCCACGCCGTACAGCGCCGGTTCGGAAATCCCCGCCACGATGGCGGAGGCGGCAGCGGCCAGCGCGGTCTGGCGCAGCTCGCGGTTTTTGGTTTTCAGCGCCACCGCCAGCGAAGCGCCGCCCAGCGACAGGTTGGCGCCGATCTCCGAAGGCATCACCATGCCCTCTTTGCCGGTCTCGGCGATGGTCTGGATGATGGTCGGGGTAAACACCCGGTGCATGCCGGTGATCACCAGCAGCGGCCAAATCGCCCCCATAATGGCCACGGAAAGCCAGCCCAGGTAGCCGTGCACGGTGTACACCAGCGCAGAGATGCCGCTGCCGATCCAGATGCCGAGCGGCCCGATAAGCAGAATGGCGATCGGCGCGGCGATCAGCACGATCAGCATCGGCTTGAGGAAGTTCTTGGTCACCGCCGGGGTGATGCGATCCACCCCGCGTTCGATGTGCGACAGGATCCAGGTCATCACCAGCGCCGGGATCACCGTGTAGGTGTATTTCACCGCCGTCACCGGGATGAAGGCGAATTCCACCGCCTGGCCCTGCGCCGCCTTGGCCATCAGATCGATAAAGTTGGGATGCACCAGCACCCCGGCGATGGCGATCGCCAATGACATGTTGGTTTTGAACTTCAGCGCCGCCGAGGCGGCGACCATCACCGGCAGGAAGAAGAACGCGCCGTCGCCGATCACATTGAGGATGACGAGGGTCGAGGAGCCTTTCTCGAATACCCCGGCCATATCCAGGATCATCGCCAGCAGCTTCACCATCGAGCCGCCGATGATGGCGGGGATCAGGGGCGACATGGTGCCCACCAGCGCGTCGAGAATGCCGGCGCCGATGCCCTTCAGGGTAAGCTGGCGTTTCACCGGGGCGGCGGGGGATGCTGCGCCCGGCATGCCGAGCGCCAGCACCGCCTGATAGGCTTTGGCCACCTCGTTGCCGATGATCACCTGGCACTGTTCGCCGCTGTGCACCACGCCCAGCACGCCGTCGATGGCCTTCAGCGCCGGTGTGTCGATCCGCGTTTTGTCTTTCACCACGAATCTCAGGCGGGTCATGCAGTGGGTCACGGCCTCGATATTGCCCGCGCCGCCCAGGGCGGCCACGATGGCGTGCGAGATTTCTGCGTAGTTCTTCGGCATGGCGTGTCGTCTCTCAGATAGCAATTCGGATAGCCCAAAGGCGAATATTTACTGCCTGGGCGATCCGTCGTTCCATCCGTATGAAACGCCCATAAGAAACCGGTTTCACAAAATCATGTATTGGTGTTTTGTAGCTGGCAAGAATTATGGTTTTTGGCATTGCGTTTTCGTGATCTGGATCGTTAGGGGTAAGCGCATACCGATGTGCAGGGGTGTGAAAACGTTCCAAACGCCGGGCGTCTTGGGTAGACTGCGCTGAACCCATGGATTTTGGCGGCGCACAGATGGCAACGATACTCGAGGTGGCGAAAAAGGCCGGCGTTTCAAAGGCGACGGTGTCGCGCGTTTTGTCCGGCAGCGGCTATGTCAGCGAGGAGAAACGTGCGTTGGTGGAAAAAGCCATCGCGGAAACCGGCTATCGGCCCAACCTGCTGGCGCGCAGCCTGGCGACCAACACCACCCAAACCCTCGGCCTGGTGGTCACCAACACCCTCTACAGCGGCAACTATTTCAGCGAACTGATGGCGCAGTCGGCGCGCATCATGGAGGCGAACGGCCGCCAACTGATCCTGGCGGACGGCAAGCACACCGCCGAAGAGGAGCGGGCCGCCATTCAGTTTTTGCTGGATCTGCGCTGCGACGGGGTGATCATCTACCCGCGTTTTCTGTCGATCGCGGAAATGGACGAGATTGTCTCCCAACACCGCCAGCCGATTCTGGTGATCAACCGGCGGCTGCGGCTGAACGACAGCTACTGCATCTTCAGCGATCAGCACGCCGCCGGCGCGGCGGCGGTGGCGCACCTGATCGCGCGCGGGCATCGCGACATCGCCTTTATCACCGGCTCGCTCGATTCCCCCACCGGGCTGGAGCGGCTTTCCGGCTATAAATCCGCGCTGGCGCAGCAGGGCATTGCGGTTAACGAGGCGTTGATCGTCGAAGGGAAATGGCACGCGCAAAGCGGCGTGGCGGCGGTTGATACGCTGCTGGCCGGCGGGCAAACGTTCAGTGCCATCGTCGCCGGCAACGACGAAATGGCCATCGGCGCGATGAAGCGGCTGGCGGAGCGTGGCGTGGCGGTGCCGGAGGCGGTATCGGTCATCGGCTTCGACGACATCCCGCTGGCGCCCTATACCGTGCCGTCGCTGTCGAGCATGAAGATGCCGGTCACCGAGATGATCCAGGAGACCATCAACCGCCTGCTGTCGATGCTGGACGGCGGCGAGCTGAGTAAGCGCCCCAGCTTCCCGGCCAGCCTGATCGAGCGCGAGTCGGTGGCGGCGGGGCCGTACGAGCGGGATTGAACCCGGAAATGCGTCCGGGGGGTTAAGGTCCAGGCTGGCTGCCTAAGCCCTCGTCACTCGGCGCAGCGATGTCATCCTGCCACCATGCTTTTCCGCGGCGGCGTTTCAGCCGTTTCCCCTTACCACCCTGAGTAATAATCTGAAAGAGCGCCCCAAGACTGCTCTTTCGAGCCGCTATACGTTATGTTATCCCCCGAAAGTTTGGCCGTTCCCACCCGCCTTTAGCGGTTGAAAGCATCGCGCTTTCTTCTGTCTCGGCATGGCTTCCTGCGTTGCGTCGGTGAACGGTTTCACTGGCCAGCCTTGCGGCCCTGCGGATGAATGGCCTGAGCATGTCGCCGTCCGGCGGCAATACCCGAGCGACCACCAGAGATTGGCGTCTGTGAGCCAAGGGCGGTAGCGTAGCCATCCGGCGTTTCCGGCGACAATATCCGAACACGACGGTTGCGTGCCGACCTAAAACCAACAGAGCTGCGATGCAGCTCTGTTGGTTTTAGGGGCTTGCTCGCGGCGGCGTGGTGGGAATGCTGTTATTCGATTACCGGCAGGGTGTTTACCCAGGAAAAAGCCTTTAGCCGTTTTATGCGCATGTAAAACAATGTGGCGATGAAATGACCACGGCGTATTTTAGAGGATTCTATGAAAATTATCGTTACCGGCGGTGCCGGGTTTATTGGCTCGGCCGTTGCCCGCCATATTATCAATGATACCGCTGATCACATTTTGGTGCTGGATAGCCTGACCTATGCCGGTAACCTCGAATCCCTGGCGCCGATCGCCGATAGCGATCGTTACTCCTTCGAGCAGGTCGATATTTGCGACCGTCAGGCGTTGGATCGCGTGTTCGCCGCCTTTCAGCCCGATGCGGTGATGCACCTGGCCGCCGAAAGTCACGTCGATCGTTCTATTGACGGCCCGGCCGCCTTTATCGAAACCAACATCGTCGGCACCTACACCTTACTGGAGGCGGCTCGCCAGTATTGGCACGCCTTGGACGCCGAGCGCAAGCAGGCGTTCCGTTTCCATCACATCTCCACCGACGAGGTGTACGGCGATCTGCACGGCACCGACGATCTGTTTACCGAAACTACGCCTTATGCGCCAAGCAGCCCGTATTCCGCCTCCAAAGCGGCCAGCGATCACCTGGTGCGCGCCTGGTTGCGCACCTACGGTTTACCGACCGTTGTCACCAATTGTTCGAACAACTATGGCCCTTACCATTTCCCGGAAAAGCTGATCCCGCTGACGATCCTGAACGCGCTGGAAGGCAAGCCGCTGCCGGTATACGGCAACGGCGCGCAGGTGCGCGACTGGTTATATGTAGAAGATCATGCGCGGGCGCTGTATAAGGTGGTCACCGAAGGCGCGGTGGGGGAAACCTATAATATCGGTGGTCACAACGAGCGCAAAAATATCGAAGTGGTGCAAACCATTTGCGCACTGCTGGATGAGCTGGTGCCGCACAAACCGGGTGATATCGCGCATTATGCGGATCTCATCACCTTTGTGACCGATCGCCCGGGCCACGATATGCGCTATGCGATCGACGCCGCCAAGATCGATGCGGAGTTGGGGTGGAAGCCGCAAGAGACCTTTGAAAGCGGCATTCGCAAAACCGTGGAATGGTATCTGGCGAACGAAGCCTGGTGGAGCCGGGTGAAAGACGGCTCCTATGCCGGCGAGCGTCTGGGTTTGACCCGTTAATCGATTTTTAAGGAAGAAGAATGAAAGGCATTGTTTTAGCGGGCGGTTCCGGCACGCGTCTCTATCCCATCACGCGCGGCGTTTCCAAGCAGTTGCTGCCGATTTACGATAAGCCGATGGTCTATTACCCGATCTCGGTGCTGATGCTGGCGGGCATTCGGGATATCCTGATCATCTCCACTCCGGAAGATATGCCCTCCTTCAAGCGCTTGCTGGGTGACGGCAGCCGTTTCGGCATCAATCTGAGTTATGAAATTCAGCCGAGCCCGGACGGCCTGGCGCAGGCCTTCCTCATTGGCGAAGCGTTCATCGGCGGTGACAGCTGCGCACTGGTGCTTGGCGACAACATTCACTTCGGCCAGGGCTTCGGCAACAAGCTGGAGTCGGTGGTGAAGCGCAGCGAAGGGGCGACGGTTTTCGGCTATCAGGTGATGGACCCTGAACGTTTCGGCGTGGTGGAGTTCGACGATAACTTCCGCGCGTTGTCGCTGGAAGAAAAACCGGCCGTGCCGAAATCCAACTGGGCGGTCACCGGGCTTTATTTCTATGACCATCACGTGGTTGAGATGGCCAAGCAGGTGAAGCCGTCGGCGCGCGGTGAGCTGGAAATCACCACGCTCAACCAGATGTATCTGGAACGCGGCACGCTGAACGTCGAGCTGCTGGGGCGCGGTTTCGCCTGGCTGGACACCGGCACGCACGACAGTTTGATCGAGGCCTCTCAGTTTATACACACTATTGAGAAGCGTCAGGGCTTCAAGGTCGCTTGTCTGGAAGAGATCGCCTACCGAAAAGGCTGGTTGACGCGTGAGCAACTGGCCACCGAAGCCAAGCTGCTCGGCAAAACGCTGTATGGCCAGTATCTGTCGCAGCTGATCGCGGAAAAATAACCCCGGCCCGCCGTGCTTTGAACACCCGGAGCGTGGCGGGGCACTGGACGAACCTGCATATAGAGCGGATATGAGCACTGTACATATTTGTCCTCTGGATAAATTTATTCCTTCATTCATTGAATTTGTGAATGAGAAATTCGATCCCGATGAACACACGTTTTGGGTCTATGGCGATAAGGTGCGTTTCGCTTTGCCGCCGGCGGATAACGTTCACTATCTCGGGGCGGATCTGTTTGGTAACGTCAAGCCGACGTTGAAGTTGATGAAGGCCATTCAACGTCACGATCGGGTGATTCTGCACAGCTTCCACGGCATCAAGATGGCGCTGTTGCTGCTGTTGACCCCTTGGGTATTAAAAAAATGCTATTGGTTCATATGGGGTGGTGACCTTTACCAATACCAAATCGGCAAGCGTAACTTCAAATGGCGCCTGACAGAGCTTCTCCGCCGCCCGGCCATTAAGCGTATGGGCAACTTTGTCACTTACATCAAGGGCGATTACGAGTTGGCTAAAAAGTGGTACGGCTGCGCCGGCCGGTGGCATGAGTGCCTGCTGTATACCAGCAACGTATACAAGAAAAACGTCATTGATGAACGTGCGGTGGGCGAGGACGGTAAAACCACCATTCTGCTGGGTAATTCTGCCGATCCAACCAACAATCATTTTTCCGCGTTTGATATATTGGAAACGTACAAAAACGAGAATATTGAGCTCGTCGTACCGCTTTCCTATGGCAATAAACGCTATGCGGCAGAAGTGGTGGCCGAAGGCACGCGGCGCTTTGGCGAGAAATTTGTCCCCTTGACCGACTTTATGCCTTTCCAGCACTACCTGGCACTGCTGGGGAAAGTGGATATCGCGGTGTTCAACCATCATCGCCAACAGGCGATGGGTAACACCATTTCCCTGCTGGGGCTGAAAAAAACGGTGTTTTTGAATCCAGGCACCACGCAGTGGGACTTCTTTCAAGAAAAGAATATCCAGGTATTGGATCTTCAAACGTTTTCGCTACGCAGCCTGAGCGCGGCGGAAAAGCATGACAACGAGCAAAAAATCGAAGCCTATTTCTCCGCTGAGAACCTTACCGCGCAGTTAAAGGCCGTCTTTACTTCCTGATGCCGCACGGCACATCGCCCCGGCATGCATTCAGAATCGACAACAAGGGATAACATGATACCGTTCAACAAACCACCGGTAACCGGCAACGAAATTCAATATATCAATGCGGCGTTGGAGAATGGGAAATTGTCGGGCGACGGCCCGTTCGGCAAACAGTGCCAGAAATGGTTTGAAAGCAAGCTGGGGTGCAAACACGCGCTGTTGACCCCATCTTGCACCGCCGCGCTGGAGATCGCCGCGCTGCTGGTTGATATCCAGCCGGGCGACGAAGTTATCATGCCAAGCTACACCTTCGTCAGTACCGCCAATGCCTTCGTGTTGCGCGGCGCGAAAATCAAATTCGTCGATATCCACCCTGAAACCATGAATATGGATGCAGCGCTGGTGGCTGCGGCGATCACCGATAAAACCAAAGCCATTGTGCCCGTGCATTACGCCGGCGTCTCCTGCGATATGGATGCGATCATGCGCCTGGCCGACCAGCATAACCTGCTGGTGGTTGAAGACGCCGCGCAGGGCGTCATGAGCAAATACAAAGGCGATTTCGTTGGCGTTAAAGGTCACCTGGCGGCTTTCAGCTTCCATGAAACCAAAAACTACACCAGCGGTGGTGAAGGCGGCGCGTTGGTGATCAATGACGAACGCTTTATCAAACGCGCCGAAATTCTGCGTGAGAAGGGTACCGACCGCAGCCAGTTCCTGCGCGGCCAGGTGGACAAATATACCTGGGTCGATTTCGGCAGCAGCTTCCTGCCGGGTGAACTGCAGTCGGCTTGCCTGTGGGGGCAGTTGGAACTGGCTGATGAGATTAACGATAACCGACTGGCGACCTGGCACAAGTACTATGCGAGCTTTGCGCCGCTGGCGGAGAAAGGGCTGCTGACGTTGCCGACCATCCCGGCGGACTGCGAGCATAATGCGCATATGTTCTATGTGAAGCTGAAGGATATCGAGCAAAGAACGCAGTTCATCGCTCACCTGAAGGCCTGTGGCGTGATGGCGGTATTCCATTATATTCCGCTGCACTCGGCGCCGGCGGGCAAGGTCTTCGGCACCTTCATTGGCGAAGACAACTACACCACCCGCGAAAGCGAGAGACTGGTTCGCCTGCCGCTGTACTACAAAATGACCGATGCCGATCAGAATAAAGTTATTGAAAGCGTAGTGAGGTTCTTTGAGTGAACGCCCGCAAGATCCTGGCGTTCGCCATCGGGCCGATCGGTAATGCCGCGCTGGGGTTGTTGACCCTGCCGGTCATTACCTGGCTGTTTTCGGCAGACGACGTAGGCCGAATCAGCATGCTGAATGTGGCCGTGTCTTTCTGCGTGCTGTTTTTCAGTTTGGGGCTTGATCAGGCTTACGTTCGGGAATACCACGGTGAAACCGATCGCGGGCAGCTGTTGAAGAACGTCGCTTTCCCCGGCTTGCTGATGATCGTAGTCATCAGTGCGGCGTTCCTGCTGTTCCCCGGCAGTTTGTCCGCGTTGCTGTTCGAACAGAAAGACACGGCGATAAGCTGGCTTATCATGTTGATTCTTTTGGCGTCGTTCATCAACCGTTTCTTGTCCCTGATACTCAGGATGCAGGAGAAGGGGATGGCGTTTTCGCTCAGCCAACTGATGCCCAAGCTGATGACGCTGATCGTCATTGGCCTGTGCTATGTTCTGTTTACCCAGCATACGCTGATGCAGTTGGTGGTGGCGAACGCCGTCGGTTTTATCGCCGTGTCGCTGATGCTGATGTGGTCTTCCCGGGCGGATTGGATAGCCGCACTGCGCAGTTCGCTGGACTACGGCAAACTGAAAGCGATGCTCAAGTTTGGCTATCCGCTGATCTTGGGCGGGTTGGCGTTTTGGGGGTTAACCACTGTCGATAGGATGTTCGTGCGAGCCTATTCCGGCTTTGAACAGCTGGCGATCTTCTCGGTGGCGGTTAGCTTCGCCGGCGTGGCGAGCATCCTGCAAAGTGTGTTCTCTACCGTGTGGGCGCCGATGGTGTACAAGCTGGCGGAGTCTAACGAAGGCGGCGAACAGCAGATGGTAACCAAGGTCACGCAGTGCATGCTGATTGCCGTGGTTTGCCTGTTCAGCCTGGGTGGGCTTTTTTCTTGGATTACGGATTATGTTTTGCCCAAAGAATACATTGACGTTAAGTATGTTCTTATTGCTTGTCTGGGCGCGCCATTGCTTTATACGCTTTCCGAGACCACGGCGGTGGGGATCGGTTTAAGTCGAAAAACGCTCTATTCTATGTTTGTTTCATTAGTTGCTTTGGTCGTCAATATCACCTCAAACGCATTGCTGGTGCCACGTTTCGGCGCCGGTGGCGCGGCGGTAAGCACCTGTCTGGCCTTCTGGGCATTCCTGATCCTGAGAACGGAGTTCTCGATTATCAGCTGGAAGACCATGCCACGTTTTGAAATGTATTTCTTCACTTTCCTCTGTCTGGCGGGGGCATCGGTTTCAGCGCTGGCAGGCGAGAAAATGAAATATGAGCTGTTTGTCTATTGGGGTGTCTTACTGGCCGTGGTGCTGGTGAGGAACCTCAGGTTCCTTAAGTCGTTCGCCAAACGATAACGCTTTCGGTCAGGCAACCCGTTGCGGGTTGCCGCCGTTTTCCCCATTTCTTCTTCTCATCATGACAGCGCGATCTCGCTGACGTCTCCTCTTGCTCAACGCAGCCGCCCCCGAATCTCCTCCTCCGGCAGATCCACACCAATAAATACCAAGGTGCTCTTGCGCTCTTCCTCCGGCAGCCATTCCCGATCCCAGTCGGCGTTATACAGCCGCTGTACGCCCTGGAACAGCAGGCGGCGCGGTTCGTCTTCGATGGACAGAATGCCTTTGTAGCGCAGCAGGTTGTCGGCGTATTCCAGCAGCAGGCCTTCCATCACCTCGGAGATTTGCATCAGCGGCAGCGGGCGCTCCAGCGTTACCACGATCGAGCGGATGTCGCTCTGCGGCTGCGGGATGCGGTGGAACAGCGGGGCGGGCGGCGTCAGGTTCAGCTTGTCGTTCAGCGTAAAGCCTTCGATGTCGAACAGCACGCTCAGATCGATATCGCCGTGCGTCACCTTGTACACCGGCGCGCGGGCGTTCATCCGCTGCAGCCGTTGGATCAGCGCCTCGCAGTCCGGCGCCACGTCGGTTTTGGTCAGCAGGAGGCGGTCGGCGTAGCCCACCTGCGCCTGGGCGATGCTGAACTGGCTCAGCTGCTGCTCGGCGTGTGCCGCGTCCACCAGGGTGATGATGCCGTCCAGCAGGAAGCGCTCGCACAGGATCTCGTGCGAGAAAAAGGTCTGGGTAATCGGGCCGGGATCGGCCATGCCGGTGCATTCGATGATCAGCCGGTCGAACGCTAGCTGGCCGCTGTCGACGCCGTCCAGCAGATCCAGCAGCGCGTCCGCCAGTTCGTTGGACTTGCTGCAGCAGATGCAGCCGTTGCTCAGGGTGGTGATGCGGCTGGCGCGATCGCCGATCAGCGCGTCGTCGATCGGCACTTCGCCGAACTCGTTCTCGATGACCGCGATTTTATAGCCGTGTTCGGCGTTCAGGATGTGGCGCAGCAGGGTGGTTTTGCCGGCGCCCAAAAAGCCGGTCAGGATGGTGACTGCAATGGGTTTCATACGGGTCCTTGTGACTGCGGGTTAACAGCAGCGCATGCCGCCTTTGCCGTCGCCGCCGTAGCGCGCTTGCTGGCGCTCGCGGAAAAATTCTTTATAGGTCATCACCGGCTTGTCCGGGTGGTTGTCTTTCATGTGCTGGACGTAGGTATCGTAGTCAGGCACGCCCACCAACATGCGCGCCGCCTGCCCGAGGTACTTTCCCGCCTGGCCAAGATTTCCGAACATAGTTTCTTACTCCCAAATACCCTGCTTACCCTTCGTCTTTCGAACCGCAGCGGTGTTGGCTGCACTCCCGAACCCCAGTCACTTACTTGAGTAAGCTCCTGGGGATTCGCTCACTTGCCGCCTTGCTGCGGCCCGAAATCCTTTGGGTACCGGTTAACTTTCATGTCGGTACTGCATAACTGATTTTATTATGCAGGGTATCCGTTAAATCACATCAATGCTGGGTCGAAACTTTGACCTCCCCCTCAGTTACGCCGTCGGCGGGCGCGGCCTGCGGCACCGGCACGTAAGGCGTTTCCTGGTCGGTGCGTTTCGGATTCTTGTGCGCCGCCATCGCGGTTTTCACCCCATAGAAGATGATGCTGTACACCACCAGCAGGAACAGAATGCTCAGTCCGGCGTTGGTGTAGTTGTTCACCACGATGTGGTTCATGTTGGCGATCTGCTGGGCGCTCAGCTCGGCGCCGCCTTCGGCGATCTTGCGCTTGTATTCGCCGGCCAGGAAGAAGAAGCCTTCCAGCTGCGGGTTGTCGCTGAACAGCTTCAGGCCCAGCGCGTAGGTGGTGCAGATCAGCAGCCACACCGCCGGCAGCACGGTCACCCAGATGTATTGGGTGCGCTTCATCTTAATCAGCACCACGGTGCCCAGCACCAGCGCCACGGCGGCCAGCATCTGGTTGGAGATGCCGAACAGCGGCCACAGGCTCTTCACGCCGCCGAGCGGATCCACCACGCCCTGATACAGCAGGTAGCCCCACAGCCCGACGCAGCCGGCGGTGCCGACAATGCCGGCCACCAGCGAGTCGGTTTTCTTCAGGAACGGCACGAAGTTGCCCAGCAGATCCTGCAGCATGAAGCGGCCGGAGCGGGTGCCGGCGTCCAGCGCGGTCAGGATGAACAGCGCCTCGAACAGAATGCCGAAGTGGTACCAGAAGCCCATGTTGGCGCCCGGAATGATCTGGTGGAACACGTGGGCGATGCCCACCGCCAGCGTTGGCGCGCCGCCGGCGCGGTTCAGCACCGAAGGTTCGCCGATGTCGGTGGCGGTCTGCAGGATCTGTTCCGGGCTGATGACGAAGCCCCAGGAACTGACCGCCGCCGCTGCGTGCACGGTCACGTCCTTCAGCGAAGCCATGATCATCGGCGCGTCTTCGGTGCCCAGGCGGTGCAGGTCCGGCATGGTGATGCCCAGCGCCGCCGGCGGGGTGTTCATGGCGAAGTACAGGCCCGGCTCGATGATGGACGCCGCCACCAGCGCCATGATGGCGACGAAGGACTCCATCAGCATCGCGCCGTAGCCGATAAAGCGCGCGTCGGTCTCATTGGCCAGCAGCTTCGGCGTGGTGCCGGAGGCGATCAGCGCATGGAAGCCGGAGACCGCGCCGCAGGCGATGGTGATGAACAGGAATGGGAACAGGGTGCCTTTCCACACCGGGCCGGTGCCGTCGACGAACTGGGTCACCGCCGGCATTTTCAGCTCAGGGTTGAGGATCACGATGCCGATCGCCAGCCCGACGATCACGCCGATTTTCAGGAAGGTGGCCAGGTAGTCGCGCGGCGCCAGGATCAGCCATACCGGCAGCAGGGCGGAGACAAAGGCGTAGCCGATCAGCGTGAAGGTGATGGTGGTGTCTTTAAAGGTCAGCGCCGGGCCCCAGTACGGGTCGTGCGCCACCACGCCGCCGAACCAGATGGCGGCCACCAGCAGCACGATGCCGATGACTGACACTTCACCCACGCGGCCGGGGCGCAGGTAGCGCATGTAGATGCCCATAAACAGCGCGATCGGCACGGTGGAGCAGACGGTGAACACGCCCCACGGGCTTTCCGCCAGCGCTTTCACCACGATCAGCGCCAGCACCGCCAGGATGATGATCATGATCAGGAAGCAGCCGAACAGCGCAATGGTCCCTGGTATCGGCCCCATCTCTTTTTTGATGATCTCACCGAGCGAGGCGCCGTTGCGGCGCGAGGAGATGAACAGCACCATAAAGTCCTGCACCGCCCCCGCCAGCACCACGCCGCCCAGCAGCCACAGCGTGCCGGGCAGGTAGCCGACCTGCGCGGCCAGCACCGGCCCCACCAGCGGCCCGGCGCCGGCGATAGCGGCGAAGTGGTGGCCGAACAGCACGTTCTTGTTGGTCGGCACGTAGTTGAGGCCGTCGTTGTTGACCACCGCCGGAGTGGCGCGGCCGGCGTCCAGCTTCATCACCCTGGTGGCGATGTACAGGCTGTAGTAGCGGTAGGCCACCAGATACACCGCCACCGAAGCGACGACGATCCACAGCGCGCTGATGTGTTCGCCGCGGCGCAGCGCCACCACGCCGAGGCAGGCTGCGCCGAGTATCCCCAGCAGCATCCACGGAATGTGCTTTAAAATCCCCTCTCGTTTCATGAGGTATCCTTAATTCCAGTCTGCAAAATATGAATGAACTCATCCGCTTGTAAGAGATGTCAGAGTGGCGCGGTGAGCCGTAGCGTCTTTCCCGAGGTAAGGCGGGTTTAGGAACAGCTCATCATCGCTGGGGGTAAGGGGGGAAGACAGGCGTATTTCGCTCAGCGGTCAGATCCGCCGGGTGAACGGTTGGATTGGCGGGGTGAGCGGTTTGCTGCATAACCAACAGCCGCCCGCCAGCCGCTGTTGCCAATGCAGCACCCGCTTTAATCCGCCGGCTTTAAACCCTCGGTTTATCAGCCAGATGCCTTAACGCGGCGGTTGGCACGCATTCTGCTATCGGATTTATAACCAAAACAAGGTTTTCAATATTTGTAAATCGATAATGGTTATATGCGTGCCGCATCACGGCGCCAACGAGCAGAGGGAGAGAAGCATGTCAGCAGCAAACCACTCGCAGCAGCCTATTCAGTTCGCCTACTGGGTGCCGAATGTCTCCGGCGGTCTGGTGATCAGCAACATCCCGCAGCGCACCGGTTGGGACATCGGCTACAACCGCAAGCTGGCGCAGATTGCCGAGCGCGCCGGTTTCGACTACGCGCTCACCCAGATCCGTTTCACCGCCGGTTACGGCGCCGACAACCAGCACGAGTCGGTGTCGTTTTCGCAGGCGCTGCTGGATTCCACCGAGAAGCTGAAGGTGATCGCCGCGCTGCTGCCGGGGCCGTGGAACCCCACGCTGGCGGCCAAGCAGATCGCCACCATCAGCCACCTTTCGGAGGCGCGCATCGCGGTCAATATCGTCAGCGGCTGGTTCCGCGGCGAGTTCAAGGCCATCGGCGAGCCGTGGCTGGATCATGAGGAGCGCTACCTGCGCTCGGAAGAGTTTATCCGCTGTTTGCGCGGCATCTGGGCCGAGCCCAGCTTCAGCTTCGCCGGCGATTTTTATCGCTATCGCGACTACTCGCTGAAGCCCAAGCCGCTGGATCCGCTGCCGGAGATCTTCCAGGGCGGCAGCTCGCGGGCGGCGCGCGACATGGCGGCGCGAGTCTCGGACTGGTACTTCACCAACGGCAACAGCGTGGAGGGCATTCGCCAGCAGGTGGACGATTTGCAGACCAAGGCCAGGGCCAACCAGCACCGGGTCAAGGTGGGGGTGAACGGCTTCGTCATTGCCCGCGATACCGAGCAGGAAGCGCAGGCGGTGCTGCAGGAGATTATCGATCACGCCAACCCGGAGGCGGTGCAAGGATTCGGCCATGAGGTGAAGAACGCCGGGGCGGCTTCGCCGGAGGGCGAGGGCAACTGGGCCAAATCCTCGTTTGAGGATCTGGTGCAGTACAACGACGGCTTTAAAACCAACCTGATCGGCACGCCGCAGCAGATCGCCGAGCGCATCATCGCGCTGAAAGACGCCGGGGTGGATCTGATGCTGTTGGCGTTCCTGCACTTCCAGGAAGAGGTGGCGTTCTTCGGCCGCGAGGTGATCCCGCTGGTGCGCGAACTGGAGCGCCAGCGGGCGGCGGCCTGAGTTCAGTAAACCTGCCTGCCGTTGATGCCGGTGGGGAAAATGCCGGTGGCGAAAATATGCCCGTTGGCCTGGATCTGGTCGTCGGGCAGCATCTCCAGCGGGAACTCGCCCGCCAGGCAACTGAGAAAGGCGTTGCGATCGTCCGTGGTGGTAAAGCCGATCAGATCGTAGAACAGCAGCGAAGCGATCAGCTGGCGATGTTCCGGGATGCGCCGCAGCAGCGCCGCCGATGGAAACGGCAGGTGGAAGAAGAACGCGCAGGCATTCAGCAGCCCCTGCTCCTTCAACGCCTGGGCGCAGGGCAGCAGCTGGTAGTCGTCGATACAGACGATGTCGCCCGGGCACAGGTGCTCGCAGGCGATATCGGCGAAACGGCAGTTCAGCTGCCGGTAGGCGCGGTAGTTTTCCGGCGTGAAGTGCGCCTTCTCCGGCTGGTTGTGGAACACCGGCCACAGGCCGTCGTGGTAGTAGCCCTGATAGTGGCGGCGAAACTCCTCGATCGACAGCGGGAAGGTCACCTGATCGTAACCGGCGCGTTGGCGGCAACTGATCGGGCGCTGCGCGAAATTCTGCACGTCGCCGTTCCAGCCGAGCCACAGCCCCGGTTCGGCGTCGGCCGCCAACGTCCGGCCGGCGCAGGCCAGATCCTTGCCGTCGCATTGTTTGTTGGAAATCAGCACCAAACGAGACATCGGGTTCTCCTTATCAGTGCAGGGCGCGCGGGGCGTGCGCCGCGCAGTCGGCGCGCCAGGGCGCTTGCAGCACGGGCAGCGTGACGCGCAGGCCGCGCAATGCCGGATGCGCCAGGCAGCAGCGCGTCAGCCAGCTTCCCAGCCCGACGCCGCGGTATTCGGCGCTGACGAACAGCTCGCTCACCGAGGCGAAGGTGGCGTAATCGGTCACCATACGGGCGAAGCCGAGCTGGTGGCGTTTGCGGTACAGGCCAAAGCACAGGCCGTGGCGCGCCAGGCGCTCCGCCGCCGCCCGATCCGGCAGGCTGAGGAAACGCTGGATCGCCTCGATATCCAATAGCTGCCGATCGGTGCTGATATGAAAAACGCCTTTGCGCCAGCAGAGCAGCGGCTGTACGGGGGCCAATTGCGGTTGCATGTTCATGATTATCCTTAGGTTAACGAATCAGTGGATGGTTACAGCATCCAGCCGAGTTCGGCGGCGGTGACCTGTTCCTCGAAGCGGCGCAGTTCGGCGCTTTTGCAGGTGTGCCACAGGGTGCAGAACGCCGGGCCGAGCAGCTCGCGCAGCGGATCGCTGTGGCGGAACAGCGCCAGCGCCTCCTGCTGGCCGAGCGGCAAGGGTGCGGCGTTGTCGCTTTCGCAGCCGTTGGCGGCGGGCGGCAGCGGCAGCGGGTGTTCCAGCCCGTGCAGCAGGCCGCCGAGCATCACCGCCAGCGCCAGATAGGGGTTGGCGTCGGCGCCGGCCAGGCGGTATTCGATGCGCTGATTGGCGCTGTCGGCGCAGGGCAGGCGCAGCGCCACCGTGCGATTGTTGTGGCCCCAGGAGGCGCGCAGCGGCACGTGCATGCCGGGGCGGAAGCGGCGAAACGCGTTGATGTTGGGCGCCAGGATCGCCATCGACGCCGGCATCAGCGCCAGCATGCCCGCCATCGCCTGCTGCATGTTGTCGCTCAGTTCACCCGGCGCGCCGGTCAGCAGGTTCTCGCCGTGCTCGTTCTGCAGGCTGATGTGAAAATGCAGCCCGCTGCCGGCGGCATGGGCGCAGGGCTTGGCCATAAAGCAGGCGTGCTGGTGATGTTGCTCGGCAATCTGCCGCGTCAGGCGCTTCAGCGCCATGATCTGGTCGCAGGCTTCCAGCACGCGCCGGCTGTGATGCAGGTTCAGCTCGTACTGGCCGGAAGCGGCTTCGGCCACCACGCCGGTCAGCGGCAGGCTTTGCAGCCGCGCGTGCCGTTCGATGTCGCTCAGCAGCGCATGGTGGCGCTCGGGCGCATCCACCGCGAAGCTCTGCGTCGGGCAGGCTTCCGCCTCGGCGGGGCGCTGCGGATCCTGCAGGTAGAACTCCAGTTCGGCCGCCACCACCGGGAAGCAGTTGCGCTCGTGCAGGCGCTTCAGCACCCGTTGCAGCACCACGCGCGGCTCCAGCTCGCAGGCGTCGCCGTCGGCGTTTTGCATCGTCAGCAGCAGCTGGGCGTGGCGTTCGGGATCGCGCGCGCAGGGGCGCAGCGTGCCGGGCACCGGCAGGCACAGCCGATCCGGCTCGCCCGCCCGCTGCCCCAGCCCGCTTTCTTCTATCACCCGGCCGTGCAGATCCAGGGCGTAGATCGACAGCGGGAAGTAGCAGCCTTTTTCCAGGCCAAAGGCTTCGGCGATCGGCAGGCGCTTGCCGCGCAGCTGGCCGTTCAGATCGTGCAGATAAATATCCAGCTGTTCGGTATCTGGATAGCGCTGCAGGTAGTGTTCCAGCTCTTTGCGGAAGGTGCGCGTCGGCGATGCGGGCAGCTCCGCCAGCAGGGGATTGAACCCGATGATATTAGCATGCATGGCGCGCTCCAGAACGAAGACCGGTCACGGACAGAGGCAGGGATAAACGCATGAGACAACTCTCTTGTGAGGCCATAGCGGCGATGTGAAAAGGGTATCTGCGGCGGCAAAAACTGTCTGTAAAAACGCCGTAACGTTAACGGGGTGCGGAATAAAAATGCCGTAAAGAGCGCGGCGGGTTGGCCGGGTCGGCACGGTCTATACTGGCGAGAGGGTCGTAGAAGGAGAGATAACGATGAAGAGAATAGGGCTGCTTATCGCCGCGCTGGCCGCGTTCCACGCCACCGCGTCTTCCCCACAGGCGTGGGCCGAGAGCGAACGGGCGATGCGCGCCGCCTGCCTGAAAGCCAGCGGGCTAAAAAACGCCAGGGTGGAAGGGGAGATTATTCACTACGGTGATGACGTCGGCTATTCGGCGCTGTTTATCGGCGGGCGCTACCCGCAGCCGTTTATGAAAAACCAGCCGGGCAGGGAGCTGTGCTTATATCAGCGCGCCACGCAGAAGGCGGCGGTGCAGGCGGTGGAGGGGAGCAGTGCGTCTGCTCAACCTTGATGATTGATGAGATAAATAAAAATACAGCCTACGGTGGTAATAATTGCCTCTACGAGCAAAAGTATAAAGTCCATCGCCAGCCACTTCTGTAGTTCAGGAGAGGCGGTTTTTTGCACGAAATCGTAGGTTTTCGCATCGAGCCAAACGTGATCCCTTATTTTTATTTTTTTCCTCTTCAGGATCCAAAGAAACCACTGTGCCTTCAATGAGGTACCTGGCATGCCGAGGCTATCGGCAAAGGCGACGTAGGGCGGAATAAAATATCCGCTGCCGGCGTAACGCTGATAGAACGCGTCAAACTCTTTTTTATGGCGACGGTAGCCAATGAATTGGATGAAGGCGCTTAAAACCAGCAGCGTTAAGCATAATATGACAAGGGTTTTCATCGAGCAGCCTGAATCACGATATTCTCGCTATCATCATAAAGATCAATGTCATGATGAAGAGCAGGCCTTCCAGCGCCAAAAGCGTGCCGTTGTTTTTCATCCAGGTCTGCAAGCGTTCAGATGATGAAAGACGAACAAATTCATAGGTCTTGGCGGGAAGATATTGGTTTTTCTTCACCTTGATTTTCTTGCCGCAAAGGATCCCTCTGAACCATTGGACTTTGATGGAAGTACCTAAAGAGCCAAGGCCATCGGCAATTGCGACGTGAGCAGGGACAAAGTGGCACTGTTGGGTATAGCGTCGATAAAAAACATCGAACTCGCGTTTATAGCGACGAGAGTAAATATATTGAGCAAGCCAACAAACTAAGAGCAGCGCAGCTGCAATAAGTGATGCTGTTTTCATAAGCCACCGGCTAAGGTTCAAGGGGCGTTATGCCTTGCTCAAAAAAGCAAAGATACACATCAACGCCAAACACCCCATTTTCAGCACGCTTAAGATGAAGTCTTTTCGAATCCAGCTCTTCAGATGTTGAGATGTGTTTTCATTCACGAATTCGTAGGTTTTTGGGCTCAGAAAAGCGTTTTTCCCTATCTTTATTTTTCTGCCATTCAATACCCAACGGAACCATTGTGCTTTGATAGACACACCGAGCAAACCAAGGTTATCCGCGAAGATGACGAATGGAGGCAAGGGATGGGCGCTTTGCACATAACGTTGATAGAATTCAGTAAATTCGTTTCTATAGCGCCGATAGTAAAGGTACTGCACCAGGGCGCTAATCAATGTCAGAGTGAAGAACAGGACGATAGCGATTTTCATTATTCACCAAAAATGAAACCAGTAATGCTGTCGGCGGCTACACCGCCACCCCAACTGCCAGCTGCGCCACCCAGAGCAGCGCCTGCTATACCACAAGCTAAAATACCGGTACCAAACGTGGAGGCGCCTAAGACGATACTGCAAGCCGTCATTGCTAGCATTGCACCGCCTTCACCCCCCAAAATCCCCGCCGCAGTACTTGCCGCAAAATGACTGTATCCCTTCACCGCGATCTTGGCGCACTCCTGTTCGCGACCGGTGGTGCAGGCGTTGTAGACGTCGTTGGTGGTATTCAGCCCACTCAATCCGATGCCGATCCAGCCGCCGGCTTTCATAAACTTGGCCGCCCGGCTGGCGCTGTCGACGTAGTTCGAATAACCCTTAATGGCGCCGACGCCGGCGGTGCTCCATTCATGCACCAGCGATTTACTGGAGAGCCCTAGCGCGTGTTTGATTTGCGCATACTCTTTCATATTGAGTTGAGCACGAGTAAGGCGATTCAGTAACGGTTTTAATGTACCGAACAGCCGCGCTCGTTCCACCTGAAACTGGGTGCCAATCAACGCGCCACTCGTGCGGAACTGATTTTGGTAGGTTTTTTCAATCTCAACCAGGATATTCTTGATCTGGCTGAAGTAGCGTTCTCCGGCATCCGAAGCCAGCCCGACGACCGTTTCCCCATAGCTGGTGAAGGCGGCGATAGCGGCGTAATTGCGGTGCAAGAAGGTGGAGAAATCGCTGTCACCGGCTTTCACCGCTTTGCTGGTGCGGCTCTTGGCCTGCATCAGGGCGGCGATCTGCGTAGATTGATTATGATTGCGCGGATCGGCGACGATCAGCATTTGCCCCGGTTGAACCAGCGGCGTATCGGCATTGAGCTGCATAAAAAAGCGGGCCGCTTCCGATGGCTTGCCACCGAACAGGTAGTTGGCGTGGAAGGCGAGCGGGCCGGTTTGTTGGGCGATGCAATAGCCCGGTGCGATGCTGCTGGACTTCTGTTCCATGTCGAAAAGCCTCCTTATTTTTAGGAAACTTAACATTTTCTACAGGGTGGTAACAGGTTCTGGCTCACGCTCTCGATCGGAGAATCATCTGAAAATGCTGGTGCCGCTTTACCCGCCACTCCCCGCCATCTCCCGTTCGATTACCGTCGCCAGCGCCTGAGCGGCGGAAGAGAGTTGGTGCTGCGCCAGGCGGATCAGGCCCACGCGCCGTTCGATAATCGGGCCGATCAGCGGCACGCAGACCGCCCCCAGCTCATCCATCTGTTGCTCGCACAGCGCCGGCACCGCGCTGGCGCCGAGGCCGTTGGCCACCATGCGCCCGACCGTCACCAGCTGGTGGCTCTCAAACGCCACCTCCAGCGTTCGCCCGCTGCGGGCCAGCTCCTGCTCCAGCAGCAGCCGCACCGCTGATGGCCGCTGCAGGGTGATGAAATCCAGCGTCAGCAGCTCCTTCCAGCTCACCTGCGCCCTGCGTGCCAGCGCCGAATCCTTCGGCACCACCGCCAGAAAGCGATCGCGGCACAGCGGGGTGAAGTGCAGGGTGTCGCTCGGCTCCGGCTCGAAGGCGATGCCCATCTCCACCCGGCCTTCGCGGATCATTTCAAACACCTGCTCGTTGATGACGTCGTGCACCGCCACGTTGATGCCGGCGTAACGATCGCGAAAGGCCTTGAGGATCGGCGGCAGCGGGTTGCCGGCGAACGACGGCATGGCGGCAATCGCCACCTTGCCCATCTGCAGGGTGAAGCGCTGACGCATCGCCTCTTCCGCGTTATCCCAATCCGCCAGCAGCTGGCGCGCCATCGGGAAGAAGGTTTCGCCCTCCGGCGTCAGCGTCACCCGGCGGGTGGTGCGCAGCAGCAGCGGCCCGCCCAGCGCGTCTTCCAGCCCACGGATCGCCAGGCTGAGCGCCGGCTGAGAAATATTCAGCCGCTCGCTGGCCTGGGCGAAATTCAGAGTGTGAGCTACCGCTAAAAACGCGCGTAACTGTTTGATGCTCATTTTCATTTTGGCTGGCGTTAACTCTTTGTTAATTGTCAGTTAACGAGTGATTAATAAAAATTCTAAATGAATGCGGCATAAAAACAAAATTAACAAATCATTTTTGTGACCTGAAGATGCCCTCACGCAAGCCAGGGCATTTCGCCCTGCGCCGCAACATGCAGGGGCAACGATATGGCAGGGCTCGACAAACGCGTCGGCAGCTACCAGGAAGCGCTGGCAGGCCTGACGGACAACATGACGGTGCTGGCGGGCGGCTTTGGCCTGTGCGGCATCCCGGAAAACCTGATCGAAGAGATCCGCCGGCGCGGCGTGCGCGGCTTGACGGTGGTTTCCAACAACTGTGGCGTCGACGGGTTCGGCCTCGGGCGGCTGCTGGAAACCCATCAGATCCGCAAGGTGGTGGGATCTTATGTCGGTGAAAACGCGCTGTTCGAGCAGCAGGCGCTCAGCGGTGAGCTGGAGGTGGATCTCACGCCGCAGGGCACGCTGGCGGAGAAGATCCGCGCCGGCGGCGCCGGCATCCCGGCGTTCTTCACCGCCACCGGTTACGGCACGCCGATCGCCGAAGGCAAAGAGGTGCGCGAGTTCAACGGCCGCCCTTACATCATGGAAACCGCCATCACCGGCGATTTCGCCATCGTGAAAGGCTGGAAGGCCGATCACTTCGGCAACGTCATCTACCGCCACACCGCGCAGAACTTCAATCCGCTGATGGCGACCGCCGGGCGCATCACGGTGGTGGAAGTGGAAGAGATCGTGGCGCCGGGCGAACTGGATCCGGCGGCGATCCACACCCCCGGCATCTACGTCGATCGGCTGATCCAGGGCACCTTCGAAAAGCGTATCGAACAACGCACCCTGCGGGCATAAGGAGAATTCGCATGCTTACCCGTGAACAAATGGCGCAGCGCGTGGCGCAAGAGCTGAGAGACGGTTACTACGTCAACCTGGGCATCGGCATACCGACGCTGGTGGCCAACTATGTGCCGGCGGGCATGGACGTGATGCTGCAGTCGGAAAACGGCCTGCTGGGGATGGGCGAGTTCCCGACCGAGCAACAGCTGGACGCCGACATGATCAACGCCGGCAAGCAGACGGTCACCGCGCGCCTCGGCGCGTCTATTTTCGATTCGGCGCAGTCGTTCGCCATGATCCGCGGCGGCCATGTCGATCTGACCGTGCTGGGGGCGTTTGAAGTGGACGTCGAGGGCAACATCGCCTCGTGGATGATCCCCGGCAAGATGGTCAAGGGCATGGGCGGCGCGATGGATCTGGTGGCGGGGGCGGAGAACATCATCGTGGTGATGACCCACGCCGCGAAGGGCGGCGAGTCCAAGCTGCTGCCGCGCTGCACGCTGCCGCTGACCGGCGCCAACTGCATCCGCAAGGTATTGACCGATCTGGCCTACCTGGAAATTGAAGACGGCGCCTTCGTGCTGCGCGAACGCGCGCCGGGCGTCAGCGTGGCGGAGATTGTCGCCAAAACCGCCGGCCGGCTGATCGTGCCGGAGCAAGTGCCGGAAATGCGTTTCTGAGACGGGAGGTGAATGTGCAACAACGTGAAGTGGTGATCGTGGCGGCGACGCGCACGCCGGTCGGCAGTTTTCACGGCGCGCTGGCGCCGCTGACGGCGGTGGAACTGGGCACGGCGGCGGTGCAGGGGCTGCTGGCGCAAAGTGGCGTGCCGCCGCAGCAGATCGATGAAGTGATCCTCGGCCAGGTGCTGACCGCCGGCTGCGGGCAGAATCCGGCGCGCCAGACCGCGCTCAACGCCGGGCTGCCCGTTACGACGCCGGCGCTGACCATCAACAAGGTGTGCGGCTCCGGTTTGAAGGCGGTGCATCTGGCGGTGCAGGCGATCCGCAGCGGTGACGCCGACGCGGTGATCGCCGGCGGTCAGGAGAGCATGAGCCAGTCGCCTTACCTGATGGCCGGCGCGCGCGCCGGCCTGCGCCTCGGTCACGCGCAGATGGTGGACAGCGTGATCCACGATGGCCTGTGGGACGCGTTCAACGACTATCACATGGGCATCACCGCCGAGAACCTGGCGGAGAAATACGCCATCAGCAGAGAAGAACAAGACAGGTTCGCGCTGCGCTCGCAGCAGAAGGCGCAGGCGGCGCAGCAGGCCGGGCGTTTCGCGCAGGAGATCACGCCGGTGACGGTGCCGCAGCCCAAGGGCGAAGCGCTGCGGGTAGAGCGCGACGAACAGCCGCGCGACACCAGCCTGGAGGCGCTGGCGCGGCTGCGCCCGGCGTTTCGCAAAGAGGGCACGGTGACCGCCGGCAACGCCTCGTCGCTCAACGACGGCGCCGCCGTGGTGCTGCTGATGAGCGCGGAAAAAGCCGCCGCGCTGCGTTTGCCGGTGCTGGCGCGCATCGCCGGTTACGCCTCGTCGGGCGTCGAACCGGCGATCATGGGCATCGGCCCGGCGCCGGCCGCGCGCCGCTGCCTGGAAAAAGCCGGTTGGCGGTTGGAGGAGGTCGATCTGATCGAAGCCAACGAAGCTTTCGCCGCGCAGGCGCTGGCGGTGGGTAAAGAACTGGGCTGGGAGGCGGAACGGGTCAACGTCAACGGCGGAGCGATCGCGCTGGGGCATCCGATCGGCGCGTCCGGCTGTCGCATTTTGGTGTCGCTGCTGTTCGAAATGCAGCGCCGCGGGGTGAACAAGGGGCTGGCGATGCTGTGCATCGGCGGCGGGCAGGGGGTGGCGCTGGCGGTAGAGCGCCCGTAAACAACCGAGGAGGGCACCATGCAGTCATCTGACTATGCGGTACTGGGCGCCGGGCTGATGGGGGTGGGCATCGCCACCCACTTTATTCGCCACGGCCATGAGGTGCTGCTGTATGACCCGGATCCGCAGCGCCGGGCGGAAGCGCCGGCGGTGGCGAGCGGCATTCTGGCCGAGCTGAGCGACGTCGGGCAGTTTGATAACGATGAGCGCGAAGCGGCGCTGGCGCGTCTGCGCGTGACCGGCGATCTGAACGCGGTGGCGCGCGCCCGGCTGCTTATTGAGGCGATCCCGGAACGGCTCGAGCTGAAGCATGCGCTGTATGAGCAGTTGGAAGGGCTGATCGCCGATGACGCGGTGATCGCCAGCAACACCAGCGGCCTGCTGCCGGACGAGCTGGCGGCGCGCATGACCCATCCGCAGCGCCTGCTGATCGCCCACTTTTGGCATCCGCCGCACCTGATCCCGCTGGTGGAGATCGTGCCCGGCAGCGCCACCGAGCCGCGCCATCTGGCGGCGGTGCAGGCGCTGCTCGGCGAGATGGCGCTGGAGGCGGTGCTGCTGGAACGCGCCGCGCCGGGGTTTGTCGGCAACCGGCTGCAGTTTGCGGTGCTGCGCGAGGCGCTGCACATCGTCCACAGCGGCATCGCCAGCGCCGAGGTGGTGGATCAGGTGATGCGCGCCTCGCTGGGGCGGCGCTACGCCATGGTCGGCCCGCTGGAGGCCGCCGACATGACCGGGCTCCCGACGGTGGCGGACATCGCCCGCCACCTGTTCCCGGAACTGGCGACCGGTGACGAGATGATGGCGCTGGTGGAACAGCGGCTGCAGCGCGGCGATACCGGCCAGCGCAGCGGCCGGGGATTTTATCTTTGGGATGAAGCGCGCAGGGAACGCATCCAACGGCGACGGGCGCATCAGCTGCGCTTTGCGCTGAAACCGTAATTTCGCACGCCGTACCTGACAATAACAACGATAGCGAGGTGCCTGATGAGCGTTTTGATTGCCCTGGCAGCACTGGGATTACTGATGCTGGCCGCCTACCGCGGCTACAGCGTGATTTTGTTCGCCCCGATCGCTGCGCTGGGCGCGGTGCTGTTGACCGACCCCGGCGCGGTGGCGCCGACCTTCACCGGGCTGTTTATGGAGAAGATGGTCGGCTTTGTGAAGCTCTACTTCCCGGTGTTCCTGCTGGGGGCGGTATTCGGCAAGCTGATTGAGCTGTCCGGTTTTTCCCGTTCGATCGTCGCGGCGGCGATCCGCATTCTCGGCCGGCGTCACGCCATTCCGGTGATCGTGCTGGTGTGCGCGCTGCTGACCTACGGCGGGGTGTCGCTGTTTGTGGTGGCGTTCGCGGTTTATCCGTTCGCCGCCGAGCTGTTCCGCCAGAGTGGCATCCCCAAGCGGCTGATCCCGGCCACCGTGGCGCTCGGCGCCTTCTCCTTCACCATGGACGCCTTGCCCGGCACGCCGCAGATCCAAAACATCATCCCGACCAGCTTCTTCGGCACCAATGCCTGGGCCGCGCCCTGGCTGGGGCTGATCGGCTCGCTGTTCATCATCGCGGTCGGCCTGCTGTATCTTGAACGCCAGCGGCGCAAGGCGCAGTTGAAGGGGGAGGGTTACGGCACCGAGCTGCTGAACGAACCGGAAACCCCGGACGATATCAACCTGCCGAATCCGCTGATCGCCATCCTGCCGTTGATTCTGGTCGGGGTATTCAACCTTGCCTTCACCCATTGGATCCCGCAGTGGTACGGCGCCAGCCACGATCTGACGCTGCCGGGGCTGGCCAAGCCCATCACCACCGATGTGGCGAAGATCACCGCCATCTGGGCGGTGGAAGCGGCGCTGGTGTCGGGTATTCTACTGGTGGTGGCGTTCGGCTTTGGCAATATTCGCGGCCGGCTGGCGGAAGGCAGCAAGACGGCGGTCGGCGGCGCAATTCTGGCGGCGATGAACACCGCCTCCGAATACGGCTTCGGCGCGGTGATCGCCGCGCTGCCGGGCTTTTTGGTGCTGTCGCAGGCGCTGTCGGCGATCCCCAATCCGCTGCTGAACGAAGCGATCAGCGTCACCCTGCTGGCCGGCATCACCGGCTCGGCCTCCGGCGGCATGAGCATCGCGCTGGCGGCGATGGCCGATAACTTCGTGGCCGCCGCCCACGCCGCGCATATCCCGCTGGAAGTGCTGCACCGGGTGGCCTCGATGGCCAGCGGCGGCATGGATACCTTGCCGCACAACGGCGCGGTGATCACCCTGCTGGCGATCACCGGCCTCAGCCACCGGCAGGCCTATGGCGGCATCTTCGCCATCACCCTGATCAAGAGCGCCGCGGTGCTGTTCGTGATCGGCGTGTTCTACCTGACCGGCATTGTTTAAAGGAGCGATACCATGAGTGTACAAGGCAAGACCGCGCTGGTGACCGGCTCGACCAGCGGCATCGGCCTCGGGATAGCGTCCGTGCTGGCCGCCGCCGGCGTGCGCGTGATCCTCAACGGCTTTGGCGATGTGGAAGCGGCGAAAGCGCAGGTTGCCCGGCTGGGCGCCGCGCCGGGGTATCACGGCGCCGATCTCGGCGATGCGGCCCAGATAGCGGACATGATGCACTATGCCGAGCGTGAGTTCGGCGGCGTGGACATTCTGGTGAACAACGCCGGCATTCAGCACGTGGCGCCGCTGGATCAGTTCCCGGTGGAGAAATGGAACGCCATCCTCGCCATTAACCTGTCGGCGGTGTTCCACACCTGCCGGTTGGCGCTGCCGGGGATGCGCGAGCGCAACTGGGGACGCATCATCAACGTGGCGTCGGTGCACGGGCTGGTGGCGTCGAAAGACAAGTCGGCCTATGTGGCGGCCAAGCACGGCGTGGTGGGGCTGACCAAGACGCTGGCGCTGGAAACCGCCCGCACGCCCGTCACCTGCAACGCCATCTGCCCCGGCTGGGTGCTGACGCCGCTGGTGCAGCAGCAGATCGACAAACGCATCGCCGCCGGTACCGATCCGCAGCGGGCGCGCGATGAGCTGTTGGCGGAGAAGCAGCCTTCGCAAGAGTTCGTCACGCCAGAGCAGCTCGGTGAGCTGGCGCTGTTCCTATGCAGCGATGCGGCGGCGCAGGTGCGTGGCGCCGCCTGGAACATGGACGGCGGTTGGCTGGCGCAGTAGTGAGATTTTCCCCGGAGCGCGCAACGCGCTCCGTCGTTATTTCCCGCCTTTAATTAATTCCCTCGCGTGACGGTTTACCTGCGGCAATAATATTTATTTGTTATTTGCTATCATTATTCCCAGATAATCACGCTGGGTTATTTTGGATGAAACGTGCTGATTGGTTTATTTTGTGCTGCGGTTATTACATTGTTTTTCTCCGTGTTACAGGTGAACACGTTTTTGCTGAAATTAAATCCAACCTGAAATAATGGCAGGTTATGGCGTAAATTTTTATATCTTGCGTGCGCTGCTCACATCGGTTAATTATTTCTGCGTGGCTTAAGACCACCGCGTTTATAACAATAATTTTTTCGGGCAGGGGTAATAATGAGAAAAAATACAACGCCAATATTCATTGGCGGCGTCTTGCTGTCGGCGTTATCCGCCGGCGCACAGGCCGAGATCACCATTCTGGATAAAAACCCGCAGAGCAATGTGTTGCTGGCACCGCTCAGTTTAAAGGTGGGCGGCAGCATTCGCCCCGAGTGGATCTTCAATAACGGCCCGGAGCCGGGCTATGACAAAAACGGCCACGACGGCGGCACGCGTTTTCGCTTCAGCGGCGATTATGCGCTGACGCAGGACACCTCGATCATCGGCTATTACGAGTGGGGCGTCGATCTGGCGCACGCGCTCAGCTGGGACGGGCACTATAACGAAGACGGCAAGCGCGACTATCAGCGCCAGCTGTACGCCGGCTTCAAAGACGATCGTTACGGCACCCTGACCTATGGCCATCAATACGGCATCTATTATTCGGTGGTCGGCATCAAAAGCGACGTCTGGGATAACGATGGCCATGCGGGCGGCACCGGCATCGGTATTTCCGGCGACTATGACGGCGGCAATAAACCGAAAAACAGCATCAAATACACCAATGATTTCGGGCCGGTCACGCTGTACGCCAACTATTTATTGCCGGAAGACGATCTGCACACCGCGGATAACCTGATTTATCGCCGCAAAGGCGGCGGCGGGCTGGGCTTCGATTACAAGGTGACGAAAGACTTCACCTTCAGCGCCGCCTACAGTTATACCGATGCGAAGATCAAAGATAATCTGTACAGCGAAAAAGATTATCACCAGCAGCTGTCCGGCACCGCGTTAACCTGGCAGCCGAATAACTGGTATATCGTCGGTACCGCCAGCTACTACAAAGATTATGTGCCGAGCACCCGCCAGCGCACGCTGTCGCACTTCTTCGCCGGTGACGGCTACGGGCTGGAAGGCTTCGTCGGTTACACCTTCAATATCGACAAGCCGTTTCTCAAATCCGTCCAGCCTTATGTGGCGGCGGACTCGCTGCGGCTGAAGGGAGACGAGGCGTATCACGCCAACCACGTCTATCTTGGCGCGGGCACCACCATCGGTTACGGTCTGTCGGTGTATGTGGAGCGCACGCTGGCCAACAGCAGCGACAACGAGCCGGATTCCACCTGGATAACGGTGTTCTACGACTTCTGATTTTCACCTGCTCCAAGCTGGCGCCTGCGCCGGCTTTTTTACATGGTGATCGCACCGCCCAGGGTCTCTCCAGAGGCGTTGCGCTCCGCCAGATAGCGCGCCGGCGGTTTGCCCACCGCCTTTCTGAACATGGTGACGAAGCCGCTGGCGCTCTCGTAGCCCAAATCCAGCGCCACCGTCTGTACGCTCTCGCCCTGCGTCAAGCGCTGCAGCGCCAGCATTACGTGCAGCTGGCGCCGCCAGTGGCCGAAGCTCATGCCCATCTGCTGTTGCAAGGTGCGGCTGAGGGAGCGTTCGCTCATGCCGATGCGCTGCGCCCACTGCCCGAGGGTGGATTTGTCCGCCGGGCTGCTCAGCATGCCTTCGGTCAACTGCCGGATGCGCGCGTCGTCGGACACCGGCAGATGCAGATTCTCGATCGGCGCGGCCGCCAACTGATCCAGCAATACCGCCGTCAGACGCCCCTCGGCACCCTGTTCGTCGTAAAGCGGCTCGAAGGTGCTGGCCTGCAGCAGCAGCTCGCGCAGCAGCGGCGAGACCGACAGCGTGCAGCAGCTTTGCGGCAGGCCGACGGCGGCATGTTGATCGACGAACAGGCAGTAGGCCTCGGTGGAGCCGGCGCCCTGGGCGTTGTGCAACACGTTGCCCGGCATCCACAGCGCGCACTGCGGCGGCACCAGCCACAGCCCGTTTTCCACTTCGCAGCGGATCATGCCGCGCACGGTGTAGATCAGTTGCGCCTTCCGGTGGCGGTGCGGCTCGACTTCCCAATCCTGCTCGAGAGTCGAACCTTGCAGGGCAAACAGCGGGCGCGGCACCTGATCGATATCCAGACAGTGGCGGGGGATCTGTACTTTCATGAGAATAGTTCTCAATTTGGCGGAATTGAAAAGTATTATGTCCTGATTGCGCAATGCGGTCTAGCGCCGGTGCCGATAAAGTAAGCGCCAGTTCTAAACCCTTTCGCGAGGAAACTGATTATGTCATTGGATAGCGCCGACTTTCCGCTGGTATGGATGCGCCGCAGCGGGCGCGATACCCAGGCCGAGCTGGCCGAATTCAGCGCGCTGCTGGCGCGCGCCGAACCCTTTGTCCTGATGACCGACCGCAGCGTCGGCGATGAAGAACAAGAACATGACCGCGATGCCCGCACCCAGGTGGCGCTGTGGAAGCGCGATAACCGCGAGGCGCTGAAGCGGTGGGTGAAAGGCATGATCATGCTGGAACCGGACGACGCCAAACGCGCGGCGGCGGAAGAATTCGCCGAATACGGCGCCAAATTCTGGGGCTATCCGGTACTGGTGGCCGCCGATGAAGCCGCAGGGCGGGTATTGGCGCAGACGTTATTGTTAAAATAAGGGGAACACCATGCACCAGCAACAGGTGATTGAACAGCTGCTGGCCTGGATCGAGCAGAGCCTGGATCAGCCGCTGACGCTGGACGACATCGCCGCCAAGTCCGGCTACTCCAAATGGCATTTGCAGCGGATGTTCAAGCAGCATACCGGCCATATTCTCGGCACCTACGCGCGCCGCAGAAGGCTGACCGCCGCCGCGCGTGAACTGCGCCTGACCGGCACCAGCGTGGCCTGCATCGCCGATACTTACCAGTTCGATTCGCAGCAGACCTTCACCCGTTGCTTCCGCAAGCAGTTCGGTCTGCCGCCGGCCAGCTATCGTCGCAGCCAGGATTGGTCGAGCTATGGGCTGCAGCCGCCGCTGCGCCTGACCGAAGCGCCATTGCCGCAGGCCGATATCGTGACGCTGCCCGCGATGCAGCTGGTGGGGCACACTCAACGCCGCCACTGCACGCTGGGGCAGCTGGCGGCCTCCAAGTGCGAGCTGCGCCGCCACGCCTGGCGGCAGTTGCTGCAGCCGCAGGCGCTGCCGGAGGTGGTATACGGCCTCACCAGTCTGGAAGTTGACCGGTGCCGCCGGGGCAGCCCGCGCATGGCCTACACCGCCGCTCTGCCGGACGAAGGGGCGCCGGGAGAACGGGTGACTATCGAGCAGGGCGAGTATGCCCGTTTCACCTACCAGGGACAGGCGGAAGGGTTACAAAACTTTATTGTCCGGCTGTATGACACCGCCATGCCGCAGATGAACGCCATTCGCCGGCCAGGGCAGGATATCGAGCGTTTCTACCCGGCGCAGGAGGGCAGTTGCCCGCTCGGCGGCGCGGCGATCCGCTGTGAATATCTGATTCCGATACGGCGGGAGGAAGCGTTGGCCGCCGCCAGCTAGGCGGCGGTTCTCGCAAAAAATCGCCGGCGTGGCGCGTCAGGTTACAAAAAATTGCGATATTACATCGGTAATGGTTCACACTTTGATTGATGTGCACATATAATGCGCATCCGGTCAAATCCCCCCTGGTTTTTCAGGCCGCAGCGCCGTCAGCTGCCGGCTGAAATTCAACGGGGCAAAGTGGCCGTAGAAACCAATACCCATAATCGCCAGTGGCCTTGACCAACACGAAGATGAAAATGAGCATTCGCGCGTTATTAACCCTGTTTACGGCACTGGTTGCATTCAGCCAGGCTGCCTTCGCCGTCGTCTACCCGCTGCCGCCAAAAGACAGCCGTTTGGTGGGCGAAAATATCCAAATCACCGTACCGGAAGACAGCAAACTGCCGCTGGAAAGCTTCGCCGCCCAGTATCAGATGGGGCTGAGCAACATGCTGGAGGCCAACCCGGGCGTGGATCCGTTCCTGCCGAAGGCCGGCAGCACCCTGACTATCCCGCAGCAGCTGATCCTGCCGGACGCGCCGCGTGAAGGCATCATCATCAACAGCGCCGAAATGCGTCTGTACTATTACCCGAAAGGCTCCAACACCGTGGTGGTGCTGCCGATCGGCATCGGCCAGTTGGGTAAAGACACCCCGCTGAACTGGACCACCACCGTGCAGCGCAAGAAAGACGGCCCAACTTGGACGCCGACCGCCAAAATGCGCGCCGAATACGCGGCTGACGGCGAGATCCTGCCTGCGGTGTTCCCGGCCGGCCCGGATAACCCGATGGGGCTGTATGCGCTGTATGTCGGCCGTCTGTATGCCATTCACGGCACCAACGCCAACTTCGGCATCGGCCTGCGTGTGAGCCACGGCTGCGTGCGTCTGCGCGCCGACGACATCAAGTACCTGTTCCAGAACGTGCCGGTCGGCACCCGCGTGCAGTTCATCAACGAACCGATGAAGGCCACCGTCGAACCGGACGGCTCGCGCTACGTGGAAGTGCACAACCCGCTGTCGGCCAACGAAGAGCAGCTGCAATCCAAGGATCCGGTGCCGTTGACCATCTCTGCGCCGGTCGGCAAAGTGCTGATGGACGCCGGCGTCAACCAGAGCGAAGTGGACGCGGCGATCAAGGCCCGTTCCGGCATGCCGGTGAAAGTGAACTGATTGCCCAGAGCTTCAGTGAACGATAAAAAAGACGCCTGCGGGCGTCTTTTTTTATGCTTTCAGCTTCCGCTGTTGGCGCGGTGAATTTATTGCTTCCCTATCATCGTCTTTAAAACGAAAAGCGCCGACTCATGTTGGTCTTTATTGACTCGTTCGAGATACATATTATCAATCGCGTCGGCGATGGGGCGGCTGGCTTCGAACAGCGCCTGCCCAGCAGGCGTCAGGTAAATAAATCGGCGGCGCTTATCATGCTCGCCGGCTTCCCGTTTTAATAGACCTTTTCCTTCCATGCGGCCTAGCAATTCGGCCAGCGCGGCTTTACTGCTGATCGCCGCTTCCATTAATTCGATTTGTTCAATGCCCGGCGTTTCTGAAACGGTGGCCAGAATGGAATATTGTTGTTTGCTGAGTTCAGGAAGCGATTTTTGCCATTGAGCACTATGATCCTGAAGCAGTTCGCGAATGAGGTGGAAAAAAGTATTGGCCAGCGTTCTGTTCATACATTATTCCCTGAAAGGAAAAAAGCTAACAATAATATCAATATAACAAAATAAGCCGATAAGGGATACCTGTCCGGAAAGTTGTTCGCTTACGAACGGTTACATATTGCCCACTTGTTTTATCGCTATCTCGGGACTAGATTTGATGAATCGTTCGTATACGAACTTTGTGAGGTGTTGCATGAGATTAGTGATCGCGATGACGGGCGCGACCGGGGCGCCGCTGGGTACGGCGCTGCTTCAGGCGCTAAAAGACATGGAGGGCATAGAGACGCATTTGATCTTGAGTAAGTGGGCCAAAACGACCATTGAACTCGAAACAAATTGCACCGTGCATGACGTGATGGCGATGGCCGACGTGACGCACGGTTCTGCCGATCAGGCCGCCACGATCTCTTCAGGTTCTTTTCATACGGACGGCATGATCATTATTCCCTGCAGTATGAAAACGTTGGCGGGTATTCGAGCCGGTTATGCTGAAGGGCTTATTGGCAGAGCGGCGGATGTGATTATCAAAGAAGGGCGGAAGTTGGTGTTGGTTCCCAGAGAAACGCCGTTGAGCACTATTCACTTGGAAAATATGCTCGCGCTCTCGAAATTGGGGGTGTCATTGGTTCCCCCCATGCCCGCTTATTATAACCACCCCACTCATATTGATGACGTTACCGATCATATTGTCGCACGCGTGCTGGATCAATTTGGTCTTGATCATCGCCGAGCAAAGCGCTGGGCAGGACTAAAAGAAAATAGCAAAAAAACCACTGACACCGAGGAAGGTTAAATATGGCTTATGACGATCTGCGAAGTTATTTAGCGGCGCTGGATGAGGCCGGACAATTACTCGATATTACCGAGGAGGTTCAGGCGGAACCGGATATCGCCGCGGCAGCCAACGCCACAGGCAGAATGGGTGAGGGCGCCCCCGCCATTGCATTCAGGAACATTAAAGGCTTTGAACACGCGCATGTGGTCATGAATACCATCGGGTCATGGCAGAATCACGCCATAGCCCTGGGGCTCCCGCCGGCCACGCCGGTGAAGCAGCAAATCGATGAGTATATTCGCCGCTGGGATCATTTTCCCGTCTCTGCGGAACGTCGCGATAATCCGCCCTGGGCCGAGAACGAGGTCAACGGTGAGGAGATTAATCTGTTTGAGATCCTGCCGCTGTTTCGCTTAAACGACGGCGACGGTGGATTCTACCTGGATAAGGCCTGCGTGGTTTCCCGCGATCCTGAAGATCCGACCCACTTCGGCAAGCAAAACGTCGGCATTTATCGCATGGAGGTGAAGGGCAAGCGTAAGCTGGGCCTGCAGCCCGTGCCGATGCACGACATCGCGCTGCATCTGCATAAAGCAGAAGAGCGCGGCGAGGATCTGCCTATCGCCATTACGCTGGGCAATGACCCGATCATTACGCTGATGGGGGCGACGCCGCTCAAATACGATCAGTCGGAGTATGAAATGGCCGGCGCCCTGCGTGAAAGCCCGTACCCGATAGCGACGGCCCCCTTGACCGGCTTTGATGTGCCCTGGGGTTCCGAAGTCATCATTGAAGGGGTGATTGAAGGCCGCAAGCGCGAGATTGAAGGCCCGTTCGGCGAATTTACGGGGCACTATTCCGGCGGCCGCAACATGACGGTGGTGCGCATCGATAAGGTTTCTTACCGCTCGCGGCCGATTTTCGAATCCCTGTATCTGGGCATGCCCTGGACAGAAATCGACTACCTGATGGGGCCGGCCACCTGTGTGCCGCTGTATCAGCAGTTGAAAGCCGAGTTTCCGGAAGTGCAGGCGGTTAATGCGATGTATACCCACGGGTTGCTCGTCATCATTTCCACTAAAAAGCGTTACGGCGGTTTCGCGCGCGCGGTGGGGATGCGGGCGATGACCACGCCGCATGGGCTGGGCTATGTGAAAATGGTGATCATGGTCGATGAGGATGTCGATCCCTTCAACCTGCCGCAGGTTATGTGGGCGCTGTCCGCCAAGGTCAATCCGGCCGGCGATTTGGTGCAATTGCCGAATATGTCGGTGCTGGAGTTGGATCCCGGCTCCAGCCCGGCGGGGATCACGGACAAACTCATCATTGACGCGACCACGCCGGTGGCTCCGGATACGCGCGGCCACTACAGCCAGCCGGTCAAGGATTTACCCGAAACCGCCCTGTGGGTGGATAAATTAACCGCCATGCTGGCTAACCGTCATTAAGGAGTTCCTATGATTTGTCCTCGTTGTGCCGATAAACAGATAGACGTCATGGCGCATTCACCGGTCAAGGGTGTGTGGACGGTATACCAGTGTCAACACTGCCTTTATACCTGGCGTAATACCGAACCTGCTCGCAGAACGGAACGGGAGCATTATCCGCCCGAGTTTCGCATGACTCAGCAGGATATCGATAATGCGCCGGAAGTGCCGACCATTCCTCCTCTTCTGAGGAAATGAAACCGCAGGCGGGGAAAGGCCCGCCTTTTCATGGAAATACCAATGATGAGAAATGAAGACGTCGTTTTGCTTGACGCCGCCTGGCAGCCCTGCGGGACGATGCCCAAAGATCAGGTCCACACGCGGCATACGCCGCTGCATCTGGCTTTTTCATGCTACCTGTTTACTGTCGAGGGTGCCGTGCTGGTCACCCGGCGCGCGTTGAGCAAAACCGCCTGGCCGGGGGGCTGGACCAATTCTTTTTGTGGGCATCCCCTGCCGCAAGAGGCGCTGGCGCAGGCCGTTATACGTCGCGCTCAGGTTGAATTGGGCACGGAAGTCGAGCAGATAACGCTGCTGAGCGACGCCTTCAGTTATCAGGCGACCGACGTGTCCGGCATCATGGAGAATGAGGTTTGCCCGGTATTTGCCGCGTATTGTAAAGGCGCTCTCTGCGCTAATCCGGATGAAGTGGCGGATTATGCGTGGGTCGATCTCAATAACTTAATGGCGGCTGTAAAATTAACGCCATTCGCTTTCAGCCCGTGGATGGTTTCTCAATTGAATACCGGTGCGATAACATCAGGTTTGAAAAAATACAGGGATGCCATAACCATAAAGAGCGCAGCGCGCGACATTAGGGACGGTGCTGTAATAAAATAAATAGCCACCGCAAGGGTGACTATTCATTCATGTTTACAGGCTGCCGCCGACCGAGGTCGAAGTGGAGCCGATAGTCTCGCGGAAATGTTTCGCGTAGTCGGCCACTTCCTGCTGCGTATGCGTCAGGCCATAAAGACCCAGCCCCACACCGCCTGCAACGCCGCCGATAATGGTGCCGACCAATTGGCCGACCGCACCGGCAATAAAGCCGCCTGCGCCTGCGGATTTACCTGCAATCAGCGCGCCGGTCATGGCGCCGTCCAACAGCCCATCCCAGGCCGCGTTCAGATCGCCACCGCTAACGTACTGTTCTTCATATTGACTAAGTACTTTCATATACAATCCTTATAAATAAAAGGGTGACTTAGTGGGTTTAATTAAATTCTAAAATAACGCTGTAGCGCCATTTCACTTTAAAAATATAACGACTGCCATTTAATTGGCAATATTCCATTCAATGAAGGGTGTTATTTGGTTAAATATAGTCGCATTTATTTTTTGGCGAGTGTTTTAAAGAGGGGGGTTGGGAATTTTCTTGGGAAAAATAGCAGATATCGCTGGGAGGTGAGAGGCAAAGCCGCCACCGGTTGGCGCAGCTTGTCACTATTTTCACATTTATTGTCTCGTCATCCGCACGGCGTTAGGCCCACATTGCAATTATTCCATTAAAAACTATCGCTAATTAATGAGTTATATCTCCGCATTTATTGCCCGCCATTGAAAAAATTCTCGCAAAAAATCTCCACTGTGAAAATAAGATCACACAAGCGTAACAAAAGGTAAACAAACCCCTCCTATATTGGCTGCTTCGCTTTTGGAGGGAGTGTCATGCGTAACTGGAACGAACCGAAAAAGAACAAAGCGCACATCGAACTGATCCCGATGATCGACGTGATGATGTTTTTATTGGTGTTTTTCGTCTTGATCAGCCTGAACGTCATTCCGGCGCTCGGGCTGAAAACGCAGCTGCCGTCCGCCGGCAGCGCGCAACAGCTGAAACCGCAGAAGAAAGCGATCATCACGCTGGGGGCCGACGAACAGCTGCAGCTGGATGGCCAGCCGATCGCGCTCGACGCGTTGGTCAACACGCTGAAGCAACAGCAGCAGGCCAACCAGACCACCACCATCATCGTCAACAGCGATAAAGGCGTGGCGGTCGAGCGGCTGGTGGCGGTCATGGACAACCTGCGCCAGGGCGGCTTCTTCTCCGTCTCCATCGCGACACGGAAGCTGTGACATGTATCTGCTCTATCGCTCACGTCATCTTTTCAGCTGGTTGCCGGCGCTGATTGTCGCCGGTTGCCTGCTGTTCGCCAGCCAACAGGCGGCGCTGAAGATCCAGCCGCGCTACGACGAAACCGCCATTGAACTGGCGCTGGTGGAACCTGAACCGGCGCCGGAACCCCAACCGGAAACGCCGCCGGAGCCTCAGCCCGAACCGCCGCCGCCCGAGCCGGAGCCGGAGCCGATCCCCGAACCGGTGGTGCCGGCGCCGGAACCGATCGTGGAAGCCAAGCCGGTGCCGAAACCGCAACCGAAGCCCAAACCCAAACCGGTGAAAGAGAAAGCCAAACCGGTAGAGAAACCTAAACCGACGCCGGCGCCCGCCGCACCGCGCGCGCTGGTCAGCAAGCCGGCGGCGCAGCCCGCACCGGCGGCGCCGAAGGTGAACGCGCAGGCGATAGAAAACGGCTACCTGCTGGCCTTGCGCCGTGAGCTGGAACAGCGCAAGCGCTACCCGAGCGGGCGGCAGGCCTCGCTTGAGCGCCCGCAGGGCAACGTCGAGGTGTGGCTGGAGGTCGATCGCAGCGGGCGGGTGCTCTCTTCCGGCATCGCCAACAAGGCCGCCAGCATGCTGCTGAATCGCGCGGCGATGAGCAGCCTGCAAAGCATCAGTTCAGTGAAGCCGTTCCCGAGCGAGGCGTTCGCCGGGCAAACAACCAAAAGATTTACCGCGACGTTCAATTATCAGGCGCCTTAGCGCAAGGGTTAATCGTTTGATTTTTAAGGGATGCACACAATGAAATCGTTTAATCGTTCTGGGATCTATCTGGCGGTGATGTCGGCGATGCTGCCGGGCGCCGCGCTGGCGGCCGACGCCACCGATGTCGGCACCATCAGCGTCAAGGGGCAGTCGCTCGGCGGCGGCATGATGGTGCAGGACGACAGCGCCAAGGCGCGCTCCACCGTCACCAAAGAGGCGATGGACAAAATGCCGTCGGCGGCCAACGCCATCGATAAACTGAAATACACGCCGGGCCTGAACGTCAACAGCAACGACGCCAGCGGCCTGAGCGGCGTGGACTACACCATGCGCGGCATGAACTCGGATCAGATCGGCCTGTCGATGGACGGCATCCCGATCAACGACTCCGGCAACTACGCGGTCTACCCGAACCTGCTGGGCGACGCGGAAAACCTGGAGGAGGTGTTCGTCACCCAGGGATCTTCCGAAGCGGACGGCCCGCACATCGGCTCCAGCGGCGGCAACATCGGCCTGGTGACGCGCCGCCCGGCGAAAGACTTCGGCGGTTTCGTCAAGCAGACGCTGGGCAGCAACAGCCTGAGCAAAACCTTCGCCCGCCTGGAGACCGGCGAGTACAACGGCTTCAGCAACTGGCTCTCCTATTCGCACACCGAGGCGAAGAAATGGCGCGGCGAGGGGCGGCTGTACTCCGACAAGTTCGAGATGAATTCGCTGTATGAAGACGGCAACGGCAACAGCAGCAATCTGGTGATGAAGTACAACCGCCAGAACAACACCAACTACAACACCCTGAGCAAGGCGCAGTTCCAAAACGACGGCCGTGACACCGATTATGTCACCTCGCCGGAGTACAACAGCAAAGGGCAGTTGAACAAGTATTACAAGATTGAACGCAACCCGTTCGAGAACTTTACGCTGTCGTTCACCCAGAAACTGCAGCTGCGCGACAACCTGTCGCTGACCCTGCAGCCGTATTACTACTGGGGCAACGGCGGCAGCTTCAACGGCCAGACGGCGTCGGTATTGTCCAGCACGTCGGACAGAGCCGGGCAGTATGACCTCAGCAACCTGCAGTCCAACACCTATTACCGCCCGTCGTGGACCCAAACCTGGCGGCCGGGCATCACCACCAAGCTGAAGTGGGACATTAACGATCAGCACAGCCTGGATATCGGCTACTGGTATGAACGCGCGCGCCAACTGCAGACTCAGCCGTTCATCAGCATCAAGGGCGACGGCAACCCGTCACAGATTTGGGGGAAACCCGGCGGTTCCGATCAGGTGAAGGACGCCAACGGCAACACCGTGCAGGGGCGCAACCAGTACACCATCACCCCGGCACAGAAAGTGTGGCTGCAGGACACCTGGTTTGCCACGCCGGACTGGACCTTCGTCGGCGGCCTGGCCTATCAGTACGTGGAGCGTAAAGGGGACAACCGCGGCAGCCTGTACAACGTGCCGGAGAAGCGCAAAGCCACCTATCACGAATTCCTGCCGAACTTCAGCGCCAGCTATAAGGTGAACCAGGAAAACCAGGTGTTCTACAACCTGACGCGCAACATGCGCACGCCGCCCAACTACGTGCTGTACAACGTTGGCGACTCGCTCAGCACCAAGCCGGAGCTGAGCTGGAACCACGAACTGGGCTGGCGTTTCCAGCAAGAGGACATGCTGCTGAGCGCCACGCTGTTCTACATGCGCTACAGCGATCGCCAAATCTCCACCACCAACGCGGCCGGCGACTACGAGATGATGAACATCGGCAACGTGGAGAACAAAGGGCTGGAGCTGGAGTGGAGCGGCCAACTGCCGCATAACTTCAATTACTACACCTCTTATACCTATACCCAATCGAAGCAGAAGAACGACATCGTCAGCAACGGCGGGCAGCCGCTGCCGACCTCCGGCAAAGAGGTGCCGAACGTGCCGAAAAACCTGCTGAACATGACGTTGGGTTATGACGACGGGCTGTATTACGGCAGCGTCAGCGGCAAGTACGTCAGCGCATTCTACGGCGACTTGACCAACGACGAGAAGATCGGCGGCCGCACGGTATTCGATCTGGCGGCGGGGGTGCATCTGCCGGTCGACAAGAAAATCGTCAAAAGCGCCGCGCTGCGCTTTGGCATCAGCAACCTGTTTGACAAGGAATACCTGACCTCGGTGCGCACCACCACCTTCAACGCGGCGCCCTACGGCGGCGTGAAGGCCAGCACCCCGTATTACAACGTCGGCGAAGAACGCACCTTCAGCGTCTCGCTGGAAGCCACCTTTTAACTGAATGCCCCGCTGCCTGCCGGGCGGCGGGGAAGAGGAGCCCTGTATGGATGCCAATCTGTTGCACGACATTATTTTCTACGTGATGTACGCCGCGCTGGCGATCGCGCTGGTGATCATCATCGAACGCACGCTGTACTTCGCCTATACCCAGCGCCAGGCGCGCCGGCTGGAGCAGGCGCTGACGCCGGAGGTGCGCCGCGCGGCCGATCTGCCGGACGAGCTGACCCAGCGCAACAGCCTGCCGATGGCGGTGATCGCGCCGGTGCTGGCGCAGAAACACCGCGCCGGCGATCGCGAGGCGATCGGCGATCTGATCGACGCCCAGTACCTGCTGAGCAAGCCGCCTATGGCGCGCGGCCTGTGGCTGCTGGAAACCGTGGTCACCGCCGCGCCGCTGCTGGGGCTGCTGGGCACGGTGATGGGGATCATCGAAACCTTCAAGGCGCTGGCCGCTTCGGGCGTCTCCGAGCCGAGCCTGGTGTCGGCCGGGATGGGCACCGCGCTGTACGCCACTGGTCTCGGCATCGCCATCGCGCTGCTGTGCCTGGTGGCCAACAACTTCCTGCAGAGCCGCATGGAGCGCATCAACGAGCTGCTGAAGGTGCTGCTGATCCGCGCCGGTCAACCGGCCAGCCGCCCGGAGAGCGGCAGCGGCGAACAATGGGTTGACAGCGGGGCGCCGCGCTATGCCTAATGGCCATCCAACACGGCGGCCGTTCGGCCGCCTTTATACGGCATTGTGGGGCGGTTGTTTGTTGATGTTGAGCCAGAGCGCTGCGGCGCGTTTTGCGATTCCCGGTTATGAGCTGGTGTATACCGCACCGGTAGAAACTGCGCTGCAGGCCGACGACCTGCGCAACACCGCCGAGGTGTGGCGCGAGATGTTCGACGCGGCGAAAACCCGCATCGATCTGGGGCAGTTTTACGTGGCGAATCAGGACGGCTCCTTGCTGGACGGCGTGCTGCAGCGCCTGAAGGCGGCCGGTGAGCGCGGGGTGAAAATCCGTTTCCTGATGGAGGAGAAAGGCATCCGCAACTCCACCGCCGAGACGCTGGAACAGCTGAAGGCGATCCCCAATCTGGAGCTGCGCATCATTCCTTACCAGAAGCTGAGCGGCGGCATCCTGCACGCCAAATATCTGCTGGTGGACGGCGAGCAGGCGTTTGTCGGCAGCCAGAACTTCGACTGGCGCGCGCTGGAGCATATTCACGAAACCGGGCTGCGCATCAGCGACGCCAGGGTGGTGGGGCAAATTCAGGCGATCTTCGAACAGGACTGGCGGGCGCAGGCGCTGTTGGCGCAGGATAAGCCGGTGCCGGCGCTGCCCGATGCGCCGCCGACCGCGCCCCCGCAGGGCAACTATCTGGTGGCCAGCCCGCGCGCCTACAACCCGGCGGGGGTGATTGACTCACAGGCCGAGTTGCCGCGCCTGCTGGCCGACGCCAAACGGCGGGTGCGGGTGCAGGTGATGGACTACGCGCCGCTGTCGTTCGGCCCGGAGCACAGTCGCCCCTTCTATGCGGTGATCGACAACGCGCTGCGCAGTGCGGCGGCGCGCGGCGTGCAGATCGAGCTGATGGTGGCCAACTGGAACACCAAAAAGCCGGATATCGCCTGGCTGAAGAGCCTGGCGCTGGTGCCGAACGTGCAGATCAAGGTGGTGACCATTCCGCCGGCCAGCAGCGGCTTCATCCCGTTTGCCCGGGTGATCCACAGCAAGCTGATGACCATCGATGATGAGATTGCCTGGGTGGGCACCAGCAACTGGACCGGCGGCTATCTGGACAACTCGCGCAATCTGGAGCTGGTGCTGCACAGCGCGGCGATGAGCGGGCGGTTGGACCAGCTGTATCAACAGCTGTGGGACAGCGTCTACGCCGAGCCGTTGAAGCTGGATTACGATTACCCGACGCCCAAGCCGGGCGGCGGATCCTGATAAGCAGGGCGCGGTTAATCCCCGCGCCCCGTTTTTTTATCGCCGCCAGCCGGCCTTCTCCAGCGCCGTCACCAGCTGCTCGGCGCTCAGCCCTTCCGCCCGATGGCCGTTGCCGCTGACGCTATTGGCCGCCAGCAGCGCATTGACGATCGCCTCTTCCACCGCTTCCGCCGCCGCCGCGAACAGCGCCGAAATGTAGTCGTTGTTCACCATGCGCAGCGGCGTGGTGAAATCGCCTTTATTGGCGTAGTCGGCGGGCGGCAGGCCGTCGTTGCCGGTGGCGAAGGCGATAAAGATATCGCCGCTCGAATCCTCGGTGCCGCCGCCGGTGCGGGCGATGCCGATGCTGGCGCGCTGCGCCAGCCGCGCGCACTGGTGCGGCAGCAGTGGCGCGTCGGTGGCCAGCGCCACCACGATGGAGCCCATGCCGGGATGCGGCAACTGCGGCGTGAACGGCGAGGGGATATGCCCCAGGTGGCGGCCCACCGGATAACCGCCGACCAGCAGCGACTCGCGCTTGCCGTGGTTGGCCTGCACGATGGCGCCCACCGTCCAGCCACCCTGATCGGCGGGCAAGCGGCGCGATGCGGTGCCGCTGCCGCCCTTGAACTCATGACAGATCATGCCGCTGCCGCCGCCGACCGCGCCTTCCTGCGGCAAGCCGCCACGGGCCGCCTGCTGCGCCTGGCGCACGTGCTCGGCCTTGACGTGAAAGCCGTTGATGTCGTTGAGCAGGCCATCGAAGGTTTCCATCACCACCGGCATATTCCAGTACACCGCGTTGTCGCTCGCGGGCAGCGCTTCGCGTTCCAGCGCGATCAGCGCATCGCGCACTACCCCCACGCTGTGGGTGTTGGTGAAGGCGATCGGGCTGGTCAGCAGCCCCGCTTCACGCACCCATTCCAGGCCGGTGGCGTCGCCGTTGCCGTTCAGCACGTGCACGCCGGCAAAGCAGGGGGCGTGGCGGGCGGAGCCGGGGCGCGGTTCGATCACCGTCACGCCGGTGCGCACGTTGCGCCCGTCCGCCAAATCGGCATGAAGGCTGGCATGGCCGACGCGCACGCCGGGCACGTCGGTGATGGCGTTCAGCGGGCCGGGCGTGCCCTGGCCGATGGTGATGCCCAGATCCTGAGCGCGCTGCGTCATGGTTATTCTCCTTCTATTGAGGGGGCGGCGAGGGGCGCCGTCTGGCGGCCGCGCAAGTGGTTCAGCGCCAGCCCGAAGCCGATGATGCCGGCAATGATAATAAAGTCTTTCAGGCTGCTGGCGATCAAAATCGTCCACAGCACGTACAGGCAGCACAGCAGCGCCGCCGCCACCGGCAGCGGCCACAGCGGCATCAGGTACGGGTGATGGAAGTGGCGGCGACGGCGGCTGATCAGCGCCGCCACCGCCATGATGATGTACACCAGCAGCAGCAGGATCACGGTGAACGAGGTCAGCGATTCGAGATCGGAGCAAAACGCCAACAGCGCCGAGGGCACGCCGAACAGCAGGGTAGCGATCCAGGGGGTGCCGAAGCGCGGGTGGATGATTTTCAGCGCCCGGTTGAACGCCGGCAGCCAGAAACCGTCGCGCCCGCTGGCGAACATCATGCGGCTGAACTGCGCCACGATGGCGATAATGGCGTTGAACACCGACAGATAAATCGCGCCGCTCACCACCCGCGCCAGCGTCGGGCCGCCGAGCTGGGTGACCACATAGCCGACCGGGTCGGCCTGTTTGGCCATCTCCGCCAGCGACGGCGAGCCGATCAGCAGGGCGGTGAACGGCACCAGTTCCACCAGCACCACGATGACCAGCGTCAGCATGATCGCCATCGCCATCGGTTTGCCCTGCTCGCGCATATCTTCCGCCATGTACACCGCCGCGCCGTAGCCGTTGTAGGAGAACAGCGCGACCCCGACCATGGCGACGATCAGCGGCAGCGACACCGGCGCCAGGCTGCCCTGCGCGTCCAGCATCACCGGCGCGGTGAGGATCTCCGCGCTTTGATGCGGATGGCTGAAACCGAGCCAGGCGATCAGCGCCAGCACCGCCACTTCCACCACCAGAAAGGCGCCGGTCAGCAGGGCGTTGGCCTTGATGTTGAAAATGGCGCAGGCGCCGCCGATCAGCACGGTGATCATGCCGGCGGTGGAGGCGTCGAATGAGGTGCCCAGCGCGGTATTCAGATAGGGTACGGCGCCGGTGGCCAGCACCGCCGGCACGAACAGCGCGGCGCTGAGAATAAACAGATAGGTCTGCAACCCGCACAGGGTGCCGAACAGGCGTTTGATGATGCTGTATTCGCCGCCGGCGCTGGGGTGCGCGGCGCCGAGCTCGGCATAGCACAGCGCGATGGTGGCGGCGACGCAGGCGGCGATCAGAAACGACAGAAAGGCGCCGCTGCCGGCGCTGGCGATCGCCAGCGGGGCGATGACGAAGATCGAACTGGCCGGCGTCACGCCGGACGCGGTGATCATCACCACGTCGAGGACGCTGAGATTGCCTTTGAAGGTGTGTTCAGGGGCGGACTCTTGCATGGTTAACGACTCCATTAACGTGTGAGTGAATTATTGTTTTGCTGCACAGGCTGTACGCAGGAATCAAATGGAGCGCGAGAAATGCCGGGGAGCGTTGCTCCCCGGAAGTTTATTGTTCTTATGTGTTACCCCTGCCCCGACGGGAAGCTGAAGCTGGCGCGCCGGGCGTCGCCGGAGGCCGGCCAGCGCTGGGTCACGGTTTTGCGTTTGGTGTAGAACCTGACCGCGTCCGGGCCGTAGGCGTGCAGATCGCCAAACAGTGAGCGCTTCCAGCCGCCGAACGAGTGGTAGGCCACCGGCACCGGCAGCGCCACGTTGATCCCCACCATGCCGACCTGAATGCGGCTGGAGAAGTAACGCGCCGCTTCGCCGTCGCGGGTGAACAGGCAGGTGCCGTTACCGTATTCGTGGGCGTCGATCAAGGCCATCGCCTCTTGCAGCGACGCCGCGCGCACCACGCCAAGCACCGGGCCGAAGATCTCTTCCTGATAGATGCGCATGCCGGGCGTCACGCGGTCGAACAGCGTCGGGCCGAGGAAATACCCCTGGCTGGGGCGGCCGTCGGCGTCCGTCACGCGCAGTTCGCGGCCGTCCACCAGCAGCTCGGCGCCTTCGGCCACGCCCTGATCGATATAGCCTTTCACCTTCTGATAATGCTGTTGGGTCACCAGCGGCCCCATGTCGTTGCGGTTGTCGCTGCCGGGGCCGACGCGCATGGCGGCCATCTGTTGCCGCAGCCCGGCGATCAGCGCGTCGGCGGTGCCGTCGCCCACCGCGACCACCAGCGGAATGGCCATGCAGCGCTGGCCGCAGGAGCCGAACGCCGCGCCCATCAGCGCGCCGACCGCGCCGGGGATATCGGCGTCCGGCAGCACCACCGCATGGTTCTTGGCGCCGCCCAGCGCCTGTACCCGTTTGTTCTGCGCGCAGCCGGTGTGATAAATGTGTTCCGCCACCGGCGTCGAACCGACGAAGCTTATCGCCTTCACGCGCCCGTCATGCAGCAGCGTCTCCACCGCTTCGCGATCGCCGTTGACCACGTTGAGCACCCCCGGCGGCAGCCCGGCCTCCGCCGCCAGCCGCGCGATATACAGCGCGGCGGAGGGCACGCGCTCGGAAGGCTTCAGCACGAAGGTGTTGCCGCAGGCGACCGCCATCGGCCACATCCACAGCGGCACCATCGCCGGGAAGTTGAACGGCGTGATGCCCGCCACCACCCCGAGCGGTTGAAACTCGCTCCAGCTGTCGATGCCTGGGCCGGCCTCTTTGCTGTGTTCGCCTTTCAGCAGTTCCGGCACATAGCCGGCGTATTCGATATTCTCGATGCCGCGCTGCAGTTCGCCCAGGGCGTCGCTGAGCACTTTGCCGTGCTCGGCGGTGATCAATTGGCAGACGGCGTCAGCATGCTGCTCCAGCAGATCCTTTAGCTTCATCATGATGCGCGCGCGTTTCAGCGGCGGGGTATCGCGCCAGGCGGGATAGGCCTGTTCGGCGGCGGCGATGGCGCGCTCCACCGTGGCGCGGTCGGCCAGCTGCACCTCCTGCGCCGATTGGCCGGTGGCCGGGTCGTAAACCGGCTGGCTGCGTTCGCCGCCGGTGGCAGGCTCGCCGTTGATCCAATGGGTAATGGTCATGATTCTCTCCTTATTCGGTGGCGTTGAGGGCGTCGCCGACGGCGTTGATCAGCGCATCGATCTGCGCCTCGCTGCTGATGAACGGCGGCGCCAACTGCAGGGTGTCGCCGCCGTAGCGCACGTAAAATCCGCTTTCCCAGCAGCGCATCGCCGCCTCGAAGGGGCGCCGCGCCGGTTCGCCGGGCCGCGCCGCCAGCGTGATGCCGGCCGCCAGACCGATATTGCGAATGTCGGCGACGTGTTTGGCTCCTTGCAGGCTGTGCACCGCGCGCTCGAAATAGGGCGCCAGCGCCTGCACGCGCTCCACCATCTGTTCGCGCTGCAGGATGTCCAGCGTCGCCAGCGCGACCGCGCAGCTGACCGGATGAGCGGAGTAGGTGTAGCCGTGCGGGAATTCGAGCTGGTAGTCCGGCTCGCCGCCGTTCATGAAGGTGCGGTAGATCTCCGGCCGCACCACCACCGCGCCCATCGGCTGCGCGCCGTTGGTCACCTGTTTGGCGATGTTCATGATGTCCGGCGTGACGCCGAACGCCTCGGCGCCGGTCATCGCGCCGCAGCGGCCGAAGGCGGTGATCACTTCGTCGAAGATCAGCAGAATGTCATGCTGGGTGCAGATCTCGCGCAGGCGCTGCAGATAGCCGACCGGCGGCACGATCACCCCGGCGGAGCCGGAGAACGGTTCGACGATCACCGCGGCGATCGTCGAGGCGTCGCGCAGCGCGATGATGCGGCTGAGCTCATCCGCCAGCTCCACCCCCTGTTGCGGCATGCCGCGCGAAAAGGCGTTGCCGGCCAGCAGGGTGTGCGGCAGATGATCCGCCTCGGCGCCGGCGCCGAACGTCTTGCGGTTGCCGGCGATGCCGCCGACCGAGATGCCGCCGAAGTTAACGCCGTGGTAGCCCTTTTCCCGGCCGATAAAGCAGGTTTTGCCCGCCTGGCCTTTGGCGCGCCAGTAAGCGCGCGCCATTTTCAGCGAGGTGTCCGCCGCTTCCGAGCCGGAGCCGGTGAAGAATACGTAATCCAGCCCCGCTGGCGTCAGCGCCTTGATCTGGTTGGCCAGCTCGAACGACAGCGGGTGGCCGAACTGAAACGCCGGCGAGTAATCCAGCGTCGCCAGCTGGCGCTGGGCGGCGTCGGTGATTTCCTGCCGGCCGTGCCCCAATCCGCAGCACCACAATCCGGACAGGCCATCGAAAATCTTTCTGCCGTCGTGGCTGGTGTAATACGCCCCTGCGGCCTGAGTAATGATGCGCGGCTGCGCTTTAAAATTGCGGTTGCCGGTAAAAGGCATCCAATGGGCTTCTAACCCTGCGGCATCGAGACGATTAAGCGAATAATTTTCAGCGGCCATGTTTTCCTCCGGGCAGGAAAATAAGTGCGATTAATTAAATAAAATGAGTTGTTAACGAATTGTTGTGCGAAATTGACTATGTACCGCTTGTTCTCTACTGTGAATAATCATATGTCGAAACTTACTTAAGGTTTTATGCAAGTAAAAAAGCGCGCGTTGCTGGGACAATTGTCGGATATGGATCTGCGTTTGCTGCGGGTATTCAAGGCCGTGGTCGACTGCGGCGGCATGAGCGCCGCCGAACTGGAGCTGAACATCAGCCTGTCGACCATCAGCAAGCACATCAAGGATCTGGAACAGCGGCTGGGCCTGACGCTGTGCCAGCGCGGGCGCGAGGGCTTTGCGGTCACCGATGAGGGGCTGTTGATCTACCAGGAAACGGTCAACCTGCTGGCGGCCACCGAGGCCTTCCGTCGCGGAGTGGACGAGGTGCACCAGCGCATGGGCGGGCAGCTGCATGTGGCGATATTCGACCATACGGTCAGCAATCCGCAGGCGCAGATCGGCCGGGCTATCGCGTTATTCAGCGAGCGCGCGCCGGAGGTTTCTTTGCAAATGTATGTGGAGCCGATTAATACCATTGAACGCGGCGTTATTGACGGGCAATTTCAGGTTGGGGTTATTCCCATGCACCGCAGCGCGGAAAGTTTATCTTATCATTCGTTATTCAGTGAGAGGATGTTCTTATATTGCGGCGCGCAGCATGAATTATTTTCCGGCCCCCATGAAACATTAAATTGGGATCTGCTGCACAATTATGCCTTCGCCGGATTAGGCTATCATTCGCCGAATATGGAACTGAGCCTGCAGCAACATTTGCATCGCAAGGCGACGGGGTTTGCGCAGGAGTCGATAGCGACGTTAATTCTGTCCGGCAAATACGTCGGCTTTCTGCCGGATCACTACGCGGCGTTTTTTGTGGCGCAGAACCTGATGCGGGCGATCAAACCGGCGCTGTTCCGCTATCACTGCGAATACTCCAGCGTGCTGCGCCGCTCGCCGGTGCCGCAACGGGTGGTGAAGCTGTTCCATGAGTGCCTGCTGGCGGCCCACGGAACAGCGTGACGCTTACTGCTCTTTCTTCTTGCCGAAGATTCTGATCAGCGCGCCGACCAGGATGCCGACCGCGATGCCGGCGAAGATCCAGCCGATGATGCCCATTTCCTTACTCCTGCTAGTGCGTTGGTCTGATTATACCCGTCATACTTGAAACTGCATCTGTGTTGGCTGCGAGTGCGTACGCCAGTCACTTACTTGAGTAAGCTCCTGGCGAGCCGCCTCTTGCCGCCGGGATGCAGCTCCAACTATTTAGGGTAGATATCATCATTCGACGCGAAACGCCTCTTCGATCATCCGTTGCCGCTGCGCCGGTGCATAGTCGATCCAGGAATTCTTGCTGTTGGATTTCTCCAGCGCCACCGCCAATTCCTGGCCGGAAATCGGCAAATCGTCCTGCCAGAATGGCGCGATGGCGTGGCGGGTGATGAAATCGGTCAGGTAGCTCTCCGGGCTGCCCTGCCAGTGCGGGTACAGGCGCGCGGCCAGCTCGGCCATCAGCGCGCGCTGCTGCGGCTGTTCGCTGCTTTCCAGCAGGGTGAGGAACGGCAGCAGCAGGCGGCCGCAGACCTGGCCGTGATGGTAGTCGCGCAGCGCGCCGATCTCGCCGGCGATGCCGTGAATGACCCCCAGCCCGGCGGCGCTCAGCGTTAGCCCCCCGAGGTACGAAGCCTGCATAATCGCTTCGCGCGCCGCGTCGCTGCGGTTGAGCGCCGGCCAGGCAGCGAGGAAGTGGCGGATGCCGCTCAGCGACATATCGCGCGTCATGGCGCCGGCGGTTTTCGACAGATAGGCCTCGAACAGGTGGGTGAAGGCGTCGATGGCGCAGTAGGCCAGCACCTTGTCCGGCGCGCCGGCCAGCAGCTGCGGATCGAGAATGGCGGTGTGCGGCACGAAGTTATTATGGCGCAGCGAGGCTTTCACTTTGCTGACCTGGGTATCGGTGATCACCGCGTTCTGCGTCACCTCGCTGCCGGTGCCGGCGGTGGTGGGAATGGCGATCAGCGGCAGGGTGGCGCCGCTGATTTTGCTGTCGCCCACCTTTTCCATATAGCGCAGCGTCGGCAGCGGGTGCTCCACCAGCGCGGAGAACGCCTTGGCGGCGTCCAGCACGCTGCCGCCGCCGATGGCCACCACGCGCCGCGCCTGGCCGCGCCAGCGCGCCACCCAGGCGTCTATTTCCTGCGGCGACGCCTCGTGGCTGACGATTTCGGTGCCGATGAACAGCGGTGCCAACGCTTCGCGCAGGCCGGCGTACACCGGACCGTTGAGAAAAGAGCGGCAGCTGAACAGCAGCGTCGGCTGCGGATCGGCCAGCAGCAGCGGCGGCAGCTGCTGGATGCTGCCGTGGCCGAACCAGGTCTGGCGGTTGGCGATGATATGGCTGACGGACATGAGGTCTCCTTGACGGCGTTGCGGGGCGCGATGCCACAGCATAAGCCAGCGGGCGCGGAGCGGCCACCGCTTTCCCCGCCGCGGCAACCTGTGAGTTGTTTAACATGTAAACGATGTCGTTCTTGCATTTCGGCGCGCCGGATGCTTTTTTTAACAGTACCGGCCGTAGTACGGCCAACACCATCCGAAATCGGTAGATTGTTAATGTATTAATAATGGCGAGGCGGGTATGGATATTCAGGTTGAACGCTTGTCTGCGGTGATCGATGCGGTGGCCAGCCCGCGTTTTTATCCCAGCCTGCTGAACTGGCTGGAAGGGTTTTTCGCCTTCGACAACGCCATCGTCTATGCCTTCGAACGCGGCCGGCCGCCGCGCTGCCTGATCAAAACCGAGCGGGAAAACAGCGACGCGGTCAACCAGATCTACCAGCAGGGCGCCTACCTGCAGGATCCGTTTTACCGCGCGCTGAACGACGGCGGCGAAGGCGAGGTGCTGACGCTGCGCCAGCTGGCGCCCTGTGGGTTTTATCACAGCGACTATTACCGTAACTTTTATCGCAAGACCGGCTGGCACGACGAGGCCGGCGTGCTGCTGCAATTGACGCCGGAGCGCGGGCTGGGGGTATTTTTCGGCTCGGCGCGCCGCACGGTGGCGGTGCGTTACCCGCAGCGGGCGGATCTGCGCAGCGCGCTGACGCTGGTAAAAAGCGTGGCGCGGCTGCACGGCGAAGTGGTGGCGGCACCGGCCGAGGCCGACACGGAGAACCACGACGGCGCGCAGGCGCGCTATCTGTTGACGCCGCGCGAGCGCGAGATCGTCGATCTGATCCTCGCCGGCTGCGGTTCGCAGCAGATCGCCGACCGGCTGTTCATCAGCCTCGGCACGGTAAAAAATCACCGCAAGAACATCTACGGCAAGCTGAACATCGGCTCGCAGGCCGAACTGTTCAGTCTGCTGCTGACCGCCCCGCAGCGGCGCAGCGCGTGAATGTTAATTTTTTGTAGCGAATGTCCCTAAGGGGACATAGCGGACAATCCCACGGCTCCCGATAATCCGATGTCATGGCATAGGCAATCGGGAGTGCGGCAGTGAACAACGAAATCGAGTCCTTAACCTACTACGCGGCGACCAAAAAATACGATCTGCGCTTCCCGACGCTGGAAGAGGATCTGGACGTCGACGTGGTGATCATCGGCGGCGGCTTCTCCGGCATCAACACCGCGCTGGAGCTGGCGGAGAAGGGCATCACCAACATCGCCATCCTCGAAGGCCGCTATCTGGGCTACGGCGGCACCGGGCGCAACGGCGGCCAGGTGATGGCCGGCATCGGCCACGATCTGGAGAAGATCAAACGCCACGTCGGCCCGGCCGGGCTGGAAACCATCTTCAAGATCAGCAACCTCGGCGCCGGCATTATCCGCGAGCGCATCAAGAAATATGACATCGACGCCGACTTCTGCTTCGGCTACGGCTATCTCGGCAGCAACGCGCGTCAGGAGAAGACCCTGCGCGGCTGGCTGAAGGAGTTCAGGGCGGTGGCGCCGGAAGAGGAGATCGAGCTTTACACCGGGGCGGAGGTGAAGCAGGTGGTGGGCTCCGACGCCTACACCTGCGCGCTGAAACACATGGGCGGCGGCCACGTGCATTCGCTCAACCTGTTGCTGGGCGAGGCCAAGGCGCTGAGCGGCTACGGGGTGAAAATCTTCGAGAACAGCAGCGTGCTCAACGTGGAGTACGGGCCGCGCATCACGGTGCGCACCGCCATGGGCTCGGTGCGCGCCAACAAGATGCTGTGGGCCTGCAACGGCTTTCTCAACGGCATGGAACCGCAGATCTACCGCAAGACCATCAACACCTACGCCTTCCAGCTGGCCACCGAGCCGCTGTCTGACGATCTGATCCGTCAGATCAGCCCGATCCGCGGCGCCTACAGCGACATCCGCCCGGTGATCGACTATTACCGGGTGACCAATGAGAACCGGCTGCTGTTCGGCAGCGCCACCCGCCTGATCGAATATTTCCCGTCGGATCTCAAGGCCTGGAACCGCAACCTGATGCTGAAGGTGTTCCCGTACCTGAAAGACGTGAAGATCGATCTGGCCTGGGGCGGCCCGCTGTGCTGCAGCGCCAACCTGTTCCCGCAGATCGGCACGCTGCCGGATCGCGACAACGTGTTTTATGTGCAGGGCTACTCCGGCTTCGGCGTGACGCCGAGCCACATCGTGTGCAAGGTGCTGGCGGAGGGCATGAGCGAAGGATCCGATCGCTACGATCTGATGAGCTCGATCCCGCACGTCAACATCTTCGGCAAAGACAAGCTGCGGCGAGTGATGACCACCGCCGGTAAGGTTTGGCACCAGACATCCGGCTACTGGAAAGGCCGCCGTTAACCCTCAGAGGAGAATGACATGAAACCGTTACTGCTTAAACAACCGCTGCCGGAACTGCTGGAGATCGGCAGCGTCAGCAACCTGGGCGCCACGGTGATCGCCGGCACGCCAAACGTCGGCGTGGCCAGCATCTTCGGCGAACCGACCGACAACCTGAACTGCGGCGTGTTCAGCTGCACCCGCGGCAGCTTCGTGATGGAGTACCCGTTCGCCGAGCACGCCACGGTGTGGGAAGGCAGCGCCACCCTGACCAACGAACGCACCGGCGAATCGGTGCAGTATCAGGCCGGCGATTCCTGGTTCGTCGAGAAGGGCACCCCGGTGCGCTGGGACATCACCTCGGATCGCTTCGTCAAACACTACCTCGCCATCGTCGAGGGCTGACGCCGTCATGCCCCCCTCAGCAGGCTGAATGCCGAGGGGGAGCACCTTAACCTAACGCCCGCGCAATAAAGTCGGTTACCCGTTTGAGGATCTGATCCTTATTGGTTTCGTTAAAGCTCTCGTGCCGCCCGCCCGTGTTGATCATCCGTTCGAAATCGTCGCCCCGCAGGCGATCGAGCGCGGTTTGCGTTTCGCTCATCAGTACCAGCCGGTCGTCGTCGCCGTGGATCCACAGCGTAGGCAGCGCGCCGAACCCCGGCCCGGCGTTGATGGCGGCGAGGATCCGCTGCATGGCGTGCAGAGTGGGGCGTTTGAACGGCCCGTGCCACACCAGCGGATCCTCCTGATAGGCCGCGCCAACCGCCGGATCGCGCGCCAGGGTGGCGGTATCCAGCGGCGCGTCGGGGATCGTCGGCAACTCGGCCAGATCGGAAATCGCCGTTCTGTCGCCGAGCAGCGGGCCGGACAGCACCAATGCGCGCACCTCCTCGCCATAACGCTGCACGTAGCGGGTGGCGATCATGCCGCCCATCGAGTGGCCGATCACCACCAGCGGCAGCGTCGGATACTGTTGGCGAAGATGCTCGACCACGCGCTGAACGTCGTCGACCACGGCGTCATAATCCTCGATCAGCACGCGCTCGCCCTGCGACAGACCGTGGCCGAGATGGTCGGGGCCGAATACCCGCGCCCCCTGCGCCTGCAGTGTGCGCGCCACGTATTGATAGCGGCCGAGATGCTCGCCGTAGCCGTGCACCAGCAGCGCCAGATAGCGCGGCTTGTCGTTTCCCCAGTCGTGCACGGCGATGTCGCCGTGGCGGCCTTTGATAAAGCTGACGGTTTGTTCGGACATGTTATTGTTCTCATGATGGTAGGGTTGCCCTTCAGCGTAGCGGCTGGCGGCGAGCTTGTCAGGGGCGCCGGATGCGGCGCCCGCTCGAGAGGGGATTACAGGCCGAACTGGCGCGCCAGTTCGTCGAGCGCTTCGCGCTGGAAGCGATTGAAGGCGTCGCGCGGCTGCTGTTGCTGGATGAACTCTAGCAGTGGATCCTGCACTTCCGTGCGCACGCCGCTCAGCTGCTCCATCACCGCCAGCCCGCAGAACGGCACGTAGGATTCGGCGTAGCCGCCTTCATGCACCATCACCAGCTTGCCGCCGCACAGCCGGTCGGCGGCGTCTTGCACCAGCGCGGTCATGGCGCGGAAGCTGTCGCTGTGCAGCTGCATGCGCGCCAGCGGATCGAGCGCGTTGGCATCGTAGCCGCAGGCGACGATGATCAGCTCCGGCTCGAATTTTTCCAGCGACGGGATAATGATGCGCCGCATCGCGTGCAGGTAGCCGTCGTCGCCGGCGCCGGCCAGCATCGGCACGTTGACATTGCAGCCTGCCCCGGCGCCTTCGCCGCGATCCTGTTCGCCGGAATAGCCCGCCGGGAAGCAGCCGTCCTGATGCAGCGACAGCGTCAGCACGTCGCCGCGCTGCCAATAGATATGCTGGGTGCCGTTGCCGTGGTGCACGTCCCAGTCGAGCACCGCCACCTTGCCCAGGCCGTAGCGGGCCTTGGCGCGCTCGATGGCGATGGGAATATTGGCCAGGAAGCAGAAGCCCATCGATTGATCCGGCAGGCAGTGGTGGCCCGGCGGGCGCGACAGCGCATAGGCGTTATCCAGCTCGCCCTGCAGCACCGCCTCCACCGCCGCGCAGGCCAGTCCGGCGGAGAGTTTGGCGATTTCATAGCTGCCCGGCCCCAGCGGCGCCTCCTCCCCCAGCAGGCCGCCGCCGCTGTCGCTCACCTGTTTGAAGCGCTGCAGGTAGTGGGCGGGATGGATGCGCAGCAGGTCTTCTTCCGTCGCCGGTTCGGCGCTCAGCAGGGTGAGTTGGCGCGACAGGCCGGACACGTCCATCAGATTCTTCATGCGCCGCTTGGTTTCCGGCGATTCGGCGTGGCCGGCGCCCGAAGGCGGTTGCACCCAGCCGCCGACCGGCAGGGTGGTGGCGTGCAGGCCGGTGCTGTGCCAGAAACAGCGTTCATCAAACAAGAAACCGGTTGTTTTTTTCACCTTTCTCCTCCTGTTATACGGCGCGGTGCGCGCGGTGAAGCCAGCGAAATCAACAGCAGCGACAGCAGCGCGCAGCCCAGCGCGCCGAACAGCAAGGCGTTGAAACCGCCGGAATATTCGATTAAAGAGCCGGCCAGCGTCGGGCCGATGGCCATGCCGCCGCCGATCACCAGGTTGATGCCGTTCATCAGCTTGCCGTCGTTATCCAGCCCGGCGACCCGCGCCAGAATGAATGGCAGCACGAAGGTCCAGGTGAATTTGAACAGCAGGGCCGCCAGGGCGAAGCGCAGCAGCAGGGGTTGGCCTGTCAGCAGCGCCACGCTGGCCAGCAGCAGGGCGTACCCCAGTACGATCAGGCGCCCGCCGCTGAAGCGCGCGCCGATCAGCGCCGCGGCGCCGGCGCCGACGATGCCGAGCAAGGTGGCGACGGCCAGCACCTGGCCGCTGTGGGCCGGCGACAGCCCGGCGCCGGCGGCGATGCCGCCGATAAAGGTCCAGACCGCGCTCAGGCTGATGTAAAAGGTCAGCACCGCCAGCACGGCGCACAGCTTGCGCGCCAGCGAGGCGGCGGGGCCGCTGCGGGCGGCGCGGGCGGCGGTAAAACCGTTGGGGAACGCCGGGATGAGCGGCAGGCAGCACAGCATGATGGCCGCCAAAATCAGGTAGACCGCCATCAGACCGAAGTGCGCGAACAGCGGCGGCAGCACCAGCAGCCCGACCGCGCCCAGCACCAGCTGGCCGAGCACCCAGAAGGCATACACCCGGCTGGGGTTGGCGGTGCCGGCGGCGCAGGTGATGCACAGGATCATCAGGGTGCCGCCCGCCAGCGAGGCGATAAAGCGCAGCGGCAGCAGCAGGGTGAAATCCTGCACCAGCGCCGAAGCCAGGTTGCCGGCGATAAACACCAGCGCCGACAGCGTAGCGACCCGCCGCCAGTTGATGCGCCCGATCCACCACCACGCCGGCAGCGTGGCCAGGCTCATGGCGCCGAGTTCGGTGGAGAACAGGTGGCCGATCTGCGCCGGGCCGAGTTGCCACTGAGTCGCGAGCTGGGCGGCCACGGCGGGGGCGGTCATCAGAATGCCCGGCGCAATGGCGGCGAAGACGATAATGGCGGTCAGCAGCCGCGGCGGGCAGGGGAGCGCCGCGCCGACGGCGGGCGCGGAAACCGAATCACTGGACATAAACCTTTTCCCCAAGCGTTGAGTGACGATGAAATATCCCGCCCGGCCCGATTGCGGGCAGGGGGAGGCCGCGCCATAAATGGCGAATATGTTCTGGCGTTATTTTCCGGCCGCCGGCAGCGGCGGCCGTTATCGGGCGTTAACCGTGAGCGAGAAAACCGCCGGCGACCAGTTCGGTGCGGTTCACCACGTCGGTTTTGGCGAAAATATTGCGCATATGGGTTTTCACCGTAGACAGCGAAATGCCCAGCTTCAGGGCGATGCGCTTATTGCTGGCGCCTTCGCGCACCATGTTGACGATCTCTTGCTCTTTGGCGGTCAGAAGCTGCGCCTCGCTGTCGGGCAGCAGATCGCGCGTCGCCAGCTCGATCAGCGGCAGTACCGCGCGCAGGCGGCCGCGCTCCACTTCGGTAAACGGCGTATCGCGGATCAGCGACACACCGGCAACGATGCGCTTACGCTGGCGAATAAAAATCTCCGTCATGTCGCGCATGTCGTTCGGCAGCATAAAGTCGTGGTAATAGCGGCGGTTGCCGGCGATCGCCGCCGGGCTCATGCCGACCATGGTGATGTCTTGCCGATGGAAATTGGCCGGCTGCAGCGGGTCAATTTGCTGGAAGTGGTTCAGGTACTGCTGATGCGTTTTATCGGGCATGCCGTGCAGGATGTAGTGATCCGGCCGCAGGTCGCGATCGACCAGATAAAACACCCCGGCAGACACCGGGATCAGGTGCGTAATGGTCGCCAAACAGCTGTTGATAAAGGCATCGGATGCGGTGCTGTGCATGATTCGTGTTCCTCCCTTTATCGTTCAATCTGGAGAAGGTTGGCGGTCAATATATGAACGATACAAGCATAGTTGTAGCAATTTGGCAACACAATAAAAACATATTAACAACGTGAGGCTGATTGCAATAAAATACATAAATAACAAGATGACACTGCGTTAATCAGGGCTTTTTCGTTCGGATTTATCGCGATTTTCATTAATAGGTTAATGAAATAATTCACCGCTTTTCCCGCTGAATTTACAGCGCTTTTCAATGCTTGCCTGGGTCAAGCTTTCGCCGCCCTGCGCGTGCTACAGCCGCCGCTGTCGTTGCCGTCCCTCGTTCTTAAGAACGATAGCCAGGCTTTTCCGCCGCTTTCTACACTGCGAATTGAAGATAGCGCCAGGCGGCGCCAAACGTATAAGACGAAAAAATGATGACCTTTCTCGGGCTGAGGCGTCGGGTTGTTCAGTCCGCATGACCATACAGGGGACGGACGATGCAGAAAAAAACGTTGGCGGTGGCGTTGAGCGGCGCCTTATCGGGCCTGGCTCAGGGGGCGGACGCCGATCGCCCCAATGTGCTGATCATTCTGGTGGACGACATGGGCTACTCCGACATCAGCCCGTTCGGCGGCGAGATACCGACGCCCAACCTGCAGGCGCTGGCCGAACGGGGCGTGCGCATGAGTCAGTACTACACCTCGCCGATGTCGGCGCCGGCGCGTTCGATGTTGATGACCGGCAACACCAATCAGCAGGCCGGCATGGGCGGCATGTGGTGGTATGAGAGCACCGCCGCGCAGCCGGGGTATGAAATGCGCCTGACCGACCGCGTGACCACGCTGCCGGAGCGTTTTCGCGACGCGGGTTACGCCACCATGATGGCGGGCAAATGGCACCTGGGCTATGTCGACGGCGCCAAACCGACCGATCGCGGCTTTGAGCGCGCCTTCGCCTTTATGGGCGGCGGCACCAGCCATTTCGACGACGCGAAACCGCTGGGTACCGTGGAGGCGTTCCACACGTTTTACACCCTGAACGGCAAACGTGTGTCGTTGCCCAAAGATTTCTATTCCAGCAAGGCCTATGCCGATCAGCTGGAACAGTGGATCCGTGAGACGCCGCAGAATAAGCCCGTCTTCGCCTATCTGGCGTTTACCGCGCCGCACGATCCGCTGCAGGCGCCGGATGACTGGATCGCCAAATTCGACGGCAAATACGACGCCGGTTACCAGCAGGCCTATCAGCGGCGCATTCAGCGCCTGAAGGCGCTGGGGTTGATTTCCGATCGCACGCCGATGCCGACGCTGGCGCTGGATAAGGCCTGGAACGCGCTGACGCCGGAACAGCAAAAATATGAAGCCAAGACCATGCAGGTGTACGCGGCGATGATCGCTTATATGGACGATCAGGTCGGCGCGGTGCTGAATACCCTCAAGCAGACCGGCCGCGACCAAAATACGGTGATCGTGTTCGCCACCGACAACGGCGCCAACCCGGCCAGCGGCTTCTACTACGGCTCGAAGCCGGAGTATTGGCGGCAGTTCGACAACAGCTACGCCAACCTCGGCCGCAAGGGATCGTTCATCTCTTACGGGCCGCACTGGGCCAACGTCAGCAACGCGCCGTACGCCAACTACCACAAAACCACCAGCGCGCAGGGCGGTATCAACACCGATTTCATCATCTCCGCGCCGGGGTTGAAGGGCCGCGGCGGTATCGATCGCACGCCGATGGCGGTGTATGACATCGCGCCGACGCTGTACGACTATGCCGGCATCGACGCCCACAAACCGCTGAAGGCCAAACCGACGCTGCCGATGGTCGGCGTCAGCTTCAAGCGCTATTTCAGCGGCGAGGCCGACGGCGTGCCGCGCGCGACCTACGGCGTGGAGCTGCATAACCAGGCCGCCTACGTGGACGGCGTCTGGAAGCTGCGGCGGTTGGTGAAGGCCGGGCCGACGGCGCAGATGGCGCCGTGGGGGCTGTTCAACCTGCATGACGATCCGCTGGAGACGCGCGATCTGGCCGCCGCCGACCCGGAGCGGGTCAAACGGCTGAGCGAGGCGTATCGCCGCTTTGCGCAGCAGGGCATGGTTATTGAAGCCAAAGGTGCAGCGATCGACTATCTCGGCGTCGACGCCAACACCGGCGACTACATTGGCCTGGATCCGCAGACCCACAAACCGTTGCCGCAGGCGGCGCCATGAACCTGGCCCAGCTGCGCACGCAGCAGATCCCGGTAGAGAGCGAACCGCGCGCGGCGGCGCCTTTTCACCTGCTGGTGAAACCGATCGGTGCTGGCTGCAACCTGGGCTGCCGCTACTGCTACTACCCGCAGCGCCAGCAAGCGCAGACGCGCAAGATGGACGACGACCTGCTGGCGGAGTTTATCCGCGGCTACATCGCCGCCCAGCCGCGCTACAGCCGCGAGATCAACTTCGTCTGGCAGGGTGGAGAGCCGCTGTTGGCGGGGATCGGTTTTTACAAGCGGGCGCTGGCGTTGCAACGCCGCTTTGCGCCGCCGGGCGTGCGGATCAGCAACAGCCTGCAGACCAACGGCACCCTGCTGAACGATGCCTGGTGCCGGCTGTTCCGGCAGCATCAATTCATCATCGGCGTCAGCCTGGACGGCGATCGCGAGGTGCAGGACGCCCATCGGCCGGACAAGCGCGGCGGCGCCAGCTATGACGCCGCGCTGCGCGGCATCGCGCTGCTGCAGCGCCATCAGATCGACTTCAACCTGCTGATGGTGGTGCACGACGGCGTCGCGGACCGCGCCGAGGCGATCTACGATCATGCGGTGGCGATCGGCGCGCGCTATCTGCAGTTTCAGCCGCTGATGCTGGAAGGGGATGCGCCCACCGCCGGCTATGGGCTGAGTGCCGCCAACTGGGGGCGCTTCATGCTGGCGGTATACCGCCGCTGGCGCAGCCGCGGGCACGTCGGCCAGGTCTTCGTGATGAACATTGAGCAGGTCTACGCGCAGTATTTCACCCACGTCAGCCCCAGCTGCGTGCACGCCGAACGCTGCGGCGGCAATCTGGTGATGGAGCCGGACGGTCGCCTCTACGCCTGCGATCATCTGATCAACGCGCAGCACCTGCTCGGCCATGCCGATCGGCAGACGCCGCTCGCCACCCTGGCGGCAAGGGCGGCGGAGATGCCGTTCGGCAAGAACAAAAGCCTGCGCCGCGAGTGCCAACGCTGCAGCGTGAAAAGTGTCTGCCAGGGCGGCTGCCCGGCGCATGTGGGTGAAGATCGCTACAACCGGTTGTGCGCCGGCTATTACGCCTTCTTTTCCGCGCTGCTGGCGCCGCTGCGCGCCTACCCGCGCAGCCCGCAGGGAGCGATGCAGTGGCGCGCCGCCGTGAGCGCGGCCGCAGGTTGAAAGCGTCTCGTCCTTAAGGACGATAGTCAGCATTTTCCTTTCCTCTCTATAGTGAGATGACCGCCGCTGGCGGTGAAAAACCTGCAAGCACCTGCATGCATCAGGCCAAAACTATAAGAGGAAATAACCATGAACCTGTCGTCGCGGTTGCACGCCCACCTGGCTCGAGGCAAGGTCGGCTTTCCCACCACCCTGGCCAGTTCGGTCGGGGTGATCATGGCCAGCCCGGTGATCCTGACGGTCACCAGCGGCTTCGGCATCGGCGGCGACACCTTCGCGCTGGCGATGCTGATCGCCTTCATCATGATGCAGGCGCAGCTCACCACTTTCTCCGAAGCGGCGGCGCTGCTGCCGACTTCCGGTTCGGTTTACGACTACATCTCCTGCGGCATGGGGCGCTTTTTCGCCATCACCGGCGCGCTGTCGGCCTACCTGATCGTGCACATCTTCGCCGGCACCGCCGAGACCATTCTCTCCGGCATCATGGCGCTGGTGAACTTCGAGCACCTCAACACCCTGATGGAAAGCCACAACGCCTCCTGGATGGTCGGCGTCGGGCTGGTCGTCGTGTTCGGCCTGCTCAATGCGTTCGGCATCGAGGCCTTCGGCAAGGCGGAGATCGTGCTGACCTTCGCCATGTGGAGCACGCTGGTGATTTTCGGCATCGTCGGGCTGCTGTCGCCGCATGCGGTGCCGCTCGAGGGCTGGTTCGGCAGCACGCTCGATCTGAACGATCCCTTCGCGGTGTTCAGCCTGATCGGCATGGCGATGTTCATGTTCGTCGGCTGTGAGCTGGTGACGCCGATGGCGCCGGAGATCAAACGCTGCGATCGGGTGATCCCGCGGGCGATGGCGCTCGGGCTGTGCGGCGTGGCGGTGTGCATGGCGCTGTACGGCGCGGCGCTCAGCCACCAGGTGGAAAACGTGGTGATCGACGCCGCCAGCGGCACGCGTCTGCTGGAAACGCCGATGGCCATCCCGGCGTTCGCCGGCCAGGTGATGGGCCAGTTCGGCAAATACTGGCTGGGCGTCGGCCTGCTGCTGGCGGGCGCAGCGACCATCAACACGCTGATGGCGGCGGTGCCGCGCATTCTGTACGGCATGGCGCTGGATGGCGCGCTGCCGCGCATGTTCGCCTATCTGCACCCGCGCTTTAAGACGCCGGTGGTCGGCATTCTGGTGGCGGTCTTGATCCCCTGCGTACATGCCTTCGCCATTCAGGGCAACCTCGACAGGATCATTCCGCTGGTGCTGGCGGCGGTGTGCGCCTGGGGCGTGGCCTACCTGCTGGTGACCTGCTCGGTGGTGCTGCTGCGCCTGCGCCGCCCCGATCTGCCGCGCGCCTATAAATCGCCGTGGTTCCCGCTGCCGCAGATCGTCTCCAGCGTCGGCATCGTGCTGGCCATCGTCTACATCACGCCGCCGGGGATGAACCCGCGCGACGTCTACATTCCCTTCGGCTGGATGATCGGCCTGACCGCCGCCTATGCGCTGTTCTGGACGCTGTGCGTGCAGAAAGTGAATCCGTTCAAGCCGGTGCCGGTCGAGCAGGTGCTGGAGAACGCGTTCGCCAAGGGTGAAAACGAGGAGGCGCAGTTTGATCGGCTTACTTCCCTCACTTAATCGCGCCTGGCGGCGAGCGCCATCGGGCTATCGGCCGGGCGCCGCGCTGGATCGTCTGGCGCGCAACCTGGAACCCTACGCGTGCGAACGCCTGGCGCCGGGCCTGCTGCGGCTGACGCTGCCGCAGGGGCCGCAGATCGAGGTCAGCGAACAGGTGCAGGGGCTGTTTATGGCGCATATCGTCAGCCACCGTTTTCGGTTACAGGGCGCGTGCGCGGCGCAGCCCCCGCTGACGCTGGACGTGGTGACCGGCGGTTGGCTGCGGCGGTGCGGGGTGCGCTATCTGCTGCGCCAGCGCCATGCGGCCGCGCAGCGGGTGCTGGAAGGCCTGCTGCGCTACCCGCAGATCGGCGAGACGCTGGCGCAGCTGGATTTTCGCCGCGTGCGGCTGACGGTGAACGACGGGCGCTGGCAGGTGGATATCGAGCATTTCGCCGCGTCGGAGGTGGTCAGCCGTTTGCCGGCCGGCCGCCGCTATCTGCGGCTGGACGCCGAACAGCGGCGGCTGCTGTTGAGCAGCCTGCTGATGATCGGCCAACTGATGGAGAAGCTGAATCATGAATAGAGTGGTTGTGATTACCGGCGGTGGCACCGGCGTCGGCGCCGCCTGCGCCCGTCTGCTGGCGGCGCAGGGCGATCGGGTGTTCATCATCGGCCGCCGCCCGGAACCGCTGGCGGCGCTGGCGCATGAGATCGGCGCGCAGGCGCTGGTGGGTGACGCCGCCAGCGGCGAGAGCTGGGCCCACACGTTGCTGCCGGCCATTCTGCGCGACGCCGGGCGCATCGACTGCCTGATTGGCAGCGCCGGTGGCATGGGCTTCAAGCGTATTACCGAGATGACCGACGCGCAGTGGCAAGGGGCGATGGACAGCAACCTCAACAGCGCTTTCGCCAGCGCGCGCGCCTGCCTGCCGGAACTGATCAAGAGCGGCGGCAACCTGCTGTTCGTCGCCTCGATCGCCTCGCTGGCCGCCGGGCCGGAGGTCTGCGGTTATGTCACCGCCAAGCACGCGCTGATCGGGTTGATGCGCTCCATCGCCCGTGACTATGGCCCGCTGGGCGTGCGCGCCAACGCGGTGTGCCCCGGCTGGGTGACCACGCCGATGGCGGACGAAGAGATGCAGCTGCTGATGGACGCCCATCAGATCTCGCTGGAGCAGGCCTACCAGATGGTCTGCCGTGACGTGCCGCTGCGCCGGCCGGCCAGCGCCGAGGAGATCGCCCGCGTCTGCCGTTTCCTCTGTTCCAGCGAGGCTTCAATCATTACCGGCGCGGCGCTGGTGGCCGACGGCGGCTCCACCATCGTCGATGTGCCGACATTGGCTTTCACTTCCCTGTAAGGAGCATTTCCATGAGTTCAGAAGCGGTATTCATTCAGGTTGGCGCGCTGGCGGAAGGCTTTGCGCCGCACAGCAATACGCTGGAACGCCAGCACGGCCTGGCGGGCACCACGCTGACGCTGCGTTTCAGCGACGGCGCGACGCAGCGCTGTCGGTTTACCGACGAGCAGACGCTGGAGTGGGGAGAGCGGCGCGGCGTCGCCTATCGCGCCACCAGCATTCGCCCCGGCGTGCTGTTCATCGATTTTCTCGATCCCGCCCGCGCCAACGCCAGCATTACGCTGGTATGCGACCGCAATCAGGGCAACTTTACCGCGGTATACGGCCAGCTGCCGGACGAAGCGCAGGCGCGGCTCGACGCCTTCAGCCGGGTGGAACAGGGGCTGCCGCTGACCGCGGTCGAGGCCGAATTCCGCTTCGGCACGCTGGATGACGCCGACGTGGCGCCGCCGGGTTTTACCGATGAGCTGATCGGCATGCGCAACATGTACACCTACAGCCCGACCGAACGTTACGAGCACATCTACCTGAACGACAACTTCTATGCCTGGCAGTGTCTGGACGGGGTGGAGAAAGGGCTGGCGGACGTCGACCGCTGCCACTACGTGAAGGTGGCGGAGCAGCTTTATCTGTTTGTCTGGCGCGAGAAGATCATTCCGACGCTGGGCGTGGTGATGATCGATCTGCAGGGCATGCGCACCGACGGCAAGATCCTCGGTTATCAGGGCAGCGATTTCAGCGCGCTGAGCAACTTTGCGGTGGGCGCCCACGCGCAGGTGCTCAACACCACGCGCCACCCGCGAGGATAGGCCGATGAGCGCAACCTATGCGGCCGACGCCTTCGCCGGGCAGGCGGTGCTGGTGACCGGCGGCGCGCAGGGCATCGGGCTGGCGATCGTCAGCGCCTTTGCCCGGCTGGGCGCCGAGGTGACGATCGCGGACGTGCAGCTGCCGCAGGCGCAGGCGGCGGCGCAAATGCTGCGGGACGAAGGGCTGAGCGTGCAGGCGCTGGCCTGCGATCTGGCCGAGCCGGGGCAGATCGCCGAGCTGGTGGCGGCGGTGGGCGAGCGGCATCAACGGCTGGACGTGGTGATCCACAACGCAGCTTACTTTCCGCTGACGCCGTTCGCCGCCATCGACGCGGCCCTGCTGCAACGCACGCTGAGCGTTAATCTGATGGCGCCGTTCTTTCTGGCGCAGGCGGCGCTGCCGTGGATGCGCCGCGCCGGCGGCGGCAGCCTGCTGGTGACCTCGTCGGTGACCGGCCCGCGGGTGGCGTATCCGGGGCTGGCGCATTACGCCGCCTCCAAGGCCGGGGTAAACGGCTTTATTCGCGCGGCGGCGCTGGAGCTGGCGGCGGAGAACATTCGCGTCAACGGCGTGGAGCCGGGGATGATCCGCACGCCGGCGATGGCCAACCTGGGCGACGCGCAGGTGAATCAGGCGATCGCCGCCGCGGTGCCGCTCGGGCGGCTGGGGGAACCGGAAGACATCGCCGCGGCGATGGTGTTTCTCGCCTCGCCGGCGGCGGCCTACATCACCGGCCAGACGCTGGTGGTGGACGGCGGCGCGCTGTTGCCGGAAACGAATGCTCACCGCTGATTTTGATCTCATCAGCGGGAGTTTTACCGCATGCCCGATTGATTGATTGATAGACAGTTGTTTGCTCAAGCTGGAGGTTTGGGCAGAAGCGCTTACCGGCTCCGCGGGACGTTTCCTTAACCAAGTGCCCCATTAAGATGCAACCGGTTATTGATGTATATAGCCGGTTGCGTATGAAGCAGATGTCAGCCTTTACTCTTCTCGGCACAGGTAGGTTGGATACTTCCTGTCCTGAATCAACCACACCGACGGAGCCACCTCAGAAATAGTCAGATAGTAACGAGTTCCACGCCGGGCAAAATCGCCCCACACGTTGTCTGGCGTATTATCGTTATGTCGCCGTAGCGTCTTCGTGTAGGTCAGCTCGATGATTCCCGCATCATTGCGCGGCCTCCAGGTAAAATTCACATCGCGATCCACCATCGTCGCCAGCTCTCGGGTAGAGGCTGCCCCTTTGTAGGTGGTGATTCCGGTTCCGTCGCGATGAAAGTAAAACTGGGTCATCACATTCACTTTTACCTCACTGACTTTGCCTGCATTTCGGGTAAAAATAAACTTAGTGGTACATGCAAGCATATCTTGCTTCTCAGTCCTGGTATGGGAAAGGAAAGTTGCCAGTAATCCCACCGTCACAACGCCACTGACGATTAACAGAGCTTTAATCCTCACTTTTCAACCCCACTTTTATAACGAATTGTTTTACATAGGCCCTTTTTACTTTTTGGGCAGGAGCCAATAAAAATCTCATCTGCAGAGGTGAGAGGGAAGCGGGCGCTAAAATAATAGATGTCATACTTGTCGCGCTGGCAGTCCAGGTTATTCTCACTAAGCAGGGAAGGAAGCTTGGATAAAATAATCGGTTTTTCAGGGGTGCTTATCCACCAGACAGTACACTGCTCAAAATTTTCATTCGGTAGCCTCATGATTCGCGGAATATTCATCGCATACTCTGAAAGTAAGTAGCTCCCTCCGATTAACGTTGATACGGCTAATGCCGCAATACAGTAAGGCCGGTGTGTTGATAAACGTAATCTCTCTTTCCATGTTTTTTTTGTTTTCGTTTTCGGTGGAGGAACTGGCTCGATAGCGACATTTTTATCGAGATGCTTCTGTGCTACGACATCCGCATCAAAATAAAAACCCTTGCCTGGTACTGTCACTATTGGCGATGTGTGAACGCCCAACGACTGGAAGGCTTTTCGAATCTCGCTGACAGCTTTGTTGAGGTTGTTACCGGATGGCGTATAGCCAAAATCTTGCCACACCCGGGTAATCAGCATGTCTCTGCTGAGCTCTTTTTCTCTATTTCTAATGAACTCCAATAATAATCGAACAGCAGGCGCTGATAACTTTACCGCTGATTCAGGCTGGCCTGCCAGGCTGAGTTTTTGTGTGTTTGGGTCAAATACTAACGAATTGCTTAACATAAAGAACATATAAAAACCTCTTTTTGGGTTTGTGATTTTTATTTATACCTTATCCGGCAGGGTGGGTTCTCTATCGCCCCTTTTTGGGTTGTTTTTTAATCAGATCGATAGTTTAACTAAATCATCATAATCAGTGTTTTTCTTTAACTATTTCGTATAAATAGTCAGTAAATAGAGAAAAAAACTGTGTTTTCCAAATTTCGCGATACAAGTGGTGATGGTCATCCTGCTTAGTATAAGATTTTTCTCAAGGTGTGAGGACATGAAAAGTGTGTCTGAATGAGAAGAAGAACATTACGCATCATTATGATGAGCACAAGAAGGTGAGATTTGAAAGATAATAAAACGCTACCCGGGATAAGTAGGGTTTTGGCCCTTTTACTATTATTCTCCTTATTTAGCAACGTTGCTCTGGCTAATATGAGTGTTTATCCGATGGAGCTGGGTGTCGATGCTTCAGGGACCGCGATCATTAAAGTGGCATCCAAAAGTGATGATATTCAGTTCGTTCGGGTGACGCAAAAGAGAATTCTTAACCCAGGTACGCCGCATGAAAAAGAGGTGGAAATCGCTTCATGGAAAAAGGACGGTCTGATAGTAACACCTGCCAAATTTGCGCTTGCTGCTGGCTCAATGCGCGTTGTGCGCCTGGTATCCCTATCACCTCCGACAACGGAAAGTACATGGCGGGTTTATTTTGAAGGGGTGAAACAGCCTGATGTTTTATTGTCCGGAGAAAATAAAACCCGCTCAGCAGAAGCGAAGCTAGGGGTGAATGTTATCTGGGGGGCTTTGGTGCATATTGCTCCAGAGCGGCCTAAGGTTTCGCTGGAAATTAATCCTGCACTCGGAGAAGTTATAAATACAGGAAACGTACGAGTTCCGCTAAAAGAAATTGGTTTTTGCCGTGCCAATGCATCGTGCAAATGGATTAAAGAAGACGCTACTGTGTATCCGGGGACGCAAAGAAAATTAAAGTCCCTGAGTGCAAATAGTGGTGCAACCTACAAGTTTCGCTACTTTAACTGGCTGAGTAAAACCAGTGAAGAGGCTGAATTACCCGTCGCAAAATAACGTGACAACCGTAATAACCACGCCTGTGGTTTATTTATAGGGCGAATGAAGCCCGCATGCCAATATGGAGATAACAATGCGTCATTATATTAAACCTCTGCTGATTGCTACCGCGCTGGCCACTTCTTTCAGCTCGCTTGCCATTCAAAAAGATATCACAGTCAATGCGAGCGTCGATTCCCAGCTGGATATGACCCAGGCGGACAATACCCCGCTGCCGGCCAGCATCGATATGCAGTACCTGCCGGGTCGGGGTCTGGAAAGCTATCGTTTGAACACGAAAGTATGGTCTAACTCCGCCACCAGTAACGTCAAAGTCCGTCTGGTCAGCGCCGCACAGTTAACCAATGCGGATGGCGATCAGAATATACCCCTGACGGTACAACTGGGTGAAAAGGCGCTCACGACCACCGACGCCGAATTCACCGGTGCCGAGCTGTTCCCTGGGACAGTGGAAAATGGTTCTGCGGTACTGCCGCTCATCATTTCTCAGACCACCAAAGGTATTTTGAAAACGGGCCAATACAGCGGTGTAGTCAGCTTGATGTTGACCCAGGCGACTACCGCGGAAGGCGGTGCATAAACAAGGTAGTGCGTTTGTAAGTCATTAACATCAGAGGGTCTCCACCCTCTGATGTCTTCCTGACATCAGAGGTTTTTTTCATGTCTCTCCCCCGTAATATTCTCCTTTTTGCCGCATTGTTACCTGCATCCATTCAGCAAGCCTGCGCGGAGATGGCTATTCCGGAGGGTTTTGAGGAGCTGGCGAAAAACCAGCGCTTATGGATTGAAGTGACGCTGTACGGTGATTCTCTTGGCCTGTTCGAAACGGACATGAATCTGGAGACCGTGCGTTTCATACAGCCGGAGAGTCTGCTAGACGCTATCAAAAAACGGTTTAATGATGATCCTCGCCTGCTATCAGCCATCAATGCGGTGCTGGCGGCTCCGATGCCTCGCAACGGCAATCTGGCCTGTAGCAGCAACGGCGAGGCGCGTGGCTGTGGGTATATCGAGACCAGCAGTGCAGCGGTGATTTACGATGAAAACAACGCGCGTATCAGCTTGTTTCTCGACAAGCACTATATGCCGAAGCCTTCGGAAGATAAGCAGTGGTTCCAGCCTACGCGTGAAACCGAGACTGCGCTCGTTCATCAGCAAAATATCAACTTTGTCGCCGATCGTGATTATCAATCGGTCAACGTGCAGGGCAACGGTGCGCTGGCGGTGACGCAGGATGGCTATGTGAACGTTGACTGGAACTGGCTGGGGCAACGCTCGCGTGAGCAGCACATGCAGGATGTGACGGTCAATAACGCCTGGTTTCGTCAGGACTTGTGGCGCAAATACTATGTCCAACTGGGGGAGATGGATACCCGAGATTTGTTCAGCAACGCCGGGGGCAATATCACGCTCAGCCAGTTGCCTATCGGTAAGATCCGCGGCATGCGTGCCGGTTCTACACGCGCCTGGATAAACCCGGTTCAACAATCGCAAGGGACGCCGGTCACTGTATTTTTGTCGCACGACGCGCGCATTGACGCCCGGCGAGGTAATCAACTGCTGGGCAGTTTTTACCTGAATGCCGGTGCCCAGACGCTGGATACTCGCGCATTTCCCGAGGGCAGTTATACGGTGACGCTGGCTATTTATGAAAATAATCGTCTGTTGCGTACCGAAGACGTCCCGTTTACGCGCACGGGAATGACCCCCTTTGACCGTGTGGAATGGTTTCTGCAAGCCGGCGAAACGGACAATGACTCGCAGCAGGACCCACGCTCACCCGTAGCTCAGGCCGGTGTGCGCCTGCCGATAACCGCCACCCTGGCGTTAACCAGCGGCGCGACAGTGACCCGACAACATCGATTTGCGGAAAACGCCCTCGACTGGTACCACGGTTTTAACACCGGCCCTGTCGACGGCGTCCTGAGCACTCGTTTTAGTTACCTTTATGGCAGCGAGGGGGAGCGCGGCAACATTCAGCAGGTGAGCTACAACGACGGCTTTTCGCTGAGTTTCTACCGCAACGCTCTGGCGGCGGAAAACTGCGACAACCGTAATGCGGGATTTTACGGCGTCAGCGGTTGTTATCGATCGCTGTCGCTGATGTTTTCCGTTCCGGTAGGAAGCTGGTATGCCTCACTGGGCTACTCCGACAATCGTAATGAGGGGCGCTATATCGCCCGACGCGACTTGCCCTCCGACGATAACGGTCGTGACAACGGCTTGCCTTGGGAGCAGATGTACATGACCCGTTCGCACGCCCGCTCATGGCAGGGTGGCCTCAGTAATTCGTTCAGCACCAACGGATTGAACATCAACAGCAGCATCAACCTGTTTATGCGCAGTGAAAATCATTCTGCTGCCAGGGATAAAGGCGGCTACCTGAGCGTTAGCCTGTCCCTGGCTCGTCCGCGCCAGGGCGAAAGCTCCGGCTATACCTCGCTTGGCGCTACCTGGCAACAACAGCAACGGCAGGCGGGAACCCTCAGCTACAACGTGGCGCATAATTGGTACACCGATGCTCGCGGAGAAAACGAATATGGCGTGGGCGCTTCCGGTATCAATGGCGACTCGCTGAATACCTCCGTCTATACCCGTCAGGGCGGGCAGTACGGTAACGGCAGCCTGACGCTGAGCGATAGTTGGGATCGCCAGGCACGCCACCACACCCTCAGTAGCAGCGGCAACTACAGTTCGACTTTCGCGCTTTCCCGTTCCGGACTCTGGTTCGGCCGCTGGGGAGACGGACGCCCGGCATCGGCTATCGGCGTGGATGTCTCGGCGCCCGACGATCGGCAAAGTTCCCGAATTGCCGTAGCGCTGGACAACGGAGGGAGTGCAGAGGTGGCCGCCAACCGCCGCGCGTTATTTGCCGTGCCGGGTTACCAGCAAACCACGCTATCGGTGAGCGAATCACTGGACGTCTCCCACGGCGCCAGCAGCGAAATCACGCAGGGCTCCGGCAGCCGGACGGTCTTTATGGTGCCGGGCAATATGCTGCGTCGCGAAGTTCGCACGGTGGCCAGCTATACCTGGCTTGGTCAACTGACCGACGAGCGGCATTTGCCGCTGTCAGGCAGTGTGCCGTTGAACGTCATTGGCTGGAACGATCTCGGAGATGGAGGATTCAGCGCGCAGAGCGAGGCGCCGATCGAGGCGTTGTATCTGGTACGAAATCAACAGTTCTATCAATGCGCGCTGCAGGTCAAAAGCACGCGCGACGTCGTGCGCTACGTCGGCACGGTGGCCTGTCGTGAGATGACTTTCTCGGCGCTGCCGGACAACGTTCAGCGCCGGGCGCAATTAATGATGGCCGGCCGTGCACAGCCTTCGGGCCAGACCGCCATGAATCATCAGGAAACGACTGCCACAGGGAGTTCACGTGAAACGTTTAATTAGTCTGTTCGTGTTGTTGATCTTGTGGAGCAGTCATACGTTGGCGGGGGCTCCGGCCGGCAGAAATACCAGCGTCAGCTTCAGCTTCGATCGGCTGACGCCGCCTGCCCGTTTTGACATCTGGCGGCATGAGCCGGGTGGCTATGATCCTGCCGATCCGCAAAAGTGGGGCCGTAATGCCCTGACCTGCCTGTCGCGTACCGGTGCTACTAATGGCGCCTGCATGACGGCGCCGGTCTGGTTTAGCGCCAATCCTGCGGCGCCTTATGCGATAACCCTGCGTTTTACTCATGAACTGAGTAAGAAGACCGTGGACGTAAAAGTCTATGGTGAAAAACACATGTTCATAAATAACAAAGTCTTTACTTTTGCCAGTTATGTGACCGGCGGCAGCGCGGATATCGCAGCCTGGAATAGCGAGCCCTATTTTGACTTTTATATCGTCAGAAGCGAGCTGGAAAAACTCAATCAGCCGGGGATCTGGAGCGCCACCCTGAAACAGAACCTGCGTCAGTGGGGAAGCGCCGACTGCGGAGGGAATTTTAACGACGCCAACGTGGGCTGCCCCGGCTACCTGACGATCGCCAACTGGCAGGCGAATATTCGCCTGGAGGTGATTGATTCAAGCAATCATCAGATTTATTTACCCGCTTTTCCTCACTCCGCGCCGGTGGTGAATCTGAACCTGACTATGAGCAATCTGCCGGGGCGCCCAGGCGGGAGCGAAATCAAGGGGCAATCTTCGTTGGACATGTGCCTGTATGACGGCAATAACTCCGCCAGCAGCCGCGTGATATTGCGCTTCACCGACGATGGCGTGGCGGCGGCAGATCGCGCGGCCGGTGCGTTTTCTGTCTGGCGGCGAGGCGGCAGCCAAACCAGCGCACGCGACCGGGTGGATTATCAGGTCTCAGTGACTAACCCGGTGACCGGCGCGACAGAAACCGCCAGCAACGGAACGGATATCGTCTGGCAGGGCACGAATGATCGGAGCATTCTTCGCCAGGTCGTTTTGCCAGGCGGGAGTGAAAGCGTGCTGTGCGTGCCGGCACCGATAGTGCTCACGACGCCGACGTTTGCCGCCGAAAGTAAAACGGCGGGTGACTATACCGGCACGCTCCACGTGATTTATACCCCAAGCACCCTGTGAATGAGAGTCGCATCGTGAATTACGCCATTTTGGACGACAATCACTTCTACGCCGAAGGCCTTAGATATTTAATTTTGCGCGAAGGTGAAAATAGCCAGATTACTACGGATGATATTCGGTGGCACTGGAGACTGCTGACGATGGATATCATTGCCGTGCGATGCCGCTTTTCGCTGACGGCGAGCCAACAGACATTGCTCGACATTTTATCGAGGCTGGGGACCGGTCAATGGAACGGCAGGGTGTATCTTTGTTGCAATGCACAGAGCCGGGCCTTGGCCATGCGTATGCGCAAGCGATATATCTCGTTAGAGATCCATCTTCTGGACGACGGTCAAAGTCTGCAGAAAACGGCCCAGCTACTGGCTCAAGGGCCAGCGCTCCCCGCCGTTCAGTGTCTGGATCCCAGTCTCACCGATGCTGAATTTACCGTACTGAATTTATTAACTCGCGGATTTCCAGTACGGCGCGTGGCCAGAACCGCGCGCATGACGGAAAAAATCGTTTCACAGCATAAATGCAATGCGCTGAAAAAACTCAACGCCCCTAATTTACTCAGGCTTTTGAATCCGGCATGACGTCAAGGTAAAAACGTCAGGGAAATCGTGAACTCATCGAGGGGGCAAGGATTGCCTTGTTGTCTTTGGCCCCCTCTCAAACCCCACCAGCAGCAATGCGTTTCGGCAGCAATTCGACCCATGGTGTCACTTCTTGGCAGGATGCGCGGTGACGTTGGCGGGCAGGCTGTCGCCCAGGGTGATCAGCTCGTCCAGCAACGTCATCAGCTGGTCCATTTTCTGCCGCGAGAAAGCGGCTTCAATCTCGGCGTAGCCCTGTTCCACCTGGTGGCGCGCCACTTCATACAGATCCTGCCCCTGCTGGGTCAGCGACACGTACAGCTTGCGCTGATCGTTGACCGGCTTGAGGCGGAAGATCAGTTTGTCGCGCTCCATGCGCGACAGAATGCCGGTCAGGCTGGGGCGCAGGATACAGGTTTCCGCCGCCAGTTCGTGGAATTCGATCGAGCGGCTGTTGGCCAGCACGCGGATGATGCGCCACTGCTGCTCGGTGAGATTGTGGCTTTTCAGGATCGGGCGGAAGAACCCCATGGCGGTTTCACGCGCCTGCAGCAGGGCGATGGTTAACGATTCATGCATAAGTTTGGCCTTAGCTATCAAGGTGTTCGCTGTTACGGCGCTCGTCATGGGGGCGCCTGCCCCGCAAAGCCCGATTTGTTAATAACTTAATAGTAGCCAAAGTTACCCGCAGGGATAAAGCAAAAATGCGTAGCGCAGCGAAAAATGGCGAGAAAAATGATTAATACGTTGAATAATCACGCCAATGTTTGTTGTTTGTGAATATTTTGTTATCACGATCACAAATCATTCCAAGCGCGTTGCGTAAAAGCTGCGCAGCGTATAAAAGTAATCATTAATATATTAATGAATGCCGGTTGTCATGTTTTGCCATTGGAGGAGTTCGCATGAAAGGCACCGTATTTTCCGTTGCGCTGAACCACCGCAGCCAACTGGACGCCTGGGATCAGGCGTTTCACCAGCCGCCGTACCAGACCCCGCCCAAAACCCCGGTGTGGTTTATCAAACCGCGCAATACCCACCTCGCCAACGGCGGGGCGATCCCGTTTCCGGCCGGTGAAACCGTGCAGAGCGGCGGCACGCTGGCGGTGATCATCGGCGACACCGCGCGCAAGGTGCCGGCGGCGCAGGTGAGCCGTTATCTGGCCGGTTACGCGTTGGCCAACGACGTCAGCCTGCCGGAGAGCAGCTTCTATCGCCCGGCGATCAAGGCCAAATGCCGCGACGGCTTCTGCCCGCTGGGTGAGATGGGCCAACTGGAGAATGCCGATCGGCTGGAGATCGTCACCGAGATCAACGGCGTGGAGCGGGATCGCTGGTCCACCGCCGATCTGGTGCGCTCGGTGCCGGAGCTGATCGCCGCCATCAGCGATTTCATCACCCTGCAGCCGGGCGATGCGGTGCTGATCGGCACCCCGCACCAGCGGATAGAGATCAAACCGGGGGATGAGGTGACGGTGCGCGCCGCCGGCCTGCCCACGTTGAGCAACCGCGTCACTCAGGCAGGAGCCGCATCATGAAACATGCCCGTATTCGCCATCATGGCCAGATCGTCAACGTTCAGGTAGACGACCAGCTGCGCGTCACGCTGCCAAACGGCGAGGTGCTGCAGGAGCGTGAAGTGGAATGGCTGCCGCCGGCGCAGGGCACGGTGTTCGCCCTGGGGCTGAACTATGCCGACCACGCCAGCGAGCTGGAATTCAAGGCACCGGAAGAGCCGCTGGTGTTCCTCAAGGCGCCGAACACTCTGACCGGCCATCGTCAGGTATCGGTGCGTCCGGCCGACGTGGAGTACATGCATTACGAAGCCGAGCTGGTGGCGGTGATCGGCAAGACCGCACGCAACGTCAGCCGCGAGCGCGCCATGGAGTATGTGGCGGGTTACACCCTGTGCAACGACTACGCCATCCGCGACTACCTGGAAAACTACTACCGGCCGAATCTGCGGGTGAAGAGCCGCGATACCCTGACGCCGATCGGGCCGTACATCGTCGATCGCGACGACGTCGCCGATCCGCACCGGCTGGCGCTCAGCACCTACGTCAACGGCGAGCTGCGCCAGCGCGGCAGTACCGCCGACATGATTTTCGACATTCCGTTCCTGATCGCCTACCTGAGCGAATTCATGACGCTGCAGCCGGGCGACATGATCGCCACCGGCACGCCGAAAGGGCTGGCCGACGTGCGGCCGGGCGACGAAGTGGTGGTGGAGATCGAGGGCATCGGCCGTTTGGTTAACCACATTATCAGTGAAAAAGATTACGAGGAGAGCCTACGATGAAAACCATCAACCACTGGATCAACGGCAAGAACGTCGCCAGCAAAGAGTATTTCACCACCACCAACCCGGCGAACGGCGAGGTGCTGGCGGAAGTGGCCTCCGGCGGCCAGCTGGAGATCGACCAGGCGGTGGCGGCCGCGAAAGAGGCTTTCCCCAAGTGGGCCAACACGCCGATGAAAGAGCGCGCGCGCCTGATGCGCCGTTTGGGTGAACTGATCGACCAGAACGTGCCGCAGATCGCCGAAATGGAAACCGCCGACACCGGCCTGCCGATCCATCAGACCAAAAACGTGCTGATCCCGCGCGCCTCGCACAACTTCGAATTCTTCGCCGAGGTATGCCAGCAGATGAACGGCAAGACCTACCCGGTGGACGACAAGATGCTCAACTACACGCTGGTGCAGCCGGTGGGGGTCTGCGCGCTGGTGTCGCCGTGGAACGTGCCGTTCATGACCGCCACCTGGAAAACGGCGCCTTGCCTGGCGCTGGGCAACACGGCGGTGCTGAAAATGTCCGAACTGTCGCCGCTGAGCGCCGATCGCCTGGGCGAGCTGGCGCTGGAGGCCGGCATTCCGGCTGGGGTGCTGAACGTGGTGCAGGGCTACGGCGCCACCGCCGGCGACGCATTGGTGCGCCATAAAGACGTGCGCGCGGTTTCGTTCACCGGCGGCACCGCCACCGGCCGGCGCATCATCGAAAGCGCCGGGCTGAAGAAATTCTCCATGGAGCTCGGCGGCAAGTCGCCGGTGCTGATCTTTGAAGACGCCGACATCGAGCGGGCGCTCGACGCCGCGCTGTTCACCATCTTCTCGATCAACGGCGAACGCTGTACCGCCGGTTCGCGCATCTTCATTCAGGAGAGCATCTATCCGGAATTCGTCAAACGCTTCGCCGAGCGCGCCAACCGTCTGCGCGTCGGCGATCCGCAAGATCCCAACACCCAGGTGGGGGCGCTGATCAGCCCGCAGCACTGGGAAAAAGTCTCCGGCTATATCCGCCTCGGGGTGGAGGAAGGGGCGACCCTGCTGGCCGGCGGCCCGGATAAACCGGCCGGCTTGAGCCACGGCAACTTCCTGCGCCCGACGGTGCTGGCGGATGTCGACAACCGGATGCGCGTGGCGCAGGAGGAGATCTTCGGGCCGGTGGCCTGCCTGCTGCCGTTCAAATCAGAAGAAGACGGCCTGCGCATGGCCAACGACGTGGAGTACGGCCTGGCGTCGTACATCTGGACGCAGGATGTGAGCAAGGTTCTGCGCCTGGCCCGCGGCATCGAAGCGGGCATGGTTTTCGTCAACACCCAAAACGTGCGCGATCTGCGCCAACCGTTCGGCGGCGTGAAAGCCTCCGGCACCGGCCGCGAAGGCGGCGAATACAGCTTCGAAGTGTTCGCCGAGATGAAGAACGTGTGCATTTCCATGGGTGATCACCCGATCCCACGCTGGGGCGTTTAATCAGGCCTCGGCATCGTTCACGGAATCATTTTTGTTTCATGTGAGGACTTATGGGTAAGTTAGCGTTAGCCGCCAAGATTACACATGTGCCATCGATGTATCTGTCGGAAATCCCTGGGAAAAACTTTGGCTGCCGGCAGGCGGCCATCGACGGCCATAAAGAGATCGGCGCGCGTTGCCGCGAGATGGGCGTCGACACCATCGTGGTGTTCGACACCCACTGGCTGGTGAACAGCGCCTATCACATCAACTGCAGCGCGCATTTCTCCGGCGTGTACACCAGCAACGAGCTGCCGCATTTCATCCGCGACATGACTTACGACTACGACGGCAACCCGGCGCTGGGCCAGCTGATCGCCGATGAAGCCTGCAAGCGGGGCGTACGCGCCAAGGCGCACGACATCCCGAGCCTGAAGCTGGAATACGGCACGCTGGTGCCGATGCGTTACATGAATGCCGACAAGCATTTCAAGGTGGTGTCGATCTCGGCGTTTTGCACCGTGCATGACTTCGCCGACAGCCGCCGGCTGGGCGAGGCGCTCAAAAGCGCCATAGAAAAATACGACGGCACCGTGGCGGTGTTGGCCAGCGGCTCGCTGTCGCACCGCTTTATCGACGATCAGCGCGCCGAAGAGGGCATGAACAGCTACACCCGTCAGTTCGACCAGCAAATGGACGAACGGGTGGTCAAGCTCTGGGAAGAGGGGCGCTTTCGCGAGTTCTGCGAAATGCTGCCGGAGTATGCCGATTATTGCTACGGCGAAGGCAACATGCACGACACCGTGATGCTGCTGGGCCTGCTCGGCTGGGACAAGTACGACGGCAAGGTGGAGTTCATCACCCCGCTGTTCGCCAGTTCCGGCACCGGGCAGGTCAACGCCGTGTTCCCTTTGCCCGCTGAAGCCTGAGGTGTGTGAATGCCCCATTTTTACGCTGAATGTACCGACAATATCCGCCGCGAGGCGGATTTGCCCACCCTGTTCGCCAAGGTCAACGAGGCGCTGGCGGCGACCGGCATCTTCCCGCTGGCCGGCGTGCGCAGCCGGGCCATCTGGCTCGATACCTGGCAGATGGCCGACGGCAAGCAGGATTACGCCTTCGTGCACATGACGTTGAAGATCGGCCACGGCCGCAGTCTGGAAAGCCGTCAGCAGGTGGGCGAGATGCTGTTTGCGCTGATCAAGGAACACTTCGCCGCGCTGATGGCGCAGCGTTACCTGGCGCTCTCTTTCACCATGGAAGAGCTGGATCCGGTGCTGAATTACAAACAGAACAATGTCCACGCGCTGTTCAACAAGGCGTGAATAAGGGGTCGTAAATGCTGGATAAAGAGCAGGTTAACCGCGCCGTGCAGCGTCTGCATCAGGCGGAAAAGAGCCGTGAGCAGATCCGCGCGCTGTCGCTCGATCATCCCGAGATCACCATTGAAGACGCCTATGCCATTCAGCGGCAGTGGGTAGATCTGAAGATCGCCGAGGGGCGCACGCTCAAAGGCCACAAGATCGGCCTGACCTCGCGCGCCATGCAGGTGAGCTCGCAGATCACCGAGCCGGATTACGGCGCGCTGCTGGACGACATGTTCTTCAACGACGGCAGCGACATTCCGATCGATCGCTTTATCGTGCCGCGGGTGGAAGTGGAGCTGGCGTTCGTGCTGGCCAAGCCGCTGCGCGGGCCGAACTGCACGCTGTTCGACGTCTACAACGCCACCGACTACGTCATTCCGGCGCTGGAGATCATCGACGCGCGCAGCCACAACGTCGATCCCGAGACGCAGCGGCCGCGCAAGGTGTTCGACACCATCTCCGACAACGCCGCCAACGCCGGGGTGGTGATGGGCGGGCGGCCGATCAAGCCGGATGCGCTGGATCTGCGCTGGATCTCTGCGCTGCTGTACCGCAACGGCGTGATTGAAGAGTCCGGCGTGGCGGCGGCGGTGCTCAATCACCCGGCCAACGGCGTGGCCTGGCTGGCCAACAAGCTGGCGCCGTATGAGGTGGAGCTGGAGGCGGGGCAGGTGATCCTCGGCGGTTCCTTCACCCGGCCGGTGCCGGCGCGGCGCGGCGATACTTTCCACGTCGATTATGGCCCGATGGGCTGCATCAGCTGCCGCTTCGTCTAATAAGCAGGCTCGGCGAATCGGGCCGCACTAAACCGGGCGGGGGCCATGCGCCGCGCCCGCTTGTCAGGGAGAATGCGATGTTAACCAACCACTTCAAGCGAGCGCTGCAGGAAAAACGCCCGCAGATCGGGCTGTGGCTCGGGCTGTGCAGCAGCTACAGCGCCGAACTGTTGGCCGGCGCCGGTTTCGACTGGCTGTTGATCGACGGCGAACATGCGCCCAACAACGTGCAGACGGTGCTGGGGCAGCTGCAGGCGGTCGCCCCTTACCCGAGCCAGCCGGTGGTGCGGCCGCCGTGGAACGACGCGGTGATCATCAAGCAGTTGCTGGACGTCGGCGCGCAAACCTTATTGATCCCGATGATTCAGAATGCCGAACAGGCGCGCGACGCGGTGCGCGCCACGCGTTATCCGCCGCACGGCGTGCGCGGCGTCGGCAGCGCCCTGGCGCGCGCTTCGCGCTGGAACCGGGTGCCCGATTACCTGCAGCAGGCCGACGAGCAGATGTGCGTGCTGGTGCAGATTGAAACCCGCGAGGCGGTGAAAAACCTCGACGCCATTCTGCAGGTGGAAGGGGTGGACGGCGTGTTCATCGGCCCGGCGGATCTCAGCGCCGACATGGGCTTCGCCGGCAATCCGCAGCATCCGGAGGTGCAGCGCACCATCGACGACGCCATCGCGCGCATCCGTGCCGCCGGCAAGGCGCCGGGCATTCTGATGGCCAACAAGGCGCTGGCGCAGCGCTATCTGGAAGCCGGCGCGCTGTTCGTCGCGGTAGGGGTGGATACCACCCTGCTGGCGCGGGCGGCGGAAGCCCTGGCGGACGAGTTCAAACAGGGCGAGGCGCAAGCGCCTTCATCGGGAGTCTACTGAACCATGAACCACGTCGATTCGCTGCCGCCGGCCAACCCGGCGCAGCAACATAAAGCGTTAACCGCCGCCGAGCAATCGGTGATTAAAAAGTTGTTTCGGCGCCTGATTATTTTCCTGTTCGTGTTGTTTGTTTTCTCTTTCCTCGATCGCATCAACATCGGCTTCGCCGGGCTGACGATGGGCAAAGATCTCGGCCTCAGCTCGACCATGTTCGGGCTGGCGGCGACGTTGTTCTATGCCACCTACGTGATCTTCGGCATTCCCAGCAACATGATGCTGAGCCGGGTCGGCGCGCGGCGCTGGATCGCCACCATCATGGTGCTGTGGGGCATCGCCTCCACCTGCACCATGTTCGCCACCGGACCGACCAGCCTGTACGTGCTGCGCATGATCGTCGGCATCACCGAGGCCGGCTTTCTGCCGGGCATTCTGGTGTACCTCACCTACTGGTTCCCGGCGTTCTACCGCGCCCGCGCCAACGCCTTGTTCATGATCGCTATGCCGGTGACTATGGCGATCGGTTCGCTGGTCTCCGGCTATATTCTGGCGCTGGACGGGGTGATGAACCTGAAGGGCTGGCAGTGGCTGTTCCTGCTGGAAGGCATTCCGTCGGTGCTGCTGGGCGTGGTGGTGTGGTTCTACCTCGACGACACGCCGGCCAAGGCCAAGTGGCTGACCGACGAGGAAAAAGCCAGCCTGAAGACGATGATGGAGGCCGATAAGCTGCAGCTGGTGCAGCCCAACGGGCCGAGCAGCCACCGCGCGCTGCAGCAGCGCAGCCTGTGGCGCGAGATTTTCACGCCGATTGTGTTGATGTATACGCTGGCCTATTTCTGCCTGACCAACACCCTGAGCGCGATCAATATCTGGACGCCGCAGATCCTGCAGAGCTTCAACCAGGGCAGCAGCAACGTGACGATCGGCATTCTGGCGGCGATCCCGCAGATCTGCACCATCGCCGGCATGGTGTGGTGGAGCAAACGATCCGACCGGCTGCAGGAGCGCAAGCATCACACAGCGCTGCCGTACCTGTTCGCCGCCGCCGGCTGGCTATTGGCTTCCGCCACCGATCACAGCCTGATCCAACTGCTGGGGATCGTGATGGCGTCGGTCGGTTCCTTTACCGCCATGGCGATCTTCTGGACCACGCCGGATCAGTCGATCAGCCTGGAAGCGCGAGCGGTGGGGATCGCCGTGATCAACGCCACCGGCAACATCGGATCGGCGCTCAGCCCGCTGCTGATCGGCTGGTTCAAGGATCTGACCGGCAGCTTCAACTCCGGGCTGTATTTCGTCTCGGCGCTGTTGATCGTCGGCGCCGTGCTGGTGTGGCGCATCCCGATGAAGGATTCGCGCCCGAGAGCGACGCCTTGATACGCAGACAGGCAGGATTGCAGGAGGTAATGAGGTGCGGAAAAGTACCGGTTTTATCGCCAACATCGATATTTGCAAAGAGTATGACGCGCGCTACGCCGCCGACGAGGTGCACTACGAAACCTTCGCCGGGCTGGCGGCATTCTTTGGCCGCGACATGCAGGTGCACTGGCACGACTGCTTCTTCCAGGTGCATTTTCTGGAGACCGGCAAGATAGAGCTGCAGCTCGACGATCAGCACTATTCGGTGCAGGCGCCGCTGTTCATCCTCACGCCGCCGTCGGTGCCGCATGCGTTCTTCACCGAACCGGACAGCGACGGCCACGTGCTGACGGTGCGTCAGGAGTTGATTTGGCCGCTGCTGGAGCGCCTGTACCCCGGCAGCAACCTGGCGCTCGACATGCCGGGCATCTGCCTGTCGTTGGCCGACGCGCCGCAGGAGCTGACGGCGCTCAGCCACTATTGGGCGCTGATACGCCGCGAGTTCGCGCAGAACCTGGCCGGGCGCGAACAGACGCTGGCGCTGCTGGCGCAGGCGGTGTTCACGTTGCTGTTGCGCAATACCGCGCTGGAAGACAGCGCCAACAGCGGCGTGCGTGGCGAACTGCAGCTGTTCCAGCGCTTCAACAAGATGGTGGACGAGCGTTTCCGCGAGCATCTGCCGGTACCGGAGTATGCGCAGGCGTTGGGGGTGACCGAATCGCGGCTCAACGACCTGTGTCGGCGCTTCGCCAACCGGCCGCCCAAGCGGCTGATCTTCGATCGGCTGCTGCGCGAGGCCAAGCGCATGCTGCTGTTCAGCGCCTGCACGGTGCATGAAACCGCCTACAGCCTCGGCTTCAAGGATCCGGCCTATTTCGCCCGGTTTTTCAATCGGCTGGAAGGCTGTTCCCCCTCGACCTACCGCGCGGCGCAGCACGCCCTTTCGTAACCGCGATCACAGTTTGCCGCGAAAGCGGCAAACTGACCTGAAAAGTACCGGCGATTGCCGCAAAAGTCTCTTCTCGAAACCGGCTTTGGCAGCTTCAATTAAGCAACCAAAAGAAAACATTATTTTAACAAATGGCCGACTCCACGGCCTGAAAAATGCCGATTACGAGGAAGACCCGATGAAACCAGAAGACTTTCGTGCCGACAGCAAACGCCCGTTCACCGGCGCCGAATACCTGAAAAGTTTGCAGGACAGCCGCGAAATTTACATTTACGGCGAGCGCGTGAAAGACGTCACCACCCACCCGGCGTTCCGCAATGCGGCGGCCTCGGTCGGCCAGCTGTACGACGCGCTGCACGATCCGGCCAGCCAGGATCGCCTGTGCTGGAATACCGACACCGGCAACGGCGGCTACACCCACAAGTTCTTCCGCTATGCCCGCAGCCCGGAAGAGATGCGCCAGCAGCGTGACGCCATCGCCGACTGGTCGCGCCAAAGCTACGGCTGGATGGGGCGCACGCCGGATTATAAGGCGGCCTTCGGCTGCGCGCTGGGCGCTTATCCGGAGTTCTACGGCCAGTTCGCCGACAACGCGCGCCACTGGTACAAACGCATTCAGGAAACCGGGCTCTATTTCAACCACGCTATCGTCAACCCGCCGATCGATCGTCATAAGCCGGTCAACGAGGTGAAGGACGTCTACATTCAGGTGGAGAAAGAGACCGACGCCGGCATCATCGTCAGCGGCGCCAAAGTGGTGGCCACCAACTCGGCGTTGACCCACTACAACTTCATCGGCTTCGGTTCGGCGCAGGTGATGGGCGATAACCCGGACTTCGCGCTGATGTTCGTGGCGCCGATGGACGCCGAAGGGGTGAAGCTGATTTCGCGCGCCTCCTACGAGCTGGTGGCCGGCGCCACCGGTTCGCCGTTCGACTACCCGCTGACCAGCCGCTTCGACGAGAACGACGCGATCCTGATCATGGATCATGTGCTGATCCCGTGGGAAAACGTGCTGATTTACCGCGATTTCGACCGCTGTCGCCGCTGGAGCACCCAGGGCGGTTTCGCCCGGCTGTTCCCGCTGCAGGCCTGCGTGCGCCTGGCGGTGAAGATGGACTTCATCACCGCGCTGCTGCAAAAGAGCCTCTCGTGTACCGGCGTGCTGGAGTTCCGCGGCGTGCAGGCCGATCTGGGCGAAGTGGTGGCCTGGCGCAACCTGTTCTGGTCGCTGAGCGACGCGATGTGCGCCGAAGCCACGCAATGGGAAAACGGTGCCTACCTGCCGGATTCCGCCGCGCTGCAGACCTACCGCGTGATGGCGCCGATGGCCTACACCAAGGTGAAACACATCATCGAGAAGAACGTCACCAGCGGCCTGATCTACCTGCCGTCCAGCGTACGCGACATGAACAACCCGGAGATCGACAAGTACCTGGCGCGCTACGTGCGCGGATCGGACGGCATGGATCACGTCGAACGCATCAAGATCCTCAAGCTGATGTGGGATGCGATCGGCAGCGAATTCGGCGGCCGTCACGAGCTGTATGAGATCAACTACGCCGGCAGCCAGGATGAGATCCGCCTGCAGTGCCTGCGCCACGCGCAGGGATCCGGCAACATGGATCGCATGATGCAGATGGTCGACAAGTGCCTGGCCGATTACGATCAGCACGGCTGGAAGGTGCCGCACCTGCGGAACAATGACGATATTAATCAGTTGGATAATCTGCTGAAGTAATTCAGGAGGAGGTTGTATGTCTCAGGAAAATGAACAGCGGCTGCGCTTTCGCGACGCGATGGCCAGCCTGTCGGCGGCGGTGAATATCGTCACCACCGACGGCCCGGCGGGGCGCTGCGGCATCACCGCCACGGCGGTGTGCTCGGTGACCGATACGCCGCCGACGCTGCTGGTGTGCATCAACCGCAACAGCGCGATGAACCCGGTATTTCAGGAAAATCGCAGGCTGTGCGTCAACGTGCTCAACCACGAACAGGAACTGATGGCGCGCCACTTCGCCGGCATGACCGGCGTCAGCATGGAAGATCGTTTCAGGCTGGAAGAGTGGCAGCTTGGCGCGTTGGGGCAGCCTGTATTGCGCAATACCCTGGCCAGCCTGGAAGGGGAGATCGAGCAGATCCAGAGCATCGGCACTCACCAGATGTACCTGGTGCAGATCAAGCAGATCGCGCTGAGCGAAGCCGGCAACGGCCTGATCTACTTCAAGCGCAACTTCCATTCGGTGATCCACCAGATGGCGGTGCCGGCCTGAGGCGTGGGGGCGCAGTTGGCTGCGCCCCTCATCTCAACTCTTGTTGGCCGCCAGATCGCTCACCAGGCGGTTGACCGGATCGCTCATGTTGGTGAACTTGCTCAGCTCCGAACGGGTCACCACCACGAACACCCCAACGTTTTTCGCCGGGATCATCGCCATGTAGGTAATGAATCCGCCGCCGCCGCCGGTCTTCTGAATGATGCCCGGCAGCCCGTCCTTCGGCGCCATATACACCCAGCCCAATCCCAATGCATCCGCTTGTCCCGGCACGTCCATGCCCTTCAGCGACACCAGATCGTGGCGCTGGAAGTACATGGTTTGCTCGCTGGCGGCGGTGGCTTTGCGCGGGCCGCTGGCGCTGGAAGAGAGGAACTGCTGCATCCAGCGCTGCATGTCGCGCGGGGTGGAGTAGACGCCGCCGCTGCCGGCCGCGGCGGTGGTGTCGCGACAGGCGCTCGGGCCGGCCGCCGCCACCATCAGGCGCGAGCACTGTTCGGGGCTCGGCGTCAACGTGGTGTCGACCATGCCGAGCGGCGCGGTGATTTTCTCTTTCAGCAGCGCGCTGTAAGGCTTGCCCGCGGCGCGCGAGAGCGCGTCGGCCAGCAGATCGTACGCCAGGTTGGAATACGCGGCGCGCACGCCCGGCGGCACCGTGACGTTGGCATGCGCCAGCCATTGCCAGCGCTGAGCCTTGGTCGGCCAGGTGAATACCGGCGTTTTCGGCGGCTTTTTGCCCGGCTGCTCGCGCGGCAACGCGCTGGTGTGGGTCGCCAGGTTTAATAACGTGATCGGCTGGCCGGCGTTGTAAGACGGCACATAGGCGCCCTTGGGAGCGTACTTGCGCAGCGGGTCGGTCAGCTTGACCTGGCCTGCCGCCGCCATTTTCACCATCACTTCGCTGGTCATCAGCTTGGTGATCGAGGCGATGCGGATCAGCGAATCCGGGCGCGGGCGCAGGTTGTTGCCGGGCTTGGTGTCGCCGAAGCTGCGGTTAACCACCTGATTGCCGTCGATCACCACCAGCGCCATGCCGGTGGCGCCGCTGTTGTAGAAAATATGTTCGGCATACTGGTCGACGATTTGCGAAGCCAGCTGCGGGGGCGCGGCCTGCACGGCCAGCGGCGCGGCGCACAGGCCCAGCGCCAGCAATAAAGCGGAGACAGAGTTCTTCAACGGTCGTTATCCATTTAACAATGCAGCGGGAAAGGGCGTAATCCATCGCCCAGTGTAATGCGCCCGCCCCCCCGCTGCATGTAGAAAAAAGAGCGGTGGCGATAAAATTTTTTAACCGCCGGCGGCTTACTGCGCGCGGGCGAAAATGGCGATCACTTCGTCCAGGTGCGCCTTCATCGCCTTGCGGGCGCTGCGCACATCGCGCGCTTCGATCGCCGCCAGGATCGCCCGGTGTTCCAGCTCGGAGCGGTGCGGCATGTCGTCCGGCGTATAGTGGCGCTGCAGCACGCGGAACATGCTGCCGTAGCGGTGGCCGAGCAGATGACCGATGATGAACGCGTAAGCCGGGTTGCCGCTGGCCTGGGCGATGCGGATGTGGAACAGCCGATCGCCGGGGTGGGTGGCGGAGCCGGCGCGGTTATCGCGGCAGTTCTGCTCATAGGCGGCGCGGATGCCCGCCAGCTCCTCGTCGGTGGCGTGGCGCGCGGCCAGCGCGGCGGTCTCCGGTTCAATCAGCAGGCGGGTTTGCAGCAGTGAAAACGGCGGCAGCTCGGCGTTGAAATCCAGCTCGATATTCAGTTCGTCGTCGATCTCCGCCCACTGGTTGCGGCCGGCCTGGGCCATCACCGACTCCTGCGACGCCGCCGGTGGCGTTTGCGAACGGACGATCACCCCGTTGCCCACTTTGACGTCCACCAGGCCGATCACTTCCAATGCGATCAGCGCCTCGCGCACCGACGCGCGGCTGACCTGCAATTGCTGGGCGAGATCGCGCTCCGAGGGCAGGCGGCTGCCAGGCGGAAATTCGTTATTCTCGATAAGACGTTTGAGCTGGTCGGCTATCTGTCTGTAAATCCTTGGGTTTTCCAGTCGGGTAATCGGCATTTTTGACCTTTGACGATTCGGCGTTCAGTGATTTGGCGCACAATTATGCGACAAGGCGCTTGAGTAATCGTTATTCAAGTGTAAAAAAATGGTTAATTGAAATGTGGTTTCAAGGCTGTTTTATTAACTTCTTCCCCCAACGATAACGCGTAAAGCGTCTTTTGTCATGTTAGAGGCCTGACCTTTAATCGCCCTTAGTGGCCTGACCATTAGACCTTTAGGCCGAGGAGTCAAGATGGATTTAACCGGGAAACGCGTACTGATCACCGCCGCCGGGCAAGGGATCGGTTTTACCACCGCCAGGCTGTTCGCCGCCGCCGGTGCCGAGGTGATCGCCAGCGACATCAACCTCGAGCGCCTGCAGGGCTGCGCCGGGATCCGCGCGCTGACGTTGAACGTCACCGATCCGGCCGCCATCGCGGCGGCGGCGGAGGCGATCGGCCCGATCGATGTGCTGTTCAACTGCGCAGGCGTGGTGCACAGCGGATCGATCCTCGATTGCAGCGAAGATCAGTGGGCGTTCGCGCTCGATCTCAACGTGACCGCGATGTTCCGCATGATCCGCGCCTTCCTGCCGGGCATGTTGGCGCGCGGCAAAGGCTCGATCATCAACATGTCCTCGGTGGCTTCGAGCGTGAAAGGGGTGCCGAACCGCTTCGCCTACGGCGCCAGCAAAGCGGCGGTGATCGGCCTGACGCGCTCGGTGGCGGCGGATTACGTCACCCAGGGCATCCGCTGCAACGCCATTTGCCCCGGCACGGTGGAATCGCCGTCGCTGCGCCAGCGCATCAATGAGCAGGCGCGCGAACAGGGGCGCAGCGAGCAAGAGGTGTATCAGGCGTTCGTCGCCCGTCAGCCGATCGGGCGCATCGGCACCACCGAGGAGATCGCCCAGTTGGCGCTGTATCTGGCCTCCGACGCCAGTTCGTACACCACCGGCACGGTGCAGATCATCGACGGCGGCTGGAGCAACTGAGCCGCCATTTTTGAGAGAGGAACGCATGAAACTTTTACGTTACGGGGAACCCGGGCAAGAGCGCCCCGGCATGTTGGATGCGCAAGGTCGCCTGCGCGATCTGTCGCAGCATATCGCCGACGTGGGCGGCGCCGCGTTATTGCCGGCATCGCTCGCCAAACTGCGCGCGCTGGACAGCGCCGCGCTGCCGCTGGTCGAGGGGCAGCCGCGCCTCGGCGCCTGTGTCGGCGGCATCGGCAAGTTCATCTGCATCGGCCTGAACTACGCCGATCACGCGGCGGAAACCGGCGCGGCCATTCCTGAAGAACCGGTGGTGTTCAACAAATGGACCAGCGCGGTGGTCGGCCCCTACGACCGGGTGGAGATCCCGCGCGGCTCGCAGAAAACCGACTGGGAAGTGGAGCTGGGCGTGGTGATCGGCCTGGGCGGGCGCTACATCAGCGAAACGGACGCGATGAGCCACGTCGCCGGTTATTGCGTGATCAACGACGTCTCAGAACGCGAATATCAAATTGAGCGCGGCGGCACCTGGGACAAGGGCAAAGGCTGCGACACCTTCGGGCCGATCGGGCCCTGGCTGGTGACCGCCGACGAGATCGCCGATCCGCACAGCCTGAACCTGTGGCTGGAGGTGGACGGCAAGCGCTATCAGGACGGCAACACCAGCACCATGATCTTCCGCATTCCGCAGATCGTCAGCTACCTCAGCCGCTTTATGAGCCTGCAGCCGGGCGACGTGATCTCCACCGGCACGCCGCCGGGCGTCGGCATGGGGCAGAAACCGCAGCCCATCTACCTGCGGGCGGGCCAGACGATGCGTCTGGGCATCGAAGGGCTGGGCGAACAGCGCCAGCAAACCGTACAGGCTTAACCGGGAGCGCCGCCATGACCACCATTACCGCACTGCGGGTTGAAGACATTCGTTTCCCCACGTCGCTGGGGCTGGACGGATCCGACGCCATGAATCCGGATCCCGACTATTCCGCCGCCTACGTGATCCTGGAGACCGATCGCGCGGATCTCAGCGGCCACGGGCTGACGTTCACCATCGGCCGCGGCAACGAGATCTGCTGCGCGGCGATCCGCGCGCTGGAGCATCAGATCGTCGGCGAGCGGCTGGAGGATATCGCCGCTGACATGGGCGCCTTCTGGCGGCGCTTCACCAGCGACAGCCAGCTGCGCTGGATCGGGCCGGACAAAGGCGCCATTCACCTGGCGACCGGCGCGGTGGTCAACGCGGTGTGGGATCTGTGGGCCAAATCGGTCGGCAAACCGGTGTGGCGGCTGGTGGCGGAGATGACGCCGGAGGAGCTGGTGCGCTGCATCGACTTCCGTTACATCACCGACTGCATCACGCCGCAGGAAGCGCTGGCGCTGCTCAAGCAGCGGGCCGAGGGCAAAGAACGCCGCCTGGAACGACTGCTGCAGGAAGGGTATCCCTGCTACACCACTTCGGCAGGGTGGTTGGGTTATCCGGACGACAAGCTGCGCCGCCTGTGCCAGGAGGCGGTCGACGCCGGTTTCTCCTACCTGAAGCTGAAGGTTGGGCGCGATCTGGAAGACGACATTCGCCGGGTGCGCATCGCGCGTGAGGTGATCGGCCCGGATCGCCGGCTGATGATCGACGCCAACCAGGTGTGGGAAGTCGATGAAGCCATTCCGTGGGTGAAGCATCTGGCGTTCGCCAAACCCTGGTTTATCGAAGAGCCGACCAGCCCGGACGACGTGGAAGGGCATCGCCGCATCCGCGAAGGGGTGGCGCCGGTCAAGGTGGCTACCGGCGAGATGTGCCAGAACCGCATCATGTTCAAGCAGTTCATCATGCGCGGCGCGGTGGACGTGGTACAGATCGACGCCTGTCGCCTCGGCGGCGTCAACGAAGTGCTGGCGGTGATGCTGATGGCGGCCAAATACCAGCTGCCGGTCTGCCCGCACGCCGGCGGCGTCGGGCTGTGCGAATACGTGCAGCACCTGTCGATGATCGACTTCCTGTGCATCGCCGGCACCCACGAGGGCCGGGTGATCGAGTACGTCGATCATTTGCATGAACACTTTGTCGATCCCTGCGTGATCAAGGGCGCGGCCTACATGCCGCCGAGCCGTCCCGGTTACTCGATCGAGATGCATCCGGCGTCGATCGAGCAGTATCGGTTCCGCGGGTGAAGCGGGGGGATCGCATGCCGCGCATCGACGCTCACCAGCACTACTGGCGCTACCACCCGCAGCATTACCCGTGGATCGACGAGCGGATGCGCGTGCTGCGGCAGGATTTCGATCCGCCCCGGCTGCGGCCGCTGTTGCAGGAACACGGTTTCGACAGCGCGCTGGCGGTGCAGGCGCGCCCCAGCGAGGAAGAGACGCTGGCCTTGCTGGCGCTGGCTGAGCAGAGCGAGGGCGTATGCGGCGTGGTGGGGTGGCTGGATATCGCTTCGCCACAGCTGGCGCAGCGTCTGGAAACTTTGCGGCCTTATCGCGCGCTGCGCGGGGTGCGCCATCAGGTGCAGGATGAAGCGGATCCGGCGGCCTGGTTGGCGCGGCCGGAGGTGGAACGCGGCATGCAAACGCTGCAGCGCGCCGGGTATGTGTACGAGATCCTGGTGACGCACCGGGATCTGGCGGCCGCGGCGGCGTTCGCCGCCCGCCATGACGAGCACTGGCTGGTGCTGGATCACCTCGGCAAGCCGGACATCGCCCGCGGCGCGCGGCACTGGGCGCAGCAAATCCGGCCGTTGGCGGTGCTGCCGCATGTGGCCTGCAAGCTGTCGGGGCTGATCACCGAGGCGCCGGGTGGCCGGTGGCGCGCGGAGGAGCTGCTGCCGTTCTTCGATGCCGCGCTGGAGGCGTTCGGCCCGCAGCGGCTGATGTTCGGCTCCGATTGGCCGGTGTGCCTGCTGGCCGGCGACTACCGCCAGGTGGTGCAACTGTGCGAACGGGCGCTGGCGACGCTGGGGGCCGCCGAGCAGGCGGCGATTTGGGGCGACACCGCCTGGCGAATTTACGGTTTAACGGAGTCTGGTTATGGATCTGTATCTGCAAGATAAGGTGGTGTTGGTTACCGGCGGCGGTTCCGGCATTGGCGCGGCGATTTCTCATGTGCTGGCCGAGGAAGGGGCGATCCCGGTGCTGGTCACCAACGCCGCGCCGGAGGCGGCGCTGCTGGCCGATTTGCAGCGGCTGCAGCCGCGCACCGGGGTGATCCTCACCGAATTGTGCGACGAGGCGGCCTGCCGCCGGGCGGTCAGCCAGACGCTGGCGACCTTCGGCCGCATCGACGGACTGGTGAATAACGCCGGGGTCAATGACGGCGTCGGGCTGGAGGCGGGGCGCGAAGCGTTCGTCGGCTCGCTGGAAAAGAACCTGGTGCACTACTACCTGATGGCGCACCTGTGCCAGGCGGCGCTGCGGGAGAGCCGGGGCGCCATCGTCAACATCGCCTCCAAGACCGCGCTCAGCGGCCAGGGGGGCACCAGCGGTTACACCGCCGCCAAGGGCGCGGTGCTGGCGCTGACGCGCGAATGGGCGGTGTCGCTGCGCCATGACGGGGTGCGGGTGAACGCGGTGGTGCCGGCGGAGGTGATCACCCCGCAGTACCAGCGCTGGCTCAACACCTTCGCCGAGCCGCAGCGGCAGATGGATAAAATCACCGCGCGCATCCCGCTCGGGCAGCGCATGACCACGCCGCAGGAGATAGCCGACACCGTGGCGTTTCTGCTGTCGTCGCGGTCATCGCACACCACCGGGCAATGGCTGTCGGTGGACGGCGGCTACCTGCATCTCGATCGGGCGCTGACGTGAGCGGCGCGGCGGCAGGGCGGCGCCGTTTCTGCCAGGCGCTCGATCTGATTGACTCACCGGCGCTGATTGCGGAGTACCAGCAGCATCATCAGCGCATTTGGCCGGGCATCGCCGCGCATTTGCGCGAGCACGGCATTCTGGACATGGAAATTTACCGGTTGGGCACCCGGCTGTTCATGATCGTGGAGGTCAGCGCCGATTTCGACGCCGCGCGCTTTGACGCCGCCAGCCTGAACAACCCCGAAGTACAGCGATGGGAAGCGCTGATGTGGCACTACCAGGCCGCCACCCCCTGGACGCCGCAGGGCGAAAAATGGGTGGAAATGGCGCGGATTTTCTCTCTGCAACAGCAATAACGCCAACATCATCATCGCCAGACGATACGAGGGTATCACCATGCTTGCTGAAAAAAGTGCGGCCTCCGCGCAGCCGGGCGTCCCCGTGACCGCCAATCTGCGCTGGGCCTTTATCCTGGTCACCAGCCTGTTCTTCATGTGGGGGCTGTCCTACGGCCTGCTGGACGTATTAAACAAACATTTTCAGGAGACGTTGCACGTCACCAAGGCGCAGTCGGGGCTGCTGCAGGCGGCCTACTTCGGCGCCTATTTCCTGGTGGCGCTGCCCGCCGGGTACTTTATGGATCGCAAGGGTTATAAGGCGGGCATTCTGGTCGGGCTGTGCCTGTACGCGCTGGGGGCGCTGCTGTTCGTGCCGGCGGCGTCGGCCAACAGCTTCGGCGTATTCCTGTTTGCGCTGTTCGTTATCGCCAGCGGCCTGGGCTGCCTGGAAACGGCGGCCAACCCGTACGCCACGGTGCTGGGCGACGCGCAGGGCGCCGAACGGCGGCTCAACCTGGCGCAGTCGTTCAACGGCCTCGGGCAGTTTATCGGCCCGCTGATCGGCGGCACGCTGTTCTTCTCCGCCGGCCAGTCCGCCGGCGACGGCGATCAGAGCGCGGTGAAGATGACCTATGTGGCGATCGCCGCGCTGGTGTTGCTGATCGCGCTGTTGTTCAGCCGCACCCGGCTGCCGGCGATCCGCGAAGAGGAAAAACCGGTGCACGGCGTGATAGCGCAGGGATTGTGGCAGCATCCGCATTTCGTCGGCGGGGTTATCACACAGTTCTTCTACGTGGCGGCGCAGGTGGGCGTGGGGGCGTTCTTCATCAACTACGCCACCGAGCACTGGCGCGAGGTGTCTAACCAGAACGCCTCTTACCTGCTGTCGATCGCCATGATCTGCTTTATGGTCGGGCGCTTCTTCAGCACCTGGCTGATGGGGCGGGTCAAACCGGCGACGCTGCTGGCGGTCTATGCGCTGATCAACATCGCGCTGTGCGGCGTGGTGATGCTGAGCGTCGACGGCGTATCGGTGGTGGCGCTGATCGCGGTGTTCTTCTTTATGTCGATCATGTTCCCGACCATTTTCGCCCTGGGGGTGAAAAATCTGGGCAAGCACACCAAGCGCGCCAGCTCCTTTATGATCATGGCGATCGTCGGCGGCGCCATCATGCCTTACTTTATGGGGGCGCTGGCCGACCGTTACAGCACCGCGCTCTCTTATCTGCTACCGCTGCTGTGCTTCGCGGTGGTGCTGGTTTACGGCCTGCGGCAGCGCCGCGCCTGATTCACCCCGGCGGCGAATCGGCCTTCGCCGCCGCTTTTGGCATCTGCCGCCGGGTTCCCATCAGGATGGCCAACGCCAGCAGCAGCACCAGGCCGGACAGCGCGCCGTTTATCGTCAGGCCGCCGGCATCCACCACCAGCCCGCCCACCAGTGAACCGCAGGAAATCGCCAGGTTAAACAGCGCGATATACAGCGAAGAGGCGACCTCGGCCGCATCGGGCGCCGCCTTGAGCATCCACGCCATCAGCGCAACGGAAACGCCACCGTAGGCGATGCCCCACAGCAGCAGGAAGGCGCCGCCGCTCAGCGGCGCGTGGCCCAGCAGCGGCAGCAGCAGGACGGCGAGCGCCAGCCCGAGGGCGATCAGCGCCAGGGTGCGGCGCAGCCGTTTGGCGGCGGCCTGGCCGGCGATGAAATTCCCGACGAGGCCGGCGACGCCGTAGGCGAACAGCAGCGGCCCCACCCAGCGGCTCTCGATACCGGAGACCGTCTGCAGCAGCGGACGGACAAAGGTGTAAGCCATAAAGTGACCGGCGACCAGCAAAAACGTCAGCAGCAGCCCGGTCAGCAGCCGGCGATTCGCGCGCTGCGCGGTGAACGACCTCCAGCTTATCGCCTGCGTGACCGGCAGCGGCGGCAGCACGCACACCAGCAGCAGCAGGGTCAGCGCCGCCAGAACGGCGACCGCCAGAAACGCCAGGCGCCAGCCCAGCGCTTCGCCGAGGAATACCCCGAGCGGCACGCCGAACACCGAGGCCGCCGCTACGCCGCCGAAGATGACGGACAGCGCCAATCCGACTGAGGCCGGCGGCACCAGGCGTTCCGCCAGCCCGCCGGCGATGGCCCAGATACCGCCGATGCAAAAACCCAGCAGGATGCGCGCGGCGAACAGCAGGGCCAGGGAGGTGGCGGCGGCGGCCAGCAGGTTAGCGGCGATCAGCAGCAGCAGAAAGCCCGCCAACAGGCCGCGGCGGTCCGTGCGCCGGGCGCCCAGCACCACCAGCGGGGCGAACAGCGCGGCGAACAGGGCCGGCAGGGAAATCAGCAGCCCGGCGCGGCCGATCGTCGCGTTCAGGGTATTGACGATCGGGCTCAGCAGCCCGACGGGCAGCATTTCTGCGGTGACGACGGTAAAGGTGGACAGGCCGACCGTGAAGGTGGCCAGCCACGCTTTTGCGCCGCCGTCGGCGTGTAAGGCACTCATAATGACTCTCCCAACAGGTGAAGAACCCCAGTGTATCCGCGCCAAAATGGCTGATAAACTGGCCTGATTGCGCAATATTGGGGACAAAACGTGGCTAATTTACCGTCTATGCCGTTGGATAACCTGACCGACCTGCTGGTATTCATTCGCGTCGCCGACGCCTGCAGCTTCACGCTGGCGGCCGAGAGGCTGGGCATCTCCCGTTCGGCGGCGGGCAAATGCGTGACCCGATTGGAGGCGCGATTGGCGACCCGGCTGCTGCAGCGCACCACGCGCAGCGTCAGCCTGACCGAAGACGGCGCGGTGTTTTACGAGTATGCGCAGCGTATCCTGTCGCAGGCCGAAGAGGCGGAAACGGCACTCAATACGCGGCGGCAAACCCCGCGCGGGCGGCTGCGGCTGGATGTGCCGGTCTCGTTGGGGCGGTTGCATATTCTGCCGATTCTGCGGGAATTTTTGGCGCAGTGGCCGGAGGTGGACGCCGACGTCAGCTTCTCCGACGATTACAGCGATTTGGTGCGCGACGGCATCGACGTGGCGATCCGCGTCGGCGGCAGCGACGACAGCCGACTGGTGCGGCGGGTGCTCGCGCCGCACCGCCTGATCACCTGCGCGGCGCCAGACTATCTGGCGCGGCACGGTACGCCTGCGAAACCGGAAGCGTTGGGCGATCATGAGACGCTGGTCTTCAGCCATCAGGGGTTGCCGGCGCCGTGGCGCTATCGGGTTAACGGTCAACTGCACGAACAGCCGGTGCGCGGCCGGATGCGTTTCAACAACGTCGAGGCATTGCGTGATGCGGCCGTCGCCGGGGCCGGTCTGTGTCAGGTAGGAGCGTTTCTGGTCGGCGAGCAGATTGCGGCCGGCACGCTGGTGCCGGTGCTGGAGCGCTATTGTCGCCCGGGGCCGCCGATCTGCGCCGTCTATCCCAGCCGGCGCCACCTCTCCCCCAAGGTGAAACTGTTTCTGGCGGCGATCGAACGGCGCTGGCAGGGCAAGGCGATTTGGGAAAGCGCCTAGCGCGAGCGGTTCATGCCGCTTGCACGGCCAGCGTTCGCCGCATTAAGCGATAGCCGCCGGCCGCCACCAGCAGTACGACCAGGCCGGCCGTGAGCGTGACGCCAAAGCCGGCCTTGATCCCCACCGCATCGATCGCCAGCCCCGCCAGGGCGGCGCCGAGCGCCACGCCAACCCCCAGGCCGGTCACCATCCAGGTCAATCCTTCCGTCAAGCGTGAAGGCGGCACGAGGCGTTCAACTAACCCCATGGCGACGATCATGGTCGGCGCGAAAAACAGTCCGGCGACAAACATCGCCGCCGCCAGCGTTAAGACATTGTGCACCCACAGCAGCGGCAGCGTGGTGAGTGCGGTGGCGAAGGCGGCGTATAAGAACTGCCGAGGCAATGGGGACGGCAGCTTTATTGCGCCGAAAATCAGCCCGGCGAGGCAGGAGCCGCCTGCGTAAACCGACAGCACGATGCTGGCGGCGGCCGGCTGCCCCTGCTGCTCGGCGAAGGCCACGCTGATGACGTCCACGGTGCCGACGATGGTGCCCAGCGCGATCAGCGCCAGCACCAGGATCTGCATCGACGGCATGGCCAGGATGGCGCGCTGCCGCTGGTTATTGCGGGGATAAACCGGGGGCTGAGTGCTTTTTTGCCAGGCGAATGCCGAAACGCCCGCCACCAGAAGCAGCGCGGCCGCCAGAGGGCCGGCCTCAGGGAAGAGCGCAACGCTGAGCCCCACGGCGATCGGCGGGCCGACGATAAAGGCCACTTCGTCCAACACCGACTCGAATGAAAACGCCGTGTGCAGCTGCGGCGTGCCGCGATAAATTTCGCTCCAGCGGGCTCTGACCATTGCGGAGATGCTGGGCATGCCGCCCGCGAGTGCGGCGAAGACGAACAGCGTCCAGTCCGGCGCCCGATAGTGGGTGCAGATCAGCAGCAGCAACAGGGCGAGTGCGCTGACCCCGGTGGCGTAGGGCAGCACGCGACTTTGGCCGTAGCGGTCCGCCGCGCGTGCGATTTGCGGCGCGAGCAGCGCCATGGAAAAGGCGAATGTCGCTGCCACCGCACCCGCCAGCCAATAGGAGCCGCGTACCTGCGAAAGCATGGTGATGATGCCGATACCGGTCATTGAGATCGGCAGGCGTGCGATCAACCCGGCAGAGGAAAACGCCTTGCTGCCCGGTGCGCTGAACAGTGTGAAATAAGGATTTGCCATGAATAGGGTTCCTGAATGTTGGCGGCTCGGTATTCGCGCAATGCCCATCATTGACATACGCCACGTATGTTACGTTAATTGACATACATGGCGTATGTCAATTATAACGTCATCAATGGCAAGACGGGAGTGAATCCATGGCACGTAAAGCGCGCACAGAAATGATTGAAGAAACCCGGCGTAAGCTGGTGGCGGCCGCCCGTCAGCAGTTCGGCGGCGTGGGGTATGCCGAGACGGTGATGGATGAGCTTACTGCGCAAGCCGGTATGACGCGCGGTGCGCTCTATCACCATTTTGGCGACAAGAAGGGATTGTTTTTGGCCGTCGTGCAGGAAATCGACGCCGAAATGGATGCGCGCCTGGCCGACATTACCGCGAGCACGCCGGATGACTGGGAGGCCTTCGCGGGGCGTTGCCGCGGTTATCTGATCATGATGACGGAGCCGCAATCGCAGCGCATTCTGTTGCGTGATTCGCCCTCGGTGCTGGGAGCCGACTATCTGCAGGCCAGCAAGCTGGGTTGCATCACCTGGATGACGGGGGCCTTACAGGCGTTGATGGCGCAGCGGCGTATCGCTACCGCCGAACCGGAAGCGCTGGCGCATTTAATCAATGGCGGCCTGATGGATGCTGCGCTGTGGGTCGCCCATCAGCCGGAAAAAGACGTGGCGCTGGAGCAGGCCTTGGCCAGTTTGAACCTGTTGTTGAACGGGCTGCGCTCCACCTCTGCTTAAGTTTTACTGGCGGCCGCCGCGCCGTTTCGGCGGCGGCTTAAGGGTGAATGACGACGGGCTGGACGTTTTGCGCCAGCTGGATATTGTTGCGGCCGCTGTGTTTCGCCAGATAGAGCGCGGCGTCGGCTGCGCCTATCGCCGATTCGATGTCCAGTTTTTCCAGCGCGGAGATGCCGGCGCTAAGCGTCAGCGTGCCGCTGTGCTGCGGGCTGGCGCCGTGCGGGATGTTCAGTTCCGCCACGCGTTGGCGCACCCGCTCGGCCAGCTGCGCCGCGTAGCCTTCGTGCACGTTGGTCAGCAGCACCAAAAACTCTTCCCCGCCGTAACGCACCACGATATCGCGCGAACGCACCGCATCGCGGATGGCGACCGCCACCTGCACCAAAGCCCGATCGCCCATGGCGTGGCCGTAGCTGTCGTTGTAGACCTTGAAGTGGTCGATATCCAGCAATAGCACGTAATGGTGGCCGGTTTGCGGTTCCAGCAGCATAGTGATCTTATTCTCCAGACCACGTCGGTTATAAAGGCCGGTCAAGGGATCGAGCATGCTCAAATTATTGAATTTGTCCCGCTCGTTATACAGGTTGGCCACCAGCGCGTGGGTAAAGATTTCACTGCGTTTCAACATCAGGTGATGAATGGAGAAAGCGATAATAGGTAATAGCGTGGTGAATAATATCCGCAGGGTATTATGCATGCCGTCTAGAGCCAGGATCATCATTGCGGAAGGTACGGCGTGTAAACAAAAGGCGGTAAAGTTATCCGTCAGAGAAATAGCGCTGATAAAAAAGATGCTAAACAAACTAATTAATAAAAAATCTTGGTTATTCGGTAGGCAATATTGACTTTTAACGTAAATATGTGCGGCCCAGAGCAGGCCGAGTACGCTGGCGAACAGGTTGAGTTTGCACAAATATTTACGTGGCGTTTGCAGGGAAAATAGCGCCGCTACCAGACAAAATAGCGGTATACATAATAAAGGTAGGGTAAATGCGGGCGTATCCCTAAAAGGGAACAATAATGTAAATACGGAAGAGGCGGCATTCATTACCAAAAAAAGAAATAATGCCAGGCGCTGCTTGCTGTTCAGTAATTCCTGATAAGAACGGGCGTTCATACGGAGGTCACTCTTTGCAAAGTCGTTCTGTCGAATAATTAAGGTTGAGAAGCATTCCTTTGGCGCGAATATCCACTTGAATTGCATGGTTGAGGATTGTGATTATTATCATGCAAACAGGACTAGGAATTTTCTTATGTCAAATTATCATTTTTTCCTGCTGGTGTCATCTGAGTTTGGTCAGCGCAGTGAAAATGATGCAGCGGCCAAAAAAGTGTTATATGATATTGGTTATCATTATCACTTAAGGAGGGTGTCATGCTCACTGCCATGATTGCCGCGTGCGGGCTGTGGGGCGTCAGTTGGTGCCTCGGGGATCGCCTGGCCAGCGCCTGGGGCGTTTTGCTACCTTGTGCGTTGATGCCGCTGCTGGCCTTGATCAACCTGGATATGCTGCAGTTGCGCACCCTGATCGTGATAGCGATGTTGGCCACGCTGGTGATGCTGTTCAACAGCCGGCTGCGCCACTATCTGCTGCTGCCTTCCTGCATGGCGCTGGCGGGCGGCCTGGCGGCAGTCAGCCTCAACTTCAGCTTTGGGTGAAACGCCAGAAACGGCAAAACCACGCTTAAGCGTGTTTATCATCAATGCGTTGGGATTTTTTCGAAGGAACTACCGGAGAGATCATCAATTGGTGCGAAGAGAGGGACTTGAACCCTCACGTCCGTAAGGACACTAACACCTGAAGCTAGCGCGTCTACCAATTCCGCCACCTTCGCACAGTCGATGTTGTTGCTTTGATTTATATTACGTCGCCAGCTTGGTGCGAAGAGAGGGACTTGAACCCTCACGTCCGTAAGAACACTAACACCTGAAGCTAGCGCGTCTACCAATTCCGCCACCTTCGCATCGATGCTGAGTGCAATATAAATCATGTGGTTATTTGGTGCGAAGAGAGGGACTTGAACCCTCACGTCCGTAAGGACACTAACACCTGAAGCTAGCGCGTCTACCAATTCCGCCACCTTCGCGTACCAGAAACATTACCGGAGTAACGTTACCACGGAGGCGAATTCTAGAGATTTTGGCGGGCACGTCAACAGTTATTTCCCCGCTTTGCGGGCGTTTGCTGGAAAAACAGCCATATCGCCGCTTTTCTGCTGGTCAAACAGCCAAATCAGCCAATCAATCAACACCCTGACCCGCGGCGCCAGGAAACGGCCGGGCGGATACATGATGTAAATCGGCATTGGCGGAGGCGGCGTGTCCGCCAACACCTCCACCAGCTCTCCCTGTTTCAGCCAGGGCGCCAGCGAATAGCGCGCCGCCTGAATCAAGCCCATGCCGGCGCGTGCGCCGGCGATGTAGGCGTCGGCGCCGCTGACGCTGAGCCGGGCGGGCAGCTCGCGCAGTTCCAGCTTGCCGCCGCGGCAGAATTCCAGCGGGTAATCGCGGTTGCTGGCCAGTGAAAAATACCCCACCGCGCGATGCGGCTCCAGGCTATCGATGTCAAGCGGCGTGCCGTGGGCCTGCAGATAAGCGGGGGAGGCGCAGGTGACCTGCGGCAGCTGGGCGATGCGCCGCGCCGCCAGGCCGTCGTCTTCGGTTTCCCAGGCGCGCAGCACGCAGTCCACGCCTTCGCGCAACAGATCGACGTGGGTGTCGTTGGCGCCCAGCGCCAGAGTGATGTCGGGATACCGCCGATAAAAGTCGTCCAGCGCCGGAATCACCACCTCGCGCGCCAGCGAATGGGGCATATCGATGCGCACCTTGCCGGACGGCTGCAGCTTATGCTGGCTGAACAACGTGTCCGCCTCTTCCAGCGCCCCCAGCAGCTGTACGCAGCGCTGGTAATAGAGGCTGCCTTCGCTGGTCACCTGCACCTGGCGGGTGGTGCGGATCAGCAGGCGCACGCCCAGCCGCTGTTCCAGCCGTTTCAGCGCGTTGCTGACCGTGGCGCGCGGCAGCTGCAGGCGTTCGGCCGCCCGGCTGAAGCTACCCAGTTCGACGATGCGGGTAAAAATGCGCATGGCTTGAACCTGATCCATGTCCACTCCGGATTGTTGGTGATTTTTGAACAGTGATGTGCAATCTGCATTATTTATCTTTGTCGCGTAAACAACCAGACTTTGCTGCGTTATCCATTCACCGCATGAGGGCAGCACAATGCAACAACGTAAACTCGGTTCCAACGGTCCCGTCGTCTCCGCCCTGGGGCTGGGGTGCATGGGCATGAGCGACTTCTATTCCACCGGCGCCGATCGGCAGGAGGCCATCGCCACGCTGCACCGGGCGCTGGAGTTGGGCGTCACGCTGCTCGACACCGCCGACATGTACGGGCCGCACACCAACGAAGAGCTGGTGGGGGAGGCGATCAGGGGCAAGCGGCAACAGGTGTTCCTGGCCACCAAGTTCGGCATCCTGCGCGATCCGGCGGATCCTTCGGCGCGCGGCGTCAGCAGCCGGCCCGAGTATATCCGGCGCTCCGTCGAGGGGAGCCTGCGGCGCTTGGGCGTGGAGGAGATCGATCTCTATTATCAGCACCGGGTCGATCCGCAAGTGCCGATCGAAGACGTCGTCGGCACGATGGCGGATCTGATCCGCGAAGGCAAGATCCGTCACATCGGCCTGAGCGAGGCGTCGGTCGCCACGCTGGAGCGGGCGCACAAGGTACATCCGATCACCGCGCTGCAGACCGAGTATTCGCTGTGGACGCGCGACGCCGAGCAGGGCGTGCTGGCGGCCTGCGAGCGCCTGGGCATCGGCTTTGTGCCCTACAGCCCGTTAGGGCGCGGTTTCCTCACCGGCGCTATCCGGCGGCCGGAGGATCTGGCCGAGGACGATTTCCGCCGCAGTAACCCGCGCTTCCAGGGGGAAAACTTCAGTCGCAATCTGGCGCTGGTGGAGAAGGTGAGCGAGCTGGCGGCGCAGAAGGGCGTCAAACCCTCACAGCTGGCGCTGGCCTGGGTGTTGGCGCAGGGGGAACACATCGTGCCGATCCCCGGCACCAAACGCCGTCGTTACCTGGAAGAGAACGTCGCGGCGGCGGAGATAACGCTGAGCGCGGCTGAGCTGGCGGCGATTGAAGCGGTGTTCCCGCTGAGTGCGGCGGCCGGCGATCGCTACGGCGCGGAGTCGATGACCTACATCAACGGTTAAAAAAAGCGCGGCCTGCAGGCCGCGCTCTGTCGTTTTCCGCCAACGGCGAATTATTTCTTCTTCGGTGCGCGCGGCGGGCGGCCGACGGTCGCCTGGTACACCTTGAAGCGGCCGTTTTGCGCCAGCACTTCGTGGCTGCCGAAGGTGGCGTCCAGAATGTCCGGGTAGGGCAGGAAGGCGTTGGCGACGATGCGCAGCTGGCCGCCGATCGGCAGGTGCTTCACCGCGCCGCGGATCAGGGTTTCGGCAGCGGTCAGGCTGGTCTGCAGCCCGTCGTGGAACGGCGGGTTGGAGATGATCATGTCGAAACGGCCGGTGATATCGGAGTAAACGTTGCTGACGATCACTTCGCCTTCGATGCCGTTGGCGGCCAGCGTTGCGCGGCTGGATTCCACCGCGGCGGCATTGACGTCGCTGAGGGTCAGTTTCACCTTCGGCGACAGCTTGGCCATCACCGAGGCCATCACGCCGGCGCCGCAGCCGATGTCCAGCACCTTGCCTTTCATGTGTTTTTCCAGCGTCGACAGCAGCAGCGAGCTGCCGACGTCCAGGCCGTCGCGGCTGAACACGCCCGGCAGCGTTTTTACTTCCAGATCGTGCAGCTGATAGCTGTCCCACCACTCGTTCAGGTCGAACTCGGTCTGCGCGTCCAGGCGGCCGTGATACAGGCCGCAGCGGCGCGCGCTGTCGATTTTCACCAGCGCAACGTGGCCTTCCAGCGTTGGCTCGGCGCTGCGCACGCCGCTGCGGTTTTCACCGACCACGAACACGTCCACGCCTACCGGCAACAGCGCCAGGAGGTTGCACAGTTGGAATTGCGCCTCCTGCTTGCTCTTCGGCCAGTAGTAAACCAGCGTGTCGCAGTCGGCGACGAAAGCGGGATCGACGGTCAAACCGAACTGCACGTTATCGCCCATCGTCCGGTTCAGTAACTGCCAGTGATGGTAATGCTGAGTGTGGACGCGCACGTCCGCGGCCTCGAATTGGGCCGGCAGGCTGTCCTGCAGGTCGCCGGCAAACAGCACGCGGCGTTCGATAAATTCATCACTGTGGCGCAGCATGACTTCACTGGCGGGGGTTAATGCAGACATCAGATATTGGCTCCTGGAAATGAGACCGGGGATTATAGAGCTTTGTGGCGATATGTTCGACGGGTTTGTTGGCGCGGGCTGCGCGGGTTTGTTAGCATAGCGCGGCGCATGGCAGGCATGGCGCACCACAACGGGTAGGAATCGGCATGGCATCAAAACGCGACTGGCTGTTACAACAACTGGGTATTACGCAGTGGACATTGCGCCGCCCGGGCGTGTTGCAGGGCGAAGTGGCGGTCAGTCTGCCGCCCGAGGCGCGCCTGCTGGTGGTCGCGCAGACGCTGCCCGCACCCGACGATCCGCTGTTTTGCGACGTGCTGCGCAGCCTGGGGCTGACGCCGGCGCAAACCTACAGCCTGACGCCGGAACAGGCGGCGATGCTGCCTGAAGAGACCACATGCAACAGTTGGCGGCTGGGCGTGACGGAACCGCTCGCGGTCGCCGGCGCGCAGCTACACAGCCCGGCGCTGGCCGAGCTTTCCCAAGACGCGGGGGCCAAACGCGCCCTCTGGCAGCAGATTTGTCATCATGAACACGATTTCTACCCTGACGGCGGCCGACCTGGCCACAGCCTTCACCATTGAGCAAGCCAGCCACGCCTTTCCCTGGACGGAAACCACCTTCGCCAGCAATCAGGGCGATCGCTACCTTAACCTGAAGCTGAGCGCCGACGGGGAGATGGCGGGATTCGCCATCACGCAAATCGTGCTGGACGAAGCCACGCTGTTCAACATCGCCATTCATCCGCAGCACCAGCGCCGGGGTTTTGGCCGCCTGTTGCTCAACGCGTTGATCGAACAGCTGGAGAGCCGCGGCGTGGTCACGCTGTGGCTGGAGGTGCGCGCCTCCAACCAGGCGGCGATCGCGCTGTATGAAGATCTCGGTTTCAACGAAGTCACCGTGCGCCGCAATTATTACCCGAGCGCCCACGGCCGCGAAGACGCGATCGTGATGGCGCTGCCGCTGGGGTAATCTAAAAACATCCTATTGATTGTTTTCCTCCCCTTTAACAACTGAAAAGTTGTTTCCTGATTAATTTACATCAAACAAGTTGTTTTTCGCTGTGACGACAACTAATTTGTTGTTTATTGTTGAGGAAACAATCAATGCGTTGTTTGGAGGTGGGGATGAGAAAATTATCAGAAATATCAGCGTTGCTGAAAGAAAAACGCATTGAGTTGGGCTGGAGCCAAAAAGACTTTTTGATGAAGATTGGCATGACTCAACAGCAATATCAGCGTGTTGAATCGGGCAGCGATATGCGGATGAGCACGCTGCTACGGATATTGGCGGCGATGGATTTGGAATATGTTATCGTGCCGAAAAGGTCTGTCCGTGATGTGGAGTGCTTGCTGCAACAGACAGTGAGTCATGCACCAGAAGTGAGTAACTTACAGAATTTCGAAGAAAAACTGAAAGATCTCGAGGACTAGCGAATGAAAGGGCGGCGACAGGTTGAATCGGTGCAGGCGTTAGCCTTGATATTGCATGGTGTGCGGGTGGGCGTGCTGGCGCACTACAGCGGCGGCAGAAACATCCTGACGTTTGATCCGCACTACCTCGCTTTGCCGGAGCCTGTTCGTCCCCTGTTTACGCTAAGGCAGAAGGCGCACGCAGGGTATCTTGAGCAAGTTTTACAGTCATCGCAGCGCCTTCCGCCCGTCTTATCCAATTTATTGCCCGAAGGCGCACTGCGCAGTTGGTTGGCCCAGTCGTTGAAAACCCATGTGAATGAGGAGTTTCCTTTACTTGCCTGGGCCGGGGAAAACTTGCCGGGAGCGCTTGAAGCACGGCCGCTGGCCGCCAGTGATATCCCCGCTTGGGCGTTAACGTCGCGCGGAGAGCTGGAAGCCGTGCATATTGATGTTGGAGTGGCGGCGCAGAAATTTTCTCTGGCAGGGGTACAAATGAAATTTTCCTCTGTGCGCAAAGAGGGCCGCTTCAACATTTCTTCTCAGGTGGGCGCTGATAGCTGGATCATTAAAACGCCTTCAACCGTTCATCGTCATCTCCCTGAAAATGAATATACGGCAATGCGTTTGGCGCAAGCCATCGGCGTGGATATTCCTGATATTGAGCTGGTTGAGCTGACACGGCTTGAACACTTGCCTGATATTCGCTTGGCGGATGAACCCTATGCGTATGCCATTCGTCGTTTTGACCGCAGTGAAAGTGGGCGAGTGCATACAGAAGATTTTGCCCAGATATTCGAGATCTATCCACACGACAAATACCGCGGCAAAAATTACGATCAGATAGCGGCTTATCTCTATGAGTTTGGCAGTGAATCTTTAGCGGATACGCAGCAAATGGCGCGCCGTCTGTTGGCGAATATTCTGCTCGCCAATGGCGATGCTCACGTAAAAAATTGGTCCATGATCTATCCAAACCAGGCCGATGTGCGGCTTGCTCCCGCTTATGACATCGTCACTACATTGGCTTATATCCCTGGTGAGTCTGAGGTTGCGCTCAATATGGCGAAGGAAAAACGCTGGGATAGGATCTCAATGCGAACCTTCGAGCGCTGGTCCGATCGAGTCGATATTCCCTGGCCCGCAATACGGGTGCATCTCTTGGATGCCATCGACAAGGCGCGAGCTTTGTGGCCGGCATTGTTGGCGGACCTGCCGATGGCGGACGATCACAAATCGGTATTGCGTCGGCATTGGGCCGCCTTGTCCCCCGATTTCCGCCTGTGTTAGCGGGAAATCGGATCCATTGATTGTCACCGGTTGGCAAATCGGCGAAAATGCCCGGCTGTTATCTTTTATTCACCGCTTTGCCCGGCGCCGCGATCGGCGCGTTCTGATGATGTCGCAGGGCGGACTAACCGTAGAACCTGAAAACCATGTCTCCTAGTGAATTTGCCCGCGAAGTCTCCAAAAGAAGAACTTTCGCCATCATCTCGCACCCCGATGCCGGTAAAACCACCATTACCGAAAAAGTGCTGCTGTTCGGACAGGCGATCCAGACCGCCGGTACGGTAAAAGGCCGCGGCTCCAGCCAGCACGCCAAATCCGACTGGATGGAAATGGAAAAGCAGCGCGGGATCTCGATCACCACCTCGGTGATGCAGTTCCCGTACCGTGACAGCCTGGTCAACCTGCTGGATACCCCGGGGCACGAAGACTTCTCCGAAGATACGTATCGCACCCTGACCGCGGTCGACTGCTGTCTGATGGTGATCGACGCCGCCAAGGGCGTAGAGGATCGCACCCGCAAGCTGATGGAAGTCACCCGCCTGCGCGACACGCCGATCCTGACCTTCATGAACAAACTGGACCGCGACATCCGCGATCCGATGGAAGTGATGGATGAAGTTGAGCGCGAGCTGAAGATCGCCTGCTCGCCCATCACTTGGCCGATCGGCTGCGGCAAGCTGTTCAAGGGCGTTTACCACCTGTACAAGGATGAAACCTACCTGTACCAGACCGGTAAAGGCCACACCATTCAGGAAGTGCGCATCGTCAAGGGCCTGAACAACCCAGAGCTGGATGCGGCGGTGGGCGAAGATCTGGCGGCGCAGCTGCGCGATGAGCTGGAGCTGGTGCAGGGCGCTTCTCACGAGTTCGATCAGGAAGCTTTCCTGAGCGGCGAGCTGACGCCGGTGTTCTTCGGTACCGCACTCGGCAACTTCGGCGTGGATCATATGCTGGACGGCCTGGTGGCCTGGGCGCCGGCGCCGATGCCGCGCAAAACCGACACCCGCGAAGTGACGGCGGCGGAAGAGAAATTCACCGGCTTCGTGTTCAAGATCCAGGCCAACATGGATCCGAAGCACCGCGACCGCGTGGCCTTTATGCGTGTGGTGTCCGGCCGTTATGAGAAGGGCATGAAGCTGCGCCAGGTGCGCACCGGCAAAGACGTGGTGATCTCCGATGCGCTGACCTTTATGGCCGGCGACCGTTCGCACGTGGAAGAAGCCTACCCGGGCGACATCATCGGTCTGCACAACCATGGCACCATCCAGATCGGCGATACCTTCACCCAGGGTGAAGACATGAAGTTCACCGGCATCCCGAACTTCGCGCCGGAACTGTTCCGTCGCATTCGCCTGCGCGATCCGCTGAAGCAGAAACAGCTGCTGAAGGGGCTGGTGCAGCTGTCCGAAGAGGGCGCGGTGCAGGTGTTCCGCCCGATCGCCAACAACGATCTGATCGTCGGCGCGGTCGGCGTGCTGCAGTTCGACGTGGTGGTGGCGCGCTTGAAGAGCGAGTACAACGTGGAAGCGCTGTATGAGTCGGTCAACGTGTCGACCGCGCGCTGGGTCGAGTGCGACGACGTGAAGAAGTTCGAAGAGTTCAAGCGCAAGAACGAGATCAACCTGGCGCTGGACGGTGGGGACAACCTGTCCTACATCGCGCCGACCATGGTGAACCTCAACCTGACGCAGGAACGTTATCCTGACGTGACCTTCCGCAAAACCCGCGAACACTGATCAATCGGCAGGGCGCCCGGTGCGCCCTGCCAACCTCCCTCATCCTCACTCCGCTAATTAATAAAACTTCCTCACCTTTTATGCCGCAAACCGATATCGCCAGGCAGCGTTCGTTAGGCCTGCGTTTTCCGCCGCATGGTCTATCTTTAACGAGATGTCCGCACATTGCTTGAGAGTAAATCACTGTAATACGCTGATTGTTTGGTGAGTTATTCTGATGTGTTGCCGATAGGAGACAGTCTGTTTCCTTAAATATCAATGAGATGACTGTTTTACCGTTTCGTGTCACTTAGTCTGTCGTCAATAGGCGACAGTTTTTTGATTAAAAATCCGACTCAATGCTTTTTTTGTTTGATTTTTAAGGTGTTTATGGAGTTGGCACGGCGGTTGCAATATTCCTGTCGTGAACGCTTAATCGTATAGCGATGATGAAGTATTTACCGAGAGGCCGCGTGAAGGCGGCTGAAGGGTTCCGGCGCTCTGGCGCTGGGGCCCCCAACAAAAGGAAGAGATCGATGAAAAAGACCAAATTTGCACACTCGCTGATGGCTGTTGTTTTGGGTTCTGCTTTGGTGAGCGGCACTGCGCTGGCCGAAGACAGTCTGCTCAACAAGGCGTCTAACGCCGCGGACAGTGCCGGTGCCAAAATCGATAGCTCCATGAAAAAAGTTGACGGTTACATGGATGACAGCGCGATAACGGCTAAAGTTAAAAGTGCGTTGGTGGACGATAAAACCATCAAAAGCACTGACATTTCGGTGAAAACCGAAAAAGGCACCGTGATCCTGAGCGGGTTTGTCGGCAGCCAGGCGCAGGCGGAGCATGCGGTTGCGGTTGCCGGTAAGGTGGAAGGCGTCAAAACCGTCAGCGACAAGCTGCACGTGAAAGATGAAGCCAACCAGTCGATCAAATCGTATGCCGGCGACACCGCCACCACCAGCGAGCTGAAAGCCAAGCTGCTGGCCGATGACATCGTGCCGTCGCGCAATGTGAAAGTGGAAACCACCGATGGCGTGGTGCAGCTTTCCGGTGAGGTGAAAACGCAGGCGCAGTCTGAGCGTGCCGAAAGCATCGCCAAGGCTATCGACGGCGTGAAAAGCGTGAAAAACGACCTGGTGGTCAAGCCGTAATCCCGCCAGGCGCCCGTAACAAGTAACCACAAGCCGCATCTGTCGGGCCGTGAAGGCGGCCCGACGTGTACCACCAAAAAAAGAAACTGATTTGCCGTCGATGTCCCGTTGTCGGGGCGGTAGACGGCAGCGAATTTTTTCACAATGGTAAGGAGAAGCTTATGTTTCGTTGGGGCATTATCTTTTTAGTCATCGCGCTTATCGCTGCGGCACTGGGGTTCGGTTCGCTGGCGGGCACCGCCGCCTGGGCCGCCAAAGTCGTGTTCGTTGTCGGCATCATCCTGTTCCTGGTCAGCCTGTTCACCGGCCGTCGGCGCCCTTAGCCGGCCGGCATTTTCCTGCAAACTGTAACAAAGCTTAATTCCTTTTCTCACCTCGGGGAGGGCCGGCCATGAACAGCGACATCATCGTCGGGCGCTGGAAACAGCTGAAAGGTCAGGTATGGCAGGCGTGGGCCGAATGGTCCGGCAGCGATGGTGCCTGGTTGGCCGGCAGCAATGATTTCCTCGTCGGCGTGCTGCAAGAGGATTACGGAAGAGAGCGAGACGCGGTATCCTCGGAGAAAACGTCTCACTGAGGATGCCAAGTTGGGATACAGAATACCCATCACGCTCGGCAATATAGAACCGCTGGCGTCTAAACCTTTTCGACCAGGAAAAATGGCGTTGGTCTGCGAAGGCGGCGGCCAGCGCGGCATTTTCACCGCCGGCGTGCTGGACGAGTTCCAGCGCGCGGGCTTTAACCCTTTCGATCTGCTGATCGGCACATCGGCCGGCGCTCAGAATCTGTCTGCCTACATCTGTGGGCAGATGGGCTACGCGCGCCGGGTGATCACCCGTTACACCACCTCGGCCCAGTTCTTCAATCCGCTGCGTTTCGTGCGCGGCGGGCATCTGATCGATCTCGATTGGCTGGTTGATACGGCGGCGGCGCAGATGCCGCTGGCGATGGACGTGGCGGAACAGCATTTTATCGACGGGCGCGAATTCCTGCTGTGCGCCTGCCGCAGCGACGATTTCGAACCGGCCTATCTGCCGGCGCAGCGCGAACGCTGGCTGCCGGCCATCAAGGCGTCCAGCGCCATTCCCGGCTTTTACCGTCAGGGCGTGGAGTTGGACGGCGTCAGCTATCAGGACGGCGGCATCAGCGATGCGATCCCAGTGGAAGAGGCCTACCGCCGCGGCGCCGACACCATCGTGGTGATCCGCACCGTGCCTTCGCAAATGTACTACACCCCACAGTGGATGAAGCGCATGGAGCACTGGCTGAGCGACAGCAGCCTGCAGCAGATGGTGCGCATCCTGCAGCATCATGAGCAAAGCTATCACCGCATCCAGCGCTTTATTGAGAAACCGCCGGGCAAGCTGCGCATCTTCGAGATCTTCCCGCCTAAGCCGCTGGCCAGCAATGCGCTGGGCAGCCGACTGGGGGCGCTCAATCAGGATTATCACCTGGGGCGCCGCTGCGGCCGCTACTTCCTGGCCACCGTCGGCCAGTGGATGGCGCAGCAGGAACCGGACGGTATCAAGGTGCAAAAATCGTTGTCGCGCCGCCTGATCCAGCCGGAGAACGTCAGAATGCCTTCGCCGATCGTGACCGACATCGCCATGTCGCCCGATCTCACGGCGCAGCCGGAGGCTGCGGTGGCGGCGCCGAAAATCATCCTGCCGGGCGATCTGCCGCCGGGTGAAGGGGGCGCGCTGTGAGCTACGCCTTTACCGACACCCACTGCCATTTCGATTTCCCGCCCTTTACCGGACATGAGGCCGAGAGCCTGACGCGGGCGGCAAGCGCCGGCGTGCAGCGCATCATCGTCCCGACGGTCACCGCCGATCGCTTCGCGCGGGTGCTGCGGCTGGCGCAGGATCACGCGCCGCTGTTTGCCGCGCTGGGGCTGCACCCGCTGTATATCGCGCAGCATCATGAGCCGCAGCTGGAACAGCTGGCGGCGCTGTTGGCCGAACGGCCGCGCAAGCTGGTGGCGGTGGGGGAGATCGGGCTCGATCTGTATATGGACAACCCGCAGTTCGAGCGGCAGCAAAGCGTGCTGCTGGCCCAACTGAAGCTGGCGAAACAGCATGAGCTGCCGGTGATCCTGCATTCGCGCCGCACCCACGACCAGCTGGCCGCCGCGCTGCGGCGCATGCAGCTGCCGCGCCGCGGCGTGGTGCACGGCTTTGCCGGCAGCCTGTCGCAGGCGCAGGCGTTTATCCGCCTCGGCTATTACATCGGCGTGGGCGGCACCATCACCTATGAGCGGGCGCAGAAAACGCGCGGCGTGATGGCGCAGCTGCCGCTTGAAGCGCTGCTGCTGGAGACGGATGCGCCGGACATGCCGCTGGCCGGCTATCAGGGGCAGCCGAATCGCCCCGAGCGTGCCGCCGAGGTGTTTCACACGCTGTGCGAGCTGCGGCCGGAACCGGCCGACGAGATCGCCGCCCATCTGCAACGCAATACCCAGTCACTGTTTGCCATGCCGGATTGACGAGCTTATAACGTGACTTGCGTCACGTTATAAGATTTTCATTTGCGTCTCGTTGTATACATTTGTGACATAAATCGGTGCGAGGGTGACCTCGCTCAGTATAATCCCCCCGAAACTCTCCAATAGCAGACCTCTCTTCATGAGCAGGGATGTATTTTATTTTTTGCAACAGGGAAACTTTGCATGCAACTCATCATGAGTCTGGTCGGTATGGCGGTGCTGATCGCCATTGCGGTGCTGCTCTCCAGCAACCGTCGGGCCATCAAATTGCGCACCGTGGTGTGGGCGTTCATCATTCAGGTCGGCATCGGCGCGCTGGTGCTGTACGTGCCGCTGGGCCGCAGCATTCTCGGCAGTATGTCTAACGGCGTGGCAAACGTTATCGCCTACGGCAATCAGGGCATTTCGTTCATCTTCGGCGGGCTGGTGTCCGACAAGATGTTCGAGGTGTTCGGCGGCGGCGGCTTCGTGTTCGCGCTGCGCGTCCTGCCGGTGATCGTGTTCTTCTCCTCGCTGATTGCGGTGCTGTACTACCTCGGCATCATGCAGTTGGTGATCCGCGTGTTGGGCGGCGGCCTGCACAAGTTGCTGGGCACCTCGCGCACCGAATCGCTGTCGGCGACCGCCAACATTTTCGTCGGCCAGACCGAAGCGCCGCTGGTGGTACGCCCCTATATCGCCACCATGAGCCAGTCAGAACTGTTCGCCGTGATGTGCGGCGGCCTGGCCTCGGTAGCCGGTTCGGTGTTGGCGGGGTACGCGCAGATGGGCGTGCCGCTGGAATACCTGATCGCGGCGTCCTTCATGGCCGCGCCGGGCGGGCTGCTGTTCGCCAAGCTGATGGTGCCGGAAACTGAGCAGACCCACGATAAAGACGATGCGATGAAGCTGATCGCTGAAGAAGATCGTCCGGCCAACGTGATCGACGCGGCGGCTTCCGGCGCGGCTTCCGGCATGCAGCTGGCGCTGAACGTCGGTGCGATGCTGCTGGCGTTTATCGCGCTGATCGCCTTGCTTAACGGCATTCTCGGCGGTATCGGCGGCTGGTTCGATTACCCGCAGCTGTCGCTCGAGCTGATCCTCGGCTGGGTGTTCTCGCCGATCGCCTTCCTGATCGGCGTGCCGTGGAGTGAAGCGATGACCGCCGGTTCGTTTATCGGCCAGAAGATCATCGTCAACGAATTCGTCGCCTATATGAACTTCGGCGCCTATCTGCGCCCGGACGACGTGGTGGCGGCGGAAGGCCTGCAGGTGCTGTCGGCTCACACCAAGGCGATCATCTCCTTTGCGCTGTGCGGCTTCGCCAACCTCTCCTCGGTGGCGATCTTGCTGGGTGGTCTGGGCAGCATGGCGCCCAACCGTCGCCACGACATCGCGCGCTTCGGTCTGAAGGCCGTGGCGGCGGGCACGCTGTCCAACCTGATGAGTGCCACCATCGCCGGCTTCTTCCTGGCGCTGTAAGCCATCACGGAGCCCGCGACGGCGCGACCGATCGCGGGACTCCGCCTATACTCTAAGCAACGCGGGTGCTTGCCGCATCCGCGATCTTCAGCCGCTTCTTTAGCGAATTTGTGAACGATATCGCGTTATTTTGTGATGCTCTTCACATATAATTCCGGTCTGTTACAGTGCTATTTCATATAGTGTGACGATGAACGCGAATCGCCTCCGGCATTCGTGTTCAAATAGCTATTACTGGCCGGCCGCAAGGCGGGTGGCCATGTGCGGTGAGAAGGATCTCAGTTGCCGCCGCGGGAACGCCGTTCCCCAGCGCTATCTTCATGGAACCAAGTCCGCTCGCCAACACCCAGGTACTCAGTTGGAGAGTTTTATGACCGAATTAACCGCAGCAGCGCAACGTGCGCTGAACTTGATGGATTTAACCACGCTGAATGATGATGACACCGACGAGAAAGTGATCGCGCTCTGTCGTCAGGCCAACAGCCCGGCCGGCCACACGGCGGCCATCTGCATTTACCCGCGTTTTATCCCGGTGGCGCGTAAGGCGCTGCGCGAGCAAGGCACGCCGGACATCCGCATCGCCACCGTGACCAACTTCCCGCATGGCAATGACGATATCGACATCGCGCTGGCGGAAACCCGCGCGGCGATCGCCTATGGCGCGGATGAAGTGGACGTGGTGTTCCCATACCGTGCGCTGATCGCCGGCAACGAACAGGTCGGCTTCGAGCTGGTGAAACAGTGCAAGCAGGCTTGCCAGGCGGCCAACGTGCTGTTGAAAGTGATCATCGAAACCGGTGAGCTGAAACAGGCCGATTTGATCCGCAAGGCGTCCGAGATCGCCATCAAGGCCGGGGCTGACTTTATCAAGACCTCCACCGGCAAGGTGCCGGTCAACGCCACCCTGGAGAGCGCCGAGCTGATGATGTCGGTGATCCGCGATCTGGGCGTGGCGAAGACGGTGGGCTTCAAGCCGGCCGGCGGCGTGCGCACCGCGGAAGACGCGCTGCATTATCTGCAACTTGCCGATCGTATTCTGGGCGAGGGGTGGGCCGATGCGCGGCATTTCCGCTTTGGCGCTTCCAGCCTGCTGGCCAGCTTGCTGACCACGCTGGGCCACCAGACTCAGACCGCCGGCGGCGGCTACTGATCGATTTCGTTGGCGGGCGCCAGGCGCGCCCGTCTGCACCGACTCTCAGCGACACAGGGGGATGCCTTGTTCCTGGCTCAAGAAATTATTCGTAAGAAACGCGACGGCCAGCCGTTAAGCGAAGCGGAAATCCGCTTTTTCATCAACGGTATTCGCGACAATGTGGTGTCGGAAGGGCAGATCGCCGCGCTGGCGATGACCATTTATTTCCATGGCATGAGCATGCCGGAGCGCGTGGCGCTCACCATGGCGATGCGCGATTCCGGCACCGTGCTGGACTGGAAGAGTTTGGCGCTGAACGGCCCGATCGTCGACAAGCATTCGACCGGCGGCGTGGGCGACGTGACCTCGCTGATGCTCGGCCCGATGGTGGCGGCCTGCGGCGGCTATGTGCCGATGATCTCCGGCCGCGGCCTGGGTCATACCGGCGGCACGCTGGACAAACTGGAAGCCATTCCGGGCTTCAATATTTTCCCGGACGATAACGCCTTCCGTAAAATCATTCAGGACGTCGGCGTGGCGATCATCGGCCAGACCAGCTCGCTGGCGCCGGCGGACAAACGTTTTTACGCCACCCGCGACATCACCGCCACCGTGGATTCTATCCCGCTGATCACTGCCTCCATTCTGGCCAAGAAACTGGCGGAAGGGCTGGATGCGCTGGTGATGGACGTGAAGGTCGGTTCCGGCGCCTTTATGCCGACCTATGCCCTGTCGCAAGATTTGGCGCAGGCGATCGTCGGCGTGGCCAACGGCGCGGGCTGCAAGACCACTGCGCTGCTGACCGACATGAACCAGGTGCTGGCCTCCAGCGCCGGCAATGCGGTGGAAGTGCGCGAAGCGGTGCGTTTCCTGACCGGTGAATACCGCAACCCGCGCCTGCTGGAAGTGACGCTGGCGCTGTGCGTGGAGATGCTGCTGTCCGGCGGCCTGGCGAATGACGAGGCCGATGCGCGTGCCAAACTGCAGGCGGTGCTGGACAACGGCAAGGCGGCGGAAGTGTTTGGCCGCATGGTGGCGGCGCAGCAAGGGCCGATAGACTTCGTCGAACGTTATGATAGCTATCTGCCGGCGGCAACGCTGAGCAAGCCGGTGTATGCTGAAAATCCGGGTATCATCAGCGCCATGGATACCCGCGCGCTGGGCATGGCGGTGGTTTCGCTGGGCGGCGGCCGCCGCCGGGCGAGCGACGCCATCGATTACAGCGTCGGTCTGACCGAGGTGGCGCGCCTGGGTGATAAGGTGGATGCCCAGCAGCCGCTGGCGATGATCCACGCCAACGATGAAGAGAGCTGGCAGCAGGCGGCCGATGCGGTGCGTAGCGCAATGACGCTGAGTGACAAGGCGCCGGAAGCGACGCCGGTAGTGTATAAGCGCGTCACGGAATAACCCAAGAATCAGGAACGGCCGCGGCTTTTTCGCGGCCGTCCAAAGCGTGAGAACACGCAGGAGAGCACAGATGAAACGCACATTTATTATGGTATTGGACTCCTTCGGCATCGGCGCCAGCGAAGACGCCGATCGTTTTGGCGACCGGGGTTCCGACACTCTGGGCCACATCGCCGAGGTTTGCGCGCGCGGTGAAGCCAACGTGGGCCGCCAGGGTCCGCTGACGCTGCCTAACCTGAGCCGCCTGGGGCTCGGCAAAGCGGCGGAAGAGTCCACCGGCAACTTCCCGCAGGGGCTGGATCGCAATGCCGACATCATCGGCGCTTACGCATACGCCAGCGAGCTCTCTTCCGGTAAAGACACGCCGTCGGGCCACTGGGAAATCGCCGGCGTGCCGGTACTGTTCGACTGGGGCTATTTCAAGGACGAGCACAACAGCTTCCCGCAGGCGCTGCTGGATAAGCTGGTGGAGCGCGCCAACCTGCCGGGCTACCTGGGCAACTGTCACTCATCCGGCACCGTGATCCTCGATCAGCTGGGTGAAGAGCACATGAAAACCGGCAAGCCGATTTTCTACACCTCCGCCGACTCGGTGTTCCAGATCGCCTGCCATGAAGAAACCTTCGGCCTGGATCGCTTGTACGAGCTGTGCGAAATCGCGCGTGAAGAGCTAACCGAAGGCGGTTACAACATCGGCCGCGTGATCGCGCGTCCGTTCGTCGGCGACAAGCCGGGCCACTTCCAGCGCACCGGCAACCGCCACGATCTGGCGGTAGAGCCGCCGGCGCCGACCGTGCTGAAAAAGCTGGTGGACGAGAAGGGCGGTGAAGTGGTGTCGATCGGTAAAATCGCCGACATCTATGCCAACGTCGGCATCACCAAGAAGGTGAAAGCGACCGGCATCGACGCGCTGTTCGACGCGACCCTGATTGAAATGGAAAAGGCCGGCGACAACACCATCGTGTTCACCAACTTCGTGGACTTCGACTCCTCTTACGGCCACCGCCGCGACGTGGCGGGCTACGCCGCCGCGCTGGAGCTGTTCGACCGCCGCCTGCCGGAGCTGCTGAAGCTGGTGAAAGACGAAGACATCATCATCTTCACCGCCGACCACGGCTGCGACCCGACCTGGCCGGGCACCGACCACACCCGTGAGCACATCCCGGTGCTGGTCTACGGCCCGAAAGTGAAACCGGGCTCGCTGGGCCACCGTGAGACCTTCGCCGACATCGGCCAGACCGTCGCCAATTATTTTGGCCTGTCGCCGATGGATTACGGTAAAACCCTGTTTTAATTCGTGAGTTTAAGGCGGTGGCGCAGTTGGCCGCCGCCTGACATACCACGGCTTATACGTTTAACGCTATTTAATACGATTTAAAGGAAGAGAATTATGGCTACGCCGCACATTAATGCTGAGATGGGTGATTTCGCTGACGTAGTACTGATGCCGGGCGATCCGCTGCGCGCAAAATACATCGCCGAAACCTTCCTGGAAGGCGCGGTGGAAGTGAACAACGTGCGCGGCATGTTGGGCTTCACCGGCACCTACAAAGGCCGCCGCATCTCCGTAATGGGCCACGGCATGGGCATCCCGTCCTGCTCCATCTATGCGCGCGAGCTGATCGCCGAATTCGGCGTGAAGAAGATCATTCGCGTGGGTTCCTGCGGCGCGGTGCGTGACGATATCAAACTGCGCGACGTGGTGATCGGCATGGGCGCGTGCACCGACTCCAAGGTTAACCGTCTGCGCTTCAAGGACAACGACTACGCGGCGATCGCCGACTTCGACATGGTGCGCAACGCGGTCGATGCGGCGGCGGCGCAGGGCATCCCGGCGCGCGTGGGCAACATCTTCTCCGCCGATCTGTTCTACACCCCGGATCCGGACATGTTCCAGGTGATGAAGAAGTACGGCATCCTGGGCGTGGAAATGGAAGCGGCCGGCATCTACGGCGTGGCGGCGGAGCTGTACGAAGAGTTCGGCTGCAAGGCGCTGACCATCTGCACCGTGTCCGACCACATCCTGCGTCACGAAGCGACCACGGCGGCGGAACGCCAGACCACCTTTAACGAAATGATCGTTATCGCGCTGGAATCCGTGCTGCTGGGCGACAAAGCGTAATACCGCGGCGGGCGTCGCCATGGCGCCCGCCCGTCAATCTATTCACTCCGCATGGCCGTTTTTGGCTAACGCTCTACCTTTCAATTGGATGTGGATCCCGTTGTTACGGACAATCTATTCACCGAAAGGACAAGAAAACGGCACGGACGCATTCAACGCCTGGCCTGAGTTACTCCTTCTTCGGCGCTTCCTGCTTTGTCTCCGGCGCATCCTCTTCGTCGTCTTCCACCGTATTGCCTTCTTCCAGTGGCGTGTTGGCGGTCAACAGGTAGGGCGACTGCTGCCAGCGGCTGCGGCGGTGCTGCAGCAGGGTGCGCGCCAGAATGATGCCGATCGCCAGCGCCAGCAGGATCATCAGGCGCAGCAGGTTGGTGGTGTTGTCCACCTGTTTGGATTCGGTCGCCAGCACGTGGGTGTCGAGGGTGATGCGGATAAAGCCGATCGGGCCGTCTTTGCCCTGAATGGATTCGACCAATTGGTGGTTGAAGTAGCTGCCGGCGCGTTTGCCGTCGAGCGACAGGCGATCGCGTATACTTATCTGCTCCCCGGCGTGGGAGACCAGCGTGCCGTCCAACTGATACACGCTGACGTCGAGAATGCGGCTGTGATCGGTGAGCTGCTTGAGGATGGCGTCGATGCGCGGGTTGTTGCCGTCGTCGTCCAGCAGCGGCGCCAGGCTGTAGGCGACCTGTTTGGTCAGCGTCTGCGCCAGCTCTTCCACCTGCTCGGATCGCGCCATTTGGTGACTCAGGCTAAAATAAGAGGCGCCCTGCATCAGCAGCACCAGCAAAGCCAGGCAAATCAGGATAATAGCGGTGCGGTGCAGGCGAAATTTCAGTTTAGCGCGAGCCATGCAGGTTCCTTGGGCATCGGGGACACTTTATGTTGCCAGAACCGCTGGCGATAGGATAGCTTGATGCGTCGTTTTATCATGCAGCGTTTTTGTCCATTCAGGAGTCAATGATGTCAAACAGTCTGACCTATTGCGATCTTCCGGCGGAGATCTCTCAATGGCCGGGTCTTCCCCTTTCGCTCAGCGGCGACGAAGTGATGCCGCTGGACTACCGGGCGGGCAATACCGGGTGGCTGTTATACGGCAGGAAGCTGGACAAGGCGCGCATTACCCAATTCCAACGCAAGCTGGGCGCGGCGATGGTGATCGTCACCGCCTGGGGCGTGGACGACTATCAGGTGGTGCGGCTGGCGGGCACCTTGACGCCGCGCGCCAAGCTGTTGGCGGCGGAGAGCGGGCTGGACGTGGCGCCGCTCGGCAAGATCCCGCACCTGCGCACGCCGGGGCTGCTGGTGATGGACATGGATTCGACGGCGATCGAGATCGAATGCATCGACGAAATAGCCAAATTGGCGGGCGTCGGCGAGCAGGTGGCGGAAGTCACCGAACGCGCGATGCGCGGCGAGCTGGACTTTACCGCCAGCCTGCGCCAGCGCGTTGGCACGCTGAAAGGGGCCGATGCCAACATCCTCAAGCAGGTGCGCGACGAGCTGCCGTTGATGCCGGGGCTGACCAGCCTGGTGGGCAAGCTGCAGGCGATGGGCTGGCATGTGGCGATCGCCTCCGGCGGCTTCACCTACTACGCCGAATACCTGCGCAACCGGCTGAGGTTGGTGGCGGCGGCGGCCAATGAGCTGGAGATCCGCGACGGCAAGCTGACCGGCGAAGTGCTGGGGCCGGTGGTGGACGCGCAGTTCAAAGCCGACACGCTGCTGCGGCTGGCGGAGAAGCTGGAGATCCCGCTGGCGCAAACCGTGGCCATCGGCGACGGCGCCAACGACTTGAAAATGATGCAGGCGGCGGGGCTGGGCATCGCCTACCATGCCAAGCCGAAAGTGTATGAAAAAGCGCAGGTATCGATCCGGCATGCGGATCTGATGGGCGTGCTGTGTATTCTCACCGGCAGCCTGAAACACGAAGTGCGATAACGAAAGATTGAGGTAAGACGTGGCAAAAGCGGCAAAACGGGCATTTGTGTGCAATGAGTGCGGGGCGGACTATCCGCGTTGGCAGGGGCAGTGCAGCGCCTGTCATGCCTGGAACACCATCACGGAAGTGCGTTTGGCCGCGTCGCCCGCAGCGGCGCGCAACGATCGCCTCAGCGGCTATGCCGGCGACGCCGGCGTCAGCAAGGTGCAGAAGCTGTCGGAAATCAGCCTGGAGGCGCTGCCGCGCTTCACCACCGGCTTTCTCGAGTTCGACCGCGTGCTGGGCGGCGGCGTGGTGCCCGGCAGTGCGATTCTGATCGGCGGCAACCCCGGCGCCGGCAAGAGCACCCTGTTGCTGCAGGTGCTGTGCAAGCTGTCTGAACAGATGAAAACCCTGTACGTCACCGGTGAGGAGTCGCTGCAGCAGGTGGCGATGCGCGCTCACCGTCTGGGGCTGCCGACCGGCGGCCTGAACATGCTGTCGGAAACCAGCATCGAGCAGATCTGCCTGATCGCTGAGCAGGAACAGCCGAAGCTGATGGTGATCGACTCGATTCAGGTGATGCACATGGCGGACATTCAGTCTTCGCCGGGCAGCGTGGCGCAGGTGCGGGAAACCGCCGCCTACCTGACGCGCTTCGCCAAGACGCGCGGCGTGGCGATCGTGATGGTCGGCCACGTCACCAAAGACGGCTCGCTGGCCGGGCCAAAAGTGCTGGAACACTGTATCGACTGTTCGGTGCTGCTGGACGGCGACGCCGATTCCCGCTTCCGCACCCTGCGCAGCCACAAGAACCGCTTCGGCGCGGTCAACGAGCTGGGGGTGTTCGCCATGACCGAACAGGGGCTGCGCGAAGTCAGCAACCCTTCGGCGATCTTCCTCAGCCGCGGCGATGAAGTCACCTCCGGCAGCTCGGTGATGGTGGTGTGGGAAGGCACCCGGCCGCTGCTGGTGGAGATCCAGGCGCTGGTGGATCACTCGATGATGTCCAACCCGCGCCGCGTGGCGGTGGGCCTGGAGCAGAACCGGTTGGCGATCCTGCTGGCGGTGCTGCACCGGCACGGCGGGCTGCAGATGTCGGATCAGGACGTGTTCGTCAACGTGGTCGGCGGGGTGAAAGTCAGTGAGACCAGCGCCGATCTGGCGTTGCTGATGTCGCTGGTCTCGAGCCTGCGCGATCGGCCTCTGCCGAACGATCTGGTGGTGTTCGGCGAAGTGGGGCTGGCGGGGGAAATTCGCCCGGTGCCGAGCGGCCAGGAGCGGATCGCCGAAGCGGCCAAGCACGGCTTCAAGCGCGCCATCGTGCCGCACGGCAATATGCCGAAGAAGCCGCCGGCCAACATGCAGGTGTTCGGGGTCAAGAAGCTGGCGGACGCGCTGGACGTGCTGGAAGAGTTTTATTAATGTCGCCGACGGCGAGCAAGATATGCTATTTTGTTTAGCATACTAAACGGAGGTGGCCATGCCGCAATTTGATTACCTGAAGACGTCCATCAAGCAAAAAGGCTGCACGTTGCAGCAGGTGGCGGATGCCAGCGGCATGACCAAGGGCTATCTGAGCCAGCTGTTGAACGACAAGATCAAAAGCCCGAGCGCGCAAAAGCTCGAAGCGCTGCACCGTTTTCTCGGGCTGGAGTTCCCGCGTAAAGAGGTTAAAGTCGGCGTGGTGTTTGGTAAATTTTACCCGCTGCACACCGGCCATATCTACCTGATCCAGCGCGCCTGCAGCCAGGTGGATGAGCTGCACGTCATTTTGTGCCACGACGAGCCGCGCGACCGCGAACTGTTCGAGAACAGTTCGATGTCGCAACAGCCGACGGTCAGCGATCGCCTGCGCTGGCTGCTGCAGACCTTCAAGTACCAGAAAAACATCCATATCCACTCGTTCGACGAGCAGGGCATCGAGCCCTACCCGCACGGCTGGAACGTGTGGAGCGACGGCATGAAGGCCTTTATGGAACAGAAAGGCATCGTGCCGAGCTTTATCTATTCCAGCGAAGCGCAGGATGCGCCGCGTTACCGCGAGCATCTGGGCATCGAAACCATTCTGGTCGACCCCGAGCGTTCGTTCATGAACATCAGCGGCAATCAGATCCGCCAGGATCCGTTCCGCTACTGGGATTACATCCCGACCGAGGTGAAGCCGTTCTTCGTGCGCACCGTGGCGATCCTCGGCGGCGAGTCGAGCGGCAAATCGACGCTGGTCAACAAGCTGGCCAACATCTTCAACACCACCAGCGCCTGGGAATATGGCCGCGATTACGTGTTCTCGCACCTGGGCGGCGACGAGATGGCGCTGCAGTACTCCGACTACGACAAAATTGCCCTCGGGCAGGCGCAATACGTGGATTTCGCGGTCAAGTACGCCAACAAGGTGGCATTTATCGATACCGATTTCGTCACCACCCAGGCGTTTTGCAAAAAGTACGAGGGGCGTGAACACCCCTTCGTGCAGGCGCTGATCGACGAATACCGTTTCGATCTGGTGATCCTGCTGGAAAACAACACGCCGTGGGTGGCGGACGGCCTGCGCAGCCTCGGCAGTACCGCCGATCGGCTGGCGTTCCAGCGCCTGCTGGAGGAGATGCTGCGCGCCAACAACATCGAGTATGTGCACGTTGAGTCCAGCGATTACGAAGAGCGCTTCCTGCGCTGCGTCGAGCTGGTGCAACAGCTGCTGGCGGCGGACGCCGGCCGGTTGGTGAACGCGCCCGCCCAGCATCACGCCGCAGGCTGAGCAAAATTAGCGTAATGTGCGATCGCGCGGCAGAAACGGCCGCCCGGGCGCACATTTAACGGCTTGTTTAAACATGGTTCATTCGACAGCGACTACGTTAAGCTTTTCTTTACAATAACGCTTAGAAGAAGACATGTCTTATCGCTTGCTCGCTCTTTGGTTGGTCTGCTATGCCGCAGCCTGGACGCTGCTGACTGTTCATCTCGATCCTACCCTGCCTTACGACGCCGTCGAGGCGCTCAACTGGGGCCTCAACGGCGAATGGGGCTCACCGAAAAACCCGTGGCTGGTCGGGGCGGCGATGCAGCCGGCGATCGGGTTCTCGTGGCTGCCGCTGAACCTGTACTGGTATGGCGGGCACTTCATCGCCATCGCCATCGGCATGTTGGGCGTCTGGCTGTTGGCGCGCCGGCTGAGCGGCAGCACCTCGCTGGCCTGGATGGCGCTGTTGACGCTCAACCTGTCCGGCATCATCAATTTCGACATCATTCCCTACAACGACAATTACCTGTTGGTGATGCTGTGGCCGTGGATGGCGCTGTTTTTCCACCTGGCTATATCGCGTTCGGCCAACTGGTGGCCGGCCTTCGCGCTGACGGCCGGTTTGGCGATGATGGCGAAGTACTCGACCTTCGCCTTCGTCTATTTCGCCGCGCTGTCGACGCTGTTCGTACCGCAGATCCGCCGCTGTTATCGCCAGCCGCAGTTCTATCTGGCGGTGGCGATCTGGTTGGCGCTGGTGTTGCCGAACGTGTTCTGGTTGTGGAACCACGATTTCGCCGCCTTCAAGTGGGTGGATTCGCAGATCAAGATGCAGCTCAATCTCGACATGCTGCAGTCGCTGCTGCTGGTGTTCTATCCGTCGCTGGTGCTGTGGGGGATCCTGCGGCGCAGCGGGGCGGTGCTGGCCTGGCCATCGGCGTTGCCGATGCGGGTGTTGCTGTGGGTCTACCTGTTGCCGCTCGGCATCATTACCTTCTGGTTCTCTTTCAACGTCGGCGGCCGGCTGACCGAATGGCTGCAGCCGTTCTTCATGCTGGCGCCTGCGCTGTTGGTCGGTTGCGTGCGCCAGCCGCCGGTGCGTTCGCTGCGCGCGGCGACCATTGGTCTGATGTGCGCGGCGCTGGCGGTCTACCTGGGGTATGCCGCGGTGATGCTGGGCAACGTGCGCAACGCCGGTCAGAAAATGGTGGGTATCAAGGCGTTCAGCGCCGAGGTGGAGCGGCAGTGGCAGGAGCGGTATGGCGTTGAACTGCGCTACGTCGGCGGCGAATACCTGTCGCAGTGGATGACGGTGTACGCCGGTTCCCGGCCGCGAACCATTACGCGTTGGTCCAATCATACGCGGCCGAATATCTACAACGTCAACATCAGCTATCCGCAGATTGCGCAGCACGGCGTTGCCCTGTTCGGGCGGTTGGGTGAGGACTGCGCGCGCAGCGACTTCGGCGGCGAGTTGGCCCACTGGCCGAAGATGCGCCTCGATTGGCAGCAGACGCTGACGTTCCGCGCCGATCCGCATAGCGACGAGCAGACGCTGTGCGTCGGCTTCGTTCGTCCGCAGTAACGGCGGCGCGCTGCGCCGCCGCGATTCAGGCTCAGTAAGCGATAACCAGCTTGCCTTGCATATGGCCGCCGAGCAGCTGTTGATGCGCGGCGGTCAGCGTGTCTACCGACAGCCCGTGCAGGGTTTCGCTCAGCGTGGTGCTCAGCTTGCCCTCGTCCAGCAGCTGCGCCACCTGCTGCAGGATCTTGCCCTGCTGGGCGATGTCCGGGGTGCTGAACATGCTGCGGGTGAACATGAACTCCCAGTGCAGCGCGGCGCTCTTCAGCTTCAGCGCGTTTTGGTCCAGCGGCTGCGCGTTCTCGACGATGGTGCAGATATGGCCCAGCGGCGCGACCAGCTCGGCCATCGCCGGCCAATGGCCGTCGGTATCGTTCAGACACAGGATGTAATCCACCTGCTCGATGCCCTGCTGCGCCAGGTTGCCCTTCAGATCGCGGTAGTCCACCACCAGATCGGCGCCGCGCTCAAGGCACCAGGCGGCGGATTCCGGTCTTGATGCGGTGGCGATCACTTTCACCTTGCTGCGCAGCGCGGCCAGCGGAATGGCCAGCGAACCGACCCCGCCGGCGCCGCCGATGATCAGCAGCGTCTTGTGCTCCGGCGCGTCCTGAATGTTCAGGTGTTCGAACAGCGCCTCCCAGGCGGTGAGGGCGGTGAGCGGCATGGCGGCGGACTCGGCCCAGTTCAGGCTGCGCGGCTTGTGCGCGGCGATGCGTGAGTCGATCAGTTGGTGACTGCTGTTGCTGCCGGGGCGGGTGATGTCGCCGGCGTACCACACTTCATCGCCGGGCTTGAAGCCGCTGACGCCGTTGCCCACGTCCACCACGACGCCGCTGGCGTCCCAGCCGAGAATGCGCGGCTGCTGCAGGCCGTTTTTCTGCAGACCGGCGTGCACTTTGGTGTCCACCGGGTTGACCGACGCCGCTTTCACTTCCACCAGCAGATCGTACTGGCCGGGCACCGGCATCTCCGGTGAGATTTCGATGAAATCGGCGGGGTTCTGCGGGTCTACGGCAATGGCTTTTATCGACATGATTGTACTCCTTTCAAATGATGCCCCCAGTGTAGACCCGCGACAGTGGGGTGATAAGATGGACAATATCTAACGGAGTGTTCGTTTAAGGTGAACAATGGAATTCAAACAACTGCAGGACATGGCGTTGTTCGCGCTGGTGGCGGAGTGCGGCAGTTTTACCGCCGCCGCGCAGCGCGTTGGGTTGCCGAAATCCAGCGTCAGCCAGCGCATCAGCCAGCTCGAGCAGACGCTGGGGCTACGGCTGCTCAATCGCACCACGCGCCAGCTGAACCTGACCTTCGCCGGTGAGCGTTATCTGGAACATTGTCAGGTCATGATGTCTGCTGCCGAACGTGCCGATCTGGCATTGCAGCGGCTGCGCGATAACCCGAGCGGCCGCCTGCGCATCTCGACGCCCGCCGGGCTGGGGGCGACCCTGGTGGCGCGGCTGGCAGCGGATTTTCAGCGCCAGTACCCGGACGTTTCGCTGGAGGTGTCGGTGTCCGACGCGATGGTGGATCTGGTGCAGGAAGGTTTCGACGCCGCGCTGCGCACCGGCAAGCCGCAGGATTCTTCGCTGATCGGCCGCCGTCTCGGGTATGCGCCGCGCTATCTGTTGGCCGCACCGTCCTATTTGGCGCAGCACCCGCCGATCGAACATCCGCAGCAGCTGCAGCAGCATCGCTGTATCGCCCACCGCGCCTGGACGGCCTGGAACCTGCGCTGCGGCGATGACTACTACCGTTGGCAGCTGCCGCTGGCGCACACCACCGACAACCTGCTGTATGCGCGCGAATGCGCCATCGCCGGCGCGGGGATCACGCTGCTGCCGGCGTTTCTCAGCCGCGAGGTGGTGGCGCAGAAACTGTTGGTGGAGGTGCTGCCGGCGTGGCGCGCAGAAGGGAATGAGCTATATCTGGTCTACCCGAGCCGCAAGCTGAATTCCGCGGCGTTGGCCTGCTTCATCGATGTGGTGCTGCAGCATCCGGCGTTCGACGACTACGCGCGCGAGCTGGCGCGGGAGTAAAAAAAGGCGCCGCATGCGGCGCCTTTCGTATTACTTGGCGATCTTCTTGTACTTGATGCGGTGCGGCTCGAGCGCATCGGCGCCCAGCGTACGCTTCTTGTACTCTTCGTACTCGGTGAAGTTGCCTTCGAAGAATTCCACCTTGCCCTCGTCCTGGTAGTCCAGGATGTGGGTGGCGATACGGTCGAGGAACCAACGGTCGTGCGAGATCACCATGGCGCAGCCAGGGAATTCCAGCAGGGCGTTTTCCAGCGCGCGCAGGGTTTCGATATCCAGGTCGTTGGTCGGTTCATCGAGCAGCAGTACGTTGCCGCCAACCTGCAGCAGCTTGGCCAGATGCAGACGGCCACGCTCACCGCCGGACAGCTCGCCCACGCGTTTGCCCTGATCGACGCCCTTGAAGTTGAAGCGGCCGACATAGGCGCGGCTTGGCATCTCGGTGTTGCCGATGCGCATGATGTCCTGCCCGCCGGAGACTTCTTCCCACACGGTTTTCGAACCGTCCATGTTGTCGCGGAACTGATCGACGGACGCCAGCTTGACGGTATCGCCCAGCACGATGCTGCCGGAATCAGGCTGCTCCTGACCGGACATCATGCGGAACAGCGTGGATTTACCCGCGCCGTTCGGGCCGATGATGCCGACGATCGCGCCTTTCGGCACCGAGAACGACAGGTCGTCGATCAGCAGGCGGTCGCCATAGGACTTACGCAGGTTGCTGACTTCGACCACTTTATCGCCCAGGCGCGCGCCAGGTGGAATGAACAGCTCGTTGGTTTCGTTACGTTTTTGGTATTCGGTGTTGTTCAGCTCTTCAAAGCGGGCCAGACGGGCCTTGCCTTTGGACTGACGGCCTTTGGCGCCCTGGCGCACCCACTCCAGCTCTTTCTCGATCGACTTGCGACGAGCGGCTTCGGCGGACGCTTCCTGCGCCAGACGCGCGTCTTTCTGCTCCAGCCAGGAGGAGTAGTTGCCTTCCCATGGAATGCCTTCGCCGCGGTCAAGTTCGAGGATCCAGCCGGCCACGTTATCCAGGAAGTAACGGTCGTGGGTGATCGCTACCACGGTGCCTTCGAAGTCGTGCAGGAAGCGTTCCAGCCAGGCCACGGACTCGGCGTCCAGGTGGTTGGTCGGTTCGTCCAGCAGCAGCATGTCCGGCTTTTCCAGCAGCAGGCGGCACAGCGCCACGCGGCGGCGTTCACCGCCGGACAGGTGGGCGATTTTGGCGTCCCAGTCCGGCAGGCGCAGCGCATCGGCGGCGCGTTCCAGCTGGGCGTTGAGGTTGTGACCGTCGTGCGCCTGAATGATCTCTTCCAGGCGGCCCTGTTCGGCGGCCAGCTTGTCGAAGTCTGCGCCTTCTTCCGCGTACAGCGCGTACACTTCGTCCAGGCGCTTCAGCGCGCCGACCACTTCCGCCAGCGCTTCTTCCACCGACTCACGCACGGTGTGTTCGAGGTTAAGCTGCGGCTCCTGCGGCAGGTAACCGATCTTGATGCCCGGCTGCGGGCGCGCTTCCCCTTCGATATCGGTATCGATGCCGGCCATGATGCGCAGCAGGGTGGACTTACCGGCGCCGTTCAGGCCCAGCACGCCGATTTTAGCCCCAGGGAAGAAGCTCAGGGAGATGTTTTTCAAAATATGACGCTTCGGCGGTACCACCTTGCCGACGCGGTGCATGGTATAGACGTATTGAGCCACGTTGCTCTAAGCCTCTCTATATCAGTATTTATAGGATGTCTGGCGGCATGAGTGTAGCCCGTTTCGATCTCGGATCCCAGACATCGCTCAGCGATCGCTAAGTATAACCGTTTATGCGCCGATAAAGGCGCATATTGGTGGCTTATGGCGTGACGACGATCGCGACGCGGCGGTTTTCCGCACGGCCGCTGGAGGTGCGGTTATCGGCAACGGGATCGCGCTTGCCCATGCCGCGGGTTTCGATATTGGCGCGTGGAATGCCGACGCTGGCCAGCAGATCGGCCACCGCATCGGCGCGGCGCAGGGAGAGCTGATCGTTATAGCTGTCTTCACCGTAGTTGTCGGTATGGCCGTCCAGGCGGAACTTGGTGATGCCGACGCTCAGCAGCGCACGGCCCATCTTCTGTACCGTCTCGGTGCTTTCCGGGTTCAGTTTGCCGATGTTGTTGCCGAACAGCACCTTGTCCGACAGGCCGAACTCCCAGCCATTATCGGTCAGTTTGAAGCCCTGCGATTGCAACAGCGCGACCTGCTCGGGTGTCAGGCCCTGCGGTTTGCTCTGGCAGCCGGCGAGCGCCAGCAGAGCGACGAACATCATCGTCAGCAGTGAAAAACGGCCTTTAAAAAGTTGCTGTATCATAGTCAAAATCCCTAGTTCAAGTGTTATAGCCGGGGCTCTTATTTATGTATAGCCAGCCGCCAGCCTCCGTTATAACGATGCTTTGCCTGATACATCGCATCGTCAGCTTCGTGCAAAAGACCCTGAGGCGTCGATGCGTGATCAGGGTACAGCGCAATACCGATACTCAGAGAGGTGATGACCGTCTCGTCGTTCGGCAGAATGACCGGTTGCGTCATGCAGTCGATGATGTTGTCAGCGATCTGCAAGACATCTTCCGTGCTGTGTACCGGCGCCAGCAGCACGGCGAATTCGTCCCCTCCCAGGCGGGCGACCAGATCGGTCTCGCGCAGCTGCGCGCGAATGCGCCCGGCAATGGTGGTCAGCACCGCATCGCCTGCGGCGTGGCCGTAACTGTCGTTCACCTCCTTGAAGCGATCGCCGTCGATAAACAGCACCGCCAATTTCGCCGGCGGTTCGATATCGCCCAGCGCGCGGCTTAGCCGCCCTTCGAAGAAGGCGCGGTTCGGCAAGCCGGTCAGGCTGTCGTGCGTCGCCCGGTGAGCCAGCGAGTCGTTCTCTTGCTTCAGATGGGCCTGCCAGGCCTCCAGCTCGTCGAGCAAGCCGTTGAAATCGTTGCTGAGCTCATGCAGCTCGGCGATAGGCGCCGACGGCACCCGCAGGCCGAAGGTGCGATCGCGGCGAACCGCATGCGCCACGTTGGCGATGTCGTCCAGCGAACTGACGATGCCGACCAGCATGCGGCGCGACAGCACCAGGGCGCACAGGGTGCTGAGCACCAGGCAGGCGATCATGCCGACCATGCCGCGTAACAGGAAACGCAGCAGGCTGCCGCCGTTGCCGCTCAGCCAGACCTGGCCGACCTGCTTGCCCTCGTGGGTGATAGGCAGAATGACCGGTTCGGGCAGCGCCCAGTGCGCGACGATCTGCTCCAGGCCGTGCAGCGGCCCATCGGTAGGATGGCGCCAGTTGGCCAGCATCTTGCCGTTGTTGTCGAGGATCCGCGCGTCCGATACCTCTTCGTTGGAGGATATCAGCATCAGCGCCTCGCGCGCGGCGGTGCGGTCTTCAAACACCACGGCGGCCTCGACGGTATAGCTGATGGAGCGCGCGATCAGGTGCAGGTTGTGATTGGCATAGGCGCGCAGCGCAAACAGCGCCACCAGCGTCAAAAAGATGCCGGCGGTGCCGACGGCGATCAGCGCCAGCCCAAGATGCACCCGCTGCAGCACTCGGCCCAGCGTCGGGCGCGCATTGCCGGAGCGGTTTTTACGCAACAGCCTCATAGCGGCGGCGCCTGTTTGCGTGCCAGCTGCAACACGTTGGGGTGAACGCGCACGCCGCTGCGCGCCAGAGCGTCCAGGTTGACTTTGAAACTGGCCTGGTCCCCATCAATCTGCAGGCAAAATGCGCTGCCGGCGGAGCATTCGCTATCGTTCTCGCTGATGCTGAGAATGGAGTTGCCGGAAATGCGCTGCATGAAATTTTGTCTCTGCGCGGCGGTGATGTTCCCTAAGTAGATGACATCACAGCCGGTACTCAGCGTTGGGCTATCGAACGGCACGCGCTCGGCTTTAATCGGACGCGGCGCGCTCAGCAGGATCGGATCGAACAGCCCTTCGGCATACTGGGTGGGTGCGGTCACGCACAAGCGGATCGGATTAGGTTCACGCGACCAGCGTGCGTAGCTGATGATGCCTACCACTACGGTCGTCACGGCGTGCGTGCGCTTTTGATAGGGATCAGCGGCGGCGTGCGCAGGCTCGGACAACGTCAGCAGCACCAACAAAACGATCAGCAGCAGGCGGCCGATATTCAGGCGTGCGTCAAGGAAGCCCGGTTCGGGGCTTTTTGCGCAACGCATCGCTATCGCGGTCTTATTCACCATCTTCACCCGCCATTCCGGCCTGATCCACTGCCCGCAGGCCGTGGCCTGACAAGGAAAAATCCGGCCCGCTTGAAGGGACAATCGTTTTGCTGAAAGCTGTCAGTCGCACTGCCTAATGAACACTATCTAACCCATAATTGGCGCGGATTGTATTATAAGATGTCTTCGTTGGGCGCTTTATGTGCTGTTTTCTCGGAATTATCTTACTTATTTTTGATAGTATAAAAATGCCCACCCGGGTTTGCCACCGCTTTTCTGCAAAGTTGGCGCGTTTAGCCCGCTGTCAGGCGATTTGCGCAACGGTGGCGCCATATAACAAATCAAATAATGTGATGACTAATAATTAAAAAGTATTTTACTTCTCCAATAAGCGCCGGGACAGCTAATAAAAATCCGGTGGCTGGAAATATCCCGCCGGCCTGATTTGTCAGCCAAAGTAAACGTTTTTACCTGGCCCGCGTCATGGCGATACACTTCTTCTTCTACAGTATTGAATGGATAAGCGATTGCGCTGTCTATGGTAGATATCTGCGTCCGGGCCGTGCGCCCGGCTTTATTTTGTCCCGCGGCGCCGTGGTGCGGCGGTCACCGGGGAGCTGGGCGGCTCCTGCGGTATAACCAGTGAGGAAAGAGCGAGGATGGTCAAGGTGGACAAGCGACGGCTGTTGGCAATGGGCCTGTGTCTGACGGCGTTTTCAGGCGCGGCGCTGGCGGATTCTCTGGATGCGCAACGTCAGCGTTACCAGCAGATCAAACAGGCGTGGGATGGCAATCAGATGGACGTGGTGGCGCAGCTGATGCCGACGCTGCGCGATTACCCGCTTTATCCTTACCTGGAATACCGCGAGCTGACACAGGATCTGAGCCAGGCGGGGTTCTCCGAGGTGAACGACTTTATCAAACGCCACCCGACGCTGCCGCCGGCGAAATCACTGGTGCCGCGCTTCGTCAATGAACTGGCGCGGCGCGAAGACTGGCGCACCCTGTTGGCCTTCAGCGCGCAGCCGCCCAAACCGGTGGCGGCGCGCTGCAACTATTACTACGCCAAATGGGCCACCGGCGACCAGCAGGCGGCCTGGAGCGGCGCCGACGAGCTGTGGCTGAACGGCAAAACGCTGCCGGGCGCCTGCGATCGTCTGTTCAGCGTCTGGCGTGGCGCGGGCAAGCAAACGCCGCTGGATATTCTGGCGCGCATGAAGCTGGCGCTGAAAGAAGGCAACAGCTCGCTGGTCAGCAACCTCTATAGCCAGCTGCCGGCCGACTACCAGACCATGGGCAACGCCCTGGTGCGCTTGCAAAACGATCCGACCACCGTGGAAGCCTTCGCCCGCAGCGTGGGGCCAACTGACTTTACCCGCGCCGCTACCGGCATCGCCTTTGAACGCCTGGCGCGGCAGGATGTGGAAAACGCGCGGGCGATGATCCCGACGCTCGCGCGGCTGCAGAAAATGAGCGACGACGAACGGCTGGGGTTGGAAGAGGCGGTGGCCTGGCGCCTGATGGGCAGCGACGCTACCTACGAGCAGGCGCAGTGGCGCGATCAGGTGATTCTGCGCAGCCGTTCGCCTTCGCTGTTGGAGCGCCGGGTGCGCATGGCGTTGGGCTATGGCGATCGGCAGGGCGTCGCGACCTGGCTGGCCCGCCTGCCGGAAGCGTCGCGCAACAAGGATGAGTGGCGCTACTGGCGCGCCAGTCAACTGATGGACGAAGGCAAACGCGCCGAAGGCGAGGAGATGTTGCGTAACCTGATGACCGAACGCGGCTTCTATCCGATGGTCGCGGCGCAGAAGCTGAACGCCACTTATCCGGTGATGGTGGCGGTGGCGGCCAAGCCGCGCACGTCGCTGGTCGACGGGCCGGAGGTCGCCCGGGTGCGCGAGCTGATGTACTGGAATATGGATAACCTGGCCCGCAGCGAGTGGGGCTCTTACGTCGCCAGCCGCAGCCGGCCGGAACAAGAGGCGCTGGCGCGCTACGCCTTTGAGCAAAAATGGGCCGATCTGAGCGTGCAGGCGACCATCGTCGGCAAGCTGTGGGATCATCTGGAGGAGCGCTTCCCGGTCGCCTGGCCGCAGGAGTTCCGCCGCGCGACCGATGACAAGGGGATCACCACCAGCTACGCGATGGCTATCGCGCGTCAGGAGAGCGCCTGGAATCCGAAAGCGCAGTCGCCGGTTGGCGCTACCGGCCTGATGCAGGTGATGCCGCGCACCGCGCAGCATACGGTGCAGATGTTCAATATTCCCGGTTACGTCGGCCCGAGCCAGCTGTTCGATCCACAGACTAACATCACCATCGGCACCAGCTATCTGGAGTCGGTCTATCAGCAGTTCGGCCGCAACCGCATCCTGTCGAGCGCCGCCTATAACGCCGGCCCGTCGCGGGTGAACACCTGGCTGGGCAACAGCGCGGGGCGGATCGATCCGGTGGCGTTCATCGAAAGCATTCCGTTCTCGGAAACCCGCGGCTACGTCAAGAATGTGTTGGCCTATGATGCGTTTTACCGCTATCTGACGCACCGGCCGGCCAAGGTGCTGACCGACGCCGAGTGGCAGAGACGTTATTGATTTTGACGGCCCTATGGTATGCTGCTGTACTAGTTAAATAGTATGGTGGCTGCCATGACGCAATTATCGTTAAACGACCCCGCTCTTTCAGAACAAGGCAATGAGGATTGGCTGCGCTTCGTCGCGCTGCTGCAGAATTCGTTTGCGCAAGAACTGCATCAACCGCTGCTGCAGCTGATGCTGACGCCGGACGAGCGCACCGCGCTGGGCACCCGGGTGCGAATCATCCAGGAACTGATGCGCGGCGAGATGAGCCAGCGCGAGCTGAAAAATGAACTGGGCGCGGGGATCGCCACCATCACCCGTGGATCGAACAGCCTGAAAGCGGCTTCACCCGAGCTGAAACAGTGGCTTGAGCAGCAGCTGTTGCACGACGCGCCCTAGCGGGCGCGGTGCTATTGCTGGTAGATGGCGTTGTGAAACGGCACCAGCGCCAGCAGCAGCGCCTGGTGGTAAACGCTGGTGCGGCTCAGCCGGCCGTCGGTGAAGACGCCGATGGCGCCGCCCTGGCGCTTCACCTCGGCATTGCCGGTGATCGCCGCCATTTCGCTGCCCAATTCGCGACCGGCGCGAATACCTTGTAAGATGACCTCCGGCAGCATCAGGCTCGCCGAGCGAGATTCGCCGCGGATGTGCGGGTTCTCGATGGTCATCCAGGCGAAGGTCATATTCTCTTCAATCCCGGCTTCCACGCCGACCCAAAAATCGGCCTCGGGCCTGACCTGGCGCGCTTCCATGACGCGTTGACGCGAGCCGGTGCGGGTTTCGTGATTGCCTATCGGCTGCAGCGAGACACCGCTGGCGACGTCAACGGATTCAATGCGGTATTGGCCTGCGCCAAAGACGTCATCGAAGGCCAGTTGAATAGCCTTGATCTTTGCCGGGTTGGTAGTTGCAGCGACAACATGGTACATAACGGGTTTGATATCCTTCTGGCCGATACGCCGGGCAGCGGCAAAAGCGCCACCGGGCCGGGGATAAATGCAAATTTCACGCAGTATAACGGAAAACAAAAATGTTACAGGTATACCTCGTTCGCCATGGCGAAACGGAATGGAACGCGGCTCGCCGCATCCAGGGTCAGTCCGACAGCCCGTTAACCGCCATGGGTGAACACCAGGCCCGTCTGGTCGCCAGGCGCGTCAGCAAAGAAGGCATTACGCACATCATTACCAGCGATCTGGGGCGCACGCGCCGCACCGCACAGATCATCGCCGACGCCTGTGGCTGCGAAGTGATTAGCGATCCGCGTTTGCGTGAGCTGCACATGGGGGTTCTGGAAGAACGCCTGATCGACAGTTTGACGCCGCAGGAAGAGCAGTGGCGCAAACAGATGGTCGATGGTACTCCTGACGGCCGAATCCCTCAAGGCGAATCCATGGAGGAGCTGGGCGAGCGCATGCGCGCCGCGCTGGAGAGTTGCCTGATGCTGCCTGAAGGCAGCAAGCCGCTGCTCGTCAGTCATGGTATCGCGTTGGGGTGTTTGATCAGTACGGTGCTGGGGCTGCCGGCCTATGCGGAACGCCGCCTGCGCTTGCGCAATTGCTCACTGTCGCGCGTCGATCACCAGCAGAGCCCGTGGCTGGCTTCCGGCTGGATCGTGGAAACGGCGGGCGATGTCACGCATTTGGACATGCCCGCGTTGGACGAACTGCAGCGTTAACGCCGAATCGGGATCAGGTAATCGCACTTGATCTCGATAGGTGCCTGATGCGGACGGCGCTCGCCTTTCGGATAGAAGCGCTCGATGTCGTGCCCTTTGCGGCGCGTCAGCTGGAGCGCCGGCAGGCAGGTGCCGTAGACCGTCAGAATAAAGTCTTGCAGTCCCTCGGTGGGCCCTTCGTAGCTGAACATCGCAAACTCACCGCCCGGCAACACCAGCGGCTGGCCTTCCTGTACCTTGTCAGGCACCTGATCCGGCTCCAGCGCCGTGGTGTACAGCACTTCCTGTTCGTCGTCCTTCTCCTGGCTCGGTCGCGAGTGGTGCAGCCCGTACAGCACCGGCGGCAGGGTTTCGACGTCACCGAGGAACTGACGCCAGAACTGTGAGCGCAGTTCGGTGCGCACGGTGGTGATCTGTTCCAGCGTACAGGAGTAGCTTTGGGTCAGGCCGACCAGCTGCTTGTCCGGCAGCGAGACGAACTCCGGCTGCGGCAAGGTGAAGGCTCCCAGACGGATCGGCGGACAGATGCCGAATGCATTCCAGTCTTCGGCGCGGCGGTACAGCGCCGGCGTTTGCGCAAACTGTTTTTTGAAGGCGCGGGTGAAGGTCTGCTGCGAGTCGAAGCGATATTGCAGGGCGATATCCAAAATCGGCCGGCTGGTCAAACGCAGCGCGACGGCGGCTTTGGACAGCCTCCTTGCCCGGATGTAAGCACCGATGGCGTTACCGGTAATATCTTTGAACATCCGTTGCAGATGCCATTTGGAGTAGCCTGCCTTGGCCGCCACGTTATCCAGCGACAAGGGTTGGTCCAAATGGCTTTCCAGCCAGCTAAGCAGATCACGAATGATACCGGCTTGATCCATAGATCTTCCTCGTAAAGCTTGGGGGTAGGAACCCGAACTGTTGATTCGTCACGCTGGTGCTGCGCTATCAGACCGATCCATGAGCCATTATGCGTTGCACTCTTTGCCTCTGCAGCGCATGCCGCGCCAGAGTTGGATTGGGGTACACCGTAGTGGGCGCAAAGAAATAACGACGCCGCATCATAGCAATTTTTTTACTCCGCGACTCTCAAAGATTTTTGTCACGCTCTGTGCTAAAACGGACGGTGCGGACCCGTAAAAAAACCGATTCCGTGAGCTTAGACATAAATAATGGCGACCGCCGAACCTATTTTTGCGGCAAGGTTATACCGGAGTTAAGTAAATGAAAAAAAGCTGGATATTTTTATTCGGTTTGGTTTGCGCAACCGTTGGCAGCGCGCAGGCGGAGCAGGTGGGCTCCGTTGATACGGTGTTTAAATTGTTGGGGCCAGACCACAAAATCGTAGTGGAAGCGTTCGACGATCCGGATGTTAAAAATGTAACTTGTTATATCAGCCGCGCCAAAACCGGCGGCATCAAAGGCGGCTTGGGGCTGGCGGAAGACACCGCCGACGCGGCCATTTCCTGCCAGCAGGTGGGGCCTATTGAGCTGAGCGACAAGATCAAAAACGGCAAGGCGGAAGGCGATGTGGTGTTCCAGAAACGCACCTCGCTGGTGTTCAAGAAGTTGCAGGTGGTGCGCTTCTATGACGCCAAGCGCAATTCGTTGATTTACCTGAGCTACTCCGACAAGGTGATCGACGGTTCGCCGAAGAACGCGTTGAGCGCGGTGCCGATCATGCCATGGGCTGAGACGAAATAAAAAAACGGGGTTCAGCATGCTGAACCCCGTTTTCATGACGGCAGGCCGGAATTACTCTTCCAGATCGCCGCAGAAGCGGTAGCCTTCGCCGTGAATGGTGGCGATGATTTCCGGCGTATCCGGCGTCGATTCGAAGTGTTTGCGAATGCGACGGATAGTGACGTCCACGGTGCGATCATGCGGCTTCAGCTCGCGGCCGGTCATTTTCTTCAGCAGTTCGCCGCGCGACTGGATCTTGCCCGGGTTTTCGCAGAAGTGCAGCATGGCGCGGAATTCGCTGCGCGGCAGCTTGTACTGTTCGCCGGCCGGGCTGATCAAAGAGCGGCTGTTGATGTCCAGCTCCCACCCGTTGAACTTGTAGCTCTCGACCAGACGGCGCTCTTCGCCGAGGCTGCCCAGGTTCATGGTGCGCGACAGCAGGTTGCGCGCGCGGATGGTCAGCTCACGCGGGTTGAACGGCTTGGTGATGTAATCGTCGGCGCCGATTTCCAGGCCGAGGATTTTGTCCACTTCGTTATCGCGACCGGTCAGGAACATCAAGGCTACGCTGGCCTGTTCACGCAGTTCGCGCGCCAACAGCAGGCCGTTTTTGCCTGGCAGGTTGATGTCCATGATGACCAGATTGATATCATTTTCAGACAGGATATTGTGCATCTCTGCACCATCATTGGCTTCATGAACAATGTAGCCTTCCGCCTCGAAAATGCTCTTCAGGGTGTTACGAGTGACTAACTCGTCTTCGACAATCAGAATGTGCGGGGTCTGCATATTTGCTACCTAAAATTGCCAACAAAATAGAAAATCGGAAGTACAGAAGTCTTTGTTTTCTTAGAGGAGGGCAGAGATAGCGCCACGTTCCCTCTCAGCAAATGACTAAAGTACGTAAACTCGTTCTTGATGCACTTTCCATCTCATGTCAACAAGATCGCTAGCCTGGTGGGGATGCTGTTCCCTACAACCCCTTGGGTGCCGAAACGGCGCATATCCTAACCCCATTAACAGCAATATAACAGCGCGTGCCGAATTCATCACCCAACAAAACTACGCTTTGTTGACATATATCAAATTCAATTGTAGCACGTTAACAGATTTGTGAAAAACACTTACAGAAATGCCAGTTTAAGTCACAGAACCTCAAATTCTGTGAACGATTCAGCATTATCCGGCCCGATAGGATACAATTATTCGCTTATTGATCATCGCGTTGTTTTAACTTATTGATAAATAAACGCAGTAAAACATAAGCGCGAATAATGACTATTACGACGGGTTTATTCGTTCAACGAGCCGTTTAATCTTGTTTGTTGCTATTAACGCGTTTATTGTTGCGTAATTGTAAATATAAGCGGGCGCTGCGCCATCGTCAAAAACGCAGGCCCGCCTTCGGTGGAAGAGTCATGCAGCTTCATATTGTTTTAGTGGCTCCGGCGCGGCCGGAAAATGTCGGCGCGGCGGCGCGCGCGATGAAAACCATGGGCTTCACGTCGTTGCGCATCGTCGACAGCGAAGCGCACCTGCAGCCGGCGGCGCGCTGGGTGGCGCATGGTGCCGGCGAGATCCTCGACGGCGTACAAACGTTCGCCACGCTGGAACAGGCGCTGGCGGGCGTGGATTTTACCGTCGCCACCACCGCCCGCAGCCGCGCGCGCTTTCACTACTACTGTACGCCGCCCGAACTGCTGGAACAGCTGAGCGAGCGTAAGCAGTGGGTCGGCCAGGCCGCGCTGGTGTTCGGCCGCGAAGATTCCGGCCTGACCAACGAAGAGCTGGCGCTGGCGGACTTGCTGACCGGCGTGCCGATGCAGGCGGACTATCCGTCGCTTAACCTGGGCCAGGCGGTGATGGTTTACTGCTACCAGCTGGCGAGCCTGATGGGTGTCAGTACACCGCAGGAAACGGCGGCGTCGGAAGGGCAGCTCAAGGCGCTGCGCCGCCGCGCCGATGCTTTGTTGAATACCCTGGATGTCGGCGATGACCAAAAATTGCGCGACTGGCTGCACCAGCGCCTCGGCGCGCTGCAACAACGAGATACGGCGATGCTGCATACGCTGCTGCACGATATCGAAAAAAAACTCGCCAAGTGATAGCGGCTCCATCAGACGGTTACCCAGCGTGATCCACTAGTAAATAGGCTTTAAGTTGTTTTTTTGTTCTGTCATTTTGCTTTTCACCTGTTGCATCGCGCATTACCGCCGCTGAACGGAAAATAAGCAAAAAAAAGAAATAGTTTGACTTGGGATAGCGATTGCTTTAACCAATAGAGGGGACAGAGTATTTCATGAGACAGACAGACAACATGCGCAACATCAGCCTGAAAACCACAATTATTACCACCACCGATACCACAGGTAACGGGGCGGGCTGACGCGCACAGGAAACACAGAAAAAAGCCCGCACCTAATCAGTGCGGGCTTTTTTTTCGGCTTAAATTCGGAGAGATCACACATGCGAGTGCTGAAATTTGGCGGAACCTCGGTGGCGAATGCAGAACGTTTTCTGCGCGTCGCCGACATCATGGAGAGTAATGCGCGTCAGGGACAGGTAGCCACGGTCTTGTCCGCCCCCGCAAAGATCACCAACCATCTGGTGGCAATGATCGACAAAACGGTGGCGGGCCAGGACATTCTGCCGAATATCAGCGACGCCGAGCGGATCTTTGCCGACCTGCTGAGCGGCCTGGCGCAGGCGCTGCCGGGCTTTGAATACGATCGTTTGAAAGGCGTGGTCGATCAGGAGTTCGCGCAGCTCAAACAGGTGTTGCACGGGGTCTCGCTGTTGGGTCAGTGCCCGGACAGCGTCAACGCGGCGATCATCTGCCGCGGCGAAAAGCTCTCCATCGCCATCATGGAAGGGGTGTTCCGCGCCAAGGGTTATCCGGTCACGGTGATCAACCCGGTGGAGAAACTGCTGGCGCAGGGCCACTACCTGGAGTCTACCGTGGATATCGCCGAGTCCACGCTGCGCATCGCCGCCGCGGCGATCCCGGCCGACCACATCGTGCTGATGGCCGGTTTCACCGCCGGTAACGACAAGGGTGAGCTGGTGGTACTGGGCCGCAACGGCTCCGACTATTCCGCCGCGGTGCTGGCCGCCTGCCTGCGTGCCGACTGTTGCGAAATCTGGACCGACGTCGACGGCGTGTATACCTGCGATCCGCGCACCGTGCCGGACGCCAGGCTGCTGAAATCGATGTCGTACCAGGAGGCGATGGAGCTTTCCTATTTCGGCGCCAAAGTGCTGCACCCTCGCACCATCACGCCGATTGCCCAATTCCAAATTCCTTGCCTGATAAAAAACACCTCCAACCCGCAGGCTCCCGGCACGCTGATCGGCAAAGACAGCACCGATGCCGATATGCCGGTGAAAGGCATCACCAACCTGAATAATATGGCGATGATCAACGTCTCCGGCCCGGGCATGAAAGGCATGGTCGGCATGGCCGCACGGGTGTTCGCCGTGATGTCGCGCGCCGGCATTTCGGTGGTGCTGATCACCCAATCCTCTTCCGAATACAGCATCAGCTTCTGCGTGCCGCAGGGTGAACTGCAGCGCGCCCGCCGCGCGCTGGAAGAGGAGTTCTATCTGGAGCTGAAAGACGGCGTGCTGGATCCGCTGGACGTCATGGAGCGCCTGGCGATCATCTCGGTAGTCGGCGACGGCATGCGCACCCTGCGTGGCATTTCAGCGCGCTTCTTCTCCGCGCTGGCGCGCGCCAACATCAATATCGTCGCCATCGCCCAGGGCTCTTCCGAGCGTTCAATCTCGGTGGTGGTCAGCAATGATTCCGCCACCACCGGCGTGCGCGTCAGCCACCAGATGCTGTTCAACACCGATCAGGTGATCGAAGTGTTCGTCATCGGCGTCGGCGGCGTCGGCGGGGCGCTGATCGAGCAGATCTACCGCCAGCAGCCGTGGCTGAAGCAAAAACATATCGACCTGCGGGTGTGCGGCATCGCCAACTCGCGCGTGATGCTGACCAACGTGCACGGCATCGCGCTGGACAGCTGGCGGGACGAGCTGGCCGGCGCGCAGGAGCCGTTCAATCTCGGCCGCCTGATCCGGCTGGTGAAGGAGTATCACCTGCTGAACCCGGTGATCGTCGACTGTACCTCCAGCCAGGCGGTGGCCGATCAGTATGTGGACTTCCTGGCGGACGGCTTCCATGTGGTAACGCCGAACAAAAAGGCCAACACCTCGTCGATGAACTATTATCAGCAACTGCGCGCCGCCGCCGCCGGTTCGCACCGCAAGTTCCTCTACGACACCAACGTCGGCGCCGGTCTGCCGGTGATCGAGAACCTGCAAAACCTGCTGAACGCCGGCGATGAGCTGGTGCGTTTCTCCGGCATCCTGTCCGGTTCGCTGTCCTTTATTTTTGGCAAGCTGGATGAAGGGCTGTCGCTGTCGGCGGCGACTCTGCAGGCCAGAGCCAATGGCTACACCGAGCCGGATCCGCGCGACGATCTGTCCGGTATGGACGTGGCGCGCAAGCTGCTGATCCTGGCGCGCGAAGCCGGTTACAAGCTGGAGCTGAGCGATATCGAGGTCGAGCCGGTGCTGCCGCCGTCCTTCGACGCGTCGGGCGACGTGGAGCATTTCCTGGCGCGGCTGCCGGAACTGGATAAAGAGTTCGCGCGCAACGTGGCCAATGCCGCCGAGCAAGGCAAGGTGCTGCGCTATGTCGGCCTGATCGACGAAGGGCGCTGTAAGGTGCGCATCGAGGCGGTGGACGGCAACGATCCGTTGTATAAAGTGAAGAACGGCGAGAACGCGCTGGCCTTCTACAGCCGTTATTATCAGCCGCTGCCGCTGGTGCTGCGCGGCTACGGCGCCGGTAACGATGTGACCGCAGCGGGCGTGTTCGCCGATCTGCTGCGCACACTGTCATGGAAGTTGGGAGTTTAATATGGTTAAGGTGTATGCACCGGCCTCGATCGGTAACGTCAGCGTCGGTTTTGATGTGCTGGGCGCGGCGGTTTCGCCGATCGACGGCACGCTGCTGGGCGACTGCGTCAGCGTGGAAGCCGCCGAGACGTTCAGTCTGCAAAACGCCGGGCGCTTCGTCAGCAAGCTGCCGGCCGAGCCGAAAGAGAACATCGTTTATCAATGCTGGGAGCGTTTCTGCCAGGAGATCGGCCGCGAAGTGCCGGTGGCGATGCGGCTGGAAAAGAACATGCCGATCGGATCGGGGCTGGGCTCCAGCGCTTGTTCGGTGGTGGCCGGGCTGATGGCGATGAACGAATTTTGCGATCGCCCGCTGGATAAGACGACGCTGCTCGGTCTGATGGGCGAGCTGGAAGGCCGCATTTCCGGCAGCGTGCATTACGACAACGTGGCGCCCTGCTATCTGGGCGGCCTGCAGCTGATGCTGGAAGAAGAAGGCATTATCAGCCAGGAAGTGCCGTGCTTTGACGATTGGCTGTGGGTTATGGCCTATCCGGGCATCAAGGTCTCCACCGCCGAAGCGCGCGCCATTTTACCCGCGCAGTACCGCCGTCAGGATTGCATCAGCCACGGCCGCTATCTGGCCGGCTTTATTCACGCCTGCCACACCCGGCAGCCGCAGCTGGCCGCCAAATTAATGCAGGACGTGATCGCCGAGCCGTACCGCACCCGGCTGCTGCCGGGCTTCGCCGAAGCGCGCAAGGCGGCGCAGGAGATAGGCGCGCTGGCCTGCGGCATCTCCGGCTCCGGCCCGACGCTGTTCGCCGTCTGCAACGACGGCGCCACCGCGCAACGCATGGCCGCCTGGCTGCAACAACACTATCTGCAAAACGACGAAGGTTTTGTTCATATTTGCCGTCTGGATACCGCAGGCGCTCGACTACTGGGATAACGCATGAAACTGTACAACCTTAAGGATCACAACGAGCAGGTCAGCTTCGCGCAGGCGATCAAACAAGGCCTGGGCAAGCAGCAGGGGCTGTTCTTCCCGCTGGAGCTGCCGGCGTTCGAACTGACCGAGATCGACCAGCTGCTGGAGCAGGACTTTGTCACCCGCAGCAGCCGCATTCTGTCGGCCTTTATCGGCGAAGAAGTGCCGGAAGCGGCGCTGAAGAAACGCGTACAGGCCGCCTTTGAGTTTCCGGCGCCGGTAGCGAAAGTGACGGAAGACGTCTCCTGCCTGGAGCTGTTCCACGGCCCGACGCTGGCGTTCAAAGACTTCGGCGGCCGCTTTATGGCGCAGATGCTGGCGGAAGTGGCCGGCGATCAGCCAGTGACCATTTTGACCGCCACCTCCGGCGACACCGGCGCCGCCGTGGCGCACGCCTTCTATGGCCTGAAGAACGTTCGGGTGGTGATCCTCTACCCGCAGGGCAAAATCAGCCCGCTGCAGGAAAAGCTGTTCTGCACCCTGGGCGGCAATATTCACACCGTGGCGATCGACGGCGACTTCGACGCCTGTCAGGCGCTGGTGAAACAGGCGTTCGACGATCAGGAATTGAAAGACGCGCTGCACCTGAACTCGGCCAACTCGATCAACATCAGTCGCTTGCTGGCGCAGATCTGCTACTACTTCGAAGCGGTGGCGCAGCTGCCGCAGGAAGCGCGCAATCAGCTGGTGATTTCGGTGCCGAGCGGCAACTTCGGCGATCTGACCGCCGGGCTGCTGGCCAAATCGCTGGGCCTGCCGGTGAAGCGCTTCATCGCCGCCACCAACGCCAACGACACCGTGCCGCGCTTCCTGACCAGCGGCCAGTGGCAGCCGCACGCTACGGTCGCGACGCTGTCCAACGCCATGGATGTCAGCCAGCCGAACAACTGGCCGCGCGTGGAAGAGCTGTTCCGTCGCAAGGTCTGGCAGTTGAAAGAGCTGGGTCACGCGGCGGTCAGCGACGAGACCACCAAAGACACGATGCGTGAGCTGGCCGAGCTGGGCTATATCTCCGAACCGCACGCGGCCATCGCTTACCGCGCGCTGCGCGATCAGCTGCAGGAAGGGGAGTTCGGGCTGTTCCTCGGCACGGCGCATCCGGCCAAGTTTAAAGAGAGCGTGGAAGCGATCCTCGGCCAGGAGCTGCCGTTGCCGAAAGCGCTGGCGCTGCGGGCCGATCTGCCGCTGCTGTCGCACACGCTGCCGGCCAGTTTCGGCGAGCTGCGCAAATTCCTGATGGCGCTGCCGGCCTGAAGTTCGGCAGGCTAGAAGGCGAAAAGCCGTCTTGCGACGGCTTTTTTTATGCCTGCTCCGGGCGTTTGAACACCAGTTCATTGCCTTGCGAAGCGGCTTCGTCGAAGGCGTAGCCTTCCAGGTTGAAGTCCGCCAGCTGCTCGCTGCGCGTCAGGCGGTTCTTGATGATAAAGCGGCTCATCAACCCGCGCGCTTTCTTGGCGTAGAAGCTGATGACCTTGAACTTGCCGTTCTTCTCGTCGAGGAACACCGGTTTGATCAGCGAGCCGTGCAGCTTGGCCGGCTTCACCGCTTTGAAATACTCGTCTGACGCCAGGTTGACCACCACGTCGTCGCCCTGTTGCTCCAGCGCTTCGTTGAGCTTTTGGGTGATCTGATCGCCCCAGAAGCTGTACAGATCTTTGCCCTTCGGGTTTTCCAGCTTGATGCCCATCTCCAGCCGGTACGGCATCATCAGATCGAGCGGCCGCAGCACGCCATACAGGCCGGACAGCATGCGCAAATGCTGCTGGGCGAAGTCGAAATCGGCTTCGTTGAAATCCTGCGCCTGCAGGCCGGTGTAAACGTCGCCCTTGAACGCCAGCAACGCCTGGCGGGCATTGTCCGGGGTAAATTTCGGCTGCCATTCGCTAAAGCGCGCGGCATTGAGCCCGGCCAGCTTGTCGCTGATGCTCATCAGGCTGGCGATTTGCGCCGGCGTCAGCGCGCGGCAAATTTTGATAAGCCGCTGAGACTTGTCCAGCAGTTCGGGCTGCGTGAAGCGTTTTGTCGCCAGCGGGCTGTCGTAATCGAGCGTTTTTGCAGGGGAAATAATAACGAGCATGGCCAGATCCTGTTTATCCAAGTGCGCATACTGTAGCAAAAAGCGCGGAAAAAAGGGGCAATCGGTCCAATAGGCGGGGCGTGCATCGCACACGCCCCGGAATACTCAGCGCGGCGGCGGCTTGTCGTCCCACACGCCCGGCTCCAGCTGCGATTTCAGCTCCGGATAACGGTTGGCGTCGAAGGTCGGCAGCTTGCCCAGGCGGCGCTGGCGATGGTAGTCGTCGGCCAGCTTCAGCGCCACCCGCGACAGCAGCAGGATCGCCGTCAGGTTGGTGATCGCCATCAATGCCATGGAGGTATCCGCCATTTTCCACACCAGCGGCAGCTCCGCCAGCGCGCCGAACATCACCATGCCCAGCGCCACGCAGCGGAAAATCAGCAGGCCGCCCGGATGATTGTGTTCGAGGAACACCAGGTTGCTCTCGGCATAGGCGTAGTTGGCGATGATCGAGGTAAAGGCGAAGAAGAAGATGGCGATAGCGACGAACGGCGTGCCCCAACTGCCGACGGCGGTCGACAGCGCGCGCTGGGTCAGATCGATGCCGCTGATGCTGTCGGTCGGCTGATCGAGAATGCCGGAGGAGAGGATGATCGCCGCGGTGGCGCTGCAGATGACGATGGTATCGATAAACACCCCGAGCATTTGCACGTAGCCCTGCGAAGCGGGATGCGGCGGATAAGGCGAGGCGGACGCCGCCGCGTTGGGCGCCGATCCCATGCCGGCTTCGTTGGAGAACAGGCCGCGCTGTACGCCCTGGGTCATCGCCTGGGAGATGCCGTAACCGACGGCGCCGGCCGCGGCTTCCTGCAGGCCGAAGGCGCTTTTGAAGATCAGCGCCAGGATCGCCGGCATGTGTTCGATGTTATGGCCAATCACCCAGAGGGCCAGCAACAGGTAGGCACCGGCCATCAGCGGCACCACCAGTTCGGCCACTTTGGCGATGGAACGGATGCCGCCGAAGATCACCACGCCGCTCAGCAGCACCAGACCGATGCCGACGTGCAGCGGCTGTAAGTGGAAGGCGACGGCGGAAGCTTGCGCGATGGAGTTGGCCTGCACGGCGTTGAACACCAGACCGAATGCGATGATCAGGAAGATCGAAAACAGCACGCCCATCCAGCGCATGCCAAGGCCTTTTTCCATGTAATAGGCCGGGCCGCCACGGTAGTTGCCGTTATCGTCTTTGGTTTTATAGAGCTGAGCCAGCGAGCTTTCCACAAATGAGGTGGCCATGCCGATAAACGCCACCACCCACATCCAGAAGATGGCGCCGGGGCCGCCGGCGGTCAGGGCGATGGCGACGCCGGTCAGGTTGCCGGTGCCGACGCGCGCTGCCAGCGTGGTGCACAGCGCCTGGAAAGAGGAGATGCCGGCGCTGTCGCTTTTATTGCTGTTTTTCAACACCGAGAACATGTGGCTGAAGTGGCGGAGCTGGATAAAGCGGGTGCGCAGCGTGAAGTAAATGCCGGTGCCGAGCAGCAGATAAATCAGCACCGACCCCCACAAAATGTTGTTTATAAAATTCATCAGGTCCGTCAATGGATCCCTCCTCTTATCGAAATTTAATGCGCACCTTGCAGCATCCACCGCAGGTGAAAAACATTGGCCTATTTTTTACAAGAGCTTAGCTGGAATCTGTCCGGCGTCAGTCGATTAAGATTTTTCGCAGATTAGCGGACGAATTGCATCAATTTTTTCGAATTTAACATAATTTATTCGGACAATAGCACGTTATTGCCTTTCCATCCGCTCGGTAATGGCGAAAGATATCGGCGTAAACGGTTGCTCGCCCAAGGATAAAACAGATGCTTGTGCGCCGCGGTTTTCCAGCCTTGCACCGGGCTTGGCGCATGTTATTATCAGGGTAGGGCATGGTTGAACAATGCCAAAAGTTCATGCACAAACGATGAGATAATGCCAACATGACCGACAAATTAACTTCCCTGCGCCAGCTGACCACGGTGGTTGCAGATACGGGTGATATCGCGGCAATGAAGCTGTATCAACCGCAGGACGCCACAACCAACCCTTCGCTGATCCTCAATGCAGCCCAAATTCCTGAATACCGCAAACTGATTGACGAAGCCATCGCCTGGGCGCGCGGCCAGAGCAGCGATCGCGAGCAGCAAATCGCCGATGCCGCCGACAAGCTGGCGGTCAACATCGGTCTGGAGATCCTCAAACTGGTTCCGGGCCGCATCTCCACCGAAGTGGATGCACGCCTGTCTTACGACACCGTTGCCAGCGTGGCCAAGGCCAAGCGCCTGATCAAGCTGTACAACGAAGCCGGCATCAGCAACGATCGCATTCTGATCAAACTGGCCTCGACCTGGCAGGGCATCCGCGCGGCGGAGCAGCTGGAGAAAGAAGGCATCAACTGTAACCTGACGCTGCTGTTCTCCTTCGCTCAGGCTCGCGCCTGTGCCGAAGCCGGCGTTTACCTGATCTCGCCGTTCGTCGGCCGTATCCTCGACTGGTACAAAGCCAACGGCGACAAGAAAGAGTTCGCCCCGCACGAAGATCCGGGCGTGATCTCCGTGACCGAAATTTACCAGTATTACAAACAGCACGGCTACAACACCGTAGTGATGGGCGCCAGCTTCCGCAACGTCGGCGAAATCATCGAACTGGCCGGCTGCGACCGCCTGACCATCGCCCCTGCGCTGCTGAAAGAGCTGGCGGAGAGCGAAGGCGCGCTGGAGCGCAAACTGTCTTATACCGGTGAAGTGAAGGCGCGTCCTGCCGCACTGACCGAACCTGAGTTCTACTGGCAGCACAACCAGGATCCGATGGCGGTCGAGAAACTGACCGACGGCATCCGCAAGTTCGCCGTAGACCAGGGCAAACTGGAAAAAATGATCGCCGACCTGCTGTAATTCCCGCAGATCGCGCAGTAAAAAGGTGGCTCAGGCCACCTTTTTTTATGCCCGACGCCCCTGCCGGCGGGGGAAGCCCTTATACTCTCGGCAATGACAACAGAACGGGGGACGAGCCCGTTCGGACCCCATCAGGCTGTAGAGGTTATGCATGGATATTTTACGTATTGGTTTGGTTTCCGTTTCCGACCGCGCTTCCGGCGGTGTTTACCAGGATAAAGGCATTCCGGCGCTGGAGGAGTGGCTGGCCGGCGCGCTGGCGACGCCCTTCAAGCTGGAAACCCGGCTGATCCCCGATGAGCAGACGCAAATAGAACAGACGCTGTGCGAGCTGGTGGACGAAATGGGCTGCCATCTGGTGCTGACCACCGGTGGCACCGGGCCGGCGCGCCGCGACGTCACCCCCGACGCTACGCTGGCGATCGCCGATCGCGTGATGCCCGGCTTCGGCGAGCAAATGCGTCAGATCAGCCTACACTATGTGCCAACGGCAATTCTTTCTCGCCAGGTGGGGGCGATCCGCAAACAGGCGCTGATCATCAACCTGCCCGGCCAACCGAAGTCGATCAAGGAAACGCTGGAAGGGGTAAAGGATGAGCAGGGCAATGCGGTGGTGCACGGCATCTTCGCCAGCGTGCCTTACTGCATTCAGCTGCTCGACGGGCCTTACGTCGAAACGCATGCCGCGGTGGTAGCAGCATTTCGGCCAAAGAGCGCACGTCGCGAGATAAACCTCTAAATTTCAGCAATCTGCGAGATCGGCTTCAACCCGTCTGGTGTGAAAATAATTTGCCGCTATAGTAAGGATTCTTTTACAGAAAGCCTGCGGCTTTTATTTTTACAGCCTTTACCGACGGTGCCCTATGCCTCACGACACTAATCGCCGGCTGAACCGGCAAGACTACAAAACGCTGACGTTGGCCGCGTTGGGCGGCGCGCTGGAGTTTTACGACTTCATCATCTTCGTGTTCTTCGCCGCCGTGGTCGGCGATCTGTTCTTCCCGGCGGACATGCCGGAATGGCTGCGGCTGGTGCAAACCTTCGGCATCTTCGCCGCCGGCTATCTGGCCCGCCCGCTGGGCGGCATCGTGATGGCGCACTTCGGCGATCTGGTCGGCCGCAAAAAGATGTTTACCCTGAGCATTCTGCTGATGGCGTTGCCGACGCTGGCGATGGGCCTGCTGCCGACCTACGCCAGCATCGGCATCGCCGCGCCGCTGTTGCTGCTGCTGATGCGCGTGCTGCAGGGGGCGGCGATCGGCGGTGAGGTGCCGGGCGCCTGGGTCTTCGTCGCCGAACATGTGCCGCGCCGGCGCATCGGCTTCGCCTGCGGCACGCTGACCGCCGGGCTGACGGTGGGCATCCTGCTGGGCTCGGTGGTGGCGACGGTGATCAACACCACGCTCAGCCCGCAGAGCATTGCCGGCGGCGGCTGGCGTATTCCATTCCTGCTTGGCGGCATGTTCGGCCTGGTGGCGATGTACCTGCGCCGTTGGCTGCAGGAAACGCCGATCTTTATCGAGATGCAGGCGCGTAAAGCGCTGGCCGAGGAGCTGCCGCTGAAATCGGTGGTGCTCAACCACAAACGGGAAGTGGCGGTGTCGATGCTGCTGACCTGGCTGCTCTCCGCCGGCATCGTGGTGGTGATCCTGATGACCCCGACCTATCTGCAAAAGCAGTTCGGCATCGCGCCGGCCTTAACGCTGCAGGCCAACAGCATCGCCACCATCATGTTGATCGCCGGCTGCATCGTCGCCGGTTTGTCGGCCGATCGCTTCGGCGCCAGCAAAACGCTGGTGGCCGGCAGTGTACTGCTGGCCGGCTGCAGCTGGCTGTTCTATCAGACGGTGGGCGTGCGCCCGGAAATGCTGTTCGCCTGTTATGCTCTGGTGGGGTTCAGCGTAGGCGTGGTGGGGGCCGTACCGTACGTGATGGTGCGGGCATTCCCGGCGGAAGTGCGGTTTACCGGTATCTCGTTCTCATATAACGTCTCGTACGCTATTTTTGGCGGTTTAACCCCTATTTTTGTGACGCTGATCATGAAATTAACCCCGTTAGCGCCCGCTTACTATGTGTTGGCGCTGTCGCTCATCGGGCTGCTGCTCGGCTTCTACCTGCATCGTGACCTGAACAGCGAAGCCGGGGAGCGACGAGCCGACTCCTACAGCTAAAAAAAAGCCCTGCAGTGCAGGGCTTTTTCATCAGGGGCGGGCGATTACGCCGTGACCGGTGAGGCCGCGACGCGCGCCGGAGCCGGTTCGCCAATCGGCAGCACGGTGCGGCCATACTGCTCGTTGAGTACTTCGGCCATCGCCAGGTAAATGGCGCTGGCGCCGCAGATAATCCCTTCATAGCCGGCGAAGGTCAGCAGCGTGTGGTTGCCGGTGATGTTGCCGACGGCCAGCAGGGCGAACAGCAGCGTCAGGCTGGCGAACACGAACTGCAGCACGCGGTTGGCGCCCAGGGTGCCGAAGAACATGAACAGGGTGAAGACGCCCCACAGCGCCAGGTAGATGCCCAGCACGTGGGCTTCGGTGGCCTCTGCCAGGCCCAGACGCGGCAGCAGCAGCAGGCCGACCAGGCTCAGCCAGAAGCTGCCGTAGGCGGTGAAGGCGGTCATGCCGAAGGTGTTGCCCTTCTTGTACTCCAGCAGACCGGCCAGGATCTGGGCCAGGCCACCGAAGAAAATCCCCATGCTGATGATGGCGGAGTTCAGTGGAAAAAAGCCCGCGTTGTGCAGGTTCAGCAAGACGGTGGTCATCCCGAAGCCCATCAGGCCGAGAGGGCCGGGATTCGCCAACTTGTTGGTGTGCATAAGTCCTCTGCGATAACAGAAAATTAACGGAAACAGCGAATTAAAATCATAAATGGTCTGAATGGCCAAAAAATCGAAGTTTTCCATCAGAGCGCGCGCATCATAATGATCCCCGCAACCGGAAACAATGATCTGAATGACGATAAAAAAAGAAATTTTTTTCGCCTTGCCCCTTGATGCCGGGTTGGATGGCCCCATCTTATTTGCAACCGCAGCTGCTAACCGCGGGTCGCACTGAGATATCGGGCAGTTGAAAAGCAAAAAATCGCCCGCATATAGGTTAGCAACCTGACTGATTATGAATTTTTTAGTGGAGACGTTTAGATGGGCAAAATTATTGGTATCGACCTGGGTACGACCAACTCTTGCGTAGCAATTATGGATGGTGCCAAGGCACGCGTGCTGGAAAACGCCGAGGGCGACCGCACCACTCCTTCTATTATCGCATATACCCAGGACGGTGAAACTCTGGTTGGCCAGCCGGCTAAGCGTCAGGCAGTCACCAACCCTGAAAACACCCTGTTCGCCATCAAGCGCCTGATCGGTCGCCGCTTCCAGGATGAAGAAGCGCAGCGCGACAAAGCGATCATGCCGTACAAAATCGTCGAAGCCGACAACGGCGACGCCTGGCTGGAAGTGAAAGGCCAGAAAATGGCTCCGCCGCAGATCTCTGCGGAAGTGCTGAAAAAAATGAAGAAAACGGCGGAAGATTACCTGGGCGAACCGGTAACTGAAGCGGTTATCACCGTACCGGCTTACTTCAACGACGCCCAGCGTCAGGCGACCAAAGACGCCGGCCGCATCGCGGGTCTGGAAGTCAAGCGCATCATCAACGAACCGACCGCGGCGGCCCTGGCCTATGGCCTGGACAAAGAAGTCGGCAACCGCACCATCGCGGTTTATGACCTGGGCGGCGGTACTTTCGATATCTCCATCATCGAAATCGACGACGTTGACGGCGAAAAAACCTTCGAAGTGCTGGCGACCAACGGTGACACCCACCTGGGCGGCGAAGACTTCGACAGCCGTCTGATCAACTACCTGGTGGAAGAGTTCAAGAAAGATCAGGGCATCGATCTGCGCAACGATCCGCTGGCGATGCAGCGTCTGAAAGAAGCCGCCGAGAAAGCGAAGATCGAACTGTCTTCCGCTCAGCAGACCGACGTTAACCTGCCGTACATCACTGCAGACGCGACCGGTCCAAAACACATGAACATCAAAGTGACTCGCGCCAAACTCGAGTCGCTGGTTGAAGATCTGGTGGCACGCTCCATCGAGCCGCTGAAAGTGGCGCTGAAAGACGCTGGCCTGTCGGTTTCCGACATTCAGGACGTGATCCTGGTGGGCGGCCAGACCCGTATGCCAATGGTGCAGAAGAAAGTCGCAGACTTCTTCGGCAAAGAGCCGCGTAAAGACGTGAACCCGGACGAAGCGGTTGCCGTGGGCGCTGCGGTACAGGGCGGCGTGTTGGCCGGTGATGTGAAAGACGTTCTGCTGCTGGACGTGACCCCGCTGTCGCTGGGTATCGAAACCATGGGCAGCGTGATGACACCGCTGATCACCAAAAACACCACTATCCCGACCAAGCACAGCCAGGTGTTCTCTACTGCGGAAGACAACCAGTCTGCGGTAACCATCCACGTGCTGCAGGGTGAGCGTAAGCGCGCCAGCGATAACAAATCTCTGGGCCAGTTCAACCTGGACGGCATCCAGGCGGCGCCGCGCGGCATGGCGCAGATCGAAGTGACCTTCGATATCGATGCCGACGGCATCCTGCACGTGTCTGCCAAAGACAAGAACACCGGCCGTGAGCAGAAGATCACCATCAAGGCGTCTTCTGGCCTGAACGAAGACGAAATCCAGAAAATGGTGCGCGACGCCGAGCTGAACGCTGAAGCGGACCGCAAGTTTGAAGAGCTGGTACAGACTCGCAACCAGGCGGATCACCTGATCCACGGCACGCGCAAACAGCTGGAAGAAGCGGGCGACAAACTGCCGGCGGAAGACAAAACGGCGATCGAAGCGGCGCTGAAAGATCTGGAAGCGGCGGTGAAAGGCGAAGATAAAGCCGAGATCGAAGCGAAGACCCAGGCGTTGGTGCAGGTTTCCGGCAAGCTGCTGGAAATGGCTCAGGCGCAGCAGGCTCAGCAGGGTGCTGACGCCGGCGCGGACAACGCGGCGCAGAAAGACGACGACGTGGTTGACGCCGAGTTCGAAGAAGTTAAAGACAAAAAATAATCGCCCTTAAGCGGGCACGGGGCGGCCGAGGTGCCGCTCCCGGAAACCAGCACGGGCGTCGAGGCAACTCTGCGCCCGTGCACGCATGTTAAGGGTAAGCGAAAGAATGGCGAAGAAAGACTATTACGAGATTCTCGGCGTCAGCAAGACGGCGGATGAACGTGAGATCAAAAAGGCGTACAAACGCCTGGCGATGAAATACCATCCTGACCGCAACCAGGAACAAGACGCCGAAACCAAGTTTAAAGAAGTTAAAGAAGCTTACGAAGTCCTGACCGACGATCAGAAACGCGCGGCCTACGACCAGTATGGGCACGCGGCCTTTGAACAGGGCGGCATGGGCGGCGGCGGCTTTGGCGGCGGTGCCGACTTCAGCGATATCTTTGGCGACGTGTTTGGCGACATCTTCGGCGGAGGCCGCCGTCAGCGCGCCAGCCGCGGTTCCGATCTGCGCTATAACATGGAGCTGACCCTCGAGGAAGCGGTACGTGGCGTCACCAAAGAGATCCGCATCCCGACGCTGGAAGAGTGCGACGTCTGCCACGGCAGCGGCGCCAAACCGGGCAGTTCGCCGGTCACCTGTCCAACCTGTCACGGCCAGGGCCAGGTGCAGATGCGTCAGGGCTTCTTCACCGTGCAGCAGGCGTGTCCGCACTGCCATGGCCGCGGCCAGATCATCAAAGATCCGTGCAACAAGTGCCACGGCCACGGCCGGGTAGAAAAATCCAAAACGCTGTCGGTGAAAATTCCGGCCGGCGTGGATACCGGCGATCGTATCCGCCTGGCGGGTGAAGGCGAAGCCGGCGAGCACGGCGCACCGGCGGGCGATCTGTACGTTCAGGTGCAGGTGAAGGCGCACCCGATCTTCGAGCGTGAAGGCAACAACCTGTACTGTGAAGTGCCGATCAACTTCGCCATGGCGGCGCTGGGCGGCGAGATTGAAGTACCGACGCTGGACGGCCGGGTGAAACTGAAGGTGCCTTCGGAGACCCAAACCGGCAAGCTGTTCCGCATGCGCGGCAAGGGCGTGAAATCGGTGCGTGGCGGCAGCCAGGGCGACCTGCTGTGCCGCGTGGTGGTGGAAACCCCGGTCAATCTGAACGACAAGCAAAAGCAGCTGCTGCGTGAGCTGGAAGAGAGCCTGGGTGGCCCGTCCGGCGACAAGAACAGCCCGCGCTCGAAGAGCTTCTTCGACGGGGTGAAAAAGTTCTTTGACGATCTGACTCGCTAACCTGCTGTTTCTGTTGGTTTATGTGCGAACCCCGGGCATCTGTCCCGGGGTTTTTATTTGCGCGCTAAACCGCTAATTCCACAACGTAAATGTGACTTATTCGTGCTTTTTATCGGTTTTCTCGAGCTATTTAGCATTTATAAACTTATTTTTTCGAACTAAAACGCCCTCTATACTCACTTCATGACTGTGGTTCGCAGGGCGCTATGCCCTGCACAGATTTGGAGAGACGTACTGTGACCAACATCATTCGTCAATTTTTACGTCAGGAAGCCGCGGGCGGTATCATTCTGATCGCGGCGGCGATCGTCGCCCTGATCATGGCCAACACCCCGGCGCAGGGGATCTATCAGGCATTCCTTAACCTGCCGGTGATGGTGAAGGTAGCTTCGCTGGAGATCGCTAAACCGCTGCTGCTGTGGATAAACGACGGCCTGATGGCCATCTTCTTCCTGGTGGTGGGGCTGGAGGTCAAGCGCGAGCTGATGCAAGGCTCGCTGTCCGGGCGCGACAAAGCGGTGTTTCCGGCGATCGCCGCGCTGGGCGGCATGTTGGCGCCGGCGCTGATTTACCTGCTGTTCAACGGCGCGGACGAAGTCACCCGCCAGGGCTGGGCGATCCCGGCCGCGACCGACATCGCCTTTGCGCTGGGCGTCATGGCGCTGCTGGGCAACCGCGTGCCAACCAGCCTGAAAGTGTTCCTGTTGGCGCTGGCGATCATCGATGACCTGGGCGTGATCATCATCATCGCGCTGTTCTACACCCACGAAGTGTCGATGGTGGCGCTGGGCGTGGCGGCGGCGGCGACGGCGCTGCTGGCGGTGATGAACTGGCGCGGCGTGGGCAAGACCTCGCTGTACATGATGGTCGGCCTGGTGCTGTGGGTGGCGATCCTCAAGTCCGGGGTGCATGCGACGCTGGCCGGGGTGATTGTCGGCTTTATGATCCCGTTGAACGTCAAAAAGGGGCCATCGCCGTCGGAAACGCTGGAGCATGAGCTGCACCCTTGGGTGGCGTTCATGATCCTGCCGCTGTTCGCTTTCGCCAACGCCGGGGTCTCTTTGCAGGGCGTATCGCTGGAGGGATTGACGTCGCTGCTGCCGGTTGGGATTGCGGCTGGCCTGTTTATCGGCAAGCCGCTGGGGATTTTCCTCTTCAGCCTGCTGGCGGTGAAAATGGGCATCGCCCGTTTGCCTGAAGGTATCGGCTTCAAACAGGTGTTTGCCGTTTCGGTGCTTTGCGGCATTGGTTTTACCATGTCGATTTTTATCGCCTCGCTGGCGTTCGGCGATGCGGATGCGGCGCTCAGCACCTATTCCCGCCTGGGGATCCTGTTGGGCTCCACCACTGCGGCGGTGGTAGGGTATGGATTACTGCGTCTGGCGTTGCCGCGCGTGCGTTAATCCTGAATGTGCCCGGTAAGGGCACATAATAAAATGGCTGGTCGGAGCTGTACGGTATAAAATATGTGCAGCTTCGGCCGTTCTTCGTTGGGACTAATGGGGCTATACGTTGTCTGAAGCAGGGAAAGGAAGTTTGTCGCTCGTCACGGCACACCGTTTGCCGCTGCGAAACGTTGTTAAGGAGAGCCGCTCGTGAGGATGTCGCATATCAACTTTAATCACCTTTACTATTTCTGGCAGGTCTGCAAGGCCGGTTCCGTGGTCGGTGCCGCCGAAGCGTTGTTTCTGACGCCGCAGACCATCACCGGCCAGATCAAAGCGCTGGAAGAGCGGTTGGACGGCAAGCTGTTCAAACGCCAGGGGCGCGGGTTGGTGCCTTCGGAGCTGGGGCAGCTGGTGTTCCGCTATGCCGACAAGATGTTCATGCTCAGCCAGGAAATGCTGGATATCGTCAACTACCGCAAAGAGTCCAACCTGTTGTTCGACGTCGGCGTGGCGGACGCGCTGTCGAAGCGGCTGGTCAGCCAGGTATTGGAAACGGCGGTGGTGGTGGACAACGAGCAGATCCACCTGCGTTGCTTTGAATCGACGCACGAGATGCTGCTGGAGCAGCTCAGCCAGCACAAGCTGGATATGATCCTGTCGGATTGCCCGGTGGACTCCAGCCAGCAGGAAGGGCTGTTCTCGCTGAAGCTGGGCGAGTGCGGCATCAGCTTTTTCTGTCGCCAGCCGGCGCCGGAGCTGCCGTTTCCGGCCTGTCTGGAGCAGCGCAAGCTGCTGATCCCCGGCCGTCGTTCGATGTTGGGGCGCAAGCTGCTCAACTGGTTCAATACGCAGGGTATTCAGGTGGAAATTCTGGGCGAGTTCGACGATGCGGCGCTGATGAAGGCCTTCGGCATGTACCACAATGCGATCTTCGTGGCGCCGACGCTGTATGCGCAGGATACCTACAACGATGACAACGTGGTGGAGATTGGGCGCATCGACAGCGTGCAGGAGGAGTATTACATCATCTTCGCCGAGCGCATGATCCAGCATCCGGCGGTGCAGCGCGTCTGCAACAAAGACTTCTCGGCGCTGTTTTCCTGCTAGCGGTTCACTGAACGCAGGACGTAAAAAAACCGGCCTGAGCCGGTTTTTTTATCAAGCAGATAACGAAATGCTTATTGCATTGCGTTGATGCGTGCAGTCAGGTTTGACTTATGACGCGCTGCTTTGTTTTTGTGGATCAGGCCTTTAGCTGCCTGACGGTCCACCAGTGGCTGCATTACCAGGAATGCATTTTGTGCTGCTTCTTTGTCGCCAGCTGCGATAGCTGCGTCTACCTTCTTGATGAAGGTACGCACCATTGAGCGACGGCTTGCGTTATGCTTGCGGCGTTTCTCAGACTGTACGGCGCGTTTCTTAGCTGATTTGATATTAGCCAAGGTCCAACTCCCAAATATATTCTATTGAGGACAATTCAAAGGCCGAGGAATATGCCCTTTTAGCCTTCGTTTGTCAATGGATTTGTGCAAATAAGCGCCGTTTGTACAGGCGGCACTCGCTACGTTGTGATGGCGCAGGATTTTACCAGCTTCGCTCTTGGGAATACAGTGTTTCGCGAGAAAATTCGCCAATGATTTGCCGCGGCGGGCGCAAGCCGTTGGCCGCGGTCGAGAATCGCCCCGGCAGCGCCGGATAAACTGTGGCGAAGCCGTTTCACGCACAGATTATCTCCGGTATGGTATGTCTATTACATAAAGGCACCAATCGCGGGTTAACCTTACCGGCTGTACAAGGTATAATCCGCCGATTTCCACTGTTTTGAGCCAGCTATGGAGCTAATTCGCGGCATTCACAATATCCGGGCGCGCCACCATGGTTGCGTGCTCACCATCGGCAACTTTGACGGCGTGCATCGCGGCCATCAGGCGTTGCTGGAACAGTTGAAGCAACAGGGGAAACGCCTCGGGCTGCCGGTGATGGTCATGATCTTTGAGCCGCAGCCGCTGGAGATGTTCGCCGCAGACAAAGCGCCGGCCCGCTTGACGCGCCTGCGCGACAAGGCCAACTATCTGGCGCAGGCGGGCGTCGATTACCTGCTGTGCGTCAAGTTCGATCCGCGTTTCGCCGCCAACACCGCGCAGGCGTTCGTCGCCGAGCTGCTGGTGGAAAAATTGGGCGTCAAATTCCTGATGGTGGGGGATGATTTTCGCTTTGGCGCCGGGCGTCAGGGCGATTTTCCGCTATTGCAGCAGGCCGGAAAAGAGTACGGCTTCGACGTGGTCAGCACCCCGACCTTCCGCGAAGGCGAGCGGCGCATCAGCAGCACCGCGATCCGCACCGCGCTGAGCGAGGACGATCTGCCGCTGGCGGAGACCCTGCTGGGCCACCCGTACAGCATTTCCGGGCGCGTGGTGCACGGCGACGAGCTGGGGCGCACCATCGGCTTCCCGACCGCCAATTTGCCGCTCAAGCGTCTGGTGGCACCGGTGAAAGGAGTGTATGCGGTGGAAGTGTACGGCCTGGGGCCGAAGCCGCTGCCGGGCGTGGCCAATATCGGCACGCGCCCGACCGTCGCCGGCGTGCGCCAGCAGCTGGAAGTGCATCTGCTGGATGTCACAATGGATCTTTACGGGCGCCATATTGAGGTGGTGCTCCGCGCAAAATTGCGCAATGAACAGCGGTTTGCTTCGCTCGATGCCCTTAAGCAGCAAATCGCCAATGATGTGGTGACGGCCCGGAAGTTCTTCGGGTTAAAAACACTGGTTTAATCGTTTACCCTAAACAATTCGAGTTGCATCGCGGCGGCAACCGCGCGAACCCCGATGAGCTTGCATAGGCAAGTGATTCGGGTGAGAAAGGGCGGCCGACAAAGATGCAGCTTGAAGTGTGACGGGTAAATAGCCGAAAACGGAAACGAGAATCTCATGAGTGACTACAAGAATACCCTGAACTTGCCGGAAACAGGGTTCCCGATGCGCGGCGATCTCGCCAAGCGCGAACCTGGCATGCTGCAACGTTGGTATGAACAGGATCTGTACGGGATTATTCGTACTGCCAAAAAGGGCAAAAAAACCTTCATTTTGCATGACGGCCCTCCGTATGCGAACGGCAGCATTCACATTGGTCACTCGGTTAACAAGATTCTCAAAGACATTATCATCAAGTCGAAAGGGATGGCCGGCTTCGACTCGCCTTATGTGCCGGGTTGGGACTGCCACGGCCTGCCGATCGAACTGAAGGTTGAGCAACTGTACGGCAAGCCGGGCGAGAAGCTGACGGCGGCCGAGTTCCGCCAGAAGTGCCGCGAGTACGCGGCCGAGCAGGTTGAAGGCCAGAAGAAGGACTTCATCCGTCTGGGCGTGTTGGGCGACTGGGATCGTCCGTACCTGACGATGGACTTCAAAACCGAAGCCAACATCATCCGCGCGCTGGGCAAGATCATCAGCAACGGCCACCTGCTGAAAGGCGCCAAGCCGGTTCACTGGTGCACCGACTGCGGCTCGTCGCTGGCGGAAGCGGAAGTGGAGTACTACGACAAGACTTCGCCGTCGATCGACGTGAGCTTCCATGCGGCCGACGCGGCTGCCGTGGCGGCCAAGTTCGGCGTGAGCCACTTCAACGGCGCCATCTCGCTGGTTATCTGGACCACCACGCCGTGGACCTTGCCGGCCAACCGTGCGATCTCGCTGCACCCGGATTTCACCTATCAGCTGGTGCAGGTTGACGGCCAGTGCCTGATCCTGGCGGCCGAACTGGTGGAAAGCGTGATGAAACGCGCCGGCATCACCGAGTGGACGGTGCTGGGCAGCTGCAAAGGCGCCGATCTGGAGCTGCTGCGCTTCAAACACCCGTTCATGGACTTCGACGTGCCGGCAATCCTCGGCGAGCACGTGACCCTGGACGCCGGTACCGGTGCGGTGCATACCGCGCCGGGCCACGGCCCGGACGACTTCGTGATCGGCCAGAAATACGGCCTGGAAGTGGCCAACCCGGTAGGGCCGAACGGCTGCTACCTGACCGGCACCTACCCGCTGCTGGACGGCAAGTTCGTCTTCAAGGCCAACGATCTGATCGTCGATCTGCTGCGTGACAAAGGCGCGCTGCTGCACGTCGAGAAGTTCCTGCACAGCTATCCGTGCTGCTGGCGCCACAAGACGCCGATCATCTTCCGCGCCACGCCGCAATGGTTCATCAGCATGGATCAGAAAGGCCTGCGTCAGCAGTCGCTGGAAGAGATCAAGGGCGTGCAGTGGATCCCGGATTGGGGCCAGGCGCGCATCGAAATGATGGTCGCCAACCGCCCGGACTGGTGCATCTCGCGTCAGCGCACCTGGGGCGTGCCGATGTCGCTGTTCGTGCATAAAGAGACCGAACAGCTGCACCCGCGCAGCGTTGAGCTGATGGAAGAAGTGGCCAAACGCGTCGAGCAAGACGGCATTCAGGCCTGGTGGGATCTGGACGCGGCCGACATCCTCGGCGCGGAAGCCGCCGACTACGTGAAAGTGCCGGATACGCTGGACGTGTGGTTCGATTCCGGTTCCACCCACGCCTCGGTTGTCGACGTGCGTCCTGAATTCAACGGCCACGGCGCCGACATGTATCTGGAAGGCTCCGACCAACACCGCGGCTGGTTCATGTCATCGCTGATGATCTCCACCGCGATGAAGGGCAAGGCGCCGTACAAGGAAGTGCTGACCCACGGCTTCACCGTCGACGGCCAGGGCCGCAAGATGTCCAAGTCGATCGGCAACACCGTCAGCCCGCAGGACGTGATGAACAAGCTGGGCGGCGACATTCTGCGTCTGTGGGTGGCGTCGACCGATTACACCGGCGAGATCGCGGTGTCCGACGAGATCCTCAAGCGTTCCGCCGACTCTTACCGCCGCATCCGCAACACCGCGCGCTTCCTGCTGGCCAACCTGAACGGGTTCGAGCCGAGCACCGATTGCGTGGCGCCGGAAGACATGGTGGTGCTGGATCGCTGGGCGGTCGGCCGCGCGCTGGCGGCGCAGCAGGATATCGAGCAGGCTTACGCCAACTACGATTTCCACGAAGTGGTGCAGCGCCTGATGCAGTTCTGCTCGGTCGAGATGGGCTCCTTCTACCTGGATATCATCAAGGATCGTCAGTACACCGCCAAGAGCGACAGCGTCGCTCGCCGCAGCTGCCAGACCGCGCTGTATCACATCGTGGAAGCGCTGGTGCGCTGGATGGCGCCGATCATGTCGTTCACCGCAGATGAGATCTGGGGCTTCATGCCGGGCAAACGCGCGCAGTACGTGTTCACCGAAGAGTGGTACGACGGCCTGTTCGGGCTGGCGGAAGGCGAGCCGATGAACGACGCTTTCTGGGCTGAGCTGCTGAAAGTGCGCGGCGAAGTGAACAAGGTGCTGGAGCAGGCGCGTGCGGACAAACGCCTCGGCGGTTCGCTGGAAGCGGCGGTGACGCTGTATGCCGACAGCGAGTTGGCGGCGCGTCTGAACAGCCTGCAGGATGAGCTGCGCTTTGTGCTGCTGACCTCTGCGGCAAGCGTTGCGCCATTGGCGGATGCGCCGACCGATGCGCAGGCCTCCGAGCTGTTGAAAGGGCTGAAGATCGCCTTCAGCACAGCGCCAGGTGAGAAGTGCCCGCGCTGCTGGCATTACACCACCGATATCGGCCTGGTGGCGGAGCATGCAGACATCTGCGGCCGCTGTGTGAGCAACGTCGCCGGTGACGGCGAGAAGCGTAACTTTGCCTGAGAACTTGCGCCTGATGAGTAAACCAATTTGTTCGACCGGCCTGCGTTGGCTGTGGGTTGTGGTGGCGGTGCTGGCGCTGGATTTCGGCAGCAAACAGTGGATCCTCGCTAACTTTACGCTGGGCCAGTCCCAGCCGTTGATCCCGTCGTTCAACCTGTTTTACGCGCGCAACTACGGCGCCGCGTTCAGCTTCCTGGCCGACCATGGCGGCTGGCAGCGCTGGTTCTTTGCCGGCATCGCCATCGCCATCGTCGCAGTGCTGCTGGTGATGATGTACCGCAGCACCGCGCAGCAGAAGCTGAACAACATCGCCTACGCCTTTATTATCGGCGGGGCGTTGGGCAACCTGTTCGATCGCCTGTGGCACGGTTTCGTGGTCGACTTCATCGACTTCTACGTCGGTGATTGGCACTACCCGACCTTTAATCTGGCGGACAGCTTTATCTGCGTGGGTGCGGCGATGATCGTGCTGGAAGGTTTCCTGTCGCCGGCGAGCAAAGGCGCAAAGAGTAAAGGTGAGTAATATGACGGCTCAGGTTATCAGTGACAGCGCGGTGCTGGTTCACTTCACGCTGAAACTGGAAGACGGTTCGACCGCCGAATCCACCCGCAGCAGCGGCAAACCGGCGCTGTTCCGCCTGGGTGACGGCAGCCTGTCGGCGCCGCTGGAAGAGCAACTGCTCGGCCTGCGCGCGGGCGATAAGCGCGCCTTTACCCTGCAGCCGGAAGCGGCGTTCGGCGCGGAGAACCCGGATCTGGTCCAGTTCTTCTCGCGCCGCGACTTCGCGGAAACCGGCGTGCCGGACGTGGGCACCATCATGCTGTTTACCGCGATTGACGGCAGCGAAATGCCGGGCGTGGTGCGCGCGGTGGCGGAAGATTCGATCACCGTCGATTTCAACCATCCGCTGGCGGGCCATCCGGTGACCTTCGACATCGAAGTGCTGGAGATTGATCCACAGCAGGAGGAGACGCATGCAAATATTGCTGGCTAACCCGCGCGGCTTCTGCGCCGGGGTTGATCGTGCGATCAGCATCGTGGAACGTGCGCTGGAGCTGTACGGTGCTCCGATCTACGTACGGCATGAAGTGGTGCACAACCGCTACGTGGTCGACAGCCTGCGTGAGCGCGGCGCCGTGTTTATCGAAGAGATCGCCGAAGTGCCGGACGGCTCTATCCTGATCTTTTCGGCGCACGGCGTTTCTCAGGCGGTGCGCGCCGAAGCCAAGGCGCGCGATCTGACCATGCTGTTCGACGCCACCTGTCCGCTGGTGACCAAGGTGCATATGGAAGTGGCGCGCGCCAGCCGCCGCGGCACCGAAGCGATTCTGATCGGTCACGCCGGGCACCCGGAGGTGGAAGGCACCATGGGCCAGTACAGCAATCCGCAGGGCGGCATGTACCTGGTCGAGTCGCCGGATGACGTGTGGAAGCTGCAGGTGAAAGACGAAAACAACCTGTGCTTCATGACGCAGACCACGCTGTCGGTGGATGATACCTCGGACGTGATCGACGCGCTGCGTCAGCGCTTCCCGAGCATTATCGGTCCGCGCAAGGATGACATTTGCTACGCCACCACCAACCGTCAGGAAGCGGTGCGCAACCTGGCCGGCGATGCGGACGTGGTGCTGGTGGTGGGGTCGAAGAATTCCTCCAACTCTAACCGTCTGGCGGAACTGGCGCAGCGCGTCGGCAAACCGGCTTATCTGATCGATTCGGCGGCGGATATTCAGGAAAGCTGGCTGAGCGAAGCGCGCAATATCGGCGTTACCGCCGGCGCCTCGGCACCGGATGTGCTGGTGCAGGAGGTGATCTCCCGCCTGAAAGCGCTGGGCGGCCTGGACGTGCATGAAATCAGCGGGCGTGAAGAGAACATCGTGTTCGAAGTGCCGAAAGAGCTGCGCGTGGACGTCCGTCAGATTGACTGAGGTGCGTGAGTGAATGACAACGGGGAGCTTAGGCTTCCCGTTTTTTTTGGAATGCCAACGGCATTGAAAATAAAATGCTGAGTATATTCAAATTTTCTGCTAACTAAAGTCAAATTTATTCTGAGTATTTGAAATAGCGGCGGCGTCATCAATTATATAGACTAAATGAAGTCATTAAATAAAATATCATTAGGCTGCAATCTAAATAGGGCCTGGTGTCGTCAACGTGATTACAATAATTACAATAGTAGTCTTGCAGATGTTTCTTATTTTATTCTTGTCGAATCTGTTCTAGGTCGTTTAATCCTTTCTCCTTTAAATAGAGCTTCATATGCTCCAGCAATCGCCGGACTTTTAATGGCTGGATCTCCCGTCGCGGCATAATGGCATAGCAATTAATTTCCGGTAATCGCCAGTCGGGCAATATTTCAATCAGCTCGCCGCTGCGCAACTCTCGCTCGACGTTGGCGAAGAAATTGCGAATGATGCCTTTGCCGGTCAGCGCCAGCTCCTTCATCGCCATGCCGCTGTTGGTGAACAGTCGCCCGGTCATGCGCATGCGGTGCTCGCCGCCGTCGCGATGGATCAGGCGAACAAACTGCGGATTGCCGAGCGGCGTAAAGGTGACCCAATGGTGATGGGTCAGCGCCTGAGGCGAATCCGGCACCCCGTGGTGTGCCAGATAGGCTGGGGACGCGCACAGCACTTCGCGGCAGCGCGCCAGCCGCGTTGAGACGTAGCTGGAGTCAGCCAGCGCGCCGCCGCGTATCGCCAGATCGATGCGTTGCGCGATGAGGTCTATTCTCTCATCGTGGATTTCCAACCGCAGCGTGATGCGCGGGTGCTCGTCGAGGAAGCTCTGCAGCGCCGGCACCAGATAATGGGTGGCGAATTCGGTCGAGGTGGCGACGCGCAGTTCACCGACCAGCTCGCCGCGCAGCGCGGCGATCCGCTGTTGCCCGCGCTCGGCGGCGTGGATCATCAGCAGACAATCTTCATAAAAGCACAATCCGGCTTCGGTCAGGCTCAATGAGCGCGTCGATCGCAACAGTAATTGAATGCCCAGATGTTCCTCCAGCTGGCGAATATGCTGGCTGACGGCCGATGTCGTCATGCCCAATTCTTTTGCCGCCATGCTGAATGCGCCACAATCGACCACTTTTGAGAAAATGGCCATGCGTTTTAAAATATTGCTCATAGTTTGTTAAGCACAACTTAACCTAGATTGTGATTTATACGGGCTAATAATATAGCACCATCTTTCCTATATTGCCTGAAGCATATAAACGACGGGCTGATTATTATTTTGCATGCGTTTTATCTCTTTTTGATAAATCTTATTGCGCTTGCCAATAATACACCCGCGCCACATCGCAACAGGAGCTCATTGTGGATAGCGCACAGAAAAAAGAAGAAATAGCATTAAAAATCCTACGTGAATTATTGCAATATCGACGTCGCCTCATCGCCGACGATGCTTCTCTGGCTGAAGAAGAGCGGCAGGTCACTCAGGTGCAATTGCCGCGCATTCGGGCATTCATTGAAAACGACCAGCGCATCGAATTCGTGCTGCCGGCTTTTCCGACCAAGTCACCCAACGCCAATAAGGTGATAGGCGCGGTGCCGGACATGGCGGAGCGGCTGTCGCTGATCTTCCTCAACTCGCTGTGCCAGCGTATTCAACTCTATTACCCGCCGGGCGCGCATATCGTTATCTGTTCCGACGGCCACGTGTTCGGCGATCTGATCCGCGTCAGCGACGAAGCGATCAACCATTATCAACGCGAGATTGAAAGCCTGCTGCATGAAGTGGGCGCAACCCACCTGAGCGTGTTCAACCTCGGCGATGTCAAAGGCCTGGCGGAGCATACCGATGACTACGATCTGCTGCGCCGGCTGTTGGTGGACGGTTATGCCGAATCGGAAGAGGCGATCAAGCGCCAGCTGATGCAGGACGAGCAGGGATTAATGCTGTATCGCGCCATCACGCGCTTCTTGTATGAAGACAGCCTCCTGCCGGGCTACAGCGGTTCCAACGCCGCGCTGCAAAAAGACGCCAAACGGCGCGCCTGCGGCGTTATCCAGCGCAGCTGGGCCTGGGGCAACCTGCTGGCCCAGCATTTCCCGGCGGCGATCCGCCTGTCGATTCACCCGCAGCCGGCCGACAGCCTGAAGATAGGCATCCACATGATGCCGACCAAAGACGACTGGCTGACGCCGTGGCATGGCGTGGCAGCCAACGTGAACGGCCAGTTCGTGCTGATGAAGCGTAAAGATGCGCAGAGCCTGGACGGCGAATTGGTGGAGATCCGCGGCACGCCGAGCCATTACCTGATCGAACAACCGCAGATGGCCTGAGGCCGCTGCAGGCTTTTGCGCCCGAAATCCTGGCGGACGCGTTTTTGACGGCACGTTGCCGTGTGAGCAGCACATTCGATGCAAGGAGAATCACCGATGAATAACCAACCGCTTAATTGCCATATTCAACCGAATACCCCGTTCGGCGCGATCCTGACGCCGCAGCATCCGGGGCAAAAGATCGGCGAACTGCCGGTGGCAGCGCTGCGGGCGCTGGCGCAGGAGCATCACTTGCTGGTGCTGCGCGGATTCGACTCCGGTTTTAGCGATGGGGAGGTTTTGACGCGCTACGCCGAGCAGTGGGGCGAGATCATGATGTGGCCGTTTGGCGCGGTGCTGGACGTGAAGGAACATCCGGACGCCAAGGATCATATTTTCGACAGCAGCTACGTCCCGCTGCATTGGGATGGCATGTATAAGCCGACTATTCCCGAGTTCCAGCTGTTCCACTGCGTGGCGGCGCCGTCGCCGGACGAAGGCGGGTGCACTACCTTCGTCGACACCACGCGCTTGCTGGCCAATGCGGACGAAGCGTTGCTGGATCAGTGGCTGTCGGTCTCGATCACCTACCGCATCAAGCAGGTGGTGCACTACGGCGGTGAAGTCTGTTCGCCGCTGGTGGTGCAGCACCCGAACGGCAGGGGCTTGATCATGCGCTACAATGAACCGCCGACGGAGGGGAAAAAATTCCTCAATCAACATGCGCTGGAATATCACGGCGTGCCGGAACAACAGCAGGAACAGTTCCACCACACTCTGCAGCAGCATCTGTACGATCCGCGTCACTATTATGCCCACCAATGGCAACAGGGTGACGTGGTGGTGGCGGACAACTTCTCGCTGTTGCACGGCCGCGAGGGCTTTACCGCCCGTTCCGCGCGTCATTTGCAGCGCGTGCATATTCAAAGCAATCCGGTGTGCGCCAATCTGGCGCTGAAGCCGGCTAACACAGAAGCGTAAAGGAGCATTATGGCAAGGATATTGATGGCGGCAGTCGCCACTCCGGGGCACGTTTACCCGATGTTGGCCATCGCTCGACACCTGATTGCCCAAGGGCATCAGGTGCGGATGATGACCGGCGCGCTGTTTCGCGAACGCGCCGAGGCGGCGGGCGCGAGCTTCGTGCCGTTCGACGCGCAGGTGGATTTCGATTACCGCCACCTGGAGCAGCACTTCCCCGAGCGCGCCGCCCTGCCGCCGGGCAATGCACAGATGGCGCTGGCGCTGAAAGATTTCTTCGCCGCGCCGATCCCGCTGCTGGATCGGCAACTGCGTGCGACTATCGCTGCCGAAGACACCGATCTGCTGATGGTGGAGAACTGCTTCTACGGCGTGCTGCCGCTGCTGCAGTCTGCCGAACGGCCGCCGGTCTTCGGTATCGGCGTTACGCCGCTGTCGTATTCTTCGCGCGATGCTATTTTTTATGGCCCGCGCATCCCGCCGGCGCTGCTGCCGCAGGCGTTGACCCGTGAGCAGTTGGTGGATGAAGAAACGCGCGTGCTGCTCGATGAAGTACAGCAGAGCTTCGATGCGGCGCTGGTGCAGGCGGGCGGGCGGGCGCTGGATCGCCCGTTCACCGACGCGCTGATCGGCGGCTGCGAGCGTTTCCTGCAGCTGGCTACCACGGCGCTGGAATATGAGCGCGACGATCTGCCGAGCGGCGTGCGCTTCGTCGGCCCGCTGCGCAGCGGCGGCCAGCCGGCGTCGGAAGAGACGCTGTGGGAGGCGGACGACCGCCGGCCGCTGGTGATCGTGTCTCAGGGCACGTTGGCCAATGTCGATTTGCATCAGCTGATCGTGCCGACGCTGCAGGCGCTGGCGCATCTGCCGGTGCGGGTGTTGGCCACCACCGGCGGGCGGGCGACGGAAGGACTGATGGACGCGCTGCCGGCCAATGCCAGAGTGCGGGAGTTTATCTCCTTCGAACGCTGGTTGCCGGAGACGGCGCTGCTGATCACCAACGGCGGTTACGGCTCGATCAACTATGCGCTGAACAGCGGCGTGCCGCTGATCGTCGCCGGCACAGGCGAAGACAAACTGGAGGCGGCCGCGCGCGTGGTCGCCGCCGGCTGCGGCATCAGCCTGCACACCAGCACGCCAAGCCCTGAACAGATCCTGGCGGCGGCGACGCGCATTCTGCAGCAGCCGATCTATCGCCAGCGCGCGGCGCTGGTGCGTGAGGACTATGCCCGCCACGATGCGCTGACGGCGATCGCCAACGAAGTGGCCGCCATTACCGCCTGACATCGCCGCACTCCGTTCCTCAGGCGCCGTTTTCGGCGCCTTTTTTCTGCATTTTTTTGCCATGGAAACTGCATGATTATGTACAATCGTCGCAGGCCGCCAAATCGGTTGAATGTTAATCTCACGACAGCGCCGCTGATGAAAACGGGGGAATATCATAATTTTCTAATTATGAAATGAATCCTCTGGCGGCGCTGCAGCGGGGCAGTTACCCTGAATCGATAGCCTAATGGGATAGGCGTCAAATCAAGAAGAGAGCAAGCATGAGTGATTCACAAATCCGCATTGCGATTGCGGGCGCCGGCGGCCGGATGGGCCGTCAGTTGATCCAGGCGGTGCAGCAGGCGGAAGGCGTGGTGTTGGGCGCGGCGTTGTCGCGCCCGGGTTCAAGCCTGATCGGCGTCGATGCCGGCGAGTTGGCGGGCATTGGCGCGCTGGGCGTCAAGGTAAGCGACAGCCTGGAGAAAGTGGCGAGCGAGTTCGACATTTTGATCGACTTCACCCGCCCGGAAAGCACGCGGAACTACCTGGATTTTTGCGTGGCGCACCACAAGGCGATGGTGATTGGCACCACCGGCTTCGATGACGCGGGCAAGCAGGCGATCCGCGCTGCAGCGCAGCATATCGGCATCGTGTTCGCCGCCAACTTCAGCGTCGGCGTCAACCTGGTGCTGAAACTGCTGGAGAAGGCCGCGCAGGTGATGGGCGACTATACCGATATCGAAATCGTCGAGGCGCACCACCGCCACAAAGTAGATGCGCCGTCGGGCACGGCGTTGGCGATGGGCGAAGCGATTGCCGGCGCGCTGGGGCGCGATCTGAAAAGCTGTGCGGTCTATGCGCGCGAAGGCCATACCGGCGAGCGCGATCCGAAGAGCATCGGCTTTGCCACCATTCGCGCCGGCGACATCGTCGGCGAGCACACCGCGATGTTCGCCGACATCGGTGAACGGGTGGAAATTACCCATAAGGCTTCCAGCCGCATGACTTTTGCCAGCGGTGCGGTGCGCGCGGCTGCCTGGCTGCATAACCGGGATAAAGGTTTATTTGATATGCGCGACGTGTTGAATTTGGACCAGTTATAATTGATTTGCATACCATCGTGATGTGGTTGTATTGATCATAATGCTATGATAATCGGGCAATAATTTTATTGTCCTTTTTTTTAACATGATAAATATCATGTTGATTTTATTTCATTGCCAAAGCTGTTATTTGTCTGTATTTACTTTGCTAATCATCTCCTTTTTTTCCACTCTCGGCTTTTTCAGCGTCTTTTTTGTCCCATTTCGGCGCTATTTTCCGTCATTCTTCCCCGCAACCGTTTTCCAGCCCCGGTTTTCTGTGTTTTTATCGGCGCTCAAGCCGCATGAGCGCCGAGAACTGCAAAAATAAAACAAAAAACGGCAGTTTGGGTAGACAAGCCAGGCACTCATCATTAAAATGCGCCCAATTTGCCAAAAATTGGCCTCGCGGACGGTTTTTGCATTGATTTAGATCGCGATATCTGAATTAATATGCAAATATTGTGATTGATTATTCCTTGGAGGGTGTTTTGATAAAGTCAGCGCTATTGGTTCTGGAAGACGGAACCCAATTCCACGGTCGGGCCATCGGGGCAGAGGGAACGGCAGTGGGGGAAGTGGTCTTCAATACGTCGATGACCGGTTATCAAGAAATCCTCACTGATCCTTCCTATTCCCGCCAGATCGTTACTCTTACTTATCCTCATATCGGCAATGTCGGCACCAATGCTTCCGACGAAGAATCCTCCGCAGTACACGCCCAAGGCCTCGTCATTCGCGACCTCCCGCTGATCGCCAGCAACTACCGCAACGAAGAAAGCCTGTCCGACTACCTCAAGCGTCACAACATCGTGGCGATCGCCGATATCGATACCCGCAAATTGACCCGCCTGCTGCGCGAGAAGGGCGCCCAGAACGGCTGCATCATCGCCGCCGATTCGCCGGACGCCGCGCTGGCCCTGGCCAAGGCGCAAGGTTTCCCGGGGTTGAAGGGCATGGATCTGGCGAAAGAGGTCACCACCCAAGAGGCCTACAGCTGGCAGCAAGGCAGCTGGACGCTTGAAGGCGACCTGCCCGAAGCCAAAACCGCCGCGGAACTGCCGTTCCACGTGGTGGCTTACGACTACGGCGCCAAGCGCAACATCCTGCGCATGCTGGTGGATCGCGGCTGCCGCCTGACCGTGGTGCCGGCGCAGACCCCGGCCGACGAGGTGCTGAAAATGAATCCGGACGGCATCTTCCTGTCCAACGGCCCGGGCGATCCGGAGCCGTGCGACTACGCCATCACCGCCATCAAACAGTTCCTGGAAACCGACATTCCGGTGTTCGGCATCTGCCTGGGCCACCAGCTGCTGGCGCTGGCCAGCGGGGCGAAAACCATGAAGATGAAGCTCGGCCACCACGGCGGCAACCACCCGGTGAAGGATCTGGACAACAACACCGTGATGATCACCGCGCAGAACCACGGCTTTGCGGTAGATGAGAACAATCTGCCGGCGAACCTGCGCGTGACGCACAAATCGCTGTTCGACCACACGGTGCAGGGCATTCACCGCACCGACAAAGCGGCGTTCAGCTTCCAGGGCCACCCGGAAGCCAGCCCAGGCCCGCACGACGCCGCGCCGCTGTTCGATCACTTTATCGAACTGATTGAGACTTACCGTTCTAACGCCAAATAATCAGGAGCAGTAAAAAATGCCAAAACGTACAGACATAAAAAGCATCCTGATCCTCGGCGCTGGCCCGATCGTTATCGGCCAGGCGTGTGAGTTCGACTACTCGGGTGCCCAGGCGTGTAAAGCGCTGCGCGAAGAGGGTTACCGCGTCATTCTGGTCAACTCCAACCCGGCGACCATCATGACCGACCCGGAAATGGCCGATGCGACCTACATCGAGCCGATCCACTGGGAAGTGGTGCGCAAGATCATCGAAAAAGAGCGCCCGGATGCGGTGCTGCCGACCATGGGCGGCCAGACGGCGCTGAACTGCGCGCTGGAACTGGAGCGTCAGGGCGTGCTGGCCGAGTTCGGCGTTACCATGATCGGCGCCACCGCCGATGCGATTGACAAGGCCGAAGATCGTCGCCGTTTCGATGTGGCGATGAAGAAAATCGGTCTGGATACCGCGCGTTCCGGCATCGCGCACACCATGGAAGAAGCGCTGGCGGTGGCCGCTGACGTCGGCTTCCCGTGCATCATCCGCCCTTCCTTTACCATGGGCGGCACCGGCGGCGGCATCGCCTACAACCGCGAAGAGTTCGAAGAGATCTGCGAACGCGGCCTGGACCTGTCGCCGACCAACGAGCTGCTGATCGATGAATCGCTGATCGGTTGGAAAGAGTACGAGATGGAAGTGGTGCGTGATAAGAACGACAACTGCATCATCGTCTGCTCCATCGAAAACTTCGACGCCATGGGCATCCACACCGGTGACTCGATCACCGTCGCGCCGGCCCAGACCCTGACCGACAAGGAATACCAAATCATGCGCAACGCCTCGATGGCGGTGCTGCGTGAGATCGGCGTCGAAACCGGCGGCTCCAACGTGCAGTTCTCGGTCAACCCGAAAACCGGCCGCCTGATCGTCATCGAAATGAACCCGCGCGTATCGCGCTCTTCGGCGCTGGCGTCGAAAGCCACCGGCTTCCCGATCGCCAAGATCGCCGCCAAGCTGGCGGTGGGCTACACCCTCGATGAGCTGATGAACGACATCACCGGCGGCCGCACCCCGGCGTCGTTCGAACCGTCCATCGACTACGTCGTGACCAAGATCCCGCGCTTCAACTTCGAGAAGTTCGCCGGCGCCAACGATCGCCTGACCACCCAGATGAAGTCGGTCGGTGAAGTGATGGCCATCGGCCGCACCCAGCAGGAGTCGCTGCAGAAAGCGCTGCGCGGCCTGGAAGTGGGCGCCACCGGTTTCGACCCGAAAGTGAGCCTGGACGATCCGGAAGCGCTGACCAAAATCCGCCGCGAGCTGAAAGACGCCGGTTCCGACCGCATCTGGTACATCGCCGACGCCTTCCGCGCCGGTTTGTCGGTAGACGGCGTGTTCAACCTGACCAACGTCGACCGCTGGTTCCTGGTGCAGATTGAAGAGCTGGTGCGCCTGGAAGAGCAGGTGGCCGACGCGGGCATCAACGGCCTGAACCAAGAGTTCCTGCGCACCCTGAAGCGCAAAGGCTTCGCCGATGCGCGTCTGGCCAAGCTGGCCGGCGTCGCCGAGAGCGAAATTCGCAAGCTGCGCCACAGCTACGGCCTGCATCCGGTCTACAAGCGCGTGGATACCTGCGCGGCGGAATTCGCCACCGACACCGCCTACATGTACTCCACCTATGAAGAAGAGTGCGAATCCAACCCGACCAACGACCGGCCGAAAGTGATGGTGCTGGGCGGCGGGCCGAACCGTATCGGCCAGGGCATCGAGTTCGACTACTGCTGCGTGCACGCCTCGCTGGCGCTGCGCGAAGACGGCTACGAGACCATCATGGTCAACTGTAACCCGGAAACCGTCTCCACCGACTACGACACCTCAGACCGCCTGTACTTTGAGCCGGTAACGCTGGAAGACGTGCTGGAAATCGTGCGCATCGAGAAGCCGAAGGGCGTGATCGTGCAGTATGGCGGCCAGACTCCGCTGAAGCTGGCGCGCGAGCTGGAAGCCGCAGGCGTGCCGGTTATCGGCACCAGTCCGGACGCCATCGACCGCGCCGAAGACCGCGAGCGCTTCCAGCAGGCGGTCAACCGTCTGGGTCTGAAGCAACCGGCCAACGCCACCGTCACCGCCATCGAACAGGCGGTGGAGAAGGCGGCGGCCATCGGCTATCCGCTGGTGGTGCGTCCTTCCTACGTGCTGGGCGGCCGGGCGATGGAAATCGTTTACGACGAAACCGACCTGCGCCGCTACTTCCAGACTGCGGTCAGCGTATCCAACGATGCGCCGGTGCTGCTGGATCGCTTCCTGGACGACGCGGTGGAAGTGGACGTCGATGCCATCTGCGACGGCGAACGCGTGCTGATTGGCGGCATCATGGAGCACATCGAGCAGGCGGGCGTGCACTCCGGCGACTCCGCGTGTTCGCTGCCGGCGTACACCCTGAGCCAGGAAATTCAGGACGTGATGCGTCGTCAGGTGGAAAAACTGGCGTTCGAGCTGCAGGTGCGCGGCCTGATGAACGTGCAGTTCGCGGTGAAAGACAACGAAGTCTACCTGATTGAAGTCAACCCGCGCGCCGCGCGCACCGTGCCGTTCGTCTCCAAAGCCACCGGCGTGCCGCTGGCCAAAGTGGCCGCGCGCGTGATGGCGGGCAAAACGCTGGTCGAGCAGGGTGTGACCGAAGAGATCATCCCGCCGTACTATTCGGTGAAAGAAGTGGTGCTGCCGTTCAACAAATTCCCGGGCGTCGACCCGATTCTGGGGCCGGAAATGCGCTCTACCGGGGAAGTGATGGGCGTGGGCCGCACCTTCGCGGAAGCCTTCTCCAAAGCGATGCTGGGCAGTAACTCGGGCATGAAGAAGCAGGGCCGCGCGCTGCTGTCGGTGCGTGAAGGCGATAAAGCCCGCGTGGTCGATTTGGCCGCCAGCCTGCTGAAGCAGGGCTTCGAGCTGGACGCCACCCACGGCACCGCGGTGGTGCTGGGCGAAGCGGGCATCAACCCGCGCCTGGTCAACAAGGTGCACGAAGGGCGTCCGCACATTCAGGACCGTATCAAGAACGGCGAGTACACCTACATCGTCAACACCACGGCAGGCCGTCAGGCGATTGAGGACTCCAAGCTGATTCGCCGCAGCGCACTGCAGTACAAGGTGCACTACGACACCACGCTGAACGGCGGCTTCGCCACCGCGATGGCGCTGAAAGCGGATCCGACCGAGCAGGTGACGTCGGTGCAGGAAATGCACGCGCGCATCGGCAAGTAACAGCGCGATAACGCAACGTAAGGGGCGCTGCAGATGCAGCGCCCTTTTTTATTCAGCGAATTTGTCGGCTGGCGTTAAAAATTTCCGCTATCAATCAGTGGGCAAACTGTCACTCTGTGTGATTGGTATATGCTTGGTGTATTGGCAAGGAACGAAGGAACGACGATAACAATGATTCTGATAATTTATGCTCACCCGTATCCTCGGCATTCGCATGCCAATCACCGCCTGCTGCAGGCGGTGAAGGATCTCCCCGAGGTGGAGGTGCGCTCGCTGTATGAGCTGTACCCCGATTTCAATATCGACATCAACGCCGAGCAGCGGGCGGTGGAGCGCGCCGACCTGGTGGTGCTGCAACATCCGATGCAGTGGTACAGCTTCCCGCCGTTGTTGAAGCTGTGGATCGACAAAGTGCTGGAGCACGGCTGGGCCTACGGCCACGACGGCAATGCGCTGGTGGGTAAAGACTGCCTGTGGGCGGTGACCAGCGGCGGCGACGAGCACCACTTCGAGCTGGGCGACTTCCCCAACTTCGCCGCGCTGGCGCAGCCGCTGCAGGCCACGGCGATCTATTGCGGCATGACCTGGCTGCCTTATTTCGCCGTGCACAATACCTTTACCTGCAACGAGCCAGCGCTGCTTGCCGCCGGCGAAGCCTACCGCCAGCGGCTGGTCGACTACCTGATGGAACATGCCGAAGCGGAAACCCGGGAGGCCAGCCATGGATAATCACCACATGATGATCGAAGGGCTGATCTACCTCGGCTCCGCGGCGCTGTTTGTGCCGATCGCGGTGCGCCTGGGACTGGGCTCGGTGCTCGGTTACCTGATCGCCGGCTGCATCATTGGCCCCTGGGGGCTGAAGCTGGTGTCGGACGCCGAATCGATCCTGACCTTTGCCGAGATCGGCGTGGTGCTGATGCTGTTTATCATCGGCCTGGAGCTGGATCCTAAACGGCTGTGGACGCTGCGTGCCTCGGTGTTCGGCGGCGGCAGCATTCAGATGGTGGGCTGCGGCCTGGCGCTGAGCGCCTTCTGTTACTTCCTTGGCCTTAACTGGAAGGTGGCGTTGTTGATTGGCCTGACGCTGGCGCTCTCATCCACCGCCATTGCCATGCAGGCGATGAGCGAACGCAATCTGACGCCGTCGCCGATCGGCCGCAGCGCGTTTGCGGTGCTGCTGTTCCAGGATATCGCGGCGATCCCGCTGGTGGCGATGATCCCGCTGCTGGCCAGCAGCGGCGCCACCACCACGCTGGGCGCTTTCATGCTGTCGGCGGCCAAGGTGGTGGGCGCGTTGACGATGGTGGTGTTGCTCGGCCGCTACGTCACCCGCCCGCTGCTGCACTTCGTCGCCCGTTCGGGCATGCGCGAAGTGTTCAGCGCCGTGGCATTGTTCCTGGTGTTCGGCTTCGGCATCCTGCTGGAGATGGCCGGACTGTCGATGGCGATGGGGGCGTTCCTCGCCGGGGTGCTGTTGGCGAGCTCGGAATACCGCCACGCGCTGGAGAGCGATATTCAGCCGTTCAAGGGATTGCTGCTGGGGCTGTTCTTCATCGGCGTCGGCATGTCGATCGACTTCGGCACGCTGTTCCATCATCCGTTGCTGATCGCCTCGCTGCTGCTGGGCTTTATGCTGATCAAGGCGGCGTTGCTGTGGCTGATTGGGCCGCTGCTCGGCGTGCCGAAGCGCCAGCGCGGCCTGTTCGCCATTCTGCTGGGGCAGGGCAGTGAGTTCGCCTTCGTGATTTTCAGCGCCGCACAGCTGGCCGGCGTCTTGCCGGTTGAATGGGCCAAGTCGCTGACGCTGGCGGTGGCGCTGTCGATGGCGGCCACCCCGCTGCTGTTGGTGATCGCCGCGCAGCTGGAGAAAAATGCGCCGAAAGAGGATCGCCCGGCCGACGTCATTGATGACGAGAATGCCAGCGTGATCATCGCCGGCTTCGGCCGTTTCGGCCAGATCGCCGGTCGTTTGTTATTGGCCAACGGCGTGCACACCGTGGTACTGGATCACGATCCGGACCATATCGAAACGCTGCGTAAATTCGACACCAAGGTGTTCTACGGCGACGCCACGCGCGCCGATCTGCTGGAGGCCGCCGGCGCCGCTCACGCCAAGGTGCTGATCAACGCCATCGACGACGTGGAAGACAGCCTGGCGTTAACCGAGCTGGCCAGGCAGCACTTCCCGCATCTTAAGGTGGTGGCGCGGGCGCGCGACGTCGATCACTGGTATCAGCTGCGGCAGCTGGGGGTGGAAAAACCGGAGCGCGAAACCTTCGAAAGCTCGCTGCGCGTCGGCCGTGAAACGCTGGAGTTGCTGGGGCTGGACGCCTATGAGGCGCGCGAGAAAGCGGACACGTTCCGTCGCTATAACCTGAAGATGCTGGAAGATACGCTGGATAATTACCAGGATACTGAATTCCGTATCGCCAGCCTGCAGCGGGCCAAGGAGATGCTCAGCGCGGCCATCGAGCAGGATCAGAATCGGCTGGCGCGGGTGCAGCAGACCGGCTGGCGCGGCAGTATCGACGGCAAGGCGCCGGAGGATGAAGTGGTGGAAGCCAAAGGATAAGGGGAGGGGCGCCGTGATGGCGCCCCTTTTTTTGCTTAGCTCAGCGCGACCTTGATGCCTAAGGCGATCAACATGCCGCCCAGCAATTTGTCGACGATCTTCTGCGTCTTTTCCAGCCCGCGGCGCACCGGCCCGCTCTGGATCAAAAATACCAGCAGCGGCCACCAGATGACCGACAGGCCGAGAATAATCCCCGCGTACCACAGCTTGTCACCCAGACCGGAATCGATCTGCAGCACCTGGGTGAAGACCGCCAGGAAGAACAGGGTGGCTTTCGGATTCAGCAGGTTGCACAGGTAGCCTTGCGCAAAGGCGCTCTTCAGGCTGACCTGCTGCTGCGGCAGATTGCTGACGTTCATTTTGCCGCCGCCGCGCGACAGCAGCGCCTGGATGCCGATCCACACCAGATAGACCGCCCCGGCGTATTTCAGCAGGTTGAACAGCCACGGCGTGGTGGTGATCACCACCGCCAGCCCGGCGACGCAGTAGGACATGTGGGTGGCGACGCCGCAGATCACGCCGAAGGCGGTCATCATGGCGGCCAGCCGCGGGTAGCGGGCGGCGTTTTTGATCACCAGGAAAAAATCCGGGCCGGGGGAGAGCATGCCGAGGGCGGCAATGCCGGCGACGAACAACGAAGTTTCAAGCATGGGAGACGTCTCGCGCAAAAGGCAGCAATCTGGCGATAATAACGCCGCTTCCCCTGATGCGCATCAACCCAATGAGGTATTGTTAGGCTCTATGATAATAATTCATCTACCGCCCGCGACGGAGCACCATGCAGCAGACTACCGCCACAGACAGGCCGGAACCGCACCGGCAACAGCGTGAAATCACCCGACTGTGCATTCAATGCGCGTTGCTGCTGTTGCAGCACGGCGCCGAGAGCACGGTGGTGGAACAGTTATCAACTCGCCTGGGACTGGCGCTGGGCATGGACAGCGTGGAAAGCTCGATCTCCGCCAATGCGGTGGTATTGACCACTCTTAGCCATGGTGCCTGTCTGACCACCACCCGTAAGAACGTCGATCGCGGCATCAATATGCAGGTGGTGACCGAAGTGCAGCATATCGTGATCCTCGCCGAGCATCGCCTGGCGGATGCGCACGACGTGGCGCGCCGCTTTGAAAGGATCCGGCCGCTGCGCTACCCGCGCTGGCTGGTGGTATTGATGGTGGGGCTGTCCTGCGGGTGCTTCAGCATGCTCAACGGCGGTGGCGGCGACGCCTTCCTGGTGACCTTTATCGCCAGCGGCACGGCGATGTTGGTGCGCCAAATCCTCACCGCCCGCCAGATGAATCCGCTGATCAATTTCTGCCTGACGGCATTTGTCGCGACGTCGATCTCCGGACTGCTGCTGCGCCTGCCGGCGTTTAAAGACACCTCGAGCGTGGCGATGGCCGCCAGCGTGCTGCTGCTGGTGCCGGGCTTCCCGCTGATCAACGCGGTGGCCGACATGTTCAAGGGGCATGTGAATACCGGGCTGGCGCGCTGGGCGATGGCCAGCCTGCTGACGCTGGCGACCTGTATCGGGGTAGTGATGGCGATGTCGCTGTGGGATCTGCGGGGGTGGTCATGAATCTGTTGTGGGCCTTGTTGCAGGAGATGCTGTTGGCGGCGGTGCCGGCGCTGGGCTTCGCCATGGTGTTTAACGTGCCGCTGCGTGCGCTGCGCTATTGCGCATTGCTCGGGGCTATCGGGCGCGGTTCGCGCATGCTGATGATGCATGCCGGCATGAACATCGAGTGGGCCTCGCTGCTGGCGGCGATCCTGATCGGCATCATCGGCATTTACTGGTCGCGCTGGCTGCTGGCGCATCCGAAGGTGTTCACCGTGGCGGCGGTGATCCCGATGTTCCCCGGCATTTCCGCCTATACCGCGATGATAACTGTGGTGGAGATCTCGCATCTGGGCTACAGCGAGGCCTTGATGGAGACCATGATCACTAACTTCCTCAAGGCCAGTTTTATCGTCGGTGCCTTGTCGATCGGCCTGTCGTTACCGGGCCTGTGGCTGTACCGCAAACGCCCCGGCGTGTGAAATTTCCCGGCGGAAGAACGTTGGTTATTAGATATGCTGATAAGAGCTATCTTATATATTCATCTTGCTTGATTAGCCTATCGACGGCACTCAGGCCTTTACGTATAGTGTCACCAATTTTGCTGCCTACACAGGGTTAAACAATGATTATCAGCCTGATCGCTGCCTTGGCGGCGGATCGCGTTATTGGCATGGAAAACGCCATGCCGTGGCACCTGCCGGCGGACCTTGCGTGGTTTAAACGCAACACGTTGAATAAGCCGGTTATTATGGGCCGCAAGACCTTCGAGTCCATCGGCCGCCCGCTGCCGGGCCGCCACAATATCGTTTTGAGCAGCCGCCCGGGCAGCGAAGCCGGGGTGACCTGGGTAACCTCGCTGGATGAGGCGCTGGCCGCCGCGGGCGAGGTGGAAGAAGTGATGGTGATCGGCGGTGGGCGCATCTATACCCAGTTGCTGCCGCGCGCCGACCGTCTGTACCTGACGCACATCGACGCCGAAGTCGGCGGCGATACCCACTTCCCGGATTACGAGCCGGACGAGTGGGAAACCACGTTCAGCGAATTCCACGACGCCGACAATCTGAACTCGCACAGCTACTGTTTCGAAATCCTGCAGCGCCGCTGATCTCAGCCCGTTAGCCAGTTATCCCCGGGGGCGCAAGCAATTGCGCCCCCGGCCTTTTTACGCCGGTCATTCGTAACCTTTCCGTCACATTACCTGATTAGTATGAAGCCCAACTCCGAGCGCCACGGCAACTCTGGTGAATCTTGACCGCGGCGCCATAACTAAAAAGGTAACCACGTTATGACCAAGCAAATTGAGCAATTAGACGCCGACCGCCTGATCGATCCCTCTCGCCGCAAGCTGTTGCTCGGCAGCGCCGGCGCCGTCGGCCTGGCCGGCTTTCTCGGCGGTGGCATCTGGTCGGTCTCCGCCGAGGCGTTGGCCGAGGATCTGCCGCCGAACAGGCTGCTGGGCTTTCAGGGCATCGCCGCATCTACCGCCGACGAGGTGACCATCGCGCCGGGCTACCGCGCGGAGGTGCTGATCTCCTGGGGCGAGCCGCTGGTGGACGGCGCGCCGGCCTTCGATCCGCAGGGCAACAACAGCGCCGCCGATCAGGAAAAACAGTTTGGCGACAACAATGACGGCATGAGCTTCTTCCCTATCGATGACAATCACGGCGTGATGGCCATCAATAACGAATACGTCAACGAACAGTATCTGTTCGCCCACGGCGGCGCCAAAGCCACCAGCCTGGAAGAGGTGCGCAAGTCACAGGCGGCGCACGGCGTCTCCATTGTGGCGGTCAAGCGGGTTGGCGACGGCCAGCGCTGGGAGGTGGAGCGCCCGTCGCGCTATAACCGCCGCATCACCGCCAACAGCGAAATGCAGTTCAGCGGCCCGGCCGCCGGGCACTCGCTGCTGCAGACCGCCGCCGATCCGAGCGGCCGCAAGGTGTTGGGCACCTTCGGCAACTGCGCCAACGGCAAGACGCCGTGGGGCACCTATCTGACCTGCGAGGAAAACTTCGATACCTATTTCGGCACCCGTCAGGCCGATTATCGCACCACGCCGGAACAGAAGCGCTACACGCTGAAGGCCAGCGAACCGGAGCGCAACTGGCCGGACTATGATGAGCGCTTCGATGTGGCGAAGAACCCTAACGAATTCAACCGCCACGGCTGGATCGTCGAGATCGATCCGTTGAATCCGGCCTCGACGCCCATCAAGCACACCGCGCTCGGCCGCTTCAAACATGAAAACGCGGCGGTGACCGTGGCCAAAGACGGCCGCCTGGTGGTGTACATGGGCGACGACGAGCGCGGCGAACATATCTATAAGTACGTCTCCAAAGGCGTGGTCGACGCCGCCAATCCGGCCAACAATCGCACGCTGCTGGACGAGGGGACGCTGTACGTGGCGCAGTTCGACAGCGATGAGGCCGGCACGCCGCTGAAGGGCAAAGGGCGCTGGATTGCGCTCGAGTTCGGCAAGAACGGCCTGACGCCGGAGAACGGCTTCCGCGACGAGGCCGAAGTGCTGATCTTCGCCCGCAAGGCGGCGCAGCAGGTCGGCGCCACCAAAATGGATCGCCCGGAGTGGATCGCGGTGAACCCGCATGACGGCCGCGCGTACTGCACGCTGACCAACAACAGCAAGCGCGGCGAGGAAGGGATGCCGTTGAACGCCGCCAACCCGCGACCGAACAATATCTACGGCCAAATCATTCGCTGGGACGAGGGCGGCGACGCCACCGCCGACGTCTTCGCCTGGGACATCTATGCGCTGTGCGGCAACCCGATCGCCCACCCCGAAGGCGTCAACCGCGGCACGCCGAACATCACGGCGGAAAACACCTTCAACAGCCCGGACGGGCTGGGCTTCGATCGCGCCGGTCGTCTGTGGATCCTCACCGATGGCAAATACAGCAACAAGGGCGACTACGTCGGGCAGGGCAACAACCAGATGCTGGTGGGCGATCCGGTCAGCGGCGAGATCCGCCGTTTCATGGTGGGGCCGAAGTCCTGCGAACTGACCGGCATCACTTTCACCCCGGACTACAAGACGATGTTCGTCAACGTGCAGCATCCGGGAGAAGAGGGCGATTCGCACTTCCCGAACAACAGCCCGCGCCCGCGCTCATCGGTATTGATGATCACGCGTGAAGATGGCGGGGTGATTGGGGCGTAAGGCGATAATATAGAAAACAAAGGCGGCCACGGGGCCGCCTTTGTATTTTCAGGATGCGGCTAATCTGCCGGCGTGGTCAGGCGCTTCGCCGCGATTGGCGGGTTGCGTGAAGTAACGGCGGTCTTCCCAGCGCAGCATCGTCAGATCGCCGCCCCAGCAGCAGCCGGTATCCAGCCCGATCACGCCCTCCGGCGTGCCCTTGCCTTCCAGCGAGGCCCAGTGGCCGAAGATGATGGTGTATTCCGGGTCCACCAGGCGCGGCAGCTCGAACCACGGCTTCAGCGGCGCCGGCGCGCTGCCCGGCGCATCTTTGCAGATCATGTCGAGCTGGCCGTTGGGGAAGCAGTAGCGCATGCGCGTGAACGCATTGGTGCTGAAACGCAGGCGCGCCAGGCCGCTCAGCTCCGGCGCCCAGTTGTTCGGCATGTCGCCGTACATGGCATCGAGGAACAGCGGATAGCTGTCGCTGCTCAATACCGCTTCCACTTCGCGCGCGCACATTTTCGCGGTGTCGATATCCCACTGTGGGGTGATGCCGGCGTGCGCCATCACCAGCTTTTGCTCATCATCCACCTGCAGCACCGGTTGGCGGCGCAGCCAGTTGATCAGCTCGTCGGCGTCCGGCGCTTCCAGCAGCGGGGTGATGCGATCTTTGGGTTTGTTGCGGCTGATGCCGGCGTAGACCGCCAGCAGGTGCAGATCGTGGTTGCCCAGCACCATGCGCACCGCCGGACCGAGCGAGCGCACGTAGCGCAGCACGTCCAGCGAGGCGGGGCCGCGCGCCACCAGATCGCCGGTCAGCCACAGTTGATCGCGCTCGGGATCGAACGCAACCTGAGCCAGCAGCGACTTCAGTTCATCGAAACAGCCGTGAACGTCGCCGATAAGGTATGTCGACATAATTAATGGATCAGCGTTGGAATGGCTAAGCGAAAAACGGGAATAGCGGTGCGGAACGGCTGACCCTGATGGTCAACCATTTCGTAATGGCCTTCCATGGTGCCCAGCGGCGTTTCCAGAATGGCGCCGCTGGTGTACTGAAACTCTCCACCGGGCGGAATGACGGGCTGTTCGCCGATCACGCCTTCGCCCTGGACTTCGGTTTGGCGGCCGTTACTGTTGGTGATCAGCCAGTAACGGCCCAGCAGTTGCACGTTGGTCCGCCCCAGATTGCGGATGGTGATGGTATAGGCGAAGACGTAACGCTCTTCTTCAGGGATCGACTGTGATTCCACATAGATGCTCTGAACCTGAATACACACGCGGGGCGAATCAATCATGACAACAACTCCTTATTGCTGCGGCGCCGGATTGGCTGACAGCCAGTTCGCCAGCTTGCAGTACTGCGCCACAGAAATATTTTCTGCTCTGAGCGAAGGATCGACGCCCAGCTCCGTCAGCTGCTCCGGCGTGAACAGGTCGCCCAGGCTGTTGCGGATGGTTTTCCGCCGCTGGTTGAACGCCTGCGTGGTGATGCGGCTCAGCATGCGCACGTCGCCCACCGGGTTCGGCAGCTCGGTGTGCGGGACCAGGCGCACCACGGCGGAATCGACCTTCGGCGGCGGCGCGAACGCGGTCGGCGGCACTTCCAGCACCGGAATGACGTTGCAGTAGTACTGCGCCATCACGGTCAAACGCCCGTAGGCCTTGCTGTTCGGGCCGGCCACCAGACGGTTGACCACCTCTTTTTGCAACATAAAGTGCATGTCGCGGATTGCCTGAGTATAGCTGAAAAGGTGGAACATCAGCGGCGTCGAAATATTGTACGGCAGGTTACCAAATACGCGCAGCGGTTGGCCAGCTTCCTCGGCCAGTTCGGCGAAATTCACCGTCATGGCGTCCTGCTGGCGGATGGTCAGCTTGTCTTTCAGCCGCGGATGGTTCTCCAACCGGGTGGCTAGATCGCGGTCCAGTTCGATCACCGTCATGCGGTCCATGCGCGCGCCAACCGGCTCGGTCAAGGCGCCGAGGCCGGGGCCGATCTCGACCACCGCTTCGCCCGGCTGCGGGTGAATGGCGGAGACAATGCTATCGATGACAAACTGATCGGTTAAAAAGTTTTGTCCAAAGCGTTTGCGGGCAAAGTGCCCTTGGTGGACTCTGTTATTCATTACAATTAATTATCATTTTAATGGCGAGATTCAGGGCCGTTTGGAAACTGCCGACATCGGCGGTGCCGGTGCCGGCCAGTTCCAGAGCGGTACCGTGGTCGACCGAGGTGCGTATGAAAGGCAAACCGAGGGTGATATTCACCGCGCGGCCGAACCCTTGGTATTTTAGCACCGGCAGCCCCTGATCGTGATACATCGCCAGCACCGCATCGGCATCTTGCAGATATTTGGGCTGGAACAGGGTGTCCGCCGGCAGCGGGCCGATCAGATGGATACCGTCAGCGCGCAGCGCGTCGAGCGCCGGGATGATGGTGTCTATCTCTTCGCGCCCCATATGGCCGCCTTCCCCGGCGTGGGGATTCAGACCGCAGACGTAAATGTGCGGCTGAGCGATGCCAAATTTGGTTTTCAGATCGTGGTCGAGAATGCGAATGACTTCGAACAGGCTCTGCTGCGTGATGGCGCCCGGCACCGCCAGCAGCGGCAGGTGGGTGGTCGCCAGCGCCACGCGCAGCTCTTCGGTCGCGAGCATCATCACCACGCGATCGCAGCGGCTGCGATCGGCAAAGAATTCGGTATGGCCGATAAACGGCACGCCGGCGTCGTTAATCACGCCTTTGTTCACCGGGCCGGTGATCAGCGCGGCAAATTCGCCGTTCAGGCAGCCGTCGCAGGCGCGCGCCAGGGTTTCCACCACGTAGGCGCTGTTGCCGACGTTCAGTTCACCGGCGGTGACCGGCTGAGCGAGCGACACCGGCAGCACGGTCAGCGTGCCGGCGCGTTGCGCCTCGGCCGGTTGCTGCGGTTGGTAGTCGCGCAGCGTCAGCGGCAGGCCCAAACGCCTGGCTCGTTCAAGCAGCAGGGCCGGATCGGCGCACACCACCAGCTCAACAGGCCAATCCTGTTGCGCCAGGGCGGCTACCAAATCCGGCCCCACCCCGGCGGGTTCGCCGGGGGTAATGACGACGCGTTTATTGCTGCGCATCGCTGCCATCGAGGATCTTCACGTAAGCCTGGGCGCGCTGTTCCTGCATCCAGGTCTGCGCCTCTTCGGCGAACTTACGGTTGAACAGCATGCGGTAAGCGCGATCTTTCTGCGCGGCGTCGGTTTTATCCACCTGACGGGTATCCAGCAGCTGAATCAGGTGCCAACCGAAGGAAGAGTGCACCGGCGCACTGATTTCACCTTTGCTCAGCTTCAGCAACGCATCGCGGAAGGCCGGATCGTAGATGTCCGGGGAGGCCCAGCCCAGATCGCCGCCCTGCATGGCGGAACCCGGATCCTGCGACAGCTGTTTGGCTTCGTCGGCGAATTTGGCGCGGCCGCTCTTGATGGCTTCCGCAACGGATTGCAGCTTGGCGCGCGCCTGATCGTCAGTCAGCACCACCGAAGGCTTCAGCAGGATGTGACGGGCGTGCACTTCGGTGACCGACACCGACTGGCTGGCGCCGCGGATATCGTTCACTTTCAGGATGTGGAAGCCGACGCCGGAACGGATTGGGCCGACGACGTCGCCTTTCTTGGCGCTCACCAGACGTTCAGCGAACAGGGTCGGGATCTCTTGCAGCTTGCCCCAGCCCATGTTGCCGCCTTTCAGCGCCTGAGAGTCGGCGGAGTAAGTGATCGCCAGCTTGCCGAAGTCGGCGCCGCTGTTGATCTCACCCACCAGGCGTTTGGCCAGCTCTTCGGCTTTGTCGACCTGCTGCTGCGACGGGTTTTCCGGCAGCGGGATCAGGATGTGGCTGATGTTCATTTCGGTGTCGCTGCCGTTCTGCGCGCCCACCTGTTTGGCCAGCGCGTCCACTTCCTGCGGCAGGATGGTGACGCGGCGGCGCACTTCGTTGTTACGCACTTCGGAAATCAGCATCTCTTTACGGATCTGCGAACGGTAGGTGTTGTAGTTCAACCCTTCGTACGACAGGCGGCTGCGCAGCTGATCGACGTTCATGCGGTTCTGCGCGGCGATGTTGGCGATCGCTTTGTCCAGCTCGGCGTCGGAGACGGTGATGCCCATTTTCTTGGCCATCTGCAGCTGGATGTTATCCATGATCAGACGTTCGATGATCTGATGGCGCAGCGTCTTGTCGTCCGGCAGTTGCTGACCGGCCTGCTGGGCGTTGAGCTTCACCGACTGCAACAGTCCGTTGACGTCGCTTTCGAGTACCACGCCGTTATCCACGACGGCGGCGACTTTATCCACTTCTTGGGGTGCTGCGAACGCGGCATTGGCGCAAACCACCAATCCGAGAATAAGCGTTCTCCAGTTCTTCATACATTTCCCATTATGTAATCCGCAAATGCGGGTGAAAGTTCTCGTTTTCAAAGTGTTGCAAAGCGTCAGAATGCGCGCTGATACGGCAGAATGCCGGAGCGCAGCATTTCTGCGGAGCCGAGACTATGATCGCTGCTCAGGCCGCGCAGTTCGACGTTGAACGAAACTCTGTTGTCGTAAACGCTGGTATTGTTGCTGTTGTTCCAGTCGGTGATCTTGCGCTCATAGCCCAACGTCACCGCCCAGCAGCAGGTGTTGTACTTCAGCCCCACCAGCTGATCGGCGGATTGTTTGGCACGGGTGTCGTAGTAGTACGCCCCGACCACTGCCCAACGATCGGCGATCGGCCAGCTGCCGGTGATGCCCACCTGCGAGATGCCGTCTTGGAAGGCCGGAACCGTTTTGGTGTTCAACGCCGTCTGGATATATTCCGGCGTGGCGTAACGGTAGTTCAGCTGCACCACGCGCTCGGCGTCCTGGCGGTATTCCACCACGCCGTTGCCCAGCGAGACGCTGTTCAGGCGGGTGTCGTACTGCAGGCCGCCGCGCAGGCCCCAACGATCGTCGATTTTCCAATAGGTATCGCCGGCCCAGGCCACGCTACCGGTATCGTCGTTGTTGTCGTACCCGGTTACCCGATCGCCGGTGCGCGAACGGCTGAAGTAGTAGATTTGACCCACGGAAGCGTTAAAACGTTCAACCAGCGCGTCATCATAAATGCGGGTGGTCAAACCGGTAGACACGCGGTTCTGCGAAGCGATGCGATCCAGGCCGCTGTAGGTGCGATCGCGGAACAGGCCGGAGTAGTCGGTCTGCAGCAGCGTGGTGTCGTAGGTGTAGATGTTGCTCTGGTCACGGTACGGCACGTACAGGTACTGCACGCGCGGCTCCAGCGTCTGGGTGGCGCCTTCGGCCCAGATCATCGGCCGCTCGAACACCAGCTTGCCGTCGACCTTGAACTGCGGCAGTACGCGGTTGACCGAATCATCGAGCTCCGGCGCGGCAGCGTTTTTGCGGCTCTGGTAGTTGGCGGCGAAACCGTCAGGAATATCCTGCTGGTAATGGGTTGCCATCACCTTGGCTTCGGTGTTCAGGCTGGCCCAGCCGTTGGTGAGCGGCAGGCTCAGCGTCGGCTCCATATGCAGACGGGTGGCGTCCGGGCTGTATGGGTTGACGCTGGTGAACTTGGCCGCCTGGCCGTAGATATGGAAATCGAACGGACCGAGGTCGTTCTTGTAGTAGTTCAGATCCAACTGCGGCTGGACTTTATACGAGTCTGACTGTGAGCGATCGGTATCGTCGTAAATCTGGAACTGCTTGGAGCTCAGCGTGGCGTTCCAGTTCTCGTTGGCGTAGCCGAGGCTGAATTTCTGCGTGGCGTAGCCGTCGGTGGTGGAGCCGTATTTTGAGTCCAGATCGGTGAAGTACTTGGAATCGCTGACCTTGGTGTAATCGACGTTGAAGCGCCACACCTGATCCATAACGCCGTTGTGGTTCCAGTAGAACAGCCAGCGTTTGTTGTCGTCATGATCTTTGCCGTATTCCTTGTCGTCCGGCAACCAGTCGAACTCCATCAGGCCGAGGCCCGGCTGCACCAGATAACGGAACTCGGTCTGCCACTGCAAGCCGCGCTTGGACATATAGTGCGGGGTGATGGTGGCGTCGTAGTTCGGCGCGATGTTCCAGTAGTACGGCAACATGAACTCGAAGCCGTTGTTGCTGCCGTACTTGGCGTTCGGGATCAGGAAGCCGGAACGGCGCTTGTCGCCGACCGGCAGCTGCAGGTACGGGCTGTAGAACACCGGCACGCCGCCGATGCGGAAGCGGGCGTTCCATATTTCCGCCACCTGCTCTTCGCGATCGTGGATCACTTCGGAACCGACCACGCTCCAGCTGTCGTCGCCCGGCAGACAGGAGGTAAAGGTGCCGTTTTCCAGGATGGTGTAACGGTTGGCGCCGCGCATTTTCATCTTGTCGGCGTCGCCGCGCCCCTGACGGCCGACCATCTGGTAGTCGCCTTCATAGACGTCGGTATCTTTGGTATTCAGGTTCGACCAGGCCTTCGGGCCTTTCAGTTTGATCTGATTGTCGCTGTAGTGCACGTCGCCGGTGGCGGTGACGGTACGCACCGGTTCCGTCTGGCCGGGGTTTTGCGTCTGATTCAGCTCAACTTCTTTGGCGGTCAGGGTGCTGTTGCCCTGCTCGATATGCACGTTGCCGCTGAACAGGGCGCTTTTCGGGTAGTCGGCGCGCGAGTCATCGGCATTGATGGTCACCGGCTGGCTGTTCGGATCGCCGCTGACCAAAGGCTTGTCGTAAACGGGAACGCCAAGCATGCATTGCTCGGCCAGATCAGCCAGCGCATGCTGACTGTAGAGTGCCGTCCAAATCATCGTGGCCAGCAGTGTTGGGAAACTTTTTTTCATACGCGGTTTTGGTGTTCCGTCATCAGAGGCGTCGTGTCCGGCAAACGGTCAGAGACTATATTACTCATCTGCGTTGCGCTAGTGCTAAATCCAGCCGTTTACTTGCGTCGTCGTTAGGCGCAAAGATAAATGACAGGTATGATAATCCAAATTCTAGGAAAAATCGCCTGCGCCCTTTCCTGAAGCGAAGGAGAGCGGGCGGCTTTCGGCATGATAATTGAGGAGTATATGCAGTATTGGGGAAAACTGCTCGGCGTCATCGTCGCCATCTGGTCTGGCGCGGGATTCTGGGGTGTAGTTCTGGGGCTGATTATCGGTCATATGATCGATACGGCGCGCAGCAACAAGCGCAGCCGGGGGTTTTTCACCGACCAGCAAACGCGGCAAACGCTGTTTTTCCGCACCACTTTTCAGGTGATGGGCCACCTGACCAAATCCAAAGGGCGCGTCACCGAGGCGGATATCCAGATCGCCAGCCTGTTTATGGATCGCCTGCAGCTGCACGGCGAAGCGCGCACCGCGGCGCAGCAGGCGTTCCGCGAGGGCAAACAGAGCCAGTTCCCGCTGCGTGAGACGCTGCAGCAGTTTCGCAGCATCTGTTTCGGCCGCTTCGATCTGATTCGGATGTTTCTGGAAATTCAGATTCAGGCGGCGTTTGCCGACGGCTCGCTGCACCCGAACGAACGTCAGGTGCTGTATGTCATCGCCGAAGAGCTGGGCATTTCGCGCGCGCAGTTCGATCAGTTCCTCAGCATGATGGAGGGCGGGCGTCAGTTCGGCGGCGGTCAGCAGGGCGGGTATTCGCAGGGCGGCTATCAGCAGGCTCAGCGCGGCCCGACGCTCGACGATGCGTGCAAGGTGCTCGGCGTGCGCAGCAGCGACGATGCCGCCACCATCAAACGCGCCTACCGCAAGCTGATGAGCGAACACCATCCGGATAAGCTGGTGGCGAAAGGCTTGCCGCCGCAGATGATGGAAATGGCCAAGCAGAAAGCGCAGGAGATCCAGGCGGCGTACGACCTGATCAAACGCGAGAAAGGTTTTAAATAACGATACCCGTCATACTTCGAGCTGCAGGTGTGTTGGCTGCCCGCGCTTACCCCGGTCGCGTACTTTTTGTACGCTCCCGGGGCTGCGCTTAGTTGCCGCCTTCCTGCAACTCGAATTATTTAGGGTATCTCAGGGTGATGAGCTCAGAAATCCGGCTCGGCGCGAAAGTGCATCGGCGTCTGGAAGGCGGGGTGGGTGATGCGCAGCTCTTGCGCATGCAGCTGTAGCCGTGGCGCCATCGCCTTAGCCTCCGGCGGGGCGTAGAAACCGTCGCCGAGGATCGGGTGCCCCAGCGCCAGCATGTGCACCCGCAGCTGATGCGAGCGGCCGGTGATCGGCGTTAGCTTCACGCGCGTGCTGCCATCGGCGTCTCGCGACAGCACCAGATACTCGGTTTGCGCCGCTTTGCCGGTGTCAAAACACACCTTTTGCAGCGGCCGGTTCGGCCAATCGCAGATCAGCGGCAAATCCACCAGTCCTTCGTCATGTTCCATATGCCCCCAAACGCGGGCGATATAGGATTTCTTCGGCTCGCGTTCGCGGAACTGACGCTTCAGCTCACGCTCGGCGGCCTTGTTGAGCGCCACCACGATCACCCCGCTGGTGGCCATGTCCAGCCGGTGCACCGATTCGGCGGCCGGATGATCGGCCTGAATGCGGGTCATCAGGCTGTCTTTGTTTTCCGGCGCGCGGCCGGGCACCGACAGCAAGCCGCTGGGCTTGTTGACCACCATGATGTGTTCATCCTGATACAGGATGTGCAGCGGGTCCTGCGGGGGATTGTAGGGTTCCATCTTGGCTCCGCGAAAAGGGCCGACCGGGGAGACGGTGGCCTCCCCATGTCGCGCCGGTTACTGGTGGGTGACTACCACCAGACGAATGGCGTCCAGGCGCCAGCCGGCTTCATTGAGGTTGGCCAGCACCTGACGGCGGTTGAACTCCAGCGCTTCGACTTCGTCGTCGCGGATGTTCGGGTTGACCGCCTTCAGCGCTTCCAGACGCGCCAGCTCGGCGCTCAGCTTGTCGTCCGCCTCTTGCTTCGCTTGTTCGATAAGCGTGCGCGCCTGCGCTTCCACCAGGCTTTCCGCCTGCTGCAGCATGGTGTGCACGTCTTGCTGCACGGCATTGACCAGCTTGCTGGAAGTGTGGCGGTTGACCGCGTTCAACTGGCGGTTGAAGCTTTCGAACTCGACCTGCGCCGCCAGGTTGGTGCCCTTGCGGTCCATCAGCATGCGGATCGGCGTCGGCGGCAGGAAGCGGGTCAGCTGCAGGTGCTTCGGCGCCTGGGCTTCCACCACGTACACCAGCTCAACCAGCAAGGTGCCGACCGGCAACGCTTTGTTTTTCAACAGGGACACCGCACAGCTGCCGGTATCGCCGGACAGGATAAGATCCAGACCGTTGCGGATGATCGGGTGTTCCCAGCTGACGAACTGCGCGTCTTCGCGCGACAGCGCCCGATCGCGATCGAAGGTGACGGTGCAGCCGTCCTGCGGCAGGCCCGGGAAGTCCGGCACCAGCATATGGTCGGACGGCGTGAGCACGATCAGGTTGTCGCTGCGATCTTCCTGATTGATGCCGACGATGTCGAACAGGTTGAGCGCGAAGCCCACCAGGTTGACGTCGTTATCTTGCTCGGCGATGGCGGCGGCCAGCGCCTGGGCTTTGTCGCCGCCGTTGGAGTGCATCTCCAGCAGGCGATCGCGGCCCTGTTCCAGCTGCGCTTTCAACTGGTCATGCTGCTGGCGGCAGGCGTGGATGAATTCGTCCAGGCCTTCCTGCTCGGTCGGCGCGGCCAGATAGCCGATCAACTGCTCGTAGCAGCTGTCGTAGATGGTGCGGCCGGTCGGGCAGGTGTGTTCGAAGGCGTCGAGCCCTTCGTGGAACCAGCGGCCCAGCACCGCCTGCGCGGTGTGCTCCAGGTAAGGCACCATGATTTGGATATCGTGCATCTGGCCGATACGGTCCAGACGGCCGATACGCTGCTCCAGCAGATCCGGGTTGAACGGCAGATCGAACATCACCAGCTGGCTGGCGAACTGGAAGTTGCGGCCTTCGGAACCGATCTCGGAACACAGCAGCACCTGCGCGCCTTCTTCTTCGGAGGCGAAGTAGGCGGCGGCGCGGTCGCGCTCGATGATCGACAGCCCTTCGTGGAACACCGCGGCGCGGATCGCTTCACGCTCGCGCAGCACCTGCTCCAGCTGCAGCGCGGTGTCGGCTTTGGCGCAGATCACCAGCACTTTTTCGTTGCGGTTGGCCAGCAGGTAATCCAGCAGCCACTCGACGCGCGGATCGAAGTTCCACCAGGTGGCGTTTTCGCCTTCGAATTCCTGATAGATCTGCTCCGGGTACAGCATGTCGCGCGCACGGGCTTCGACGGACTTTTTGGCGCCCATGATGCCGGACACTTTGATCGCGGTCTGATATTGGGTTGGCAATGGCAGCTTGATCTGGTGCAGGTTGCGGTGCGGGAAGCCCTTCACGCCGTTACGGGTGTTGCGGAACAGCACGCGGCTGGTGCCGTGGCGATCCATCAGCATCGATACCAGCTCCTGACGCGCCTGCTCGGCGTTGTCGCCTTCGCTGTTGGCGGCTTTGAGCAGCGGCTCGATGTCCTGCTCGTCGATCAGCTCGCCCAGCAGGTTAAGCTTGTCGTCGGCCAGGCGTTCACCGCTCAGCAGCAGGGTGACGGCGTCGGCCACCGGACGGTATTTCTGCTGCTCGGCGACGAACTCGCCGTAGTCGTGGAAACGGTTCGGGTCGAGCAGGCGCAGGCGCGCAAAGTGGCTCTGTTGACCGAGCTGTTCCGGGGTGGCGGTCAGCAGCAGCACGCCGGGGATATGCTCGGCCAGCTGTTCGATCACCTGATATTCGCGGCTTGGCGCCTCTTCGCTCCAGGCCAGGTGGTGCGCTTCATCGACCACCAGCAGATCCCACTGGGCGTCCGCCAGCTCTTCCAGGCGCTGCTTGTTGCGGCGCACGAAGTCCAGCGAGCAGATCACCAACTGTTCGGTCTCAAACGGGTTGCTGCTGTCGAGTTTGGCTTCGGCGTAGCGGCTGTCGTCGAACAGCGAGAAGTAGAGGTTGAAGCGGCGCATCATCTCCACCAGCCACTGGTGCTGCAGCGTTTCCGGCACCACGATCAGCACGCGTTCGGCGCGCCCCGCCAGCAGCTGCTGGTGGATGATCATGCCGGCTTCGATGGTTTTGCCGAGGCCGACTTCGTCCGCCAGCAGAACGCGCGGCGCATGGCGCTGGCCGACTTCATGAGCGATGTGCAGCTGGTGCGGGATCAGGCTGGCGCGCATGCCGCGCAGGCCGGCGAACGGCAGGCGATACTGCTCGCTCTGGTATTTGCGGGCGCGAAAACGCAGCGCGAAACGGTCCATGCGGTCGATTTGGCCGGCGAACAGGCGATCCTGCGGTTTGCTGAAGGTCAGCTTACTGTCCAGCAGCACTTCGCGCATCGCCACGCCGCTTTCCTGGGTGTCCAGGCGGGTGCCGATATAGGTCAACAGACCGTTTTCCTCTTTCACCTCTTCCACCTGCAGCTGCCACCCCTCGTGGCTGCTGACGGTATCGCCCGGGTTGAACATCACGCGGGTGATCGGCGAATCGTTTCTGGCATAGAGGCGGTTTTCACCGGTGGCGGGGAAAAGCAGGGTAATCATGCGCGCATCCAGCGCCACGACGGTGCCCAGTCCTAATTCGCTTTCCGTGTCGCTGATCCAGCGTTGACCAAGAGTAAAAGGCATATATTGTCGGCTCGATTCTTTGTAAGTAAGTCTTGTTACCGGGCGGGAAGGGCCGCGGCACCTGTACTGAACGTCTGCTAATCCCGGTTTGTTTTAAATTTGGCGGGCAATAGCCGTTCACGCCATGCAGACGTCGCGAGACGGCAGGGCTAAGCGTGGTTCAGTTTTGGGAAGGGCGCTATGGTAATGGAAGGCGGCGCGTTCGTCACCTGCAAAACCGGATGATTTTTCTTAACCTGGCGCAATCTCAAAACAGCCCCATCTGCCCGGTGACCAGCGTGGTGAAATCGTCGTGCAAGAAAGGGAGTATAGCGTCTGCCACCGGTTGCAGCTGCCGTTCAAGGTAGTGCTGATAATCGATGGGCGAATGGCGGGTTTCCAGCGGTTCCGGCCCGGCCACGGTCATCACGTAGCTGATCCAGCCGCCGTTCTGATACTGCAGCGGCCGCCCCTGGCTGCGGTTGTAGTCGTCGGCGATGCGCGCGGCGCGGGCGTGCGGCGGCACGTTGCGCTGATAGTCATCGAGCTTTCTGCGCAGCCGTTTGCGGTACACCAGTTGATCGTCGAAGTCGCCGTTCAGGGTTTTGCCGACGTAATCGCGCACATAGTCCTGGTAGGGCTGTTGTTTGAAGATACGCTGATAGAGCTGCTGCTGGAACTGCTGCGCGAGCGGCGTCCAGTCGGTGCGCACCGTTTCCAGCCCTTTGTACACCATCTCTTCCTCGCCGTCGGCGCGCGCGATCAGGCCGGCGTAGCGTTTTTTGCTGCCCTGTTCGGCGCCGCGAATGGTCGGCATCAGGAAGCGGGAATAGTGGGTTTCGAACTCCAGTTCCAGCGCGTTCTCCAGCCCGAACTGCTGCTGCAGATGCTGTTGCCACCAGGCGTTGACCCGCTGCACCAGCGCCCGGCCGATCTGCGCCGCCTGCTGCTCGTCATGCGGCTGTTTCAGCCACACGAAGGTGGAGTCGGTGTCGCCGTAAATCACCTGATAGCCTTCGGCTTCGATCAGCTCGCGGGTTTGGCGCATGATCTCGTGGCCGCGCAGGGTGATCGACGACGCCAGCCGCGGATCGAAGAAGCGGCAGCCGCTCGATCCCAGCACGCCGTACAGCGCGTTCATGATGATCTTCAGCGCCTGCGACAGCGGCTTATTGTGCTGGCGTTTGGCGGCCTCGCGCCCCTGCCAGATCTGTTCGACGATCGCCGGCAGGCAGTGTTTACTGCGCGAGAAGCGGGCGTTGCGAAAGCCGGGCACCGAGTCGGCGTCGCTTGGGTGGCGCATGCCTTCCACCAGCCCGACCGGATCGATCAGGAAGGTGCGGATGATCGACGGGTACAGGCTTTTATAGTCCAGCACCAACACCGAATCGTACAGGCCGGGCCGGGAATCCATCACAAAGCCGCCGGGGCTGTGTTCCTCCGGCTGTTCGCCGAGGTTGGGGGCGACAAAGCCCAGGCGATGCATGCGCGGCATATAGAGGTGGCTGAAGGCCGCCACCGATCCGCCGCTGCGGTCGGCCGCCAGCCCGGTGACGGTGGCACGCTCCAGCAGGAAGTTGAGCAGGTCGGCCTTGGCGAAGATGCGCGTCACCAGCTCACAGTCCTTCAGGTTGTAGCGAGCCAGCGCCGGCTTGTCTTCGGCGAAGCGCCGGTCGATCTCCGCCATGCGTTGATAAGGATTGTCGATCGCCTTGCCTTCGCCCAGCAGTTCCTGCGAAACGTATTCCAGGCTGAAGGAGGGAAAGTTCCAGGTGGCGGATTTCAGCGCCTCGATGCCATCGATGATCAGGCGGCCGGCGGCGGCGGCGAAAAAGTGATTCTGCTTGAAGCCGTGCTCGCGCCACTCCAGCAGGTTGCCGCCGCGCCCCAGCCGCAGCGGGATTTGGTAGCGCTCGGCGTGCTTTTGCAGCACCCGCAGATCGAACTGCACCAGGTTCCAGCCGATGATGGCATCGGGATCGTGCCGCTCCAGCCAGGCGTTCAACCGCTCCAGCAGCTGAGGGCGGCTGGCGCAGTATTCCAGATCGAAATCCAGCGGCTCATCGCCGCCGTTGGCCGGTCCCAGCATGTAGACCTGCCGCTGGCCGCAGCCTTCCAGCGCGATGGAGTAAAGCTCGCCGTGGGCGGTGGTTTCGATATCCAGCGACACCAGTTTTAGCGTTGGGCGGTACTCCGGCGCCGGCTTCATTTGGCCGCTGAGCAACGGCCCATTGCCGTCGCCCTGGCCGTTGAACCACACCGGCGCGGTGATGAAGCGTTCCATCAGGTAGCGCTCCGGCGGGCGAATGTCGGCCTCGTAGACCGCAACGCCGCCTTCCCGCAGCAGTTTTTCCAGCTTGATGAGCTGACGGTGCTGGCGGCAGTACAGCCCCAGCATCGGGCGATGGTGAAAATCCGTCAGCGCCAGCGGTTTCAGTTCGACTTGCCGCTCTTCCCGCAGCAGCAGTTCCGCGCGCTGCCTTTGTTCGGCGGGGATAAACGCCACCGAGGTTTGCGGCGGCAGGCGTAGCTGACGCGGGCCGGCGTCGGTCGCCAGCCAGAATTCGACCTCGGTGCCGGCGGGCGTGTCGCGCCAGTGGCGAGTGAGCAGGAAACCCTGTTGCAGTGCTGTCATAACCCCTTCGTCTTCCGCCGGGCGGCGGGCGTGACATTCAGCGAGATGTCGGTTTTGGCGCTAATATAGATAAATTATAGTATGGGTTTTTATACAGTGATTGTCCATCGCCGCGCGGCGTTGCCAAATACGCATACAATTGATCGATTGACTCGTCTGCGGCGGCACAGGAAAATCCTCCGCCCGTTTGGCCCGAATAATCCACAGAGGTGTAATGGAAGCCTATTTACAAGATTTGATCACCCAGTCACTGGCTTTCACCCTGATGGTCGTTCTGCTGGTCGCTTTTCTGGAGTCGCTGGCGCTGGTGGGGCTGCTGTTGCCCGGCACGGTGATGATGGCCAGCATCGGCGCGTTGATCGGCAGCGGCAAGGTGGACTTTTACTACGCCTGGGCGGCGGGCATCGTCGGTTGCCTGCTCGGTGACTGGATCTCCTATTTCGTCGGCCGCGCGTTCAAGGGGCCTTTGCATCGCTGGTCGTTTCTGAAGAAAAACAAGGCGCTGCTAGACAAAACCGAACATGCCTTGCACCAGCACAGCATGGCGACCATTTTGATTGGCCGCTTCGTTGGCCCGACGCGCCCGTTGGTGCCGATGGTGGCTGGCATGCTCGATCTGCCGCCATACAAGTTCGCGCTGCCGAACATCATCGGTTGCCTGACCTGGCCGCCGGTTTATTTCTTCCCCGGCATTCTGGCGGGCGTGGCGATCGATATTCCCGCCGGCGCCGACAGCGCGATGTTCAAGTGGCTGCTGCTTGCGGCGGCGCTGCTGGTCTGGCTGGCGGTATGGTTGAGCTGGCGCTGGTGGCGCGAGGGCAAGCGCAGCGCCGATCGGCTGAGCCGTTGGCTGACACCGCTGCGGCTGCGCGTGGTGTGCGGATTGAGTTGGCTGGCGGCACTGGCGGCCGGTTATGCGCTGAGCCAGCAGCCTCTGATGCCGGTGTATCGCCACCTGCTGTGGCAGGTGTTGTCCGGGCAATGATTGCGGGGGCATTAGCCCCCGTTCGCCTTACTGGAAGAACGCTTCCAGCTGTTCAAATACCCGCACGTCTTCGCTGTGGCGCTTCACCCGCAGCACGTCTTCCAGCTTTTCCACCTGGCTTATCATTTGTTCCAGCCGCTGATCGTCGGCGACCAATAGCCAAATGCGGCTCTGTTGGCCGTCGTTCAATGGCAGGCACAAAATGCCTTCGACGTTGAACGCGCGGCGGGCGAACAGCCCGCAAACGTGCGACATCACGCCGGGATGGTTACGCACGGCCAGCTCCAGGATCACCTGGGGTTTATCTTGTGGTTGCAGCATGGCTTATTCTCCAATCATGTCGATGTTGGCGGCGCCCGGCGGCACCATCGGGAATACTTTTTCGTTGATATCGATCAGCGCGTGGATCAGGCAGGGGCCCGGGCGTTGGATCGCCTCGGCCAGCGCCGCCTGCGGATCTTCCGCGGCGTTCAGATCGCAGGTATCCAACCCGAATCCGGCGGCGATCTTCAGGAAGTCGGTGCGCTTCGGATAGGCGGCGGCGAAGATGCGCTGTTGGTAGAACAGGGTTTGCTGCTGGTGCACCAGCCCCAGCGCCTGGTTGTTCATCAAAATGATTTTCACGTCCAGATCGTGCTCGACCGCTGTGGCCATTTCCTGAATGTTCATCATCAGGCTGCCGTCGCCGGAGAAGCACAGCACTTTGCGCTTGGGCTCCGCCAGCGCCGCGCCGATCGCCGCCGGCAGACCGAAGCCCATGGTGCCCAGGCCGCCCGACGTCAGCCACTGGCGCGGCCGGCTCAGCGGATAGGCCTGCGCCACCCACATCTGATGCTGGCCTACGTCGGTGGTGATAATAGCGCTGTCGTCCACGCAGCGCGCGGCGGCCAGCACCAGGCCGTAATGGCTCAGCGGATCGTCGGCGTTCGGCATGTTGAACGGGAATTCGCGCTTCAGGTCATTGACGGTGTTCAGCCATTCGCTGCGCGGCTGCGTGTCGATCTGCGGCAGCAGCTGTTGCAGCACCTGGCCGACGTCGGCATGGATCGCCACGTTGGCCTGTTTGACCTTGCCCAGCTCGGCGCGGTCGATATCCACATGAATGATGGCGGCGTTAGGGCAGAACTGCTCGGTTTTGCCGATTGCCCGATCGTCGAAACGCGCGCCCAGCACGATCAGCAGATCGGCTTCCTGCAGAATGAAGTTGGTGCTGCGCGCCGCGTGCATGCCCAGCATGCCCAGCGACAGCGGGTGTTCCACCGGCATCGCGCCCAGCGCCATCAGCGTCATGGTGGTGGGCAGACCGGCGCGTTCGGCCAGTTCCACCGCTTGCCGGTGGGCGTCGGCGCAGATGATGCCGCCGCCCAGATAGAGGATCGGGCGCTTTGCCCGGTTGATCATCGCGGCGGCCTGCGAAACCAGCGCCGGATCGAAGCTCGGAGCGGCGTCCGGCACGGCGATCGGCGGCAGCTCTTCCAGCGTGATGGTGGCGGTTTGCACATCTTTCGGCACATCGATCCAGACCGGGCCGGGGCGGCCGGACTCGGCGATGCGGAAGGCGTCGCCAATCACCTGCGGCAGTTCGCGGATATCGCGCACCAGATGGTTGTGCTTGGTGATCGGGATGGAAATGCCGTAGGTGTCCACTTCCTGGAAGGCGTCGGTGCCGATCATCGAGGAGGGCACCTGACCGGTGATGCACACCAGCGGAATGGAGTCGAGTTTGGCGTCGGCGATGGCGGTGACCAGGTTGGTGGCGCCCGGCCCGCTGGAGGCGATGCACACCGCCGCCTTGCCGTTGGCGCGCGCCATGCCTTGCGCCATAAAGCCCGCGCCCTGTTCGTGGCGCGCCAGCACGTGGTGAATACGGGTGCTTTGGCTCAGCGCGTCATACAGCGGCAGCGCGGCGCCGCCGGGAATGCCGGCGACGGTGGTGATGCCCTGACGCTCCAGCAGATGAACGATCAATTGTGCGCCGGTGAAGCTGGTGCCCGGTTGAGGCGTGCCCGAAGTTGCCATGTTCCTGTCCTTTCTCAAGGCCGGTGAGCTTTGCTGGGCAGGGTGCTAAAACAAGAAACCCCGCCCGGTTTGCGCCGGCGGGGTTTGGGAATCGATGCGTTGATTCGGACCCTACGGCGCATTGCCGACGACCACCACCACACGCACGACGACCACCGCGGCTGGTAGCGCGGTAACTAGTAGGGTCGAAGTCAGCGAGGATGCGATCACAGGGAACCTTATCATCAGTAAAAAAAGTCAGGTTTTTATAAAAACACAGGCGCAAAATTCGCACAACAGGTTTATTGGCGCAGCATAAAAAACGCGCGTCAGATCACGCTTTGCCCGAAATGCCCAGCACGCGCGCTTCGGGCGCGCTGCCGTCCAGCAGGGCCTGCGTCGGGCCATCGTAATAGATGCGGCCGTCGACCACCAGCAGCGTGCGCGGCGCGATGCGTGCGGCGTCGTCGAGGTTGTGCGACACCATCAGCAGCGTCAGGTTGCGCTGTTCGCATACCGTCTGCAGCAGTTGCAACATCTCGTTGCGCAGCGCCGGATCGAGCGCCGAGAAGGGTTCGTCGAGCAGCAGGATCGGCCGTTGGCGAATCAAACAGCGCGCCAGCGCGGCGCGCTGACGCTGGCCGCCGGAAAGTTGCGACGGCAGGCGCTCCAGATGCTCTTCCAGGCCGACCTGACGGGCGATGTGTTCTCGCTGTTGACGCTGCTGCGCAGTCAAGCGCAGACCGGGATCCAACCCCAGCCCGATGTTCTGCGCCACCGTCAGATGCGCGAACAGGTTGTTTTCCTGAAACAGCATCGACACCGGCCGCTTGGCCGGCGGCGTGGCGGTGTGGTCTTCGCCGTTCAGCAGCAGCCGGCCGCTGGCCGCCGGCAGAAAGCCGGCGATCAGGCTCAGCAAGGTGCTTTTACCGGCGCCGCTGGGGCCGAGCACCGCGACGCGCTCGCCCGGCTGGATGCGCAGATCAAAGCGCATCGGCAGGTGGTCATACAGGTAGGTCAGTTTTTCAAGCGTCAGCATGGCGGCCCGGTAAGCGTTCAATCAGGGTAAACAACAGGAAGCACAGCAGCAGCAACAGCAGCGCGGTCACCGCCCCGTCGTTGCTGCGATAGGCGCCAATCTGCTGATACAGGTAAAAAGGCAGGGTACGGAAATGCTCGTTGCCAAACAAGGCGACCACGCCGAAGTCGCCGATCGACAGCACGCAGGCGAAGGCCAGCGCCTGCGCCAGCGGGCGGCGCAGGGCGCGCAGTTCGATCAGCCGCAGCCGTCGCCAGCCGCGGATATCCAGCGACAGGCACAGCGGGTTGTAACGTTCGGCGAGGTCGCGCATCGGGTTCTCCAATACCTTCAGTGCATAGGGCACCGCCATCAGCGCATTGGTGAGGATCACCAGCGCATAGGGCGACTGCGGCAACCCCACGGTATCGCTCAGCAGCAGGAAGAAGCCGGTGGCCAGCACGATGCCCGGCATCGCCAGGATCACCATGCCGCTGAGCTCCAGAGCCTGGCCGCCGCGCAGCTGCTGCCGCAGTTTCAGCTCGCGGCTGCTCCACAGCAGCATCATCGTGAGCGCCACGCACAGCAGCCCGGCGCCGAGGGCGATGCGTAGCGACGTGAACAGCGCCTGCCACAGCACCGGCTGGCGCAGTACGTTGAGGATAGCCTGGTTGGCGCCATCGGCGATCACCGCCAGCAGAGGCGGCAGCAGCAGCAACAGCGCGGCGGCGATCAGCAGAAAATCGCCGACGCGTCGCCACAGGCTGTCATCCGGATTGCGCCAGCGCTGGGCGTGGGTATGCCCCACCGGCAATGCCTGGCTCAGGCGCTGACTGATCAACACCAGCCCGAGACAACAGCCCAGCTGGATCAGCGCCAGCATGGCGGCACGCCCCAGATCGTAGTCGTAACTCAGCGCCTGGTAGATCGCCAGTTCGATGGTGGTGGCCTGTGGCCCGCCGCCCAGCGACAGCACGGTGGCGAAGCTGGCGAAGCACAGCATGAAGATCAGCGCGCCGCTCGGCAGGATTTGGCGGCGCAGCGCCGGCCATTCGACGAAGCGGAACTGCTGCCAGCCGCTCATACCCAGTTGAGCGGCCAGCTGGCGCTGCTCTACCGGAATGTTCTCCAGCGCCTGCAGCAACAGGCGGGTGGCCAGCGGCAGGTTAAAGAACAGGTGCGCCAGCAGAATGCCCTGCAGACCGTAGGGCGAGAAACCATACTCGACGCCCAGCCAGCCGCACAGCGTCGCCAGCCAGCCCTGGCGCCCATAGACGCTGAGCAGGCCGAATACCGCTACCAGCACCGGCAGCACCAGCGTCATGGCGCACAGCCGCAGCAACAACTGCCGGCCGGGGAAACGGCGGCGATAGAGCGCGCGCGCCAGCAGAATGGCGGGCAGCACCGAAATCAGCGCCGACAGCAGCGCCTGCAGGAAGGTGAAGCGCACCACGTGCCACAGGTAACTGTCCTGCCACAGGCTGCGCCAGTCGCTGTCCGGCGCGTGACGCCACAGCGAACCCAGCGCCAGCGCGGCGACGAGCAGGATCAGGCCGGCGGCCAGCAGCCCCGGCCAGAGCCAGCGGGGGATCAGCGGCTGACGGCGGTTTGCCATGCCCGGATCCAGCCGCCGCGTTGTGTGGCCACCTCTTCGGCGCTGTATTGCAGCGCGGTCTGCGGCACGTTCATCTGCTCAAAGCCGACGGGCAGCGGGGTGTTGATCACCGGGTACATCCAGTTGCCGGTCGGGATGGTGTTCTGGAATGCCGGCGTCACCATGAACCGCATGAAACGCTCGGCCAGCTCAGGCTGTTTGGCGGCTTTCAGCTTGCCCGCCACTTCCACCTGCAGGTAGTGGCCTTCGCTGAACGTGGCGGCGGCGTAAAGGTCTTTTTTCTCTTCGATCAGGTGGTAGGCGGGAGAGGTGGTATAGCTGAGCACCAGATCGCCTTCGCCTTTCAGGAACAGGCCGTAGGCTTCGCTCCAGCCTTTGGTGACGGTGACGGTCTTCTTCGCCAACTGCTGCCAGGCGGCCGGCGCCTTGTCGCCATACACTTTTTGCATCCACAGCAGCAGGCCGAGCCCCGGCGTGCTGGTGCGCGGATCTTCGTAGATCACTTTCCAGTTGCGGTCGCTGCTGACCAGCTCCTGCAGGCTTTTCGGCGGGTTCTTCAGTTTTTCTTTGTTGTAGACGAAGGCGAAGTACCCGTAGTCGTAAGGCACGAAGGTCGCGTCCTGCCAGCCGCCCGGCACCGTCAGCCTGGCGGTATCGACGCCGCTCGGCGCGAACAGGCCGGTTTGCTGCGCCGCCTGCAGCAGGTTGTTGTCCAGCCCCAGCACCACGTCGGCGGCGCTGTTCTTGCCCTCCATGCGCAGGCGGTTCAGCAACGAGACGCCGTCTTCCAGCGCCACGAACTTCAGTTCACAGTCGCATTCGGCCTCGAAGGCTTTTTTCACCGCCGGGCCAGGGCCCCAGTCGGCGGCGAAGGAATCGTAGGTGTAAACCGTCAGCGTCGGCTTGGCGAACGCCGGCGCGGCGCACAGCAGCAATAAGCAGGGCAGATATTTTTTGACCACGTTGCACTCCTGAAAAATAAGGGGGCAAGGGCATCTGAGGGGGCGAGGCGGCGTCGCCGGTTCGCTGGGCTCAAATCCCTCCGCCGGTATTGACCGGATCAGGTTCGACGGGTGTGCTCTCAGCGGAAAATCAGGCTTATTACGCGGCCCGGCTCTCCGCACCCCGTTGAGACGGCGCTATTGTAAAGATTAACCGACTTGGGCGAAAGGCGCTTATGTCTCCGGCGGGGCAAACCAGGCGGACTTGAAGTCGAACCAGCCGAGGGTGTTCATCCGCACGCCGCGCATGCTGCGCTGGCCGTGCAGCTGCAGCCAGTGGTGGAACAGCGGATGCAGCTGGTGGTTGCTGACCAGACGCTGGCAGAACTCCGCCAGCGGCAGACGGTTGGCGCGCCACAGCGCCGCGTCCTGCGCCAGATCTTCGTTCATGCAATGCTGCATCAGCGGCAGTTCGTACAGCGTGGCGAACAGCGAAAACTCCAGCGGCAGATAGAAGTTGGCGCTGCCAAGCCACAGATCGCTGCGCGCGTCGCCCTGGTGCCAGGTGGCGTAATCCACGCTTTGCACGATCAGGCGGATGCCGTGCTGCGCCAGCAGCGGCTCGATCGCCTGACGGATGGCGTGAAACTCCGAATGCTCATTGAAGTGGGTCATCGTCAGTTCGGTCAGCCCCGCCGGTTTGGGCTGCTGCGCCAGCGCGCGGTTGTGGTGCCAACGGGGCAGCAGGCCGTACGCCGGCGACCAGTAGCGTTGGTAGAGCGGCCCGGCGTGGCTCAGCAGCGAAATGGGATTGATCAATTCGCACAGCCAGCTGCGAATGGCGGGATCGGCGGCCAGCGGGGAGCGCCGGTCGAACAGCAGGAAATAGCAGCCCTCTTCCAGCCGGCTTTCCAGTTCGTTGTTGCCGGTTTCATCGCCCTGCAGCTGTACGCCGGAATGCACCAGTTCTTCGGAGAACTCCGGCAGCACCCAGATATTCACCTCGTCGATCAGCGCCCGGTAGCCAAAATAGTCGTCGAAGGCGTGGATCTTCATCTGGCTGGGGAGATTGCGCACTACGCGATAGGGGCCGGTGCCGATCGGATGGCGGGCGAAATCCGGCAGTTCGCGCCATTCGCGCGGCAGGATCATGGCGTGCACGCTGCCCAGCAGCCAGGGCAGCCAGTGGTCGGGGCTGCGCAGATGCACGTCAATCACGAATGGCGTCGGCGAGGTGACGCTCTCGATATGCGAGAACAGCGGTTGCGAGGTCAGACGCGAGAGAGAAGTAATGACGTCCGCCATCTCCAGCTCGCGGCCGTGATGAAAATGGATCGCCGGGCGCAGGTAAAATCGCCAGTGCAGTGGCGTCAACGCCTGCCAATGGTGAGACAGATCGGACTCCAGTTCCCCGTTTTCCTCATTTATGCGCGTCAGACCGTTGAAGATCTGGCGCGCCAGATGGGTTTCCGAACGCCGCAGCGCCGAGCCGGGCAGCAGGTTGTACAACTGCCGGTAGTAGAGCACCCGCAGAATGTGTTTCCCCTGGCGGAAGCTACGCCCCAGCTGCGACAGCAGCATCTGGCGCACCACATTTTTGTCGCCCACCAGTTGCACCAGCTGATCGATGCGATCCTGTTCCAGCAGCTCCTCGGCCCGCTGTTGCTGCAGCGCCAGGCCGGTGTAGTGGAAGGTTAGCCGCGAACGCTTGCCGCGCCCCGACTCCGCCTGCCAGGTGAGCCAGCCTTCCCGCTGCATGGCGCTCAGCAGGGAGCGCACGTGGCGCCGCGAGCAGCTGAGCACCTCCGCCAGATCCTGCAGCGTGGTGTCGGTGGTTTCACCGTGGCAGCGCTGCCACAGGCGGATGAACTGCTGCTGCAATCTGGACGTGGACATAAAAGAGGAACGCTCCCGCTTCAACTCGTCAATTTTTCTTTCCCTATATTACGCCGATAATTTTCATCAATGAAAGGGGAGGGCGTAATCATGAAAGCTTTCTTATCCAGGCAGTTCTATCAGCGCTATTTCAGCGCGGTGCGCCGCCAGCGAGCCGACTGGCTGAGCGTGGTGCCCGAACAGGCGCGGTTGGCGATGCTGGCGCACCTGACGCAATGGGACATTAAAGAGATGACCGATAAGCAGTATCGCGAGCACCTGTAGGGGCTGCGGCAACAAGTTTCTGAGTAATGGTGCTGTTTCACCAGCCAGTGGGGTGACCCACTGGTTTTTTTATGCGCGGTCATGGCGATGCGCTTGCATTTTTCTCGCCGTGGCTTAAGGTTCTTTCTTCTGCTTTGAGGTCAGGGAAGACGATATGCAACGCATGAGCCGGTTGTCACTGCGCATTAACCCCATCTTTGCCGCATTCCTGCTGATCGCTTTTCTCTCCGGCATCGCCGGCGCGTTGCTGACGCCGACGCTCAGTCTGTTTCTGACCACCGAGGTCAAAGTGCGGCCGCTGTGGGTAGGGCTGTTTTACACCGCCAACGCCGTGGCCGGCATCGTGGTCAGTTTTCTGCTGGCCAAGCGCTCCGATACCCGCGGCGATCGGCGCCGGTTGATCCTGCTGTGCTGCCTGATGGCGGTCGGCAACTGCCTGCTGTTCGCCTTTAACCGCGACTACCTGACGCTGATCACCGCCGGGGTGCTGATGTCCGCCGTTGCCAACACCGCCATGCCGCAGATTTTCGCGTTGGCGCGGGAATACGCCGACAGCGAGGCGCGTGAGGTGGTGATGTTCAGCTCGGTGATGCGCGCCCAGCTTTCGCTGGCGTGGGTGATCGGCCCGCCGCTGTCGTTTGCGCTGGCGCTGAACTATGGGTTCACCGTGATGTTCCTGATCGCCGCCGCCACCTTCGCGGTTTGCGTGCTGCTGGTAGGGTTTATGCTGCCTTCGGTGCCGCGTGCGGCGGAGAATGGGGAGCTGCAGGGCGGGATGTCTGCGCCGATCGCGCCCGCCAGCGCCTGGCGCAATCGCGATGTGCGGCTGCTGTTCATCGCTTCGATGCTGATGTGGACCTGCAATACCTTGTATATCATCGATATGCCGCTGTATATCACCGCCGATCTCGGGCTGCCGGAAGGGCTGGCCGGGGTGCTGATGGGCACCGCCGCCGGGTTGGAAATCCCGGCAATGCTGCTGGCCGGTTATTACGTCAAACGCTTCGGCAAGCGCAACATGATGCTGCTGGCGGTGGCGGCGGGCGTGCTGTTTTATCTCGGGCTGACGGTGTTGGCGACCAAGCCGGCCCTGATCGCGCTGCAGCTGCTCAACGCGGTGTTTATCGGCATCGTCGCCGGTATCGGCATGCTCTATTTTCAGGATTTGATGCCGGGCCGGCCGGGCGCCGCCACCACGCTGTTCACCAACAGCATCTCTACCGGGGTGATCCTGGCCGGGGTGCTGCAGGGCGTGCTGGTGGAGAATTTCGGTCATGGTTCGGTGTATTGGATGGCGGCGCTGCTGGCGCTGGCGGCGCTCGGGATGAGCGCCAAAGTGCGTGAAGTGTGAGGTTAAACGACGGCATTCTTGATGCAAGTCATTGAGAAGGCTAAACCGGGCGCTCAAGCTGAAGGCATATGGCGCGCGATCGTTGCGCCCACGCCCGTCTCGCTATTGAGATGCCGCCCTGTCGTTTAGAACAGTGGGAACGTTATGGATAAACTCACACCGCTCAAACCGCTTCCTTCCCTGTGCGCCCTTGGCGCCACGCTGATTATCTGGTTCCTCATTCCCGTGCCGGAGGGCGTTGCGCCCAACGCCTGGCAGCTGCTGGCGCTGTTTATCGGCACCATCATCGCCATCATCGGCAAGGCGATGCCGATCGGCGCGGTCTCGGTGATCGCCATCGCTCTGGTGGCGGTAACCGGCGTCACCAACCCCGGCAAGCCGGGCGCCGCGCTGGACGACGCGCTCAGCGGCTTTTCCAACCAGCTGATCTGGCTGATCGGCTTTTCTATTATGATCTCCCTCAGCCTGAACAAAACCGGGCTGGGCGCGCGCATCGGCTACTATTTCATCTCGCTGTTCGGCAAGAAGACGCTGGGCATCGCCTACGCGCTGACGCTGGCGGAAACCACGCTGGCGCCGGTGACGCCGAGCAACACCGCGCGCGGCGGCGGCATCATTCACCCGATCATGAAATCGATCGCCGACAGCTTTGGTTCCAAACCCGAGCTTAATACCGCCGGCAAGATCGGCCGCTATCTGTCGCTGGTGAACTACAACATTAACCCGGTCACCTCGGCGATGTTTATCACCGCCACGGCGCCTAACCCGCTGATTGTCAGCCTGATCGCCAAAGGCACCCACGGCAGCTTTGAATTGTCCTGGTCAATGTGGGCGATCGCCGCCCTGGTGCCAGGGCTGTGCTCGCTGATCGTGATGCCGCTGGTGATTTATCTGCTGTACCCCCCGGAGGTGAAAAGTACGCCGGATGCGCCGCGTTTCGCCCGCGAAAAGCTGCAGGCGCTGGGGCCGGTGACGCTGCCGGAGAAAATTACCCTCGGGGTGTTCGCGCTGTTGCTGGTGTTGTGGGCCGGCATACCGGCGATGATCTTCGGCCCGGCGCTGGCGGTCAATCCCACCACCGCGGCGCTGATAGGCCTGGCGGTGCTGCTGGCCACCGGCGTGCTGAGCTGGGAGGATGTGCTGAAGCATAAAGGCGCCTGGGACACCGTGGTGTGGTTCTCGGCGCTGGTGATGATGGCCAGCTTCCTCGGCAAGCTGGGGCTAATAGGCTGGCTGTCGCAAACCGTCGGCAACGGCATCGCCCGTATGGGCATGAGTTGGGTGGGCGGCACGATCTTGCTGACCCTCATCTATTTGTATTCACACTATTTCTTTGCCAGCACCACCGCGCACGTGACGGCGATGTTCGCCGCCTTCTTCGCTGCCGGCATCGCGCTTGGCGCGCCACCGGCACTGCTGGGCCTGATCCTGGCGTTTTCTTCCTCGCTGATGATGTCGCTGACGCATTACGGCACCGGCACCGCGCCGATCATCTTTGGCTCCGGCTACGTGACGCTGGGGGAGTGGTGGAAAGCGGGATGGGTGATGAGTGTAATTAACCTGCTGATCTGGATAGTGATCGGCGGCGCATGGTGGAAGCTGCTGGGCTACTGGTGAGGAAAAAATTCACCCGCCGGGCGGCGGGTGAAGGGGATTAATTCAGAAACGCCGGCTGCTGCGCTTCGTAGCGGGAGATGTCCGCTTCGTGCTGCAGCGTCAGGCCGATGCTGTCCAGCCCGTTGATCATGCAGTGGCGGCGGAAGCTGTCGATTTCGAACGGATAGCTTTTGCCGCCGGCGTTGACCGTCTGGTTCTCCAGATCCACCACGAACTCCGTCCCTTCGTTGGCGTCCACCAGCTTGAACAGCTCATCCACCTGCTGCTCGCTCAGCGTCACCGGCAACAGCTGGTTGTTGAACGAGTTGCCATAGAAGATATCGGCAAAGCTCGGCGCAATCACCACTTTGAAACCGTAGTCGGTCAGCGCCCAAGGAGCGTGTTCGCGCGAGGAGCCGCAGCCGAAGTTCTCCCGCGCCAACAGGATGCTGGCGCCTTTATAGCGCGGTTTGTTCAGCACGAACGCCGGGTTCGGCTGCTGGCCGGCGTCGTCGAGGAAGCGCCAGTCGTTGAACAGGTGCTGACCGAAACCGGTGCGGGTCACCTTCTGTAAAAACTGCTTGGGAATAATGGCGTCGGTGTCGACGTTGGCCGCATCCAAAGGCACCACTAAGCCGGTATGTTGAGTAAATTTAGCCACGTTAGCCCCTTAGTGAATATCACGGATGTCAGCGAAGTGACCGGCGACGGCGGCCGCGGCGGCCATTGCCGGGCTGACCAGGTGGGTGCGCCCACCGCGGCCCTGGCGCCCTTCGAAGTTACGATTGCTGGTGGACGCGCAGCGCTCGCCCGGATTCAGACGGTCGTTGTTCATCGCCAGGCACATCGAGCAACCCGGCAAGCGCCATTCGAAACCGGCTTCGATAAAGATTTTGTCCAACCCTTCGGCTTCCGCCTGGGCCTTCACCGGGCCGGAGCCCGGCACCACGATGGCCTGTACGCCGCTGGCGACCTTGCGCCCCTTGGCGATCGCCGCCGCCGCGCGCAGATCTTCGATGCGTGAGTTGGTGCAGGAGCCGATGAACACTTTGTCGATTGGCACCTCGGTCAATTTGATGCCCGGTTTCAAATCCATGTAGGCCAACGCTTTCTCGGCGGAGGCGCGCTCGACCGGATCGCTGAACGATTCCGGCGCCGGGATCGCCTGATTGACGGCGATCACCTGGCCAGGGTTGGTGCCCCAGGTGACCTGCGGCGCGATCTCTTCGGCGTGCAGCGTCACTACGGTATCGAACTGGGCGTCGGCGTCGGACTTCAGCGTGCGCCAGTAAGCGACCGCCTGCTCCCAGTTTTCGCCGGTTGGCGCGAACTGACGCCCCTTCAGGTAGGCGAAGGTGGTGTCGTCCGGCGCCACCAGCCCGGCTTTGGCGCCCATTTCGATCGCCATGTTGCACAGGGTCATACGCCCTTCCATGCTCAATGCCTCGATCGCCTTGCCGCAGAATTCCACCACGTGGCCGGTGCCGCCGGCGCTGCCGGTTTTGCCGATCACCGCCAGCACGATGTCTTTGGCGGTAATGCCCTCGGCGGCGTCGCCGGTGACTTCAATCTTCATGGTCTTGGCGCGGCTCTGTTTCAGGGTCTGGGTCGCCAGCACGTGTTCCACTTCGGAGGTGCCGATGCCGAACGCCAACGAGCCAAAAGCGCCGTGGGTGGCGGTGTGCGAGTCGCCGCAGACGATGGTCATGCCCGGCAGCGTCATGCCTTGTTCAGGCCCAATTACGTGCACGATGCCCTGGAACGGGTGGTTCAGGTCATACAGCGAAACGCCGAATTCCGCGCAGTTCTTGATCAGCTCCTGCATCTGGATACGCGCCATTTCGCCGCTGGCGTTGATGTCTTTGGTCTGGGTCGACACGTTGTGATCCATGGTGGCGAAGGTTTTGCCCGGCTGGCGCACCTTGCGGCCCATGGCGCGCAGGCCGTCGAACGCCTGCGGCGAAGTGACTTCGTGCACCAGGTGACGGTCGATATACAGCAACGGCGTTTCGTTCGGTGCTTCGTGCACCACGTGGGCGTCGTACAGCTTCTGGTATAAGGTCTTGGCCATGTTATGCCCCCTGAGCTACAAAGCGGGCGATGATATCGCCCATTTCATCGGTGCTGACGGCTTTGCCGTCACCGGCCAGATCGGCGGTGCGGTAGCCCTGTTCCAACGCCTGGTTGATGGCGCGCTCCACGGCGTCGGCCGCTTCATCGGCGCCCAGGCTGTAACGCAGCAGCAGAGTGGCGGACAGGATCTGCGCAATCGGGTTGGCGATGCCTTTGCCGGCAATATCCGGCGCGGAACCGCCCGCCGGTTCGTACAGGCCGAAGCCTTGTTCGTTCAGGCTGGCGGATGGCAGCATGCCCATCGAGCCGGTGATCATCGCGCACTCGTCGGACAGGATGTCGCCGAACAGGTTGGAGCACAGCAGCACGTCGAACTGGGACGGATCTTTGATCAGCTGCATGGTGGCGTTGTCGATATACATGTGCGACAGCGACACGTCCGGGTAATCCCTGGCGACCTGATTGACCACTTCACGCCACAGAATGGAGCTTTGCAGCACGTTGGCCTTGTCGATCGACGTCACCTTGTGGCGGCGCTTGCGGGCGGATTCGAAGGCGATGCGCGCGATGCGCTCAATCTCGAAACGGTGGTATACCTCGGTGTCGAAGGCGCGCTCCTGCATGCCCTGGCCTTCACGGCCCTTCGGCTGGCCGAAGTAGATGCCGCCGGTCAATTCGCGCACGCACAGAATGTCGAAGCCGCGGGCGGCGATGTCGGCGCGCAGCGGGCAGAACGCCTCCAGCCCTTGATACAGGCGCGCCGGGCGCAGGTTGCTGAACAGTTTGAAGTGCTTGCGCAGCGGCAACAGCGCGCCGCGTTCCGGCTGCTCGGCCGGCGGCAGGTGTTCCCATTTCGGGCCGCCCACCGATCCGAACAGGATGGCGTCGGCCTGCTCGCAGCCGGCGACGGTCGCCGCCGGCAGCGGGCTGCCGTGGCGATCGATGGCGATGCCGCCGACGTCGTATTCGGCGGTGGTGATGCGAATGTCAAAGCGTTGACGCACCGCGTCCAACACTTTGCGCGCCTGAGCCATTACTTCCGGGCCGATGCCGTCTCCGGGCAAGACGGCAATGTGATAAGTCTTCGTCATGTTCACACCGTTTCCTGATTATTTTGATGTTTGTTTTGCTGCAGGCGCTGCTTTTCTTTTTCTACCTGCTGTGAGCGCCAAATATTGTTCAACACGTGCACCATCGCCTTGGCGGAGGATTCGACGATATCGGTCGCCAGACCCACGCCGTGGAAGCGGCGGCCGTTGTAAGAGACCACGATATCCACCTGGCCCAGCGCGTCGCGGCCATGGCCCTTGGCGGTCAACTGGTACTTCACCAGCTCGATCGGGTAGTCGGTGATGCGATTGATCGCCTGATAAACCGCATCGACCGGGCCGTTGCCGGTGGCGGCTTCGGCTTTCTCTTCGCCGCCGCAGATCAGTTTCACCGAGGCGGTGGCCATGATGCTGCTGCCGGACTGCACGCTGAAGTAACCCAGGCTGAAGTGCTCCGGCTCTTCCTGCTGTTTGTTGATGAAGGCCAGCGCCTCCAGATCGTAGTCGAACACCTGGCCCTTTTTGTCGGCCAGCTTCAGGAAGGCGGCGTACAGGGTATCCAGGTTGTAATCCTGCTCCTGGTAGCCCATCTCTTCCATGCGGTGTTTCACCGCTGCGCGGCCGGAGCGGGAGGTCAGGTTTAACTGCACGTCCTTCAGGCCGATCGACTGCGGGGTCATGATTTCGTAGTTTTCGCGGTTCTTCAGCACGCCGTCCTGGTGAATGCCGGAGGAGTGGGCGAAGGCGTTGGAGCCGACGATCGCCTTGTTGGCCGGGATCGGCATGTTGCACAGCTGGCTGACGATCTGGCTGGTGCGGAAGATTTCCTGGTGGTTGATGTTGGTGTGCACGTTCATGATGTCCTGGCGCACTTTAATCGCCATGATCACTTCTTCCAGCGAACAGTTACCGGCGCGTTCACCAATGCCGTTCAGGGTGCCTTCCACCTGGCGGGCACCGGCCTGCACTGCGGCGATGGAGTTGCCGACCGCCATGCCCAAATCGTCGTGGCAGTGCACGGAGATGATGGCTTTGTCGATGTTCGGCACGCGGTCATACAGGGTAGTGATGATGCCGCCGAACTGGTTCGGGGTGGTGTAGCCGACGGTATCCGGGATATTGATGGTGGTAGCGCCGGCGTTGATGGCGGCTTCGACCACGCGACACAGATTGTCGATCGGCGTGCGGCCGGCGTCTTCACAGGAGAACTCCACGTCGTCGGTGTAGTTGCGGGCGCGTTTTACCGAGCGCACCGCCATCTCCAGCACTTCGTCGAACGAGCGCTTCAGCTTCGATTCGATGTGCAGGGTTGAGGTGGCCAGGAATACGTGGATGCGGAACGCTTCGGCGACGCGCAGCGCTTCGGCGGCCACGTCGATGTCTTTGTCCACGCAGCGGGCCAGGCCGCAGACGCGACTGTTTTTGATTTGGCGAGCGATGGTTTGCACCGACTCGAAGTCGCCCGGCGAAGAGACCGGGAAGCCGACTTCCATCACGTCAACGCCCATTCTTTCCAGCGCCAGCGCAATCTGAATCTTCTCTTTTACGCTCAGGCTGGCCTGCAGCGCCTGCTCGCCATCACGCAGCGTGGTATCGAAAATAATGACTTGTTGGCTCATCGGTGCATTCCTTATCGTGTTGATTTCACGCTAAGCGGGCAAAAAAAAACCCGCGCAGTAGCGCGGGTTTCTTATGGGTGATCGGCTGAGTCAGCTCCGAACGTCGTCCACAGGCATACCGCGCAAACAAGATGCGTTGAGTAGTAGGCCTAGTAGACGGTGAGTACGGATCATAAGGGTTCAGCTTCTCTTAAATTGGGTGTCTGCCTAATTTGATACGTGATTGGCCTGGCGATGTCAACACCTGATTGAATGCGGGGACAATGCATCAGCCCATTAACTAAACAGAGGATCATTCGGCAAAAAAACGACGTCTTAGAGAAAAAAATGGGGCCAGTTTGCGTGCTGCTTAGCATAAACGAATCGAATATATACTGCGCTAATTGCTTCTGGATTTCGTTGCGTTAAGATTTGTGATGAAAAAAGCAAGAGGGATTAATCACGGGGAGCAATAAAATAACATTTTCAATACAAATGGTTTAAATTTAACTCATATGAATAATTGATTGTTTTAGTCATAATATAACAAAATAATGCGTTTTTACACAAAGTGAGCGGTGTTTTTAGATGGTTTGATTGCTTATGATGTGTTTTTATAGTTTGTCTCATACAGTGCGGCGACGTTGTTCAATTGTATTAATCATTGTTGATACCTAATTATTAGTACTACCCAGGTGGCATTCTTCTCGCTGACGGGGAAAGCTGCTGACATGTATTCCATATACGACTTATATCGTGTAGATAACACGAGGTTTTTTATCGATTGATGACGGTAATGGCAGGATTTGTCGTGCAAAGATAAGACAATGCGGCGTTTCATTGTTTGTCGAGCATAAGGATTAGATTATTTACACAGGATTTAGTGGAGTGAAATATGGCTGAATATGATTCAGAAATCGCCATGGTCAAAGAGCCGGCGGACATCCATTTGCGCAGCGTCGATCTTAATTTACTGACGGTGTTTGACGCCGTGATGCAAATGCAAAATATTACGCGAGCCGCTAATTCGTTAGGGATGTCGCAGCCGGCGGTGAGCAACGCGGTAGCGCGCCTGAAGGTGATGTTCAACGACGAACTGTTCGTGCGCTGCGGCCGCGGGATCCAGCCCACCATGCGGGCCAGGCAGCTGTTCGGGCCGGTGCGGCAAGCGCTGCAGCTGGTGCAGAATGAGTTGCCGGGATCTGAGTTTGAGCCGCTGACCAGCACGCGAGCGTTCTCCCTGTCGCTGTGCAGCCCGCTCGATTTGCGTCTGGGCGCCGGGATAATCAATCACGTCAAACAGATAGCGCCGCAGCTTAACCTGCAAATAAAGTCATACATTAACAATAATATTGAACGTCAATTGCGTTATCAGGACGTGGAGTTTGTCATCGGCTACAGCCGTTTCGAGTCGGCGGAGTTTCGCAGCCTGGCGATGTTCGAAGACGAATTAGTGCTGACGGTTGCGCAGGCGCACCCGAGAATAGGCGAGGAGGTGACGCCGGAACACATGCTGGTCGAGCAGCATGCTGCGGTTTCCCTGGAAAGTTTTGGATCGTTCAGTAAACCTTTTTATTTAGACGAGCCGATGCTGCGCGCCGTGACGCAGCAGTGCACGGATCTTTACAGCGTGTTGAATATGGTGTCGCAAACGGAAATGGTAGCGATTGCGCCCGCCTGGTTGGTGCGACAGCAGACGGAGGCGTTGAAAATAAAGGCAGTTCCTTTATGTGGCAACGATAATAAAGCCACCTGCTACCTCTCCTGGCATGAATCCTCAGAGCGGGATAAAGGCCACCAGTGGATGAAATCTGTCCTGATTGAGGCGGGTAACCCAAAGTAAAGCGATAAAGATGGGAACCATATAAAGATAATATTCAACTGAGCGTTTTTTTCTCATGATAAAAACTAAGAACTATCTGCGTTTTTATTAAGATATTTCTTGGTTTTGCGGCGATAGAATAACTTATTCTCAGGATAAATTTGTTCATTTAGCGAAAACAATTAATATAAATTAATATTCTGATTTTTACTTTCCAGCTGGAATTTTAAACTAACTCGATGTGGCGGCCCGAACGGGCCGCGTTTTATGGCCGCCATCAAACCTTTTCCTTCCCGTTTTGTCCAACCCATGAAAGCGCGAAAGCCGGCCTGAGTTTTGGCTCACACTTCTACGCTGAAATCGCTTTTCCCCCTGCCTGAGAGTAGGTAGACTGCGCGGAAAAAAGTAAACACGTGTAAGCTGAGATGAGGGCCGCAAGGCATCGTTCAGGCTTAACTGTATGATTCATTTCAGGCTTAGAGCACTATGATCACTAATCTGCTGCAATACCATTTGATCCATCGTATACAGCATCAAATCACCCACCGAGCCGATCGCACAGCATTTCGCCAATGGTCGCCCAACGGCGAGTTTCAACTGACCTGGGGAGCGGCGGCTGCCCGCATTGATCGCATTGCTGCCGGGCTGCTGGCGCTGGGCGCCGAAGTGCAAGAACGTATCGGTATCTTCGCCAATAACACGGTGGCCTGGTCGTTGACCGATCTCGCGATCCTGCACCTGCGTGGCGTCAGCGTACCGCTCTATTCCACCAATACGCCGGCGCAGGCGGCCTTCGTCATCAACGACGCTGACATTCGCATCCTGTTCGTCGGCGAGCAGGCGCAGCTGGATGCCGCCATCGCACTGCGTGGCGTCTGCCCACAGCTGAGTTATATCATCGTGTTCGACGAGGGCGCCGATCTGCGCGGCTGCGAGATCGCACAACACCTGAGCGCCTTCGAGCGCGCTGCCGATCCGGCGGCTTTTATCGCTCAACGTCGGCAGCGCATTGAAGAGTGCGACCTGCAGGATCTCTTTACCCTGATCTATACCTCGGGCACCACCGGCGAACCGAAAGGGGTCATGCTGGACTACCGCAACCTGGCGGCGCAGCTCTACCTGCACGATGAGAGACTGACGGTCGGCGAAGAGGATGTGTCGCTCAGTTTCCTGCCGCTGTCGCACGTGTTCGAGCGTGCCTGGAGCTTCTTTGTCATGCATTCCGGCGCGCAGAATGTTTTCCTGCCGAACACCGACTGGGTACGGGAAGCGATGGGGCAGGTGCGGCCGACGTTAATGTGCGCGGTACCGCGTTTCTACGAGAAGATTTTCAGCGCGGTGCATGAAAAAGTGGCGCGTGCCCCTTGGCTGCGCCGTGCGCTGTTCCACTGGGCGATCGTCTGCGGGGAGCGCAAGTTCCTGCAAGAGCGGGCCGGCAAACCGTTGGGCAAACTGTTCGAACTCTCTCACCGCTGGGCCGACAAGCTGGTATTGAGCAAGCTGCGCGGCATTCTCGGTGGCCGGGTGCGTTTCTTGCCGGCGGCGGGCGCCAAGCTGGATGACAATGTGATCCTGTTTTTCCAGGCGATGGGCGTCAACATCAAGTACGGCTACGGCATGACCGAAACCTGTGCGACCGTGTCCTGCTGGGAAGAGGGGCATTTCCGCTTCGGCTCTATCGGTAAACCGCTGCCGGAGGTCGAGGTGCGCATCGGTGAAGAAAATGAAATTCAGGTGCGCGGGCCGATCGTGATGCGCGGCTATTTCAACAAACCGTTGGAAACCGCCGCGACCTTTACCGCCGACGGCTGGCTGAAAACCGGCGACGCCGGGGCGATCGATGAAGAGGGCAATCTGTTCATCACCGAGCGCCTGAAAGATTTGATGAAAACCTCCGGCGGCAAATACATAGCGCCGCAGATGCTGGAAGGCACGCTGGCGCAGGACCGCTTTATCGAGCAGGTGGCGATCATCGCCGATGCGCGCAAGTTCGTTTCCGCGCTGATCGTGCCGTGCTTTGAGTCGCTGGAAGAGTACGCGAAGTCAGTCAACCTGAAATACCAGGATCGCCTGGAGCTGCTGCGCAACGGCGAGATCCTCGCGATGTTCGAAAAGCGCCTGCGCGAGATGCAAAAGGAGCTGGCGCGTTTCGAGCAGGTGAAGAAGTTCACGCTGCTGCCGGCGGCTTTTTCCATGGAGTTGGGGGAGCTGACGCCCACGCTGAAGCTGCGCCGCAAAGTGATCCTGCAGCGCTATCAGCGCGAAATCGACTCGATGTACCAGGAACAGGCCTGACGCCGCCGCCGGGCCATGTGCCCGGCGAAAAAAACGGCATATCCATCACCTGATTTAGTTCTGTAATTTCCCTCCTGTTCGAAACAATGCCTAGCCCGACAACCCTGAGGCTAGCGCATTGTTTTTATAAAGCTGCGATCTCCAGCCGCTTGGCAATAACCCCGCCACCGTTAAGCCATTTTGCCGTTTGCCTGCCCCAAATTCTGACGTTATGTTAATTCGATAGCGACAACCCATAAAAACTTTGGGGCATTGCCCCGCAGCAGGCGCTACGTTCCGGCGCCAGAGAAGAATAAGCAAGCCTGGAGGCAAACCCATGGAGATGTTGTCAGGAGCCGAGATGGTCGTCCGATCGTTGATCGATCAGGGCGTTAAACATGTATTCGGCTACCCCGGCGGGGCGGTGCTCGATATCTACGACGCCCTGCATACGGTCGGAGGGATCGATCATATTCTGGTGCGCCACGAGCAAGGGGCGGTGCACATGGCCGACGGCTACGCGCGCGCCACCGGCGAAGTGGGCGTGGTGCTGGTGACCTCCGGCCCCGGTGCCACCAATGCCATTACCGGCATTGCCACCGCCTATATGGACTCGATCCCGATGGTCGTCCTGTCGGGGCAGGTGCCCAGCTCGCTGATCGGCTACGACGCCTTCCAGGAGTGCGATATGGTGGGGATTTCTCGGCCGGTGGTGAAACACAGTTTCCTGGTGAAACGTACCGAAGACATCCCGGCGGTGTTGAAGAAGGCCTTTTACCTGGCTTCCAGCGGCCGCCCCGGCCCGGTGGTGATCGATCTGCCGAAAGACATCGTCGGCCCGGCGGTGCGGATGCCTTATGCCTATCCGCAGGACGTGAGCATGCGTTCCTACAACCCGACGGTGCAGGGCCACCGCGGGCAGATCAAACGCGCGTTGCAAACCATCCTGGCGGCCAAAAAGCCGGTGATGTACGTCGGCGGCGGCGCGATCAACGCCGGTTGTGAAGCCGAACTGCTGGCGTTGGCGGAGCAGCTGAACCTGCCGGTGACCAGCAGCCTGATGGGACTGGGCGCTTTCCCCGGCACCCATCGCCAGAGTGTCGGCATGCTCGGCATGCACGGCACCTATGAAGCCAATACAACCATGCACCATGCCGACGTGATCTTCGCCGTCGGCGTGCGTTTCGACGATCGCACTACCAACAATCTGGCCAAATACTGCCCGGACGCCACCGTGCTGCACATCGATATCGATCCGACCTCGATCTCCAAAACGGTGGACGCCGATATCCCGATCGTCGGCGATGCCAAACAGGTGCTGGTGCAGATGCTGGAGCTGTTGGCGCAGGATGACAAGGCGCAGGATCACGATGCGCTGCGCGACTGGTGGCAGTCTATCGAACAGTGGCGCGCCCGCGACTGCCTGGGCTACGACAAAAACAGCGGCACCATCAAGCCGCAGGCGGTGATTGAAACCCTGCATCGCCTGACCAAAGGCGACGCCTATGTGACCTCCGACGTGGGGCAGCACCAGATGTTCGCCGCGCTCTATTATCCGTTCGACAAACCGCGCCGTTGGATCAACTCCGGCGGCCTTGGCACCATGGGCTTCGGCCTGCCGGCGGCATTGGGCGTCAAGCTGGCGCTGCCGGAGGAAACCGTGGTGTGCGTGACCGGCGACGGCAGCATTCAGATGAATATTCAGGAGCTGTCCACTGCGCTGCAATATAACCTGCCGGTGGTGGTGGTGAACCTCAACAACCGCTATCTGGGCATGGTCAAGCAGTGGCAGGACATGATTTATTCCGGCCGTCATTCGCAGTCTTACATGGATTCGCTGCCGGACTTCGTCAAGCTGGCCGAGGCTTACGGCCATGTCGGCATCGCCATCCGCACGCCGGATGAGCTGGAAAGCAAGCTGGCGCAGGCGCTGGCGGAAAAAGAGCGGCTGGTGTTCGTCGACGTGACCGTCGATGAAACCGAACATGTCTACCCGATGCAGATCCGCGGCGGAAGCATGGACGAAATGTGGCTTAGCAAAACGGAGAGGACCTGATCATGCGCCGTATTTTATCTGTCTTGCTGGAAAACGAATCCGGCGCCCTGTCGCGCGTGGTGGGGCTGTTCTCCCAGCGCGGTTACAACATCGAGAGCCTGACGGTGGCGCCGACCGATGATCCGACGCTGTCGCGCATGACTATCCAGACCGTCGGCGACGAGAAAGTGCTGGAGCAGATTGAGAAGCAGTTGCACAAGCTGGTGGACGTGCTGCGCGTCAGCGAACTGGTGCAGGGCGCCCACGTCGAGCGCGAGATCATGCTGGTGAAGCTGCAGGCCAGCGGCTACGGCCGTGAAGAGGTGAAGCGCTGCGCCGACATTTTCCGCGGCCAGATCGTTGATGTGACGGCGACGCTGTATACGGTGCAGCTGGCCGGCACCAGCGACAAGCTCGACGCCTTCCTGAGCGCGGTGCGTGAAGTGGCGGAGATTGTGGAAGTGGCGCGTTCCGGCGTGGTCGGCGTATCGCGCGGCGACAAAATCATGCGCTGAGCGCGATCTGGCGGCGAATAATCGGGGCGCGGCGTGGCTGCGCCCTTTGTTTTTCGGTATTTTTTGCCCGATTGCTGGCACCTTTCGGCAAAAGCGGTTGCTAGGCAGTGTTTTCTGCTGTTAGATCGCAGAGGCTGGATTGAATAACCGTACGGGATGTCATGGTTAATCCGAGCACAGCCTTCACTTCTATTTTCAGCGTCATTAAGGGGTTAATGTGAAACTGGATGAAATCGCGCGTCTCGCGGGCGTTTCGCGCACGACGGCCAGTTATGTCATCAACGGCAAGGCGAAGCAGTATCGTGTCAGCGATAAAACCGTCGAGAAAGTGATGGCCGTGGTCAGGGAGCATAACTATCACCCGAATGCCGTCGCGGCGGGGCTGCGCGCCGGGCGCACCCGTTCTATCGGCCTGGTGATCCCGGATCTGGAAAATACCAGCTATACCCGCATCGCCAACTACCTGGAGCGCCAGGCGCGCCAGCGGGGTTACCAATTGCTGATCGCCTGTTCCGAAGATCAGCCGGACAACGAAATGCGCTGCATTGAGCACCTGCTGCAGCGTCAGGTGGATGCCATTATCGTCTCCACCGCCTTGCCGCCGGAACATCCTTTCTATCAACGCTGGGCCAACGATCCGCTGCCGATCATCGCGCTGGACCGTGCGCTGGATCGCGAGCATTTCATCAGCGTTGTGGGCGCCGATCAGGAAGATGCCTTTGCGCTGGCGCAGGAGCTGCGCACCTTCCCGGCTGAATCGGTGCTGTATCTGGGCGCCTTGCCGGAGCTTTCGGTGAGCTTCCTGCGTGAGCAGGGCTTCCGTCAGGCCTGGCAAGAGGATCCCCGCCACGTCGATTACCTGTACGCCAACAGCTATGAACGCGAAGCCGCCGGCGCGCTGTTTGCCGAATGGCTGAAAACGCACCCGATGCCGCAGGCGCTGTTTACCACGTCGTTCTCTTTATTGCAGGGCGTGATGGACGTGACGCTGAAGCAACGCGGCCGCTTGCCGACCGATCTGGCGATCGCCACCTTCGGCGATCATGAACTGTTGGATTTCCTGGAGTGCCCGGTATTGGCGGTAGCGCAGCGCCATCGCGACGTGGCCGAGCGCGTGCTGGAACTGGTGCTGGCCAGCCTGGACGAACCGCGTAAACCCAAGCCGGGGCTGACGCGCATTCGCCGCAATCTGTTCCGCCGCGGCAGCCTGAGCCGCAAGTAGTTTGCCTGACAGGGGCCCGCGTTGGCGGGCTCCTGCTTTAGACGTAGTCCGCCACCCGGAACAGCCGCCGGCAGTATTCCAGGAAATAGCCATACACCACGCCCATCGCCATGGATACCAGCGCATTGCTGGTTACCGCCGCCAGCATTTGTTGGCCGTCGGCGCCTACGCTCCATAGAATGGCGGCATAAACCGGCGACTGGAAGCTGACGTAGGCCAGCAGATCGGCGAGGTTGCGCAGCAGGAACTGGCCGCGCGGGCAGCGGCGCGCCGTGCGGATAAACAGATCGCGATAGCGGCCGTAAGGCCAGGCGATCAGGATGTTGACCGGGATCGACAACAGGCGTGAAGAGAGGGATTGCTGGAAGCTCATGCCTGAGATCAACACTTCTATCGCCATGCCGGCGATAAAGCAATACACCACCAGTGCGAACGTATCGGCAGCGGCGCTACGCCAGTGAGTAGCGGGCGAAAGCATGTGTCACCCCTTATAGTTAAAATTCTGTTAAATCATTCATTGTTGGATGTTAAGGCTAGTTTTTTGCCTTTTTTATAGTGTACTAATCTGGATTGTGTTTTTTAACTAGGTTTATATTTTTATTTTTAACATTTGTTCGCTTTTTGTCCCGCAGAACAGGGGCGTAGGATGGAGCGGAGAGATTAAAATCGGCGTTTTTAAATAAATCGATTAAAAACATAAGGTTGCGATTTTTCGTTTTTGAAGGGGATTTTTTCCGGCAAAAATTGTGGAAATAAAGGTGTAAGAAAATGAAACCATAATTGTAAACAGGTATTTTGGGAATAATCTTACCAAGTTGATTTGAATCGAAATTACTTCTGCTCGTAATATCCGAGCCATTTATTTTTATCGCGGCCTCATCACGGCGGTGCAAATTGAAGTAAAATAGCGCCCGGTTTTACGGTGAATAACGATTGAGCGTTATTAACTCAAGGAGTTATGGCCTTATTCCGCGATCGGTTCGCCTGGCGCCGAGCCTTGGCGGGCGCGGCTAGCCAGCGGTTACCGCCCTGAGATTGCCGAGCTGAAAAATGAGACATGGCTTGCAGAAGGAAGTAATGAGTTAATTAATCGCCAGTTCGTCAGGTTTTTAATCAGATTCTTTCCGCTTAGAAAATTCTCTCCGTTTATCATGGTGTTAATTTTTAATCGTCGAATAATCAGAGTTTCTTTCGCGAGTCAGCTCCCAAAATGACCAGAGAAATATTGCCAAAGCGCTGGCGCTCTGGCTTGACAAGGTTTTCATACCCTCCGTAAACTCCATTGTGTGGGAATTTGTGGGGTAAAGTGGTGAAAACGGTCACTAAGGGGTAGCTCAGGAATGTTCCGTGGAGCGACGATGGTCAACCTCGACAGCAAAGGGCGGCTCGCCGTACCTACCCGATATCGGGAATTGCTCAACGAGGAATCGCAAGGCCAAATGGTCTGTACCATTGACCTCCATCAGCCCTGTCTGCTGCTTTATCCTTTGCCCGAATGGGAAATTATTGAACAAAAATTATCACGTCTGTCGAGCATGAATCCCGCCGAGCGCCGCGTTCAGCGCCTGCTGTTGGGGCATGCCAGTGAGTGTCAGATGGATAGTGCCGGTCGTTTGCTGTTAGCCAGTACGCTGCGGCAACACGCCGGGCTCACGAAAGAAGTGATGCTGGTCGGTCAGTTCAACAAGTTTGAACTGTGGGATGAACAGACCTGGTATCAACAAGTCAAGGATGATATTGACGCTGAACAGTCGGCTCAGGAACCGTTGTCTGAGCGGCTACAGGACTTGTCGCTATAAGCATGTTGGAAAACTATAAACACACCACCGTCCTGCTGGACGAAGCCGTCAACGGCCTCAACATCCGCAGCAACGGCATATATATCGACGGTACTTTTGGTCGCGGTGGCCATTCTCGTCTGATTCTGTCCCAGCTGGGGCCGGAAGGGCGCTTGCTGGCGATTGACCGTGACCCTCAGGCGATTGCAGCCGCCAAATCTATTGAAGATCCTCGTTTTACCATCGTACACGGCCCATTTTCCGAGTTGTCGCACTATGTGCGGGAGCGCGAGCTGGTGGGCAAGATCGACGGCGTTCTGCTCGATCTGGGCGTTTCCTCGCCGCAGCTTGACGACGCGGAGCGCGGGTTCTCCTTTATGCGCGATGGCCCGCTGGACATGCGCATGGATCCGTCCACCGGCCTGTCCGCCGCGGAATGGCTGATGAAGGCCGAAGCGGACGACATCGCCTGGGTGCTGAAAACCTTTGGCGAGGAGCGTTTCGCCAAGCGCATCGCGCGCGCCATCGTGGAAAGAAACCGCGTGGAGCCGATGACGCGCACCAAAGAGCTGGCGGATCTGATCGCCGATGCCAGTCCGTTCCGGGAAAAGCACAAGCACCCGGCGACGCGCAGCTTCCAGGCGATCCGCATCTATATCAACAGCGAGCTGGAAGAGATCGAGCGTGCGCTCGACGGCGCGCTGGAAGTGCTGGCCCCACAGGGCCGTTTGTCGATAATCAGCTTCCACTCGCTGGAAGACCGCATCGTCAAACGCTTTATGCGTCACCATAGCCGCGGCGCCCAAGTGCCGGCCGGCATTCCGTTGACCGAAGAGCAGCTGCGCGGCATGGGCGGCCGGACGCTGAAAGCGCTGGGCAAAATGATGCCGTCGGAAGCGGAAGTGGCGGACAACCCGCGTGCGCGCAGCTCGGTGCTGCGCATTGCTGAGAGGATGCCCGCGTGATCGGCAACGAACGTCACGGTCTGGTTGGGGTCATTGGCGGCGATCTGCTGCGCAACGCCAAGATCCCCCTGATTTTACTGATTGCGTCACTGGTCTCCGCGATTTTCGTGGTGACTACCGCGCACCGCACCCGCCTGCTGACCGCCGAGCGCGAACAGCTGGTTCTGGAGCGCGATGCGCTGGACATCGAGTGGCGCAACCTGATTTTAGAAGAGAACGCCCTCGGCGATCACAGCCGGGTTGAACGTATCGCGACAGAAAAACTGCAGATGCAACACGTTGATCCATCGCAGGAAAATATCATCGTTAAACAATGAATGGTTTAACCGGAATAATGACACGGAGTAGAAAGGAAACGCATGAAAGCAGCGCGCCCCGGTAAGTTGAGACGCCAGGAAGATCAGGCCAGCTTTGTCAGCTGGCGTTTTGCGTTGCTGTGCGGCTGCATTTTGCTGGCGATGGTTGGCCTGATGTTGCGCGTCGCGTACCTGCAGGTCATCAACCCCGATCGTCTGGTGAAAGAAGGCGACATGCGTTCGCTGCGCGTGCAGGAAGTGCCGACCGCGCGCGGCATGATCAGCGATCGCGCCGGCCGTCCGTTGGCGGTCAGCGTGCCGGTGAATGCGGTGTGGGCCGATCCGAAAGAGCTGAACGAGCGCGGCGGCATCACGCTGGACAGCCGCTGGAAAGCGCTTTCCGATGCGCTGAACATCCCGCTGGACCAACTCTCCAACCGCATCAACGCCAACCCGAAAGGGCGCTTCGTTTATCTGGCGCGCCAGGTTAACCCGGCGATCGGCGACTACATCCACAAACTCAAGCTGCCGGGGATCTACCTGCGGCAGGAGTCGCGCCGTTACTATCCGGCGGGGCAGGTGACGTCGCACATCATCGGCGTGACCAACATCGACGGGCAAGGCATCGAAGGCGTCGAGAAGAGCTTCGACCGCTGGCTGACCGGGCAACCGGGCGAGAGAACGGTGCGTAAGGATCGTTTCGGCCGGGTGATCGAAGACATCTCCTCCGTCGACAGCCAGGCGGCGCACAACCTGGTGCTGAGCGTCGATGAGCGCCTGCAGGCGCTGGTGTATCGCGAGCTGAACAATGCGGTGGCGTTCAACAAGGCCGAATCGGGCACTGCGGTGCTGATCGATGTGAACACCGGCGAAGTGCTGGCGATGGCCAACAGCCCGTCTTACAACCCGAACAACATGGCCGGTACGCCGAAAGAAACCATGCGTAACCGCGCCATCACCGATATTTTTGAACCCGGTTCAACCGTGAAGCCAATGGTGGTGATGACCGCGCTGCAAAACGGCGTGGTGAGAGAAAACAGCGTGCTGAACACCATCCCGTATCGCATTCAGGGCCACGAGATCAAAGACGTGGCGCGGTACTCGGAGCTGTCATTGACCGGGATCTTGCAGAAGTCGAGTAACGTCGGTGTTTCAAAGCTGGCGTTAGCGATGCCGTCCTCAGCGTTAGTAGATACTTACTCTCGTTTTGGGCTGGGAAAAGCGACCAATTTGGGGCTGGTCGGAGAAAGCAGTGGCATATACCCAAAAAAACAACGGTGGTCTGACATAGAGAGGGCCACCTTCTCTTTCGGCTACGGGCTGATGGTAACTCCGTTACAGTTGGCGCGAGTCTATGCAACGATCGGCAGCCTGGGCGTGTATCGCCCATTGTCGATCACCAAGGTTGACCCTCCGGTCGCCGGCGAGCGCGTTTTCCCTGAACCTCTGGTGCGCACCGTGGTGCACATGATGGAAAGCGTGGCCTTGCCGGGCGGCGGCGGCGTAAAAGCCGCCATCAAGGGATACCGTATCGCCATCAAAACCGGTACCGCGAAAAAAGTGGGCCCGGACGGCAAATACGTCAACCGATACATCGCTTATACCGCCGGCGTCGCGCCGGCAAGTAACCCCCGTTTTGCCCTGGTGGTCGTCATCAACGACCCGCAGGGTGGGAAATACTATGGTGGCGCAATCTCCGCGCCGGTGTTCGGCGCCATCATGGGCGGCGTATTGCGCACCATGAACGTCGAGCCTGACGCGTTGCCCACCGGTGACAAAAGCGAATTAGTGATTAACAAGAAAGAGGGTTCAGGTGGCAGATCGTAATTTGCGCGACTTACTCGCCCCGTGGGTGCCGACGGCACCCGGGCGCGCGCTGCGGGAAATGACATTAGACAGCCGTGTGGCGGCTGCCGGGGATCTGTTTGTCGCCGTGGTCGGCCATCAAACGGATGGGCGCCGCTATATTCCGCAGGCCATCGCGCAGGGCGTCGCCGCTGTGATCGCCGAGGCTGACGGTCAGGCCGAAGACGGCGCCATCGTTGAGATGCACGGCGTGCCGGTGATCTACCTGAGCCAACTGAACCAGCGCCTTTCCGCGCTGGCCGGGCGTTTTTACCATCAGCCGGGCGAGCGCTTGCGCCTGGTCGGCGTGACCGGCACCAACGGCAAAACCACCACCACGCAGCTGCTGGCGCAGTGGAGCCAACTGCTGGGCGAAACCAGCGCGGTGATGGGCACCGTCGGCAACGGCCTGCTGGGCCAGGTGTGTCCGACCGAGAATACCACCGGTTCTGCGGTGGATGTTCAACACGTATTAAACGAGTTGGCGGAACAGGGCGCGACCTTCGCCGCCATGGAAGTTTCTTCCCACGGTTTGGTGCAACACCGGGTAGCGGCGCTGCCGTTCGCTGCGGCGGTCTTCACCAACCTGAGCCGCGATCACCTGGATTACCACGGTGATATGGCCAATTACGAAGCGGCCAAATGGTCGCTGTTCGCCGCCCACAACGTGGGGCAGGCGATCATCAACGCCGACGATGAAGTCGGTCAGCGCTGGCTCGGCAAATTGCCGGATGCGGTAGCGGTGACGATGCAGGACAACCTGCAGCCGGGCTGCCACGGCCGCTGGCTGAAAACCACGGCGGTCGACTATCACGACAACGGCGCGACTGTTCGTTTCAGCTCCAGCTGGGGCGACGGCGAGATCGAAAGCCGCCTGATGGGCGCGTTCAACGTCAGCAACCTGCTGTTGGCATTGGCGACGCTGCTGTCGTTGGGCTACCCGCTTGAGGCGCTGGTGGAAACCGGCAGCCGTCTGCAGCCGGTCTGCGGCCGCATGGAAGTGTTTAACGCGCCGGGCAAACCGACGGTAGTGGTGGATTACGCCCACACGCCGGATGCGCTGGAGAAAGCGCTGGAAGCCGCGCGTCTGCACTGCCAGGGGCAGCTGTGGTGTGTGTTCGGCTGCGGCGGCGATCGCGACAAGGGCAAGCGTCCGCTGATGGGCGGCATCGCCGAGCAGTTCGCCGATCGCGTGGTGATCACCGATGACAACCCGCGCACCGAAGAGCCGCGCGCGATTATCAACGACATCCTGACCGGATTGCTGGACGCCGGGCAGGCGCTGGTGATCCACGGCCGCGCCGAAGCGGTGACCAGCGCCATCATGCAGGCGCAGGAGCAGGATGTGGTGCTGGTGGCGGGCAAAGGCCACGAAGATTATCAGCTGGTGGGCAACCGCCGCCTGGATTACTCCGACCGCACGACGGTCGCCCGACTGCTGGGGGTGCTGGCATGATCCCTGTCTCTCTTCAGACACTGGCTGAGGTATTGAGCGCTGAACTGGTGGGCGCCGATTGCCAAATTGTCGAGGTGACGACAGACACCCGCAAGGTGACCGCCGGTTGCCTGTTTGTGGCGCTGAAAGGCGAGCGTTTCGACGCGCACGACTTCGCGGCGGATGCCGTAGCCGCAGGCACCGGGGCGCTGCTGGTCAGTAAGCGCTTATCAGTGGACGCGCCGCAGCTGGTGGTGCAAGACACCCGTTTGGCGCTGGGCCAGCTTGGCGCCTGGGTGCGTCAACAGGTGCCGGCGCGCGTGGTAGCGCTGACCGGTTCCTCGGGCAAGACATCGGTGAAAGAAATGACCGCCGCCATTCTGCGTGAATGCGGCGAAGTGCTGTATACCGCCGGCAACTTCAATAACGACATCGGCGTGCCGCTGACGCTGTTGCGTCTGGCGCCGCAGCATGATTTTGCCGTGATAGAGCTGGGCGCTAACCACATTGGCGAAATTGCTTACACCACCGCATTGACGCGTCCGCAGACCGCTTTGGTGAACAACCTGGCGGCCGCGCACCTGGAAGGCTTCGGCTCGCTGGCCGGCGTCGCCCAGGCGAAAGGTGAAATCTTTACCGGCCTGCCGGCCGACGGCGTGGCGATCATCAACGCCGATAACAACGACTGGCCGCACTGGCAGAGCATGCTGGGCGGCAAAACCGTCTGGCGCTTCTCGCCGCAGGCGGCCGAAGGCGTGGACTTCTTCGCGGACGACGTGCGGGTGAACGGCGCAGGCACGCAGTTTACGCTGCACAGCCCGTTCGGCAGCGCCGAGATCGCACTGCCGCTGCCGGGGCGCCACAACGTGGCCAACGCGTTGGCGGCCACGGCGCTGGCGATGTCGGTAGGCGCCACCCTGGAAGCGGTGCGTCAGGGGTTAAAACAATTGCAGGCGGTGCCGGGGCGTTTGTTCCCGGTGGCGCTGGCCGAAGGCAAGCTGCTGCTGGACGACAGCTACAACGCCAACGTCGGGTCGATGACCGCGGCGGCGCAGGTGCTGGCGGAGATGCCGGGCTACCGCGTGATGGTGGTCGGCGATATGGCCGAGCTGGGCGCAGAAGCGGAAGAGTGCCACCGTCAGGTGGGCGAAGCCGCCCGTCTGGCCGGGGTCGACAAAGTCATCAGCGTCGGCGGGTTGAGCCGCGTGCTGAGCGAAGCCTCCGGCAATGGCGAACATTATCAGGACAAGACAGCAGTGATCGCGCGCGTGGCGGAATTACTGTCGGAACATGCGGTCATCACCGTGTTAATCAAAGGTTCACGTAGTGCCGCAATGGAGCAGGTAGTACGCGCGTTACAGGAGAAAGCACCATGTTAGTTTGGCTGGCCGAGCATTTGGTCAAATATTACTCAGGCTTCAACGTCTTTTCTTATCTGACGTTCCGAGCCATTGTCAGCCTGCTGACCGCGCTGTTCCTGTCACTGTGGATGGGCCCGCGGGTGATCAAGCGTCTGCAAGAAATGTCCTTCGGGCAGGTGGTGCGCAACGACGGCCCCGAGTCGCACTTCAGCAAGCGCGGCACGCCGACCATGGGCGGCATCATGATCCTGACCTCCATCACCATCTCGGTGCTGATGTGGGCCTACCCGTCCAACCCGTATGTCTGGTGCGTGCTGTTCGTGCTGGTGGGTTACGGTATTGTCGGTTTCGTCGACGACTACCGCAAGGTGGTGCGTAAGGACACCAAAGGGCTGATCGCCCGCTGGAAGTATTTCTGGCAGTCGGTGATTGCGCTGATTGTCGCATTCGCCATGTACGCCGTAGGAAAAGACACGCCAGCCACCGAGCTGGTTGTGCCGTTCTTTAAGGACGTGATGCCGCAGCTGGGCCTGCTGTACATCCTGCTGGCCTATTTCGTCATCGTCGGCACCAGCAACGCGGTCAACCTGACCGACGGCCTGGACGGCCTGGCGATTATGCCGACGGTATTCGTGGCGGCCGGTTTCGCGCTGGTGGCCTGGGCGACCGGTAACATGAACTTCGCCAACTACCTGCATATTCCGTATCTGCGTCATGCCGGTGAGTTGGTGATTGTCTGCACCGCCATCGTCGGCGCCGGCCTCGGGTTCCTGTGGTTCAACACCTACCCGGCTCAGGTGTTTATGGGCGACGTCGGTTCGCTGGCGCTGGGCGGCGCGCTGGGCACCATCGCGGTGCTGCTGCGCCAGGAGTTCTTGTTGGTGATCATGGGCGGCGTGTTCGTGGTAGAGACGCTGTCGGTGATCCTGCAGGTGGGATCGTTCAAGCTGCGCGGACAACGCATTTTCCGCATGGCGCCGATTCACCACCACTATGAATTGAAAGGCTGGCCGGAGCCGCGCGTGATCGTGCGCTTCTGGATCATTTCGCTGATGCTAGTGCTGATTGGCCTGGCAACGCTGAAGGTGCGTTAATCATGGCAGACTATCAGGGTAGAAAAGTCGTCATCATCGGGTTGGGCCTCACCGGCCTGTCCTGTGTCGATTTCTTCATGGCGCGCGGCGTGACGCCGCGCGTGATGGATACCCGTATCGCGCCGCCAGGGTTGGACAAACTGCCTGAAAGCGTGGAGCGCCATCTGGGCGATCTGAACCAGGACTGGCTGCTGGCGGCGGATCTGATCGTCGCCAGCCCGGGCGTCGCGCTGGCGACCCCGGCATTGAGCGCCGCGGCGGAAGCCGGCGTGGAAATCGTCGGCGACGTCGAACTGTTCTGCCGCGAGGCGCAGGCGCCGATCGTGGCGATTACCGGCTCCAACGGCAAGAGCACCGTCACCACCCTGGTGGGTGAGATGGCGAAAGCCGCCGGTTGGGCGGTGGGCGTGGGCGGCAATATCGGCCTGCCGGCGCTGAGCCTGTTGCGCCAGGAATGTCAGCTTTACGTGCTGGAGCTGTCCAGCTTCCAGCTGGAAACGACGCATAGCCTGCGGGCGGCGGCGGCGACCATCCTGAACGTGACCGAAGATCATATGGATCGCTATCCGTTCGGCCTGCAGCAGTATCGCGGCGCCAAGCTGCGCGTGTATGAAAACGCCGCGGTGTGCGTGGTGAACGCGGACGATGCGCTGACCATGCCGGTGCGCGGCGCCGACGAACGCTGCGTCAGCTTCGGGGCGGACGTGGGTGACTATCACCTGAACCGTCAGCAGGGCGAAACCTGGCTGCGGGTGCGCGGTGAGAAGGTGCTGAATACGCGCGAGATGAAGCTGACCGGCCGCCACAACTACACCAACGCCCTGGCGGCGCTGGCGTTGGCGGATGCGGTCAATATCCCGCGTGCCTCCAGCCTGAAGGCGTTGACCACCTTCACCGGCCTGGCGCACCGCTTCCAGCTGGCCTGGGAGCACAACGGCGTGCGTTGGATCAACGATTCCAAAGCCACCAACGTCGGCAGCACCGAAGCGGCGCTGAACGGCCTGCAGGTGGACGGCACGCTGCATCTGCTGCTGGGCGGCGACGGCAAGTCCGCCGATTTCTCGCCGCTGGCGCGCTATCTGCAGGGCGACAACGTGCGGCTGTATTGCTTTGGCCGCGACGGCGCCCAGCTGGCGCAGCTGCGGCCGGAAGTGGCGACGCTGACCGAGACCATGGAGCAGGCGATGCGCACCATCGCCGGCCGCGTACAGCCCGGCGATATGGTGCTGTTGTCGCCGGCCTGCGCCAGTCTCGATCAGTTCCGTAATTTTGAAGTGCGCGGCGATGAGTTCGCCCGCCTGGCGCAGGAGCTTGGCGGATGAAACTACGCTTGCCGAACTTCGGGCTGACAGAACGGCTGAAAGACTGGGTGACCGGCGCGCGCGACAACGACGCGGTCAACATGGTGCTGTACGATCGCACCCTGCTGTGGCTGACCTTCGGGTTGGCGATCATCGGCTTCGTGATGGTGACCTCGGCGTCGATGCCGATCGGCCAACGCCTGGCGGACGATCCGTTCCTGTTCGCCAAACGCGATGCGCTGTACCTCGGCCTGGCGTTCGGCCTGTCTCTGGTGACGCTGCGCATCCCGATGGAAGTTTGGCAGCGCTACAGCAACGTGATGCTGCTGATGTCGATCGTGATGCTGCTGATCGTCCTGGTGGTGGGGAGCTCGGTGAACGGGGCCTCGCGCTGGATCGCGCTCGGCCCGCTGCGTATTCAGCCGGCGGAGCTGTCCAAGCTGTCGCTGTTCTGCTACCTGGCGAGCTATCTGGTGCGCAAGGTGGAAGAGGTGCGCAGCAACTTCTGGGGCTTCTGTAAGCCGATGGGCGTCATGGTGGTGCTGGCGGTGCTGCTGCTGGCGCAACCGGATCTCGGCACCGTGGTGGTGCTGTTCATCACCACGCTGGCGATGCTGTTCCTGGCCGGCGCGAAAATGTGGCAGTTCCTGGCGATCATCGGCTCCGGCGTGTTCGCCGTGGTGCTGCTGATTATCGCGGAACCGTACCGTATGCGCCGCGTGACCTCGTTCTGGAACCCGTGGGCCGACCCGTTCGGCAGCGGCTACCAGCTGACCCAGTCGCTGATGGCATTCGGCCGCGGTGAGTTCTGGGGGCAGGGGCTCGGCAACTCGGTGCAGAAACTGGAGTATTTGCCGGAAGCGCACACCGACTTCATCTTCTCCATTTTGGGTGAAGAACTGGGCTATATCGGTGTGGTTTTAGCCCTGTTAATGGTATTCTTCGTCGCTTTTCGCGCGATGTCCATCGGGCGCCGCGCGCTGGAGATCGACCAACGCTTCTCCGGCTTCCTGGCCTGCGCGATCGGCGTGTGGTTCAGCTTCCAGGCGCTGGTTAACGTCGGCGCCGCCGCAGGCATGCTGCCGACCAAAGGTCTGACGCTGCCGCTGATCAGTTACGGCGGCTCGAGCTTGCTGATTATGTCGACGGCGATCGTGCTGTTGCTGCGAATTGATTATGAAACGCGCCTGACCAAGGCTCAGGCGTTTGTGAAGAGGTAAGGGATGAGCGGGAAACCTAAGCGTTTAATGGTGATGGCAGGCGGTACCGGCGGGCACGTGTTCCCGGGGCTGGCGGTCGCGCATCATCTGATGGCGCAGGGCTGGCAGGTGCGCTGGCTCGGAACCGCAGACCGAATGGAAGCCGATCTGGTGCCGAAGCACGGGATCGAGATTGATTTTATCCGCATCTCCGGCCTGCGCGGCAAGGGCCTGAAGGCCCAGTTGACGGCGCCGCTGCGGATCTGGCAGGCAGTGCGGCAGGCGAAAGCCATCATGCGCAGTTATCAGCCGGATGTGGTGCTGGGGATGGGGGGCTACGTTTCCGGCCCCGGCGGCCTGGCGGCCTGGCAGTGTGGCATCCCGGTGGTGCTGCACGAACAGAACGGCATTGCCGGCTTGACCAACCGCTGGCTGGCGCGCATCGCCGCCAAAGTGATGCAGGCCTTCCCCGGCGCGTTCCCGAACGCCGAGGTGGTGGGCAACCCGGTGCGCACCGACGTGTTGGCGCTGCCGTTGCCGGCGGAGCGGTTGCAGGGGCGCGAAGGCCCGATCCGCGTGCTGGTGATTGGCGGAAGTCAGGGCGCGCGCGTGCTGAATCAGACAGTTCCTGAAGTCGCGGCGCGTTTGGGCGATAGAATTACGCTCTGGCATCAGGTTGGCAAGGGCGCGCTGGAAACGGTGCTGCGCGATTACGAAAGGGTAGGGCAGACGCAGCACAAGGTGACCGAGTTCATCGACGACATGGCCGCCGCCTATGCCTGGGCCGACGTGGTGGTCTGCCGCTCCGGCGCGTTGACCGTCAGCGAAATCGCGGCGGCGGGGCTGCCGGCGATTTTCGTGCCGTTCATGCACAAGGACCGCCAGCAGTACTGGAATGCGCGTCCGCTGGAAGAAGCCGGCGCGGCGAAGATTATCGAACAGCCGCAGTTCAACGCCGATGTGGTGGCCGAACTGCTGGCGAGCTGGGATCGCAAGACGCTGCTGGCCATGGCCGAGAAAGCGCGCGCGGTCGCCATTCCGGACGCCACCGAGCGCGTGGCGGCGGAGCTGGTGCGGCTCGCCAAGTAACGAGTGCAGGGGTTCGGTGCGCCGAACCTGAATAAAAGCAATGTGATGTAGGGCCGGGGTACCGGATCCGGATTAGAGAGAGTGATGAATACACAACAACTGGCGAAACTACGTACTATCGTGCCCGAGATGCGTCGCGTCCGGCACATTCACTTTGTCGGCATCGGTGGCGCCGGCATGGGTGGTATCGCCGAAGTGTTGGCAAACGAAGGGTATCAGATCAGCGGCTCCGACCTGGCGCCGAATCCGGTGACCCAACAGCTGAGCGCGCTCGGAGCGACGATTTATTTCAATCACCGTCCGGAAAACGTGCTGGATGCGAGCGTGGTGGTGGTCTCTACCGCCATCTCCGCCGACAACCCGGAGATCGTCGCCGCTCGTGAAGCGCGCATCCCGGTGATCCGCCGCGCTGAAATGCTGGCGGAGCTGATGCGTTTTCGTCACGGCATCGCTATTGCCGGCACGCACGGCAAAACCACCACCACGGCGATGGTCTCGAGCATTTATGCCGAAGCCCGCCTGGACCCGACCTTCGTCAACGGCGGGCTGGTGAAGGCGGCGGGCACCCACGCACGACTGGGATCCAGCCGTTATCTGATCGCGGAAGCGGATGAGAGCGATGCGTCGTTCCTGCATCTGCAGCCGATGGTGGCCGTGGTCACCAACATTGAAGCCGACCACATGGACACCTACCAGGGCGACTTCGAGAACCTGAAGCAGACGTTTATCAATTTCTTGCACAACCTGCCGTTCTACGGCCGTGCGGTGATGTGCATTGACGATCCGGTGGTGCGTGAGCTGTTGCCGCGCGTGGGGCGCCATATCACCACCTACGGCTTCAGTGAGGATGCCGATGTGCGCATCGAAGACTACCGGCAGATTGGGCCGCAGGGGCACTTTACCCTGAGCCGCCAGGACAAGCCGTTGCTGACGGTGACGCTGAACGCGCCGGGCCGCCACAATGCGTTGAACGCAGCGGCGGCGGTGGCGGTAGCGACCGAAGAAGGCATCGACGACGAAGATATCCTGCGCGCGCTGGCGGGCTTCCAGGGCACCGGGCGCCGCTTCGATTTCCTCGGCGAGTTCCCGCTGGAACCGGTCAACGGCAAAGCGGGCAGCGCGATGCTGGTGGACGATTACGGCCACCATCCGACCGAGGTGGACGCCACGCTGAAAGCGGCGCGCGCCGGCTGGCCGGACAAGCGTCTGGTGATGATCTTCCAGCCGCACCGTTATACGCGCACCCGCGATCTGTACGACGATTTCGCCAACGTGCTGTCGCAGGTGGATGTGCTGCTGATGCTTGACGTGTACGCCGCCGGCGAAGCGCCGATCCCGGGCGCGGACAGCCGTTCGCTGTGCCGCACCATCCGCAGCCGCGGCAAGCTGGATCCGATCCTGGTTTCCGATGCCGATAGCGTGCCGGAAACCCTGGCGCAGCTGCTGCAGGATGAAGACCTGGTGCTGGTGCAGGGCGCCGGCAACGTGGGCAAAATCGCCCGTAAACTGGCCGAGCTGAAGCTGCAGCCGCCGAAGAAAGAGGAGGAGCACCATGGCTGATAAAGTTGCAGTTCTGCTGGGCGGCACCTCCGCCGAACGCGAAGTTTCCCTGCAGTCCGGCGCCGCGGTGCTGGCCGGGTTGCGCGAAGCCGGTATCGATGCGCACGGCGTCGACACCCGCGATTTCCCGGTGACCCAGTTGAAAGAGCAGGGATTCACCAAAGTATTTATCGCGCTGCACGGGCGCGGCGGCGAGGACGGCACCCTGCAAGGGCTGCTGGAGTTCCTCGAACTGCCTTATACCGGCAGTGGCGTGATGGCCTCGGCGCTGACCATGGACAAATGGCGCACCAAGATGGTGTGGCAGTCGATGGGCTTGCCGGTAGCGCCTTACGTGGCGCTGAATCGCCAGCTGTACCTCGGCGCCGAAAAAGCGGCGCTGCTGGCGCGCGTGGCGGATCTCGGTTTGCCGCTGATCGTCAAGCCGAGCCGTGAAGGCTCCAGCGTCGGTATGAGCAAGGTCACCGAAAGCGCGGCGTTGGCAGCGGCGCTGGAAGAAGCCTTCCGCCATGACGACGATGTGCTGGTGGAGAAGTGGTTGAGCGGCCCGGAATACACCGTAGCGATGCTGGGCGACCAGGTTCTGCCGTCAATCCGCATCCAGCCGGCCGGCGTGTTTTACGACTACCAGGCCAAGTACATTTCGGACGACACGCAGTACTTCTGCCCGAGCGGTTTGAGTGCCGAGCAGGAAGCCGAGATGGCGGCGTTGGCGCTGCGCGCCTACCGCGGTCTGGACTGCAGCGGCTGGGGCCGCGTCGACGTGATGCAAGACAGCGATGGCCGCTTCTATCTGCTTGAGGTGAACACCTCTCCGGGCATGACCAGTCATAGCCTGGTGCCGATGGCGGCGCGCCAGTTTGGATTAAGCTTCTCGCAGTTGGTGGCGAGAATTTTGGAGTTGGCCGACTGATATGTCGCAAGCTGCCCTGAATGCGCGCGATCGCGAGGTGGATAACGGCCCGCGCCGCAGCAATGGAACCCAGTTGGCGGGAATGATTTTCCTGCTGATGGTGTTGGGAACGGTCGTGTGGAGCGGTTGGGCGGTGCTTGGCTGGATGAAAGACGCCAGCCGCCTGCCGCTCTCAAGGCTGGTGGTGACCGGCGAACGCCATTACACCACCAACGATGATATTCGTCAGGCGATCCTGGCGCTGGGCGCACCCGGCACCTTTATGACGCAGGATGTGGACGTCATCCAGCAGCAGATCGAACGTCTGCCGTGGATCAAGCAGGCCAGCGTGCGCAAACAATGGCCGGATGAGCTGAAGATCCATCTGGTGGAGTACGTCCCGGTGGCGCGCTGGAACGATTTGCACATGGTGGACGCCGAGGGCAAAGCGTTCAGCGTGCCGGCGGAGCGGGCGGGCAAGCAGAAGTTGCCGCTGCTCTACGGGCCGGAAGGGAGCGAGCAGGATGTGCTGGAAGGCTATCGGGCGATGAGCGCCACGTTGGCGGCCAGCAAATATACGCTGAAAATGGCGGCGATGACCGCGCGCCATTCCTGGCAGCTGGCGCTGGACAACGATGTCCGGCTTGAGCTGGGGCGCGATGACCGCAACGGGCGTTTGCAGCGGTTTATCGAGCTTTACCCGGTATTGCAGCAGCAGGGCCAGGCGGAGAGCAAGCGTGTCAGCTATGTCGATCTGCGCTACGAGTCCGGCGCTTCGGTAGGGTGGGCTCCGGTGTTGGTCGATCCGCAGGCGCTTGGCGGTCAGCAAAACAGTAATCAGCAACAGAATCAGGCACAGGCAAAACAACAATGATCAAGTCGACGGACAGAAAACTGGTAGTTGGACTGGAGATCGGTACTGCAAAAGTCTCCGCGTTGGTAGGGGAAGTTCTGCCCGATGGCATGGTCAACATTATCGGGGTGGGCAGCTGCCCGTCTCGCGGTATGGATAAGGGTGGCGTAAACGACCTGGAATCGGTGGTGAAGTGCGTACAGCGCGCCATCGATCAGGCCGAGCTGATGGCGGACTGCCAGATCTCTTCGGTGTACCTGGCGCTGTCGGGCAAACACATCAGCTGCCAGAACGAAATCGGCATGGTGCCGATCTCGGAAGAGGAAGTGACGCAGGACGACGTGGAGAATGTGGTGCACACCGCCAAATCGGTGCGCGTGCGCGACGAACACCGTATCCTGCACGTGATTCCTCAGGAATACGCCATCGATTATCAGGAAGGCATCAAAAACCCGGTTGGGCTGTCCGGCGTGCGCATGCAGGCCAAGGTGCATCTGATTACCTGCCATAACGATATGGCGAAGAACATCGTCAAGGCCGTGGAACGTTGCGGCCTGAAAGTTGACCAACTTATTTTCGCCGGTCTGGCCGCGAGCTACGCGGTGCTGACCGAAGATGAACGCGAACTCGGCGTTTGCGTGGTGGATATCGGCGGCGGCACCATGGATATGGCGGTGTATACCGGCGGTGCGCTGCGCCACACCAAAGTGATCCCTTATGCCGGGAACGTGGTCACCAGCGATATCGCCTACGCCTTCGGCACGCCGCCGACCGATGCGGAAGCGATTAAAGTTCGACACGGTTGTGCGCTTGGGTCGATTGTTAGCAAGGATGAGAATGTAGAGGTGCCTAGCGTCGGGGGACGTCCTCCGCGCAGTCTGCAAAGACAGACGCTGGCTGAAGTCATTGAGCCACGCTACACCGAACTGTTGAATCTGGTTAACGATGAAATTTTGCAATTGCAGGAGCAACTGCGTCAGCAAGGGGTGAAGCATCATCTGGCGGCAGGTATCGTGCTGACCGGTGGCGCCGCCCAGATTGATGGCCTGGCAGCCTGTGCGCAACGGGTGTTCCACACTCAGGTACGCATCGGCCAACCCTTGAACATCACGGGGCTGACGGATTATGCGCAGGAGCCTTACTACTCGACGGCGGTAGGTCTGCTGCACTATGGAAAAGAGTCTCACCTGAGCGGTGAGACAGAAGTAGAAAAACGCGCCTCGGTGGGCAATTGGTTTAAACGCATCAATAGCTGGCTGAGAAAAGAGTTTTAATGTTTCAACAAAGAGATCATGCTGAGTAATCTTTTTATGATCTCGCAGCGACAGGCACAAAACGGAGAGAAACTATGTTTGAACCAATGGAACTAACCAATGACGCGGTGATTAAAGTCATCGGCGTCGGCGGCGGCGGTGGCAACGCCGTTGAACACATGGTGCGCGAGCGCATCGAAGGTGTTGAATTCTTCGCTGTGAACACGGACGCCCAGGCGCTCCGCAAAACGGCGGTTGGCCAAACCATCCAGATTGGTAGCGGTATTACCAAAGGTCTGGGTGCGGGCGCGAACCCTGAGGTGGGTCGCAATTCAGCGGAAGAAGACCGCGAAGCCCTGCGCGCAGCGCTGGACGGCGCAGACATGGTCTTCATCGCAGCCGGCATGGGCGGCGGTACCGGTACCGGTGCGGCGCCAGTGGTGGCTGAAGTGGCTAAAGATTTGGGTATTCTGACCGTGGCCGTGGTGACCAAGCCTTTCAACTTCGAAGGCAAGAAGCGCATGGCATTCGCGGAGCAGGGTATCGCTGAACTGTCCAAACACGTGGACTCGCTGATCACCATCCCGAACGACAAGCTGTTGAAAGTTCTGGGGCGTGGCATCTCTCTGCTGGACGCGTTCGGCGCGGCCAACGACGTGCTGAAAGGCGCGGTGCAGGGTATCGCCGAGCTGATCACCCGTCCGGGCCTGATGAACGTCGACTTCGCCGACGTGCGCACCGTGATGTCCGAAATGGGCTACGCGATGATGGGTTCCGGCGTGGCTTGCGGTGAAGACCGCGCCGAAGAAGCGGCCGAAATGGCGATCTCCAGCCCGCTGCTGGAAGACATCGACCTGTCCGGCGCGCGCGGCGTGCTGGTCAACATTACCGCTGGCTTCGATCTGCGTCTGGATGAGTTCGAAACTGTGGGTAACACCATCCGTGCGTTCGCTTCCGACAACGCTACCGTGGTTATCGGTACCTCGCTGGATCCGGAAATGAACGACGAACTGCGCGTTACCGTGGTTGCAACCGGTATCGGTATGGACAAGCGTCCTGAAATCACTCTGGTGACCAATAAGCAGGCCAGCCAGCCAGTGATGGATCACCGTTATCAGCAGCACGGCATGTCGCCTCTGCCGCAGGAAGTGAAACCTGCCGCCAAGGTGGTCAACGACCAAGCTGCGCAGCCGAATAAAGAGCCCGACTATCTTGATATTCCAGCCTTCCTGCGTAAACAGGCAGACTAAGAATATCCTGAGAATTTGGAATCTCCGCTCTTTGTGCTAAACTGTCCCGCCGGCCATGCTGTATGCTTGGCTGGTAGGATGGATAACATTGCGAGATAAAACGATGATCAAACAAAGGACATTAAAACGTATTGTTCAGGCGACTGGCGTCGGTTTGCATACCGGTAAGAAAGTCACGCTGACAATGCGCCCAGCGCCGGCTAATACCGGGGTCATCTATCGTCGCACTGACTTGAATCCACCGGTTGATTTTCCGGCTGATGCAAAATCCGTGCGTGATACCATGCTCTGTACTTGCCTGGTGAATGAGCATGACGTGCGTATTTCGACCGTTGAGCACCTCAACGCCGCGCTGGCTGGGCTGGGCATCGACAATATCGTCATCGAAGTCGACGCCGCTGAAATCCCAATCATGGACGGCAGCGCCAGTCCGTTCGTGTTCTTGCTGCTGGATGCCGGCATCGAAGAACTGAACTCGGCGAAGAAATTCCTGCGTCTGAAAGAGACCGTGCGTGTTGAAGATGGCGACAAATGGGCCGAGCTGTCCCCGCATAACGGGTTCCGCCTGGACTTCACCATCGACTTCAACCACCCGGCTATCGACGCCAGCTCTCAGCGCTACCGTCTTGATTTCTCGGCTGAGTCGTTCGTGCGTCAAATCAGCCGCGCGCGCACCTTCGGGTTCATGCGCGATATCGAATATCTGCAGTCCCGCGGCTTGGCCCTGGGCGGCAGCTTCGATTGCGCCATCGTGGTAGATGACTACCGCGTGCTGAACGAAGACGGTCTGCGTTTCGAAGACGAGTTCGTACGTCACAAAATGCTGGACGCCATCGGCGACCTGTTCATGTGCGGCCACAACATCATTGGCGCGTTCACCGCGTTCAAGTCTGGGCACGCGCTGAACAACAAACTGCTGCAGGCCGTACTGGCCAAGCAGGAAGCGTGGGAATACGTGACCTTCCAGGACGAAGCCGAGATGCCGTTGGCATTCAAGGCACCGTCTACCGTATTGGCGTAAGGTCTGAATTCCTCGCCTGCTGCGAATAACGGCAGGCGCATCCTCTGAGAGCCTGAGAATTCAGGCTCGTGATGCCGTCTGATGTTTTGCAGTTGTGTCGCTGATTACTTATCACGACTGGTTGTGTTGGTACCCTCTCCGGCCAATGCAGCCAGCCGTTCCAATATCTTGCGCAGTTTCTCCGGGCTACGGCTCGCCAATCCTCTCAGCTCTTCCGCACTTTCCAGACTCAAATGCCGCATCGGCACGGGTTTTTCCGGCGCTTTCTCGGCGTTTTGCACCTGGTTGCTGCCTTTCGCCATCAAGGCCGGATTAATCCTGATGTCGATCGACGACAATGATGGTAGAATTTGCGCTCGTAGTGCAGACAGCAAAGCGGGTTGTTCGTAGCGCAAGCGCATCATCCAACTGGCATTTGCCGTTTCGAGCACTAAAATACCCTGTCGGAAATTCGCGACGCGGCACCAGGGATGCAGGGGAGCGGGCAACAGGCCCTTCACTGCACGGTTAAGCTTGAGCAGCGCCACCGCGCGTTGCTGGACGTTATGCAGCGGCCCTTTGCTGCCGGCAGACGCGTCGTCGAACAGGACATCTAATAATTGTGGACGGCTATCGCGCATAATGGGCTCCGGCGGATTATAAACTCGTGATCGGTATTCTAAATCGTTGGCGACAATTTGGCAGACGTTATTTCTGGCCCCATCTCCTGTTAGGGATGGTTGCGGCCACGCTTGGCGCGTCTTCCAATTTGTCCGGCGCTCCCGATCAGGCCGCACTGCCGAATACGTCGTCCAGCCTTAACCGGCAAAATTCGGCCAACGGCACCTTCACCAGCCTGGCCCTGCTGCAGGACGCGCACCGCCGCCCTACCTTCAGCGTAGATTATTGGCAGCAGCATGCACTGCGCACCGTCATTCGTCACCTCTCTTTCGCGCTGGCGCCGCAGGCGGTTTATGCGCGGGTACAGGAGAGCGAAGCCGAAGCGGAACCGCCTTTGCAGGTAGCGCAACTGGCGCTGCTGTCTACCCTCAATGCGCTGCTGACGCATGAGCCGAAGCCGCCGACCATTATTCGCCACACCCACCTCGAGGTGCTGCCAACGCTGGCGCGGCACCAGACCGGCCTGTGGGTGGCTCAGGTGCAGGGCATTCGCGCCGGGCCCGTCGTTCTCGTCTGACTCCGCCCTTAGGGCACAAAAACCATAAATAATAGCAAGTTGACTGCCGCCTTCGGCCGTCATGACAGAGATATCAAACATCATGTTAGTGAAATTATTAACCAAAGTTTTTGGCAGCCGTAATGATCGTACCCTGCGCCGCATGCGCAAAGTGGTTGAGCAGATCAACCGCATGGAACCGGACATGGAAAAACTGTCCGATGACGAGCTGAAAGCGAAAACCAACGAGTTCCGCGCACGCCTGGAAAAAGGCGAGTCGCTGGAAAGCCTGATCCCGGAAGCCTTCGCCGTGGTGCGCGAGGCGAGCAAGCGCGTGTTCGGCATGCGTCACTTCGACGTGCAGCTGCTGGGCGGCATGGTGCTGAACGACCGCTGCATCGCCGAGATGCGTACCGGTGAAGGTAAAACCCTGACCGCGACGCTGCCGGCCTACCTGAACGCCCTGAGCGGCCGCGGCGTGCACGTGGTGACCGTCAACGACTATCTGGCGCAGCGTGACGCCGAAAACAACCGCCCGCTGTTCGAGTTCCTCGGCCTGAGCATCGGCATCAACCTGCCGGGCATGCCGGCGCCGGCCAAGCGTGAAGCTTACGCCGCCGACATCACCTACGGCACCAACAACGAATACGGCTTCGACTACCTGCGCGACAACATGGCGTTCAGCCCGGAAGAGCGCGTGCAGCGCAAACTGCACTATGCGCTGGTGGATGAGGTGGACTCCATCCTGATCGATGAAGCGCGTACGCCGCTGATCATCTCCGGCCCGGCCGAAGACAGCTCCGAGATGTACATCAAGGTCAACAAGCTGATCCCTAAACTGATCCGCCAGGAAAAAGAAGACTCCGACACCTTCAAGGGTGAAGGGCACTTCTCGGTGGATGAGAAGGCGCGCCAGGTCCACCTGACCGAACGCGGCCTGATCCTGATCGAAGAGATGCTGGTGGAAGCCGGCATCATGGATGAAGGCGAATCGCTGTACTCGCCGACCAACATCATGCTGATGCACCACGTTACCGCCGCGCTGCGCGCCCACGTGCTGTTCACCCGCGACGTTGACTACATCGTGAAAGACGGCGAAGTGATCATCGTCGATGAACACACCGGCCGTACCATGCAGGGCCGCCGCTGGTCCGACGGTCTGCACCAGGCGGTGGAAGCCAAAGAAGGCGTGGAGATCCAGAACGAGAACCAGACGCTGGCTTCGATCACCTTCCAGAACTACTTCCGTCTGTACGAGAAGCTGGCCGGGATGACCGGTACCGCCGATACCGAAGCCTTCGAATTCAGCTCGATCTACAAGCTGGACACCATCGTGGTGCCAACCAACCGTCCGATGATCCGTAAGGACATGCCGGATCTGGTGTACATGACCGAGAAAGAGAAGATCGGCGCCATCATCGAGGACATCCGCGAGCGTACCGCCAAAGGCCAACCGGTGCTGGTGGGTACCATCTCGATCGAGAAATCCGAAGTGGTGTCCCGTGAGCTGACCAAAGCGGGTATCGACCACAAGGTGCTGAACGCCAAATTCCACGCCATGGAAGCGGACATCGTCGCCCAGGCCGGCCAGAGCGGTGCGGTAACCATCGCCACCAACATGGCGGGTCGTGGTACCGATATCGTGCTGGGCGGCAGCTGGCAGGCCGAAGTGGCGCTGCTGGAAGCGCCGACCGAAGAGCAGATCGAAGCCGTCAAAGCCGCCTGGAAAGAGCGCCACGACGCGGTGCTGGCGGCGGGCGGCCTGCATATCATCGGCACCGAGCGCCATGAATCGCGCCGTATCGATAACCAGCTGCGCGGCCGTTCCGGTCGTCAGGGCGACGCCGGTTCATCCCGCTTCTACCTGTCGATGGAAGATGCCCTGATGCGTATCTTCGCCTCGGATCGCGTGTCCGGCATGATGCGTAAACTGGGCATGAAAGAAGGCGAAGCGATTGAGCACCCGTGGGTGACCAAGGCGATCGCCAATGCCCAGCGTAAGGTAGAGAGCCGCAACTTCGACATCCGTAAGCAGCTGCTGGAGTACGATGACGTCGCCAACGATCAGCGCCGCGCCATCTACAGCCAACGCAACGAATTGCTGGACGTGTCCGACGTGAGCGAAACCATCGCCAGCATCCGCGAGGACGTGTTCAAGAGCACCATCGACAACTACATCACGCCGCAGTCGCTGGAAGAAGAGTGGGACATTCAGGGGCTGGAAGAGCGCCTGAAGAACGACTTCGATCTGGAGATGCCGATCGCCCAGTGGCTGGACAAAGAGCCGGAGCTGCACGAAGAGACGCTGCGCGAACGCATTCTGGAGAACGCCAAAGAGCAGTATCAGCGTAAGGAAGAAGTGGTCGGCAGCGAGATGATGCGCAACTTCGAGAAGGGCGTGATGCTGCAGACGTTGGATTCTCTGTGGAAAGAGCATCTGGCGGCGATGGACTACCTGCGCCAGGGTATCCACCTGCGCGGTTACGCGCAGAAGGATCCGAAGCAGGAGTACAAGCGTGAATCCTTCAACATGTTCGCCACTATGCTGGAATCGCTGAAATATGAAGTGATCAGCGTGCTGAGCAAGGTACAGGTGCGGATGCCGGAAGAGGTGGAAGCGCTGGAACAGCAGCGCCGTGAAGAGGCCGAGCGTCTGGCGCAGCAGCAACAGCTGAGCCACCACGACGAGAACGCGCTGGTGACTGAAGATCCGAACGCGCCGGCGACCGCCGAGCGTAAAGTGGGGCGCAACGATCCTTGCCCATGCGGTTCCGGCAAGAAATACAAGCAGTGCCACGGCCGCCTGCAGTAATGCCGGCCGCGGTTAACCGATAACACCCAGGGGTTCAGCTTGCTGAGCCCCTGTTTTTTGGCACCCATCAGGAGGGTGAGATGAAACATCTGAATATCGCTGTGGGCATTATCCGCAATGCTCAACAGGAGATCTTTATTACCCGCCGCGCCGCCGATGCGCACATGGCCGGATTCTGGGAGTTTCCCGGCGGTAAGATCGAACAGGGTGAAACGCCGGAACAGGCGTTGAGCCGCGAGCTGCGGGAAGAGACCGGTATCGAAACCGAACGCGCCGAACTGCTGGAGGTGGTGGAGCACCGCTTCAGCGATCGCATCGTGACGCTGAATTTTTATCTGGTAGAAGCCTGGGCGGGTGAGCCGTTCGGCCGCGAGGGGCAACCGATGCGCTGGGTAAAACAGGTGGACCTGCGTGAAGACGAGTTCCCGGAAGCCAACGTCGGCATTATTCAGCTGCTGGTGGCACAGGCGAACGCCGCGCAATAACCAGTTTGGCCTGGCGTCCGCCAGGCCAACAGCGGGCGATCAGCGATCGTCCATTTCGCTCCAGTCTTCGCTTTCCGACAGATCGCTGTTGCTCGGAATGCGCTTCTCTTCATCGGCCCACTCGCCGAGATCGATCAGCTGGCAGCGTTTGCTGCAAAACGGCCTGAATGGGCTGACTTCACCCCAAACCACGCCGGTGCCACAGGTTGGGCATTTTACTACGGTCGTCATAACGGTTCCTTACGCCTTCTGACAATACTGAGAAGGCTTTCTTTCATAAGTTCAACAACAGGCCAGTTCGAACGTCAGGCGTTCAGGCACCGCGCCATGTTCGCTGTCCAGCGGCAGGAAACGAATAGCATAACGCGTCTTATGGCCGGAAATCTGCGGATAAAGCTGCGGCGCCAGATGGAGGCGCAGGCGCAGCAGATCCGCCCCTTCGGCGTTGTCCTGGAAAAAACCGTTCAGGCTGATTTGATTGCGGAACGGCCCGGATTGGCGGATCAGATCCAACACCATGATCAGCGCTTGGTTCAGCGGATCCAGCGACTGCAGCCAGGCGGCGACGTCGGCATCGCGATCTTGCTGCGGCGCGTGCATCCACATGTGCAGGGTCGGCAGATCGAAGCTGCAGCAACCGCCAGGAATGTTCAGCCGCTGACGCACCAGGCCGATCAGCCGATCTTCGCGCAGCGCCTGGCCGAGGCGCGGCGCCGCCATCAGCGCCGATGAGCGCGACTTCAGCTGGCCGCGCAGCTGGTCGATCAGCGCCATATCCACGCCCGGCACATCGGCCCAGGCCAACAGTTTCTGCTGCTGGCGCTCCAGCTCTTTGAGCAGTTCGGTGCGCACTTCGCCGCGCTCCAGCACGTCCAGCAAGTCGGAGACGGTGCGAAAGAAGGTGAGGGCGATGGCGGTTTCACTCAGGGCGCGTTGGCCGTGCAGCTGTTGCAGCAGGAATTCGATGCGCAGCCAGGTGCGCATCTTCTCGTTCAGCGGGTGTTCAAAGAGAACGGTTGGGGAAACATCACTCATGCAGTTTAATCCTGTTGGGGCGCTGTTGCCGCCAGTTCAAGGTAGCGACGATGCAGAGCGGCGACCTGTGGCTCTATCCCCTGAGCGGCGCCGCTGTTGTCAATAATGTCATCCGCCACGGCGAGGCGCTGCTGGCGCGTGGCCTGGGCGGCGAGAATGCTCTGCGCTTGCTCACGGCTTACGCCGTCGCGCGCGATGGTGCGAGCCAGCTGGGTTTCGGCGTCGACGTCGATCACCAGCACCCGATCGGCGCGATCCTGCAGGCGGTTTTCCACCAGCAGCGGCACCACCCACAGCGCGTACGGGCTGGTGGCCTGCGCCAGTTGGCGCTGGGTTTCTCGGTGTATCAGCGGGTGCAGCAGCTGGTTCAGCCAGGTTTTGTCATCGGGATGGCTGAAGATGCGCTGACGCAGCGCAGCGCGATCCAACGCACCGTCCGGCAGCAACATTTCATTACCAAATCGTTCGGCGATCGCGGCCAAGGCAGGGGTGCCCGGCTCGACGACCTGACGGGCGATCACGTCGGCATCGACAAGGGTTGCGCCGTGGCGCGCAAAGGCGTTCGCGACGGTCGTCTTGCCGCTGCCTATGCCCCCGGTCAACGCAACAATGTAGGCCATGGTGTTAGGTGCATCCGATGTTCATAAAAAAATAATAGTCGAATCATAAAGCGATCGCGCAGAAGTGCAAGTCGGCAGGCGGCGCTTGCGCATCGGCACCGATTGGGTGGCGAGAAAAAACGCAGCGGCACGGCAAAAATGAGCGGGCAATCACACTGCGATTATGCAGGTAAATTTGTCGGATTGTAGCGTAAATAAAGGCGAATTCGCAGTCTTGTTCGGCGATTATTAGCGCGTATTATAACGTCACTGGAACTGGCATTAATCTCGCCGCCGTCTTTTTGCGCCACTGGAAAGCCGTCGGGTAGAGGTTCGAATATCCTCCTTGCGATCCGTCGCCATTAACCAGGAAATCATAAGTCATGCGTATTGAAGAAGATTTGAAGTTGGGCTTTAAAGACGTGTTGATCCGCCCTAAGCGTTCCACGCTGAAAAGCCGCTCCGAGGTTGAACTGGAACGTCAGTTTACCTTCAAGCATTCAGGTTGCAGCTGGTCCGGCGTGCCGATTATCGCAGCCAACATGGACACGGTGGGCACCTTCCGCATGGCCGAGGCCCTGGCTTCTTTCGACGTTCTCACCGCCGTACACAAACATTACAGCGTCGAGCAATGGGCTGACTTCGTGCAGCGCATGCCGGAATCGGTGCTGCGCCATGTGATGGTGTCCACCGGCACCTCCGAAGCCGACTTCGCCAAAATGCAGCAAATCCTGGCGCTGTCTCCGGCGCTGAAATTCATCTGTATCGACGTGGCCAACGGCTATTCAGAGCATTTTGTCGCCTTCCTGCAAAAAGCGCGCGAAGCCTGCCCGAACCACGTCATCTGCGCAGGCAACGTGGTAACCGGCGAGATGGTGGAAGAGTTGATCCTCTCCGGCGCCGACATCGTTAAAGTCGGCATCGGCCCGGGGTCGGTATGCACCACCCGCGTGAAGACCGGCGTGGGCTATCCGCAGCTGTCGGCGGTGATCGAATGCGCCGACGCGGCCCATGGGCTGGGCGGCCAAATCGTCAGCGACGGCGGCTGCTCGGTGCCGGGCGATGTCGCCAAAGCCTTCGGCGGCGGTGCGGACTTCGTGATGCTGGGCGGCATGCTGGCCGGCCACGACGAGTGCGAAGGCACCGTGGTGGAAGAGAACGGCGAGAAGTTCATGCTGTTCTACGGCATGAGCTCTGAATCGGCGATGAAGCGCCACGTCGGCGGCGTAGCAGAGTATCGCGCGGCCGAAGGCAAAACCGTCAAGCTGCCGCTGCGCGGCGAGGTGGAGTTTACCGTGCGTGATATCCTCGGCGGCTTGCGTTCCGCCTGCACCTACGTCGGCGCCGAGCGTCTGAAAGAGCTGACCAAGCGCACCACCTTTATCCGCGTGGCGGAGCAGGAAAACCGCGTCTTCGGCAGCAAATAAGCCGCAGCTTGCATTCGGGCGCCGCGCACCGCGGTGCCCGCTATCCTCTTCTTTATCCCAGCACGCTGCCCAGTTGAAAGATAGGCAGATACATGGCGATCACCAAAGCGCCGACAATCCCGCCCACCACCAGCATCAACAGCGGCTCCAGCGTTTGCGCCAGCGTATCGGCCAGCTCGTGCGTCTGCCGTTCATACCACTGCGCCAACTTATCCAGCAAGGCGTCCAGCGAACCGGACTCCTCGCCCACCCGCACCAGCTGCCGGCACAGTGGCGGAAACAGCGGTTGCAAACCCAGGGCCTGATTAAACGCTTCGCCTTCGGCGATCTGCCGTTGCACCTGCTCCAGCGCCTGCCGGTACAGCGGATGATCCGCCGCCAGCGCCGCCGCGTTCAAGCCTTCCACCAGCGTCAGCCCCGCGCGTTGGGTCATGGTCAGGATACGAAATGTTTGGCTCAGCGCGCCGCCGCTCACCAGCCGGGCAATCAGCGGCAGGCGCAGCAAGGCGGCCTGTTCGCGTTGGCGCCACGGAGGGCGCGGATGCAGCCAGCGGCAGTAGCCGAACAGCAACGCGCCGAGCAGCAGCGCCAAATAGGGGCCAACGGCGATCAGCAGCGCGGACAACCCCAATAATCCTTGGGTAAACCAGGGCAGCGGCGCATCGAACGACTGATAAACCTTGGCAAATTCCGGCAGCACCATCACCAGCATCAGCACGCTGACCAGTAGCGCCACCGCGCAGATGAAGAGGGGATACCGCAGCGCTTTGGTCACCTTGCGGCGCAGCAGCAACTGGGCCTCCTGTTGTTGCGCCAACTGCAGGCAGCAGCGATCGAGGTTGCCGGTCAGTTCGCCGATGGCGATCAGTTGGCGATAGATCAGTGGAAAAACGCTTGGTTGTGCGGCAAGGCTTTCGGAGAGCGGCTGCCCTTCGCGCACCTGGTCGACCAGCTGGCGCAGCAGGCAGCGCCAGGCTGCCGAAGGATGCTCTGCTGCCAGCAACTGCAGCGTATTGACCAGCGGCAGCCCGGCCTGCAACAGGGTAGCGAGCTGGCGGGTGAAGTGGATTAAGGGTTCTCCGCGCCATTGGCCGGGCGTGACGCGTTTGCCGTGCCCGATCCGCCAAGGTTGCAGGCCTTGTTCGATCAGCAGCCGGCTCACCTGCCGTTTTTCCTCGCTCATCAGTTCGCCGCGGCGTAAGGTGCCCTGAGCGTCGAAAGCCTGCCACAGAAACAACCGGCGCGCTTTCATGGCGTGGTTACGCCGAGTTGGACGACGTCGATCACGCGGTACAGTTCTTCCAGCGAGGTCGTGCCTTCGGCGGCCAGCGCCAGACCCGCCTGCAGCAGCGAAAGCTGCCCCTGTTCGCGGGCGATATCCGCCAGCAGACTGGGAGCGGCGTTCGCCAGCAATGCCGCCTGAATTTCCGGCGTAATGGCCAACAGTTCATACACGCCGATGCGCCCATAATAGCCGCCGAAGCAGTGCTCGCAGCCGTCGGCGCGCCAGGCGAGCAGCGGTTCCGCCCAGAGCGCGGTGGGAAAATGCGCCGGCTGGCTTTGCGGGTAGCGGCAGTGGCGACACAGCCTGCGCACCAGCCGCTGGGCGACGACCAGCTTCAGGCAGCCGGCGAGCAGGTAGCCGGGGATACCCATGTGCATCAGCCGCGTCAGGGTTTCAGCCGTGGAGTTGGTATGCAGCGTCGACAGCACCAGGTGGCCGGTTTGCGCGGCCTTGACCGCGATCTCGGCGGTTTCCGCATCGCGGATCTCGCCGATCATGATGACGTCCGGATCCTGGCGCAGCAGGGCACGCAGCACTCGGGTGAAGTTCAGCTCGGTTTTGGCGTTGATCTGGGTCTGATTGACGCCGAACAGCGGGATCTCGACCGGATCCTCGACGCTGCACAGGTTGCTTTGCGCATCATTCAACTGGCGCAGCCCGCTGTACAACGTTACCGTCTTGCCGCTGCCGGTCGGGCCGGTCACCAGGATCAAACCTTGCGGGCAGGCCAACGCTGCCGCGTAGCGCGCCAGATCCGTCCGGCTCATGCCCAGTTGATCCAGCGGTAGCTCTTGCTGCTCGCCCTGCTGAACGCGCAGCACCACCTTTTCGCCGTGCAACGTCGGCAGGGTGGCGATGCGCATGGCATAGCGCGCGCTGTCCAGCGTCAGGCTGAGCTGCCCGTCCTGAGGTTGACGGCGCTCGGCGATATCCAGTTGGCCGAGGATCTTCAGCCGGGCGATGAGGCGCGCAGCCAGCTGCGGCGGCGGTGAGGCAAGGGTTTGCAGCACGCCGTCGATGCGCAGGCGAATGCGAAAATGCTGCCGAAAGGGCTCAAAGTGAATGTCCGAGGCGCGGCGCTGAATGGCCAGGCGCAGCGTCTGGTTGATGAACTGTACCACCGGCGCATCGCCGTCGTCGGGGTAGGCGATGTCGGTCGTGTCCTCTTCGGCCGTCAACGGCGCCGGGAGCGGCTCGTGGTGCTGGTTCAGCGCCATCTCCAGCCTGGCCGCCGGCCATTGTTCCAAATGGATGCGCTTGCCGGTGGCGAAACGCAGCGCCGCCAGCAGCCCCTGCGGCGCTTCTTCGCTGAGCGCGACCGTCAGGGTGGTCGGGTCTTCGCTCAGCGCCAGCGCCTGATAGCGCCGGCACAGGGCGTGAACCTCTTCGCTGATTTGCGCGTTCATCGCCATTACTCCGCCGCGTTGTCGAAGCGGAAGACTTCCTGGCACACCTCAACCAACGTCGCGTTTTCGCTGCTGCACAGCCGGGTCCAGCGGGTCAGCCCATCGGCGTTCGACTTGGGGGTTAATGCCACCGCCAGGCCCTGTAGCGTTTGGCTGCCGGTCAGCGTGATCACGCCTTTGACGACTTTCACCCCGCTGACATAGCGCGACGTGCCGCCGGTGGGAATGCCTTTGCTGCCGGACTCGCAGCCGGCGGGCGCGCCTTCGTCCAGCACGCACAGCTCGACCGCCATTTTATACGGCGCCATGGTTTGCAGCATGTCGGTCATCGCCGCTTTCTGAATGTAGCGCTGGTAGGCGGGAATGCCGATGGCGCTGAGGATGGCGATGATGGCGATCACCACCATCAGTTCGATCAGGCTAAAGCCGCGTTGTGTTTCCATGCGTTGTTTCCTCCATAAGGGTGTGGAAAACAACGGTAGCGGTTTGCGCGGGGGAACGGCGAGCAGGTTTTACGCGTTTCTCGGCGTACTTCCATCAGTAATGATGTGGTTTGCAGCGGTGAAAAAAACGGTGCGAGGGGCTTCGCAAACTGCGGTAACGCCCCCGGCAGCGGCCGGGGGCGAGGGGATCATTTGAAGCGCATCGACAGATCGAGCGCGGTCACATGCTTGGTCAGCGCGCCGACCGAAATGTAATCCACGCCGGTCTCGGCGAAGGTGCGCAGCGTCTCGCGGGTGACATTGCCGGACACTTCCAGCTGGGCGCGGCCCTGGGTTTGTGCGACCGCCTGACGCATCATCTCTACGCTGAAGTTGTCCAGCATGATGATGTCGGCGCCGGCATCCAGCGCCTGCTGCAGTTCATCGAGCGACTCGACTTCCACTTCCACCGGCACGTCGGCGTGCAGCCAGAAGGCTTTTTCCACCGCGTTCTTGATAGAACCGGAGGCGATGATGTGGTTTTCCTTGATCAGGAAGGCATCGGACAGCCCCAGCCGGTGGTTGCTGCCGCCCCCGCACAGCACGGCGTATTTCAGCGCGGTGCGCAGGCCGGGTAAGGTCTTGCGGGTATCGAGCAGGCGAGTCCGGGTGCCTTCCAGCAGGGCCACGTAGCGGCTGACTTCGGTCGCCACACCGGAGAGCGTCTGCACGAAGTTCAGCGCGGTGCGCTCGCCGGTCAGCATCACCCGCGCCGGGCCGCGCAGCCGGCAGAGCGGTTGGTTCGGCGTCAGACGGTCGCCGTCCGCCACCAGCCACTCCACCTGCACCTGATTGCCCAACTGAATAAAGACTTCGTTCAGCCAGCGACGGCCACAGAACACGCCGGCTTCGCGGGTGATGACGGTGGCTTCGGCCTGTTTGTCTGCCGGTAACAATTGCGCGGTAATATCGCGCCCGGCGTCGACTTCGCCCCCCAGGTCTTCGCGCAGCGCCTGGGCGACGGCATAGGGAATATCACTTTCAATTCGTTCAAGAAGCTCGGTGCGGCGACTGTCGGCACTGTAGCGGCGTGTCGGCATGGAAAACTCCGAAATGGACGGTTAGATCGTAGGGGAACATGCTACTCTGTTGCAGGAATAAGTACCACCGCAGAGAGGTGTCTGATGCAGTTGGAAAATGGCTGGATTGTTGGGGTGACGCGAGTGCTCTCGCCGCACTGCGATCGGCGCCCGGATGACGAGCCGCCCTCGCTGCTGGTCATCCACAACATCAGCTTGCCGCCCGGCGAGTTCGGTGGCCCCTATATCGACCAGCTGTTCACCGGCACGCTCGACCCTGCGCAGCACCCTTATTTCGCCGAGATCCATCAGCTGCGGGTGTCGGCGCATTGCCTGATTCGCCGCGGCGGAGAGATGGTGCAGTATGTGCCTTTCGACCAGCGTGCCTGGCACGCGGGCGTTTCCCTGTATCAGGGACGTGAGCGGTGCAACGATTTCTCCATCGGCATCGAGCTGGAAGGCACTGACCAGTTACCCTACACCGAAGCGCAATATCGCACGCTGCAGGCGGTCACCGTGCTGCTGGCCGAACGTTATCCGCCGCTGGCGGCCAATATCGCCGGGCATTGCGATATCGCCCCCGGCCGCAAGACCGATCCCGGGCCGGCGTTCGATTGGGATCGCTATCTGGCATCTCTGGAACAACGCGGCGCGCCCGCCGACGCTATGCTTGAGACAAGAAAAAGGGAGAGGAATCGCTAATGACGCTGTTTACGCTGTTGCTGGTTTTGGCCTGGGAGCGCCTGTTCAAGCTGGGAGAACACTGGCAGCTGGATCATCGCCTCGAAGTGGTATTTCAGCGGCTGCATCGGGTTTCGCTGGCACAGACGCTGGCGATGACCGCCGCCTGGATGGTGATCGTCTGGGGCGTTCTGTGGTTGTCGCACGGGCTGTTCTTCGGCGTGGTGACGCTGCTGCTGTGGATCGTCATCGATCTGCTGTGCGTCGGCGCCGGCATCAAGCGGAAACACTACCGCGCCTACCTGAAAGCGGCGCGGCAGGGGGATATCCACGCCAGCGATCAGATGGCGGAAGAGCTGGCGTTGATCCACGGCTTGCCGGTGGACTGCAGCGAAGAGCTGCGCCTGCGCGAGCTGCAAAACGCGCTGCTGTGGATTAACTTCCGTTATTACCTGGCGCCGCTGTTCTGGTTTGTGGTCTTTGGGCCGTACGGGCCGATCGCGCTGGCGGGGTATGCCTTTCTGCGCGCCTATCAAACCTGGCTGGCGCGCCACAATACGCCGCTGGAGCGTTCGCAATCGGGCATCGATCACCTGCTGAACTGGCTGGACTGGATCCCGGTGCGTTTGGCTGGAGTGGCCTACGCGCTGTTTGGCCACGGTGAACGCGCGTTGCCGGCCTGGTTCGCCTCGCTCGGGGATCGGCATTCGTCGTCGTATCAGGTGCTGACGCGGTTGGCCCAGTTCTCGCTGGCGCGCGATCCGCATATGGATCCGGTGCAAACGCCGCGGGCGGCGGTGACGCTGGCGCGCAAGGTGACGATGATCATCGTGGTGGTGGTGGCGCTGTTGACCATTTACGGCACGCTGCTTTAAGCCGCAGAGAAAAAAAACGGGCGCCGAGGCGCCCGTTTTTTTTTGGCCATTCGGCCGGGATTACAGCTTGGCGAAGCAGCGACGCGCGGCGTCGATGGTGCGCTGGATGTCTTCCTTGCTGTGCGCCACGGACATGAAGCCCGCTTCGAAGGCGGACGGTGCCAGATACACCCCTTCTTCCAGCATCAGGTGGAAGAAGCGCTTGAAGCGTTCCACGTCGCACTGCATCACGTCCTGGTAGCAGGTGACCGCCGGCGCGTCGGTGAAGAACAGGCCGAACATGCCGCCGACGTTGTTGACCACCAGCGGAATATTCTCCTCCTGCGCCGCATGCAGTAGGCCTGCGGCCAGCATCTCGGTCAGTTCGGTCAGCGTCTGGTGCACGCCGACCTGTGAGACTTCGGTCAAACAAGCGTAGCCCGCCGCCATGGCGATCGGGTTGCCGGACAGGGTGCCGGCCTGGTAGACCGGGCCGGTCGGCGCCAGCGCGTCCATTACTTCGCGACGGCCGCCGAAGGCGCCCACCGGCATGCCGCCGCCGATGATTTTGCCGAGGCAGGTCAGATCCGGCTCGACGCCGTAATAGGATTGCGCGCCGGCCAGCGCGACGCGGAAGCCGGTCATCACTTCGTCGATGATCAAGAGCGCGCCGTACTTGTCGCACAGGGCGCGCAGGCCCGGCAGGAATTCCGGCAGCGGCGGCACGCAGTTCATGTTGCCGGCGACCGGCTCGACGATGATACAGGCGATTTCGGACGGGTACTGTTCGAAGGCGGCGCGCACCGAATCCAGATCGTTATAGGTGCAGGTCAGAGTGTGCTTGGCGAAGTCGGCCGGCACGCCCGGTGAGTTCGGCTGGCCGAGGGTCAGCGCGCCGGAGCCGGCTTTCACCAGCAGGCAGTCGGCGTGGCCGTGATAGCAGCCTTCGAACTTGATGATTTTATCGCGGTTGGTGTAGCCGCGCGCCAGGCGGATGGCGCTCATGGTGGCTTCGGTGCCCGAGTTCACCATGCGCACCATATCCATCGTCGGCACCAGCTCAGTGACCAGCTGCGCCATTTTGACTTCCATCTCGGTCGGCGCGCCGAAGCTCAGGCCGCGCTGCGCCGCTTCGATTACCGCGTCGCGGATCGCCGGGTGGTTATGCCCCAGCACCATCGGCCCCCAGGAACCGACATAGTCGATATAGGCCTTGCCGTCGGCATCGAACAGGTAAGCCCCGTCTGCCCGCTCGATAAACAGCGGCACACCGCCCACGCCGGTGAATGCACGCACCGGAGAGTTTACCCCGCCGGGGATCAACTGTTGCGCCTGGGCGTACAGACTTTCGGACTTGCTGTGTAGGCTCATAAATCGGCTCCTGGATTCTCTTTTGAATGATTTGACCGCGCTATTCTAGAGGAGAGCGCCGCGTTATGAAACGATCACAGTCAGATACCATTAACGGCAGCGTCCGCCGCCAGGTTGGGGTAGAATTATCGCTCTGCCTATTTGTATTACAAATTACCTGACGAATCACTCGCGATGACAGAATCACAATCACAGCCCGTCGGGACGTTGAGCCCGCGTCTGCGCCGCAGCGATGCGGTGCGTCAGTTTATTCGCCGCGATAAAACCCCGGTGGCGATCCTGGTGATGGCCGCGCTGGTGGGGGCGCTGGCCGGTTTGCTCGGCGTGGCCTTCGATAAAGCGGTGGAGTGGGTGCAGCAGCAGCGGCTGGCTTCGCTGGCGCAGGTCGCCGACTCCTGGCTTCTGGTGTGGCCCCTGGCGTTTATCCTGTCCGCCGCGCTGGCGGCGCTGGGCTATTACCTGGTGCGGCGCTTTGCGCCTGAGGCGGGCGGCTCGGGCATTCCGGAAATCGAAGGCGCGCTGGAAGAGCTGCGGCCGGTACGCTGGTGGCGCGTGATCCCGGTGAAATTCATCGGCGGCATGGGCACGCTGGGGGCGGGCATGGTGCTGGGGCGTGAAGGGCCCACGGTGCAGATGGGCGGCAACGTCGGGCGCATGGTATTGGACGTGCTGCGCATTCGCGGCGCCGAGGCGCGTCATACGCTGCTGGCGACCGGGGCCGCCGCCGGGTTGTCCGCCGCGTTCAACGCGCCGCTGGCCGGCATCTTGTTCATCATCGAAGAGATGCGGCCGCAGTTCCGCTACAACCTGATCTCGATTAAAGCGGTGTTTATCGGCGTGATCATGTCGAGCGTGGTGTTCCAGCTGTTTAACGGCCAGGGGGCGGTGATCGCGGTCGACAAACTTTCTTCGGCGCCCATCAATACCCTGTGGCTCTATCTGGTGTTGGGGGCGATCTTCGGCGCGGTGGGCGTGGGGTTTAACGCGCTGATCTTCCGCACCCAGGACATGTTCGCGCGCCTGCACGGCGGCAGAATGCGCAATGTCTTGCTGATGGGCGGGCTGCTCGGCGGCGTGTGCGGCATTCTGGGGCTGATCCAGCCGGAGGCAGCGGGCGGCGGCTTTGGGCTGATCCCGATCGCCGCGGCGGGCAACTACAGCGTCGGCATGTTGATGTTTATCTTTATCACCCGCATCTTCACCACGCTGCTGTGTTTCGGTTCCGGCGCGCCGGGCGGCATCTTCGCGCCGATGCTGGCGTTGGGCACGCTGTTCGGCACCGCCTTCGGGCTGGCGGGGGCGCATCTGTTCCCGCAGTACGGCATTGAGGCGGGCACCTTCGCCATCGCCGGCATGGGGGCGCTGTTCGCCGCCACGGTGCGCGCCCCGCTGACCGGCATCGTGCTGGTGCTGGAAATGACCGACAACTACCAACTTATTTTACCGATGATCATCACCTGCCTCGGCGCCACGGTGGTGGCGCAGCTGCTCGGCGGCAAGCCGCTTTATTCGTCGATCCTGGCCCGCACGCTGCAAAAGCAGGAGGCGCAGCTGGCGCGGGAGGCGGCGCAGAAAACAAGTAAGGAAAATACAACAAATGCGGTGAATACTTGAACGCAACACTCAGGTATCGGATAATCGTTAATATTAATCAGGCAGCCATAGTCGCGATCTGATGCTGAACAATGTTGGGAGTAAAGAGTATGAGTGATCAAACGGCACTGCCCCTGCAATTTACCGAGGCAGCAGCAAACAAGGTTAAGTTCCTGATTGCTGACGAAGAAAACCCGAACCTGAAGTTGCGGGTTTATATTACCGGCGGCGGCTGCAGCGGATTCCAGTACGGCTTCACTTTTGACGACAAGGTCAACGATGGCGATATGACCATCGAGAAGCAGGGCGTGGCGCTGGTGGTCGATCCGATGAGCCTGCAGTACCTGGTCGGCGGTTCGGTGGACTACACCGAAGGGCTGGAAGGATCGCGCTTTGTGGTGACCAACCCGAATGCCAAAACCACCTGCGGTTGCGGTTCGTCGTTCAGCATCTGAGTTTGCCTGCCAGAATATCAACCCGCTCGCCTTACGGCCGGCGGGTTTTTTTATGCCTACCCTTCCACGAGGATCACTGCCGTGCCGTTCTCCTGCGCCGGCCAGCCGGCCGTGAGTGATGTGCGGCGGCTCAGCGTTCGAGAATAAAGGCGGGCAGCTTGAGATGCCAACGAATGGCCGCCAGCCGAATGGCCAGGGTAATGAGCATGCCCAGCATCATGGCCTGTTGCAGCGGCATATTGAAGGTGTAAAACGCCGTGGCGTGCACGATGCCGCCGATGATGCAGGCGGTGGCGTAAATTTCGGTGCGCAGGATCATCGGGATCTCGCGCGCCAGCACGTCGCGGATAATGCCGCCGCCGACGCCGGTGATTACCCCCATGCAGATCGCCACCAGCGGGCCGGTGCCGGCCGCGAAGGCCTTGTTGACGCCGATGCCGACGAACACCGCCAGCCCGACGGCGTCGAGCACCGGAAGCACCCACTTCGGCAGGCGGCGCGGCTGGCGCACCAGCAGCAGCGTCAAGACGCAGGTGATCATCGCCACCACCAGATCGGTGGGATCCTTGACCCAGAACACCGGGCCGTTGGCCAGCGCCATGTCGCGGATGGTGCCGCCGCCGACCGCGGTGACCACGCCCAATACCAGCACGCCGAACGGATCCATGCGCAACTTGCCGGCCAGCAGCACGCCGGAGACGGCGAACACCGCCGTGCCGAGAATATCCAGCCAGAACACCAGCATCAGCGGATCTCCGCCAGCTGGCGGCACAGCTGCTGCGCCGCCAACAGTAGGCGCGGCCCGCCGCGATTGAACCAGTCTTCATTCAGCGCGATCACCGGCACCTGCAGCTGCGGCGCCCAGAAGGCTTTCACATTGGCGGCCTCTTTCGCGCCGCCGGTGATGACGATGGCCTGCGGCTGACGCGCCAGTACCTGCTCGCGGCTGATCTGCGGCCAAGGGGTGCGGCTGTCGGCGAAGACGTTCTGCCCGCCGCACAGCGCCAGCACCTGGCTTTGCAGCGTGGCGCCGGAGCTGGTGAACAGCGGCTGGGTGCCGAACTGCAGCAACACGCGGCGTGGCACGTTAGTGGCGTACTGTTGCCTGAGAGCGGCGAACTGGCGGCGAAGGCCTTCTGCGGCCTGATGCGCCTGGTCCGGGTGCGGGCTGTAGCGCGCCAGCTTGTCCAGCAAGCCGGCGATCCCTTCGAGATTGTCGGCGTCCGCATAGAAGATCGGGATGCCGAACGCGGCGAGCTGATCCAACGCGCGTTGCGGATTGCCGCCGCGCCAGGCGAGGATCAGATCCGGCTTGAGCGCCAGCACCCGCTCCAGATTGATGCCCTGCCAGGAGGCCACCTGCTCCAGCCTGGCGGCCTGCGGCGGGTAATCGGAATAGGCGCTCGCCGCCACCAGCACATCGCCCATGCCGGCGGCATAGGCGAGTTCGGTGGCGTTGGGCGCCAGGCTGATCACCCGCTGCGCGGCGCCGGCCGGCAGAGCCAGCCAGAGCGCCAACAGGCAGAACATCGAGGTGAAGCGCAGTCTCACATCAACCGCGCTTGGCCAGGGTTTGCAGCATGGCGTTGACCATCAGCGTGGACTGCTTGGCCGCTACCACCAGGAACTCGTCAAAGCTCATGTGCGATTCGCTGTCGGCGACGTCGGAAATGGCGCGCACCACCACGAACGGCGTGCCGAACAGATGGCAGACGTGGGCGATAGCCGCGGCTTCCATTTCCACGGCGGCGACGCTCGGGAAGGTGGCGCGGATGCGCGCCAGCGGTTCGGCGCCGTTGATGAAGGCGTCACCGCTGCAGATCAGGCCGCGCACCGCGTGCAGATCCAGCTGTTTGATGCAGCTTTCCGCCAGCGCGATCAGCGCGTCGTCGGCGACGAACGCCGCCGGGCAGCCGGCCATCTGGCCCGGCTCGTAGCCGAAGGCGGTGACGTCGGCGTCGTGGTAGCGCACTTCTTCCGACACCACGATATCGCCCACACGCAGCGTGCTGGCCAGGCCGCCGGCGGAGCCGGTATTGATCACTACGTCCGGGCTGCAGTGCTCCAGCAGCAGGGTGGTGCCCATGGCCGCAGAGACTTTGCCGATGCCGGATTTCAGCAGGGCCACGTCAACGCCGCCGATCTGGCCGGTGTAGATTTCGCAGCCCGCGCGCTGGATGGTTTGACGGTTTTCGATTTGATCGCGCAGCAGGGTGACTTCCTGCTCCATTGCGCCGATGATGCCTACTTTCATAAATAACACTCGCTGATTGGCCGTGAGAATTGCGGCATAGTCTATCATGGCTGTGTAAGAGAGATAATGCGTTGCATCCGCCGCCGGGAATTGTTATCACGGGGGCAGGGCGCAACGGCGGAGAAACAGATGTCCGGGATCGACTTCAAGCAAAAAATCAGCTTCCAACGGCCTTTCAGCAAACCGATCGAGGCCGAGGAAGAGTACGACATCGTGCGGCAGTTCGAGAGCGATCGCGGGCGCATCGTCAACTCGGCCGCCATTCGCCGTTTGCAGCAAAAAACCCAGGTGTTTCCTCTGGAGCGCAACGCGGCGGTGCGCAGCCGCCTGACGCACTCGATGGAGGTGCAGCAGGTCGGGCGCCATATCGCCAAAGAGATCCTCAACCGCTTCAAACAGGCGGGTAAGATCGATGAATTCGGCCTGACCCGGCTGCTCGATCCGTTTGAGAGCATCGTGGAAATGGCCTGTCTGATGCACGATATCGGCAATCCGCCGTTCGGTCACTTCGGCGAGTCGGCGATCAATGACTGGTTTGCCCAGCGGCTCGATCCCACCAGCTGCGGCAGCGAGCCGGGCAGTCACGATCGCTGCCAGGTCGCGGCGCTGCGCCTGCATGAAGGGGAGAGCGATCTGAACCGGCTGCGCAGCCGGATCCGTCAGGATCTCAGCCACTTCGAGGGCAACGCCCAGGCGATCCGCATGGTGTATAGCCTGCTGAAACTCAATCTGACCTACGCGCAGGTCGGCTGCATTTTGAAATACACCCGCCCGGCTTATTGGGCGGGCGACATCCCCGCCAGCCACAGCTATTTGATGAAAAAGCCCGGCTACTATCTGGCGGAAGAGGCCTTCGTCGATCGGCTGCGGCGTGAGCTGCATATGGGCGAGTTCGATCGTTTCCCGCTGACCTACATTATGGAGGCCGCCGATGATATCTCTTACTGCGTGGCCGATCTGGAAGACGCGGTGGAGAAGAGCATTTTCACCGTCGAGCAGCTGTATCAGCACCTGATTCAGGAGTGGGGCGAGGTGGCGCCGGGCGATCTGTTCGACAAGACCGTCGCCAGCGCGTTTCGCAAGATCGATCGCGGTGGCGCGCGGCGCAGCGCGGAAGATCAGTTCTTCATGTATCTGCGGGTGTTTACCGTGGCGCGGCTGGTGCCGCACGCGGCGCAGCGCTTTATCGACAATCTGGACGCGGTTTATCAGGGCAGCTTCAATCAGGCGCTGCTGGAGGATTCCAGCCCGGCCTACCGGCTGCTGAAAATATTTAAAAATGTGGCGTTCAAGCATGTGTTCAACCACCCGGAGGTCGAACAGCTCGAGCTGCAAGGCTACCGGGTGATCAGCGGCCTGCTGGACATTTACAGCCCGCTGTTGGCGATGTCGCTGGCGGACTTCAGCCTGCTGGTGCGTGAGGACAGCCACCGCGCTTACCCGATCGAAACGCGCCTGTTCCACAAGCTGTCCACCAAGCATCGGCTGGCGTATGCGGAGGCGGTAGAAGGGCTGCAGCATTTATCGCCGGAGCAGCAAGCCATTCGGGAATATTATTTCCGCGCGCGTTTATTGCAGGACTATATCAGCGGAATGACCGACCTTTATGCCTATGATGAATATCGTCGATTAATGGCGGCGGAATAATTAAGCTGAGGAATAATTATCAGCAATTCCAACCGGTTGGCTGTCTTGATTTTTGTAAAGACGGACAATATTTGTTTACTATTGCCAATCATCTGTGCCGGAACTTCAGGCTATTAATTAACTCTGAATAAGCACGCAAGACGGCCATTCTTTTTTGAACGACTTTATAAGAGACACACAGATGAAAAAAACCGCATTAGTTCTGAGCGCATTGGCATTCAGCATCGGCATGGCGATGGGCCCGGTGACGGCCAGCGCCGCTGAAACCGCCTCTTCCAGCACCCAGCAGTTGCCGAGCCTGGCGCCGATGCTGGAAAAGGTAATGCCTTCCGTGGTGAGCATTAACGTTGAGGGCAGCACCACGGTCAATACGCCGCGCATGCCGCAGCAGTTCCAACAGTTCTTCGGTGAAGATTCGCCGTTCTGCCAGGACGGTTCGCCGTTCCAGGGCTCGCCGATGTGTCAGGGCGGTGAACAGCCTGGGCCGGATGGCCAGCCGCAGGGCACGCAGCAGAAATTCCAGGCGCTGGGCGCCGGGGTGGTCATCGATGCCGCCAAGGGCTATGTGGTGACCAATAACCACGTGGTGGATAACGCCAACAAGATCCAGGTGCAGCTGAGCGACGGCCGCCGTTTCGACGCCAAGGTGATCGGCAAGGATCCGCGTTCCGACATCGCCCTGATCCAGCTGAAAGACTTCAAGAATCTGACGGCGATCAAGATGGCGGATTCCGATCAGTTGCGCGTCGGCGATTACACCGTAGCGATCGGCAACCCCTACGGGCTGGGCGAAACCGCCACCTCGGGCATCGTTTCTGCCCTGGGGCGCAGCGGCCTGAATATCGAAAACTACGAAAACTTTATCCAGACCGATGCGGCGATCAACCGCGGCAACTCCGGCGGCGCGCTGGTTAACCTGAACGGCGAGCTGATCGGCATCAACACCGCGATCCTGGCGCCGGACGGCGGCAACATCGGCATCGGCTTCGCCATTCCGAGCAACATGGTGAAAAACCTGACGGCGCAAATGGTCGAGTATGGCCAAGTGAAACGCGGCGAGCTCGGCATCATGGGCACCGAGCTTAACTCTGAGCTGGCCAAGGCGATGAAGGTCGACGCGCAGCGCGGCGCTTTCGTCAGCCAGGTGGTGCCGAAGTCTTCCGCCGCGAAGGCGGGCATCAAAGCCGGTGACGTGATCGTCACCATGAACGGCAAGGCCATCTCCAGCTTCGCCTCGTTCCGGGCGGAGATCGGCACGCTGCCGGTCGGCAGCAAGATGTCGCTGGGCATTATCCGCGACGGCAAACCGGTGACCATTGACGTCACGCTGGAGCAAAGCGCGCAGACCCAGGTGGCCTCGGGCAATATCTACACCGGCATTGAAGGCGCCGAGCTGAGCAATGCCCAGGTCGGCAACCAGAAAGGCGTCAAGGTCGACAGCGTGAAAGCCGGCAGCGCCGCCGCGCGCATCGGCCTGAAAAAGGGCGACGTGATCCTGGGCGTGAACCAACAGCCGATCCAGAACCTGGGCGAGTTGCGTAAAATCCTCGACAGCAAGCCGTCGGTGCTGGCGTTGAATATTCAGCGCGGCGATAGCCAGCTGTACCTGCTGGCGCAGTGATAAACGTCAGGCGCTAAAAGCAACAAAGGCACGCTATGGCGTGCCTTTTTGCATTATGGCCTGAGGATTCAGGCCGGTTGCGCCAGATGCACGCGCGCCGCGTGGATCACCAGTTCAATCTCATCCAACAGCTCCAGCCACTCCGGCTCCAGTTCGTCGTTGGTGATGCCCTGGCGCAGCTGCCGCTCGAGGTAGAAACACAGCTGCTTGAGGCGCGGCACGCCGCTGTAGCTGCAGCTGCCGTGCAGCTTATGGACCAGGTCGAGGATCTCGTCGTCGTGTTGCCCTTCGAGCAGCGCCTGCACTCGTTCGCGCACCTGCGGCAGGAAATCGAGCAGCATTTGCAGCAGATCGCGCGCCAGATCCGGCTTATTGGCCGCCTGACGCAGCGCCAGCGGCCAGTCGAGCGACAGCGGCGCGTCGTCGGCGACGGCGTTTTCCATTTCGCCACTGTGATAGCGCGACAGCACGCGGGTCAGCATTTTCTCGTCGATCGGCTTGGCCAGGTAGTCGTCCATCCCGGCCTGCAGCAGGTGCTCGCGCTCGCCGCTGGCGGCATGGGCGGTGACGGCGACGATCGGCGTGGAGTTGTGGTGCGGCAACTGGCGGATCAGTTCGCTGGCGTGAATGCCGTCCATCTTCGGCATTTGAATGTCCATCAGGATCAGATCCAGCACGTTGTTGCGCGCCAGCGCCAGCGCTTCCTCACCGCTCTCGCACAGCAGCGTTTTTTCCACCTGTTCGCCCAGCAGCGTGCCGATCAGCTTCAGGTTGGCCGGGTTGTCGTCGACCGCCATCACCGTCAGCGGCAGACGTTTACGCTCAGGCGGGGCGGCGAGCCGATCGGGCGTCTCCATTCTCAGCAGAGGGAACAGACGCGTGCTGGTGATCGGCTTGATCAGGCAGCCGAGCGCGCCTTGTTGTTTAAGCAGCTCGGCATCGATCTGCGCCTGGCACGGCAGCGCCAGAATGACCCTATCGGCCAGCTTCAGCGAGGCCAGCAATTTGTCCTGATGCTGCGCCATGTTGTCGCGGAACGGGATCGGCACGCCGGCCAGCAGGAAGTCATAGTGGCTTGACGGCAACTGGCCCAGCGTCGGCGAGTGGGTGATCACCAGCTGCGTGACGCTGAGCATGTTGAGCGTCGCCTGCGCCGCCGTTGGGTTAGACTCGATATAGGCCAGCGTTTTGCCGTTCAGATCCGGCAGGCTCGGCGCCAGCGACAGCATGCCCTCGTTCAGATCCAGCGTGATATGGAACCAGAAGGTCGAGCCGCGGTTCAACTGGCTGTGGAAGCAGATATCGCCCCCCATCTCTTTCACCAGCTTTTGTGTGATCACCAGCCCCAGCCCGGTGCCGCCGTGGCGGCGGGAGATGCTGGCGTCCGCCTGGCGGAATGCCTGGAACAGCTGCGACTGCTGGCGTTCGGAGATGCCGATGCCGGTATCGTGGATCTGCACTTCCACTTCCACCCGGCGATCCAGCTGTTTGCGCAGCTCGACGCGAATGTCGATATTGCCGGTTTCGGTGAATTTGATGGCGTTGCCCAGCAGGTTGGTGATGATTTGCTGCAGGCGCAGCGAGTCGCCGATCACCTGCTCCGGTACGTCGTTGTGCACATCCAGCGTCAGCTCCAGGCCCTTGTCGTGGGCGCTGGGCGCCAGCAGCACCACCACTTCGTCCAGCGTTTCACGCAGGGCGAACGGAATATGCTCCAGCACCAGCTTGCCGGCCTCCAGCTTGGAAAAGTCCAGCACGTCATTGATGATGGTCAGCAGGTTGTTGGCCGAGCGCTCGATGGTCTGCAAATAGTCGGTCTGGGTTGCGCTCAGATCGGTTTTCAGCATCTGGCGGGTGAAGCCGATCACGCCGTTGAGCGGAGTACGCAGCTCATGCGACATGTTGGCCAGAAATTCGGACTTGATGCGCGCCGCCTCCTGCGCACGTTTTTTCGCCAGATCCAGTTCGACGTTCTGGATCTCCATCTGCTCCAGCGTTTCGCGCAGGTCTGACGTGGCCTGATCGATGTTCTGCTGCATCTCTTCGTGATAGGCGGTGAGCGACATCGCCATCGAGTTGATGCCGTTTTTCAGCATGTGCAGCTCGCCGAGCATGTAGCCTTCCACGCGGCTGTCGAGCTGGCCGCGGCGGATGCGGTCGACGGTGTTCACCATATTGCGGATCGGGCCGGTCACGTCGCGCATCAGCCGGTAAGCGAACAGGATGGCGATACACATGCACAGCAGCAACAGCAGGGTAGAGACAAAGACCTCTTTATATTGCTGCAGCCGCACCGACTGCAGATCCAGCTCGATCGCCACATAGCCCAGGTTGTTGTCGGGATGGCTGCCGCCGTCGGCGGTTTCATCCGGATACTGGCTTTCCGACAGGATCGGCGTGCGCAGGATCAGCGAATCGCCGCGTCGGGTGAGCATCAGATCGGTGGGCAACGGCACGCCTTTCGGCAGCTGCAGCTGAGCGAAGTTGTGATGATAATTGGAGGTGACGAACAAATTGTTCTGCGCATCGAACACGGTGATCGAACGCACGATGTCCGAATGGCGGCGGTGCAACAGGCTGACCAACTGCCTGACCGATTCGCGGCTGCGGAACGTCATGCCGTACTCGCTGGCCACCGCCAGCGGCTCGATGATGCTGGCGCCGGCGTCGACCAGTTGTTCCTGCAGCTCGTTATAGCGGTGCACCACGAAGAAGGTGCTGAGCAGCAAACCAATCAGCAAGGTCGGTGCCAGAATCAGGATCATCATGCGCGCACGCAGGCTGTATTTGGTCATGGGATTCCAATGTGGGAGAATTGACAGCTGACACTAGCTTAATGAACCAGCACACAATCGACAAATATGGCGCAATTCTACTCTCCCAAACGCCGCGTGACGACCCGGCAGAGCTCACAAATCTTCACCGTGACGGTGAGCGATCTCGATCCTTTCGGCCAGGGCGTGGCGCGCCACGACGGCAAAGCGGTGTTCGTGCCGGGCGTCTTGCCGGGCGAGCAGGCGGAAATCCAGCTGACCGAAGACAAGCGTCAGTTCGCCAAAGGCAAGCTCAAACGCCTGCTGAGCCGCAGCCCGCAGCGGGTAGAACCGCGCTGCCCGCATTTTGGCGTGTGCGGCGGCTGCCAGCAGCAACATGCGGATGAGGCGCTGCAACAGCAGAGCAAGGCGGCGGCGCTGGTGCGCATGATCGCCCGCGAAACCGGAGTAACCCCGCAACAGGAACCGGTGATCGCCGGCCCGGAATACGGCTATCGCCGCCGCGCCCGCCTGAGCCTGGCGTGGCAGCCGAAGCAGCAGCGCCTGATGATGGGCTTTCGCCAGGCGGCCTCCAGCGAGCTGGTGGCGGTGGAGCACTGCCCGGTGCTGCGGCCGGAGCTGGAGCAGCTGCTGGCGCCGGTGCGCGCCTGCCTGAGCGGGCTGCAGGCGGTGCGGCGGCTGGGGCATGTGGAGCTGGTGCTGGCGGATAACGGCCCGCTGCTGGTGCTGCGTCATCTCGACGCGCTGAAAGAGGCGGATCGGCAGGCGCTGTTGGCGTTTGGCGAGCGGGAAAAGGTCGCCGTTTATCTGGCGCCGGACAGCGATCGGGTGGAAAAACTGTGCGGTGAAACGCCGTATTATCAGGTTGACGGGCTACGCTTAGACTTCAGTCCGCGCGACTTTATTCAGGTCAATGACGTCGTAAACCAACAAATGGTGGCGCAGGCCCTTGAATGGCTCGACATTCAACCCAATGATCGGGTGCTGGACCTGTTCTGCGGCATGGGTAATTTCACCCTGCCGCTGGCGCGCCGCGCCGCCGCGGTGGTGGGCATCGAAGGTGTTGCCACGCTGGTAGCGAATGGGCAATATAATGCACATAAGAATAAGCTGAATAATGCGTCGTTCTTCCATGAGAATCTGGAGGACAACGTTGCGCGGCAACCTTGGGCAGCACAAGGGTTTGATAAGGTGATGCTGGATCCCGCCCGCGCTGGTGCGGCCGGGGTGATGTCACACATTGTAAAACTGGCGCCGGCGCGGGTGGTGTATGTTTCCTGTAACCCCACCACGCTGGCTCGCGACAGCAACGTGCTGTTGAACGCCGGTTATCGTCTTGCGCGCGTGCGGATGTTGGATATGTTTCCGCACACGGGGCATCTTGAATCAATGGCGCTGTTTATCAACGAGCGTGCGCCAGAGGTCGCTGCAAAGTAGGGAGAAGTTATGGTTGCGGTAAGAAGTGCACATCTGAATACGGCGGGTGAGTTCGCTCTTGATGAGTGGATCGCCGGCTTGGGGCTACCTAACCCGCAGTCATGTGAGCGATTGGCCGCAACCTGGCGTTATTGTGAGCAGCAGACCCAAAACCATCCTGACGCCTCGTTGCTGCTGTGGCGCGGCCTGGAGATGGTGGAAATTCTCTCGACGCTGAGCATGGACAATGACAGCATGCGCGCCGCGCTGCTGTTCCCGCTGGTGGACGCCGGCATCGTGCAGGAAGAGACCCTGACCGAAGCGTTCGGCAAGGGCATCGTCGCGCTGGTGCACGGCGTGCGCGATATGGACGCCATTCGCCAACTGAAAGCCACCCAAAACGACTCGATGGCCTCCGAACAGGTCGACAACGTGCGCCGCATGCTGTTGGCGATGGTGGAGGATTTCCGCTGCGTGGTCATCAAGCTGGCGGAGCGCATCGCCCACCTGCGTGAGGTGAAAGACGCGCCGGAAGACGAACGCGTGCTGGCGGCGAAAGAGTGTTCCAACATCTACGCCCCGCTGGCCAACCGGCTCGGCATCGGCCAGCTGAAGTGGGAGCTGGAGGATTTCTGCTTCCGCTACCTGCATCCGGAAGAATATAAGCGCATCGCCAAGCTGTTGCATGAGCGCCGCATCGATCGCGAACAGTTCATCGACGATTTCGTCGCCGGGCTGCGCGCCGAGATGGCCAACGAAGGCATTCGGGTGGAGATCTACGGCCGGCCGAAACACATCTACAGCATCTGGCGCAAGATGCAGAAAAAACACCTGGCGTTCGACGAACTGTTCGACGTGCGTGCGGTGCGCATCGTGGCGGAGCGCCTGCAGGATTGCTACGCGGCGTTGGGCATCGTGCATACCCACTTCCGCCATTTGCCGGATGAGTTCGACGACTACGTCGCTAACCCGAAACCGAACGGCTACCAGTCGATCCACACCGTGGTGCTGGGGCCGCGCGGCAAAACCGTAGAGATTCAGATCCGCACGCGCCAAATGCACGAAGACGCCGAACTGGGCGTGGCCGCGCACTGGAAGTACAAAGAGGGCGCAGGCGTGACCGTGCGCTCCGGCTACGAAGAACGCATCGCCTGGCTGCGCAAGCTGATCGCCTGGCAGGAAGAAATGGCGGACTCCGGCGAGATGCTCGACGAAGTGCGCAGCCAGGTGTTCGACGATCGGGTCTATGTATTTACCCCGAAAGGCGACGTGGTGGATCTGCCGGCCGGCTCCACGCCGCTCGATTTCGCCTACCACATTCACAGCGACGTCGGTCACCGCTGTATCGGCGCCAAGATCGGCGGCCGCATCGTGCCGTTTACCTATCAGCTGAAGATGGGCGATCAGATTGAGATCATCACCCAGAAACAGCCGAACCCGAGCCGCGACTGGCTGAACCCAAACCTGGGGTATGTCACCACCAGCCGCGGGCGCTCGAAGATCCACAACTGGTTCCGCAAGCAGGATCGCGACAAGAACATTCTCGCCGGCCGCCAGATGCTGGACAACGAACTGGAACACCTCGGCATCAGCCTGAAAGAGGCCGAAAAGCTGCTGATCCCGCGCTACAACATGAACTCGCTGGACGAGGTATTGGCGGCGATCGGCGGCGGGGACATTCGCCTGAACCAGATGGTGAATTACCTGCAGGGCAAGTTCAACAAGCCGAGCGCCGAAGAACAGGATCGCGAGGCGCTGCGCCAGCTGGTGCAGCAGAAAGCGCCGCCGCCGGCCCGCAACAAGGACAACGGCCGAGTGGTGGTGGAGGGCGTGGGCAACCTGATGCACCACATTGCCCGCTGCTGCCAGCCGATCCCTGGCGACGACATCGTCGGTTTTATCACCCAGGGGCGCGGTATCTCGATCCACCGTGCGGACTGCGATCAACTGGTCGATTTGCAATCGCACGCGCCGGAGCGCATCGTCGATGCGGTATGGGGTGAAAGCTACTCCAGCGGTTATTCGCTGGTGGTGCGCGTGATGGCCAACGATCGCAGCGGGTTGCTGCGCGACATTACCACCATTTTGGCCAACGAAAAGGTCAACGTGCTGGGGGTTGCCAGCCGCAGCGACACCAAGAAACAGTTGGCCACCATCGACATGGATATCGAAATCTACAACCAGCAGGTGCTGAGCCGGGTGCTGGCGAAGCTGAACCAGCTGCCGGACGTGATAGACGCCAAGCGTCTGCACGGCAACTAAGCTCACATCGCCTTTCGGGCCGTATGCGCTATCGATACGGCCCGAGGTCCATGCATTCGGTGGGCGCTCCCATGCGCCCCCATTCTTTCTCAGAGATTTTTTATGACCCAATCCACTCCGCTGCAGCGCCTGCTGAACATCATGAAAACGCTGCGCGATCCCCAGGTCGGTTGCTCGTGGGACCGCAAGCAAACTTTCGCCACCATCGCGCCCTACACGCTGGAAGAGACTTACGAAGTGCTGGACGCCATCGAGCGGCAGGACTACGCCGATCTGCGCGACGAACTGGGCGATTTGCTGTTCCAGGTGGTGTTCTACGCCCAGATGGGGCAGGAACAGGGGCTGTTCGATTTCGATGAGGTGTGCACCGCCATCAGCGATAAGCTGGAGCGCCGTCACCCGCATATCTTCGGCGACGCCGAGGGCGGAGACAGCGAAGCCGTGGCCGCGCGCTGGGAGCAGCTCAAGGCCGGCGAGCGCGCCGAAAAAGCGCTGCACTCGGTGCTGGACGACATTCCGCAGGCGTTGCCGGCGCTGATGAAGGCGCACAAAATTCAAAAACGCTGCGCCTCGGTCGGCTTCGACTGGAACACCCTGGGGCCGGTGCTGGACAAAGTGTACGAAGAGATCGATGAAGTGATGCACGAAGCCCGCCAGGCGGTGGTCGATGAGAGCAAGCTGGAAGAGGAGATCGGCGATCTGCTGTTCGCCACGGTGAACCTGTCGCGCCATCTGGGGCACAAGGCGGAGAACGCGCTGCAGGCGGCGAACCGCAAGTTCGAGCGCCGCTTCCGCCAGGTGGAAGCGATAGTCCAGCAACGCGGGCTGCGGCTTGAAGACGCCACGCTGGAGCAGATGGAAGACGCCTGGCAGCAGGTGAAGAAATCTGAAATCTGATGCGCTTCCGGCGTTCATGGCGCCGGGGTGAACATGAAGGACGTTCCACGCAGACAAGGGAAGGTGGCGTCATGATCAAGAGGCTAATGCTTTTAGCCTGTTTTTTCCCCGGTTTCAGCACGGCGTCTCCTCCTGCTGATGTTGGGCGGCTGCGGTATGATGAACGCAGGCTGCCATTAGTCGATGTGCAGATCGATAACCGGTTACACACGTTCATGCTGGATACCGGCAGCGCAGAAGGGATACACCTTTATCAACACGATCTGGAGCGTCTGGTCGCGCAACCGAGTCTGAAGGCGGTGCAGCTGGCGCCTCGGCGGCTGAGAGATCTCTCTGGCGGTGAAAATCAGGTGTCTGCCTGGCGGATTAGTCGGCTGTTTATTGGCAATATCCCGTTTAACGACGTCGAAGCGGTGAGTTTTAAGCCCTGGGGACTCAGCCTGGGAAACGAGGTGCCGGTAAGTGAAGTGATGGGGCTTGGGTTGTTCCGCGATCGAAAGGTGCTGATGGACTTCGAAAACGACCGCTTGCAAATGTTGACTCATCTGCCTTCAGACATTGCAATATGGGCTTCATATCCATTCGAACAGACTGATGAGGGGCTGAGTGTGACGGCCTTCGTTGGCAATAAACCGTTGCGCCTGATTGTTGATACCGGCGCCAGCCATTCTCTTTTGTTTGCCGCAGGCTTGCCGGCTGGCCTCTTGTTTTCCGGCTGTCGCTCCATTGAGCCTGAGGCCGATAACCTGGATTGCCGAGTGACCAGATTCACCTTGACCGATCGCCGGGGCCGGCATCACAACGATTTGGCCATCGTTACCGAAGGCCCAACGTCTGAGGCGCTGGGTTTTGATGGTCTGCTGGGGATGGGTTTTATGCGGGGTCATCGTGTGATTGTTGATATGCCTGAACGCATGCTTTACATCAGTCGTTAACCTGATGCGCCTCGATCCCAGGTAATCGGGTTTAGGGAAGCTGAACCGCCGCTACAATGTTGATCGACGACAAGGTTCACGAAAGCTGAAACGGTTAAGCTTGCAGTCAGGTCACAGGCGCATGGCTGCCGTCGGCAGCAAAAGGCCAACAAACTGAAATCTAAGGCGTTTTATCGCTCCCGAGGGGCGGTAAAAAGAAATTTTCTCCGCTAACTCTTTGTATTTCCTGGAGGGTTTGCGGAGCGCCGGCGGAGTAAACCCTGATGAACACGGGAGGGCGGCCGAGATGATGGACAGCAAAACGATCGTTTGTAGGTCAGGAGAGGTTCGGGTATACTACTTTCCCGTCCTGGTTCTTCCATCGTCTTTAAACCTAAACTCTCAGGTTCAGCATGACAACTAATTATATTTTTGTGACCGGCGGGGTCGTATCCTCTCTGGGTAAAGGCATTGCCGCAGCCTCTCTGGCGGCTATTCTTGAAGCCCGTGGCCTCAACGTTACCATCATGAAACTGGACCCGTACATCAACGTGGATCCGGGCACCATGAGCCCGATTCAGCATGGGGAAGTTTTCGTCACCGAAGACGGCGCAGAAACCGATCTGGATTTGGGTCACTACGAGCGATTCATTCGCACCAAAATGTCGCGTCGCAACAACTTCACCACCGGCCGCATCTACTCCGACGTGCTGCGTAAAGAACGCCGCGGCGACTATCTGGGCGCGACCGTGCAGGTCATTCCGCACATCACCAACGCGATCAAAGAGCGCATCATCGAAGGCGGCGAAGGCCACGATGTGGTGCTGGTGGAAATCGGCGGCACCGTCGGCGATATCGAATCGCTGCCGTTCCTCGAAGCCATCCGTCAGATGGCGGTGGAAGTGGGCCGCGAGCACACGCTGTACATGCACCTGACGCTGGTGCCGTACATGGCGGCGGCGGGCGAAGTGAAAACCAAGCCGACCCAGCATTCCGTAAAAGAGCTGCTTTCCATCGGTATCCAGCCTGATGTGCTGATTTGCCGTTCCGATCGCGCGGTTCCTGCTAACGAACGCGCTAAAATCGCGCTTTTCTGCAACGTGCCGGAAAAAGCGGTTATCTCTCTGAAAGACGTTGATTCTATTTATAAAATCCCAGGCCTATTGAAATCTCAGGGGCTGGACGATTATATTTGTAAACGATTCAGCCTGAACGCGCCGGAAGCCAACCTGGCCGAATGGGAACAGGTGATCTACGAAGAAGCCAATCCGGGCGGCGAAGTGACCATCGGTATGGTCGGCAAATACGTTGAGCTGCCGGACGCTTACAAGTCGGTGATCGAAGCGCTGAAGCACGGCGGGCTGAAAAACCGTCTGACCGTGAACATCAAGCTGATCGACTCGCAGGACGTGGAAACCCGCGGCGTGGAAGTGCTGAAAGGGCTGGATGCGATCCTGATCCCGGGCGGCTTCGGTTACCGCGGCGTGGAAGGCAAAGTGATGACCGCACGCTATGCGCGCGAGAACAACATTCCTTATCTGGGCATTTGCCTGGGCATGCAGGTGGCGTTGATGGAGTTCGCTCGCAACGTGGCGGGGATGGAGAACGCCAACTCCACCGAGTTTATGCCAGACTGTAAGTACCCGGTGGTGGCGTTGATCACCGAATGGCGCGACGAAGACGGCAACGTCGAAGTGCGCAGCGAAGAAAGCGATTTGGGCGGCACGATGCGCGTAGGTGGCCAACAGTGCAACCTGAGCGACAACAGCCTGGTGCGCCAGCTGTACGGCGAACCGACCATTGTCGAGCGTCATCGTCACCGTTACGAAGTTAACAACATGCTGTTGAAGCAGATCGAAGCCGCAGGGCTGCGTGTCGCCGGTCGTTCCGCCGACAACAAGCTGGTTGAGATCATTGAACTGCCGAATCACCCGTGGTTTGTAGCCTGTCAGTTCCACCCGGAATTTACGTCTACGCCGCGTGATGGGCATCCGCTGTTCGCCGGCTTCGTGAAAGCCGCTGGCGAGCATCAGAAGCGCCAGGTGAAATAACATATTTGGTAGGCGGCGCGCGGTGAGAACCGCGCGCTGTTTGTCTGGAGTTTTAGTTTAACTTGTACTGAGGAAAACCTAATGTCCAAAATCGTTAAAGTCATCGGTCGTGAAATCATCGACTCCCGCGGTAACCCGACTGTTGAAGCCGAAGTTCATCTGGAAGGCGGTTTCGTCGGCCTGGCTGCTGCGCCGTCAGGTGCTTCTACCGGTTCCCGCGAAGCGCTGGAACTGCGTGACGGTGACAAGTCTCGTTTCCTGGGTAAAGGCGTACTGAAAGCCGTTGCTGCAGTAAACGGTCCGATTGCTCAGGCAGTACTGGGTAAAGATGCCAAAGACCAGGCGAACATCGACAAGATCATGATCGAGCTGGACGGCACCGAAAACAAATCCAACTTCGGCGCCAACGCCATTCTGGCGGTTTCCCTGGCAGCAGCGAAAGCGGCCGCAGCCTCTAAAGGCATGCCGCTGTACGAGCACATCGCTGAACTGAACGGCACCCCAGGCAAATTCTCCATGCCACTGCCGATGATGAACATCATCAACGGCGGCGAGCACGCTGACAACAACGTCGACATTCAGGAATTCATGATTCAGCCGGTTGGCGCGAAGACCCTGAAAGAAGCGGTGCGCATCGGTTCTGAAGTGTTCCACCACCTGGCGAAAGTTCTGAAAGCCAAAGGCATGAACACCGCCGTGGGCGACGAAGGCGGCTATGCGCCAAACCTGGGTTCCAACGCCGAAGCGCTGGCGGTTATCGCTGAAGCGGTAAAAGCGGCGGGCTACGAGCTGGGCAAAGACGTCACTCTGGCGATGGACTGCGCGGCTTCCGAATTCTACAAAGACGGTAAATACGTGCTGGCCGGCGAAGGTAACAAAGCCTTCACTTCCGAAGAGTTCACTCACTTCCTGGAAGAGCTGACCAAACAGTACCCAATTGTGTCTATCGAAGACGGCCTGGATGAATCCGACTGGGCGGGCTTCGCTTACCAGACCAAAGTACTGGGCGACAAAATCCAGCTGGTTGGCGACGATCTGTTCGTGACCAACACCAAGATCCTGAAAGAAGGCATCGAGAAAGGCATCGCTAACTCCATCCTGATCAAGTTCAACCAGATCGGTTCTCTGACCGAAACCCTGGCAGCTATCAAGATGGCGAAAGACGCCGGTTACACTGCGGTGATCTCTCACCGTTCCGGTGAAACCGAAGACGCGACCATCGCTGACCTGGCGGTAGGGACTGCGGCTGGTCAGATCAAAACCGGTTCCATGAGCCGTTCTGACCGCGTTGCCAAGTACAACCAACTGATCCGTATCGAAGAAGCGCTGGGTGACCGTGCGCCGTTCAACGGCCTGAAAGAAGTTAAAGGCCAGTAAGTTCGACCGATTCGGTTGCTAAATAAAAACCCGCCGCGGCGGGTTTTTTTATGTTTTAAATTCGTGATGATTGTCATTTTAATAATAAGTTTTTTATTGAAAACGTGGTTTTGTTTAACCCGATAATTTCATTAAAGATAGTAAACGCGCTTATTTTATATTCCAATTTTGTTTGCTTTATAACTATTCGTTACTAGACTGCCAATAAGGCAGTTTATTTCTCGCCGTTCTGCCGTAGACCTTGAACATCACCATACCTTAATACTGCCGGCTTGCTGGCCGGTTGAGCGAGGGCTTGATGCGACAGCGAATCATCATTGTCGGCGGCGGAACCGGCGGCACCATATTGGCCAATTTATTGGCCACAAAATTGCACCGGGAAATTATTAATAATAAAGTTGAGTTATTAATGATATCGGATTCACCGCTGCATTATTACAAACCGGCGTTTATGTATGTGGCATTCAATACTTTTTTCAAGCAGGAGCTCACGCGTTCACAGCGGAGTTTATTGCGGCCTGAAATACAGTTTATTATTGATAAAGCGGAATCTTTCGATTTAAAACAGCGAAGTATAGCGACGCAAAGCGGTAAGCTTTACTCCTATGACTTTCTGGTTTTCGCCACCGGCTGCGTACCTTGGCCAGAGCGCATCGAAGGGTTGGCGCAGGCGGGCGATCATTTCTACCAGTATCAGGCCGCGCGGCAGTTGGCGCATAAGCTGGCGACGATCGAGAAAGGCCGCATTTTCATCACCGTGTCCTTCCCTGAAACGCCCAACGTGCCCCATCAGTGCGGCATCGCGCCGATCGAAACCACCCTGATGCTGGACGACTACCTGCGGCGGCGCGGCGTGCGCAAGGCGGTGGAGATCGTTTATACCTACCCAACCATTTCTCAACTGCTGCGTAACTGCCTGTTTTTACAGCGCCCGACCGGCGAAGCGCTGCCCGCCATTTTTGCCGCACGTGACATTCTCCACCAGCGTGGGTTTACCCTCAGCCGGGTAGACGCCCAACGTAACATCGCCTATTCCGCTGAGGGGGAAGAGCAGCCGTTCGACATTCTGATGGCAACGCCGCCGATTCGTGCAGTCGAGGCGGTGCGCAATACCGGGTTGAGCGAGAGTCAAAACGGTGAAGGCTGGCTGCCGACCGATCATCAAACGCTGCAGGTCTACGGCCAACAGGGCGTGTATGTCATAGGCGATACCGTGGATTTGCCGGTCAGCAAGGCCGGCGGCTCTTGCCATAATCAGGCGCCGGTCATTGCCGACAACATCGTGGCGGAAATGCGGCTGGGCCAAACCGTGAGCCATTATGACGGCAAGGTGCAGGCGGTCGCGCAAATGGGGCTGAATGCCGGCATGCCGCTGGTGTACGACTACCGTCACGACGTGCTGCCGACGCCCGCCACCAAGGTGGGCGGCATGCTGCGCAATGGGTTTAACCGCGGCCTTTACTGGGCCACGGTAAGGGGGCTGATATGACGGAAAGCACGGTGCATGCGGCTGACCTGCAATCATTGGCGGCGTTGCTCGAGAAACTGCAGCCGCTGCTGGCGGGTGGCCGGTTGGATAACGTGGTCGATCTGTTGTCGCTGTTGTCGGACGTGGTGGATATTGCCGACAACGCGCTGGTGGAGAAATTAGCCGGCGTCTTTGAAGGTTTGGTGACCCTCGGCTGGGAAGGCGGAACGGCGCTGCAGATGGCGCACAGCGAGCTGCAGTTGAATCCACCACCGGCCAGTTTTCGCGCGCTGTACGCCTTGCTGAAGCAGCCGGATACCCTGCTGGGGTTAACGTTGCTGCTGCGTACTTTACAAATCATCGGCCGGCGCACGCGAGACAGCGCGTTGCCGTCAGCCCTGCCAGATGAATCGTCGAATTAAGCTTCACTCACTCAGGTAAGGAGTTGTGTTATGTCCGCTACAGCAGTTGGCCACGACTTTGCCACCCGGGCTATTCATTACGGCTACGATCCTCAGCGGTATCAGGGGGCACTGTCTCCGCCGGTGTTTATGAGCTCTACGTTTGCTTTTCCCACGGCGGAATACGGCGGCGCCTGCTTTGCCGGCACCGAGCCGGGGTACTTTTACTCGCGCATCGCCAACCCGACGTTAAACCTGCTCGAGCAACGCATCGCCAACCTGGAGGAGGGGGAGGCGGCGGTGGCGTTCGCTTCCGGCATGGGGGCGATCACCGCGTGTTGTTGGACGCTGCTCAGACCGGGTGATGAGCTGATTGTCGACGAAACCGTCTATGGTTGCACCTTCAGCTACTTTCATCATGGTCTGGCGCGCTTTGGCGTCAAGATAACCCACGTTGATTTGACCCGGCCGGAGCGGTTGGCGGCGGCCATTGGACCGCGTACCCGCCTGGTGTATTGCGAAACGCCGGCCAATCCCAATATGCGTTTGATCGATATCGCCGCCGTGGCGGAGATCGCCCATCGGCATCAGGCGCTGTTGCTGGTGGACAACACCTACTGTACGCCCTATCTGCAGCGGCCTTTGGCGCTAGGCGCCGATATCGTGGTGCACTCGGCGACCAAGTACCTCGGCGGGCACGGGGATCTCCTGGCCGGGATCGCGGTGACGCGTCAGGCGTTGGCCGAGGCGATCCGTCTGGAGGGGCTAAAGGACATGAATGGGGCGGTACTGTCAGCGCAGGATGCCGCGCTGGTGCTGCGCGGGATGAAAACTTTGCCGCTGCGCATGGATCGTCATTGCGATAATGCGCAGCGCCTGGCGGAGATGTTGGCGGAGCATCCGGCGGTCGAGCGGGTGTATTACCCCGGCCTGGCGAACTTCCCGCAGCATGCGTTGGCGCAGCGGCAAATGGCGCGCCCCGGCGGCATGCTGGCGTTTGAGCTGCGGGGTGGCCTGCGTGCGGGCATTCGCTTCCTCAACGCGCTGCAGCTCATCTTGCGCGCGGTCAGCCTGGGCGATTGCGAAAGCCTGGCGCAACACCCGGCCAGCATGACGCACTCGGCCTACACGCCGGAAGAGCGGAAACGGCACCACATCAGCGAGGGGCTGGTGCGGCTGTCCGCCGGGCTGGAGGCGTTTGACGATCTGCAGGCGGATATCCTGCAAGCGCTGGCGCAGGCGCAATAAAAAACCCGCCGCAGCGGGTTTTAGCCGAAGCGAGCGTTACATCTGTTGCGTCGCTGTGGTCACCGGCGAACCGCCGCCTTTTTTGCGTACCCACAGCCAGTAAGCCGCGGTGAGGAACGCGATCCACACCAGCCCGACATACAGGGCGATGCGGCTCTCTTCGAAGTAGCCGAGCAGGCCGATGACGAACGCCATAAAGGCGGTCGCCAATGCCGGCGCCACCGGCCACCACGGCACCGGGAAGCTCAACTGACGCGTTTCTTCCGGCGACAGCGTGCGGCGCATGACGATCTGCGACAGCAGGATCATCAGCCACACCCAGACGGTGGCGAAGGTAGCGATTGAGGCGATGATCATGAAGACCTTCTCCGGGATCAGGTAGTTGAGCACCACCGCCAGCAGCAGGGCGACCGACATCACCAGCACCGTCATCCACGGCACGCCGCTGGCGGTCAGTTTGGTGAAGCTGCGCGGCGCCTGGCCGTCCTGCGCCATGCCGTACATCATGCGGCCGGCGCCGAAGATGTCGCTGTTGATGGCCGAAATGGCCGCGGTGATCACCACCACGTTCAGCACGTTGGCGGCGGAGCTGATGCCGAGGTTGCTGAAGATCTCAACGAACGGGCTGCCGTTCTGGCCGATGCTGTTCCACGGATAGATCGCCATCAGCACCGTCAGCGTCAGCACGTAAAACAGCAGGATGCGCACCGGTACGGCGTTGATCGCCTTCGGCAGCACTTTGGCGGGGTCTTTCGCCTCGCTGGCGGTGATGCCGATGATCTCGATGCCGCCGAAGGCGAACATCACTACCGCTAATGACGCGACCACGCCGCCGATGCCGTTAGGCATAAAGCCGCCGTGCTGCCACAGGTTGCTGATGCCGGTGGCGTGCTGGGCTTGCCCGAAACCGAACAGCATTACCGCCGCACCGCCGACGATCATCGCCACGATGGCGGCGACCTTGACCAGCGACAGCCAGAACTCCAGCTCGCCGAAAACCTTGACGCTGCACAGGTTGAGCGCGCCGATAAACAGGATGATGCTGAGCACCCAGACCCACTGGGCGACGTCCGGGAACCACAGCCCCATATAGATGCCGAAGGCAGTGACGTCCGCCAGGGCGACGATCACCATTTCAAAGGTGTAGGTCCAGCCGGTGAGGAACCCGGCCAGCGGGCCGAGATAGTGGCTGGCGTAGTGGCCGAACGAACCGGAAACTGGCTGGTGCACCGCCATTTCGCCCAGCGCGCGCATCACCATGAATACCGCCGCGCCGCCCACCAGGTAGGCCAGCAGCACCGCCGGGCCGGCCAGCTGGATGGCGCCGGCGGAGCCGTAGAACAGGCCGGTGCCGATCGCCGAGCCGAGAGCCATGAAACGGATATGTCGCGCGTTTAGTCCGCGTCTGAGTTGTGTTGTTTCGTTACGCATGTTGCTTCCCGTTAAGTGTTTGCCGAACAGGCACGCGCTGCCCGCGCCGGGTGGAACGCACCCGGCGGGGCAGAACAAACTGCGTGATTCAGTATGTGATGATTATGCCTGGCTAGGCAGCAGCGCCGCAGGCAGCAGCGATGTCAGGTGACCGGCCGCCAAGAGTTGGCTGGCGGCTTCAATGTCGGGGGCGAAGAAACGATCCTTGTCGTAGAAACTGACATGCTCGCGCAGCAGACGGCGCGCCTGCTCCAGACCTTCCGAGGTCTTCAGGCCGTTGCGGAAATCCAGGCCCTGGCAGGCGGCCAGCCACTCGACCGCCAGAATACCGCGTACGTTGTCCGCCATGTTCCACAGGCGGCGGCCGGCGGCCGGCGCCATGGAAACGTGGTCCTCCTGGTTGGCGGAGGTCGGAATACTGTCGACGCTTGATGGATGCGCCAGCGCTTTGTTTTCGCTGGCCAGCGCTGCGGCGGTGACCTGAGCGATCATGAAGCCGGAGTTCACGCCGCCGTTCTCCACCAGGAACGGTGGCAGCTGCGACATGTGTTTGTCCATCATCAGCGAGATGCGGCGCTCGGACAGCGAACCGATTTCGGCGAATGCCAGCGCCAGGTTATCGGCGGCCATCGCCACCGGTTCGGCGTGGAAGTTGCCGCCGGACAGCACGTCGCCCTGTTCGGCGAACACCAACGGGTTATCGGAGACGGCGTTGGCTTCGATCTCCAGCACCTCGGCGGCCTGACGGATCTGCGTCAGGCAGGCGCCCATGACCTGCGGCTGGCAGCGCAGGGAGTAAGGATCCTGCACTTTTTCACAGTTGCGGTGCGAGTCGGAGACTTCGCTGCGCGCGCCGAGCAGGTGGCGGTAGGCGAGGGCGGCGTCGATCTGGCCGCGCTGGCCGCGCACCTCGTGGATACGCGCATCGAACGGGCTGCGAGAGCCCAGCGCCGCTTCCACCGTCAGGCTGCCCGCCACGGTGGCGGCCGCGAACAGATCTTCGGCATCGAACAGGCCGCGCAGCGCGAAGGCGGCGGAGACCTGGGTGCCGTTCAGCAATGCCAGGCCCTCTTTCGCCGCCAGCGTCAGCGGTTTCAGGCCGGCTTTGGCCAGCGCTTCGGTCGCCGGCAGCCATTGGCCCTGATGGCGTGCCTTACCTTCGCCCAGCAGCACCAGGCTCATGTGCGCCAGCGGCGCCAGGTCGCCGGAGGCGCCGACGGAGCCTTTCAGCGGAATATGCGGATAGACTTCGGCGTTGACCAGCGCGATCAGCGCTTGGATAACTTCCAGGCGAATGCCGGAGAAGCCGCGCGACAGGCTGTTGATCTTCAGCACCATGATCAGGCGCACCAGATTGTCGTCGGTCGGCTCGCCCACGCCGGCGGCGTGTGACAGCACGATCGAGCGCTGCAGATTTTCCAAATCGTCGCGGGCGATGCGCGTCGAAGCCAGCAGGCCAAATCCGGTGTTGATGCCGTATGTGGTGCGGTTTTCTTCAACGATGCGCTCTACGCAGGCCACGCTCTGCTGGATAGGGCCGTAGGCGTTGTCGTCCAGCGTCAGCGTCACCGGATGTTGATAGACGTCGCGTAGCTGGGCCAGCGTCAGTTTGCCCGGGCGAATAGTCAGCGCTTTCATGCTTTTTCTCCTTGGGTGGCGGCAACCATCGGCAGGTTCAGGCCTTGCTCGCGGGCGCAGTCGATAGCGATATCGTAGCCGGCGTCGGCGTGACGCATGACCCCGGTAGCCGGGTCATTGTGCAGCACGCGGGCGATGCGCTCGGCGGCCTCATCGGTGCCGTCGCAGACGATCACCATGCCGGAGTGTTGGGAGAAGCCCATGCCGACGCCGCCGCCGTGGTGCAGGGAAACCCAGGTGGCGCCGCTGGCGGTGTTCAGCAGGGCGTTCAGCAGCGGCCAGTCGGAGACCGCATCTGAGCCGTCTTTCATCGCTTCAGTTTCACGGTTCGGGCTGGAAACGGAGCCGGAATCCAGGTGGTCGCGGCCGATGACGATCGGGGCGGACAGTTCGCCGCGGCGCACCATCTCGTTGAACGCCAGGCCCAGCTTGGCGCGCTGGCCGAGGCCAACCCAGCAGATGCGCGCCGGCAGGCCCTGGAAGCTGATGCGCTCGCGCGCCATGTCCAGCCAGCGGTGCAGGTGCTCGTCATCCGGGATCAGCTCTTTCACCATGGCGTCGGTTTTGTAGATGTCCTGCGGATCGCCGGACAGCGCCGCCCAGCGGAACGGCCCGATGCCGCGGCAGAACAGCGGACGGATGTAGGCCGGCACGAAGCCTGGGAAGTCGAAGGCGTTGTCGACGCCGGTTTCTTTCGCCATCTGGCGAATGTTGTTGCCGTAGTCGAAGGTCGGCACGCCCATCTGCTGGAACGCCAGCATGGCTTTGACGTGATCGGCCATCGATTGCTTGGCGGCGGCGACCACTTTGGCCGGCTCGGTTTGCGCGCGCTGGCGATACTCTTCCCAGCTCCAGCCCTTCGGCAGGTAGCCGTTCAGCGGATCGTGGGCGCTGGTCTGGTCGGTGACCATGTCCGGGCGCACGCCGCGGCGCACCAGCTCAGGCAGGATTTCCGCCGCGTTGCCGCACAGAGCGATGGAGATGGCTTTGCCTTCTGCGGTGTATTTTTTGATGCGGGCCAGCGCGTCGTCCAGATCTTTGGCCTGCTCATCGACGTAGCGGGTTTTCAGACGGAAATCGATGCGGCTCTGCTGACATTCGATGTTCAGCGAGCAGGCGCCCGCCAGCGTCGCAGCCAGCGGTTGCGCGCCGCCCATGCCGCCCAGACCGGCGGTCAGCACCCAACGCCCCTGCAGACTGCCGTCGTAGTGCTGGCGGCCCGCTTCGACGAAGGTCTCATAGGTGCCCTGAACGATGCCCTGGCTGCCGATGTAGATCCAGCTGCCGGCGGTCATCTGGCCGTACATCGCCAGGCCTTTGGCGTCCAGCTCGTTGAAGTGTTCCCAGGTCGCCCAGTGCGGCACCAGGTTGGAGTTGGCGATCAGCACGCGCGGCGCGTTGCTGTGGGTTTTGAATACGCCGACCGGCTTGCCGGACTGCACCAGCAGGGTTTCGTCTTCTTCCAGCGTTTTCAGGGTTTCGACGATCTTGTCGTAACAATCCCAGTCGCGCGCGGCGCGGCCGATGCCGCCGTACACCACCAGCTCGTGTGGGTTCTCCGCAACTTCAGGATCGAGGTTGTTCATCAGCATGCGTAACGGCGCTTCGGTCAGCCAGCTTTTTGCGTTTAATTGTGTGCCGCGTGGCGCGCGTACATCGACATTGCGAACTTTGTTATTTGTAGTCACAGCATTTTCCTCAAACAGTATCGGTGCAGATTCCATGCCGCGGTGGGGATGAGTACCACGGCATAACAATGCGTAGGGCTTATTAACATATACTTGTATGTACAAGCATATGCAACACTGACCAGTTGCCGCTGAAAAGTGGCATAAGAAAAAGTTATTTTCTTTTTATATCAGGTTGATATGCGATTTTTTATCGCCGGTCTCAGATACGGAAAGCCGGAGAAAAGTGAGCTGTTCGGCAAAAATGAATTAAAATTGACTCATTTTTGGGCGGCTAGTCACAATATTTTTACAGACTGATTACAGTTGGCGGCGGAGGATAAACAAGCCCTATCACCGCAGGAAGAAAGCCCGTCGTGGGCGGGCTTGCCAGGCTCAGGCAGCCGGTTGCAGCATCGGCTTGCGGCTCATCTTGCACACCGTGGCGATGGCGGCGATCAGAGCCGGTACGCACAGGAACATCAGGATGCTCTGCACTTCCCACTGCATCGCCAGCAGTTGGGCGCCCATCATGGTGCCGGCGACGCCGCCGAAGCGGCCGATGCCCTGCATCCAGGCGATGCCGGTGGCGCGGCTGTGGGTCGGGTAGAAGGTGGCCGCCAGCGTTTGCAGCCCGGACTGCGCGCCGTTCATGGTGACGCCCATCAGGAAGATGAAGGCGCCCAGCAGCACGATCTGCTTGTCTTCGGTGGCCATCGCCACGATCAGCAGGGCGGTGACGACAAAGCCGCTCGAGACCACTTTGTGCGCATTCCAGCGGTCCATCAGCCAGCCGGCCACCAGGATGCCGAGCGTGCCGCCGAAGGTGAACAGCGAGGTGAGCATCGCCGATTGCTCCAGCTGATAGCCCAAGCCCTGCATCAGGATCGGCATCCAGCTCAGCAACACGTAGTAGATCACCAGCCCCATGAAGTAGGTCACCCACAGCATCAGCGTGCCGAGCAGGTAAGGGCGACTGAACAGCAGCCCGACGCTGGTCTTGGCCTGCGTCAGCTTCTCTTCATACAGGTAAAAACGCGTCACGCCGTCGAGGCTCTGGCTGACGAAGCGTTGCGCAATGCGTTTGATCTTCGCCGCATCCTGCCCGCGGTTGACCATATATTTGACCGATTCCGGCAGCAGCAGGATCAGCAACACCGTCAACGCCAGCGGCGCAATGGCGCCGAGCAACAGCACGCTGTGCCAGCCGTAGCTCGGGATCAGCCACGATGAAATGGCGCCGCCGCCGGCCGCGCCCAGCGGAAAGCCGCAATACATGGTATTGATCGCCAGCGAACGGCAGCGCTGCGGCGCGTATTCGGAGATCAGCGTGATAGCGTTGGGCATCGCCGCTCCCAGCCCGAGGCCGGTGAGGAAACGCCACAGCGTCAGGCTATTGAGCGAGCCGGCGTAGGCGGTGGCCAGGCTCGACAGGCCGAAGAACAGGCAGGAAAACACCAGCACGCGCTTGCGGCCGATGCGGTCGGAGATTGGCCCGGCTATCAGCGCGCCGAGCGACAGCCCCAACAGCGCGGCGCTCAGCACCGGCCCCAGATCCTGCTTCACGATGCCCCAGTCTTTGGCGACCGAGGGGGCGATATAGCCCATGGCGGCGGTATCGAAACCGTCGATGGCGAGGATCAGGAATCCGAGAATGATCAGTGTCCAGTGAAACAGCGAAAACTTGCTGTCGTCGATGGCCTGTTGAATGTTTAACTCGCTGGTGGAATGAGTCATGGCACCCTCTAAACGCAGATGTAGTCGTGATGAATAGTACGTGGCCGAAACTGATGCTCGGCTTGTGTTTGCTTGTATATACATCTGCGCGTCGGCGCTTTATGTCAAATATAATTATCTTATTTGTTAACTTCGTGTTGTTTTCTGTGGAGCAGGTTGCACCGTGGATGAAAGGCCTAAGACCGGTTAACAAATTAAATGAACGCCATTGGCGGTGAGATATGCTGGCGGCGGCGCGGAGGAAAAAATTTAATACAATTTTGGCCGTTTGGTCGCCGAGCCGGAATCTGCGATAATCGTTTTTTACTTTTCCAGATTGAGAAACCGATGCAGTACCCGATCAACGAGATGTTCCAAACCTTGCAGGGCGAAGGCTTTTTCACCGGCGTGCCGGCTATTTTCATCCGCCTGCAGGGCTGCCCGGTAGGGTGCAGCTGGTGCGACACCAAACATACCTGGGAAAAGGAAGCCCATCGGGAAGTCGACCTGCAACGGATCCTGGTCAAAACAGAAGAGAGCGACGCCTGGGGCAATGCCAGCGCCGAGCAGCTGCTGGCGGTGATGCGTCAGCAAGGCTACACCGCGCGTCATGTGGTGATCACCGGCGGCGAACCCTGCATCTACGATCTGGCGCCGCTGACCGAGCTGTTCGAACAGCACGGCTACCGTTGCCAGATTGAAACCAGCGGCACCCACGAAATTCGCTGTTCCGCCAACACCTGGGTGACGGTTTCGCCCAAGGTGAATATGCGCGGCGGCATGAAGGTGTTGGATCAGGCGCTGCGGCGCGCCGACGAGGTGAAGCATCCGGTGGCGCGCGAGCGCGACATCGAGGCGCTGGATGCGCTGCTGGCGACGTTGCAGGATGACAAGGCGCGCATTATCGCACTGCAGCCGATCAGCCAGAAAGAAGAGGCGACCCGTCTGTGTATTGAAACCTGTATCGCGCGCAATTGGCGGCTGTCGATGCAGACCCACAAGTATTTGAACATCGCCTAAAATCAGGGCGCCATTGCGGCGCCCTTTCTTTTAACCTTTATATACGCATCCCGCCGTACAGGTCTCTTTCACCATCACCGCCGTCAATTCCGGCAGCTGGGGCTTGAGCTGCTGCCAAATCCAGGCGGCGAGCACTTCGCTGGTGGGATTTTCCAATCCTGGAATATCGTTCAGATAATGGTGATCCAGCCGTTCCCAGATCGGGGAAAACACAGCCTTGAGCTCGGCGAAATCCATCACCCAACCGGTGTGGGGATCCACTTCACCGGTCACTTCCAGACGCACCATAAACGAATGCCCATGCAGACGGCCGCATTTATGGCCCTCCGGCACGTGCGGCAAGCGGTGTGCGGCTTCAAACTGAAAATCTTTAAACAGCGTGGTTGCCATTATTACGGCCTCATTGACTCAAAAACCGCCGCATAGTACCGGAAAGCGCGTCTGCTTGCCATTTATACCGTTATGGTCTACCGCCACGGCCAACGCGCCCGTTTAACACTTTTTTTGTTTGGTGTTTGCGGCACCTATCGGCTGGGGTTATGAGCCGAAATGTTGAACGGTGAAAAAACGATGAAAAAAAGCGCTTTAATTTCATCTGGATAAAAAACTTTGTTTAACGGTTTAAGCGTTATGCCTTACCAGAAAAACAGCTTAGTCATTTTGGTTATGATTTATTGCTATCCCTTATTTAATCGTTGCTATTCTGCTCGGTAACCTTACAAACTCTCCTGATCTTTTCCGCACACCCGACGCAGCGAAGAGACAGCGACTGACACTGGCGCGCGCCTGGCAGGAAAGGCGCTAAGTATAGGAAATAAGTACAGCAATGACGACTCAGGCTCCTCCAACATCTTTGCTCCCGCTGACGCCCGAACAGCTGGCGCGCCTGCAGGCGACGATCGGCGACTATTCGCCGACGCAGCTGGCGTGGCTGTCCGGTTATTTTTGGGGCATGGTCAATCAACAGCCCGGAGCCGTGGCCATTGCGCCTGTTGCCCCTGCGGCTGCCGCCGGCATCACCATCATTTCCGCTTCGCAGACCGGCAATGCGCGCCGCCTGGCGGAGCAGCTGCGCGACGATCTGCTGGCCGCCAATCTGAGCGCCACGCTGATCAGCGCCGGCGACTACAAGTTCAAGCAGATAGCTCAAGAGCGCCTGCTGGTGATCGTCGCCTCCACGCAAGGGGAAGGCGAGCCGGCGGAAGAAGCGGTGGCGCTGCATAAATTCCTGTTCTCGAAAAAGGCGCCGAAGCTGAATGATACCGCTTTTGCGGTGTTCGGGCTGGGCGACACCTCTTATGAGAATTTCTGCCAGTCTGGCAAGGATTTCGACGGCAAGCTGGCCGAGCTGGGCGCCGAGCGCCTGGTGGAGCGCGTGGACGCCGACGTGGAGTACCAGGAGCTGGCCGCCGCCTGGCGCAAACAGGTGGTGTCGGTGCTGAAGGCGCGCGCGCCGGCGGAAAGCGCCGCGCCGGGCGAGTTGGCCAGCGGCGCGGTCGATCTGATCGACAGCAGCCCGTACAGCAAGGAACAGCCGCTCACCGCCCAACTGGCGGTCAAGCAGAAAATTACCGGCCGCGCGTCGGATAAAGACGTGCGCCATATCGAGATCGATCTGGGCGACTCCGGCCTGCGCTATCAGCCGGGCGATGCGCTCGGCGTATGGTTCGATAACGATCCGGCGCTGGTGGACGAACTGGTGCAGCTGTTGTGGCTGAAAGGCGACGAGCCGGTCGAGGTGGAAGGGCAAACCCTGCCGCTGGCGCAGGCGCTGCGCAGCCATTTCGAGCTGACGCAGAACACCACGCCGATCGTCGATAAATACGCCGCGCTGTCGCGCGACGAAACGCTGATCGGCCTGCTGGCGGATAAAGCCGCGCTGCAGCAGTACGCGCACAACACGCCGATCGTCGACATGGTGCGCCAGGCGCCGGCGGATCTGAGCGCCGAACAGCTGGTCGGCCTGCTGCGCCCGCTGACGCCGCGCCTGTATTCCATCGCCTCTTCGCAGGCGGAGAACGAAAGCGAAGTACACATCACCGTGGGCGTGGTGCGTTACGACATCGACGGGCGCGCCCGCAGCGGCGGCGCCTCCGGCTTCCTGGCGGATCGTCTGGAGGAAGACGGCGACGTGCGGGTGTTTATCGAACACAACGATAACTTCCGCCTGCCGGCCAACCCGGAAACGCCGGTTATCATGATCGGCCCGGGCACCGGCATCGCGCCGTTCCGCGCCTTTATGCAGCAGCGCGACGCCGACGGCGCCGGCGGCAAAAACTGGCTGTTCTTCGGCAACCCGCACTTTACCGAAGATTTCCTGTATCAGGTCGAATGGCAGCGCTACGTGAAAGACGGCCTGCTCACCCGCATCGATCTGGCCTGGTCCCGAGACCAACAACATAAAATATACGTACAAGACAAACTGCGCGAACAGGGCGCGGAAGTGTGGCGCTGGATTCAGGAAGGCGCGCACATTTACGTCTGCGGCGATGCCAATCGCATGGCAAAAGACGTGGAAAACACATTACTGGAACTGGTGGCCGAGCACGGTGGCATGGATACCGAGCAGGCGGATGAATTTTTAAGTGAGCTGCGCCTTGAGCGCCGTTATCAGCGAGATGTTTACTGATGAGTGATAAACACCCCGGGCCTTTGGTAGTCGAAGGCAAACTGGCCGATGCGGAGCGCATGAAGAAGGAGAGTAACTTCTTGCGTGGCACCATCGCCGATGATTTGAACGACGGCCTGACCGGCGGCTTCAACGGCGACAACTTCCTGCTGATCCGTTTTCACGGCATGTACCAGCAGGATGACCGCGACATTCGCGCCGAACGCGCCGAGCAGAAGCTGGAGCCGCGCCACGCCATGATGCTGCGCTGTCGCCTGCCGGGTGGCATCATCAGCCCGCAGCAGTGGCTGGGCATCGACAAGTTCGCGCAGGAGAGCACGCTGTACGGCAGCATTCGCATCACCAACCGCCAAACGTTCCAGTTTCACGGCATTCTGAAAGGCAACGTCAAACCGGTGCACCAGCTGCTGAACCGCCTGGGGCTGGACGCGCTGGCGACCGCCAACGACGTGAACCGCAACGTGCTGTGCACCTCCAATCCGGTGGAGTCCGAGCTGCATCAGGAAGCCTACGAGTGGGCGAAGAAGATCTCCGAACACCTGCTGCCGCGCACCCGCGCCTACGCAGAGGTGTGGCTGGATCAGGAGAAGGTGGCCACCACCGACGAAGAGCCGATTCTGGGGCCGACCTACCTGCCGCGTAAATTTAAAACCACGGTGGTGATCCCGCCGCAGAACGACGTCGATCTGCACGCCAACGACATGAACTTTGTGGCGATCGCCGAAAACGGCAAGCTGGTGGGCTTCAACCTGCTGGTGGGCGGCGGGCTGTCCATTGAGCACGGCAACAAGAAAACCTACGCGCGCCAGGCCAGCGAGTTCGGCTACATTCCGCTCGAGCATACGCTGGCGGTGGCGGAAGCGGTGGTGACCACGCAGCGCGACTGGGGCAACCGTACCGATCGCAAGAACGCCAAAACCAAATACACGCTGGAGCGCGTTGGGGTGGACGTTTTCCGTGCCGAAGTGGAAAAGCGCGCCGGCATCACCTTTGCGCCGATCCGGCCGTATGAATTCACCGGCCGCGGCGATCGCATCGGTTGGGTGAAGGGCATCGACGATCAGTGGCATCTAACGCTGTTTATCGAGAACGGCCGCCTGCTGGACTATCCGGGGCGCCCGCTGAAGACTGGCATGGCGGAGATCGCCAAGATCCATAAAGGCGACTTCCGTCTGACGGCGAACCAAAACGTGATCATCGCCGGCGTGCCGGAAAGCGAGAAGACGAAGATCGAAGCCTTGGCGCGCGATCATGGCCTGATCGACGATCAGATCAGCGAGCAACGCAAAAACTCGATGGCCTGCGTGTCGTTCCCGACCTGCCCGCTGGCGATGGCGGAGGCCGAGCGCTTCCTGCCGCAGTTCGTCACCAAGGTGGAAGGGATCATGCATCGGCACGGGGTGGGCGACGAGCATATCGTGCTGCGCATCACCGGCTGCCCGAACGGCTGCGGCCGCGCGCTGCTGGCGGAGCTGGGGCTGGTGGGCAAGGCGGTCGGCCGCTATAACCTGCATTTGGGCGGCAACCGCGAAGGCACGCGCATTCCGCGCATGTACCGCGAGAACATCAACGAAGATGAGATCCTGAGCGAGATCGATCTGCTGGTGGGGCGCTGGGCGAAGGAGCGCAACGCTGGCGAAGGTTTCGGCGACTTCACCGTGCGCGCGGGCGTCGTCAAACCGGTGCTGGATCCGGCGCGAGATTTCTGGGAGTGAGGCCGGGCGGCCCCTGGGCAGAGGGGCCGCACAGATAATTTCAAGTATCAGGAGAGACAACATGGCTGAATTCGATCTGGCGGCGCTGAACGCGTTGCCCAAATCCGGGCAGGCGCTGGCATTGGCGGTGGTCAACGGCCAACTGGAGACCCTCAGCGCCGAACAGCGCGTTGAATGGGCGCTGGAGCATCTGCCCGGCGAGTTCGTACTCTCGTCCAGTTTCGGCATTCAGGCGGCGGTATGCCTGCACCTGGTGACGCGCATCCGGCCGGATATCCCGGTGATCCTGACCGACACCGGCTATCTGTTCCCGGAAACCTATCGCTTTATCGATCAACTGGCCGACCAGCTGAAGCTGAATCTGCAGGTGTTCCGCGCGGAGCAGTCTCCCGCCTGGCAAGAGGCGCGCTATGGCAAGCTGTGGGAGCAGGGCGTAGAAGGGATTGAAAAATACAACCAGATCAACAAGGTCGAGCCGATGAACCGCGCGCTGGAGACGCTGGGCGCGCAGAGCTGGTTCGCCGGCCTGCGGCGCGAGCAGTCCGGCAGCCGCGCCAATCTGCCGGTCCTGGCGGTGCAGCGTGGGGTGTTCAAGATCCTGCCGATCATCGACTGGGACAACCGCAAGATTTACCAGTATCTGACCGAACACGGGCTGAGTTATCACCCGCTGTGGGAGCAGGGCTACCTGTCGGTAGGTGATACACACACCACCCAGAAGTGGGAGCCGGGCATGAGCGAGGAAGAGACGCGTTTCTTCGGCCTGAAGCGCGAGTGTGGCCTGCACGAAGGCTAAACGGCGTGATTGACATGACAGGGCTCAGCAATGCTGGGCCCTGTTTTTTTGCGGGCTACTTTTTCTTCTGTGCTTTCGGCGGGTGCGCCTGCGCCAGCTCTTTGATCAGCGGTAGCAGGATCTGCACGCTGTCGCGGCTGCGTTTGTCGATCCGCCCCGGCAGGTAGCGATCCAGATACTGCAGATTGTCATACTGCGGACGGTGCCAGGTGATGCCCTGCGGGAAGTGCGGGCTGACGGCGCGCTGCTGGTAGCCATCTTTGTCGCCCAGCGACCAGTTGGTGGCCTCCACCGACAGCACCGGGATGCCCGCGGCGTCGAACACCTCTTGATCGGAGCAGCAGCCGGTGCCCTGCGGATGCTGTGCGCTGCCCGGATTGGTGGCGGCGGCGATGCCGTAGCGGTGGGCGATATCCAGCGCGCGATCGCGGGAACGCTTCGCCATTTGCGGCGGCGTATTGCGCCCGGCGTTGAAATACAGACGATCGCCGGTGATCAGGCTGTCGAGGTTGATCACCAGCACGGTGTTGCTTTTCTCTTCCGCGCTCATGCGTTGCAGGTAGTTCTGCGCCCCCAGTGAACCGATCTCTTCGGCGCTGGTGGCGACGAAGCGCAGGCCGTAGGCAGTGGGGATGTTCTTCAGGCGTTCCGCCAGTTCCAGCATCACACCGATGCCGGAGGCGTTGTCGTCGACGCCCTGCAGCGTCAAGCCGCCGAGGTTGTTATCCAGATCCTCGTCGCTCTGCGGCGTATAGGTGTCGAAGTGGGCGACGACCACGATCTGTTTTGGGTTGTCGCCGTTGCGGGCGGCGATCACCGAGCTGGCGGTGACGTTGTTCCAGTTCTTCTTGCCGTCTTTGCTGGTGTAGAGATAGCGCGTATTGACGCTGCGAATGTCGCTTTGGTAACCCATCTTGCTGAATTGCTGCTTCAGGTAGTCGGCGGTGAGCAATTCGGCCGGGCTGCCCGCCATGCGGCCGGGGAAGTAAGTGGCGATGTGGCGGGTCTGTTCGGCGGCGAAACGGCCCATTGGCGCGTCTTTTACGGGCTGTGCGGCACAAACGCTGAAGACGCCGCCGAGTGCGAGGGCCAGCAGGCTGGTCTTCAGGTAAAAACGGGAAAACATACCGAAAAATCCTTCTTTGCTATCGGCGCTGCCGATCATTTTTCTTCGGCACCCAGTATGAGACGCCGGACGGCATTACACAATTTCCCTGTCTCTTAATTTTCGCGCGAACGCGCAAACCGCCGCCGTGAGTATTACCGTTTGCCTCCTGCGTTGCGGCCTATATTCCATAAAGGAACTAATCATTCCTTTTCGTCATTTCAGAGGCTAAATCTCAGCCCGTATAGTCACACTATCTTTCTGTTATATGAAAAGGCTGTTGTGGACTATCTACCAATATTCGCCGACCTGAAACAACGCCCGGTGCTGGTCGTTGGCGGTGGTGACGTGGCGGCGCGCAAAGTCTCCCTGCTTCAGCGCGTCGGGGCTGAAATACGGATAGTTGCGCAGTCGCTCTCACCGGAACTGGAACAACAACGTCAGCAAGGGCGGGTGCTCTGGCTGGGGAAAACCTTTGATCCGCAGCAGTTGGACGACGTGTTTCTGGCGATCGCCGCCACGGACGACAACGCGCTGAACGCCGCGGTGTTCGCCGAGGCGGATAAACGCCGGGTGTTAGCCAACGTGGTGGACGATCAGCCGCGCTGCTCGTTCATCTTCCCGTCGATCATCGATCGCTCGCCGCTGGTGGTGGCCGTATCGTCCAGCGGCCAGGCGCCGGTGCTGGCGCGACTGCTGCGCGAAAAGCTGGAGGCGTTATTGCCCGCCAGTTTGGGGCAGATGGCGCAGGTCGCGGGCCGCTGGCGCGGCCAGGTCAAACAGCGGTTGGCTTCGATCGGCGAACGTCGCCGTTTCTGGGAGAAAACCTTCGGCGGCCGTTTCGCCACGCTGGTGGCCAACGGCCAGACGGCGCAGGCGGAACGGCAGCTGGAGCAGGATTTACACCGCTTCGCCGCAGGCGATGAAGGCGCACAGGGCGAGATCGCCCTGGTGGGCGCCGGGCCGGGCGACGTGGGGTTGTTGACCCTACGCGGGCTGCAGGTGATGCAGCAGGCGGACGTGGTGCTGTATGACCATCTGGTCAGCGGCGAGATCCTCGATCTGGTGCGGCGCGACGCCGAGCGCATCTGCGTGGGCAAGCGCGCCGGCGCGCACTCGGTGATCCAGGAAGAGACCAACCGGCTGCTGGTGGAGCTGGCGCAGCAGGGCAAACGGGTGGTGCGCCTCAAGGGCGGCGATCCGTTCATCTTTGGCCGCGGCGGCGAAGAGCTGCAGGTGGCCGCCGCCGCCGGCATTCCGTTCCAGGTGGTGCCGGGCGTCACGGCCGCCGCGGGGGCGACCGCCTACGCCGGCATTCCGCTGACGCATCGCGATCACGCGCAGAGCGTGACCTTTATCACCGGCCACTGCCGCCCGGACGGCGATGGCCTGGACTGGGCCGATCTGGCCCGGGCGCGGCAAACGCTGGCTATCTACATGGGCACCATGAAGGCGGCGGACATCAGCCAACGCCTGATCGCCCACGGCCGCGACGCTGCGACGCCGGTGGCGGTGATCAGCCGCGGCACGCGCGCCGATCAGCAGGTGCAGATCGGCACGCTGGAACAACTGGAACACCTGGCCCAACGGGCGCCGTTGCCGGCGCTGTTGGTGATCGGCGAGGTGGTGGAACTGCACCACCAAATCGCCTGGTTCGGGCATCAATCGCAGACGGAAGGGGCCGCGCGCCCGGCCGTCGTGAATTTGGCATAGGCAAGGCTTTTAAGGACCTGTTATGGACGAAAAACGACTCACTCATTTGCGGCAATTGGAGGCGGAGAGTATCCATATCATCCGTGAAGTCGCCGCTGAATTCGCCAACCCGGTGATGCTGTATTCCATCGGCAAGGACTCTTCCGTGATGCTGCATTTGGCGCGCAAGGCGTTCTTCCCCGGCACGCTGCCGTTCCCGCTGCTGCACGTCGATACCGGCTGGAAATTCCGCGAAATGTACGAATTCCGCGATCGCACCGCGAAGGAGTACGGCTTCGAGCTGCTGGTGCATAAAAACCCGGAAGGGGTGGCGATGGGCATCAACCCGTTCGTGCACGGCAGCGCCAAGCATACCGACATCATGAAGACCGAGGGCCTGAAGCAGGCGTTGAACAAGTACGGTTTTGACGCCGCCTTCGGCGGTGCGCGGCGCGATGAGGAGAAATCGCGCGCCAAAGAGCGCATCTACTCGTTCCGCGATCGCTTCCACCGCTGGGATCCGAAAAATCAGCGGCCGGAGCTGTGGCACAACTACAACGGCCAGATCAACAAAGGGGAGAGCATCCGCGTCTTCCCGCTGTCGAACTGGACCGAGCTGGATATCTGGCAGTACATCTTCCTGGAAAAGATCGACATCGTGCCACTGTACCTGGCGAAACCGCGCCCGGTGGTGGAGCGCGACGGCATGCTGATGATGGTGGACGACGATCGCATCGATCTGCAGCCGGGTGAAGTGATCAGCCAGCGCATGGTGCGTTTCCGCACCCTGGGGTGCTGGCCGCTGACCGGCGCGGTGGACTCGCAGGCGCAAACCCTGCCGGAGATTATCGAAGAGATGCTGGTCTCCACCACCAGCGAACGCCAGGGGCGGATGATCGATCGCGATCAGTCCGGCTCGATGGAGCTGAAAAAGCGTCAAGGGTATTTCTAAGGAGCCGCCGGATGAACAACGCAATTGCACAACAAATCGCTGACCAGGGCGGCGTCGAGTCCTATCTGCACGCGCAGCAGCACAAGAGCCTGCTGCGCTTTCTGACCTGCGGCAGCGTCGACGACGGCAAAAGCACCCTGATCGGCCGCCTGCTGCACGATACCCGCCAGATCTACGAGGATCAGCTGTCGACGCTGCACAGCGACAGCAAACGCATCGGTACTCAGGGCGAAAAGCTCGATCTGGCGCTGCTGGTGGACGGCCTGCAGGCCGAGCGCGAGCAGGGCATCACCATCGACGTGGCCTATCGCTATTTCTCGACCGAAAAACGTAAATTTATCATCGCCGATACCCCGGGGCACGAGCAGTACACCCGCAACATGGCCACCGGCGCCTCGACCTGCGATCTGGCGATCCTGTTGATCGACGCGCGCAAAGGGGTGTTGGATCAGACTCGCCGCCACAGCTTTATCGCGACCCTGCTGGGCATTCGCCATCTGGTGGTCGCGGTAAACAAAATGGATCTGGTGGACTATCAGGAAGCGGTGTTCGAGCAGTTCAAACAGGATTACCTGACCTTCGCCCAGCAGCTGCCTGGCGATCTGGACATCAAGTTCGTGCCGCTGTCGGCGCTGGACGGCGACAACGTGGCGAGCGAAAGCGCCCATATGCCGTGGTACAGCGGCCCGACGCTGCTGGAAGTGCTGGAGAGCGTCGACGTGATCAGCGAGCGAGAAAACCAGCCGCTGCGCTTCCCGGTGCAGTACGTCAACCGCCCGAACCTCGATTTCCGCGGCTATGCTGGCACGCTGTCCGCCGGCGTAGTGCGGGTGGGGCAACGCATCAAAGTGCTGCCTTCCGGCGTGGAGTCCAGCGTGGCGCGTATCGTGACCTTCGACGGCGATCTGCAAGAAGCGGTGCCGGGCGAGGCGATTACGCTGGTGCTGAAAGATGAAGTGGACATCAGCCGCGGCGATTTGCTGGTCGACGCCGGCGAAAGTCTGCAGGCGGCGCAGAGCGCGCGGGTGGACGTGGTATGGATGGCCGAGCAGCCGCTGGTGCCGGGCCAGAGCTACGACATCAAGATCGCCGGCAAAAAGACCCGCGCCCGCGTGGAGAGCATTCGCCATCAGGTGGAGATCAACACGCTGGCGCAACACCCAGCCGACACATTGCCGCTCAACGGCATCGGGTTGGTGGAGCTGACCTTCGACGAACCGCTGGTGCTGGACAGCTATCAGAGCAATCACGACACCGGCGGGCTGATCTTCATCGATCGCATGAGCAACGTGACGGTTGGCGCCGGTCTGGTGCGTGAAACGCTGCAGGATGCCCCGGCGGCGCGCGGCGAATTCAGCGCCTTCGAGCTGGAGCTGAATGCGCTGGTGCGCAAGCACTTCCCGCATTGGGGCGCACGCGATCTGCTCGGTGGCCGATAAGGTGGCCGCTGAACTGAGGGCGACCGGGCCGGACGATGAGAACGTGGTTTGGCATCCGCATGCGGTGACGCGTGCGGATCGCGAAGCGCGCAACGGCCACCGCGGCGCGGTGCTGTGGTTTACCGGGCTGTCCGGCTCGGGAAAATCCACCGTCGCCGGCGCGCTGGAGCAGGCGCTGCATGGGCTTGGCGTCAGCACCTATCTGCTGGACGGCGATAACGTGCGTCACGGTCTGTGCCGCGATCTCGGTTTTTCCGACGAGGATCGGCGCGAGAACATCCGCCGGGTGGGGGAAGTGGCCAAGCTGATGGTGGATGCCGGGCTGGTGGTGCTGACCGCATTCATTTCGCCGCACCGCGCCGAGCGGCAAATGGTGCGCGAGATGCTCGGCGACGATCGCTTTATCGAGGTGTTCGTCGACACGCCGTTGGAGATCTGCGAGGCGCGCGATCCGAAAGGGTTGTATAAAAAAGCGCGCGCCGGCGAGCTGCGCAATTTCACTGGTATCGACGCGGTTTATGAGGCGCCGCAGCAGCCGGAAATCCACCTCGACGGCCAACAATTGGTAACAAATTTGATTGCGCAATTGTTAGACGTGTTACGTGGTCAGGCTATTATCAAACCCTGAATTCAAAAAAAGCGTGTGGCGTTTTTCGCCATGCGCTTTTTACTCTAAGCCGCCGCAGAGCGAGCCGAATAACCAGGGATCACTATGCAAAATGTCACGCCTATCTTGATCGACTCCAAGCAGTCAAAACAGGAGAGAGAGGAGCCTTCTTATTCTTTCCTGGGCGGCGTCAGCGGCTTTGTTTTCTACTGGCTGGCGTTCGCGTTGCCGTTTCTGGTTTACGGTTCCAACACGCTGTTTTTCCTGCTCTATACCTGGCCGTTCTTCCTGGCGCTGATGCCGCTGTCGGTGCTGATCGGCATCACCCTCAGCATGCTGTTGCGCGGCCGTCTGATCCTGACGCTGCTGCTGACCGGCGCGATCGTGCTGTGCCTGTTCTGGCTGGTGTTCAGCTTCCTGACCGGGTGGTGAGAGAGCGGGCGCCGATGCCGGCGCCCGAAGGGGAGTAGAGCGGGGCCGAAGGTTACAAAACTTTGCTTAGAAACGCCTGCGTGCGCGGATTGGCCGGCTGGCTGAAGATCTGCTGCGGCGCACCCTCCTCCTGAATGATCCCCTGATCGATAAACAGCACCCGGTCGGCCACCTCGCGGGCAAAGCCCATCTCATGCGTCACCACCACCATGGTCATGCCCTCGTGGGCCAGTGATTTCATCACCGCCAACACTTCGCCCACCAGCTCAGGATCGAGCGCGGAGGTCGGTTCATCGAACAACATGATCTTTGGCTCCATCGCCAGCGCGCGGGCGATCGCTACCCGCTGCTGCTGGCCGCCTGACAGGCTGTTGGGGTAGGCGTCGATCTTGTCGAGCAGGCCGACCTTGAGCAGCAGCTGTTCTGCTTGCGCGATGGCTTCGGCGCGCGGCTGTTTCTTCACGCTCACCGGCGCCATGATGATGTTTTCCAACACCGTCATGTGCGGGAACAGATTGAAACGCTGGAACACCATGCCCACGCTTTCCCGCATTTTGTTCAGGTCGGTTTTCTGATCGTGGACGGCGAAACCGTTGACCTCGATCTCGCCGCCGGAGAGCGTTTCCAGCGCGTTGATGCAGCGCAGGAAGGTGCTTTTGCCCGAGCCGGAGGGGCCGATGACACACACCACTTCGTTGGCTGCGATCCGGCAGGAAATGCCGCGCAGCACGTGGCTTTCGCCGAACTGTTTTTGCAGGTTATGTACGCGAATCACTTTTACCGAACCTCTTTTCCATATGCTGCACCAGCAGCGAGAGCAGGAAGGTGATGACCCAATAGACCAGCGAAATGGTCAGATAGGGCTCCCAGTAGGTGGCGTAGGCGCCGGAGACGGTACGGGCGGCATAGGCCAGATCCGCCAGGCCGATGGCGGAGGCCAGCGACGAATCCTTGACGATGGCGATGGCGTTGTTGCCCAGCGGCGGCAGCATGCGGCGGAAGGCCTGCGGCAGGATCACCTGGCGCATGGTCTTGCCATAGCTCATGCCCAGCGAGCGTGAGGCTTCCATCTGGCCGCGGTCGATAGACTGGATCCCGGCGCGGAAGATTTCCGACACATAGGCACCGGCGTTGAGCGTGATCGCCACCACGCAGGAGAGAAAGGCGCCGTAGTCGGCGCGCAGCGCGCGAGCGAAATCGACGCTCATCAGACCGCTGGTGACCAGCAGACCGTCACGCGGGTTGATGAACAGCGGCACCAGCGCGAAGTGCACCACCATGATCTGCACGAACAGTGGCGTGCCGCGAAAGGCGCTGATGTAGATGCGTACCGGCCACTGAACGCCGTAATGCAGGATGGGTTTCCAGATGCCGTGCGGCGCCTGCGCCAAACGGCCCAGCCCGAGGATCAAGCCCCAGGTGGTGCCCAGCAGCACGCAGATAATGGTGCATTTGATGGTCATCCAGGCGCCTTCCATAAACAGCGGCGCGTATTCCTGGATGATCTCCCAGCGGAAGTTCAAGGGGTATTCCTTCTTGGTAGGCTGAAACGGTGGTGCGCCGACGCCCTTGCGGGCGCCGGCGACAGGGGATTATTCCGCCGGCAGCGTCGGTACGTTGCTGTCGAACCAGGTTTGGTAGATCTTGGCGTAGGTGCCGTCGGCGACGATTTTCTTCAGGCCGGCGTTGATCTTGTTGCGCAGCTCATCGTTGCCTTTGGCGACGGCGATGCCGAAATACTGGCGCTCGAACTTGGCGTCGGGCACCAGCTTGAAGGCTTTCTCAGGGTGGGTCTTGATATAGAACTTGGCCACGCCGACGTCGCCGACCGCCGCGCCGATGCCGTCTTCATACAGCTCCTGCAGCATCAGCGGGGTATTGTCGAAGCGCTTGATGGCGGTGCTGTTTTTACCCAGCGCGTCGGACACCACGATGTCGCCGGTGCTGGAGTTCACCACGCCGACCTTCAGCGCTTTCAGCGCGGCGATGGAGTCCACCTTCGAGTCTTGCGGCACCACGATAGCCTGCTCAGCCGGGAAGTAAGGCGCAGAGAAATCAACCATCTGCTTGCGCTTATCGGTGATGGTGATGCCGGAAATGATGATATCGCGATCGCCGGAGTTCAGTGTGGCGAAGATCCCTTCCCACGGCGTATTGATCAGTTTGATTTGGAAGCCTTCGGCCTTGGCTACCGCCTTGATGATGTCGATGTCGAAACCTTCCAGCTGCTTTTGGCTGTTTTCAAATTCGAATGGCCGATAGGTGCCGCCGGAGCCGACGACGTAGGTGGGTTCAGCCGCCAACGCAGCGATGGAGAAGGTGGCGGCAAGGCAGGCGCCGATCAGAACTAAACGTTTTAACATCGCGATCCCCGATAATGAATGGTTATATATTGGAATTATTTATGCACTATGAGTGCATAAAAATAAGCTTCAATGAATGAAAGTGCAACCGCTGCATGACGATTATTCTCTCTATGGTGTTAAATATTCACTTTTTGCTTTGCTGTGGCGTAAGCGATGTGTCAGGAAGCGGTGATGCAGTGATTCTTGCTGCATAATGGAGGTAGGATAGAGTGTGTCTCATTGGAAAACGCGGCGCGTGCGCCGAGCCAAAGGGGCGTTTTTTGCCGCTTTCGCAGCGGAATTAGGCGATAAACACGGGAACCCTTCATCCGTATTCTGAATTTGGCGTTGAAATGCCGCTCTCAGTGTGGAGTCCAACGAGAAGTTGTGGGATGATTGGTCGGTTTTTCAGGGGGCGGAGATGGGAAAACTTACGCTGCTATTGCTGGCATTGCTCGGTTGGTTACAGTATTCACTGTGGCTGGGCAAAAATGGTATTCACGATTACGTGCGAGTCAATGAAGACGTTGCGGTCCAACAGGGTAGCAACGCCAAGTTGAAAGCGCGTAACGATCAGCTGTTTGCCGAAATCGATGATTTGAACGGCGGTCAGGAAGCGATCGAAGAGCGTGCGCGTAATGAGCTGGGCATGATCAAGCCCGGTGAGACTTTCTATCGTCTGGTTCCTGACCAATCCAGACGCAACGCGGCGTCTTCCTCGCAAAATAACGCACAAAAATAACGCATGAATCACTCCGCAGGCACCTTTCCCTCGGTGATTGCCGTCCTGCCCGCTGCCGGTATCGGCAGCCGCATGCAGGCGGAATGCCCGAAGCAATATTTAACCATTGGCCGGCACAGCATCGTCGAACACGCCATCCACGCCCTGTTGCGCCACCCGCGCATTGAACGGGTGATCGTGGCGATCGGCCCCGAAGATCGTCAGTTCGAACGGCTACCCATCGCTCAGGATCCGCGGGTAACCGTCACCGAGGGCGGCAAACAGCGCGCCGATTCGGTGATGGCCGGGTTGAAACTGGCGGGTGATGCGGACTGGGTGCTGGTGCACGACGCCGCGCGCCCCTGCCTGCACGCCGACGATCTCGAGCGCCTGCTGGCGATCACCGCACACAGCAAGGTGGGCGGCATTCTCGCCGCGCCGGTGCGCGACACCATGAAGCGCGCCGAACCCGGCCGCGACACCATCGCCCACACCGTTGAACGGCAGGATCTGTGGCATGCGCTGACGCCGCAGCTGTTTCCGCTGCCGCTGCTCAAGCAGTGCCTGCAGCGCGCGCTGGATGAAGGCGCGAACGTCACCGACGAAGCCTCGGCGCTGGAACATTGCGGCTATCATCCGCAGCTGATCGCCGGCCGGGCGGACAACATTAAAGTAACGCGGCCGGAGGATTTGGCGCTGGCGGCGTTCTATTTGACCCAGTTAGACAATTAAGGAGCGCATCATGCGTATCGGTCACGGTTTTGATGTACATAAATTCGGCGGCGAAGGCCCGTTGGTGATCGGTGGTGTTCGCATCCCTTACGACAAAGGCTTGCTGGCCCACTCCGACGGTGACGTCGCGCTGCATGCCGCCACCGACGCCCTGCTGGGGGCGGCGGCGCTGGGCGATATCGGCAAACTGTTCCCCGATACCGATCCGGCCTTCAAAGGCGCCGACAGCCGCGAGCTGCTGCGCGAAGCCTGGAAACGCATCCGCGCCAAAGGTTACCGCCTCGGTAACCTCGATATCACCATCATCGCTCAGGCGCCGAAAATGGCGCCGCACATCCCGCAGATGCGCGTCTTCCTGGCGGAAGATCTGCAGTGCCATATGGATGACGTCAACGTGAAGGCCACCACCACCGAACAGCTCGGTTTCACCGGGCGCGGCGAGGGCATCGCGTGCGAAGCGGTCGCCTTGCTGATCAAGGAATAACCGCATGGATATGGCGAATCTGACCTGGCTGCATGGCCGGCCGCAGAGTTCCGGGGTGTTGAAAGCCAATCCGGAAGATTTCGTGGTGGTCGAAGATCTGGGTTTTGCACCGGACGGCGAAGGTGAGCACGTGCTGGTAAATATCCGTAAAAACGGCTGCAATACCCAGTTCGTGGCCGATTACCTGGCGCGCTTCGCCGGTATTCACGCCCGTTCTGTCAGCTATGCCGGTTTGAAGGATCGCCACGCGGTGACCGAGCAGTGGTTCTGCCTGCATATGCCGGGCAAAGACACGCCGGATTTCTCCCGGTTTACGCTGGAAGGCTGCGAGGTGCTCTCGTTCGCCCGCCACCTGCGCAAAATGCGCATCGGCAATCTGAAGGGCAACCACTTTACGCTGGTGCTGCGCCAGATTTCCGATCGGCAGGACGTGGAACGTCGCCTGCAGGCTATCGCCGCGCAGGGCGTGCCCAACTATTTCGGCAGCCAACGCTTCGGCCGCGGCGGCAACAATCTGGTGATGGCGCGCCGCTGGGCGAACGACGAAATTCGTGTCAAAGAGCGCAGTAAGCGCAGCTTCTACCTGTCCGCCAGCCGCAGTGCACTGTTCAATCTGATAGCCGGCCGGCGCCTGGCCGACGGCCTGCAGCGCACCGTGCTGGATGGGGATGCCCTGCAGTTGAGCGGCCGCGGCAGCTGGTTCGTCGCCAAAGCCGATGAGCTGGAGACGTTGCAACAGCGGCTGGATGCCGGCGAGCTGGCGATCACGGCTCCCTTGCCGGGCGACGGTGAGCCAGGCACTGCCGGCCAAGCCTTGGTTTTTGAACAACAATGCTTGGCGGAACAACCGGAATTGCTTACGCTTTTAAAGCGCGAGCGTGTCGAACCCGCTCGCCGGGCCCTGCTGTTGCAGCCGCAAAATTTGCAGTGGAACTGGTGGGATGACGTTACCGTGGAACTGCGCTTCTGGCTGCCGGCGGGCAGCTTTGCTACCAGCGTGGTTCGCGAGATCATGCAGCAGGATAACAGTGATGCGGATATTGCTGAGTAACGATGACGGCGTCAGCGCCCCGGGCATTCAGGTGCTGGCGGCGGCGCTGCGGGAATTCGCCGAAGTGCAGGTCGTGGCGCCGGATCGTAACCGCAGCGGCTCTTCCAATGCTTTAACGCTGGAGTCGCCGTTGCGCACGCAGACGCTGGCCAACGGGGATATTGCGGTGTTGCAAGGGACGCCGACCGACTGCGTTTACCTTGGCGTCAACGCGTTGATGCGCCCGGCGCCCGATATCGTGGTATCCGGCATTAACGCCGGGCCGAATTTGGGCGACGACGTTATCTATTCCGGCACCGTCGCGGCGGCGATGGAGGGCCGGCACCTGGGGTTGCCTGCCTTGGCGGTGTCGCTGAACGGCCACCAGCACTACGCGACCGCCGCCGCCATTACCTGCCGCATCCTGCGCGCGCTGCAGCGCGAACCGCTACGTACCGGAAAAATTCTGAATATTAACGTGCCGGATCTGCCGCTGGCTGAGATCAAAGGCCTGCGCGTTACCCGCTGCGGCAGCCGCCATCCCGCCGACAAGGTCTTCTGCCAGCAGGATCCGCGCGGACAAAATATCTACTGGATCGGGCCGCCTGGTGATAAATTTGATGCCGGGCCGGATACCGACTTTGCGGCGGTGGAACAAGGCTATGTGGCGATAACGCCGCTGCAGGTGGATTTAACCGCCTACGCGGCGCAAGAAGTCGTGAAAACATGGTTAACCAAGGCAGAGGTTAGCGGGGAATGGTGAATAAGCGCATGCAAACATTGCTGACGCAGCTGCGGCAGCAGGGGATCCGAGACGAAAAGCTGCTGCGGGCGATCGAAGCGGTGCCGCGCGAGCGTTTTGTCGATGAAGCGCTGGATCATAAGGCCTACGAAAACACCGCATTGCCGATCGGTTCCGGTCAGACCATTTCCCAGCCTTATATGGTGGCGCGGATGACCGAGCTGCTGAATCTGAAACCTACCTCAAGGGTGCTGGAGATCGGTACCGGTTCCGGTTATCAAACCGCTATCCTGGCGCATCTGGTGCAACACGTTTGTTCCGTCGAACGCATCAAGGGGCTGCAGTGGCAGGCCAAGCGCCGCCTGAAACAGCTCGATCTTCACAATGTTTCCACCCGCCACGGCGACGGTTGGCAGGGTTGGGCGTCGCGCGGCCCGTTCGATGCGATCATCGTCACTGCCGCGCCGCCGGAGATCCCGCAGGCGCTGGTGGAGCAGCTGGACGACGGCGGCATTTTGGTGTTGCCGGTGGGCGAGCAGGCCCAAACCCTCAAACGCATTCAGCGTCATGGCAACGATTTCGTTGTCGATGCGGTAGAGGCGGTGCGCTTTGTGCCGTTGGTGAAAGGCGAATTGGCCTAGCGATTGTCTGAATTTTCGACCGTCTGCAAAATCTGTTGCACTTTCATCATGGCCGGATAAGGTTTTCTCGTTCCAATCAGGCTAATTTTCACTAGAATTGGCCTTTCTACGTAGTTGTCTTATGGTGCGGCAACGCCAATGTGGTTAGCATTGGCGCGCGTTTTGATGCTCCGGCGCGAGATGACCTGGCGTTCAGGGATCGGCCGGCGGCGCCTTTACATCGCAGAAACTGGGAAGTGGCAAAAGCTCGGCTACGATGTAAAGGGTATTTTGGATATATCACTGATATTGCTGTCATGGGGGAAGCATGAGCACGGGAAGCCCAATGATTACGTTACGCCGGGTAGCGGTGTGTACGATGGTAAGTTTGTGGTTGGCGGGTTGTACGAATACGGCCTCGACGTCGGCTCCTATCAGCAGCGTGGGGGGCGGCGGTGCCGCTCCATCCGGCAATAATAATGGCGGAGTGCAGCAGGCCAGCCCAGAGGGCCGCATTGTCTATAACCGCAGTTATAACGCCATCCCTAAAGGGAGCTACAGCGGCGGCGAAACTTATACGGTCAAGCGCGGCGACACGCTGTTTTATATCGCCTGGATCACCGGCAATGATTTCCGCGACCTGGCGCAGCGCAACAATATTCCCGAGCCATACAGCCTGAATGTTGGCCAAACCATTCAGCTTGGTAATGGTTCTGCCAACGGCGGCGGCGGCATGTTGGCGACGACAGATGCGACCAAAGGCGGTGTTCCGAAGCCACCTTCCAGCTCCCAGATCCAGACGGCAACGGTTGATTCTCAATCAACTAACGCGTATTCTGAAAACTCGGGTAAACAGAATGTAGGTAAGATGTTACCTGCAGCAGGTGCCGCAGCGGTTGGGACCGCGACTGCGCCTGTTACCGCGCCGGAAGCCGCTCCACCTGTGAGCAGCACCGTCAGCAACAGCGCTCCGGTCAGTACCTGGAGATGGCCGACTGACGGTAAGGTTATTGATAACTTTTCCTCATCAGAAGGTGGGAATAAGGGTGTCGATATCGCCGGTTCCCGTGGGCAGCCTATCTTCGCTACCGCCGATGGCCGCGTAGTGTATGCAGGCAACGCTTTACGGGGTTACGGTAATCTAATCATCATCAAACATAATGATGATTACCTGAGCGCCTACGCTCATAACGACACAATGCTGGTCCGGGAACAACAAGAAGTGAAGGCGGGTCAAAAAATAGCCACCATGGGTAGCACCGGTACCAGTTCAGTACGTTTGCATTTTGAAATTCGTTACAAGGGGAAATCCGTAAACCCGCTGCGTTATCTTCCGCAGCGATAGATTGGGCAGAATACGCTGAGATTCTGCTCGCGGTATCACGGGTAGGAGCAGCATATGAGCCAAAATACGCTGAAAGTTAACGAGTTACATGATGATGCGGATTTCGACGAGAATGGAGCTGAGGCCGAGTCGTTTGATGAAAAAGCGCTGGTAGAAGAAGAGACCAGCGAGAACGATTTAGCGGAAGAAGAGCTGTTGTCTCAAGGCGTTACGCAACGCGTATTGGATGCGACGCAGCTCTATCTGGGTGAGATCGGTTATTCACCTCTGCTGACCGCAGAGGAAGAAGTCTATTTTGCGCGGCGTGCTCTGCGCGGTGACGTGCCGTCCCGCCGCCGCATGATTGAAAGCAACCTGCGGCTGGTGGTGAAAATCGCCCGCCGCTACAGCAACCGCGGTCTGGCGCTGCTGGATCTGATCGAAGAGGGTAACCTCGGTCTGATTCGCGCAGTGGAAAAATTCGACCCGGAACGCGGCTTCCGCTTCTCCACTTATGCAACCTGGTGGATCCGTCAGACGATTGAACGGGCGATCATGAACCAAACCCGTACCATTCGTTTGCCTATCCATATCGTCAAAGAACTGAATGTCTATCTGCGCACCGCGCGCGAGCTTTCCCACAAGCTGGATCATGAACCGAGCGCTGAAGAAATTGCCGAGCAACTCGACAAGCCGGTGGATGACGTCAGCCGCATGCTGCGCCTGAATGAGCGCATCACCTCGGTGGATACGCCGCTGGGCGGGGATTCGGAGAAAGCGCTGCTGGACATTCTGGCCGACGAGAAGGACAACGGGCCTGAAGACACCACGCAAGATGACGATATGAAGCAAAGCATCGTCAAATGGCTGTTCGAACTGAACGCCAAACAGCGTGAAGTGTTGGCGCGTCGTTTCGGCCTGCTGGGCTATGAAGCGGCGACGCTGGAAGACGTAGGCCGGGAGATTGGCTTGACGCGCGAGCGCGTCCGTCAGATTCAGGTAGAAGGTCTGCGCCGTCTGCGTGAGATTTTGCAGATGCAGGGCCTGAGCATTGAGGCGCTGTTCCGCGAATAACGCCGGTTGTTGAACCGCATCAAATAAAAACGGTGAGCATGATGCTCACCGTTTTTTTATGCCCGCGTTTGGCGCCAGATTACACCATATTTTTCAGCCGGTAGATCCATTCCAGCGCCTGTCGAGGCGACAGGGAGTCTGGATCAAGCGCCTCCAGGGCTTCTACTGCCGGCGAGGTCTCTTCCTGCAGCAGCGTCATCTGGGTGGCATCGACGCTGCCCGACGCGGTGTGGCTGGAGATGGATTCCAGCTCGCGCAGTTTCTGACGGGCGCGTTTGATGACGTCGCGCGGCACGCCGGCCAGTGCGGCGACCGCCAGGCCATAGCTTTTGCTGGCGGCACCGTCTTGCACGCTGTGCATGAAGGCGATGGTGTCGCCGTGTTCAAGCGCATCCAGATGCACGTTGACCACGCCTTCCATCTTCTCAGGCAGGGTCGTCAGCTCGAAGTAGTGGGTGGCGAACAGCGTCATCGCCTTGATGCGGTTGGCCAGGTTCTCGGCGCAGGCCCAGGCCAGCGACAGGCCGTCGTAGGTGGAGGTGCCGCGGCCGATTTCATCCATTAACACCAGGCTGTGCTCGGTGGCGTTGTGCAGAATGTTGGCGGTTTCGGTCATCTCCACCATGAAGGTGGAGCGGCCGGAAGCCAGATCGTCCGCCGCGCCGACGCGGGTGAAGATGCGATCCACCGGGCCGATGGTGGCCTTGGTGGCCGGCACGTAGCTGCCGATGTGCGCCATCAGCACGATCAGCGCCGTTTGCCGCATATAGGTGCTTTTACCGCCCATATTCGGACCGGTTATGATCAGCATGCGGCGCTGCGGCGACAGGGTGAGCGGGTTGGAGATAAACGGCTCGCTCAGCACCTGCTCCACCACCGGATGGCGGCCTTCGGTAATGCGGATCCCCGGCTGCTCGCTCATGGTCGGGCAAGCGTAGTTCAGGGTATCGGCGCGCTCGGCCAGGTTGGCCAGCACGTCCAGCTCGGCCAGCGCGGCGGCGCTTTGTTGCAGTTCCGCCAGGTGCGGCAGCAGCAGATCGAACAGCTCGTCGTACAGGCTTTTCTCGATCGCCAGCGCCTTACCCTTGGAGGTGAGCACTTTGTCTTCGTACTCTTTCAGTTCCGGGATGATGTAGCGCTCGGCATTTTTCAGCGTCTGACGGCGTACATAGTGGATCGGCACCAGGTGGCTTTGACCGCGGCTGACCTGAATGTAATAGCCGTGTACGCCGTTGAAGCCGACCTTGAGCGTATCCAGACCCAGCTTTTCACGCTCGCGGATCTCCAGCCGATCGAGGTAGTCGCTGGCGCCGTCGGCCAGCGCGCGCCACTCGTCCAGCTCGCTGTTGTAACCGGGGGCGATCACGCCGCCATCGCGCACCAGCACCGGCGGCGATTCAACGATCGCGCGTTCCAGCAGTTCGCGCAGCTCGTCGAACTGGCCTACCTGAGATAGCAGTTGCTGCACATGCGGCGTATCCACATCTTGCAGCAGCGCGCGGATGTCCGGCAGTTGCTGGAAAGCATGACGCATGCGGGCCAGATCGCGTGGCCGCGCAGTGCGCAGCGCCAGGCGCGCCAAAATTCGCTCCTGATCGCCCACCTGGCGCAGCGAAGGCTGCAGATCGGCGAACCGTTCCTGCAATGCGCCGATCGCCTGCTGGCGGGCGGTCAGCACCTTGATGTCTCGGGTCGGCATGTGCAGCCAGCGTTTCAGCATGCGGCTGCCCATCGGCGTGACTGTGCGATCGAGGATCGCCGCCAGCGTGTTGTCGCTGCCGCCGGACAGGCTCTGCGTCAGCTCCAGGTTGCGGCGGGTGGCGGCGTCCATGATGATGCCGTCCTGCTGACGCTCCATGGTGATGCCGCGAATGTGCGGCAGCGAAGTGCGCTGGGTATCTTTCACGTACTGCAACAGACAGCCGGCGGCGCGCAGCGCCTGATGCGCCTGCTCGACGCCGAAGCCGGTCAAATCGCGGGTGCCGAACTGCAGGTTGAGTTGTTGGCGTGCGGTCTCCAGTTCGAATTCCCACAGCGGACGGCGACGCAGGCCGTGGCGTTGTTCGATCAGCGCCATTTGTTCGAAGGTTTCCGGGTAGAGCAGCTCGGCCGGATTGGTGCGCTGCAGCTCGGCGGCCATGGTCTCTAGATCCTGCGGCTCGGCGACGCGGAAGCGGCCGGAGCTCACGTCCAGCGTGGCGTAACCGAAGCCGCGCGCATCCTGCCAGATCGCCGCCAGCAGGTTGTCCTGGCGCTCTTGCAGCAGCGCTTCGTCGGTGATGGTGCCGGGGGTGACGATGCGTACCACTTTGCGCTCGACCGGCCCTTTACTGGTGGCCGGATCGCCGATCTGTTCACAGATGGCGACGGATTCGCCGAGTTGAACCAGCTTGGCCAGGTAGTTCTCCACCGCGTGGTGCGGCACGCCGGCCATCGGGATCGGCTCGCCCGCCGAGGCGCCGCGTTTGGTCAACGAGATATCCAGCAGTTGGGAAGCGCGCTTGGCGTCGTCGTAAAACAGCTCGTAGAAGTCACCCATGCGGTAGAACAGCAGGATTTCAGGATGCTGGGCCTTGAGGCGCAGGTACTGCTGCATCATCGGCGTGTGCGAATCGAGTTTATCGGTGCTATTCATGCGATTATTTTTCCAATCCATTGAATGTAAAGGGAACTGTGATTTTCATTGTCGTCATTCGCTATCACATTGTTTCAGCAGGCGTCGCCCCACTCAGCGCTTGGCGGGCGGCGCAAATCAAATCATCAAAACGCCAAACGGCGCACTCAAACCTGAGGTTTGCACAGACGCTTATACTAGCCCAGCGGGCAATCGGCTGTCACAGGTAAAAATGGGAAGCGCTGCGCAAGGCGGGTTTGTAACGCGGTGAGATTGTTGTTCGCCTGCGGGCAATAACGCAAGTGTCGCCGCCCGCTGAGGCGGCGTAGAGGTTATTGTGCGGCGGTGAGAGGCAAGGGCAGTTGATAGAGGCGGAAACTGTCGGGCACTTCGGTTTCATGGCCGGGCAGCAGGCGGTGGCGGATGCGCGATTCGCTGACGAAGGCGCAGCCTTGCGGAGTGATAGTCAGGTTGACCGGCGATTCCATGCCTTCGCGCAAGACCTCAATCCGGTGCATGCCTGCCGCCTTGGGTGACGGGATCCGCAGGATCCGCCCCTGGCCGCTCTGGATCCCGTTTTCCAGCACGATCAGCGCGCCATCCGGCGCCAATCCCATTCCGTCCGGGTTTTCGATGAGGCGCGGCAGCTGCATTTCCGTCAGCTGCGGCTTTGGAGCGTTATAACTGAGGGTGTAGAGCTTACCGGTACCGAAATTGGCGACAGCCATCAGCTGATCGTCGAGCAGCACGATGCCGGCGGCGCCCAGCCCGCTGGGGGCCGCCAACCGCGCATCCTGAAACAGCGTACGGAATGCCGTCTCGCCCGGCCGCAGGCGCAGGATGCCGCCGCCGCGGGTTTCCGTCACATACACCGTACCGTCTGCGCCGAGTACGATATCGTTGCCCATTTCGCCCGCCGGCAGCGCCAGGCTGCGGTTGAGCGTGCCATCGGCGACGTTCAGCGCATAGATGCGGTTGGCGCGCGTTTTGCCGCCGGAGAGGAAGTCCGGCGAATTGCCCCACAGCAGCCCACGTTTTTCGTCCAGCCGCAGCGCGTTTGAGGCGAACACCGTGTCAGCGCTGGGGAAAAAGGTTTCCCACGCTTGACCCGGCCGCTTGCGCAGCACGTTGCCGCTGGTGACAAAGCCGACATACAGCGTACCGTCCGTCGCACGGGCGATGCCGTTGGGGTAAAGTGCGCCAGGCGGCAGCGTCATGCTGTTTGCGGCGCAGTCTGCGCTGGCGGCAGCCTGCACCGGAGCGCTAAGGGGGAATGCGGCAGCGAGGGCGAGCAACACCGCTCGTGCGGTAAGCGCATATGACATGTCTTCTCTCCTGGAATGACGGAAAAGGGGCTACCAGCGATCGGGGCGGACAGCGTGCGCCATTGGCGCCTCCAGCGCGGCCACATCTTCCGGTGATAGCCTGAGGTCGAGCGCAGCCAGCGCATCCTGCAGATGATGTGGCTTGGACATGCCCACCAGCGGCGACGCCACGCCGGGTTTGGCCAACAGCCAGGCCAGCGCGATTTGCGCTGGTGGAACGCTGCGCGCGGCCGCCACCTCCGCGACCGCCGCGACGGTGCGTTCTACCTCGTTTCTGCCGCCGTACCAACGGGGCGCCTGTTCGTCGGTGGCGGCGCGCAGCGTGCCGCCGCTGCCGGAGCCGGCCAGCACGCCGCGGGCCAGCGGCGACCAGGGGGTCAGACCAAGACCTTCCTCCAGGCACAGCGGGATCAGCTCCTCTTCATCTTCACGCGTCACCAGGTTGTATTGGCTTTGCAGCGAAATAAACGGCGCCAGGCGGTGCTGACGTTGAAAGGCCAGCATTTTCATCAGGCGCCAGGCGTGCAGCGAGGAGGCGCCGAGATAGCGGATCTTGCCCGCCCGCACCAGGCCATCGAGGGTGTCGGCGGTTTCTTCGATCGGCGTTTCGGAGTCGAAGCGGTGCAGCACGAACAGATCGAGGTAATCCGTTCCCAGCCGCTGCAAGGAGGCGTCGACGCTGTGCAGCAGGTGCTTGCGTGATAGCCCCCGGCTGTTCGGCTGCGCGTCCATTGGAAAGTAGGCCTTGGTGGCGATCACCACGTCTTCACGGCGGGCGAACGCCCTCAGCGCGCGGCCGAGAATGCGCTCGCTTTCTCCGCCGGAGTAAATGTTGGCGGTATCGAAAAAATTGATACCCGCCTCCAGCGCCTCGCGGATAAAGGGGCGCGCTTCATCTTCCTTCAGCACCCAGGGCCGCCAGGCCGGATCGCCGTAGGTCATGCAACCCAGGCAGAGGCGGGACACCTTCAGGCCGCTGTCGCCAAGCCGAACGTAGTTCATGGCCTCGTCTCCTCAACGCATGCCGGCGATGGTGTAACCGCCGTCCACCAGCAGGCTTTGGCCGGTGATGAAGCGAGCTTCGTCCGTCGCCAGCCACAGCGCCACATCGCCGATGTCTTCCGATTCACCCAGGCGGCCGGCGGGCGTATGGGCGATAAAGGGCGCGAAGGCCGCGCTGTCAGCCACGCTGCCGCGTGCCATCGGCGTGTCGATGATGCCGGGGTTGATGTTGTTGACGCGGATGCCCTGGCCGCTGTACTCGAGCGCCACCGCGCGGATCATCGCATCGAGCGCGCCCTTGCTGGCGGAGTAGCTGGATGAGCCGGCCAGCGCGCCGTGGGTCAGCCAGGAGGAGGTGTTGATGATCACGCCGCCCGAGCGCTGAGCCAGGAAGGTTTCAATCTCATATTTCATCGCCAGCCAGACGCCCCTGAGGTTAATGGCGATAACCCGGTCAAAATCCTCGCTGGTCTGCTCGGTGATGGGGGCGAAGTTGCCGATGATGCCGGCGTTGTTGAAGGCGACGTCGAGCCGGCCGTAATGGGCGGTCACCGTGGCGATCAGTTGGCGGATATCGCCTTCCTGAGAGACGTCGGCCACGATGGGCAGGGCGTCGCCGCCGGCCAGCGCGATGTCGCGCGCCGTGGCTTCGATTTCCGCCGCGCGTCGGCCGGCCAGCGCGACTTTGGCGCCTTCGCGGGCATAGGCCAGCGCGGCGGCGCGGCCGATGCCGGTGCCGCCGCCGCTCACCAGTACGACTTTGTCCGCCAGACGGCGCGGCGTTTCATGAGTTGGAGCTGTAGCATTAATCATCGTATCGATACCTGGTAATGGGGTCGATCGCAATGCTATGTTGTTAGATGACGGATAACTATCCGCTAAAAATTCATCTCACTATTAGATAATTTATATCAATAGCATGAAAAAACCTGAACTGTCCGGCCTGGCGGCCTTTGTGGCTATCGCCAGTGAACGCAGCTTCCGCCGCGCCGCCGCCCGATTGGGCGTGACGCCGCCGACGCTGACCCACACCCTGCGCGAATTGGAAGCGCAGGTGGGCATTCGCCTGCTAAACCGCACCACCCGCAACGTCTCGCCGACGGAGGCCGGTGAGCATCTGCTGGCACAGCTGGTGCCCGCTTTTACCGACATCGACGCCGCGCTGGAGAGCCTGAATGTGTTTCGCGAAGGGCCGCGCGGCCTGGTGCGCATCAACGCGCCGCGTTCGGCCATCGATCTTGCCATCGTGCCGCATCTGGAGCGGTTGGCCTGCGAGTACCCCGGCATTACGCTGGAAGTGGTGGCGGACGAGGGGTTTGCCAACATTGTCGAACAGGGCTTTGACGCCGGTATTAGGCTCGGCGAGGATCTGCACAACGATATGCGCGCGGTGCGTCTGACGCCGGATCTGCGTTTCGCCATCGTCGCCACGCCGGACTATTTTCAACGGCACGGCGAACCGACGCATCCACAGGATTTGCTGCAGCACCGCTGCATCGGTTGGCGCAAGGCCTCTTCGGGCGAGCGCTACAAATGGGCATTTCAGCAGGGCCAGCAGCGGTTTTCCGTGGCGGTTAACAGCCCGTTGATACTCGATGACGGCAGGATGATGGTGCAGGCGGCGCTGGCGCACGTCGGCATCGCTTTCGCCATCGAACAAGAGGTAGAAGAACACCTGGCGAGCGGGCGGCTGCGGCGGGTGTTGGCCGACTGGTGCGCGCCGTTTACCGGTTTTTACCTCTATTACCCCAACCGCAGGAATCATTCCGTGGCGCTGAGCACGGTGATCGAGTTGCTGCGTCTGCCCACCTAATCCTCTTCACCGGCTATCGCGTTCGGATAGCTGTAAGTGAATCAAGCTTGAACTATTTTTATTCCCTTTTCGTTTGTTCAGGCGCAAATAAACCCTTAAATTCTCGGTGAGTTTGTAACTTGCTGTTTATAATTGTTATTTGAATATTTATTACGAATATTCCGAGTTTTTATCGGTTATTTGAGAGCCCGGTCACACTATTTTTTTGTGCGAAATGTGAAGGGGGTCAATCCGTCAGGTCAATGAGAGACGGTTATGTCTCCTCCTGGCTTACCGATCCGTTTTTCATGCTCCGTATACTGTCCGTAACCAGGGCAACGTGACGGAAATTTTCATAAGGAATGTGCGTGAAGCAATCGTGATTGCATCTGGCATACAAATAACACGGGGTTTTTTTGATTATCTGAGGTGCTTGGTATGGAAAAGAAAAAAATCTATCTGTTTTGTTCTGCCGGTATGTCCACTTCCCTGTTGGTATCAAAAATGAAGGCGCAGGCCGAGAAATATGAAGTGCCGGTGATCATCGCCGCCTATCCGGAAGCGCTGGCTGCGGAGAAAGGCGTTGAGGCGGATCTGATCCTGCTGGGGCCGCAGATCGCCTACACCTTGCCGGAAGTGCAAAAACAGCTGCCCAACAAACCTGTGGAAGTCATCGATCCGCTGCTGTACGGCAAGGTCGATGGGCTGGGCGTGCTGAAGGCCGCGGTGGCCGCTATCAAGAAAGCCAATCAATAACAGGAGGCCGCCGTGAATACCCTCATTGCCTCGCTCGAGAAGGTTATCCTGCCTTTCGCCGTAAAAATCGGTAAGCAGCCCCACGTCAACGCCATCAAGAATGGCTTTATCCGCCTGATGCCGCTGACCTTGACCGGGGCGATGTTCGTGTTGATCAACAACGTGTTCCTGAGCTTCGGCGAAGGATCGTTCTTCTATTCGCTGGGCGTAAGGTTGGATGCCTCTACCATCGAGACGCTGAATAGTCTGAAGAGCATCGGCGGCAGCGTTTACAACGGCACGCTGGGGATCATGTCCCTGATGACGCCGTTCTTTATCAGCATGGCGTTGGCGGAAGAGCGAAAGGTCGATCCGCTCGCTTCGGCGCTGCTGGCGGTGGCGGCCTTTATGACCGTCACACCGTTCAATGTCGGCGAGGCCTATGCGGTGGGGGCCAACTGGTTGGGCGGCGCCAACATCATTTCCGGTATGGTGATTGGGCTGGTGGTGGCCGAGATGTTTGCCTTCATCGTGCGGCGCAACTGGGTGATTAGCCTGCCGGACAGCGTGCCGGCTTCGGTGTCGCGTTCCTTCTCGGCGCTGATCCCCGGTTTCATCATCCTCTCCATCATGGGGCTGGTGGCGTTCGCGCTGGCGCACTGGGGCACCAACTTCCACCAGATCATCATGGACGGCATTTCGGCGCCGCTGGCCAAGATGGGCAGCGTGGTGGGCTGGGTGTACGTGCTGTTCTCCTCGCTGCTGTGGTTCTTTGGGGTGCACGGCTCCATGGCGCTGGCGGCCCTGGACAGCGGCATCATGACGCCGTTCGCGCTGGAAAACGTGGAGCTGTACAACAAATACGGTTCGGTCGAAGCGGCGGTGGCCGCCGGAAAAGAGTTCCACATGTGGGCGAAACCGTTCGTCGACTCCTACATCTACCTCGGCGGCACCGGCTCGACGCTGGGCTTGATCATCGCCATCTTCATCGCCTCGCGCCGCGAAGATTACCGCCAGGTCGCCAAACTGGCGACGCCATCCGGCATCTTCCAGATCAACGAACCGATACTGTTCGGCCTGCCGGTGATCATGAACCCGGTGATGTTCATTCCGTTCATCCTGGTGCAGCCGGTGCTGACCATTATCACCTCCCTGGCCTACTACTCCGGGCTGATCCCGCCGATCACCAACATCGCGCCCTGGACCATGCCGGTCGGCCTGGGGGCGTTCTTCAACACCAACGGCAGCATCATGGCCATGTTGCTGAGCCTGTTCAACCTGGCGGTCGCCACCGTGATCTATCTGCCGTTCGTGGCGATCTCCAACAAGGCGCAGAGCCAGATCGACGCGGCGACGGAAAGCGAAGAAGACATCGCCAAGGCGCTGAAATTCTAACTGTGGAACGGGGCGGTGTGGCCGCCCCGCGAGGGACGCGAGTATGGAATATCAATTTGCCGACGGGTTCTGGTGGGGCAGCGCCACCTCCGCGCCACAGTCTGAAGGGGCGGCCGCGCGGGACGGCAAGAGCCGCAACATCTTCGACTATTGGTACGAGATCGCGCCCGAGCGCTTTCACGAGCGGGTGGGCCCGACCGAAGCCTCGACCTTTTACGACCATTTCCGCACCGATATCGGGCTGCTCAAAACGCTGGGCCACAATACCTTTAGAACGTCGATCTCGTGGTCGCGGCTGATCCCGGACGGCGACGGTGAAGTGAACCCGCAGGCGGTGGCGTTCTATAACGCGATGATCGACGAGCTGCTGGCGCAGGGCATCACCCCGTTTATCAATCTCTATCACTTCGATATGCCGCTGTGCATGCAACAGCGCGGCGGTTGGGAAAGCCGGGCGGTGGTCGAAGCCTATGCGCGTTACGCCGATACCTGTTTCGGCCTGTTTGGCGATCGGGTCACCCACTGGTTTACCTTCAACGAGCCGATCGTGCCGGTGGAAGCCGGTTACCTGAATGACCTGCACTACCCTTGCGTGGTGGACTTCAAACGGGCGGTCACCGTGGCGTATCACAGCGTACTGGCGCACGCCATGGCGGTGCAGCGTTTCAGAGCGCGGGGGCCGCCGGGGAGCATCGGCATCATTCTGAATCTGAGCCCGACCTATCCGCGCTCCGACGCGCCGGAGGATCGGCAGGCGGCACACGACGCCGATCTGCTGCTCAATCGCAGTTTCCTCGATCCGGTCGCCAAAGGGCGTTACCCGGCCGCATTGTTGCACCTGCTGGAGCGGCATGGGCTGATGCCCTACTGCGAACCGCAGGACGCGCAGCTGATCGAAGGCGGCGTGGTGGATATCCTTGGCGTCAACTATTACCAGCCGCGCAGGGTGCAGGCGAAAGAGGGACGGCGCACCGAGGGGCCGATCGCATCGCCGGAGGATTTGTTCAGTTACTATGCAATGCCGGGCCGCAAAATCAATCCGCACCGCGGCTGGGAGATCTATGAGAAGGGGCTGTACGACATCCTGATGGATCTGAAAGAGAACTACGGCAATCTGCCCTGTTATATTTCGGAAAACGGCATGGGCGTCGAGGGCGAAGAAGCGTTTATCGGCGCCGATGGGCGGGTGGAGGACGATTACCGCATCGACTTTATTCGCGAGCACCTGAAGTGGCTGCACCGCGCGCTGGCGGAAGGCTCGCAGTGCAAGGGCTATCATCTGTGGACCTTTATCGATTGCTGGTCCTGGCTGAATGCCTACAAGAATCGTTATGGGCTGGTGCGGCTGGATCGGGCGGATCAGCGGCGCACCATCAAAAAAAGCGGTTACTGGTTTGCCGAGGCGGCCAGACGCAACGGATTTGACTAACGGGAGGCCGGCGCCGTGTCCGATAACCGAATTTCGCTGAGTGCCAACGACGTGAAGCTGATTCGCGAGCAGGATTTCTTTAACTGCAAAGACTTTCACCTGTTCATCTACAACAAGGTGGAAAGCGCCACCGGGCTGCATCAGCACGACTATTACGAGTTCACCATCGTGCTGAGCGGCAAATGCTATCAGGAGATCAACGGCAAGCGGGTGCTGCTGGAGCGCGGGGATTTCGTCTTTATCCCTATCGGTTCCTACCACCAGAGCTTTTACGAGTTCGGCGCGACGAAAATCTTCAACGTGGCGGTCAGCAAAGCGTTCTTTGAAGAACATTACTTGCAACAGCTGCCGCGTTGCTTTGTCGCCTCGCAGGCCTACAGCCTGAGAAGCGAGTTTTTGGCCTATATCGAATCGGTGGTGAGTTCGCCGCAGTTTCGCGAGGATGATTTCGCCGAGTTTCTCGAAACGCTGACCTTCTATGTGATAAGCCGCATTCGTCACCATAAAGAAGAAAACGACGGCGGCGATGATATCCCGCAGTGGCTGAAGAACACCCTGGCCGGCATGCATGACAAGGCGATGTTCGGCGAAAAGGCGTTGGCGAACATGGTGGCGCTGTCGGGGAAAACCCAGGAGTACCTGACCCGGGCGATGCGGCGCTACTACCAGAAGACGCCGATGCAGGTGATCAATGAGATCCGCATCAACTTCGCCAAGACGCAGCTGGAGGTCACCAACTATTCGGTCTCTGACATCGCCTTCGATTCCGGCTATGGCGACGTCAGCTTGTTCATTAAAAACTTCAAGCGGCTCACCGACGTGACCCCAGGCAACTACCGAAAAAAGTGTTACGGCCCTCTTTAGGGCCGCTCCCGATCAGTATCAACGCCGATATGCCGATGAGCTTCAGGGCGCCGGTCGGTTAATCATTTGATTTTTACCTTAACGAGGGGGAATGCCGCGCCGAGCGGTCGGCCTTCCCTTGCCAAAAATCCATCCCGCGGGAGCCTCTATGGAAAAACTACTGATCGTGAATGCCGATGATTTCGGCCTGAGCAAAGGGCAGAACTATGGCGTCATCGAGGCGTATCAGCATGGCGTCGTTTCCTCCACCACGGCGATGGTGAACGGCGGCGGCGCGCAGCACGCGGCGGCGCTCAGCCGGCAATATCCGGGGTTGCCGATTGGGCTGCATTTCGTTTTGACCCATGGCAAGCCGCTGGGCGCCATGCCTTCGCTGGTCAACGAACATGGCGAACTGGGCAAATGGCTGTGGCGCCGCGCCGAGGCCGGCGAGCTGCAGCTGGACGAAATTCACGAGGAGCTGCAGCGCCAGTTCACGCGCTTCGTGACGCTGTTCGGCCGGCCGCCGACGCATATCGACAGCCACCACCATGTGCATATGCAGCCGCAAATTTATCCGCTGGTGGAGGCGTTCGCGCAAGCGCAGGGTCTGCCGCTGCGTCTCGATCGCGAAGAGGCGAAACGGCGTGGCATCACGCTGCATGCCCCCTATAGCACTGACGCTTTTGACGCGGGATTCTACGGTGAGACGATTTCCGAAACGTTGTTCCTGCAAAGGTTGGCGCGCGCCGACGAGCAGGGCGCAGAATCATTGGAAATGATGTGCCACCCGGCGTTCCTCGACGCGACGATCCTGCAGAGCCAATACTGCCATCCGCGCCTCGTCGAGCTGGATGTGTTGACCGCGCCGACGCTGAAAGCGGCGATCGCCGAACGCGGTTTTCTGTTGGGCTCCTTCCAGGATCTGTAACGCCGCCGTTTACAGCATGGCGTGCGCCTTTTTCAGGCCGGTGTCTTCTTCCGGATCGGCGCCCTGAGGCAAGGACTCCGCCTCTTGTGCTTCAGGCTGCGGCTCGTCGACCTCGGGCGCCGCTTCCGGCGGCGGCATGGTGTCGTGAATGATCTGTTCATCGAAGGTCGGATTGAGCGCCGGCGACAGCGGCGAGCTGGTGAGGCTGTCCGGCAGCGGAATGTGCGGCACCGGCGCGTCCTGCGCCAACTGCGGTTCCTCCGCTTTCGCCGTGCGGCTGAGGGCCGCCAGCAGCACGCCGCACAGGGCGAAAAAGGCGTACAGGATATTGCCGCCCAGCGGCTCGATCAGCGCGCCGACCGCCAATGGCCCGATGCTGGCGCCGACGCCGAACGCCATCAGCAGACAGGCGGCCAGCGAGACGCGGCGTTCCGGCTCGATCAGATCGTTGGCCAGTGCCACCGCCAACGGGTAGAGCGTAAATTGCAACATGCTGACGACGAACCCGACCGCCAGCAGCAGCGGGAAATCGATGTGCGGCAGCAGCGCCAGCGGCAGCGCCGCCACGATCAGAAAAATGGCGTTGAGGCGCATCAGCAACGGGCGATTATAGCGATCCGACAGCCAACTGAGCGGGAACTGCGCCACCAGCCCGGCGAAGATGGCCAGCGCCATGAACAGGCCGGTTTGCTGAGTGGTTAAGGATTGCAGGCTGGCGTAGACCGGCGCCAGGCCGTAAAACGAGCCCACCACCATGCCGATCACCAGCGTGGTAGCCAGCACCTTGGGAATGGCGCCGACAAAGTAACGCAGCTCCATCGGGGCCGGCGACATGTGGCGCGCATTGGTGCGGGTGGTGAGAGCGATGGGCACCAGACAAAGCGCGAAGCACAGCGCGATCACCAGCAGCGTGGTGATGCCCAGGTTGCTTTGCAGCATCAGCACTATCTGGCCCAGCGACATGCCGAGATAGGTCGCCGCCATATAGAAGCCGAACACCATGCCGCGCTGGTTGGATTCCGCCTGGTCGTTCAGCCAGCTTTCCAGCACCATATACTGGCACATCATGCACAGCCCGATCACCAGACGCAGCGCGACCCAGGCGGGAATGAACGCCGTCAGACCGTGCCCCAGCACCGCAGCGGTGATGATGCCGGCGCAGGCCACGTAGGCGCGGATATGCCCGACGCGGGCGATGAGAAAGTGGCCGACCTTGCCGCCGATCACCAACCCGATGTAGTTGGCGGCGATGATGGCGCCGATCAGCGCGCTGCTGACGTGGATGGAGGCCAGCCGCAGCGAGACATAGGTGGTGAGCAGGCCTGAGCCCAACAGCAGCAACAGGGTGGTGGTGTACAACGGCAAGAATACGCCCAACGTTTTTTTCACGCTATCATCCTAATCTCTTCTGGTGCGCCCTGAGGCCGCCGCCGCAGCGCGCCGCCTCCGTGATGTTCCTTGTGCTGGTGCGCCGCCGCTCAATGGGGCGCTTCTTTTGATACTAGCAGCTTGGCCGGGCGCTTAAAACCGCACCTCCTGCGAGGCGCTGCGCATTTCTGCGCGCCGGCCGCCGCGTCGCCTTGATAAATGCTACTATCGGGCGCATATACCTGAATTCGCGAGGGAGGGGTTATGAGTGAAAACCAACTGCGCCGGCTCAGCGTGCTGGCGGGGGAAAAACTGAAGGCGCAGGGCCGCTGGATCACCTGCGCGGAATCCTGCACCGGCGGCGGCATCGCCAAGGCCATCACCGATATCGCCGGCAGCTCCGCCTATTTCGATCGCGGTTTCGTCACCTACAGCAATGCGGCGAAACATGATCTGCTGGGGGTGAGCGAAGCGACGTTGATGGCGCACGGCGCGGTCAGCGAAGAGGTGGTGCGCGAGATGGCGATAGGGGCGCTGCGGGCGGCGCAGGCCGATCTGGCGCTGTCGGTGAGCGGCATCGCCGGCCCGGACGGCGGCAGCGTGGAAAAGCCGGTCGGCACCGTGTGGTTCGGCTTTGCCAGCAGCGATGGCCGGGGGCTTTCGCGCAAGATGCAATTCGAGGGCGACCGAGATGCGGTGCGGCTGCAGGCGACGATTTTCGCGCTGCAAACCGCCATCGACGAATTTTTGTAAATTAGGCTTGATACTGTATGACCATACAGTATAATTAGTGACATTTCCTGCACAACATACATTCAGTGGCAGTGTGGGGTAACACCGGCATTGCGAAACGAAGGAGCAAAAATGGCTATTGATGAGAACAAGCAAAAGGCGTTAGCTGCGGCACTGGGCCAGATTGAGAAACAGTTCGGCAAAGGCTCCATCATGCGCCTGGGTGAAGACCGCTCCATGGACGTGGAAACGATCTCCACCGGCTCACTGTCACTCGATATCGCCCTGGGCGCCGGCGGCCTGCCGATGGGCCGCATCGTAGAAATCTACGGCCCGGAATCGTCCGGTAAAACCACTTTGACGCTGCAGGTGATCGCCGCTGCGCAGCGCGAAGGCAAAACCTGTGCGTTCATCGACGCCGAACACGCGCTGGATCCTATCTATGCGAAAAAGCTGGGCGTCGATATCGACAACCTGCTGTGCTCCCAGCCGGATACCGGCGAGCAGGCGCTGGAAATCTGTGATGCGCTGACCCGCTCCGGCGCGGTTGATGTCATCATCGTCGACTCCGTGGCGGCGCTGACGCCGAAGGCGGAAATCGAAGGTGAAATCGGCGATTCGCACATGGGCCTGGCGGCGCGCATGATGAGCCAGGCGATGCGTAAACTGGCCGGCAACCTGAAAAACGCCAATACCCTGCTGATCTTCATCAACCAGATCCGTATGAAAATTGGTGTGATGTTCGGCAACCCGGAAACCACGACCGGCGGTAACGCCCTGAAGTTCTATGCTTCGGTGCGTCTGGATATCCGCCGCATCGGCGCCATCAAAGAAGGCGACGAAGTGGTGGGCAGCGAAACCCGCGTGAAAGTGGTGAAGAACAAAATCGCTGCGCCGTTCAAACAGGCTGAGTTCCAAATCATGTACGGCGAAGGCATCAACAGCCGCGGCGAACTGGTCGATCTGGGCGTGAAGCACAAGATGATCGAAAAAGCCGGCGCCTGGTACAGCTATAACGGCGAGAAGATTGGTCAGGGCAAGGCGAACGCCTGTAACTTCCTGAAAGAAAACCCGGCTATCGCCGCCGAGCTGGACAAGAAGCTGCGCGACCTGCTGCTGCACAGCGGCGGTGAGCTGGTGGCTGCTTCCGGTGACGACTTCGAAGACGACGAAGCGGAAACCAGCGAGCAGTTCTAATCGCTGAGATGTGCGCCGCCGTATATGTGGCGCATATCCTCTGAATTCAGGCTTGAATGATGAATGACTTGCTAAGCCGCGCCATGCGCCTGCTGTCGCAACGCGATCATAGTGAAGCTGAACTGCGCCGCAAACTTGCGGCGCAGCCGTTTGTGGCGAAAGCCCGGTTTGGCGGTAAGGGGCCACAAGCACCGGCATCACCGCCGGTGGCCGAAGAGCCGGTGGATCCTGCGCTGATCGATCAGGTTATCGCCTACTGTTACCAGCACAACTGGCTGGATGATAAGCGTTTCGCACACAGCTACATCGGCAGCCGCAGCCGCAAGGGTTATGGCGCGCAGCGCATCCGCAGCGAACTGATGCAAAAGGGCGTGGATAAAGCGCTGGTGCAGGACGCGTTGGCGGAATGCGATATCGACTGGTGCGAACAGGCGAAACAGGTGGCGCAGCGAAAATTTGGCGATGCGTTGCCAACCGACTGGAAAGAGAAAGCCAAAGTGCAGCGTTATCTGCTCTATCGCGGCTTCTTCCAGGAAGAAATTCAGTCAATTTACCGTGATTTTGCGCAATGAGCGCACACGGGGTTTTACTTCCCTCTGAAGAAAATTTATCTTATCCCCACTTTTTGTTCGTGAGCTGGTTGTCATCGTCGGGATGACGCGCCACCGGCTCACGTGTCGTTATTCTAGCCTTTCCAGGAAAATTATGAGCAAGAGCACCGCTGAGATCCGTCAAGCGTTTCTCGATTTCTTTCATAGTAAGGGTCATCAGGTTGTAGCAAGCAGCTCCCTGGTGCCTAACAATGATCCGACATTGCTGTTTACCAATGCCGGCATGAACCAATTTAAGGATGTTTTCCTGGGGCTCGACAAACGCGCCTATTCCCGCGCCACCACCTCGCAGCGCTGCGTGCGCGCAGGCGGCAAGCATAACGACCTGGAAAACGTCGGTTATACCGCTCGTCACCACACCTTCTTTGAAATGCTGGGTAACTTCAGCTTCGGCGATTACTTCAAGCACGACGCGATCAGCTACGCGTGGGAACTGCTGACCGGTGAAAACTGGTTCAACCTGCCGAAAGAGAGACTGTGGGTCACCGTGTATGAAACCGATGACGAAGCATTCGACATCTGGCAGAAGCAAATCGGCGTACCGGCCGAGCGCATTATCCGCATCGGCGATAACAAGGGCGCGCCTTTCGCTTCAGATAACTTCTGGCAGATGGGTGATACCGGCCCATGCGGCCCGTGCACCGAGATTTTCTACGATCACGGCGATCACATCTGGGGCGGCCCTCCGGGCAGCCCGGAAGAAGACGGCGACCGCTACATCGAGATCTGGAACATCGTTTTCATGCAGTTCAACCGTCAGTCCGACGGCACCATGCTGCCGCTGCCGAAACCTTCGGTGGATACCGGCATGGGTCTGGAGCGCATCGCGGCGGTGTTGCAGCATGTGAACTCCAACTATGAGATCGACCTGTTCCGTACCCTGATCGCCGCCGTAGCGAAAGTGACCGGCGCGACCGATCTGGATAACAAATCCCTGCGCGTTATCGCCGACCACATTCGTTCCTGCGCCTTCCTGGTGTCTGACGGCGTGATCCCGTCTAACGAAAACCGCGGCTACGTGCTGCGTCGTATCATTCGCCGCGCGATCCGTCATGGCAACATGCTGGGCGCGAAAGATACCTTCTTCTACAAGCTGGTAGCGCCACTGATCGAAGTGATGGGCCCGGCGGCCGACGAGCTGAAACGCCAGCAATCGCTGGTGGAACAGGTGCTGAAAACCGAAGAGGAGCAGTTTGCCCGCACGCTGGAGCGTGGTCTGGCGTTGTTGGACGAAGAACTGGCCAAGCTGCAGGGCGATACTCTGGACGGCGAAACCGCTTTCCGTCTGTACGATACCTACGGTTTCCCGGTCGATCTGACCGCTGACGTCTGCCGCGAGCGCGGTCTGAAAGTCGACGAAGCGGGCTTTGAAGAAGCGATGGAAGCGCAGCGCCGCCGCGCGCGCGAATCCAGCGGCTTCGGCGCCGACTACAACAGCCTGATCCGCGTGGATGGCAGCAGCCAGTTCAGCGGCTACGATCACGACGAGCAGCAGGCGACGGTGATCGCGCTGTTCCGTGACGGCCAGCCGGTCGAGCAGATCAACGCCGGCGAAGAGGCGGTGGTGGTGCTGGACGAGACGCCGTTCTACGGTGAATCCGGCGGCCAGGTCGGCGATAAAGGCGTGCTGAAAGCCGCCGGCGCCGAGTTTGTGGTCAATGACACCCAGAAATACGGTCAGGCTATCGGCCACCAAGGCAAACTGGCGCAGGGCTCGCTGAAGCTGAACGATCGCGTGGATGCGCAGATCGACGCCGAGCGCCGCAACAGCATCCGCCTGAACCACTCCGCGACTCACCTGCTGCACGCTGCGCTGCGCCAAACGCTGGGCGATCACGTTGCGCAGAAAGGCTCGCTGGTTAACGACAAATACCTGCGTTTCGACTTCTCGCACTTCGAAGCGATGAAGCCGGAACAAATCCGCGCGGTGGAAGATCTGGTGAACCAGCAGGTGCGTCGTAACCTGCCGGTGCAGACCGAGCTGATGGCGTTGGAAGACGCCAAAGAGAAGGGCGCAATGGCGTTGTTCGGTGAGAAGTACGACGACAACGTGCGCGTGCTGACCATGGGCGACTTCTCCACCGAGCTGTGCGGCGGCACCCACGCCAGCCGCACCGGCGATATCGGCCTGTTCCGCATTTTGAGCGAGTCGGGCACCGCGGCGGGCATCCGCCGTATTGAAGCGGTGACCGGCGCAGGCGCTATCGCCACGCTGCACCAGCAAAGCGATTTGTTGCAAGACGTTGCGCAGTTGGTGAAGGGCGACAGCAACAACCTGACCGATAAAGTGCGCTCGGTGCTCGATCGCACCCGCGCGCTGGAAAAAGAACTGCAGCAACTGAAAGATCAGCAGGCGGCGCAGGAAAGCGCGTCGCTGTCCAGCCAGGCGAAACTGGTTAACGGCGTGAAGCTGTTGGTCAGCCAGTTGGACAATGTCGAAGCCAAAATGCTGCGCACCATGGTGGATGACCTGAAAAATCAATTGGGTTCGGCCATTATCGTGTTGGCGACGACGGCTGATGACAAAGTCAGCCTGGTCGCGGGCGTGACCAAGGATCTGACTGACCGCGTGAAAGCCGGCGAGTTGATCGGCAACGTGGCGCAGCAGGTCGGCGGCAAGGGCGGTGGTCGCCCGGATATGGCGATGGCGGGGGGGACGGATATCAACGCTCTGCCAGCGGCGTTAAACAGCGTAGAAGCCTGGGTGGCCTCAAAACTGTGAACATAAATAAATAGCACGGACAAACGCCATAATACTTTGTTGATTATGGCGTTTTCATACTGTGCTAACACAATTTAGTTACAATTGCGGGAACAAAGTTTTTCTGGTCGGCTAAACTTACCATTATCTGAGGTGGGACCAAGTCTGCTTACACTTATTGTGGATTGCGCGGCTTACGTTTTCACCACATATGATGGATAATGACGGGGAAACTGAGAGACCCGACTCTTTTAATCTTTCAAGGAGCAAAGAATGTTAATTCTGACTCGTCGAGTTGGTGAAACCCTCATGATTGGCGATGAGGTTACGGTCACTGTGCTAGGGGTAAAAGGCAACCAGGTGCGTATTGGTGTGAACGCCCCCAAAGAGGTTTCAGTTCACCGTGAAGAAATCTATCAGCGCATTCAGGCAGAGAAGTCTCAGCAGACGACTTACTGATTCCGAAGCAGCGTCTCGTTGCCAGACGAGACGCTACTGCATCGTTTTACCCACTTCTTTCGTTCTCCCCTCTCTTTTTCGTGATTATTTTCCCGGTGAGTTTCCTGCTTTATTGCTGCAGACGTTGCGGTTGCCTGTTGATTAAACGCCCTTTTTGCCGTGAAATCGCCCATGTTGGGTGCGAATTGTGCAAACGCGCATGAGTTGGGAAAAATTGTTTGACTTAAAAGTCGGAGAAAGTAATATGTGCGCCACGCAGTGCCGATGAGCTTCTCCAAAGCAAGTTAGGCACAATTCGAAAGAAGCGTATGGTGAGGTGGCCGAGAGGCTGAAGGCGCTCCCCTGCTAAGGGAGTATGCGGTCAAAAGCTGCATCCGGGGTTCGAATCCCCGCCTCACCGCCATTTGCATCCGTAGCTCAGCTGGATAGAGTACTCGGCTACGAACCGAGCGGTCGGAGGTTCGAATCCTCCCGGATGCACC
>NZ_JBXUNP010000003.1:587351-609570 GCF_057197125.1 Serratia sp. LSHTC3
CATCCGTAGCTCAGCTGGATAGAGTACTCGGCTACGAACCGAGCGGTCGGAGGTTCGAATCCTCCCGGATGCACCATGTTTAACCTCCCGTATCGCGAAGAGAAATCGTCATGCGGGTGGTAAAAAGAAAGTGTCCTTGGGGAGGATAACGTTGCTTTAGCAACGGCCCGCAGGGTGAGGCGTTGGCGCCGAATCATCCTCCCGGATACACCATCTAAGAGAAACCCGCCCTGGCGGGTTTTTCGCTTTTCAGCATTTAGCCATTCTCTCTTCCCCCCTTTCCTGCTTTGTACCCGATCGATCACAGCACATTCCGCTATGACGCAGTCAGCGACAACCCAACGGCTTTACGCTAAAGTAGTTTTCTTTCCTCAACGATCATGGAGTAACGATGTACGACCGCTATCAGGGTCTTATTTTCGACATGGACGGCACGATTCTGGACACCGAGCCAACGCACCGCAAAGCGTGGAGTGAAGTGCTGTCACGTTATGGCATGACGTTTGATGAAGCGGCTATGGTGGCGCTGAGCGGTTCACCGACCTGGCGCATCGCTCAGGCGATTATCGCCAGCCACCAGGCCGATCTCGATCCCCATCACTTGGCCGCGGAGAAAACCCGCGCGGTGGAGGCGATGCTGTTGGACAGCGTGCGCCCGTTGCCGCTGATCGAGGTGGTAAAATCCTATCACGGTCGTCGTCCGATGGCGGTCGGTACCGGCAGCGAGCACCGCATGGCGGAAATGCTGCTGCGTCATCTCGGCCTGTTCAACTGCTTCGACGCGATCGTCGGTGCGGACGACGTACAGCGCCATAAACCGGAGCCGGACACCTTCCTGCGTTGCGCCGAACTTATCGGCGTGCCGCCGGAAAAGTGCGTGGTGTTTGAAGACGCCGAGTTCGGCATTCAGGCGGCAAAAAGCGCCGGTATGGACGTGGTAGACGTTCGCACGCTGTGAGTAGTACGCTAGCCGTAATATCGTTATTTGGCAGCAGCTTCCTCAGTGCGACGCTGCTGCCGGGAAATTCAGAAATCGTTCTGGTCGCTTTGCTGACCCAGAGTCGCGTCTCGCCGGAATTGCTGGTGCTGGCCGCGACCCTGGGCAACACGCTGGGCGGCTTGACCAATGTCATTATCGGGCGCCTGTTACCGGCGTTGAAACCACAGCGGGGGCTGGCAACGGCGCTCGGGTGGCTGCAACGCTTCGGCCCGGCTGCGCTGTTGCTCAGCTGGGTGCCGGTGGTGGGCGATTTGTTGTGCGTGTTGGCAGGTTGGCTGCGCATGCCCTGGGGCTCTGTCGCGCTGTTTCTGTGTATCGGAAAAGCGCTGCGTTACATCGTTTTGGCTATGATAACGGTACAGGGCATCGCCTGGTGGCAGTAACCAAGTGAATATAACTCAATATTCTCTCGGGTGCGGATTCAGTATGCTTACGAGTTATTGTTTTTAGAAGCGGGAGGTCAATTTGATCCCGGACGTATCACAGGCGCTTTCTTGGTTGGAAGCCCATCCTCAGGCATTAAAAGGCATTCGTCGCGGCATCGAGCGTGAAACGCTGCGAGTCACGCCGAACGGCACCTTGGCGACTACCGGGCATCCGGAAAAGCTGGGGGCGGCATTGACGCATCACTGGATCACCACGGATTTCGCCGAGGCGCTGTTAGAGTTCATTACGCCGGTTGATGACAATATCGATCACTTGCTGACGTTCCTGCGCGATATTCATCGCTACGTGGCGCGCAACATTGGCGATGAGCGCATGTGGCCGCTCAGCATGCCGTGCTTTATCGAAGCCGAGCAGGATATTGAGCTGGCGCAGTTCGGTTCGTCGAACATCGGCCGCATGAAGACGCTGTACCGCGAAGGGTTGAAGAATCGCTATGGCGCGCTGATGCAGACCATTTCCGGCGTGCACTACAACTTCTCGCTGCCGCTGGAGTTTTGGCAGGCCTGGGCTGGCGTGCAGGACGCAGAAAGTGGTAAAGAGCAGATCTCGGCGGGGTATTTCCGTCTGATCCGCAACTACTACCGTTTCGGTTGGGTGATCCCGTATCTGTTCGGTGCATCGCCGGCCATTTGTTCTTCGTTCCTCAAAGGGCGCGAGACCACTCTGCCGTTCGAACGCACCGAGCAGGGGATGTGCTACCTGCCGTACGCCACCTCGCTGCGTCTGAGCGACCTGGGTTATACCAACAAGTCGCAGAGTAATCTGGGCATCACCTTCAACGATCTGCACAGCTATGTGGCCGGTTTGAAGCGGGCGATCGTTACGCCTTCCGAAGAGTTCGCCAAGCTGGGCGTGAAAGAGGGTGATCGCTACCTGCAGTTGAACAGCAACGTGCTGCAAATCGAGAACGAGCTGTATGCGCCGATCCGGCCGAAGCGCGTGACCAAAAGCGGCGAAACGCCGTCAGACGCGCTGCTGCGCGGCGGTATCGAATACATCGAAGTGCGTTCGCTGGATATCAACCCGTTCTCGCCGATCGGCGTGGATGCGGTGCAGGCGCGTTTCCTGGATCTGTTCCTGGTGTGGTGCGCGCTGGCCGATGCGCCGGAGATGAGCAGCGATGAACTGCTGTGCACGCGCAAGAACTGGAACCGGGTGATTCTGGAAGGGCGCAAACCGGGCCAGAGCATCGGCATCGGCTGTGGCGCCAGCCATGAACCGCTGGAAAAAGTGGGCAAGGCGCTGTTCGCCGATCTGCGTCGGGTCGCGGAAGTGTTGGACGGCGAAGCCGGCAACCGTCAATACCAGCAGGTGTGCGATGAGCTGGTCGCCGCGTTTGACGATCCTGAGCTGACTTTCTCCGCGCGCATTCTGAAGGCGATGAAGGCGGAAGGCACCGGACGCGTCGGTCTGCAGCTGGCGGAGCAGTATCGCCAGACATTGCTGGAAGAACCGTTGGAAATCCTGAACGAAGCCGAGCTGGATAAAGAGCGGGAAGCCTCTTGGCAGCGTCAACGCGACATAGAAGCCAATGATACGCTAAGCTTTGAAGCGTTCCTGAAGCAAAACGGCGGAAGCTGAAAAAGAAAAAGGCCACATCAATGTGGCCAAATATGCATCTCTGATGACAGGGATGATGATAACAAATGCGCGTCTTTCACATACTCAGACTCGCAGGGTTGGAAAAGGTTTCCCGGTTAGGAAAAAAAGTTTCGAAATAAATGCTCTTTTACGAGGAGGTAGCGAAATGCCATTGCTGGATAGCTTTACCGTCGATCATACCCGTATGGCAGCCCCGGCTGTCCGCGTTGCGAAAACCATGAAAACGCCTCATGGCGATACCATCACGGTATTTGATCTGCGCTTTTGCCGCCCGAACCTGGAAGTGATGCCCGAACGCGGCATTCACACGCTGGAACACCTGTTCGCCGGCTTTATGCGCGACCACCTGAACGGCCAGGGCGTGGAGATTATCGACATCTCCCCAATGGGCTGTCGCACCGGTTTCTACATGAGCCTGATCGGCGTGCCGGAAGAGCAGCGCGTTGCTGATGCCTGGAAAGCGGCGATGGCAGACGTGCTGAAAGTGACCGACCAGCGCAAGATCCCTGAGCTGAACGAGTACCAGTGTGGTACCTACCACATGCACTCGCTGGAAGAAGCGCAGGAAATCGCCAAGCACATTCTGGATAACGGCGTGGTGGTGAACCACAACGACGAACTGGCGCTGCCGAAAGAGAAGCTGCAGGAGCTGCATATCTAACCGTACGTTTCCCGCAGAGACAAAAAAGACGCGATTTCGCGTCTTTTTTACGTTCTGGCGGAGGGTTAGTGATGGCCGATGCTGGACTGCAGCGAGGTGATCGGCGTGACCCGCACCTGTTTGATCATATTGCCCTGCACGTCGAGAATGTCGATATCGTAATGGCCGATACGCACCCGGGTGCCGATTTCGGGTATCTCTTCCAGTTCTTCCAGCAGCATGCCGTTGACGGTGCGAGCTTCATTGGCGGGTAAAGTCCAGTTAAAGGCCTTGTTCAGCTCCCGCACGTTGGCGGTACCGTCGATCAAGACCGAGCCGTCGCTCTGCGGCGTGACTTCTTCCGCCAGCGTCGGCGACATTGAGGTGGTGAAGTCGCCGACGATCTCCTCGAGGATGTCTTCCACCGTAACCAGGCCCTGAATGTCGCCGTACTCGTCGACCACGATGCCGACCTTCTCTTTGTTGCGCTGGAACTTCACCAACTGCACGTTGAGCGGCGTGCCTTCCGGTACGAAGTAGATCTCATCGGCGGCGCGCAGCAGGTTCTCTTTGTTGAACTCTTTTTTCTCGGTCATCAGGCGATAGGCTTCGCGCACGCGCAGCATGCCGATCGCGTCGTCCAGCGAGCTGCGATACAGCACGATGCGGCCGTGCGGCGAATGGGTCAGCTGGCGCATGATCGACTTCCAGTCGTCGTTGACGTCGATGCCGACGATCTCGGTGCGCGGCACCATGATGTCGTTGACCGTCACCTTTTCCAGGTCCAGCACCGAGATCAGCATGTCCTGATTGCGGCGGGAGATCTGCGACTGGGATTCACGCACGATGGTGCGCAGCTCATCCTTGCTGACGGCGTCGCTGATGCGCACGTTGGTGCGGATACCGAACAGGCGCAAGGTCAGGCTGGTGATGCCGTTGAGCAGCCAGACCAGCGGGAACATCACCTTTTGCAACGGGGCCAGCAGGACGCTGCTGGGGAAGGCGATGCGTTCCGGATAGAGCGCGGCGAAGGTTTTCGGCAGCACTTCAGCGAACAGCAGCACGGCGAAGGTCAGCACGCCGGTCGCAATCGCCACGCCGAGATCGCCATACAGCCGCATGCCGACGATGGTCGCCAGCGCCGAGGCGAGGATGTTGACCAGGTTGTTGCCGATCAGCACCAGGCCAATCAGCCGATCCGGTTTTTGCAGCAGCTTCTCCACCCGGCGCGCCGAACGGTTACCCTGCTTGGACAGGTGGCGCAGGCGATAACGGTTGAGCGTCATCATGCCGGTTTCGGAGGCGGAGAAGTAAGCGGAGACCACGATCATGATCACCAGGATAATGATGAGGGTCCCCGTCGACACATGCTCCAATGCAGTATTCCTTATAGAGAGGGAAAGTTGAACCGGGCTGGCTCAGCGCACCATCACCTGTTGAATCAGACGGCTGCCGAAGTAGGCGAGCGTCAGCAGGAAGGCGCCGGCGAAGCTGAACCAGACGACGCGGCGGCCGCGCCAGCCTTCATGGTAATGGCCCCACAGCAACACGATATACACGAACCAGGCCATGATCGACAACACGGCTTTATGCACGTTTTCTTTGCTGAACAGATTATCCATGTACAGCAGGCCGGTGCACAGGGTGAGCGTCAGCAGTACCACGCCGATCTGGGTGATATGGAACATCTTGCGCTCGATGCTCATCAGCGGCGGCATGTCGGCGCTGAAGGTCAGCTTTTTGTTTTTCAACAGGTAGTCGAGCCAGGCGAGCTGTAAGGCGTAGAGCGCGGCGATGATAAGGGTGGCGTAAGAGAACAGCGCCAGGCCGATATGCACCATCAATTCCGGGCTGGCTTCCAGGTGAGTGATGAACTCGCCGGGCATGAAGCTGGCGAAGGCCAGATTGATCATCGCGAAACTGTAGACGATCGGCAGCAGGAACCAGCCGCGATCGCGTGAAGCGACGAAGGTCATCACCGAACAGATGATCAGGCTGACGATAGAACCAATGTTCAGCAGGCTGAGATTCTGCCCGGCGCTGACGTCAAAGATGCGCTGCTGCAGCGCGATGGCGTGGCAAATCAACGCCACCACCGCCGAGACGAGGGCGAGCCGACGGTATGCGCTGTTCTTCCGCAACAAGCTGGGAATGATCAGTCCAAGGCTGAGCAGGTAGGCCATCAAAGCCACAATGGAGAAAACTGGCATAACGTTTAATTTTGCTTCGGCGTGGTTAATTGGAGTGTCAGTATAGCGTTGCGCGCGTTTCACTCCAACCTATCTCCAACGCTGAGGCAGAGATCCTGCGCGCTTCGTGTTATCATCGGCGCAATTGTGTCGCCGGAGCGGCCTGTCATTACACGTTGAGCATGAGACGATGTTTGAAAATTTAACCGATCGATTGTCGCGCACGTTGCGCAATATCAGCGGCCGCGGGCGGCTGACCGAAGAGAATATCAAGGAAACCCTGCGTGAAGTGCGCATGGCATTGCTGGAGGCGGACGTTGCGCTGCCGGTGGTGCGCGACTTCATCAACCGCGTCAAAGAGAGCGCGGTTGGCCATGAAGTCAACAAAAGCCTGACGCCGGGGCAGGAGTTCGTCAAGATCGTCAAGGGCGAGCTGATCGCCGCGATGGGCGAAGTCAACACCGAGCTGAATCTGGCGGCCCAGCCGCCGGCGGTGGTGCTGATGGCGGGCCTGCAGGGGGCCGGTAAAACCACCAGCGTCGGTAAGCTCGGCAAATTCCTGAAAGAAAAACAGAAGAAGAAAGTGTTGGTGGTTTCCGCGGACGTTTATCGCCCGGCGGCGATCAAACAGCTGGAAACGTTGGCGGAAGGCGTCGGCATCGACTTCTTCCCGTCTGACGTCAAAGAAAAACCGATCGACATCGTCAATCGCGCGCTGCAACAGGCCAAGCTGAAGTTCTACGATGTCCTTATTGTCGATACCGCCGGCCGCTTGCACGTTGACGAAGCGATGATGGACGAGATCAAACAGGTGCACGCGGCGATCAAGCCGGTGGAAACCCTGTTCGTGGTCGACGCCATGACCGGCCAGGACGCCGCCAATACCGCCAAGGCGTTTAACGAAGCGCTGCCGCTGACCGGCGTGGTGCTGACCAAGGTCGACGGCGATGCGCGCGGCGGTGCCGCGTTGTCCATCCGCCATATCACCGGCAAGCCGATCAAGTTCCTTGGCGTCGGCGAGAAGACCGAAGCGCTGGAGCCGTTTTACCCGGATCGCGTGGCATCGCGCATCCTGGGCATGGGCGACGTGCTGTCGCTGATCGAAGATATCGAAAGCAAGGTCGACCGCGAGCAGGCAGAGAAGCTGGCCAACAAGCTGAAGAAGGGCGACGGTTTCGATCTGACCGACTTCCTGGAGCAGCTCAAGCAGATGCGCAACATGGGCGGCATGGCCAATATGCTGAGCAAGCTGCCGGGCGCCGGCCAACTGCCGGACAACGTCAAGTCGCAGATGGACGACAAAGTGCTGGTGCGCATGGAGGCGATCATCAACTCGATGACGCTGAAAGAGCGTGCCAAACCGGAAATCATCAAGGGCTCGCGCAAGCGCCGCATCGCGATGGGGGCCGGCATGCAGGTGCAGGACGTCAACCGCTTGCTGAAGCAGTTCGACGAAATGCAGCGTATGATGAAGAAGATGAAAAAAGGCGGTATGGCGAAGATGATGCGCGGCATGAAAGGTATGATGCCGCCGGGCTTCCCTGGCCGCTGACGGGCTTCCGCACGCCGAGTGCGGGCGCTTTCAGCATTCGCCGTTCGCGGTGAAAACCGTCCGAAATTTGACAGGCTGCAAAAGTTGTCCCCTGCGATCGACGCTTTAGATTGCTTTTTGCGCCAAAATGAGTAAAATTTTCGGGCTTTTTATATTGCAACCGGGCCCCGTCCCTCAATGGGGCCCGGCTGTTTTATTAACTAAAGAGGATGTTATGGTAACAATTCGTTTGGCACGTGGCGGCGCTAAAAAGCGTCCGTTCTATCAAGTAGTAGTGACCGACAGCCGCAACGCTCGTGATGGTCGTTTCATCGAGCGCGTAGGCTTCTTCAACCCGATCGCTTCCGGTCAGGCTGAAGCACTGCGTCTGGACCTGGACCGCATCGAGCACTGGGTTGGTCTGGGTGCAACCGTTTCTGATCGCGTTCACGCGCTGATCAAAGACGCTAAGAAAGCAGCTTAATCTGTCGCGGTGGTGGCAATGAGCAAGCAACTCAAACCGGTAGCGCCTAAGCAGCCGATTGTACTCGGTAAAATGGGTTCCGCTTACGGCATTCGTGGTTGGCTCAGAGTGTTTTCATCCACCGAGAACGCCGAAAGCATTTTTGACTATCAGCCGTGGTTTATCCAGCAGGCGGGTCAGTGGCAGCATATCGAGTTGGAAGACTGGAAGCGCCACAGTCAGGATCTGATCATCAAAGTCAAAGGCATTGACGATCGGGACGCGGCGAATCTGCTGACTAATCGCGAGATTATGGTGGATTCCGATCAACTTCCTCCGTTGGAGGGTGATGATTACTACTGGAAAGACCTGATGGGCTGCCAGGTAGTCACCTCCGCCGGCTACGAGCTGGGTAAAGTCATCGATATGATGGAAACCGGCTCGAACGATGTGATGGTTGTGAAAGCGAACCTGAAAGATGCGTTCGGCATGAAGGAGCGGTTGATTCCGTTTCTTCATGGGCAGGTTATCAAGAAAGTCGATCTCACTGCTCGCGTGATTGAGGCAGATTGGGATCCTGGTTTTTGACCCCCGGATCAAACGGTCGAAGCAAGTGGAATAACGGTAAGGGGATTGGCTTGTGTTCATCGGTATTGTAAGCCTGTTTCCTGAGATGTTCCGCGCTATCACCGATTACGGGGTGACTGGCCGGGCAGTAAAAAATGGCCTGCTGAGCGTGCAGTGTTGGAGTCCGCGCGACTTCACCTACGACCGGCATCGCACCGTGGACGATCGCCCTTACGGCGGCGGCCCGGGAATGCTGATGATGGTGCAACCTTTACGGGAAGCCATTCATGCGGCGAAAGCAGCGGCAGGCGAGGGAGCAAAGGTGATTTATCTGTCACCTCAGGGGCGCAAGCTGGATCAAACCGGCGTGTGCGAACTGGCGGCCAATCAGAAGATGATTCTGGTGTGCGGCCGTTACGAAGGGATAGACGAGCGCGTAATCCAAACCGAAATTGACGAAGAATGGTCAATCGGCGATTACGTTCTCAGCGGCGGGGAACTGCCGGCGATGACCCTGATTGATTCAGTCGCCCGTTTCATACCGGGTGTGCTGGGCCATCAGGCCTCAGCGGAGGAAGACTCCTTCGCCGACGGATTGCTGGACTGCCCGCACTATACCCGCCCCGAGGTGTTGGAAGGGATGGAGGTACCGCCGGTTCTGCTGTCGGGCAACCATGCCGAGATACGTCGCTGGCGCTTAAAGCAGTCGCTGGGCCGAACCTGGCTTAGAAGACCTGAACTTCTAGAAAGCCTAGCTCTGACTGACGAGCAAGCGGTGTTGCTGGCTGAGTTCCAACGGGAACATCAGGCCAGGCAACAGGACTATGAAGGAAACGTCTGACATCAGACGGGACCGATATATCAGTTTACCTAGGGTAAGAGACATATTATGAGCAACATTATTAAGCAACTTGAACAAGAGCAGATGAAACAAGACGTACCTGCATTCCGTCCGGGTGATTCCGTGGAAGTGAAGGTATGGGTCGTTGAAGGTAGCAAAAAACGTCTGCAGGCATTCGAGGGCGTGGTTATCGCTATCCGTAACCGCGGTCTGCACTCTGCATTCACTGTTCGTAAGATTTCCAACGGCGAAGGTGTTGAGCGCGTATTCCAGACTCACTCCCCAGTAATCGACAGCATTACTGTTAAACGTCGTGGTGCCGTTCGTAAAGCTAAACTGTACTACCTGCGTGAGCGTACTGGTAAGGCTGCTCGTATCAAAGAGCGTCTGAACCGCGTTAACTAACGCTGCATCCAAAAGTTAATAGTTATCAGGGGTTGGCATTATGCCAACCCCTTTTTTTATCTTAAAACCTCGACATGTTGTATTTGCGAGATTTCGTCTGCGCACCGCCAACATAATAAAGCCTGCATAAGCAGGCTTTTTGCATTACAGCGCTGCGGCGCTGTGTTTCTGCTGACTCTCCGGCGGGTGAGGCTGAGCCGGGATAATGTCATCGCCAGGTTTGACGATCACCCGCGCGACGGATTCGTGCGTGGCGAACGTGCAGCTGCAATTGATGTTGCGGCATTGATGGTAACGCTCTTTAGTCGACTCGCTCAGATAGCGGCTGGAGCGAGTGTGGGCCACGTGACCGCATAGTGGACAGTGCATCATAAGAACCCCCTTGAACAAATTAAGTGAAATTGGTGTGGCATCATCCTTTGGCGAGCGAACTCGTCATCATGAGGCAATGCCCTGCAAGCACAGTGCGCGTTCCATGGCGCGTCGCTGTTCCAGCCCTTTGTTTTTCTTTCCGTTTACGTAAACCCAGCGTGGCAGCTGATCGCAGGCCTGCCGCCACTGGCGCTGTTGCAGCAGCGCGACTAGCGTAGAGTGGCAGGCTGCGCTGACGCCCACATTGAAGGCGAAGGCGATCGCCGCATCATAGGTTTGTTGCGAGAGCGTATCCGGCAGGCAGGCGGCCATGCCGCGCTCGGTGCGGCGAACATCGTCGACCAAATCCATCGCGGCTTTGTGTTCATCAATCGCTTTACCAGGGATGACGCCAGCGGTGTGCCCAATGCCCTGCGTCCACACCCCGGCGCTGCACTGGTACGGCGACAGGCGGCAACCTTCGAGATCGGCGATCAGCCTGAGGCCGGCTTCTGAGGTTTGCAGCTCGCCAAATGACGGCAACAGCACGGCGATGGCCAAAACGGCGGCGACGCTGCAGCGCTTAACGGTTGCACTCATCGTAAATTTTCCTCCGCGATGTCGCATTGCGCTCAATGGCCTTCAAGATCTGCAGGCTTTTACGTCGGTAGTACCAGTTCACCAGAAACGTGCCGATGCCTACCGCCGCACCGACTAAAAAGGCAATGTCCTGCGGAGACAGCTTGCCGAGCCAGGCGAGAAACAGCGCCATGGCGTAGGTGATGAATGAGGTTATTTTCTCCATAGCATTATGCTCGCTTCGTTTACAGAATCTCGGGAGCCGGAGGCATCAATGTGAGACAGCTTGCTATCGATATCCATCATGCTCCTGGTCTGTATGATAATTACTGTATATGCATACAGTATTAAGCTATTTGCTAAAGTCGTCAATGGGTGAGGTGAATATTTTTAGCAGATTGTGCAAAAGAGGGAGGGGGCGGCATAAAAAAAGCCCATCGATGATGGGCTTCGAGAAATAATGGGGGGAGATTACAGGCCGTAGACCAGCGTGACCGAGGTGGTGGTATCTGTGTTCTTCGGCGCTGAGGCCGGCGGTTTGCTGTTGTAGGTCACGGTGTAAGCAACGCGCAATGAGAAGCGATCGTTGATCGCCACGTTCAACGCGCTTTCCGAGTTCAGCGTGGTTTCTTCGTTCGCCAGCGCGGAAACGCCCTGAATGAACTTGGTGTTGTCGGTCAACTGATAGGAATAGTTGGCCGCACCATAGGCCAGCCCCTTGGTCGAGCGGCCGCCGCCATGGTATTCGTCATGGCGCACGCCGGGACCGAATTCCACCCGCAGGTCACTGAGCGGCCCGTTAAGGAGTTGACGGCCGTAGCCGCCGGTCAGCGTGGAGCGTGAATCGTAACCGTTGAAACGGTCACTCAGCCAGCTGGCCTGACCGAACAGGTAGTTGCGATCGGTCAGGTTATAGCGCGTACGGCCACCGGCCTGGTATTTTTCGGACGAGCGCACGTTGGAGGAGGTGGTGTTGTTGGCCGCCCCCCACAGGCTGTACGCCGCGTCGCTGTTGAACCAGGTCATGTTGGTGTTGGCCAACAGGGTGGAGCTCTGCGAGTTGCCTGACTGGGCGTTGTAGCCCGCCTGCACGTTGCCTTCGAACGGTTTCTTGGCGGTGGCCGGATCGTCCATCGCGGTGAAAAGCGTATTGTCGGCAAGGGCTGAAACACTGGTGAAAGTCGTTAAGCAGCAAATATACAGCGGAAAAGCGCGACGAGCGCGAGAAGAGAGCATCTTGGATCCAGTTGTTAAGGGGAGTTATTGTTGATGACGGTCACATTATATCGGTTCATTTCGGCGACAAAAATAGCCGCCATTAGCTTAAGTTTTTAATTTTTATCCCTCATTTATTCGCTTTTCTTCTACTTAAAATCATCGCTTTTGGCGGCATTTCGTGCTGATCCTGCTTCGCACAGGCGTCGGTGCCGAGATCGGCGGCGTATTTTCGCTGTAAAACTAAGTGTACAAATTTATTTACGAATGTTCATTTTTCTTAGACCGGGTGGCTAATGTGGAGGGACGGGCTTTGTGATTTATTAATGTCATGTATTTATTGTGTTTTAATTGTTTTTTACAAGCCTTTTTCAGATGTGATTTAATCGGGATGATTACGGTAATTTTTTATTTACGGGAAATGGATTGAAAACTTTACATATCGTGATAGGGTAGAGCCCTGAAACGCTCAATGTTCCATTTCAACGCATAACGCCAAACGACAGGAATAGCATCATGCAAAAAGACGCGCTCAATAACGTACACATCAGTGCAGAACAGGTTCTCATCACGCCGGAGGAGCTGAAAAACCAGTTCCCGCTCAGCGCCGACGACGAAAATGAGATCGCCACTGCGCGCAACACTATCGCCAACATTTTGCAGGGGCGCGATCATCGCCTGTTGGTGGTGTGCGGGCCTTGTTCGATCCACGATCCGGACGCGGCGCTGGACTATGCCCGTCGTTTGAAAACCCTGGCGGCTGACTTGAGCGATCAGCTGTATATCGTTATGCGCGTCTACTTTGAAAAACCCAGAACCACTGTCGGCTGGAAAGGTTTGATCAACGATCCGTACATGGACGGTTCGTTTGACGTTGAGGCAGGCTTGCATATCGCGCGTCGCCTGTTGCTGGATCTGGTGGGCATGGGCTTGCCGTTGGCTACCGAAGCGTTGGATCCGAACAGCCCGCAGTACCTGGGGGATTTGTTCAGCTGGTCGGCGATCGGTGCGCGCACCACCGAATCTCAGACCCACCGAGAAATGGCCTCCGGCCTGTCGATGCCGGTCGGGTTCAAAAACGGCACCGACGGCAGCTTGGGTACCGCCATCAACGCCATGCGCGCCGCCGCTATGCCGCACCGCTTCGTCGGCATCAACCAGGCAGGCCAGGTTTGCCTGCTGCAGACGCAGGGCAACCCGGACGGACACGTGATCCTGCGCGGCGGCAAAACGCCGAACTACAGTGCTGAGCACGTCGCGGCCTGTGAAAAACAGATGCTTGAGGCGGGACTCCACCCGTCCTTGATGATAGATTGCAGCCATGGCAACTCGAATAAAGACTATCGCCGTCAGCCGGCGGTTGCCGAGTCCGTGGTGGAGCAGATCAAGGCGGGTAACCGCTCAATCACCGGCATTATGCTGGAGAGCCATCTGCATGAGGGCAATCAGTCTTCCGAACAGCCGCGTGCAGACATGCGTTACGGTGTGTCCGTCACCGACGCCTGCATCAACTGGGAGAGTACGGAAACCCTGTTGCGCCATATGCATCAGGAACTCGGCGCTGCGCTGACGGCCCGCACGGGAGAAAAGTAAGTTATGGTGGCAGAACTGACCGCGCTGCGCGATCAAATCGATGAGGTGGATAAAGCGCTGCTGGATCTGCTGGCGAAACGCCTGCATCTGGTAGCGGAAGTGGGCGAAGTCAAAAGCCGCCACGGTTTGCCGGTTTATGTGCCGGAGCGCGAAGCCGCGATGCTGGCCTCGCGCCGCCGGGAGGCGGAAAATCTCGGCGTGCCGCCGGATCTGATCGAAGATGTGTTGCGCCGCGTGATGCGCGAGTCTTACGTCAGCGAGAACGACAAGGGCTTTAAAACCCTGTGCCCGCAGCTGCGGCCGATCGTCATTATCGGCGGAAACGGTCAAATGGGCAGGCTGTTCAATCGCTTGCTGACGTTGTCGGGTTATCAGGTCAGGGTGTTGGATCAGGAAGATTGGCCGCAGGCGGAGCAGCTGTTGGCGGATGCCGGCATGGTGATCGTCAGCGTGCCGATCCACGTGACCGAGCAGGTGATAAGCCGCCTGCCGACGCTGCCTGCCGATTGTATTCTGGTGGATCTGGCGTCGGTGAAGAACCGGCCTTTGCACGCGATGTTGGCGGCGCACAGCGGCCCGGTGGTCGGTCTGCATCCGATGTTCGGCCCGGACGTGGGCAGCGTGGCCAAGCAGGTGGTGGTCTACTGCGACGGCCGCCAGCCGGAGGCGTATCAGTGGCTGCTTGAACAGTTGCAGGTGTGGGGGGCGCGGCTGCATCGCATCAGCGCGGCCGAGCACGATCAGAATATGGCGTTTATTCAGGCGCTGCGGCACTTCGCTACCTTCGCCTACGGGCTGCACCTGGCGGAAGAGAACGTGCAACTGGAGCAGCTGCTGGCACTCTCTTCGCCAATCTACCGGTTGGAGCTGGCGATGGTTGGCCGCCTGTTCGCACAGGATCCGCAGCTGTACGCCGATATCATTATGTCGTCGGAAGAAAATGTGGCGCTGATTAAGCGTTACTACCAGCGCTTCGGCGAGGCGATAAAGCTCTTGGAGCATGGCGACAAACAGGCGTTTATCGAGAGCTTCCGCAAGGTAGAGCATTGGTTCGGCGATTACGCCCAGCGCTTCCTGGTGGAGAGCCGCACGCTGTTGCGGCAGGCTAACGACAGCCGGCAGTAAAACTGCGGGCAGTAAGCATAAAGGGTTCGGCTTGGCCGAACCCTTTTTTACAGTTTCAGGATGGGTTGACCGGCACCACGGTGTCGCTTGGGTAACAGCCCAGCACCTTCAGCGAGCGGGTGATCGGCGCCAGATCGCGTAGCGCTTTTTGCATCGCCTCGGCGCGCAGGTTGGCCTGCACATCGATATAGAACATCTCCTCCCACGGATTGCCGTTGATCGGACGTGATTCCAGCTTGGTCATGATGATGCCGTTATCGCGCAATACCAGCAGCGCTTCGACCAGCGCGCCGGATTGCTGGCCGGTCGCCATGATCAGCGTGGTTTTTGCCGGCACCTGTTCGGAGACATCGATCGCTTTGCGCGCCAGCACGATGAAGCGAGTGATGTTTTGCTGCTGGTTGGCGAGATTGTGTTCCAGCACCTGCAGCCCGTACAGCGCGCCGCCGGCCTCGCTGCCCAGTGCAGCCACCTTCGGTGAATTCAGCTTGGCGACTTTCTCCATCGCGGCCGCCGTGCTTTCGGTGTATTCGATTTTCCAGTGCGGGAAGCGGTTCAGGAACTGGCTGCACTGCTGGAACGGCTGCGGGTGGCTGTAGACGGTTTCAATCTGGCTCAAATCGCTGTCGCCGGCAATCAGAACGCAGTGGTTGATCGGGTTGGTCAGCTCGCCGACGATCGACAGACTGGTGTGTTGCAGCAGATCGTACACCTCGTTAATCGAGCCTGAGCTGGTATTCTCGATCGGCAGAATCGCGTAGTCCGCTTGGCCGGTTTCCACCTGGGCGAAGATATCCTGAAACTTCTGGCAGCCACATTCGATCAGCTGATCGAAGTGGCGGGCAGCGTATTGGCGCGCAGCCAGATGCGAGTAAGAGCCTTTCGGACCGAGGAAGGCGATGCGGGCGGAGTGCTGGCTGACGGGGTTGAGCTGGTGCTGTAGCAACGCCTGCTGGGTCAGGACGGAATCTTCGATGATCAGTTGAAACAGGCGGGTGACGTAAAAGCCGTCCAGGTCGTAAGGCTTGGCGGCGGCGATCAGCGCATCCAGCAGATCGCGCTCGCGCTCTTTATCGCGGATCGGGCGATGAGAGTGCAGCTTGGTCTTGCCGACTTCGATCGCCAGCTCACGGCGTTCCGCCAGCAGGGCCAACAGTTTCAAGTCCAGTGCGCTGATGCGCTCGCGCAGCACCAATAACGGGTTGTCAGTCATAATCAGCTTCCGCCTTCAGTTCTTATTCGTTGTAAAACAGCCATAAAAAAAGCCCCCTGTTTCCAGGAGGCCTTGTTGTTCGTCTTCGCATTCTTTCTCACACGACGAAACGCCTCCCAGTCAGGGGAAGGTAAAAAAGAATGCGAAGAAAAACGGTGTGCGTGGCATGGTCTACCTAAGGTTAATGTGATCAGGTTTTAAAGTAACCGCTGGCCTTTACCCCGTCAACAAAAATACCCGACAAAAAACGCGCCCTCGGGCGCGTTTGATGCGGCAATCGCTGTCGGACGGTTATTCCTGCTCTTGCGTGACTTCCGGCACAATGTCTTTCACGCTGGCATTGCAGCGGCGCGCTTCGCCTTTGTGCTGCACTTTGTTCAACTGGCGCTCCAGTTTGGCGATCAGCTCGTTAACGGCGGTATACATGTCATCATGTTTGGCGCTGGCGACCAGCGGGCCGTTAGGCGTAGTAATGGTAGCGTCGGCGACAAACCCTTGCGGCTCTTTGGATAAGACGATATGCGGGTTAATCAGCTGGGTCTGCCATTTTTCCAGTTTGGTGAGACGGTCTTCGACGTGATTGCGGATTGCGGGAGTGATATCCATTTGTTTGCTGGTAATGTTCAATGTCATATAACTTACCTCTCTGTCTTTCCGTCTTGGTGAATCCAGCATACCCCGCTTTTTGTTTAAATGCGTGATGTAAATCACGATTTTTTGTCACTTTTTGCAAAGTTAGTTCAATCTGTGATTCAGCATTTGAATTGGCTATCTAATGCTTGAGAGTTGCCGCCGGATGGCGCATTATCGATGAGTTGACCGGTGAGGAGCGCTAGCTAACACCGTGTTTTTACTTGTGTATTTTTCCAGTAAAAACCCGGTCGACGCCAATGAAAACGGCAGCCTTGGCTGCCGTTTGGTTTTTCTGCCGGTGCCGACGCGCGCTTATTGTGGGTTGGCGGCGATCACTTTGGCCACTTTGTCAGCCTGGCCGTTCAGCTGCAGCTGCTTGTAGGCATTTTCCATCAGCGGCAACACGTCATGCGTCGCTTTGGTATCCGGGAATTCACGCAACATCTGCTCGGCGCGATTAACGACCGCGACGTAAGCACCGCGTTTAGTGTAGTATTCCGCCACCGAAAGCTCATACTTGGCCAAACGATCTTTCAGATACACCAAACGCTTGTTGGCGTCGGTCGCGTATTGGCTGTTCGGGTATTGCTGAATCAACTGGCTGAAGTCGCGGAACGCAGCGCGAGCGTGCTGAGGATCGCGGTCCGAACGGTCAACCCCGAAGAAGCCCTGCAGCGCGCTGTCATCAAGCGCCATGTCGGTCAGGCCGCGCATGTACATCACGTAATCGATGTTCGGGTGCGTCGGATTCAGGCGCATGAAGCGATCGATGGATGCCTGAGCCATTGGCAAGTCGGCAGCCTTATAATAGGCGTAAATCAAATCCAGCTGGACCTGCTGGGAATACGGCCCGAAAGGATAGCGGTTATCTAACGCTTCGAGTTGCGTAATCGCGCCCTTGAAGTTACCGTCCTGCAGTTTTTGCTGCGCGGTAGCATAGATTTCCGAAGGCGGGTTGTCGGGAACCGCATCCTTGGATGTGGAGCAACCTGCCAGCGCCAGGCTCAACGTGGCTGCCGCCACCAGATATTTCATACGCGTCATGACGTTTTGATTATCCTCAGGGTGTTATTCCGGGAGACTGTCCGTTAAGCTCCCGACAAAGACCAGGTACAATAGCACATTATATTAAACGGCATCGCCGTGAAAACCCAACGTTAACGAAGAAGCTGCATATGGCACAACAAGTACAACTCACCGCAACGGTGGCCGAATCTCAACTCGGACAACGTTTAGATCAGGCTTTGGCCGAATTGTTCCCTGATTATTCACGATCTCGCATAAAAGAGTGGATCCTGGGCGATCGGGTGAAGGTCAATGGCAAAACGTCAAACAAACCGAAAGAGAAGGTGCTGGGCGGAGAGACAGTCGCCATCGATGCACAGATAGAAGAAGAAGCGCGTTGGGAGCCGCAGGATATCGCGCTGGATATCGTCTATGAAGACAGCGATATCCTGGTGATCAACAAGCCGCGCGATTTGGTGGTGCACCCTGGCGCCGGTAACCCGGACGGCACGGTGCTCAATGCGCTGCTGCATCACTACCCGGAAATCGCCGACGTGCCGCGTGCCGGCATCGTGCACCGTCTGGATAAAGACACCACCGGCCTGATGGTGGTGGCGAAAACCGTGCCGGCGCAAACCCGGCTGGTGGAGGCGCTGCAGGCACGCGAAATCACCCGTGAATACGAAGCGGTGGCGATCGGCACCATGACGGCAGGCGGTACGGTAGAAGAACCCATCGCGCGCCATTCCACCAAGCGCACTCACATGGCGGTGCACCCGATGGGTAAGCCGGCGGTGACGCACTATCGCATTATGGAGCACTTCCGCGCGCACACTCGTCTGCGCCTGCGCCTGGAAACCGGCCGTACTCACCAGATCCGCGTGCACATGGCTTACATTAGCCATCCGCTGGTGGGCGATCCGCTGTACGGCGGCCGTCCGCGTCCGCCGAAAGGCGCTTCGGAGGCCTTCATCAACACGCTGCGCGGCTTTGACCGCCAGGCGCTGCACGCTACCATGCTGCGTTTGTATCACCCGATCAGCGGCATCCAGATGGAGTGGCATGCGCCGCTGCCGCAGGACATGGTTGATCTGATCAACGCGCTGAAGGCGGACACCGAAGAATTCAAAGATCAGATGGACTGGTAATGCGCTCGCTCATTCTGCCCGACTGGCCGTTGCCTCCCGGCGTTAAAGCTTGCAGCACCACGCGCGATGGTGGCGTCAGCCTGCCACCTTATGACTCGCTGAACCTCGGCGCTCACGTGGGTGACGAGGCGCAAGCGGTGAAGCGCAATCGGGAAAGGTTGGTTACCGCCGCCGGCTTGCCGCAGATGCCGGTATGGCTCGAGCAGGTGCACGGCACTCGCGTGGTGACGTTGACGGGACAAGCGCCCGCCGATCTGCGGGCGGATGCGGTGTACAGCAACGTGCCGGGTCAGGTGTGCGCAGTGATGACGGCGGATTGTCTGCCGGTGCTGTTCTGCTCGCAGCAAGGCGACGAAGTGGCCGCCGCTCACGCCGGTTGGCGTGGGCTATGCCACGGCGTGCTGGAGCAAACCGTGGCGGCGTTCAGCGCCGCACCGGGCCAAATCAGCGCCTGGCTGGGGCCGGCGATCGGCCCGCAGCAGTTCGAGGTCGGGCCGGAGGTGCGCGCCGCTTTCATGGCGGAAGACGCTGAGGCCGCAGCGGCATTTACCCCGCATGGCGATAAGTTTTTGGCTAATATCTACTTGCTGGCTCGCCAACGCTTGTTGCGTGCGGGCGTTCAGGCCATTTATGGCGGCGACCGCTGTACGGTTAACGAAATGAGCCATTTTTTCTCCTATCGACGCGATGGAATAACCGGACGTCTGGCAAGTTTAATCTGGCTGATATAACCTATTGAATTAGGACGATCCAACGACGCATGGCGTTGTACCGAAAATTTAGCGTCGAGATAACCTTGAAAATTTGAGGGATGACCTCATTTAATCTCCAGTAGCAATTTCGACCCATCTTGGAGGTGTTATGCGTCTGGATCGTCTTACCAACAAATTCCAGCTTGCCCTCGCCGATGCCCAGTCACTAGCCCTTGGGCACGACAACCAGTTTATTGAACCGCTACATCTGATGAGCGCCCTGCTCAATCAGGAAGGGGGCACGGTTCGTCCACTATTAACTTCCGCAGGTATCGATGCCGGGCGTGTACGCACCGAGATCGAACAGGCGCTGTCCCGTTTACCGCAGGTAGAAGGCACCGGTGGCGACGTTCAACCGTCCCACGAGTTGGTGCGCGTTCTGAACCTGTGCGACAAGCTGGCGCAAAAGCGTGCGGACAAATTCATTTCTTCCGAGCTGTTTGTGCTTGCGGTGCTGGAAGACCGCGGCTCGTTGACCGACTTGTTGAAAGCGGCCGGCGCGACGGCCGACAAAATCAGCAAAGCCATTGAACAAATGAGAGGCGGTGACAGCGTGGAAGACCAAGGCGCCGAAGACCAACGGCAGGCATTGAAGAAATACACTATCGATCTGACCGAACGTGCTGAGCAGGGCAAACTTGACCCGGTGATCGGCCGTGACGAAGAGATCCGTCGCACCATTCAGGTGCTGCAACGCCGTACCAAAAACAACCCGGTGTTGATCGGCGAGCCTGGCGTGGGTAAAACCGCCATCGTCGAAGGCCTGGCGCAGCGCATCATTAACGGCGAAGTGCCGGAAGGACTGAAGCACAAGCGCGTATTGTCCCTCGATATGGGCGCCTTGATCGCCGGCGCCAAATATCGCGGCGAGTTTGAAGAGCGTCTGAAAGGCGTGCTCAACGATCTGGCCAAGCAGGAAGGCAGCGTTATCCTGTTTATCGACGAACTGCATACCATGGTCGGCGCCGGTAAGGCGGATGGCGCGATGGACGCAGGCAACATGCTGAAGCCGGCGCTGGCGCGCGGCGAGCTGCACTGCGTCGGTGCCACCACGCTGGATGAATACCGTCAATATATAGAGAAGGATGCGGCGCTCGAACGTCGTTTCCAGAAAGTGTATGTGGCTGAGCCGAGCGTGGAAGACACCATTGCTATTCTGCGCGGCCTGAAAGAGCGTTACGAACTGCACCACCACGTGCAGATCACCGACCCGGCCATTGTGGCGGCGGCAACGCTTTCGCACCGCTATATCGCCGATCGTCAATTGCCGGACAAGGCTATTGACCTTATCGACGAAGCGGCGTCCAGCATTCGCATGCAGATGGACTCCAAGCCGGAGTCGCTCGACAGGCTTGAGCGCCGCATCATCCAATTGAAACTGGAACAGCAGGCGCTGAATAAAGAGTCTGATGACGCCAGCAAGAAACGCCTGGACATGCTGAGCGATGAGCTGGGGCAGAAAGAGCGCGAATACTCGGAGCTGGAAGAAGAGTGGAAAGCGGAAAAAGCGTCGCTCTCCGGCACCCAGAATATCAAGGCTGAACTCGAGCAGGCCAAAATCACCCTGGAGCAGGCGCGTCGCGTCGGCGATCTGGGGCGGATGTCGGAACTGCAGTACGGCAAAATCCCTGAGCTGGAAAAACAGCTCGCCGCCGCCACGCAGGCCGAAGGCAAGAGCATGAAGCTGCTGCGCAACCGGGTGACCGATGCGGAGATTGCCGAAGTGCTGGCGCGTGCCACCGGGATCCCGGTCGCAAGAATGCTGGAAGGCGAGCGCGACAAGCTGCTGCGCCTGGAACAAGAACTGCATTCGCGAGTGATTGGCCAGGACGAAGCGGTCAGCGCAGTCTCCAATGCGATCCGCCGCAGCCGTGCGGGGCTGTCCGATCCTAACCGACCGATCGGTTCGTTCCTGTTCCTCGGCCCGACCGGGGTGGGGAAAACCGAGCTCTGCAAGGCGCTGGCTTCGTTCCTGTTCGACAGCGACGACGCCATGGTGCGTATCGATATGTCCGAGTTTATGGAGAAACACTCCGTTTCGCGTCTGGTCGGTGCGCCTCCGGGCTATGTCGGTTATGAAGAGGGCGGCTACCTGACGGAAGCCGTACGTCGCCGGCCTTATTCGGTGATTCTGCTGGATGAAGTCGAGAAAGCGCACCCGGACGTGTTCAATATTCTGTTGCAGGTGTTGGATGACGGCCGCCTGACCGATGGTCAAGGCCGCACCGTCGATTTCCGCAATACCGTGGTGATCATGACGTCCAACCTGGGTTCCGATCTGATCCAGGAGCATTTCGGTCAGATGAACTACGCGCAGATGAAAGAGTCGGTGATGGAGATGGTGAGTCACCACTTCCGTCCGGAATTCATCAACCGTATCGATGAAGTGGTGGTGTTCCATCCGCTGGGCGAGAAACACATTGCTGCGATCGCCAAGATTCAGCTGTCGCGTCTGTACAAGCGTTTGGAAGAGCGCGGTTACGAAGTAACCATGACCGAGCCTGCTCTGGCATTGTTGAGCAAAACCGGTTACGACCCTGTGTATGGTGCGCGTCCGTTGAAACGCGCTATTCAGCAGGAGATCGAGAACCCGTTGGCGCAGCAAATCCTGTCCGGCAAGCTGATCCCCGGCAAGCTGGTGACGCTGGATGTGGAAAACGACCATATCGTTGCACGCCAATAACGGCAATTAAGCCTATTAAAGATGAAAGGGAGCGGGTGACCGCTCCCTTTTCTTTATCTTCGTTTGTCCCTATTTACAGAGGTTGCCGCTATTACTGTGCTAAAACCGGTGTTTTTCGACTAATAAATATCCTAAAAAGGCGTTTTTGGTGATTATTTGAGCGCTTGAAAAGTTTTTTGCAATTAGGGGTTGCGGCCTGCCGAGAACTCCCTATAATGCGCCTCCACTGACCGGGAA
>NZ_JBXUNP010000004.1:0-569406 GCF_057197125.1 Serratia sp. LSHTC3
CGGGGTGGAGCAGCCTGGTAGCTCGTCGGGCTCATAACCCGAAGGTCGTCGGTTCAAATCCGGCCCCCGCAACCAACTCTTGATGACAACAGATAAGCACCCTGACGGGTGTTTTTTTGTATCTGCAATCCGCGAAAATAGCCGGACTCGCGCCCGGCCCTGCCGTTATCGACTCGCCAGCGCGCCGCCGTTGGCGAAATAAGCCTTGATGCCCGCCAGAATCGACTCCGCCACCTGCTGCTGGAAGTGGCTGGTGCGCAGCTTGCGCTCCTCTTCGATGTTGCTGATAAACGCCGTTTCCACCAGGATCGACGGGATATCCGGCGCCTTCAACACCGCAAAACCGGCCTGATCGACGCGATTCTTGTGCAACCGGTTGATTTTGCCCATCCGGTTCAACACTTCCTTGCCGAATTTCAGGCTGTCGTTGATGGTCGCGGTCTGGATCAGATCGAACATGGTGTGGTCGAGATAGCGGTCGCCGCTCTTGCTGACGCCGCCGATTTGGTCCGAGGCATTCTGCGTCTGCGCCAGGAACTTGGCCGCCGAGCTGGTGGCGCCTTTGGTGGACAATGCGAACACCGATGACCCGCGCGCAGCGCGGCTGGTGAAGGCGTCGGCATGAATCGAAACGAACAGATCGGCGCGCTGCTTGCGCGCCTTGGCGACGCGCACCTTGAGCGGAATAAACACGTCCTCATTACGCGTCATGAACACTTTCATGTTCGGCTCGCGCTTGATCATGGCGCTCAGCTTGCGGGCAATCTGCAGTACGATGTCTTTCTCGCGCGTCTTGTACTTGCCGATCGCGCCGGGATCTTCGCCGCCGTGGCCGGGATCCAGCATGATGACGATCGGCCGATCGCGCCCCGCTTTGCCGGCCTGCGGCGCTTCCGGCGGCAGCGTGCGCTCCAGATCGCCCTTGTTGTAATCTTCCAGTAACGCCAGTAGCGGATCATATTCCTCGCCGCCGCTGCCGCCCTTGGTCGGATAGAGATCCATCACCAGACGGTTGCGATACTCCGGCACCGGCGCCAGCGTGAAAATATGCGGGCTGACGCTTTGTTTGAGCTCCAGCACCAGCCGCACGGTATTCTGATCGAACTGGCCGACGCGCGCCTGCTTGAGATAAGGATCGTCGGCGCGCACCTGCCCGGCGATGCCCTTCAGCACGCTGTTGAGGTGAACGCCTTCGATATCCACCACCACGCGATCGGGATTGGTCAGGGCGAACTGCTTGTATTTCAGCTCGACGTTGGATTCCAGCGTGACGCGGGTATAGGTGGAGGATGGCCAGACGCGCACGGCGATCACGTGCGATGATGCGGCGAAGCCCGTACGACTCACACTCAGCAACCAGCTGGCGGCAACGCCCTGTAATAAACGACGGCGGCCCAGATTGTGATTAGCGTTTGGCATGCGGCTCCGGCAGTAATAGCTGTTTACAACAGATGAAAAAAACACCAATGAAATGGGGATGCCGAAAACTTTAACCAATCATTCCAGCCCTGTCATCAGAAAATCTTTTTATGGTTTTTCAATTTATTAACGATTTAGCGCCCTTAGCGCACGCTTCATGACGATTTCCCACTTGCCATCGGCGCAATAAAAGAATAAAAATACAAAAATATCGTATAAATATGCAAAGAGGTTTGGCCGTGAAGGAACGTAGTACAGAGCTGGTGCAAGGATTCCGTCACTCAGTCCCCTATATCAACGCCCACCGCGGCAAGACGTTCGTCATCATGCTCGGCGGGGAAGCCATCGAACACGAGAATTTCTCCAACATCGTCAACGATATCGGGTTGCTGCATAGCCTGGGCATTCGCCTGGTGGTGGTTTACGGCGCGCGGCCGCAGATCGACGCCAATCTGGCTCAGCATAACTATGAGCCGATCTACCACAAACACACCCGCGTGACCGACGCCCATACGCTCGAACTGGTCAAGCAGGCCGCCGGCCTGCTGCAGCTCGACATCACCGCTCGGCTGTCGATGAGCCTCAACAACACGCCGCTGCAAGGCGCGCATATCAACGTAGTCAGCGGCAACTTCATCATCGCGCAGCCGCTGGGCGTTGATGACGGCATCGACTACTGCCACAGCGGCCGCATTCGCCGCATCGATGAAGACGCGATCCACCGTCAGCTCGACAGCAACGCCATCGTGCTGATCGGCCCGGTCGCGGTTTCGGTCACCGGCGAGAGCTTCAACCTGACTTCGGAGGAAGTCGCGACTCAGCTGGCGATCAAACTGAAAGCGGAAAAAATGATCGGTTTCTGCTCCTCGCAGGGCGTGACCGACGCGGAAGGCAACATCCTTTCCGAGCTGTTCCCCAACGACGCGCAAAAGCGCCTTGAAGAGCTGGAGGAAGGCGGCGATTACCATTCCGGCACCGTGCGCTTCCTGCGCGGCGCGGTGAAAGGCTGCCGCAGCGGCGTGCGCCGCAGCCACCTGATCAGCTATCAGGAGGACGGCGCGCTGGTGCAAGAACTGTTCTCACGCGACGGCATCGGCACCCAAATCGTGATGGAGAGCGCCGAACAGGTGCGCCGGGCGACGATCAACGACATCGGCGGTATTCTGGAGCTCATTCGGCCGCTCGAACAGCAAGGTATTCTGGTGCGCCGTTCGCGTGAACAGCTGGAGATGGAGATCGACAAATTCACCATTATCGAACGCGACAACCTGACCATCGCCTGTGCGGCGCTGTACCCGTTCCCGGAGGAAAAAATCGGTGAGATGGCCTGCGTGGCGGTGCATCCCGATTACCGCAGCTCTTCGCGCGGCGAGATGCTGCTGCAGCGGGTGGAAAATCAGGCGCGGCAGATGGGATTGAAGAAGCTGTTCGTGCTGACCACCCGCAGCATCCACTGGTTCCAGGAGCGTGGCTTCACTCCGGCGGAGGTCGACGTGCTGCCGATGCAGAAGCAGGCGTTGTACAACTACCAACGCCGCTCCAAAATTCTGCTGGCGGATCTGTAATCCCTGTGGGCGCGGCCGCTACCGCGCCCCTTCATCGCTTATTCCGTTGCCTGCAGCCGTTCAGCCAATCCGCTGCGGCGCTGGGTCGGCATACGAATGGCCCGCAGCAGCACCGCCTCCGTGGCATACAGCGAGAGCTGCTTACGCGCACGGGTGATCGCGGTATAGACCAATTCACGCGTCAGCACCGGCAGGAAGTGATTCGGCAACACCAGCACCGTATGGTCAAACTCCGATCCCTGAGATTTGTGCACCGTCATGGCATAGGCGGTTTCATGCGCCGGCAAACGGCTCGGCTGCACCGACTTGATGCTTCCATCCGGCAGTTGGAAATGCACACGCAGCTCGCCGCGCTCATCCGGCAGCGTAATGCCGATATCCCCATTGAATAACCCCAGCGCGCTGTCGTTGCGGCCGATCATCACCGGCCGCCCCCGATACCAGCGGCCGAGAACGCCCGGTTTGCGGTCGATCAGACCGGCGCGCTGCAGCCCGAGTTCAATACGTTCATTCAGGCCGGCAACGCCGAAAGGCCCTTCACGCAGCGCGCACAGCACCTGGAAGCGGCTAAAGGCGGCCAGCACCGCCGCCGCATCCGCGCCTTCGGCAGTCAGCCGCAGATAGTCGCGATAGCCCGCCACGCAGGCATCCAGCAGCGCCTGATACTCTTCGCTCGTCGCCAGCGCATAGCCCGCGACATCGCCGAAACTGCCGCTTAAGGCTGCCAGCGCGCGCTCCCCGGCACCGGCGTTAACCGCCAACGCCAGTTGGCCGATACCGGACCGAGCATCGAAGCGATAGCTCTTGCGCAGCAGGCATAGGCTGTCACGCACCGCCGCTTCCGCGTCGGCCTGCCGCCCTTCGAGCGAACAGCCGGTCAGGCGGCTTAGCTCCGCCGCGCGCGCATCGCTGTATCCCTGCTCGGCAAAACGGCAAATGTCCCCCAGCACCGCGCCGGCCTCCACCGAGGCCAGCTGATCGCGATCGCCGAGGAAAATCACCCGGGCCCGATCGGGCAACGCCGCAATCAGGCGCGCCATCATCGGTAGATCGACCATCGAGGCCTCATCCACCACCAGCACATCCAAATGCAGCCGGTTGCCGCGGTGATAGCGCATGCGCTGACTGTTGGGTTGCGCCCCCAACAGGCGGTGCAACGTCGCCGCCTCCGTCGGGAACAAGGCCTGCTGCGCCGGGGTCAACGCCAGCTGACGGCTGGCGCTGCCAAGCGACTCCGTCAAGCGCGCCGCCGCCTTGCCGGTTGGCGCCGCCAGCTGAATGCGCAAGCGCGCGCTTTCATCCAACTGCACCAGCGCCGCCAACAGCTTGGCGACGGTGGTGGTTTTACCGGTGCCCGGCCCGCCGGAAATGATCGCAATGCGCCGCGTGGCGGCTACAGCGGCGGCGATCTTCTGCCAATCGGGTTCGTCGCTCGCCGAACCGAACAAGCGGTCGAGAATAGTGCGCAGTTCAGCCTCCGGCACCGCCAGCGACTCGCCTTCGCCGCCGATAAACGCCGCCACTTCACCTTCGTTTTGCCACATGCGCTGCAGATACAAGCGCGGCCCGCGCAGCACCAGCGGCGTAGCGCTACTGCCGTCCCCGACCGCAGCGCTGGCCGCCAGGCGCTGCTGCCAACGCTCGCTATCCGGTCGCCCGGCCGCCTCCCACAGCGCCAGCGCCAGCGCCGGTTGGCGCCCTTCAAACAGCGTATCCGCCTGCAGCTGCTCCAGCATCAGACAGACGTGACCGGCCCCCGCCTCTGCGCTCAGGCAGGCGGCGGCCAGCAAAATATCGGGCTCGTCTTCGTTCGCCACCACGCGGGCGAACTGCACGTCCAGCGGGCGCAACACGCCAAGCGCCACCGCCTGCTCCAGCAGTGCGATCATGATCCATCCTCCGTCGCAGCAGCCTCGCCGCTGAACAAGCGATCCATCCCCGCCACCAGCTCAAACTCGGGAAGACAGGTGAAAATGCCGTTGCCCGGGTGCGCCGCATCCACGCCGCGCAGGAACAGATAAATCACCCCGCCGAAATGGCGCCGGTAATCGTAATCCGGCAGCCGATGACGCAGATAACGGTGCAGCGCCAGCGTATACAGCTGATATTGCAGATCGTAACGATGCTCCGCCATCGCCTGCTCCATCGCCGGCCGGGTATAGGCGCTGCTGTCTTCCCCTAACCAGTTGGACTTGTAGTCCAGCAGGTAGTATTTGCCCTGCCAACAGAACACCAGGTCGATAAAGCCTTTCAGCATGCCCTGCACCTGATGGAAATCCAGCGCCGGGCAGCGAGCGGAAAGCGGATCGTAACGCCTCACCAGAGCATCGAGATCCTTCGCCTGCAACAACTGATTAATCGGCAAATAGAACTGCAACTCCGCCTGCTTGTGCTGCGGCGTTAACGCCGCCAGCGTCACGCCGCTGCCATCGAGCGGCGTGTTGAGTAGCACCTGCATCCACGCCAGCAGTATCGGTTGCCAGTGTTCAGCGAACCCTTGCTGTTGCAGCTGTTCCAGCAACCACTGTTCGTCGAGCGGCTGGGTGAAGTCCAACGTTTCGAACAGGCTGTGCAGGAAGGTGCCGGGCGTCGCGCCGCGCGGGAAGGTATGCGGTGTGAGCGCTGGCTCACTCTCCTCACTCCGCTCCCCCGCAGCGTCGATATCCAGACGCGGCAGCAGATCCTGCATCAGGCTCGCGCCGTGCTGCTGCAAACCGGTATAGCTGGTCACCCGCCAAAAATCCTGGATCCGCCGGGTAAAGCTTTTCGCCGCCAGCGCTTCGGCCAACGCCGTCTGGGGCTGCCAGGGTTCTGCATCCGGCGGTTCAACCAGCGACAGCGCGATACCGCCGCCCGCCAATTGCTGCAGCCGCTCCTGCAGATACACGGCGTCGCCGGGCTGCCCGCCCTGCACCAGATAGCCCAATGCGCTGCGGTGCAGATCGGTATCGCCCTGTTTCTTGCGCGTGCCCTGGAACAGCGGCGCGATGCCGATGCTGCAGTGGTACACCGAGCGGGTCAGCGCCACGTACAGCAGACGCAGATCTTCCGCCAAGCGCTCCTCCTCCGCCCAGGCCTGGCTCTCTTCATTGGCGTCGAGGTCCAGCAACGCCTGGAAACTGTGGCGATCGTGATACAGCGCCTGCTGCTGCTGGCGGAAGTTGCCGACGAACGGCAGCCACACCAGATCGAACTCCAGCCCCTTGGACTTGTGGATCGTGATCACCTGCACCAGATGCCGGTCGCTCTCCAGCCGCAGCTGCTGATTGTCGGACTGGCGATTAGGCTGGGCGATCTGCTGCGCCAGCCAGCGCACCAGCGCATGCTCGCTGTCGAGCTGCGCCGCCGCTTCTTGCAACAGCTCCCCCAGATGCAGCACGTCGGTCAAGCGACGCTCGCCGCCGGCGCTGGCCAGCAGGTTCTCCGCCAGTTGGCGCGCTTTCATCACCTCGCTCAGCATCGGCAACACGCCGCGGCGCAGCCAGAGCGTGCGGTAATTGTCGAATTCATTAACCAGCGCGTCCCAGGCGCGCTCATCGCGGCTCAGGCCGTCCAGCGTCGGCGCGTCCAGCCCCATCAGCCCGGTGGCCATGGCGCTGCGCAGCGTACGCTCCTGCTCCGGCGCCAACACCGCCTGCAGCAACCACAGCAGGTCTTTGGCCTCCGGGGTGTCAAACACGCTGTCGCGGTTGGACAGGTAGACCGACGGAATAGACAGCGCGCTGAGCGCATCGCGCACCAACGCCGCCTCATTGCGGCTGCGCACCAGCACCGTGATATCGGAGGCTTGTACCGGCCGTGACGCCTTGCCGCTCTGCAGCCGCGCCAGCCCCTGCTGCCCGGCGCTGAGCCAGTCGCGAATTTGCGTGGCGCACAGGCGCGCCATCAGCTGTTGGTAATCACTTACACCCACGCCTTCTCCCTGCTGCAGCCAGAACTGCATCGCCGGCTGCGGCGTGCCGTGCAATTCAAACGCCAGCCCTTGGTTCTTTTCCGCCGCGTTAACCTCAATAAAGGGGATTTGGCCGAACAGGAAAGGTTTTTCTACCTGAGAAAACAGGTGATTGACGCTGGCGACCATCGACGGCGACGAGCGCCAGTTGGTCTCCAGCGTATAGTGGGCGCTCACCTCTGAACGCGCACGCATGTAGGTGAAGATGTCGGCGCCGCGGAAGGCGTAAATCGCCTGCTTGGGATCGCCGATCAGCAGCAGGCCGCAATCAGGCCGGCCGACGTAAAGTTTTTGGAAAATACGGTATTGCTGCGGATCGGTATCCTGGAATTCATCGATCATCGCCACCGGATAGCGCTGGCGGATCGCCTGCGCCAACTGTTCGCCGCCCCCGCTTTGCAGGGCGCTGTCCAAACGGCTGAGCAGGTCGTCAAACCCCAGCTCGGCGCGCTGGCGCTTTTCCTGCTGAATGGAAGTGCGGATCTCGCTGAGCGCACGCGCCATGATCAGGTCGCGCAGCGTCAAGGGTTCATCGAACAGCTCATCTATCGCCGTGAACAGCGCATGACGCGGCGGCTCGCCCTTCTTGGTCTTCTCCAGCAGCACCGACTGGCGAAATTTATCCAGTTCCTTCGGCAGCTGGTAGTCCTGAGTCTCCTGCCCGCTCCATTCGCCGACCTTGTTCAGCCAGTTCGGCAGGTGTTTACTGCTGTAGCTGCGCTTATCGACGCCGGACTGGGCGATTAACGCCTCCAGATCGCCCGCCGCCGCCCGCCATTGCGCCTTGATGGCGTCGATGCGCGCGACGATCTGCTCGTGGCGCATCAGGACGGTTTCTTCGTCCTTCGGCGGCCGCCGCAGCGCCGGCGCTTCACCGTGCAGATAGCCGGAGAGATCGGCCAGCAACGCTTCCGGGCCGCTCCACTCCTGGCTGACCGCACGCGCCACGCCCAGCGGCAACGGATAGCAGTGGCGACGCCAAAAGTCGGCACAGGCCTGCCGCCGCAGCGGCAGCTCGTCCTGCACCAGCGTTTGTTCAAACAACATGCCGGACTCGAAGGCGTTGTGCGTCAGCATCCGTTGGCAAAAGCCGTGAATGGTGTAGATCGCCGCTTCGTCCATTTGCCGCTCCGCCGCCAGCAGCTGTGAGACGGCGTCGCTCAAATCGTCAATTTCTTCCATCAGCGCCGAAAACAACGGGTTGACGCTGACACCGCGCACGCAGGCGATGCGCAGCCCGTGGATATTGTCGCGGATGCGCCCGCGCAGCTCCTCGGTGGCGGCCTCGGTAAAGGTCACCACCAGGATTTCTTCGACCGTCAGCGGGCGGGGAAACGCCGCGTCACCGCCCAACCCCAGCAGCAAGCGCAGGTACAGCGCGCCGATGGTAAAAGTTTTGCCGGTGCCCGCCGACGCTTCTATCAGGCGTTCGCCGAACAGCGGCAACGACAGCGGCTCCAGCCTCTGCGGGGCAATTTCCGTCATGGTGTTGCCACTTTACGCGGCAAAATCTGCTGCAATGCCGACGCGTTCGGATAGGTAACCCAATCCTTAGGCGCCGCGTAATCCGCCTTGTTTTGCCCGCTGCCGCTAACCTGCGACAGCACCGCCAGCCCCTGTGGCTGGATCACCGCCTGGTGGAAATAATCCGCCAGTTTGGCCGGCGTCAGCTGTTGCACCTGCGCGATCAGCTTCTGGCGGGTATCAAAGGCGAAGTTGCCGCGATCGAAATCGTTGGCGAACCGGCTGGCCTCTTCGCTCAGAGTTTGCGGCCGCTGTTTCAGCTCATTGATGAGCGCCTGTTTGTACTGTTCAAAGTCCGCCTCGCTCATGTCGCGCAGGCGTTTCTCGGTTTTCGGGTAGAAATCCTGATAGCGCTGGTACAGGTAGGCCGGCTGTTTGCTGTTGCTCTGCAACAGGAAGCCCACGCCCCACTGGCGCCCCACCGACATCGGGAAAGCGAAGACCGCGTACCCCAATTGCTCCTGCGTGCGCAGCTGGCTGTAAAACCACGGCTGAATAATCTGCCCCAGCAGCGAACTGTAGGCCATGCCGGTCACTTCGTCGTAGCCGGTCGGCACATAAACCGCCGCCAGCGCCGAGTCAGTGCTGCTGCCCACCTGTTGCAGGTTGGCCAGATGATCCTTGTCCACCACCACGTCTTCGCCGTGCCACCATTCGCTCCCGGTACAGCCCAGACGATGTTTCAGCGTCGACGCCAACGTGTCGACCTGCTGCTTGCTCATGTTGCCCACTACCAGCAGCTCCGGCGTGGCCTCGGCCAGCAGGCTGTCGCGATAGGCCAGCACGTCTTTCAGCGTTAACGTCTTCAGCACTTCGCGGCGCTCGCTGCGTTCGGAATACGGCACGCGGGAAACCATCTGCACCGGCTGAATGGCCAGCTCAAACGCCTTGCCCTTCTCGGCGGCGTCCAGCTGCTCCAGATACCAGGACTTGGCCTGCGCCAGCTGATCTTCCGTCGGCGTGAAGCTGGAATAGCCCTCGATCAGCGCCGTCAGCAACTGCGGCAGACGCTGGGTGAAACCGTTGGCGTTAAACATCAGGCCGTTGTTCGGCGAGGTCGAGAAGCTCAGCCCACCGACCGATGCCTGATAGCTCAGCTGATCCAGCGCCAGGCCGGCCAGATAATCCGTCAGCGAGAACAGCACCTGATTGCGCGCGGAATCCATGGTTTTGGCGTTGCGGAAAGCGACGGTGACGTCGGCCTTCGGCTCGTCGGCGAAGTAACGACTCGGCATGTACAACACGCGCAGGCCGGGTTTATCCACCACCATTTCCGGTTTCTTGAACTCGTGCGATGGCTTGGTCAGGGTAAAGTCATCCGGGATGTACGGGTTGAGCGCCGGCAGCGACAGGGAAATGCCGCTCTCCAACTGCTGCCACTGCGTAAAGCGCTGCGGCGTGATTTTGTCGACCTGGTAAGGCGCGTTAACGAAATAGGCCGTCTTGTTGTGCGGTTCATCCGGGCTGACGAACCAGATGCGCGCGTTTTGCGGCGTCATGGCGTCCAGGCGTTCGGCGATCGCCTTTGGATCATAACGGTCGGCCAGGTAAGGCGCGTCCAGCGCATGCTCAACCGGCACGCGCAGCATGGTGTCCACCAGCCATTCGATGTAGTCCATGTCGCGCGTGATCGAGGGATAGCGGAAGTCCAGGTTCAGAACATGCGAGATTTCATCGAAGTAGCTCTGCTTGATGCCCTCGCTGCGCAGCATTTTCAGGTAGTTGAAAATGGCGGCGACGACCTCATCGCGCTGGGCCAGGCCTTTGTCAGTAAGTGAAACGCTGATGGCGAAGACGCCGCCGTTGCGATCCACCATCGGATCGGCGCCGGCATTGATGGCGTCCGCCAACCCTTGCTTCTGCAGCCAGTCAGACAGGGTGTTTTTGCTGCGGTTGCCGATCAGGTAGCTGATGTAGGTATCGGTTTTGCTGCGAAACGCGGCGCTGTTGTTATCGATGCGGAACTCGACCTTCAGCTGCTTGCGCGGCTGCGCCGGCACATAGTGAATGATGATGCCCTGCTGTTCCGGCGTGACGGCCGGCACGGTGATCGGCGGCACGCTGGCGTCATGATTCGGCACGCGGCCAAAGGTTTTCGCCGCAATGCCAGCCAACTGCGGCAGCGACTGATTACCGTACAAAACGCCCATCATCAGATTGGCGGAATAGTAACGCTTATAGAAGCCGGTCAGTTCATCGTGCAACTTGCTGTCCGGCTTGTCTTTCAACGTATCGAGATTGCCGCCGGAGAAGCGCGCGCTCGGGTGCGCCGGGTTCAGGGTTTCCGCGCCGACCTGCGCCATGCGCATGCCGTCGCGCGAACGCGCCATCGTTAACTCGGCGTTCACCGCGTTACGCTCGCGATCGGCATTGCCCGGATCCAGCAGCGGCTCGGCAATGGCGTCGGCCATGCGGTCGACCGCCGGCTCCAGCGCGTCATTTTCCACTTCCAGATAGAAGGCGGTGCGATAAGAGGCCGTGCTGGCGTTGTGGCTGCCGCCGTGCTTTTTCAGGAATTCGGACAGGTTTTCCGGCTCTGGATAGCGTTTGGAGCCCATCAGCACCATATGTTCCAGATAGTGCGCCAATCCCAGTTGGCTGTTCGGATCTTCGAGCGATCCAACCGGCAATGCCAGCGCCGCCAGCGATTTCGGCGCCTGGGCATCGGACACCAGCAGCACCGTCATGCCGTTAGCCAACTTGATCGCCTCGTACTGACGCGGATCGTGCTCGCTCTTGTTGATCTTCTCCGCCAGCGGTTGCCATCCTTGTGCGGCCCAACTCAACGGCGCCCAACACATAGCCAATAATACCAGCCCGGTGATGCGGGCCAACTGTCTGCGCATATCCAAAATAAACCCCTATTCTGACATCGCCACGCCCACTCCCTGACGCTGGCGACGTACATCAAAACCACATAACCAAATCTGTACTCGCCGGATTCTTCGCCAATGTGGCGCCCCAAAACGCGGCGGGTATATGCCTGTACGTTATGTAAGACCGGGAATCACCCCAATGGTTGAATATAACCTTCGTTATTTTTACCACCTCCCGCCGCACAGCACCACCGGGGGATTGTTACCCCAGGTTATGACGCGCCACCGGCAGCAGATAACGCTCTGTTTCGGCCAGTATTTGCGCTAAGTATTCATTATCCAATTGGCGGAACACTCGCTGAACGTAGGGATCTTCCCCTTCTCCGGGAATGCGCTGATCGCCCTGCCAGGCCTGCAGCAATTTGGCGCGAGCCTTTGTTTGCGCTTCTTCCTCCCAGTCGATTTGCTGTGTTTCCGGCTGATAGCACTGACTCAGCCACGCCCAGCCGCTCTTGTTCAGCAACAACAGCGGCTGACACAGACCGCGCTGATAACCCGCCAGCAGCTCCGCCAACTGCGCCTGCGCCTCTTCAGGCGCCAGCGCGGCAAAGCGCCAGGCGGAGTTCTTGCGGCCGTAGATGCGGCTCTCGCCGGTGCCGCCGGCGCGGCAGTACACCAGGTGCTCCAGCCACAGCAATATGCCATCCACCGCCGACAACGTGGCGGGCCGCCAGCGCAACAGGCCGTCATCCTGCACCTGATGCAGCCAGCCGCTGAGACGTACGCCGGCAATATCGATATCCAATTCCAGGCTATGGCTCTCTGCGCGTTCCGCATGCACCTGCTCGGCCAGTTCGCTCATCTCTTCCTGCTGCTTTTGCCAATAGATCTCGCCAAAGGCGCCATAGGGCAAGCCGCCGGCGGCACGCACCCGCTGGAACAACCGTTCGGGATCGTCGCCGTCGATCAGGGTATTCAGCAGTTGGCTGTTGAACTGGTAGCGGCTGAGGTTATCCAGCGTGAAGGGCTCTTCGTCCGGCAGCTCAGTCTCTTCCAGGATAAAACTGACGCCCAACCGCAATTGGAAAAACGCGCGAATCGGATGGCGGTAAAACCGCAGCAGCTCATCCAATGATATTTGCTGCAGCGCTTCGGCAGGCAGCGGCTGGTTGAACGCCGGATGCGCCGCACCGCGACCATCTGCGGCGGGCAGCCACTCGGCGGCATAGCTTTGCGCCTCCGAGCCCGGCAAGAAATTCTCGGCGGCGAACGGCATGCGCGCATGCCACTTCAGCAAGTGCTCACCAACCCGCCGGGCGCTGTCGTCTGCGCTGAGTTCCTCATCTCCCGGCAGGCAATAGCTTTGCTCCAGGTACTCAAGCAGCTCAGTGACCAGCACAGAAGGGTAGCGCGGGCTGTTGTCCTGAATGGAACGGCCGATGAAGCTGATATATAGCCGCTGCTGAGCGGACAGAATCGCTTCCAGGAACAGATATCGGTCGTCATCGCGGCGGCTGCGGTCGCCGCGCTTGACCTGCTGCGCCATCAGATCAAAGCCCAGCGGCGGCAGCGTGCGCGGATACACGCCGTCGTTCATGCCCAGCAGGCACACCACCTTGAACGGAATCGAGCGCATCGGCATCAGCGTACAGAAGTTGATTTGCCCGGCGAGGAAGCGCTGGCTGATGCGCTCCTGATCGAGGCGCGCCGCCAGATCGTCGCGCAGAATGGTCAACGGCACCTCATCGGGATAGCGCGCCGCCAAGCCAAAATTAATGGCCTGCTGCCACTGCTGCTCAATCAATGCCAGCACCACTTCGGTATCGCTGTCCGCTGCGAAGAAGGCATCCAGCAGTTGGCGGCACAGCGGCAGCCACGCCTCGAGCGAGCGCGCTTCGCTCAAGATTTGCCGCCAGTGGCTGAGCTGCGCCAGCAGGTCTGCCAGTTGCCCCGCCAGTTCGGCGACCAACCCGCTCGATTCATCGTAAGGCAAAATGCCCTGCCAATCGCCGGCGTTGCTGTCCATCGCGTAACCGAGCAGCATGCGCGTAATGCCGAATCGCCAGGTGTGCTGGCCGGTGGCGGGCAGATCCAGTTCGCGCACGTTATCGTCGTCCAGACCCCAGCGCACGCCGGATTCACCGACCCAGTGACGCAACAGGCGCAACCCCTCTTCGCCAATGGCGAAACGGGCGGCCAGGGCAGGTACTTCCAGCAGCGCCAGCACCTGTTCCGACGTAAAGCGGCTTTGCGGCAAATCGAGCAGGGAGATGAACGCCTGCAAAGCCGGATGCGCCTGGCGCGCTTTACGGTCAGAAATGGCAAACGGCAGGTAGCGCTCGGCGGGGGCATTGCCGAACACCGCCTGAATGTAAGGCGTGTAGCTGTCGATATCCGCCACCATCACGATGATGTCGCGCGGCGTCAACGCGGGATCCTGCGCAAGCATGGTCAGCAGTTGATCGTGCAGCACCTCCACTTCCCGCTGTGGGCTGTGGCAGGCGTGCAGGCTGAGGGAGCGGTCGTTTTCATCAAGCGGACGTTTGCTGAAGCTGCTTTCCAGCGTTTCCGCGGTAATACCGATTACCGCATGGTCTTCCAGTTCCAGCATATCGCGCTGAACGGCGTGCAGCATGGTATCGGCCGGGATATCGACAAAGGCGTCGACCTCTTGCGCCCCTTCCATCTGCGACAGCAGGTAAAGGTGATCGCGCCCCAGCTTGCCCCAGGAGGCCAGCAGCGGGTTGCTGAGTTGCTGCTGCCCTTCGGCGTCAAACAGGCGCGCCGCGTCATCCGGCTCGCGGAACAGCCCTTGCTCGCGCGCCTGATGATAGTGACGACGCTTGCGGCTCTGCAAGCGGGCCAGAAAGGCGTAATCCTGAATATCACCCCAATAGTAGCGACAGGGGTTGGTGAACATCAGGTGGATGTCGATATGCCGCCCCAGCGCCTGCAGCGCTTCCAGATAGATCGGCGGCAATGCCGAGATGCCGCAGATAAACACCCGCGGCGGCAAACCGGGCGGGCACGTTTTTGCCTGCTCCAGCGCGTGGATAAAGCGGCTGTACAGATTGGCGCGGTGCCATTCCGGCTGCCCCAATTCGCGCGTGTATTCCACCAGTCGCGCCCAGAGCGGCGCCTGCCATTGCTGAGCCTCCGCCAGACCGTCGATGCGCTCGCCGCGCTGCCAGCTCTCCAGCCACTGCGGGCGATAAACCAAATATTGGTCGAACAGGTCGGCGACCCGGCCAGCCAACTGGTGGATTTTGCGCTTGTCGCCGTCATCGGTCAGATAGTGCTGCAGTGGCGCAAACGCCGGCTGAGTCAACATCTCCGGTAACAACCACATCAGCTTCCAGGTCATGGCATCCTTGCTGAAGGCGCTCTCTTTCGGAATATCCGGCAACACCCGGGTGAACATGTCCCAAATGAAGGTCGCCGGCAGCGGAAACGCGACATTGGCGGCGATACCGAACTGTTCCGCCAGCTGCATCTGCAGCCATTGCGCCATACCGGGGCTTTGCACCAGCACCACCTCCTGTTGAAAAGGATCGGTCAACGGATCTCTGGCTATCAGCACGCTGGTCAGCGTTTTCAACAAATCCAGCTGATTGGAATGATAAACCGTGAACATGAAGACTCCTTTAAAACAAGATACGTACCGGCTCAAAAACGGGTGCAATACCAGCGGCTCAGCGTCGCCCACTGCCGTTGCGGAGTTTGTACTCTGACCGTCAATCGGCGGCAATCCGCATCCGCGCCGTCGAACGCCGTCTCGCGTCGCCAGCCTTCCGGCAGCGGTTCGGCATCGAGCCGACCGGTGACTGCGAACGCCTCCAACTGCTGATGCGCCATCACCCAGGCTTGCCGGTAGTGCCACTGGCGCTGGAACGACTGCAACAGCACCTGATGATACTGTAACAAGCCCAGCAGCGACACCGAGAACAACAATGCCGCCACCAACACTTCCGGCAGGCTGAAGCCGTTGCGGGATAACCGCCCTGCGCGAGCGTTAACCCTCACAGTCGGCCGGCCTTTTCTCGGGGCAAAAATCCAGCCGGCCGCCCGGCTGCGCTTGCACCCTGCCGACCGATTCCGCACCGTCAAACGCGCCCCATTGATACAGCCAAAGCGGCTCACCGCCGCGCATCTCCCCAAGGCCGCGTACCGTCACGACGCCCGCTCTGGCAGACAGCCGGGCGCAGGCCGTCAGTTCCGCGCGCTGCCTGCATAACCAGGCCGCCGCACTCAGCTCGGCGCGCGGCCAACGCTGGAGCATGCCCCAACTCAGCGCCGATGCGGCCTGATTGTAAGCCTGGAGGTAGCGCTGCTGATCGGCGGCCAGTAACAGCGCGTTATCCAATTGCCGGTGCTGGGCATTGAGCAACATCAACCCCAACGCCAGCAGCAACATTACCGCCGCCAAAGTACTGCCACCTCGCTGGCTCCGCCGGTTCATGGCAACGCCGCCATTTCGACGCTCCCGCTCAGGCTGCGCCTGATACGCGCATCGCCGACAGAGCGCCCCGCCAGAGTCAAACGGGCCAGCGCACCGCCATACTCCCCGCGCTCTATCGCCACATGAAACCGCTCAATGCGCACTTCGTCACGATCGAGCAGCCGCTCCCAGCCGCCGCCGTCGCATTGGCTTACGCCGCGCTGCCCTTCCAAGCCGCCATTGCGCAGCCGATAGCCGAAATAACCTGCATCCTCGCCCGAGGTGAGCCATTGCCCACTGCGGGTGATATCGTAAGCGACGATAACGCAGCTGCCCGCCGCTTCTCCCACCGCCTGGCCGATCAGCAGCGGGCGGCCGGCGCACTGCCCGGCACAGAAACCGGCGCGGCGCAGGTCTTTCTCGATGCCGAACGCCAGTTGCCGCAGCGTTGACTCCAGCCGAAAATGCTGGCCGACGGCCACGTTTTGCTGGCGCAACAGCGGGTAGGTTTTCGCGGCGCCGAGCGCGATCACGCTGCCGAACACCAGCGCCAACATCACCTCCGGCAAGGTAAAACCGCGTTCTACAGTCAGCATGGCGCGATCCCCCTTATCCGGAGCCCTTCGCTGCACAAACGCAGCCGCCCTCGGGCGGACAGCACTAGCCGCAGGCCGCCTGCCTCGTTGCTGAGCAGGATGTGCCCCGCCTGCGCGGTATTGCGCAAGCCGTAAAACCCGATCTCTTTGTCGGTGTAGCCGCTCAAAACGACGTCGCGGTAAGACGGTGAGAAAACGGAACCCTCGGCGGAAGCGCAATCCGGCGGCGGCACACCGCCGCCCAGGCACCAGGGCGTGCCGTTCTTGAACCACAGCAGCGTCGTGCGGTTGCGCCAGTTGGCGTCCGCCTGCAGTCGCAGTAAAAACGCCAGCAGCTGCTGGGCAGTATGTTCCAGGCGCAACGTTTGCTGATGGTGGCGCCATTGACCGACGCCCCAGCCGGTGAGCATGCCGACGATCAGGAGCGCCGCCAACAGCTCAATCAGCGTCATGCCACGCTGGCGGTGATCGATGTTCGAGAGCGTATTTTCATTCATGCGGCCAGTTTAAGGGCCGTAACAAGGCGGTAAAGCCGCATGCGCAAGCCTTGCGGCAAACTGCGCAATGTTTTCCCTGTAGCGACAAATGGCGACAATAAAATGCGGCGCGGCGCGCAATGCGGATAAAAAAAGGGGCGCAATCGCTGCGCCCCTGGTGTGATGCGGTTAAGGTCAGATCGCGACCGGCGCCTTGATGGCCGGGTGCGGATCGTAACCTTCGATCTCGAAGTCTTCGAAACGGTAATCGAACAGCGAAGCCGGCTTGCGTTTGATCACCAGCTTCGGCAACGGACGGGGTTCACGCGTCAGCTGCAGCTTCGTCTGTTCCATATGATTGCTGTACAGATGGGTATCGCCACCGGTCCAGACGAAGTCGCCGACGTCCAAATCGCACTGCTGCGCCATCATATGCACCAACAGCGCGTAGCTGGCGATGTTGAACGGCAGGCCGAGGAAGACGTCGCAGGAACGCTGGTACAGCTGGCAAGAGAGCTTGCCGTCCGCCACGTAGAACTGGAAGAACGCGTGGCACGGCGCCAGCGCCATCTGGTCCAGCTCACCGACGTTCCAGGCGGAAACGATGATGCGGCGCGAATCCGGATCTTGTTTCAGCTGCTGGAGCACGTTGCTCAGCTGATCGATCTGACGACCGTCCGCCGCGCCCCAGGCGCGCCACTGCTTGCCGTACACCGGGCCGAGATCGCCGTTTTCATCGGCCCACTCGTCCCAAATGGTGACCTTGTTGTCACGCAGATAGGCGATGTTGGTATCGCCGTTCAGGAACCACAACAGCTCATGAATGATCGAACGCAGATGACATTTCTTGGTGGTCACCAACGGGAAACCTTCCTGCAAGTTGAAACGCATCTGGTGGCCGAAAATCGACAATGTGCCAGTGCCGGTACGGTCGGCTTTAGGGGTGCCCTCGGCGAGCACCTTGTTCATCAAATCCAGATACTGTTTCATTTGTCCCTCACGACAGTTGTTGCTGCGGGCGACGACGGTACGCCCAAATCATCATAATAACACCGGCCACCACCATCGGGATGGACAGGATCTGCCCCATGCTGATCACGCCGTCGAACAGGCCAAGCTGGGCATCCGGCTGGCGGAACGCTTCAACGATGATGCGGAATGCGCCATAACCGATCAGGAACAGGCCCGATACGGCACCCATCGGCCGCGGCTTGCGGATGAACAGGTTCAGAATGATAAACAGCACCACGCCTTCAAGCAGCAGTTCATACAGCTGGGACGGGTGACGCGGCAGCACGCCGTACTGATTCAGCAGCGGCAGCAGAGAAGGGTCGGCGGCGGCGAGCGCCACGTCTTCGCTGCGCGAGCTTGGGAACAGCATCGCCCAAGGGGTGTCGGTGGTCACGCGGCCCCACAGTTCACCGTTGATGAAGTTGCCGAGGCGGCCGGCGCCCAAACCGAACGGGATCAATGGCGCGATAAAATCGGAAACCTGGAAGAAGGTGCGTTTGGTGCGGCGAGCGAACCAGAACATCACCAGAATCACCCCCATCAATCCGCCGTGGAACGACATGCCGCCATCCCAGACTTTAAACAGATAGAGCGGATTATCCAGGAACAGCGGCAGGTTGTAGAACAGCACATAGCCCACGCGGCCACCGACGAATACGCCCAGGAAACCGGCGTAGAGCAGGTTTTCCACTTCGTCTTTGGTCCAGCCGCTGCCCGGCTTGTTGGCGCGGCGCACCGCCAGCCACATGGCAAAAACGAAGCCGACCAGATACATCAGGCCGTACCAATGCAAAGAAACCGGGCCAATGGAGAAAATGACCGGATCAAATTTAGGAAACGCCAGATAGCTATTGCTCATCTATCACCACAACATGTCTGTTATTTTTCCCCATGCGGGGGCGGCAGGTGCCAAACGTCGGCGCAGGTTGTCACACGCCTTTCAAACGGCAGCGTTGACCGCTGCGGTTTGCAAGACGACGAACATGCGTCGCGCTGAGGTTGCGCATCATAACATAGGCTTAGCGCGGTCCGGGCCGGCAGCGCGGGAAAAGTTCTGTAAAAAAATCACACCGCGCGGCGGTTATCGGCCCCCGCGGATCAGCCCGCCCATGCCGCGCCGCTCCATAAACGCCGCCACCAGATGGCGCACTTCGGTGGTCATCTGGGTGTTCAACACCCGGTGCGCCAACACTTCCGCGTCGGCCAGGTCGATATGTCGCAGCAGGTATTTGATGCGCGCCACGCTGCGGCCATTCATGCTCAGATTGCGATAGCCCATGCCCACCAACAACAGCGCGCCCATGGGATCGCCGGCCAACTCACCGCACAGGCTAAGCTGCAGCCCGGCTGCTTTCCCCTGTTCGGCGATCAGCTTCAGCACCTGCAGCATCGCGGGATGCAGGCTGTCGTAAAGCGAGGCTACCCGCGTGTTGTTGCGATCCACCGCCAGCAGGTACTGGGTCAAATCGTTGGTGCCGACCGAGATGAAGTCGACGCGCCCGGCCAAATGCGGGATCAGGAAAATCATCGACGGCACTTCCAGCATCACGCCGATTTTCGGTTTCGGGATCGCGTAGCCAAGCACCTCTTCCACCTCGCGCCCGGCGCGGTCAATCAAGCGCTTGGCCTCATCGACCTCTTCCAGGCTGGTGACCATCGGCAGCAAAATGCCCAGGTTGCCGGTGCCGGCATTGGCGCGCAGCATAGCGCGCACCTGTATCAAAAAAATCTCCGGCTGATCCAGAGTGATGCGGATGCCGCGCCACCCCAGGCAAGGGTTTTCTTCGCTGATCGGCATATAGGGCAGTTGCTTGTCGGCGCCGATATCCAGGGTGCGCAGCGTAACCGGCTTGCTCGGATAGAGCTGCAGCATGCCTTGATACTGCGCGACCTGTTCTTCTTCGGACGGGAAACCGCTTTGCAACATGAACGGGATTTCGGTGCGGTACAACCCCACGCCATCCACTCGGCCGCCCAACAGCTGTTCATGTTCCGGGCTGAGGCCGGCGTTCAGCATCACCTGAACGCGTTCGCCGCTTTTCAACTGCGCCGGCTGCTCGACGTCGTCTTCCGCCAGCTTGCTCAACTCCAGCTCTTCGCTGATCAGCCGTTGGTATTCCTGCACCAACACCGGCTCAGGATCGACCAGCAGTTCACCGCGATAACCGTCGACGATCAGCAACCGCTGGCTGAGCAGAGAAGGCTGGATGTCGGCGCCCATCACCGTCGGCACGCCCATCGCACGCACCAAAATCGCCGCATGCGAGTTGGCGGCGCCGTCGCGCACCACCACGCCGACCAGGCGATCCTGCGGCACTTCGGCCAGCAATGTCGCGGTCAGCTCATCTGCCACCAGCACAAAACGCGCCGGCCACTGGGTGGCGCCCTGGGTGGTGTCGTCGAGGTGGAACAGCAGGCGTTGGCCCAGCGCGCGCAGGTCGCTGCCGCGCTCGCGCATATAGGTGTCCTGCAGTTTGGCGAATTGTTCGGCAAAGGCTTCTATCACCTGCTTCACCGCCCACTCCGCCACCGAACCGTTGTCGATTTCGGCGAACAGTTCGCGCTTGAGGCGAGCGTCGTTTAACAGGTGAGAATAAAGATCGAAGATCGCCGCGCTCTCTTTTTGCGAGCTGGCGGCAAAACGCTTGCTGAAACGGCGAAACTCCGCGCCGGCCTCTTCCAGCGCCAGCGTCAGGCGCTCGCGCTCGCTGGCGGTGTCCAGCGTCGACGCGCGGTAAACCTGATCGAGCGAAGGCTGGCTGCTGTCCTGCCACCCTTCCGCCACCGCCACGCCGGGCGAGGCCGCCAGCGCGCGCACGCGCGTTTGGCGATACTGACCGAAAATGGCGTTGAGCTGCGACTGTGACAGGATCCCGGCCATCTGCGTGGCCAGGGTGACCATGAAAGACTCTTCGCTTTCATCGAACTGGCGCAGCTCGCGCTGCTGCACCACCAGCACCCCCAGCAGTTGGCGCCGATGAATGATCGGCACCCCGAGGAAGGATCGGAAACGATCCTCTTTCACCTGCGGAACGTATTTAAAACTGGGGTGGCTTTGGGCATCGGCCAGGTTGATAGGCTCGGCTCGGCGGCCGACCAACCCGACGACGCCCTCGTCAAACGCCAATGCGATAGTGCGCCCACGCGGCTTTTTCAGCCCGCGCGTGGCCATCAGGTAGTAACAGCGGCGATCGTTGTCCGCCAGGTAGATGGAACACACTTCGGTGTCCATCGCCAGACAGGTTTCATTGACCAGCAGATCCAGCGCATCCGTCAGACTGGCCGCCGCGGCCACCTTCTCTACAATTTCTCGCAAGCGCGTGAGCATAGTCGGCTTAACTTAACCTCTCTTTCGGCGATAAGCGGGGGCCTGCCGCGGCGCCGCCTGCTCTTGCATCGGCATCACGGTCACGGCGAATTCTTTCATCACCCGGCGGTAGACGTCGCGTTTGAACGACACCACCTGGCGCACCGGATACCAGAAGCTCACCCAGCGCCAACCGTCGAACTCCGGCGTGCTGCTGCGCTGCATATTGATATCAGCGTCATTGCACAGTAGCTGCAACAAAAACCATTTTTGCTTTTGGCCGATACAAACCGGCTTTGTGTCCCAACGCACCAAACGTTTCGGCAATTTATAGCGCAACCAGTTGCGGGTCGAAGCCAGGATGCGCACATCCTTTTTACTCAGCCCCACTTCTTCGAACAGCTCACGGTACATCGCCTGCTCCGCAGTTTCGCCAGGGTTAATCCCACCTTGGGGAAACTGCCAGGAGTGCTGACCGTAACGGCGGGCCCATAGGACCTGCCCCTGACGATTACAGATTACGATACCAACATTCGGGCGGTAGCCATCATCATCGATCACCGGACTACCTCGATAAGCTTAAATTCGCATAGATGTCCTGATTGTTTCACACAAGCTACAGGCGGTAAACCACTGCTTTACGGCGCTGCGGGCCGGATAACATTGGGATAACTCACAGATATAGGCAAAGTTATAAACATACCCCAGCCTTTCAGACCGGTTTTATTCACTTTTTCTGTGGATAGGTGTGTGCAGAACTCGAGGGATAAGCCGGTAAAACTCTCGCCCCCTAAAATCCCCCCTCATACCTAAAAACAAATATTAAGCTTAAAAACATAAAGTTAACCAATATCCCACAGTGATTTACAGGGCAAAAATGTGATCTATGCACGGTAAGGATCTTACCCTGGCGAAAGATCCACCAACGCCGTTTTTATCCACAGATTATCCGGGCAAGTTACGCACAAAACGGACAAATTCGTAAAAATCCGCCTGAGTCAAGGCTGTAAATTGAACCAGTGATCGGTAAAAATTTGGGTTATCCCATAAATCTGTGGATAAATAGGTGTAAGATCCTGTTTATTGTCGGTGGCTTCAGGTGAACAAGCCCCGCAAGTGCATTGTCGCCCGCGCAAGGAAAGAAAAAAAGTCATGTAAAATCATGCTACTATTATTCTTTTCCCCAGGCGACTGGGGTTAGCGTTTCCCGTGTATCTATGCAGTACGTTTTTCAACCAAATTCGACAGGCTTGATTTATGGCGTTTTTATCCCCTCTGCCGCCCCCGCCGGAAAATGAACGGCAGCTGTTCGAGCGCGCTCAGGCGCTGGCCGGCTTCAGTTTTGGCGAACTGGCCGCCCGCGCGCAGTTGCCGATCCCCAAGGATCTGAAACGCGATAAAGGCTGGGTGGGCATGCTGCTGGAGCTGTACCTCGGCGCCATGGCCGGCAGTAAACCGGAACAGGATTTTCCTGAGCTGGGCATTGAGCTGAAAACCATTCCTGTCGACGCCGCCGGCAAACCACTGGAGACCACTTTCGTCTGCGTCGCCCCGCTCACCGGCAACAGCGGCGTCACCTGGGCCAGCAGCCACGTTCGCCACAAGCTGGCGCGCGTGTTGTGGATACCGGTAGAGGGCGAACGGCAAATCCCTCTGGCGCAGCGCCGCGTCGGTTCGCCGCTGCTGTGGAGCCCGAGCCTTGCTGAAGAAGAGATGCTGCGCCGCGATTGGGAAGAGCTGATGGATCTGATTGTGCTCGGTCACGTAGAACGCATCACCGCACGCCACGGCGAAGTGCTGCAACTGCGCCCCAAAGCGGCCAACAACAAGGCGCTCACCGAAGCCATCGGCGAACAGGGGCAACCTATCATGACGCTGCCGCGCGGTTTCTATCTGAAAAAGGGTTTTACCGGCGCGCTGCTGGCAAGACATTTCTCAATCTAAGCGATTTCGTTTAACTCTGGTTTAGCTAGCCCTGTCAGCGCCACGATAAACGCGTATAATTCACGCTTTGCATTTATTAAGTATTAAGGTGTGTCGGGCAATGTTCGAATGGATTATGGATCCCAATGCCTGGTTAGCGTTAGGTACGCTAACCATTCTTGAGATCGTACTGGGTATTGATAACATCATTTTTCTGTCGCTGGTGGTGGCGAAGCTGCCCAAAGCGCAACAGAACAAAGCTCGCCGAATGGGCTTGGCCGCCGCCATGCTGATGCGCCTGGCGCTGCTGGCCTCCATCGCCTGGGTGATCCGCTTGACGCACCCGCTGTTCACCGTGCTGGATCACGCCATTTCCGCCCGCGATCTGATCCTGCTGCTGGGGGGACTGTTCCTGATCTGGAAAGCCAGCAAAGAGATCCACGAAACCATCGAAGGGTCGGAAGAAGAGCACCACACCAAGGTGCACAGCTTCTTCGGCGCGATCGTACAGATCATGCTGTTGGATATCATCTTCAGTCTGGATTCGGTGATTACCGCCGTGGGCCTTTCCGATCACCTGTTCATCATGATGGCGGCGGTGGTGATTGCCGTCGGCGTGATGATGTTCGCCGCCCGGCCGATCGGCGAATTCGTCAACCGCCATCCGTCGGTGAAAATGCTGGCGCTGGCGTTCCTGATCCTGGTGGGCTTCACGCTGATGCTGGAAAGCTTCCAGGTGCACGTGCCGAAAGGCTACATCTACTTCGCCATGTTCTTCTCCATGTCGGTAGAAGCGCTCAATCTGATGCGCAGCAAGAAAAATCGTTCGCCGGAATAACCCTGCGCGGAGGCCGCCATCGGCGGCTTCCGCCGTTTCGTTGCCCCCTCATTTCAGTTTTTCTTATCAGATAAAGACTTATCTGAGACGTCCCCGGCCAAGAGTTTGCTAATCTTGAAAGAATATTGTTTTTGCATAATCGAGGATCCGCAGGATGAAAAAGTGGGTAATGGCAGTGTCTGCGCTGGTGATGGCGGCCGGTTTGGCGGGATGTTCCAGCGACTACGTCATGGCGACCAAAGACGGCAACATGATCCTGACGCAAGGCAAACCAGAGATCGACGAAGACACCGGACTCATCAGTTATAAAGACGAGAAAGGCAACCACCGCCAGATCAACGGCGATCAGGTTTCCCAGGTTATCGAACGCTAATCACCGCTCGCCGGCTATCGCCCGTTCAAGCGCGGTAGCCCTCATTCGTCTCCGCACTGAATCCGCTTCCCCCATCTTCACCGCTTGGTTATAGTCAGGAAAGGCGACATCGCCGCCCGACGGACTTTGCGCCGTCTTCTGAATTGGGCTCCTGTTTCACCGGGCCGCGCGGCCCGTCAGCGCTAACAAGAAAGGAAGGCCGTTAATGCAATACCACCGTATTCCCCACAGTTCTTTAGAAGTGAGCGTGCTGGGACTGGGCACCATGACCTTTGGCGAACAGAACAGCGAAGCCGACGCCCATGCGCAACTGGACTATGCATTGGCCGCAGGCGTGAACCTGATAGACACCGCCGAACTGTACCCGGTGCCGCCTCGCCCGGAAACCCAGGGCCTGACCGAGAGCTATATCGGCAGTTGGATCAAGGCGCGCGGCAATCGCGAAAAAATCGTCCTGGCCAGCAAAGTTTCGGGCCCGGTACGCGGCACCGACAGCAGCATCCGTCCGCAGCAGGCGCTGGATCGCAAAAACATCCGCGCCGCGCTCGACGCCAGCCTCAAGCGGCTGAACACCGATTATCTCGATCTTTATCAATTGCACTGGCCGCAGCGTGCTACCAACTGCTTTGGCAAACTCAACTATCAATACACCGAGGACAAAGCTACGGTCACGCTGTTGGAAACGCTGGAAGCGCTGACCGAGCAGGTGCGCGCCGGCAAGATCCGCTATATCGGGGTTTCCAATGAAACGCCCTGGGGCGTGATGCGCTACCTGCAGCTGGCGGAGAAACATGAGCTGCCGCGCATCGTGTCGATTCAAAACCCGTACAGCCTGCTGAACCGCAGCTTTGAGATTGGCCTGGCCGAGATCAGCCAGCACGAAGGGGTGGAACTGCTGGCCTATTCCAGCCTGGCGTTCGGCACCCTGAGCGGTAAATACCTCAACGGCGCAAAACCGGCCGGCGCGCGCAATACGCTGTTCACCCGTTTCAACCGTTATTCAGGGCAGCAAACCCAGTTGGCGATCGCCGAATACGTGGCGCTGGCCAAAAAACACGGGCTGGATCCTTCGCAGATGGCCTTGGCCTTCGTGCGTCAGCAGCCATTCGTCGCCAGCACTCTGCTGGGCGCCACCTCGGTGGATCAGTTGAAAATCAACCTCGACAGCCTCGACGTGATTCTGGATGAGGACGTGCTGCAGGCGCTCGAAGAAATCCACACCCGGTTTACCATTCCGGCGCCTTGATAGCCTGAGGGCGCAGCCTGGCTGCGCCCCGTTTCACCGCCGCTGAGACCACCACAATGCGCTAATCGCCAGCGCAAACACCACGCCAAACCCTACGCCGACGCCCACCACCGGCACGCCCAGCTTCACGACCAAAGAATACAGGCCCAGCATCAGCAACATGGCGGCGTTTTCACCCAGGTTTTGCACTGCGATCGCATTACCGGCGCCGACCGAATGTTTGCCCCGCTCCTGCAGCAACGCATTGAGCGGCACGACGAAGAAGCCCCCCAGCATGCCGATGAGCGCCAGCAAGACGTAGGCATTGAGCATGGTCGTTTGCAGCGCAAACACCGCGACCGCGATGCCGATCAGGATCCCGGCCGGCATGCAGCGTTTCACCGTCTTCAGCGTGACGAAGCGCGCGGCGGCGCCGGCGCCCACCACGATGCCGACGGCCACCATGGCGTTCAGCAGCGTCGGCGTGGCGTTATCGGCGATGCCAAGCGCCACCGGCACCCACAGCACCAACAGAAAACGCAGCGTCACGCCGGCCCCCCAAAACAGGCTGGTGCCAATCAATGAGAAACGCGTCTGTCCATCGCGCCATAATGTGACGCAGGCGGTAAAGAAACTGTTCGTCATGGCCCGCGGCCGCCATGAAGCCCCTGGGCGTGCCGCCGCCAGACGTGGAATATACAGGTTGGCGACCACCGCCCCCGCGTAAACCAACGCGCAGGCCGCCAGCGCCGCGACCACGTGCCAGTCCGCCAGAATACCGCCGGCCACCGAACCGGTCAGAATGGCGGCGATGGTCGAGGCCTCCATCAGGCCGTTAGCCTTGACCAGCTTCTCGCCGCTGGTGATCTCGCCCAGAATGCCGTATTTGGCCGGAGAATACGCGGCGGCCCCCACGCCGACCAGGCTGTAACCCAGAAACGGGTTCCCCCCAAAACAGATCACCAATGCCCCCGCCAGCTTCAGCGCGTTGGCGAACATCATCACCCGCCCTTTGGCGAAGCTGTCGGCCACCTGGCCGACAAACGGTGCCAGGATGATGTAGGTGGCGACGAAGGCCATCTGCAGGATCGGCTGGCTCCAGTCCGGATACAGCTGCTGCTTGATCAGCGCCAGCGTGGCGAACAGCAACGCATTGTCGCCGAACGCCGAGAGGAACTGCGCGCTGATCACCGCGATCATGCCGCGTGACAACAAAGGGGATTCGGTCGAAGGATTCATCAGGCACTCTCCGGCTGTTCGGCCATATGACGCAAGGTGACGAAATCAGGTTTGCCGCTGCCGAGCACCGGCAGCGTTTTCAACAGGCGAATATCGCGCGGCACCGCCAGCTCCGGGCTGCCCAGCTCGCGCGCCACCCGCAGCAATGCCTCGCGGGTAATGGCGGGATCGGTGGTGAACAGCACCAGCGCCTCGCCTTTGCTGCTGTCGCTTTTGACCGTGGCGGCATGCAGTTTTTCCGGCGACAGCCGTTGCGCCAGCAGTTCGACGCTCTCCAGCGACACCATCTCGCCCGCCAGCTTGGCGAAGCGCTTCACGCGTCCGCGAATGGTGCAGTAACCCTGCTCATCCAGGCTGACGATATCGCCGGTATCATACCAACCCGGCTGCAGCACACCGTTCGCATCTTCCGCCGCCGGCGGTTCCAGCTCACCGGGACGTTCAACCCGCAGGTAGCCTTTCATGATATTCGGCCCCTTCAGCTGCAGGCGGCCACCGTTATCGATGCCCGGCACCGCGATCAAACGCGCCTCCATCTGCGGCATGATACGGCCAACGGTGCCCACCTTGGTCGCCAGCGGCACGTTGATCGACACCACCGGCGCGCACTCGGTCACGCCATAGCCTTCCAGAATGCGGATGCCGTATTTATCCTGATAGATCTGTTTGGTGCTGTCCGCCAGTTTCTCCGCGCCGGCCACCACATAGCGCAAGCGGGCGAAATCATACGGATGCGCGAAGCGCGCATAGTTGTTGAGGAAGGTCGCCGTGCCAAACAGCACCGTGCAGTTACGGTCATACACCAACTCCGGCACCACGCGATAGTGCAGCGGGCTGGGGTAGAGGAAAATGCGGCTGCCGGTGAGAAGCGGCGTCAGCAGCCCCACCGTCAGGCCGAACGAGTGGAACAGCGGCAGTGACGACATGAAGCGGTCGCGCGGCGTGAAATCGGCGATGGTGCGGATTTGTTCTACGTTGGCCAGCAGGCTGGCATGCGAATGCACCACGCCCTTGGGGTGGCCTTCGGAACCGGAAGTGAACAAGATCAGCGCCGCGTCCTCCGGGCGTTGCGGCAACATCGCGCGCTGCGGTTGCAGCAATTGCCGCAGGATCCACAGCTTGTCCGCCAGCGTAACGGTGTCTTTCAGATCCTCCAGATACACCCAGTTGGCCTGCGTCACCTGCTCCGGCAGATGGGTCAGCTTGCCCTTCTCCAGGAACTGGCGCGAGGTGACGATGGTCTTGATGCCGGCGGCGGTCATCGCGCTGTTCAGGCCGTTGGCGCCGGCGGTGTAGTTGAGCATCGCCGGAATGCGGTTGCGCAGCGAAGCGCCGAAGATCGCCGCCGCGGTGATGGTGGCGTTGGGCAACAGCAGCCCGACGTGCTCCCCTTCGGCGGTAAAGCGCTGCAGAATGCGGCTGACGCCCAGCGATTTCTTGATCAGCGTTTGGTAGCTGTCCTCTTTGAAAGCGATGTCTTCGATACAGGGCTTGCGGTGCCCATAGCGCTGCTGCGCCGCCAGCAAGGCATGGAACAGCGTCTGCGGTTCGCGCGTCTCCATGCGCGCCCGCATCATGATCTGCATCAGCCGATCGCCCGCCAGCGCCCGCCGCTCGCGCGCACGCGGAGCCTCCGGCATCGGCAGCGTGGTCGGCGGCAAGATGCGGATGCTGATTTGCGGAAACCAGCGGATCTTGAACACCCCGGCCATGCGGCCGAACGGGCTGAATTCGGGGCCGTCGATCCGCACCGGCACCACGGTGGCGCCCGATTTGGCGGCGATAAACGCCGCGCCGTCGTAGATTTTCATCAGCGCGCCGGTTACGGTGATGCGCCCTTCAGGGAACACCACGATCGGCCGCCCCTGTTCGACCATGCGCACCAGTTGCTTGATGGCCATCGGCTTGGTGGGATCGAGCGAGACGAAATCGATGTAAGGCCGCAGCCAGCGCATAAACCAGCTCTCGCCGATGCTGGCATAGACCGCAAACACCGGTTTTATCGGCAGGAACAGCGCCAGCAGTACGCCGTCGAGGAAAGAGACGTGGTTCGGCGTAATCAGTAATTTTTGCCGTTCGAAGTGCTGGACGTCCCCTTCGACCCGTACCCGAAACAACAGGCGAAACAGCGCGCGCAGCAGTGAAAAGATCATGCCCTTCTCCCTTGGCCATGGAGGCGTAAATCGTTGTAGGGAAAAGAATACTATATGGCAGGCAAAAAAAAACCTACGCATCCGCGTAGGTTGGTGCAATTGAAAATGGCTTCAACATACAGAGTATGCTGATTTCTCACCAATCAATACCTCTGGGATCACCTACTCTAGAGAGATGGCATGCAGGAAACTACCGCCGAATCGCAAGAGTTCTGCTCCAAATGCAACCAGCTGTAAATTTCCCGCGATCTGCTGTAATAACTCAATGAAACTTAAACCTTCCCGCAGCGACGAAAAAATAAATATAACAACGACGAGCCAGTGACCCAGACGTGAAATCTTCACTCATCGCGCGCTGACCTCGACCAGGCAGCTCATGGCGTTCGGCCCCTGCGTCAGCGGCGAGGTGCCGATATCCAGCGTCAGCACGTTCGGGTTGCCCGCCTGCTCGACCGGCCGGCGCTGCGCGTCGAAACCCGGCTCGAACCAGGCACCGGTCGCCATCAACACCACGCCGCGCGTCACGCCATCGGTGAGCGATACCCCCGCCAGACAGCTGCCGCGCGCATTGCTGACCAGCACTTCGGCGCCGTCCGCCACGCCGCGCGGCTCCGCATCGTCCGGATGCATATACAGGGTTTCGCGCCCGGCGGTCTTGTTGCCCTGCGCCAGCGGCGCCGGATCCATCTGGCTATGCAGGCGATCGCTCGGCTGAATGGAGATCAGGTGCAGCGGCCAGTTTTTGGCCTGCGGCGCACCCAGCCACTCCACCGGCGGCCGCCACTGCGGATGCGGAGCGAAATCTTCGTAGCGATAGCCGGCGATCCGCTCGCTGAACAATTCGATCTTGCCGCTGGGCGTTTGCAGCGGGTTAACCTGGGGATCGGCGCGAAACGCGTCAAAAAATACAAACTCTTTGGCCGGCGCGGGCAGCTCGACATAGCCCCGTTGCCAGAACGCCTCAAACTCGGGCCAGGCGACGCCGGCGCGCTGCTGCGCCGCGCCGCATTGCCGATAGATAGCTTCGATCCAGGCGCGCTCATCGCGGTTTTCGGTAAAGCGCTCGCGATAACCGAGACGCTCCGCCAGATCGGCGAAGATATCGAAATCGTTGCGCGCCTGATGCTGCGGCGAAATGGCCTGATGCATCGCCAACACGTAGCGATCGCGCGACGAGCCGCCGATGTCGTTGCGTTCCAGCGAACTGGTGACCGGCAACACGATATCCGCCATTTTGGCTGCCGCCGTCCACCAGATATCTTGGACGATCACCGTATCCGGCTTCTGCCAACCTTCCACCAGTCGGTTCAACTGCTGATGGTGATGGAACGGGTTGCCGCCGGCCCAGTGCACCAGATGGATATCCGGATAATGCCGCGTCTCGCCGCAAAATTGATAGGCTTCGCCGGGGTGCAGCAGCATGTCGCAGATGCGCGCCACCGGGATCGCCAGCCCGGCCGGGTTATCCCCTACCGGCATGGTCGGCGCGGGGGTATCCACGCGCGGGTTGCCGACGCCGTTCATTGAGCCGTGGCCGAACGAAAAACCGCCGCCCGGCAGCCCCACCTGACCCAGCATCGACGACAGCGCGATCATCATCCAGTACGGTTGCTCGCCACGATGCGCGCGCTGCACAGAGTAGGAACAGGTGATAAAACTGCGCACGCCGATCAGCTGCCGCGCCAGCAGCGCTATGCGCGCCGTCGGAATGCCGGTGATGGCGCTGGCCCAGGCCGGCGTTTTCGCCACGCCGTCGCTCACGCCGTTCAGGTAATCCGCCAACTGTTGATAACCCACGCAGTGGCTGTGCAGGAAGGCTTCATCCTGCGCGCCCAGCCGCTGGATTTCGTAAGCCAGCGCCAGCATCAGCGCCACGTCGGTATTCGGCCGGATCGGGATCCATTCCGCATTGACGAACTCGGGGCAATCATCGCGCATCGGGCTGATGTTGACCACCGGCGTACCCTTGCGCGCCAGCTTTTGCAGCCAGGGCTTGAGCGCATGTTCCGCCGCGCCGCCGGAAGAGACCTGAGCGTTTTTCAGCGCCAACCCACCAAACGCCACAAACAGCTCGCAATGCTCCACCACGCTCGGCCAACTGGTGACGCGCCCGGTCAACGGCGAGAAAGTGCCGATCACATACGGCAGAAAGAACTGCGCTGCGCCCCAGCTGTAGTTGCCCTGCTGATCGACCCCACCGCCGCCGCTGAAATAGAATCGCCGCACCAGCGAGCGGGCATGGTGCAACCGCCCGGCCGACGACCAGCCATAAGAGCCGGTAAACAACCCGGAGGCGCCGTAGCGCTCGCGCACCCGGCGATTCTCCTGCGCCACCAAATCGAGCGCCAATTCCCAGTCCACCTCGACGAAATCTTCCCTGCCGCGCAGCGTACGGTCGCTGCCCTCGCGCTTTTGCAGCCACGAGCGGCGCACCGCCGGCTTGCGAATGCGTTTGTCGGAGTAAACCATCGGCGCGATGGAATCGAGCAGCGGCGAAGGGTCGGGATCGTCGACGAAGGGTTCACAACGGATAAGCCGGCCGTCTTCAACCACGGCGGTATAAGCGCCCCAATGGGCGAGCTGCGGATAGCGTTTAATGGACATGGCGTTCTCGGCGCAAATCGGAATGCACAGACGTTACCTCAAGCCCACCGCCGGTGCCAACGTACAAATTGCGCTATCGTTCGGTAGCAGTTGGTTATGCGTACAGACTCGAAGAGATTCTGCAACCGCCGCCACAAGTTGCGCACGAGACCGCTTGCAGCCCCGGTTTTTTTCCGCAAAACTGGGGGATGTAAGCGATTACCCAGGATGTGTTGACTGATATGGCTACGATAAAGGATGTTGCCAGGCTGGCGGGGGTTTCCGTGGCCACGGTATCCCGCGTGATAAACAATTCCCCCAAGGCCAGCGAAGGGTCGCGCACCGCAGTGCAGGCCGCGATGGAACAGCTGCAGTATCACCCTAACGCCAACGCTCGGGCGCTGGCGCAGCAATCCACCGAGACGCTGGGGCTGATCGTCTCCGACGTTTCCGATCCCTTCTTCGGCGCGATGGTCAAAGCGGTCGAGCAGGTGGCCTACGCCACCCACAATTTTCTGCTGATTGGCAACGGTTACCACGACGCCGAAAAAGAGCGTCAGGCGATTGAACAGCTGGTGCGGCACCGCTGCGAAGCGCTGGTTGTGCACGCCAAAAGGCTGAGCGATCAGGAACTTTGCGGCTGGATGCAACAGATCCCGGGCATGGTGCTGATCAATCGCACGCTGCCGGGCTTCGAAACGCGCTGCGTGGCGCTCGACGATCGCTACGGCGCCTGGCTGGCAACCCGACATCTGATCCAGCAAGGGCATCAGCGCATCGCCATCATCTGCTCCACCCACCAGATTTCCGACGCCACCGACCGGCTGCAGGGCTATCTCGACGCGCTGCGGGAACACGGTATCGCGGTGGATGAAAAGCTGATCGCCTATGGCGAACCGGACGAAATCGGCGGCGAACAGGCGATGACCGAATTGCTCGGCCGCGGCCGTTCGTTCTCCGCCATTACCTGCTACAACGATCCGATGGCCGCCGGCGCGCTTTCGGTGCTGAGCGATAACAGCGTCGACGTACCGGGGGAAATTTCGCTGATCGGTTTCGACGACGTGCTGATTTCGCGCTATCTTCGGCCGCGCCTGACCACCATTCGCTACCCGATCGTGGCGATGGCGACCCAGGCGGCGGAGCTGGCGCTGGCACTGGCCAACCGGCAACCGCTGCCGGAAATCACCAACATGTTCAGCCCAACGCTGGTGCGCCGCCACTCGGTCGCCACCCTCAACAACGCACACGAACAGCCGTAATTCCCACCGCCGCATGGGTGAGCCGTCACCCATGCGCTCAGATTGCGCAGCCCGCCGCATTTCCCGCTTTTGGATTTTTTCCGCTCCCAGCGTTCGTACATATTGTTGGCACAATAACCTTTACACTATATAGCATAAACACTATATTTGGAGCGCGTCATGTGGCAAGTGGTGACCGTCGAACGGTTTGACGACTGGTTTTTAGCGCTGAACAACGCCCAGCAAACAAGCATCCTGGCGGCGATCTACAAATTGCAGACGTTCGGTCCGCAATTGGCGCGGCCGCATGCCGATACGCTGCATTTTTCCGACGCGGTCCGGCAGTTGAAGGAGCTGCGCATTCAACATCGCGGGCGCCCTTTCAGGGTGTTTTTCGCCTTTGATCCACAGCGGCAAGCGGTATTGCTGTGCGGCGGCGATAAAACCGGCGACAAACGCTTTTACCAGCGCATGTTGCCCATCGCCGCCATGGAGTTTTCACATTATCTGGCAACCCGGAGGTAGTGCAGATGGCCAAACCTTTATCCCAACTGATCGATAAACTCGATCCCGCCGTCGTTGCCGCCGCCAGGCAAAAAGCGGACCAGGAGATTTTCGAGCTGCGGCTGGCGATGCTGAGGGAAGAGTTGGCGGTTTCTCAGGTTGAATTGGCGAAGCGGCTCGGCATCAGCCAACCCTCCGTCGCCAATTTGGAAAAGCGCGGCAGCGAAATCAAACTGTCGTCGCTCAAACGCTATATCGAGGCGATGGGCGGCACGCTGTCGCTGGATGTGCAATTGCCCAATGGCCAGCACCGCCGCATGACGCTGTGAAGCGGGCGCCAGGCGCCCGCCCGCTGATCAGATAAGTTCCAGCGCGATCAGTTCTTCGATGGTTTGGCGGCGGCGGATCAAACGCGGCTCGCCGTTTTCGAACAGCACTTCAGGCAACAGCGGACGGCTGTTGTAGTTGGAGGACATCGATGCGCCGTAGGCGCCGGTGTCGTGGAACACCAGATAATCGCCGATCTGCACCGGCGGCAGCTCGCGGGTTTCCACGCCGCCGCCCGCCTGCTGGGTAAACACGTCGCCGGATTCGCACAGCGGCCCGGCGATCACCGTGTCGCGCAGCGCTTGCCCCGAGGTATCGCGCCCATCGGCCGGCAACAGCGAAATATGGTGGTAACTGCCGTACATCGCCGGGCGCATCAGATCGTTAAAACCGGCGTCCACCAGCACGAAGTGGCGGCTGCCCATGTCTTTTACCGCCCGCACTTCGGCCACCAAGACGCCCGCTTCCGCCATCAGGAAACGTCCGGGTTCAATCTCCAGCTGCACCGGATGCCCCAGATGCGCGGCGATGCGTTCACGCGCCCGGTTCCACAAACCGAAATAGTGTTCGGTATCGATCGCCTCTTCGCCGTACTGATACGGGATAGACAGGCCGCCGCCGGCGGAAATGGCGCTGATGTCATGACCGAGATCGATCACCTGCTGCACCATCGCATCGCAGACCCGCTCCAGATGCTGGTAATCGACCCCGGAACCGATGTGCATATGCACGCCGATCAGCTTCAGGCCGTAGCGGCGAATTTTCTCCACCGCCTGCGGCAGGTCGGCATACCAGATGCCGTGCTTGCTGTTCTCGCCGCCGGTGTTGGTTTTCTGGCTGTGGCCATGGCCAAACCCCGGATTAATGCGCAGCCACACCGGATGCCCTGCGGAAACCTGGCCGAGCTGATCCAGCATGTCGATGGAACCGGCGTTAACCGGGATCTTCAATTCGCTGACGCGCGCCAGCGTGGCGTGATCCAACACGTCCGCGGTAAACACGATCTCGTTCGGTTCGCCGCCCGGTTGAAAACCGGACTGCAGCGCCCGTTCGATCTCGCCCAGCGACACCGAATCCACCTTCACACCCTGCTCGCGCATCAAGCGCAAAATATGAATGTTCGAACAGGCCTTCTGCGCGAAACGAATGGTGTCGAAGTGGCGCAGCTGAGCGATGCGCTGGCTGATGATGTCCGCATCATAGGCCCAGACCGGGCAACCGAAACGCTGCGGCAAGGCCAGCAGGTTAGCGGCGTTCAACGCGGTGGAGGTGTCGTGCAACGGGCGTGGCATGGCGATATTCCCAATTCGAAAATGACGGCAGATAACGCCATAGTGCCGCACGCTGAATCGAGTGGAAAATATCTATTTAGCCGTAGTCTATTCATTTATGATATGGCTTTCTCTACAGTCGAGCGGCCTCGCCATGCACAGTATCTCTTTGCGGCAGATCGAAATCTTTCGGGCGGTGATGACCACCGGCAACCTGACCGAGGCGGCAGCCCTGCTGCAAACCTCGCAACCGACCGTCAGCCGCGAGCTGGCGCGCTTTGAAAAGCTGATTCGGCTGCAGCTGTTCGACCGGGTGCGCGGGCGTTTGTCCCCCACCGTGCAAGGGTTACGGCTGTTCGAAGAGGTACAGCGCTCCTATTACGGCCTCGATCGCATCGTCAACGCCGCCGCCGGCATCCGCCAGTTTCAGCAGGCGCAGCTGTCGATCGTGTGCCTGCCGGTATTCTCCCAATCGCTGCTGCCGGCGGTGTGCCAGCCCTTTATCGAACGTTATCCGGAAGTCAGCTTCAGCGTGATCCCGCAAGAGTCGCCGCTGCTGGAAGAGTGGCTGTCTGCCCAGCGCCACGATCTCGGGCTGACGGAAAACACCCTCACGCCGGCGGGCACCGAACGGGTGACGCTGATGACGTTGAACGAAGTGTGCGTGCTGCCGACGGGCCACCCGCTGCTGGTAAAAGACCAGCTGACGCCGCAGGACTTCGCCGGGCAGAACTTTATCAGCCTGTCGAGCACCGACAGCTATCGTCACTTGCTGGATGCGCTGTTCGGCGAACAGGGCGTCGAGCGCCGCATGGTGATGGAAACGCACAGTGCGGCGTCGGTGTGCGCCATGGTGAGAGCCGGCGTGGGGGTGTCGATCGTTAACCCGCTGACGGCGCTCGACTATGCCGGCAGCGGCGTGCACGTGCGGCCGTTCAGCATCGACGTGCCGTTCACCGTCAGCCTAATCCGGCCGCTGCACCGCCCTTCATCGGCGCTGGTCACGGCCTTTGTCGACCATCTGCATCAGCAGGCGGCACGCTTCTCCGCCCGGCTGGCCGCCGCTGTCAGGCGCTGAAAGCGGCCAGGGAATATTGCCGAGACCTTAGCGCAGCGTCGCCTGCCACTGCGGATCGGTGGCGAACCACTCCACCAGAAAGTCCAGCATGGTGCGCAAGGTGGCGGGCATCTGGCGACGCGAGGTGTAGATGCCGTAGATGCCCATCGACTGCGGCCGGTAATCCGGCAACAATTCGACCAGTTCGCCGCTGGCCAGCAGCGGGGCCGCCGAATAATAGGGCTGCATGGAAATGCCCGCGCCCTGCACCGTGCCGGCCATCAACACCACCGACTCGTTGGCGCTCAGGTTGCCGCTGACCGCCACCGCCGATTTCACCCCCTGAGCATCGAAGTGCCACAGGCTTTTGCCGAAATAGGAGTAGGTCAGGCAGTTGTGCAACGCCAGATCCTGCGGTTGGCGCGGGGTGCCGTGTGCCGCCAGATACGCCGGCGCGGCGCACACCACCGATGCGCAGGTGGACAGCGGACGGGCGATCAGGTTGGGATCCAGCTCGTTGGTGATGCGCAGCGCCAGATCGATGCGCTCTTCCACCAGGTTCACCGCCCGGTTGTTCATCTGCAGATCGACCGCCACCTGCGGGTGACGCTTCAGATACTGAGCGACCGCCCCCACCAGCGCCGTTTGCCCGAGCGACTGCGAACAGGTAATGCGCAGCAGGCCGCGCAGTTCGTCGCTCTGCCCTTCCTCCACCAGGTCGATCTCCCCCGCCAGCGCCAGCATTTGTCGGCAACGTTCCAGAGTACGCTCACCGGCATCGGTCAGACTAAGCTTACGGGTAGTGCGGTGCAGTAAACGCGCCCCGGCCCATTGCTCCATCTGCGCCAGGTAGCGAGTGACCATCGCGCGCGACATCTCCAGCGTTTCCGCGGCGGCGATCATGCTGCCGCGATCGACGATGGTGACAAAAACTTCAGCGGCGGTAATGCGATCCATGATTAGTCCGATTTATGCAATGAATAATTGCTTATTATCCGGTTTTTCTATCGCTTTATGCAACCTAACATCGTTACAACATTAACCGATACCTAAGGACCTCTGCCCATGTTTAAGAAATCACTGTTAACTCTGGCCTTCACCGGCGTCGCCACCCTGAGCACTTACGCCACCGCTGCCGATACCCTGACCATGGAAGTGTATAACCCGGGCGAGAAAAGCGTGTTCCCGGTGTCTTCCGAAATCGTCAGCGGCCAACACGAAGTGGCGCTGATTGACGCTCAGTTCCAGCGTAACGATGCCGAAGAGCTGGTGAAAAAGATCAAGGCGACCGGCAAGAAGCTGACCACCGTTTATATCAGCCACTCAGACCCGGATTTCTATTTCGGTCTGGACGTGATTAAGGCCGCTTTCCCGGAGGCGAAAATCATCGCTTCGCCAGGCACCATCAAGGACATCAACGCCACCAAAGACGGCAAAGTCGCCTATTGGGGCCCGATCCTGAAAGACAACGCGCCGAAAACCGTGATCGTGCCGCAGCCGCTGCAGGGCGACAGCTTCACCATCGACGGCCAGAAAGTGGAAGTGAAAGGCCTGAACGGCCCGACCCCCGATCGCACCTTCGTGTGGATCCCGGCGTTGAAAGCGGTCGTGGGCGGCGTCGCGGTCGCCGGTGACAATATCCATCCGTGGATCGCCGACAACCAGACCGTGGAATCGCGCCAGCACTGGCAGCAGACGCTGAAAAACATCGAAGCGCTGAAGCCGCAGGTCGTCGTGCCGGGCCACTTCCTGCCGGGCGCCGCACAGACGCTGGCATCGGTGCACTTTACCCAGAAATACCTGACCACGCTGGAGGCCGAACTGCCGAAGGCCAAGGATTCCGCCGCGCTGATTGAAGCGATGAAAAAACACTACCCGACGCTGAAAGACGAATCGAGCCTGGAACTGAGCGCGAAAGTGCTGAAAGGCGAGATGAAGTGGCCGCAATAAGCGCCCGTAAGTGATTGAACCAGCCCTGGCGCCGCGGCGGCTTGCCGCGCGCCAGGCGAGGAGTAAAAATGACCGAAACCACTCTGCATTACATTTTCGATCCGCTGTGCGGCTGGTGCTACGGCGCCGCGCCGCTGGTGAAAGCGGCTCAAAGTCTCCCCGGGCTGAAGATCGTGCCGCACGCTGGCGGCATGATGACCGGTAACAACCGCCGCCAAATCACCGATGAATGGCGCAACTACGTCATTCCACACGACAAACGCATCGCCGAGATGACGGGACAGCCTTTTGGCGAAGCCTATTTCAACGGCCTGCTGCGCGACACCACGGCGGTGATGGATTCCGAACCGCCGATCACCGCTATCCTGGCGGCGGAAAAGCTGTCTGGACGCGGGCTGGATATGTTGCACCGCATTCAGCAGGCGCACTATCAGGAAGGCCGGCGCATCGCCGACACGCCGGTGCTGGAGGCGTTGGCGAAAGAGCTGGGGTTGCCTTCGGCGGCGTTTATCGCCGAAATGCGCTTCAACAGCGGCGCACCGACCGCGCAACACATCGCGGAAAGCCGGGCGTTGCTGGCCAAAGTGCAAGGCCAGGGCTTCCCGACCTTTGCGCTGCAGGATAGTGATGGCCGCCTGCATCTGCTGCCAGCCGGCAACTATCTGGGTAATGTGGAAGCCTGGAAGAACCTGCTGGGCGCCGCCGCGCTGGCATAACCCTGCTCGCCCCGATCGTCGGGGCGGGTCATTCTACCCGCACGAACCGCCCTTCCGCCCGCACGTTGTGACCGAACCCGCAATCGCCCCGCGTGTGCATTTCCAACGCTTGCTCGCCAAACTCCATCGTCACGTCGCAGACCTGCGCGCTTTCCGCTTCATGCTGGTGGTAGACAGCCTTGCCGTGTTCGATCGGCAGCTCGGCGGAGAAGTCCCCCATGTTCGGCCCGTAATACAGCCCCATCTGCGGCATGGCGTAGCCGGAGAAATCGATCAACCAGCGCTCGCCCTGCGGCTTCACCGCCACTTCGCTCCACACGCCGCGCCCGGCGTATTGCCAGTACACGCCGCCCGGCCCCTGCGGCTGCGGCCGCTGCGCCAGCCGTTGGCGCAACAGGCTCAGGTTGTGCTGCGATTTGTCATCGTGCGGCGCCAGCGCCAGATAGGCCTGCGCCTTGAGCAATTCGCCGGCGTGCATCAGCGACAGCGCCACGTTGTTGTAAGCCGTGGCGACAGCCTGCTCGCTCAGGCCGCAAAACTCGCTCCAGGCCGCCTGATCGCGAAAGATGTCGGCGGCTTTGGCGTAATCTTGCCGCTGATAGGCCTTTTTTCCCAGTTCGGCGTAGCTCGCCACCTTTTGGCAATCGGCGGCGATGTCCGGCTCGTCAATGTGCGCCCAGGCCCGGGCGCTGGCGAAGACGCCGCAGGTCAGCAACAGGGGAAACCAAGCCTTCATCGTTTATCCTTTCTGCAAAAATTCGGCGCCAGTATAACCGCCCTGCGCCGGAGAGTATGCCGCAATTGCGCCCGCCAACGCGCCGCTGGCGATTCAGCCGCCTTATTTCAAACGGTTAGCGAGGTCAAAACTGCTTACAGTCGCAGTTTGTTTGTTACCGGCCCGCGGCCCATGCTGAACGAAATACCGCAATTATCGAGCCGTTATGAACGCAACCCCCTTGCAGAAACACGCCGTTTGGCAGCTGATCAAACCCTTTTGGGTGTCTGAGGAGCGATGGCGCGCCTGGATGATGCTGATCGCCATCGTCATCCTGTCACTGGGCCTGGTCTATATCAGCGTGCTGATCAACCAGTGGAACCAGGTGTTCTACGATGCGCTGCAGAACAAAAACTACCCGGTATTCAAGGCACAGCTGTGGCGATTTACCTATTTGGCGCTGATCTTCATCGTGCTGGCGGTCTACAAGATCTACCTGACTCAGGGGCTGCAGATGCGCTGGCGGCGCTGGATGACGGAAAAGTTCATGGGGAAATGGCTGGCGCACCAGGCGTATTATCACACCGAGCAGCAGCAGATCGTCGATAACCCCGATCAGCGTATCGCCGAAGATCTCAACGTATTGACCCAATATACCCTGTCGCTGTCGCTCGGGCTGCTCTCCAGCCTGGTGACGCTGTTTTCCTTTATCGACATCTTGTGGCACGTCAGCGGGCCGATGACCTTCGCGCTCGGCCAGCACGCCATCACGCTGCCCGGTTATATGGTGTGGTTCGCGCTGCTGTATGCGGTGCTGGGATCGCTGCTGATCTGGTGGGTCGGCAAACCGCTGGTCATGCTGGGCTTCAATCAGGAACGGTACGAGGCGAACTTCCGTTTCGGCCTGATCCGCATCCGCGAAAACAACGACGCCATCGCGCTGTACCACGGCGAACCTCGCGAGGCACAGCAGCTGGGCGATCGTTTCGACACCATTCGCAGCAACTGGTGGGCAATTATGCGCATCACCCGGCGGCTGAACATCGCCACCAACTTCTACAGCCAGTTCGCCATCGTGTTTCCCATGTTGGTGGCGGCGCCACGCTACTTCTCCGGCGCCATTCAGATGGGCGGCCTGATGCAAATCTCCTCGGCCTTCGGTCAGGTGCAGGGTGCGCTGTCGTGGTTTATCGACGCCTTCAGCGATCTGGCGATCTGGAAAGCCTGCGTCAACCGTCTGGCCGGCTTCAACGCCGCCGTCGATCAGGTGCATCATCAGCCGCGCGGCATTCAGCTGCGGGAAGACGCCGCCCATCCGTTGACGCTGAGCAACCTCAGCCTGCACTTGCCCGACGGCCAGCCGCTGCTGGCCGGCGCCGAGATGACGCTGCAACGCGGCGATCGCCTGCTGATTGTCGGCCCTTCCGGCTGTGGCAAGTCAACGCTGCTGCGGGCCATCGCCGGTATCTGGCCTTATGGCGCGGGCGTCATCGGGCTGCCGGCCAACGCCAACACGCTGTTCCTGCCGCAGCGCAGCTACATTCCGATCGGCACGCTGCGCGAAGCGTTGAGCTACCCGAGCCAGGCGACACAATACAGCGACGCGCAGCTGATGCGGGTGCTGGAAAATTGCCGCCTGAAACATCTGCAGCGCTGGCTGGATACCGCCGCCAACTGGAGCCATCGCCTGTCGCCGGGTGAGCAACAGCGGCTGGCGTTCGCCCGCGCCCTGTTGATTCGCCCGAGCATCCTGTTCCTCGACGAGGCCACCAGCGCGCTGGACGACGAAACCGAACAGTTGATGTACTGCCTGCTGGTGGATGAACTGCCGGACGTGACGCTGATCAGCGTGGCGCATCGCAACAGCGTGGCGAAGTACCACCAGACCTGTTGGCGCTTCAGCCGCGGCGAAGACCAACCGGCGCGTCTGGCGCTGAGCCCGCTGCCGGTATAACCCGCAGACCGACGGCGTTCGTTCAGATGCCGTCGGTTTGCACGTCTTCGCATTTCACCCGGCGACGCTCATGCCACAGGCTGGTCAGGCCGCGTTTACCGCACGCCAGCGCCACCTCGCGAAATTCATCCAGGCTCAGTCCATCGCGCTCCAGCATCATTTCCGCCGCCAGCTGCATATTGACGCCGGTCAGCACTTCGCAATCGCCCCGCGCATCCGCCAGTTCACAGGCGCTACGAAACGGCGAACCGCCGAGCATGTCGGTGAGGAACACCACGCCGTCCGGCTGCGCCACCGCGGCCAGCGCCGAGCGTAAGGCGTCGTTGAGCTGCGCGGTGCTCATCTGTTCGGGGAAATCGACCGCCGCGCAGTGCCGCTGCGGCCCCACCACCTGTTCCACCGCCTGCAACAGCCCGGTGGCAAAGCCGCCGTGGCCGGTAATCACAATGCCTGGCATAGCCCGCTCCTCACAAAATACCGATAAATTTGCCCGCCACGCCGATCGCTACCGTGACGCCAATCAGCTTCACCGGCGAGAATCCGCGCTTCATCAGGAAGAAAATGAGCAGCGTGAAACACAGCGGCAACAAGTTGGGCATCAGCTTGTCCAGCACGTCGGTCTGCAGCGCCACGCTGGCCTTGCCGGCATGCATCACCAGCGGCGTGGACAGGTGCACATACGAGGCCACCAGCGCGCCGATCACCGTCATGCCGACAATGGAGGCAGCGTGCGAAATGCGCCGGGTGTGGGTCTTCAGCAGCGCCAGCGCGCTGGTGCCGGCCTGATAGCCGTAGTGCGCCAGCCCAAAACGCAGGCCGAAGTGGAACAGGTTGAACAGCAGCAGGAAGACGATCGGCCCGAACAGGCTGCCCTCCAATGCCAGCGAAGCGCCTATGCCGGCGCAGATCGGCAGCAGCGTCAGCCAAAACAGCGCGTCGCCGATGCCGCCGAGCGGCCCCATCAGCGCCACTTTCACCGCGCGAATGGTGGAGATTTTCTCCTTGTTCTGCTCCATCGCCAGCACCAGGCCGGACAGGAAGGTGACGTCGAACGGGTGCACGTTGATAAATTCCATGTGCATCTTCATCGAGTTGGCCAGATCCTGCGGGTTGCGGTGGATCTTGCGCAGCCCGGGGATCAACTGATACAGCCAGCCGCCCGCCTGCATGCGCTCGTAGTTGAACGACGCCTGCAACAGCAGCGAACGCCAGGCCATGCGGTTGATGTCGCCGCGCGTCAGCGCTTCGGCGGGCTGGCTGTCCAGATAATCGTCCTGTTCCACCTGGCTGGTGGCCAGCGCCTGCGCCATGCGCTGCTCGGCTTTTTGCGCCAGCAGATCGTCGGAATCGTTAAATGCCATCTTCGGCGTCCTCCTGCGGAGCGGGCCGGGTGGTTGCCTCTGCCGCGCCGCGTTGCGTGTTGAAGAAGTCGATCAGAGCGATCGCCAGAGCCCCCAGCGCCACCGCCAGGATCGGCAGCTTGAGAAACGTGACCGAGATGAAACCGAGGATAAAATAGGCCACGTAGGTTTTTTTCATCATCACTTTCATCAGCAGCGAGAAACCGATCGCCGGCATCATGCCGCCCGCCACCGCCAGCCCGTCCAGCAGCCAGCCCGGCGCCTTCTGCACCATGGCGCTGGCCGCATCGGCGCCGAAGTAAATCGGCAGGAACGCCACCACGAAATAGAAGATGAACAGAATGCTGATGCCCAGGTAATTCACCCGTTCGATGCCGCGCCAGTTCAGCGCTTTCACCATGCGATCGCAGCGGTGCATCATCGGTGAAAACAGCGTAAACAGCAGCGTGATGCAGCCCTGCACCGCAATCGAGAACGGCACCGCCACGCCGATCGCCACTTTAGGATCGGCCTTGGTCAGAATGGCGAATGCGGTGCCGATCACCCCGCCGATCACCACGTTCGGCGGTTGGGCGCCCGCCAGCGGCACCATCCCCATCCACACCAGCTCCAGCGTGCCGCCCACCAGCAACCCGGTATAGACATCGCCCAAAATCAGCCCCACCAGCGGCCCCATCACTACCGGCCGGTGGAAGTGGGTCAGACCGTCGAACAGGTCAACCCCCGCCAGCCCGGCCAACAGCGCAATCAATAACGCATCCGTCAACATGCTTTCCCCCTGGCTCAAAAGAGCAGTTTGCCGATCGACTCGCCCGCTTCATCCGGCACCCGGCGCACTTCGCACTCCACGCCCAGCTCCGCCAGCGCGCGGAACGCGGCCACGTCGCCGTCGTCCAGCGACACCGTTTTGTGCACCTGCCGCTTCCCCTCGGCGAAGTGCATATTGCCGACGTTGACGAAACGGATCGGCACCCCGCCGCGCACCAGCGTCAACACATCCTGCGGCGTTTTGCACACCAGAAAGATCTTCTGCCGATCCGCCGCCTTGTGGATCACGTCAATGGTTTTCTGCAGCGTGAAATAACGGGTCTGCACCCCTTCCGCCACCACCATGTCCATCAGGTTCTGCTGCACCGGATCGGCGGCGGCCTCGTCGTTGGCCACCACCACCAGGTTGGCGCCGAGGGTATTGGTCCAGGTCACGCCTACCTGGCCGTGCACCAGGCGATTGTCGATGCGGGTCATTAAAATGTTCGGCATATCAGCGGCCCTCCGGGTAACAGGCGGCGTGGTAATCGTCGAGCACCTGCGTCACTTTATGCAGCACCCACTCCTGCGGATCGGCGCTCAATTCGCCGGCGTTCAGCGCCCGCGCCTGATCCGGCAGGTACTGGCTGAGCAGCGCCAGCGGCGCCGGGCTGCGGCGCAGGTTGTCCAGCAAACCGTCGACCGCCTGCTGCACCTGCGGCTGCGGCCAGTAGTAACGCACCCGATCGCTCAGGCTGTAGTGGCGATCGAGGTACTGTTGGTGCGGCGTGCCGTGGTAATAGCGGCTCCACTGCTGCGGCTGCTCGCGCATCACCTGCTCCAGCGTGGCGCACAGCTGCGCCGACTGGCGTTCCCCCAGCCATTCGCGTTCGATGCGATCGAGGGCGAACAGCGCTTCGCGCAGCGCAAAGGTCAGCGCCGGCCCCACCTTCAGGATGGCGAAATGATCGCGCACCAGCTGGCGGTAGGCCTGCGGCGGCTGATAGTCCGTGGAGTGCGCTTCATAGATCATGCCCGGCTGCCGTTCAATGAAATGGCTCAATGCGTCGGCGCGCTGTGGCTGGTAGTGCTCAACGCTGTGGTGATCGAACTCAACGCCCGGCTGCACCACCAGCGCAATAGTTCGCTGCCAGGCATCGTTCAGCTCGGCCTTTTGCCAGGCGATACGATGTGTTTCCAGCGTTTGCGCCACCGCCTGCGGCGTGGTGACCTGTAGACCCGCCAGCGCCTCCTGCGCGCCGCCCGGCACCGGCACTTCGGTGCCGATCACATAGACCGGCGCTTCGCCGCCGCTCTGCGCCCAGGCGCGTTCCGCTACCGCGCACAAACGCGCCGCCCGCTCGGCAACCGTGGCATCCCCCAGAGGCGAGGGATCATCGGCGCACGACATGGAACAATCGAGGTGAATTTTGCGAAATCCGGCGCGAACGTAATCGTCTATCAAGGTTTCCGCCAGCGCCATCGCTTCCTGAGCCGGACGATCTTGCCAAGCGTTGGGCCCCAGATGATCGCCGCCCAGCCACACGCGCTCGCGCGCCAGGCCCACTTCATCCGCCAGACGCCACAGCGCATCGCGAAACTGGGCCGCCGTTTGGCCGGTATAGCCGCCGAACTGATTGACCTGATTGGACGTCGCCTCCACCAACACCGGCGTGCCACGCGCTTTGGCCTGCCGCAGCGCGGCCTTCAGAACCCAGGGATGGGCGGAACAGACGGAAAAGATCCCGACCGGCATACCGGCCTTGTGCTGCTCGACAAGCTGTAACAACTGCTGCATGAAGCCCCCATGCAGGCGCCGTGCTACCGATCGGCGATGATGACCTCAACGCCCAGCTCGGTTAACGCCCGCTCGTAATCGTCCGGAAGACGGCTGTCGGTGATCAGCCGATGGATTTGTCCGGCTTCGCGAATCATGCAAAAGCTTTTGCGACCAAATTTGCTGGCATCCGCCACCGCGATAATCTCGCGCGCCACCTCGCACATCACGCGATTGAGGTGCGCCTCACCGGGGTGAGGCGTGGTGATGCCGGCGCTCAGATCGAACCCGTCGACGCCCAAAAACAGTTTGTCGAAGCGGTACTGACGCAATTGCTGCTCGGCAGCCGGACCGTAGAGCGAGTAAGAGTTGCGGCGCACGCTGCCCCCCAGCACCATGACCTCCACCCCGTCGTTTCCCGAAAGCTCGTAGGCAATGTTCAGCGCATTGGTCATCACCACCAGATCGCGCCGCCCCTTCAGGAACGGCACGATCTGCGCGGTGGTTGAACCGGAATCGAGGATCAGCGCATCGCCGTCGCGCACATAGCCGGCCGCCGCGTTGGCGATCAGCGTTTTGACGTCGCGATTCAACCGCCCTTTGTCCCGCAGCGGCCGATCGAAAGCGAATTGCTGATTGAGCATCGCGCCGCCGTAAGCGCGCAGCGCACACCCTTTTCGTTCCAGAAAGCGCAGATCGTTGCGGATCGTCACCGTGGATACCGCAAACTGTTTGCTGAGCTGTTCCACGCGCACGCTGCCGTGCTCGCATAACAGATCGATAATGTGTTCACGTCGCTTTGCGGTATTCACTGGCATGAGCTGCGGTCCTCAGGTTTCCGGCATCGCCGGGGAGAAGATGGCTTTCGCTCTACTGCGCAGGCATTACAGCAAAGCGAAAGCAATGAAATTGTGATCGGGCTTACAGCCCCGTTTTAGCAAAAAAACCGCCAAAATACCTTTCGAATCGAAACGGATCGAAAAGCCTAAAAGCGGAAGGGGGGAAAAGTGAAATGCCATGACGGGCGATACCCCCCGGAGCGCTGAGGCGTGGGCTGCACGGAAAGCGAAAGCGGCGCATGGTGCGCCCCGCGCCATGACTTTTAGTTCACTCAGTGACCAGGATCACATAATGGCAATTATCCGTCGGCCGACGGGGATTAACCGCCACCATCCCGCCGGGCCGCACCCTTGTCAGCACGAGACATCTTCCCTACACTGGCGAACGGATACCGTCGATTTTCGGTACGTAAGCGTTAACGTCAATCAACGCATCACGCCATGCAGCACTGATTGACTGCATGCCCTGGTGCGAGGAACCCATGCCGCAACCCGCTTCACCCCCAGCGTCCACCGTGACCCCGCGTCGCCGGTTACACCGCCCTATTCTGCTGATCGTCGGCATTATGCTGATCGCGGCCAATTTGCGCGCCGCCCTGACCAGCGTCGGCCCGCTGCTGGAGCAGATCCAGCAACAGCTGGCGTTGTCCGCCACCGCCGCCGGCCTGATCAATTCGCTGCCACTGATCCTGTTCGCCATCCTCTCGCCATTGACCCCGGCGCTGGCGAAACGCATCGGTATCGAGCGTACCCTGGGCCTCGCCCTCGCGCTGCTGATCTGCGGCATCGCCCTGCGCTCCCTGCCGCAAGACGCCATGCTATGGCCGGGCAGCATCCTGATCGGCGCCGCCATCGCCTTCGCCAACGTGGTGCTGCCGACGCTGGTGAAAAGAGATTTCCCACATCGCGCCGCCGCGATGATCGCCGCCTATGCGGCGGTGATGTCGCTGGTTGCCGCCATCGCTTCCGGTTTGGCCGTGCCACTGGCTTCGCTGGCCGACCTTGGCTGGCGGTTCTCCTTGTTATGCTGGGGCTTGCCTGCGCTGTTGGCGCTGCTGGTGTGGTTGCCGCAGCTGCGGCGCTCCGCCACACCCGCCGCTAAAGAACCGCAGCCGACAGAGCCGCAACGCTATCGCTCTCCCTGGGGCAGCGCGCTGGGTTGGCAAGTGGCGATGTTCATGGGGCTGCAATCGATCGCCTTCTACACCATCATCGGCTGGTTCAGCGCTTTTGCCGCCAGCCACGGCACCTCCGCTCAGCAGGCGGGTTTCGAACTGTTCGTTTACCAGGTGGTGGCGATCGTCGCCAACTTTGTCATGGTGGTGATTTTGCCGCGGGCGCGCGATCAGCGGGCAATAGCGTTGGGCAGCTCTCTGCTGATCTTCATCGGCGTCGGGGGATTATTGGTGCAACCCGCCAGTTCACTGGTGTGGCTGACGTTTGCCGGGTTGGGGGCGGGGAGCTCGCTGGTGCTGGCGCTGTCGTTCTTTGGATTGCGCAGTCAGCATCATCATCAGGCGACGCTGTTGTCGGGTATGGCGCAATCCGTCGGTTATCTGTTGGCGGCGCTGGGGCCCACCCTATTCGGCCTGCTGCACGATCTGACGGAAGGCTGGCGCTTGCCGTTGATCGCCCTGCTGGGCCTGACCGTCTTGCAAATGCTGTTCGGCGCGCTGGCCGGCCGCAGCCGCGTGATCAGCTAACGCTGCGGCGCAATGGGGGCCGCACGGGCTCAGAGTCGGTGTCCTGCCATAAATCATCAATAAAGGCGCGCTGCTCATCGCTCAGCACCCATGACGGCGGAATTTTGGACTGTGCGCGACGCTCAGCGCCCTCACGGTTTTTAGCCTGCTTTTTGTTCACGAATCGCCTTCCTGCTTAACCTGCTAACTCAGTAACCAGTAAATCACGGCGGCGGTTAACAGCCAGAACAGCCCGCTACCGATAAACACACACAGCCATGCTCTACGTTTGATATCCGATCCATCCTTGCTCACCACAGCGCCCCCAACCAATAGATTAAACCACTCAAACAGCAATTATTGATCTGTTTTAACGATCGATAAAGTCGTTTTTTCCTATGGAAATTTAAAAAACAGCTGCTAGCCATAGACCTGCATCACCGCCTCAGTAAGAACGGCACCGTGGATATCACTGTTATCGGCAGGCGATAACTTGAATTGATAGGCGAACGAACGTGCAGTGTGCCATACCTTGAAAGGTCAAAATCAAACCACTGGTAAATAATTCAACCATCAATTATTTGACTGGTCATAAGCCAAATCGGCAACAGACAGCGCTGAAGGCGGGGGATAAAATGAAGCGACGCACTGGGATCATACGGTGAGAAGCACCGGCCCGCGTTGGTCTCGCTCGGGCCGGCGTGAGTTAACCGATTCTGCTGACGGAATCCCGGCTGGCGTGTTCACGCTCGCTGCCGGTCAGCTCACGTAAATGACCCGAGCGCATCTCAAGCAGCCGATCGGCATGTTCGAAATAGTGATCGTCATGGCTGATGGCAAACACCGTTTTGCCCAGCGCGCGCAGTTCTGGCAACAGCTCGCGATAGAAAATGCGCCGGAATTGCGGATCCTGATCCGCGGCCCATTCATCCAACAGCAAGATATCGCGCTGTTCCGCCACGGCCAGCAGCAAAGCCAGACGCTTGCGCTGCCCCTGCGACAGTTGCGGGTTAGTCACCCTGGCGCCGTCGAACTGCAGCTTGCTTTTCATATTCAACCGCTCGATCCAGCCGGCGACCAGTTCCGCATCGGGTTCGCCGCCTTCCGGCCCTTGCAAACGATCGAACTGATGAAAATCAGTGAAAATCGCCGAAAACAGCCGACGATAGTCCGGCATATCCGCCGCGGTCTGCGCGACGCCATCCAGAACGATGTGCCCGCTCACCGGCCGGTACAACCCGGTCAACAGCATCGCCAGCGTTGACTTGCCGCTGCCGTTGCCGCCGATCAAAAAGATCAGCTCGCCACGCCGCAGCGTCAGATTAAGCGGCCCGACGGCAAAACCGGGCTGTTGCTCCGTATCGGCATAGTGAAAAACCACGTCGCGCAGCTCCAGCGTCTGCCAGGAACGGCCGGCGGCGGCAGGGAACGCCGGTTGGTACTCGGCCAGGCGCAGCGTCTTCAGCTTGTTGAAAGCGACTTCGGCGCTGACCAGCGTCGGAAACGCCCCGACCGCCTGCAGTAATGGCGTGCGCAAGAACAGCAGCGTCAGAGAATACGTGGCGGCCACCGCCGCGTTCGCCCATCCCAGGCTGTTAGCCATAAAGAACACCAGTCCGATCGCCCCCAACATCATGATATTTGACCAGTTGAGCGCACTCAAATGGAAGGTATCGGCGCGAATGATATGGTGGCGGTAAGCTTGCGCATCGGGTTGATAGGTCTGTTCGTACAGCGCCTGCGCTCGCTTGCGGTTTAACGTCAGTTCCTTGCGACCGTCAATCACCGATTCGTAATGATGATAGAGGCGCTCTTCCGACTCGCGCAAACTGGCCATATGGCGATAAACCCGCGAGACCAGGCAACCGCTGCCCACCACGGTGACGGCGACCCACACCGCCGTCACCGCCAGCATTTTCGGTGATAGCCACCCCAGATAGGCCGCCGACCCCAGAGTTAAAATCACCCCTTGCACCAGTTCGGGCAAGCGCACGAAGGCGACGGTGATATTGCGGACATCGCTGGAGAGACTGGCCAACAATGAGGCGCTGCCTAACTGTTCAAGGCGTTCAATATCGGTATCCAGGATGCGCTTCACTAACTGCCCGCGCAGGCGGTAGACGAAGTAATGGCCCAATGTCGTCAGCGCCAATTGCGATCCCAGCGTGACCGCCATCAGCAATGCCAGCAGAGCGAGAAACATCGGCAGCACAGCCAATGCATCGCCGCCGGCGTCCATCAGGTATTGATTGATAAACGCAATGATACCGATGCCCAAGCCAGCGCTGGTCATGGTCAATGCCATAACCGCCAGAAATGGCCAACGATACTGGTGATAAACCACCCGTAGCAGTTCCATGAAAAACCTCTGAAGTCGCGATCTGGCAGGCATTGTAAGCGGCGTGAGAATGAGATCAAGACGAATTCTCATTGCTCGCGCAGCCTCTGAATTCGACGCCAAGAGCATTTTGATGATTGCTTATTGAAACGAGAGACTTACACTGGCGCCACTTGCCGCTGAAGGGAACAGCCGATTATGCTCGCCACTCACGAATACGCCAACGACCTGATTCTGTTTGCCCTGATTGTCGACTGCGGCTCGTTCAGCAAGGCCGCGGAGAGCGCCGGCATCACCAGCTCGGTGGTCAGCAAACGCATCGGGCGGCTGGAAAAATCTCTGGGTGCCCGCCTGCTGTACCGCACCACCCGCAGCCTGACGCTGACCGAAAGCGGCCAGGCGCTCTACCAGCAGGCCAAAGAGATCGGCGCCAAAGTGCAGGAGGCGCTGTACGCCGTCAGCGAAAAGAGCGAAGAGTTGACCGGCACCATCCGTATGTCGGTGCCGACCATTTCGGGCGAGCTGTTGCTGAGCGAAAGCGTGGCGGAATTTTGCGCCCTGCATCCCAGCCTGAAGGTCGAAATGCGGCTGGAAAACCGCTTCGTCGATCTGGTGGAAGAAGGCATCGATCTGGCGATCCGGACCGGCACCATGCCGGATTCCAGCCTGATTGCCCGGCCGATCTTCGATTCCCGCTGGGTGATCGTCTGCTCGCCGGGCTACCTGGAAAGCCACCCGGAACCGCGCAGCGCCGACGATCTGCTGAGCCACAACTGCCTGACCTACACCTACCAGGAGAGCGGCACCGCCAACTGGCTGATGAAGCGGCCGGGGCGCAACGACATCTACGAGCTGCAGGTTAACGGCAACCTGTCGGCCAATAATGCGCGGGCGATCCGCAAAGCGGTGATCGGCGGCCACGGCATCGCCATGGTGCCGCGCTGCATGGTGTATGAAGATTTGCAGGACGGTAAACTGATGGAGATCCTGGCCGGCCACTGCGGCAAAGTGCTGGGCATTTACGCCGTTTATCCTTACACCCGCAATCTGCCGTTAAAAACCCGTCTGCTGATCGAACATATCATCGGTTCCTACCAAAATATCAGCCATTATTTTTGAGTTCCCTGCTCTGATTATTTCCCTGCGGCCGTAAAAAGACGCGGGGATTACCGCATTTTTGGACATGAACTATTGAACATTACCGCTTAATTAATGTGAGCTCACGCATTCATCACACAAAATTACTTCCTATCAAACTGATTTTAAAGCAGTTAATTTAACGCCTCCTGCCGGCCAGTTTCCCACCGCCGGCGCCGTTCGCCGATGTTAAAAAATTACCGCATGGCATCGTCGCCAACGTTGTGATTAGAATGAAAATGTTGCGGTAATTAACCTTTCAGCTACATATCTCTGCCCATAAAAATAATAACCATGAGGATCTTATGCCCCTGCTTTTCAGTATTGCGCCCATCGTCCTGCTGATTTGGATGATGACCAAAAGGAATGGCGTGCCCTCTTACCTCGCCCTGCCGCTGACGGCCGCCGTGGTGTATGCCGTACAGCTCCTGTGGTTCGATGCCTCGCTGCGGCTGCTGCATGCCAATATCATCACCGCGCTGGTGTCGACGCTGACGCCGATCACCATCATTGCCGGCGCCATCCTGCTCAACAAACTGATGCAGGTAAGCGGCGCGGAAAACGTGGTGCGCCGCTGGCTGGAAACCATCAGCCCCAATCCCGTGGCCCAGTTGATGATTATCGGCTGGGCGTTCGCCTTTATGATCGAGGGCGCCAGCGGCTTCGGCACCCCGGCCGCCATCGCCGCGCCGATTCTGATCGGGCTGGGCTTCAACCCGCTGCGCGTCGCCCTGCTGACGCTGGTGATGAACTCGGTACCGGTCTCCTTCGGCGCCGTGGGCACCCCTACCTGGTTCGGCTTTGCCAATCTCGGCCTGTCGGACGCAAGCCTGCTGGAGATCGGCCGGCAAACCGCGCTGATCCACTTCGTCGCCGGCTTCGTCATTCCTCTGCTGGCGCTGCGCTTTATCGTTTCCTGGCGGGATATCCGCCGCAACCTGCCGTTTATCCTGCTCAGCGTGCTGAGCTGCACTGTGCCCTATCTGTTGCTGGCCCAGGTGAACTATGAGTTCCCGGCGCTGGTCGGCGGTGCAATCGGCCTGGCGCTCTCGGTGCTGCTGGCGCGCGGCGGCATCGGCCTCGCCCGCGGCGACAAACCGCAGAACGCCGGGCAGGCGGTGCCGTTCATGCAGGTGGTCAAGGCCATGACCCCGACCCTGCTGCTGATTGCTATTCTGATAGTGACGCGCGTCCACCAGCTGGGCCTCAAAGCGCTGCTCAACAACACCGCGCTGCTGTGGCGGGAAAACCTCGGCTGGCTCGGAGAGCTGCGCATCAGCCGGGCGCTGATCGTCGAACTGCAGCAGGTGCTGGGCACCTCCGCCGCCGCCGGCTACAAAACGCTGTATGTCCCGGCGCTGATCCCGTTCCTGTTGGTGGTGCTGCTGTGCATTCCGTTGTTCCGGCTGAATGGCGGCCAGGTGCGGCAAATGTTCAGCGAAACCGGCGGGCGCATCGCGCGGCCCTTTATTGCGCTGTTCGGCGCGCTGGTGATGGTCAACCTGATGATGCAGGGCGGCGACAACGCGCCGGTGATCCTGATCGGTAAAGCGCTGGCGGCGCTGACCGGCGGCAGCTGGCTGCTGTTCTCGTCGTTCCTCGGCGCGCTGGGCTCGTTCTTCTCCGGCTCCAATACCGTTTCGAACCTGACGTTCGGCGGCATTCAGCAGTCGATCGCCCAGAGCAGCGGTCTTGACGTCAACCTGACGCTGGCCTTGCAGTCCGTCGGCGGCGCCATGGGCAACATGGTGTGCCTGAACAACATTATCGCGGTCTGTTCGATCCTCGGGATCGGCAACGCCGAAGGCAAAATCATCAGAAAGACCGTACTGCCGATGCTGGCGTACGGCGGGATTGCGGCCGGTATGGCGGCGATCCTCACGCTCTGACCGACAACTCGTTATCGCAAGCAAGACAAGAAGGTAAACACTATGATCATCTCCGCGTCAACCGACTACCGGGCCGCCGCCCGGGCCAAACTGCCGCCGTTTCTGTTTCACTATATCGACGGCGGGGCCTACGCGGAGCATACGCTGAAGCGCAATACCGCAGACCTGGCCGATATCGCCTTGCGCCAGCGCGTGCTGCGCAATATGTCCGAACTCAGCCTGGAGACCACGCTGTTCGGTGAGCAGCTGGCGATGCCGGTGGCGCTGGGGCCGGTGGGGCTGACCGGCATGTACGCCCGCCGCGGCGAAGTGCAGGCCGCGCGCGCCGCGGCCAAAAAAGGTATTCCGTTCACGCTGTCCACCGTGTCTGTCTGCCCCATCGAAGAGGTGGCGCCGGCGATCGATCGGCCGATGTGGTTCCAGCTCTACGTGCTGAAAGATCGCGGCTTTATGCGCAACGCGCTGGAGCGCGCCAAGGCCGCCGGCGTGAAAACGCTGGTGTTCACCGTCGACATGCCGGTGCCGGGCGCCCGTTATCGCGACGCCCATTCGGGGATGAGTGGCCCTAACGCCGCCCTGCGCCGCGTGCTGCAGGCGTTTACCCATCCGCAGTGGGCCTGGGATGTCGGCCTGTTCGGCAAGCCGCACGATCTGGGCAACGTCTCAGCCTACCGCGGCAAACCGACCAGCCTGGAAGACTACATCGGCTGGCTGGGCGCCAACTTCGATTCGTCTATTTCCTGGAAAGATCTGGAGTGGATCCGCGAATTCTGGGACGGCCCGATGATCATCAAAGGCATTCTTGATCCGGAAGACGCCAAAGACGCGGTGCGCTTCGGCGCCGACGGCATCATCGTCTCCAACCACGGCGGCCGCCAGCTGGACGGCGTGCTGTCGACCGCGCGCGCCATGCCGGCGATCGCCGACGCGGTGAAAGGCGACATCACTCTGCTGGCCGATTCCGGCATCCGCAGCGGCCTGGACGTGGTGCGCATGATCGCGCTGGGCGCCGACAGCGTGCTGCTGGGGCGCGCCTTCGTCTATGCGCTGGCGGCGGCCGGCGAAGCCGGGGTGGCTAACTTGCTGGATCTGATCGACAAAGAGATGCGCGTCGCCATGACACTCACCGGCGCGAAAACCATTGCGGAGATCAACGCCGGATCGCTGGTCAGAAACGCCTGACTCACAGCGGCTGCACGCCCTCCGGGTAGGCGTTGTAGCTCATCTTGCTGATGAACGCCCCAGCCGGTGACACCAGAACCCGGCCGGCGGCGTCCAACCCGAGGAAGGTGCCGGTGCAGCGCCCGGAGATAAAGTCGAAGAAGAACACCGAGCACACCGGGATAATCTTTTCCCGGAAGGTGAACAGGAACATCTCGTCCTCAAACTTGTAGTAAGTGGCGTAATCCATGTCGCCGTGCCCGAACTGCTCGCCGCGCAGGTTTTGCCAGGCATAACGCTCGGTGTTGACGTAGAAGTGCTCGTAGTAATGGTTGGGGCTGTAAACGTTCAGCGTGCGATAACCGATCAGCTCGCGGGTCAGATGCGGCGCGATGCCGCCCGGCGTAACGCCGGCAATCAGCCCAACGTGGAAGCTTTGCTTGAGGCGGGATCCCTTTTCCACCGTTTGTTCGGGCAACAGCGTGCTGCGCACCAGCAGCGCCCGGCCGCTGTCGCGGTTGAGCACCAGCGTCAGGCATTCGTTGCCCGGCGACTGCAACGGAATGTTGAAGAAATAGCGCGCGGCGGAGGTTTGCACCTCTTCGTAAGCGTCCTCACCGCTCTCCCCTCCCCAGGCCCACAGCACCCGCTGCCGATCGGCGCTGAAACGCAGCGTGATTTCCCCGCCGTCTTCAAAGGCGATCTGCAGCGTTTTGCCGCGCCAGTCCTGGGTGCCCGGCAGCCGGTTGGTGTCGATGCCGCGCGCGAAATCGTCGTAATTCTTCCAGTCCGGCTCGGCATTTTGATTCAGTACGGATGGTTCTGCTGACATCTTCGCTCTCCTTGATTGAATGGGATGAAAACCGCCTCAGACGTCGGCGATGCCCGCCGGTTTCACCGCTCGGCGGTTAACCACGGCAGGGGCAGTTTCATCGAGAAAACAACTCAGTACGCCGGCGCACACGGCGCCGGCGGCCGCCAGCCACATCACGCTGACCAGCCCGTAGCGATCGGCGATCAGCCCGGCGATAAACGGCGCCAGGCAGCCGCCAATCACCTCGCCAATTCCCATCACCAGCCCCAACGCGGTAGCGATGCGCGCCGGCGACACCGTTTCAGACGGGATGGTGGCCATAAACAGCGTGAAACAGCCAAGGCCGGTATAAGACAGGAACACCAGCACGCCCAGCAGCCACGGGTTATCGACGTAGCTCAGAAACAGCGGGCAGCACACCGCCAGCAGCGAAAAGAAGATCAGCGTCGGCTTGCGGCCGAAGCGATCGGAAATCGCCGGCACCGCCACGCCCCAGAACACCCAGGCGGCGCCGATGGCGCTCATGATGCCGCCCATCGTGCCTTCGCCGAAGCCGCGGTCGGTCACCAAAAAGTTGGGGGTGAAGGTAATGATGATCATGAACCAGGTGACGAACACACAGGAGATCAGAATGCACAGCGCCACGTTCTTGATTTTGAACAGCTCGCCGTAAGCACCTTTGTTCGCCGTCTTGTCGGCCGCCGGCACTGCGCTGAAAGCGGGATCCTTCTTGCCGTTCACATAGCGATAGATCAGCCACGCCAGAATGATGCCCGGCACGGCGGTCAGGTGAAACGCCATGCTCCAGCCCCACTTCTGCGCCAGATAGATGATCAGCGGCGGCGCGATAATACCGCCCAACAATCCCGGCGCCGCGCCCTGGATCAATCCCATGTTGAAACCGCGGCGCTGCGGCTGCGATTTTTCCACCATCAACGACTGTGCGATCGGCAATACCGGCCCTTCGGCGATCCCCATCAACGCCCGGAAGATCAATAGCATGGCAAAGCCGCTGACCAACCCCGACAGCGCGGAGAACAGCGAAAACACCAGGATCGACAGGATCAGCATCGGTTTACGGATATTAAAACGATCGGCTATCGCCCCCAGCCCGGCGCCAGACAGCGCCCAGGTTAACGCCAGCACCGCCGACAGGGTGCCGAGATGCACGTTGCTGAGCTTGAGGTCGGCGGCAATCATCGGAAACAGAAACGAGATGGTCAGACGGTCGACAAACACGCAGCCGAAAACGAAAAATAAAATAATCAGCAACCGGTTCTCTTCACTTAATGCGCTGCGAGGCTCTGGCGATGTATTCATAGCGTCATTTGTCCATAAGTTAACTTATGAATGGCGACCCGCCATGGCATAAGTGTGTTAAGCGCTCGGCCAAGAGAGAAATTGGCCCTCCGTCACGACAACAACTCATTAACATGTTAATGACATAAAATTATCGCAAGCCGGCGGTCTGTCAACCGGCGCTTTCTTAGAGACGAATGAAGTTTTTGTTCGGTACTATTTTAAAATCGCATTATCACAAAAAGATATTTTACCCTTCTGTTTTTACAGCCAATAAAATAATAACGGGTATTTTTCTTCGGTTAAAAACGCCTATTTTCACGCCATTTGCGAATAATCTCAACGATCACTCTTCAGGCTTATTAATTTTTTACCCGTATTGAATGAACGCTGGGGAATATTCAGTTTTATTTTTATCTATTGAATCATTTAGTTTTATTTTATTGCCGCACAACAAACTAACTCTTATGAGGGAAAGGCTATTGGCAGAGTTACATAATTTCATCTGGACAATAGCAAAAGCGCAGAGCGTGACGTAAATCACGGCAATCATGCCGTATCCTGTAAGGTAATTATGCTCGCAACAGCAATTATCTATTGCGATTAGGGCTGTTTATCTCAATTAATCGTCATGCAACACTTCGTGCCATCGTTCGACACCGCGCCGCAAGGCCTGAGACGGAGTGACACATGAGCATCGAAAGACTAACCCGGGAGCCGCTTTCCATCGGTATTGAGCTGCCGTTGGACAATGATTGGTCCACCAGTGGGCAGCTGAAACGCCAGCAGGACGGGCGGCCGTTCGGCGTGCCGGACATGAGTGAACACGCTGCGCGCATCAAGCTGGCCGATGAGCTCGGCTTTCGCGCCGCCTGGGTTCGTGACGTGCCGCTGTACGATCCTGACTTCGGCGACGCCGCGCAGGTGTTTGAGACCTTTACCTACCTCGGCTACCTGTCCAGCCTGACGCGCAATATTCTGCTGGGCACCGCGGCCGTGGTGCTGCCGCTGCGCCAGCCTTGGCTGGTGCGCAAAGCGGCTTCCACGCTGCAAACGCTGAGCGGCGATCGTCTGCTGCTCGGCGTCGCCAGCGGCGATCGCCCCGTGGAGTACCCGCTGTTCGGCGCCGATTACGCCGCGCGCGGTGAAAACTTCCGCACCAGCGTCGGCATTCTCAAAGGTGAAGCCGACAGCGCGCTCCAGCCCGGATTGCGCCTGCTGCCGGCCACGCCGCCGCCGCCGCTGCTGGTCGCCGGGCTGGCGCAACAAACGCCCGAGTGGGTGGGCAAAAATATGGATGGCTGGCTGTCGTATCCCGGCACGCCTGCGGACCACGTTTCGCGAGTCAAACTCTGGCGTAACGTAGCCGGTGACAAGCCCTACGTCAGCTTTATTCATCTCGACCTCACCGATAACGCCGACGCGCCGATTCAGCGCCATCGCTTCGGCATCAAGAGCGGCCGCAATGGATTGATTCAGGAACTGAGCGCCATGCGTGACGCCGGGGTCAACCACATCGGCCTGCATTTCCGCCGCAACCAGCGGCCGCTGGAAGAGACGATGCAGGAGATCGGTCAACTGGTGTTGCCGGAATTCCATCGCGCCTGAAGCCCGCTTTAGCCCGCTATTCCGACCTGAGCGGGTCTTTGCCCCGTTACCGGGGCTTTTTTATTTCCGCCGCTGCTAGTTCATAACAACTCAGTCTAATCCCTGCGGCCAAACGGCGGCATGATGACGGGGAAACGAGCCACCATGAGGAATGAGCAATGACGGCAAAACTGACAGAAGCGGGCTTTTGGCGCAAAACCGCCGACTCTTCATCGCTGCGCGAGCCGCGCGTGCTGATCCGGGTCTACGTCGACGAAGGCGAGATTGACCGCGCCATTGCGTTTTACGAGCGGCTGCACGGCGTGGAAGCGGATATGCGTTTCGACTTTCCCGAACATCGGCTGGTGCTGGCGGCGGTGGGGCCGTTTCTGATCCTGGAAGGCTCGGAAGAAAGCCTGCGTCCTTTCCGCAGCACCGTCGGCACGTTGCTGGTCGATGACATTTATCCTTACCACCAGCGGCTGCTGGCCGCCGGGGCCGATATCTTCTTTGGCCCGGTGGACGTGCCCACCGGCGCCTGTTTCAATGCGCGCCTGCCGGACGGCACGATTATCGAATACGTGCATCACCGGCCGCGCGCGGACGAATAAGCCGCCTCAAGGGAGCGCCGGCGTCATGGCGTAACCGCGCAGATCCTTGCGCAGGCTGACCATGTACAACACGATCACCGCCGAGAACGGCAGGCCGCACAGCACCACCGCGGTCTGCATCGCGCTGAAACTGCCGGCGTACAGCAACCCGGCGCAGATCAACGTGGTGACCGCCGCCCAAAATACCCGCAGCCAGGCCGGCGCGTCATCGTGGGCGGAACCGCCCTGGCAGGAGAGGTTCGCTATCATCAGCGTGCCGGAATCAACCGGCGTCAGGAACAGCACGAAACTGATCACTACCACAAAACCGGCGGTCAGCTGGGTATAGGGCAGGTATTCGAACAGCTTGAACACCGCCATCGGCGGATCGCTTTGCGCCACCTGCCCGAGGATCGCCTGCCCGCCTTCCAACACCAGGCTGATGGCGGTATTGCCGAAGATCGACAGCCACGCCAGCGTGAAGCCCAGCGGGATCAGCAACACGCCGAAGATCAATTCACGAATGGTGCGCCCTTTGGAAATGCGCGCGATGAACAGCCCGACAAACGGCGCCCACGCCACCCACCAGGCCCAATAGAACAACGTCCAGGCGCCCTGCCACTGGCGCGCCTTGCCGTACAGATACATATCGAAGCTGCGGCTGACCAGCGAAGTGAGATAATCGCCGAGGTTCTGCAACATGCCGTTGAGCAGATTCAGCGTCGGGCCGGCCAGAAACACGAACAGCAACAGCAGGCACAGGAAGCCGACGTTGATGTTCGACAGCATCGCAATGCCCTTCTCGACGCCGGTGACCGCCGCCAGCGTGGCCACCACCATCATCACCACGATCAGCGCCAGCAGCACGCCGGTGCTTTGCGGAATATCGAACAGATAAAACAGCCCCGAGTTCACCAGCAGCGCGCCGATCCCCAGGTTGGTTACCATCGAAATCACCGTCACCAGAATGCCGAAGCTGTCCACCAGATGGCCGGCGCCGCCGTGGGTGCGCTCGCCGAAGATCGGGTATAACGCAGAGCGCAGCGCCAACGGCAGGCCGCGGCAATAGGCGAAATAGGCCAGCGCGGTGGCGATCAGCGCATACAGCGCCCAGCCGTGCAGCCCCCAGTGCAAAAAGGTCAGCGCCATCGCCTGCCGCGCCGCCTGCACGGTGCCGCCGCTGCCTTCCGGTGGCGACAAAAAATGATCCAACGGCTCATAGGCGCCGTAGTACACCAGCGCAATGCCGATGCCCGATGAGAACAGCATCGCCACCCACGAGGGATAGCTGAACTGCGGCGGTTCGTCATCCTGGCTGAGGCGAATATGGCCGAAGCGCGACAGCGCCAGCCAGAAGACGAACACCATGCAGGCGACCATCAACAGCATGTAGTACCAACCGAACACGTCGGCGACCCAACTTTGCGCGACGTTCAACCACTGTTTGCTGGCTGCGGGAAACAGCACGACCAGCGATCCCAGCAGCAGGATCACCGCCGCCGAGCCGAAAAATACCGGGACATTCAATCTGACAGGTTCTTCGTCAAGCGATGGAGGAGTTTTTGTTGTCATTGGCAGGCTTCCATGATGCGAAAGACAGACGATTTAAAAGCAACTTTTAATTAACATTTTATCGTCATTTATTTGACATTTTCGCAGCATATAGAGTATTGATTGACCGTTCAATCAATCAAATCCAAAGTGTGATTGGCCTATCAGTTGAGGAAAATATGTACCGAAGAGACATTCCGGAGCAGCGTAAGGAGCAGTTGATTAACGCCGCCTTCGAGACCATAAACGTCGTCGGGCTGGCCGGCGTCACCCTGTCTCAGGTCGCGAAAGAAGCCGGGCTGTCGACCGGCATCGTCAGCCACTATTTTGGCGATAAAGAGGGGTTGCTGAGCGCCACCATGCGCAAGATCCTGCGCGATCTGCGTGACGCGGTGGCCGAGTGCCGCGCGCAAGCGGCGAGCGACAGCCAATCGCAGCTGTGCGCCATCATTCAGGGCAACTTCCACCCCAGCCAAACCAACGCCATTTCCATGCGCGCCTGGCTCGACTTCTGGGCCGCCAGCATGCATCAGCCGGTGCTGCGCCGCCTGCAGCGCGCCAACGATCGGCGGCTCTATTCCAATATTTGCAGCCAGTTCCGCCGCGAGCTGCCGCTGCAGCAGGCGCGCGACGCGGCGCGCGGGCTGGCGGCGATGATCGATGGGCTTTGGCTGCGCGGCAGCCTGGCCGGCGACGAGACCGACCTAAAGCGGGACTGCCGCATCGCCTGCGACTACGTGGCTCAGCGGCTCAACGCCGCTCAGCCGCAGGGGTGAACGTGAACGGTTCCGTCAGTGCGGTTCCTGCTCTTCACTGTACTGGGTTTGCCACATGGCGGCGTAGCGGCCGTTCGCGGCCAGCAACGCCTCGTGCCCCCCGCGCTCGACGATCTCCCCCGCCTCCAGCACGATAATTTCATCGGCGTCCACCACGGTGGAGAGCCGATGAGCGATCACCAGCGTGGTGTGGTTGCGGCTCACCTCGCGCAGGTGCCCCTGGATTTCGCGCTCGGTCTGGGTATCCAACGCGCTGGTCGCCTCGTCAAACACCAGGATGGCCGGATTTTTCAGAATGGTGCGCGCAATCGCCACCCGCTGCTTTTCCCCGCCCGACAGCTTCAGCCCGCGCTCGCCCACCCGGGTGTCGTAACCGTCGGGCAGACCGACGATAAAATCATGGATATGCGCCAGCCGCGCCGCCCGCTCGATTTCTTCATCGCTGGAGCCGGTTTTGCCGTAACCGATGTTATAACGCAACGTATCGTTGAACAGCACCGTATCCTGCGGCACGATGCCGATCGCCTGCCGCAGGCTGGCCTGGGTCAGTTGGCGAATGTCCTGGCCGTCGAGGGTAATGGCGCCCCCCTGCACGTCGTAAAAGCGGAACAGCAGGCGCGACAGCGTGGACTTGCCCGCGCCGGAGGCGCCGACCACCGCCACCGTGTGGCCCGCCGGAATGGTAAAACTCACCTGCTTGAGGATCGGCCGGCGCGTGTCGTAACCGAAGCTGACCGCGTCGAACCTCACTTCGCCGCGATCGAGGCGCAGCGGCTGCGCATCCGGGCTATCGACGATCTCACGCGGTTCCTGCAGCAGATCGAACATGTTCTCCATGTCGATCAGCGCCTGACGCACCTCGGAATAAATAAAGCCGAAGAAGTTCAGCGGCTGATACAGCTGCAGCAGATAGGCGTTGACCAGCACGAAGTCGCCGACCGTCATCGTCCCCTGCGTAATGCCCCGCGCCGCCATGGTCATCATCACGATCAGTCCGATCGAGATAATGGCGGTTTGCCCCAGGTTGATCGCCGTAAAACTGAATTGGTTCTTGATGGCGGCGTATTCGTACAGCCGGCGCGAGAGGTCGAAACGCTCGGCCTCGAACTCTTCATTGCCGAAGTACTTCACAGTCTCATAGTTCAGCAGGCTGTCGATGGATTTGCTGTTGGCGTCGGCGTTGGCCTTGTTGAGCTCGCGGCGAAAGCGGGTGCGCCAGCTGACCGCCAGCACGGTGAACAGGATGTAGCAGCCGACCGTTGTCAGGATCGCCAGCGCGAACCAGCCGTTCAGCATATGCCACATGATCGCCGTGACCAGCGAGAGCTCGAACAGGATCGGCACGATGGAGAACAGCAGCCGCGACAGCACCGTGGACACCGCCTGAGTGCCGCGCTCGATGGACAACGACAATCCGCCGGTCTGGCGCTCCAGATGGAAACGCAGGCTCAGCGCATGCAGCTGGCGGAACACCCGCACACCCAACAGGCGCGTGGCGTTCTGGCTGACGTGGATAAACATCACGTTGCGCAGTTCCTCAAACAGCGCGCCGCCCACCCGCGCCACGCCGTAGGCGACGATCAGCCCCAGCGGCACCGCCAGCATTTTCGCCGTCTCGCCGCTCAGCGCATCAACCATCGCTTTGTAGGCCAGCGGCACCAGCGTGGTGCTGACCTTGGCCGCCACCATGAACACGAAGGCCACCACCAGATACCAACGCAGCCGCGGGTTATCTTTCGGCCACAGATAGGGCAGCAGGAATTTCAGCAAACGGGAACGATCCATCATGTAATATTCATCTTCTCGGTCGGGATCGCGGCGCACAGCCGCGCGGGGGTTATGAGTTTGGCCTGGCCGGCGGCGAACGCCGCACCATTCCCTTTTCCTGCAGCGATAACTCAGCATCATCCGTCAGGAGAAGCGGCGGCGGCTCGGGCAAAGTTCAGGCATGGAGGAGACAATCACATGACCCAGACGTATGCAAAGCGCTTTGCGCTGGTCTTTGACTATATCGACCGCCACCTGGACGAGGCGCTCACCGTCGAAAAACTGAGCGAAGTGGCCCACTTTTCGCGTTTTCACTTTCAACGCCAGTTTAGCGCGTATTGTGGCATCTCGGTGTGGCGTTATATCCAGTGGATGAGGCTCAAACGCGCCTCGTACCGCCTGGCGTATAACCCGCTGGAGCCGGTGATTGACATCGCGCTGGACGCCGGTTTTCAAAACCCGGAGTCCTTCAGCCGCGCCTTCAAACAGGCGTTCAGCCAAACGCCAAGCCAGTTTCGCAAACGGCCGGCCTGGATCGATTGGCAACAGCGCTTTCCCGAGCCGAAACACAAAAGGAAACAACCCATGAAGGTAGACATTCTCGACTTCCCGGCCACGCCGGTGGCGATGATCGAACATCGCGGCCCATCCGCGCTGGTCAACGAAACCGCCGCACGCTTTATCGAGTGGCGCAAAACCAGCGGCCTGTCGCCGGTCAGAAGCAGCCGCACTTACGGTATCGCGCCGCACGATCCGGCCACCACCGAAGCGCAGGACTTCCGCTTCTACATCTGCGGAGAGGTCACTGCGCCGATCCTGGAGGACAACGCCTTCGGCGTGGTGAACAGCACGCTGCCGGCCGGGCGCTGCGCGGTGCTGCGCCATCTCGGATCGCTGGATGGGCTCTCGGAAAGCGCCCGCTATCTTTACAGCGAGTGGTTGCCGGCCAGCGGCGAGGAGCTGCGCGATTTCCCGCTCTATTTCCACTACCACAACTTCGTGCACGAGGTAGCGGAATATGAACTGGTGACTGATCTTTATCTGCCGCTGAAATAGCTGACATCCGGCCCCGCAAGGAGCCGGATTGACGTTAACAGGACGGCGACGATCCCTGCGGCGGCAGATAGCGCTGCGGATCGAGCGCGGTGGCGCGGTAGCGGATCTGGAAATGCAGGAACACCGAATCGGTGCCGGTGCTGCCCATGGTGCCGATCTTCTGCCCCGCTTTCACATCCTGGCCGTTGCGCACCAGCGTGGTGTCGTTGTGCGCATAGGCGGTAATGAAGTCTTCGCCGTGCTTAATCATGATCAGGTTGCCGTAGCCGCGCAGCTGGTTGCCGACGTACACCACTTTGCCCTTGGCGGAAGCATAGATCGGCTGGCCGCGTTTACCGGCGATGTCGATGCCCTTGTTGCCGCCATCGGCATTGGAGTACGCCTGCACGATCCGGCCGCTGGTCGGCCAGCGCCAGCAACGTGCGGCGCCCGGCGGCGGCGTTTGCTTGGCGATCGCGGAGGAAGATGTTTTACGGCGCGTGGCGGCGGTTTTGGTCGGCGCGCCGCCGCTCAGCCGCAGCTTTTGCCCCACTTCCAGATTATAGGGCGGGCGTATCTTGTTGATTCTGGCCAGATCGCTGACTTCGCTGTCGGTGATCCAGGCGATGTAATACAGCGTATCGCCCCGTTTGACGGTGTAGGACTTGCCGGTGTAGCTGCCCTTCGGCAGTTTGTCGTAGTCGCGGTTGTAGGTGTTTTTACCCGAACATCCGGCCAACAACAGCCCCAATGTCAGACACACCGCGATGCGGCGCCACCTCGCCAGCTTGCTTCCTGTGCTCAAATCCTGTCCCCAATCGTCTTTTCGGTTCTGATACGCCTCAGCCGCACAGTGTAACATTTGCGCCGGGTCAGTCAAAAACCCCCAGACGGTCTATGCTAAACAGATAAGGATGACTGATTAATTACCCAACGACGAAATGGAGTACTGTCATGTTGAACCTCGACCGCAATAATCTGCCCCTCCTGAGCGAAGAACTGCTCAAAAAGCAACGCACCACCCTGCTGATCATCGCCTTCCTGCTGCTGGCGGGCGGCATACTGTGCCTGGTCAACCCTTTCGCCTCCGGCGCGGCGCTGAGCATCGTGGTGGGCGTCCTGCTGCTGTTGAGCGGCGCCGGGCTGATTATCGCCATGATCGCCAACCGGGCGCAGAATACCTGGCCGATGATCGGCGGCATTCTGCTGGGCGTGGCCTACCTGATTATCGGCTATGTGTTCATCACCAGTCCGCTGGCGGGCATTCTGGCGCTGGCGGTCTACCTCGCCGTGCTGTTTGCGCTCGGCGGCATCGCGCGCCTGGCAGCCGGCTATATGCGCCGCGGATTGCCGGGCAACTGGCTGCAGTTCGTCATTGGCGTACTCGATTTGATCATCGCCTGGATGCTGATCGGCTCAGGCCCGGCGGCGTCGGTCACGCTGGTGACGGCGATCGTCGGCATCGAAATGCTGGTCAGCTCCTTTGCACTGTTCCAGGCGGCGAATCTGTTTAGAAAAAGCTAAATCGGTAGCCGCCACTCCCTTGAGCGGCGGCTTTGAATAACACGCCAATAAAAATTCCCTAGGGCATTCTTATTGCGTAACGCCATTCCCCAATCGTTGAACCTATACCATCAAGAGAACGTAGGTGGATACCAAAATATTGATTATCAAAAATAGCCGCATAGCCGACCTGCTCGGCAGAAAACGAGACAAAGCAATAAACATGGTCAAATTCCTTGAGGTGGCCAATCGGCCCGGAGACACAGATATCTCCCGGCACCAGACTCGCGCGATTGGTTATCTTCTGCCATCCCTGCTCCAGAGCCCATTCAACGAAATAATCAACATTGATAGACTGTATGCTGCCAAGTTGCGGATAAGGTAGGTCACAAAGTTTAAGGCAACTGACCTGGTGTGCAACGCAGGCATTACTTGTCGCGGTAGGGCTGTATTCCGGCACAAACCAGTCTTCTACTGCTTCCCTGATTGAACGGTAATCTTCTTTAAACATCCCGACAAACCGTTCAGCATTGCTGGGAAAGTGATCATTCCACACCATGGCATCAGCCAGTTGCACAACAAACGGTGCATCTATCGTGACCTTTGTTTTGGGCAGTAGTTGCAATATCAGAGCGAGTTCCTGAGTATCACTATATTCTTTAACATGACTTTCGCCCGATTTCGACGAGATAACCACCGTCGGCGTTCCCTTTACATTACTACCTAACATAACACCGGAGATATCTTCGACTTTCATCGGCAAACTAAAAGGCAAATTTTCCTTGAATAACTCTCTACCATATGCCTGGATCGTTTCAAAACTCACTGTTGCCCCCAAGCTTGCAGAACCTGCAATGACCTCATAGGTCACACCATATCCGATCCCCCTGATTATTTTTTTCTTATTTTTACTCCATGGGTTAACTCCAAGCGCTTCGACTGCGGCAATGGAGGCCTCTCCTATAGAATCTTTTCCACCGATATCTGCACAGATTGCATAGACATGATTATTTCTATAATTTATTTTAGCCATATCTCCCATATTCACAGCGACCCCGGTGATCTTCTTCCAATTACCTGGAATAACAAAATATGGAATAATACGTGCATTAACATAATCTCCCTCACCTCGCCAACCATTCCCTCTTCTTAAGCTAGTTTCCTTTTGCCCTGTCGGATCGATTTCCTCGGCATCAGGACTGCCATCGGCATCCGTATCCGCATCGGAAATAATTAAAATATGGCCATCATCTTTAATCATAACCACAGGATCTGGCATGACCGGCTCATCTGGGGAAGTTCGGTTATTTTTCCATGGGTGGGTGACGATATTTGACATAATGTTACCCTCGTTGAAAGTATGGCATCAAGCGATATATATTTCCGACAAGTACAAAGATATACGTGATACATTATGACGGTTTGTCGGTCATATTAATTCGGCAGAGTTTTATTTTCGATTTAACAGATGCGACCACCAACTCCTTGTCTTCTTTACTGTAAAATTTACTTTCCTGACTCATTGTGACACTCAGCAATTTTTCTTTATTTTGTTGTTCTTTTTTAATGGCTTCCGCCAGCGCATCAAGATTAGGCGTGATTAATTCAACACCCGCCTGCCTGACCTCCAATTCATAGGCCAAATCCTCCAGATTCTGGTAAAGATAGTTTCCAATATCAGTATAGTATGCCTTATTAGCATTAATAATTAACGTAATGTCCTGATCTAAAAGGTTGATAGCTTCATACATGCAATTAGCCGATGCCGCAGCCGTCTTGTAATTATAGATTTGCGTTGCATAATTATAATGACCGGGAAAGATATTAGCGCCAGCAGCAATGCCGCCACTGTACATCGCAGTGGTCACTGAACCACTTGCGGCGGAAATCACAGCAACGAGAGTACCAAAAAAACCCACTTCATTATATCCATAGATTTGCTGATAAAGACTTATGTATTTTTCTCGCCATAAATTCCGATAAACCAAAGCGATTTTCTTAATGTTATCAATCTTAGGCTTTTTTTCTTCCTCGACCGGCCACGGTGCAGGCCGAGGTGTTTCTACCGGGATCGGATAAGGACTGGTACAGCCAGAAAGCATCCACGCTAATGATAATGAAGCTAATAGATTATTCATATTCCAAGCTCACAACACAGACACTTACTTATAAAAATAGCTCAGCACTTTTTTTCCTCCACTTTTCTAGTTATAGACTTTTAGTTTGAAATTTAAATCTAAAAAACCAACGATAGACTGATATTTTGTTCTTCACAATGGTTTACCTATGCATAAAAATCTTGGATAGAATATCTTTGACCACCGCTCCTTTTCACTAAAATTAAAATATTCAATATAATAAAGCAGACCTCTGCCCTGACGGAAAATCGCCAATAGATATGATAGTCTTGTGCACACTATTCGATAATATGTCCTTTTATCCCTACCCCCTCATCTGACAGGCAGTGTTCTATCATGCCTCCAATCCTTAGCCAGGAGTAAACCAGGCTTGATTGGGATGCTCTTGTAAAAATGACGCTTACCTCTCATTACCACCGAAAAACGCGTTGATGCAACCCCCCCTCTCTGCTGTTCACCCCACTTTACGACCGCCGTCACACCTCGCTACCGCTAAATTGCGTTGGTTATAGAGTCGTCTACAATTCAATCGAATTACCCCCTACAACATCAGAAATTATTATTATTAGAGGTGATTATGTTACAGAAACACGAAAACGTAATAAGTATGACTGTACTAAGCCCGCAAGCCACCCAACAGCTGATGCCATCGTTCTCCTCCTTGCCCCACACGCAACACGCCGACGGCAAATATCGCCTGCGCCGTTATTCGGTCGTTAAATACCTCAACCCCAACGTCGCCGAAGTGGGGCCACGCACCTTCATGCAGTCGGATCAGATCAACCACTTCCAGGGCAATGTGGTACGCCGCTTCGAACCTATCGACAGCGCCGTGTTGCAGAGCGCCGGCATGGCAGAGATGTGCAACCTGTTTGCAGAAAGCAACGAACTGCCGGAAGGCGCCGAGATAGAGATCCACCAGATGCGCGTGGTCGCCATCGAGAAAGACACCCAGGTGGCGCCGGAAGGCATTCACCAGGACGGTTTCGACCATATCGCAATGATCGCCATTCATCGGCACAACATCGTCGGCGGTGAAATCATGCTGTATGACGACAGCCACCACGACCCTTTCTTTAAAAAAGCGCTGGCGGACGGTGAAGCCGTGCTGCTGGCGGACAGCAAACTGTGGCACAACGCCACGCCGATCAACGCCGTGAGCCCGGAAGAAGAAGGTCATTTGGATCTCTTTGTCCTCACCGCGCGGGGGGAGAAAGCATGACCTTTACCCCCGAGCTCGCCCGCGCCCAGTTCAGCGCGCTGTCACAGCAGATCGACGGCAAACCGGCCATCTTTTTCGACGGCCCCGGCGGTGCGCAGGTTTCACGGGGCGTGCTGGAAAAAATGACCGACTACCTGGGAAGGTACAACGCCAACCTGGGCGGCCACTATTTCTCGAGCCGGGTCACCGGCGAGGTGATGGGCCAGGCGCGGGAATCAGTGCGCGCCTTGTTAAATGCGCCGTCGCCCGACAACATCGTCTTCGGCATGAACATGACCACGCTGACTTTCCATCTCAGCCGCATCATCAGCCGCGACTGGCAGGCCGGCGATGAAGTCATCGTCACCGCACTGGATCACTACGCCAACGTCTCCAGCTGGCAGCAGGCTGCCGCTGACAAAGGAGCCGCGGTGCATCAGATACCGCTGGAGAGCGCCGACTGCGCATTGGATGCCGCGAAAGTGTGCGAGCGCATCAACGCCAACACCCGTCTGGTGGCGGTCAGCTACGCCTCCAACGTCACCGGCAGCATCGTCGATATCAAAACCATCGTCGAAGCCGCGCATCGGGTCGGCGCGCAGGTGTATGTCGACGCCGTGCACTATGCGCCGCACAACCTGATTGACGTGCAGGCGCTGGGCTGTGACTTCCTGGTGTGCTCCGCCTACAAGTTCTTTGGCCCGCACGTCGGCATGGCCTACATCGCGCCGCAGTGGTTGCAGCGCCTGCGCCCTTACAAGGTCGAGCCGGCCACCGACGTCGGCCCCGGCCGTTTCGAGACCGGCACGCAAAGCTTCGAAGCGCTGGCCGGCGTCGCGGCCGCTATCGAGTATCTGGCGCAGTGGGGCACGCCCGGTGCGCCGTTGAGGCAGCGTTTGCAGGAGAGCTTCGCCGCCTACCACCGGCATGAAGAGGCGTTGTGCAGCCACTTCCTGCAGAGGCTGCAACAACTCGACGGCGTGCGGCTTTATGGCAACCCCCGGGCGGACAGCGCGCGCCGCACGCCGACCTTCGCCCTGACCTTCAGCGGCCACACGCCTGACGCGATCGCCCGCCGCCTGGGGCAGCACAACATCTGCGCCGGCAGCGGGCATTTCTATGCGTTGGGCTTGGTGCAACAGCTGGGGTTGCAGGACGGCGGCGTGCTGCGCATCGGCATGATGCACTACAACACTCGGGGCGAGATCGATACGCTGTTCAACGTGATCGCCGAAGATATTCTCAGTTAATCCGGCCATATCGGCCCGTTCATCTTATTGAGCGGGCCGAATCAAGTATCAAACTGCCCGTCTTTTCTTCCACCGCGTCCACGGCGCACAGATGCGTGCCTTTCTTTCCCCGCGTTACGAAATGCGGAGATAACGAACATATAATGCCGGAGACCGGAATCGGCGCATCGTGCGGTTGTCACCGGATACGGCGGAGGCAGCACATTGCGTGCATTCTCTTTTGACTCGGCAGTGGGCATAATGACAAACACGGTCTGGATCAGATGAGTATGAATGGTGAAGTCGCAGCGCATTACGTTAAATGACATTGCTGTACTGGCTGGTGTCACCAAAATGACGGTCAGCCGCTATCTGCGCACGCCGGACAGGGTTAAACCGGAAACCGCTGCGCGCATCGCCGCCGTGATCGAGGAAGTCGGCTATCAGGCCGATCCTGACAATCCCGCCCTCTATTCCAATAGCCCTCCCCTCATCGGCGTTCTGGTTCCTTCTTTTAACAATCTGATATTTGCTGATGTCCTCGCCGGCATTGAATCCGTGACGTCTGTACAGGGTTATCAGACGCTGGTCGTCAATTATGACTACAACAGCAAACGCGAAGAGGAGCAAATTGCCGCGATCCTGGCTTTTAAGATCAAAGGGCTGCTGCTGACCGAGTCGGTTCATAGTCTGCGGGCGGAAAAATTCCTGAAGACGGCAAAAATACCCGTTGCTGAAATCATGGGGCTGTCAGGCAATGCAGATCGAATTAACGTGGGTTTTGATAATGTGAAAGCCGGCTACGATATGACCACCATGTTGCTGGCCAGCGGTAAAAAACGCATTATCTATTTTGGTTCAATGTCTGATATCCGCGATGAACAGCGTTACACGGGATATTGTCAGGCAATGGCTAACCATGATTTACCTACCGGTCGTATTTCCCCCAATAAGATCTCTTCCATTTCAATTGGGACAGGCATGATGACGCTTGCGAGCCAAATGTATCCGGATATGGATGGTATTCTCTGTACCAACGACGATCTGGCCGTTGGGGTGTTACAGGAATGCCTGGCAAACGGTATCAGCGTTCCAGCGCAAATTGCCATTGCCGGATTTCACGGTCTTGAGATCGGGCAGATCATCACCCCCCGGTTAGCCAGCGTACTGACGCCACGGTATGAGATGGGGAAAGTGGCGACAGAAATCATAATAAAAAAAATTAAAGGGCTGCCGACCATTGAACGTGTCGATCTCCACTTCCGCCTGTCAATGGGGGAGACAATATAGCTTTCCCCGCCAGTCACTTCAGCACTGGCCATAATTGCCCGCTTCGCCAGAAAAACATCACTCGCTATCCCGACCAGAAATTCGGCCAGATGGCGCCACCCACCTGACCGAACGCCCCCTTAACGTGCCTTGCGGCGCCGGAGCCAGAATAGGACCAGCAGAATAATGACGACCGCCGCGACGGCCATGCCAGGCAGAATCATCGGCTGTGCGCGCGCCAACAGCGGTTTCGGGCCCCCGGCGCGCACCTCACTCACGTCCTCCTCAGTCACGCTCAGCGTGCTGTTGCCGTATTTCTGCAGCACGAAGTTAGCGATATCGGCAACCTGCTTATCCGTCAGCTCTCCGACATAGGAACCGGCGCCAAAGCTCGGCATCAGTACGTGCTTGCCGTCAACCCGGCGATCAACCCCCTGCAAAATGGCGGCAATCAGGTTTGACGGATTGCTCGCGGCCGTGGTGGAGTTGTTGAATAGCGAAGGGTAGGCCTGGTTCAAACTGCCGCTGCCGTCCGGCTGATGGCAACTGGCGCAGTAGCCGCTGTAGAGCGCCTCGCCGCTATTGAGCGTGTGGTTGGCGTTGGGCGAATTCATGCCGCGGAGATGGGGCTCAACGTTGTAGTGCGCCTGGCTAAGGCCATTGCCCTGGCGCCCCTCGCCCTGTGACGGCACGGTCTTCAGGTAAGTTGCAATCGCCCGCAGCTGCCGGTCGGTCAGGTATTGGAAGCTGTGCTCAACGGCTTCAGCCATTGGCCCCGCAGCTTGTGCGCGCCCTTCCGCCCGACCGGTTTTCAGGTAGTCCACTAACTCCTGCTCGCTCCAGTCGCCGATCCCTTCCTGGCGATCGGCGGTGATATTCGGCGCGTACCAAGCCCCCAACGATGCCCCCATCAGGAAGCGCGAATTGTCTTCCGCCATCAGCACATTACGCGGCGTATGACAGGTTCCGCAGTGAGCCGGGCCCTGCACCAGCGCAGCCCCCTCGTTCCACGCCTCACCTTTCGTCACATCCGGGGTGAAACGCCGATTGTCCAAATAAAGCATGTTCCACACCGCCATGGAGAGGCGGATGTTGAACGGAAACGGCAGATCGGTTTGGCGCTTGGCCGGCTCATCGACCGGGGCAACGCCATGCATGAAATAGGTATACAACGCGTGGATCTCGTCATCACTCAGACGGGTATAGGCGGTGTAAGGCATTGCCGGATAGAGATACGTCCCATCTTGCCGGATCCCAGAACGCAGAACGTCGGCAAACGCCGCTTCAGAATAGCCGCCGATGCCGTATTTTACCGATGGGGTTATATTGGTGGCGTAGATAGTGCCCATGGGAGAAGCAATGCCGTACCCCCCGGCAAAAGGCTTGCCCTGCTGCTGCGTATTCGTATGGCAGGCCATGCAGTCCGAGGCGATAGCCAGCGCTTGCCCTCTAGCGATCAGATCGCCGTCCTGGGCATGCGCCGCGAAGCCGCTTCCCAGCAGCAGCGTCGCTGCCAGCGAGTGGGTGATTTTATTCATTTGCTCTCCAGGGCGCGCAGTACGTCATTGGCCGCCTTGAGTCCAAGCGCCGCCATCGTCAACGTGGTGTTGACAACGCTGGCTGAAACCATGGCGCCTCCACCCGGGATCCAAAGGTTGTCATGATCGTGGGCGCGGCAATTGCCGTTCACCACCGAGTTCGTGGGATCGCTGCCCATGATCGTGCCGCCCATAATGTGGTTGTTGGCATTCAGCTTGTCGTTAATCACAAACTCTTGCGCATCAAACAAGTCGCCAATCTGCCGTAGCTGGATTTTGACCACTTCCAGCCCTTTGCGCACATAATCGCCGACGTCGTAGTGGATGTCCGGGCAGGCCAGGCCATGCTTGTCTTTGCGGGTAGGGCTCAGGGTCAGACGGTTGTTCGGGTCCGGCAGCGGTTCCAGGCTGATGGAGAGATCCACCGAGCGGCTGGCGCGATCGCGCACTTCATCCTGCAGCGCCTTGCCGACCTTGCCCGTTTTCAGGACTTCAAGGGCGGAGGGGATCACCCGGTTGATATTGTTGATGATGATCTTGTTGGCGGAGTGGTCGCTGCGAAACGCGCCGTCACGATACCCCACCATGCAGCTGCTCTGCGCCGGGCCGCGGCCAACCCACAGGGCCTCTCGCGCCAGGAAGGAGCAGTGCAGGCCAGAGTGATCCATCATGTTGCGCCCCACCTGATCCGAGCTGTTCGCGATGCCGTTCGGGTTCTTTTCGTTGGCCGCCAGCAGCAGCAAGCGCGGGTTCTCAATCCCATTGCAGGCCAGAACGAACGTTTTACCGATCGCCCGATGGGAGTTATGCGCCGTGTCGTACCAGTGAACGGCGGTGACGCGGTTATTGTCGTCGGTGTCAATTTTGTACACCACCGCCTCGGGGATCACCTTCGCCCCCTTGTGTTCGGCCCGTTCAACGTGGTGAATGCCGTTGTACATCGCCCCGATAGGGCAAATCGGCTGGCAATTGTTATTGCCGCAGCAGGTGGGCCGTCCGTTCCAGGGCCGGGTGCTGCGGCCTTGCGGAATGGGCACCGATTTAAAACCGTGAGGATTAACAATCTCAGCAATGCGTCTGTCGCCGTAGGCCCAGGGCACCATGTCCATCGGGTAAGGCCCGCTGCGTTCCGCAGGGGACTGCCACTCCGGATTATTCGGGCCGGCAACGCCTATTTCCTCTTCGGCTTTCGCGTACCACGGTTCGATATCTTCGTAGGAAATAGGCCAGTCTCTCCCCACGCCATAGAGGGATTTCATGCGAAAATCATTGGGATGGTTGCGCCAGCAAGAAGCGGCCCAGTGCCAGGTGGTTCCCCCCACCACACGCAAATAGCCCTGTTTAAAGCCTGAGCCATTGGGGCCGGTCAGTTTGATATAGTCGTTCTCCGGGAAATAGAGCGGCGCGGTGGCGTACTCCGATTGCGGGTAAAGCCCCTGAAAATCCGACCCCGCACGATTGTGCAGTGGCATATTGCGCCAGTTTTCCACAGCCTGTGCGCGCTCAATGCGCGGGCCTGCCTCAAGCACCAGCACCGAGTAGCCCTGGCTCACCAAAGCATCCGCCATCAGACCGCCCACAATACCGGAACCGACAATGACGACATCGGCCTCTGCATCGCCGGAAGCATTAATTATTGGGCTTTTCACACGCGGTCCTCATATTTTTTATCGGCTACGGCAGGCAAATCTGTTGCGGGAATGGAAGGTTGGCGGGTAACGCCCGGCGGCAAGCCGGTCCACCACAGCGGGCCAAAATTGCACCAGGTCGGCACAATCAGGGCATCCTGAACCGTGCGATACATCAGCGCCTCTTTATAACTAATCAACTGACCCTGCTCAGCGTTTGAAGGATCTACGGTTCCGGTATACCACGCGGTCACGATCGCCTGGATAAGCTCCCTCTGCCCCTGTTCAATCGCATGTCGGTTCAAGGTTTCCGCATCGGTGGCTTGCTGGCTCAGGATGAACAGGGCGTTGAGTTGCGAGTTCAACTGCGGAAAATGTTCGCGCAGTGCGGAAAAATAGCGGGCGGAGAGTGTGACGTCCAAATCGTCAAACTCGGTAATTTTTCTCGAAATTTGCAAAAATTGCGCGTATTCAACGGGCGAGGCGGCAATTTGCGCCCGTTCGGCATAGGTTATATTTGAATAAGGCAACAGGCTGGCGGCGACGATGACGCCCACCATTTTCCCCAGCGCCTCCCTGCGGGTAAGCACGATTTGCAACGACATTATTAGCTCCGAAATAATTTATTTTTATATAGTTTTTTTAATATCTATCAGAACGCAGGCAAACCAAAATAAAAAATTGTGCTAATGGGGAGGAACCGCATTAAAAGATCAAGGCGTTATGAGATTGGCTACATCGACTACAGAGGTAAACTCCGGCCTTTAATGATGTAATCTGAATCTGAAGCAAATATCCCTGTAAATAATACGGCGTAATCTCTGCCGTACATTTATTCAACCCAACTCAATCTTTAAAAGTTAGGGGCTATGGCTTTGACGGGAAAGGCGCATTCTTCGGAAGCGCTGCAGACGGCGGATGAGCAAGGCTTTCCGCCGGGCAGCCTGAAGTAGCGATACCAGCCGCCGCTGAACGTCTTGCTACGTCAGCAGGGCGCCGTCGATTTTCGCCACAATTTTACGCAGAACTGCCGGCGTTGTGCAGGTACTCATCGGGCGATGTAGTTCCCCCGGAAAGATAACGGCCAGTTCACCGGGTTGCAGGTGGATGAGAGTCTCACCGGGGATCGCCGGGCTAAACCCAAGGTCGTGCGCCTCGTTAAATGGCTCACTCAACGGCAAAGGCAGCCCCAGAACCCCGGCGCCAATCACTTCTCGCCCTTCTAGGACAAGATGGATATCCAGATACTGGCGATGAAACTCCGGCTTCTGGTCGGCCAACAGTTTGGTTTCCCCTTCAACGACGTTAAAGAACATCTGTTTACCCTGCACCTGATAGTGGCCGACAGGTAAATTGTACGGCTCACTTTCAATAATGCTGGCCAGCATTTTTCGAATGGCTGCCGGATAGAATTTATTATTTACGGCAGTGGTTAAGGCATCAATAATCATAATATTTTCTCTGGTAGATATCGATTCGGTATTTCACCGACAAGAACAATGGCTGGGTAGTTTTATGGCAACAGGCAATCTCGGCGTAATTACGGTAGAATCGCTATTCGATCGTTCTACGGGCGCCACTATGAATAAGCAACAAAGCAAACCGCTTTCTTGTTAATATTTACAGCCTATCACCACTGTGAGTAAACTCCACCTGAAAGGCTATTCGGCATGGTGAAATAAGTCATGACCTATCTCACGGTTTTTAGCCGCTTAAAACTGTGACAAAAGTCACTTAATTAAGTGTTACGAAACGACGTTACTTATCCTGTGATCCACGGCAGAAAATCACTGGATATTCACCGCTCTCACCAAAATCGATCGATTTAGCCTTCTCCCCCTACGGGCATAATGAGTTATTTTCCCCGATAGTCACTGACAGAAACCACGAAATTGCACACGAGATCACGCCAGCAGTAACATGCTTTTTTAACACTCTTTGGCGTGATGCAGATCGCAAAAATAAGCGGTAAAAAAACGTCTGATACAGGGTATCCCCTATTTTTCAGACAGGATCGCAACGATGCACACTGACACTCAACCTACCATTTTGCTTATCGCGCCGGTGATGGATGCTTTGCAAGCCGCGTTGGACGCCCGCTACCGGGTATTCCGTCTCTATGAACAATCAGATATTCCAGCCTTCCTGGTTCGCCATGGCGCAGACGTTCAGGCGGTGGTCACCCGTGGTGATGTGGGGGTAACCCGAGAGACGCTGGAGCAATTGCCGCAGGTGGGCATGATTGCTGTCTTTGGCGTGGGAACCGACGCTATCGATCTCGACTACACCCGGGAACGCCATATCAGCGTCGGGATCACCGCCGGCGTGCTGACCGATGATGTGGCAGATCTGGCTCTGGGGCTAATGCTGTCCGCCAGCCGCCGCCTCTGCCAAGGGGACCGATTTGTACGCGAAGGCCGCTGGGAAACGACGCCGCCACCGCTGGCGACCAAAGTGAGCGGTAAACGCATCGGTATTTTCGGCATGGGGAATATCGGCCAAGCCATCGCCCGCCGGGCGAAAGGCTTCGATATGACCATCCTGTATACTGACCGCCAGCGCAAAGACGGCCTGGATTACCAGTGGTGCGCCGATCTGCACACGCTCGCAGCACAGAGTGATTTCCTGGTGATCGCGGCATCCGGCAGTGCGGAAAACCGCGGGATTATTGATGCCAGCGTATTTAACGCCATGCCCGAACGCGCCTGGCTTATCAATATTGCCCGCGGCAGCCTGGTCGATGAGGCGGCGCTGATAAAGGCGTTACAAAATCATGTTATCGCCGGGGCCGCTCTGGATGTCTTTGAAAACGAACCCCATGTCCCGACAGCGTTCTTTGCTCTCGAGAATGTTCTGCTTCAACCCCATGTGGCCAGCGCTACCGTAGAAACTCGTCAGGGAATGAGCCAATCCGTTTTGGATAATCTGGCAGGTTATTTTTCACATCAGGATATTCCTGGGTTAATTCAATAAAAATGATCGTTTGAGTTACGAATAATCATTTTTATCCGCCAACTCAATATCCTCTGTGAATGGCGGATATCATCGAGACGCTATTATGACCGATAAAATACCAGGAACCCGCTGGCTGCGGGTTATCGCGCCGATCCTTATCACCTGTATTATTTCATTTATGGATCGCGTTAATATCAGCTTTGCTCTGCCGGGTGGCATGGAACAGGATTTAGGTATTACCAGCCAGATGGCTGGCGTGGCCAGCGGTATCTTTTTTATTGGTTATTTATTTCTGCAAATCCCTGGCGGACGACTTGCGGTTTACGGTAGCGGAAAACGTTTTATAGCCTGGTCGCTCGTGGCCTGGGCGATTGTCTCTATCGCCACCGGGTTCGTCACCCATGAATATCAACTGCTCGTGCTGCGTTTTATTCTCGGGATCTCCGAAGGGGGAATGTTGCCCGTCGTGCTGACCATGGTAAGCAATTGGTTCCCGGAAAAAGAACTGGGGCGCGCCAATGCCTTTGTCATGATGTTTGCCCCACTAGGGGGGATGCTGACCGCCCCGGTTTCCGGCGCGATTATTGCCACTCTCGACTGGCGCTGGCTGTTCATTATCGAAGGCTTGTTGTCGGTCGTGGTGTTGACCATTTGGTGGCTGGTAATCAGTGACCGTCCGGAAGAAGCGCGTTGGCTACCGGCGAAGGAACGCGACTATTTATTGACCGAACTGGCCCGGGAGCGCAAAGCGCGGGAAGGGAGGGTGCCGGCAGCGAAGGCGCCGTTAAAAGCGGTGTTTCGCAACAAGGGATTGATGCGCCTGGTCGTGCTGAATTTCTTTTACCAGACCGGAGACTATGGGTATACGTTGTGGCTGCCCACCATCTTGAAAAACCTGACCGGTGGCAGCATGGCCAATGTTGGGGTATTGGCGATCCTGCCGTTTGTTGCCACTCTGGCGGGGATTTATGTGATTTCGATGTTCAGCGATCGCAGCGGTAACCGCCGTTTGTGGGTCAGGATCTCCCTGTACTGTTTTGCGGCGGCGCTGATAGCCTCGGTGATCCTGCATGAGCACGTGGTGGCCGCCTATATCGCGCTGGTGGTGTGCGGCTTCTTCCTTAAAGCGGCGACCAGCCCCTTCTGGTCAATTCCCGGACGCATTGCGGCGGCGGAAGTGGCGGGCAGCGCACGCGGGGTGATCAACGGGCTGGGCAACCTCGGTGGGTTCTGCGGCCCCTATCTGGTAGGCGTCATGATTTATCTGTACGGACAGAACGTCGCGGTTTGCGCGCTGGCGGCATCGCTGTTGCTGGCAGGAAGTATCACCTTCCTGCTGCCGAAAGAATGCGACCGCTCCTGCGAAGAAACGGACAACCGCCTGCCATCCGGGGCTAAACAGAAGTGGAGTTAAACGGCAATGGCGCGCTGTGGGCAGCAACGGCGGCTCACACCCGCATCAGGATTGGGCGGCGCGTTGTATTATCGCGGTTAAATGCCAGGCCAATGGCTTGAGCGACTCACAAGCCAACCCGCACCAAACGGTGATGCAATCGTTGAGAATCAGCTTTTCTAAAAACGGTTATAACTCAATGGGGTGATGCATAGGGAGATTGGAGCGGGTGAAGGGAATCGAACCCTCGTATGCAGCTTGGGAAGCTGCCGTTCTACCATTGAACTACACCCGCATCGGTGTGCGACAGGCATTATAACCGGTTATCGGCGACGGGCAAGCGGAGATGGCGCGTAACTGTCGATGTTTTAAGCGGTTAAGTCCCGTAGACGAAAAAAAACCGGCGCAGTTGCCTGCACCGGTTGTTGCACGCTAAACGGGATTATTTCTGTGGGCGCATCGCCGGGAACAGAATCACGTCGCGGATGGTGTGGCTGTTGGTGAACAGCATCACCATGCGGTCGATACCGATGCCCAGACCGGCAGTCGGCGGCAGGCCGTGCTCCAGCGCGGTGACGTAGTCTTCGTCGTAGAACATCGCTTCGTCGTCACCGGCGTCTTTAGCATTCACCTGATCGGCGAAGCGCTGCGCCTGGTCTTCGGCGTCGTTCAGCTCGGAGAAGCCGTTGCCGATTTCACGGCCGCCGATGAAGAACTCGAAGCGGTCGGTGATTTCCGGGTTCACGTCGTTGCGGCGCGCCAGCGGCGACACTTCAGCCGGGTACTCGGTGATGAAGGTCGGCTGAATCAGATGGCTTTCCGCCACTTCTTCGAAGATCTCGGTCACGACGCGGCCCAGGCCCCAGCTCTTCTCAACCTTGATGCCGATGGATTCAGCGATGGCCACCGCTTTGCCCATGTCGGCCAGGTCAGCCAGATCGGTTTCCGGACGGTATTTCTTGATCGCCTCGGTCATGGTCAACTTCTCGAACGGCTTGCCGAAGTCGAACACTTCGTCGCCGTACTGCACCTGAGAGGTGCCCAGCACTTTCTCGGTCAGGGTGCGGAACAGGGTCTCGGTCAGCTCGATCAGATCTTTGTAATCCGCGTAAGCCATGTAGAGTTCCATCATGGTGAACTCTGGGTTATGACGCGGAGAAACGCCTTCGTTGCGGAAGTTGCGGTTGATTTCGAACACGCGCTCGAAGCCGCCGACCACCAGACGCTTCAGATACAGTTCCGGCGCGATGCGCAGGTACATGTCGATATCCAGCGCATTGTGGTGGGTGATGAACGGACGCGCGGACGCGCCGCCCGGGATCACCTGCATCATCGGGGTTTCGACTTCCATGAAGCCGCGTTCCACCATGAAGTTACGGATAGCGGACATCACCTGCGAACGCACCTTGAAGGTGTTGCGCGATTCTTCGTTGGCGATCAGATCCAGGTAACGCTGGCGGTAACGGGTTTCCTGATCCGCCAGGCCGTGGAATTTGTCCGGCAGCGGGCGCAGCGCTTTGGTCAGCAGACGCAGTTCGGTGCAGTGGATCGACAGTTCGCCGGTCTTGGTTTTGAACAGCTTGCCGCGCGCGCCGAGGATATCGCCCAGGTCCCACTTCTTGAACTGCTCGTTGTACACGCCTTCAGCCAGATCGTCGCGCGCGACGTACAGCTGAATGCGGCCGCCCACGTCCTGCAGCGTGACGAAGGATGCCTTGCCCATAATGCGGCGGGTCATCATGCGGCCGGCGACGGTCACTTCTACGCCCAGCGCTTCCAGCTCTTCGTTGTCTTTATCGCCGTACGCGGCGTGCAGTTTGTCGGAGGTGGAGTCGCGACGGAAGTCGTTCGGGAACGCAATGCCGTTCTCACGCAGGCCGGCCAGTTTCTCGCGGCGGGACTGCAGTTCGTTATTGAGATCCAGCGCCTGATCGGCGCCCTGTACTTGTTGTTCAGACATTTCTATTCCTCATAACCCGGCTTTCAAACTTGCCTCAATGAATTTATCCAGGTCGCCATCCAGTACGGCCTGCGTGTTACGCGTTTCGACGTTGGTGCGCAAATCCTTGATGCGGGAGTCATCCAGCACGTAAGAACGGATTTGGCTGCCCCAGCCGATGTCGGACTTGTTGTCTTCCATCGTCTGCTTATCAGCATTTTTCTTTTGCATCTCAAACTCGTACAGCTTGGCTCGCAGCTGTTTAAACGCTTGATCCTTGTTCTTATGCTGAGAACGATCGTTCTGGCACTGCACCACGATGTTGGTTGGCAGGTGAGTAATACGTACGGCGGATTCGGTTTTGTTGACGTGCTGACCGCCCGCACCGGAGGCGCGGTACACGTCGATACGCAGATCCGCCGGGTTGATTTCGATATCGATATCGTCGTCGACTTCCGGGTAGATGAACACCGAGCTGAACGAGGTGTGGCGACGGCCGCCGGAGTCGAACGGGCTCTTGCGCACCAGGCGATGCACGCCGGTTTCAGTGCGCAACCAGCCGAACGCGTAGTCGCCGATGATCTTGATGGTGGCCGATTTCAGGCCCGCGACGTCGCCGTCGGACTCTTCGATCACTTCGGTCTTGAAGCCCTTGGCTTCAGCCCAGCGCAGGTACATGCGCAGCAGCATGCTGGCCCAGTCCTGCGCTTCGGTGCCGCCGGAGCCGGCCTGGATATCCAGGTAGCAGTCGGCGCTGTCGTATTCGCCGGAGAACATGCGGCGGAATTCCAACTGATCCAGCTTGCTCATCAGTTGATCCAGCTCGGCGACCGCTTCGTTGAAGGTCTCTTCATCGTCGGCTTCCACCGCCAGTTCCAGCAGCCCGCCGACGTCTTCGCCGCCCTGCTCCAGCTGATCGATGGTTTCAACGATGGCTTCCAGCGCGGCGCGCTCTTTGCCGAGCGCCTGTGCGCGCTCCGGCTCGTTCCAGACGTCCGGCTGCTCCAGCTCGGCGTTGACTTCTTCTAGGCGTTCCTTCTTGGCATCATAGTCAAAGATACCCCCTAAGAACCGCAGTCCGCTCGGACAGGTCCTGAATTCGGTTTTTTACCGGGTTAATTTCAAACATGGTTTCGTTCTTTTACGTTGATGTCGTCGATGGCGGAATGCCATTGGAACCGCTAATTCTAACGGATCCGGGCGGCAGTTTATAGCGAGTTGGTCAGTTTTTGTGGCGATCGGGAAGGATGCCGGGGATTGGAGAGCCCAATCCCCGAATTGTGTTCAATTTCACTTCAGCGCGGCCAAAGATGCTGGATCAGCAGTTGCACATTGCGGTTGCCGCGAAACTCGTTGACGTCGAGCTTGTAGGCCAGTTCCACTTCGCGCACGCTGCTGTCCGGCCACAGCGTGGTGTCCACGTTAAACGCGATGCCGTCGAGCAGCGGGCCGCCGCCGAGCGGTTCCACCATCAGCTTCAGGTGTTTCTCGCCCACCAGCCGCTGCTGCAGAATGCGGAACTTGCCGTCGAAGGTCGGTTCAGGGAACGCCTGGCCCCACGGGCCGCCCTCGCGCAGCAGCTCCGCCGTGGTCAGCGACAGCTCCTGCATCGCCAGTTCGCCGTCGGACCAGATAACCCCTTCCAGCATCGCCGGATCGAGCCATTCCCCCACCAGCTCGCCGAAACGCTGGCGGAACTCGTCGAATTTGGCCTCTTCCAGCGACAGCCCGGCCGCCATCGCGTGGCCGCCGAACTTCATCATCAGCCCGGGGTTCAGCATATCCAGCCGCTCCAGCGCGTCGCGCATGTGCAAGCCGGGCACCGAACGGCCGGAGCCCTTCAGGATGCCGTCGCCCGCCGGCGCGAACGCGATCACCGGGCGGTGGAAACGCTCTTTGATGCGCGAAGCGAGGATGCCCACCACGCCCTGATGCCATTCCGGGTGATACATCGCCAACCCATAAGGCAGCTCGGTGCTGGTGCGCTCCAACTGATCGCACAGCTGCAGAGCTTCCACCTGCATGCCCTGCTCTATCTCGCGGCGCGTCTGGTTCAGCGCATCGAGATCGTTGGCCAGCATGCGCGCCTGCGCAATGTCGTCGCTCAGCAGCAGCGCCACGCCGATAGACATGTCGTCCAGCCGGCCGGCGGCGTTGAGGCGCGGGCCGAGGGCGAAACCGAGATCGTTGGCCGCCAGCTGGCGGGCGTCGCGGTTGGCCACCTCAAGCAGCGCGCGGATGCCCGGTCGGCATTTGCCGGCGCGGATGCGGTTTAACCCCTGATACACCAGAATGCGGTTGTTGGCGTCCAGCGGCACCACGTCGGCCACGGTGCCGAGCGCCACCAGATCCAGCAGTTCCGCCAGATTCGGCATCGCCAGCGCGCGCTGCTCGAACCAGCCGCTGTCCCGCAGCCGGGCGCGCAGCGCCAGCATCAGGTAGAACGCCACGCCTACCCCCGCCAGCGATTTGGACGGGAAGGCGCAGCCGCGCAGGTTGGGATTGACGATCGCTTCAGCCGCCGGCAGGGTCTCGCCCGGCAGGTGGTGATCGGTCACCAGCACCTGCATGCCTTTGGCGTGCGCCACGTCGACGCCGGCGTGGGAGGAGATGCCGTTATCGACGGTGACAATGAGTTCTGCGCCGCGCGCCGCCGCCTGCTCCACCACTTCAGGGCTCAGGCCGTAGCCGTCTTCGAAGCGGTTTGGCACCAGATAATCGACGGCTGCGCCGCCCATGCTGCGCAGCGCCAACACCGTCAGCGCGGTGCTGGTGGCGCCATCGGCGTCGAAATCGCCCACCACCATGATGCGGCGGCCGTCGGCCAGCGCCTGTTGCAGCAGGCTGACGGCGTCGTCGATACCGTCCAACTGTTGCCAGGGCAGCATGCCCTTGACGCTGCGTTCCAACTCTTGCTCAGCCTGCACGCCGCGCAGGGCGTAAAGCCGGCGCAGCAGCGGCGGCAAACTGGCGGGCAGATGCGTGTCGTCCGCCGCCGGGCGGCGGCGTAGTTGCGTTTTGATACTCACCGGCGATTAACCACCGGCTTTGGTGGCGGCCTGGTGCGCATCCAGCATGGCGGCCATCTCTTTCGGCCCCTGATAGCCCGGGATCATCATGCCGTTTTCCAGGATGATGGCCGGCGTGCCCTGAATGCCGAACTGTACGCCCAGCTCGTAATGCTTGCTGATGTCGGTTTTACAGGTCGCCGGAGAAACGGCGTCGCCCTTCATGGCGGCGTCGAACGCCTTGGCCTTGTCGGCGGTGCACCAGATCGACTGCATGTCTTTTTCAGCCTGGGATGCCAGCCCCTGGCGCGGGAATGCCAGGTAACGCACGGTAATACCCAGATCGTTGTACTCTTTCATCTGCTGATGCAGCTTGTGACAGTAACCGCAGGTGATGTCGGTGAACACGGTGATCACGTGTTTCTCTTTCGGCGCCTTGTACACGATCATCTGATCTTTCAGCGCGTCCATCTTGCTGCTCAGCAGTTGGTTGGTCACGTTGACCGGCTCTTTGCCGCTGACGTCGAACAGCGGGCCCTGCAGGATGTGCTTGCCGTCTTCGGAGGCGTACAGCACGCCGCTGTCGGTCAGCACGGTTTTCAGGCCGTTGACCGGTGAAGGCTGCACGTCCGCCTGCTGGATGCCCAGGCTGGCGAGCGCTTTTTTGATCGCCGCGTCATCGGCATGGGCGGCGCCGGCCACCGAGGCCACCAGCAGTGAAAGCAGCATTAAACCTTTTTTCATTATTCCAATCCTTTCGAACCCGCCGCTCAGGCGCGCGGGTGATGCTGTTGATGTAGCTGTTTCAGTCGTTCGGTCGCTACATGAGTATAAATTTGCGTGGTCGAGAGATCGCTGTGCCCTAACAACATCTGTACGACACGGAGATCGGCCCCATGGTTCAGCAAATGGGTAGCGAACGCGTGCCGCAACACGTGCGGCGACAGACGCTCGCTGTCGATGCCCGCAAGGATGGCATAGTGTTTGATGCGATGCCAGAACGTCTGTCGGGTCATTTGCTGGCAGCGGGTGCTGGGGAACAGCACATCCAGCGTCTGGCCGTTGACCAGCCATGGGCGGCCGTGCTCCAGATAATTTTCGATCCAGTAGACCGCCTCTTCGCCCAGCGGCACCAGCCGCTCCTTGTTGCCCTTGCCGATCACCCGCACTACGCCCTGGCGCAGGCTGACGTCGCTGATGTTCAGCCCCACCAGCTCGGAAACCCGCAGCCCGGTGGCGTACAACACTTCGAGCATCGCCTTGTCGCGCAGCTCCAGCGGTTGATCGACGCAGGGCGCCTGCAGCAACGCATCGACCTGCGCCTCGCTCAGATCCTTCGGCAAGCGCTGCGGCAGTTTGGGAGACGCCAGCTGCGCGGTGGGATCGTCGGCGCGCAGCTTTTCGCGGTACAGATATTGAAACAGGCGCCTCATGGCGCTCAACAAACGCGCGGAGCTGGTGGCTTTGTAACCGCCATCCACCCGCTCGGCGAGAAACGCCTGCAGATCCAGCGCCTGCGCCTGCAGCAAATCGGTCTTCTGCTGGCCAAGCCAGGCGCCCAGGGCCTGCAAATCCAGCCGATAGGAGGCCAGCGTATTTTCCGCCAGATTGCGCTCAAGCCAAAGCGCATCCAGGAATTGTTCAATCAGCGCATTGTCTTGCTGTTGCACGCGGTCCTCTCTTTGTTGCATTTCCACCCGCGCCATTATGCCTTAAGCCGGCGCAAATCAGGTATACTCGCTGCAATTCTCTAAACAGCAACGTAACGGTTTACACATGAAGATTGGTCTGTTTTACGGCTCCAGCACCTGCTACACCGAAATGGCGGCAGAAAAAATCCGTGAGATTCTGGGTGAAGACCTGGTCGACCTGCACAACCTGAAAGACGTCTCGCCCAAGCTGATGGAGGACTATTCCATTCTGATCCTCGGCATCCCGACCTGGGATTTCGGCGAACTGCAGGAAGACTGGGAAGCGATCTGGCCGCAGCTGGCGGCGCTGGATCTGAAAGGCAAAATCGTCGCCATGTACGGCATGGGCGATCAGCTCGGTTACGGTGAGTGGTTCCTCGACGCGCTGGGCATGCTGCACGATCACATCGCGCCGCTGGGCGTACAGTTCATCGGCTTCTGGCCCACTGAGGGCTTCGAGTTCACCAGCCCCAAACCGCTGAGCGCCGACGGCAAACACTTCGTCGGCCTGGCGCTCGATGAGGTCAACCAATACGATCTGAGCGAAGAGCGCCTGCAGCAATGGTGCGAACAGATCCTGTTGGAGATGGAGCCGCTGCTGTAGCCGCTATCGGGCGTTCCTCCCCAAACGCCGAGCGCCGGCGGCATGATTCGCGCCGGCGCCCCCTATCAACCTTGTTCGCCGTCACCCGCCGGCGGATACAGCAACAGCTGCCGCAGGTGGCGCCATTCCTCTTTGCTCATGCAGTCGGAAGCCAGCCACAGCCGGCGGCGCTTTTTGCCTTCCATCGGCTGTAGCGTCAACAGCATGCCGTAACCCGGCATCCACGGTTTTTTCGCCAGCCGCCACTCGCGGCCGTGCCAGCTGAAACGCCGATCCGCCAGCAGCCGCAGCTCGCCCTGCACCGCGGCGATGCGCTTCTGGCTGCGAATGCACTGAAACACCACCAGCGTCAGCAGCACCAGCCAGAGCGGGCCAAAGCCTTCCGGCCAGGGCGAAATCAGGATCAGCAGGATCAGAACGCCGTGGGTCAACAGTGAAAACAGCTGGGTGCGCCAGGAAATGCGGATATCACATCGCCACTGGGCCACGGTCTTTATTTCGCGTTTGGATCAGGGTCACCATTCTCTGCAGCTCGCCGTCCTGCGGCGCGCCATGATTCATCAGCCAGTTGAACAAATCGGGATCGTCGCACTCCAGCAGGCGGATAAACAGCGCCTTGTCCGCGTCATTCAGGCTGTCGTATTCGTATTCGAAGAACGGCATGATGGAGATGTCCAGCTCGCGCATGCCACGGCGGCAAGCCCAGTGAATACGTGCTTTGTTGTTAATATCCATGTTGTTATGACTCACCTCTTTTCAGCGCGGCAGCGCCAGCGCAGGGTTCAAATGACACACTGTATGGCAACGCCGTCGCAATATAATTCCATCAACCGGGGATCTGTCTGCAAGGGTGCCCTGGCCGCAAGCCTATAGAGTAACAATTTGACATACACGCCGGGAAGGCGCTTTGTGGCGGAAAACGCAATAAAGCGCAAAATGCCAAAAAAAGCGCCCCCCGGCGCCGCGGCGCGAATAACAGTTTGCAAAGCCCGCCGCCTCTTTTACCATGGGTCCAATACCCTTCAGGTAAGCTAAACGTTGAGCAGGAACTTACTATGGCGCATAACATTCCATTCCCACCCCGTCAGCCCTCCGCTTCCACCCATCTGCCCCTGACGCTGATCTCGCTGGAAGATTGGGCGCTGGTGACGCTGAACGGGCCGGACACGGTGAAATATCTCCAGGGACAGGTGACGGCGGACATCGACGCGCTGGCGGCCGATCAACACGTGCTGTGCGCCCACTGCGACGCCAAGGGCAAAATGTGGAGCAACCTGCGTCTGTTCCACCGTGGCGAAGGCTTCGCCTATCTGGAGCGCCGCAGCGTGCTGGACAGCCAACTGGCGGAAATCAAAAAATACGCGGTGTTCTCCAAAGTCACCATCGCCGCCGATAATGACGCGGTATTGCTGGGTGTCGCCGGTTTCCAGGCGCGCGCCGCGCTGGCGGGCCTGTTCGCCACGCTGCCAAGCGCTGAGCACCCGGTGGTGCAGGACGGCGAGACCACGATTCTGCACTTCAATGCGCCGGCGGAGCGTTTTCTGCTGGTGACCCGCCCCGCCGTGGCCGAACAGCTGATCGGCAAACTGCATGACCAGGCGGAACGGAATGACAGCAACCAGTGGCTGGCGCTGGAGATCGAAGCCGGTTATCCGGTTATCGACGCCGCCAACAGCGCGCAGCTGATCCCGCAGGCCACCAACCTCCAGGCGCTGGAAGGCATCAGTTTCAGCAAGGGCTGCTATACCGGTCAGGAGATGGTGGCGCGCGCCAAGTTCCGCGGCGCCAACAAACGTGCGCTCTACTGGCTGGAAGGTAAAGCGGCTCGCGCCCCGCAGGCGGCGGAAGATCTGGAGCTGCAGCTGGGGGAAAACTGGCGTCGCACCGGCACCGTACTGGCGTCGAGCCAGTTAGCCGACGGTACGCTGTGGGTGCAGGTGGTGATGAACAACGATCTGGATGCCGACAGCAAGCTGCGGGTGCGCGACGATGCCGCCAGCCAGCTGGCGATCAAACCGTTGCCCTACTCGCTGGCCGAAGAGAAATAATCCGTCGGCCGCAGGCCCCCTGCCTGCGGCCATCTTTGTTACTCGTCCAACTCCCCGTCGCGCTGCACCAGATAGATCAGCACCAAGATGATGGTGACGAAGAAGCGAAACGCGCTCGGTACGCCGTTCCATTGCTGCGACATCCACATGCCGAACCACTCCCCTCCAATCGACATAAAACCGACCTGCCAGGTAAGGAAGCCCAGCGTCAGCCCCGCTACCGCCCATTTTTTGCGGCCGTTGAAAGCGTTGGCGGGCAGTTTCAGGCCGCACAGCAGGCGCAGGCCACCAATCCAGCACAGCAGCGCGGTCAGACTCTCCAACGCAATGATGAAAATATAACCGGCGTGATGCAGCCACGGCGTCTGTATCGAGCGGTAGCCGATGGTGGCGTCGGGGAAAAGGGTATCCATCATAAAGACGTGGCGCACGAAGGCGAAATTGGAGCCGTAGTCGGTGAGGTTGCCGAAGGCGACCAGCGAAGCGAACAAGGCGATAGCGCAGACCAGCAGCGCTTTGGATAAGCGAACGATCATCTTGATGAGTCCTGAACAGAGGTTAAAGAAACGGTATGCGGGCTCAGAAATGAAGGAACGGGCTTGCTGGATACCCGAAAGAAGCAAGCGCCTCTTTTTTAAAACAAAAGAGGCGCCTGTTCAATACGCATTCAGACGTAGCGGCAACGCTTAGACGTACAGGTAGATCGCCATGAAGTGGCAGGCGCTGCCGCCGAGCACGAAGCCGTGCCAGATGGCGTGGCCAAAGCGAATGCGCTTGGAGGCATAGAAAATCACGCCCAGGGTGTAGACCACCCCGCCGATCGCCAGCAGCGTGACGCCGCCGGCCTCCAGCCGCGTAACCAGCTGATAAATCACGATCAGCGACAGCCAGCCCATCGTCAGGTAGGTCACCAGCGACAGGGCTTCAAAACGGTGGGCGAAGGCCAGCTTGAACAGTACGCCAAGCAGCGCCAACCCCCAGATTACCGCCATCAGGCCCTTCGCCAGCGGCGAATCCAGCCCTACCAGCAAGAACGGCGTGTAAGTGCCGGCAATCAGGAGATAAATGGCGCAGTGGTCAAATTTTTTCAGCCAATGCTTGGCCTTTTGATGCGGGATCGCATGGTACAGCGTAGAAGCGAGAAACAGCAGGATCATGCTGCCGCCGTACAGGCTGTAACTGGTGATGGCCGTCGCATCGGCGCCGGTATTCACCGCCTGCACCAGCAGCAACACCAGGCCGACAATACCGAACACCAGCCCGATGCCGTGGCTGATGCTGTTGGCGATCTCTTCCGCCCACGGATAAGCCGCGGTGACAATCTTATTGTTCCCGGCTTTCACTACGTCCGTTTTCCCCATAACGCGCAACCCCTCAAAATGCCCTGCTTTGTGCGAAATTAACGCAAAGCAGCTTAACTGAGAATAATTCCAGTGTACACGTGTACGCTAAAATAAAAATGTGAACGCGTGTAACCATCGAAATCCCCCGCCCGCTGGTCTACAATCGTCAGGCTTCAACCCACCCACCTTGAGGTTTACACCATGTCATCCGCTGTACCCGCGTTAGATTTCGGTTCAATGACCCAGGCCATCCAGTTCCTGATGGAAATCGATAAGTTGAAAGGCGTGCAACGCCGCACCAAGGTACTGGGCACCCAGCGCCAGGAAAACTCCGCCGAACACAGCTGGCATTTCGCCATCGCCGCCATGAGCCTGGCGCCCTACGCCGGTGATGACGTAGACATTCAGCGCGTGATCCAGATGGCGCTGCTGCATGACATCGTGGAAATCGACGCCGGCGACGTGCTGGTCTACGATCTGGCGGCCCGCGCGGCGATCCACGATCAGGAAGTGGCGGCGGCGCGCCGTCTGTTCGGCATGTTGCCGGAGGCTCAGCGCGAGTATTTCACCGCTTTATGGCAGGAATATGAAGACGGCGAAAGCGCCGATGCGCGCTTTGCCTTGCTGCTGGATCGCACCATGCCGATGCTGATGAACCTGCACAATGAAGGCCAGAGCTGGGTGGAAAACGGCATCAGCCTGGAGCAGGTGCTGGCGCGCAATGCGTCGATCGCCGACGTGCATCCCGAGCTGTGGCGCCATATGGAGCAACATCTGCGGGACGCGCAGCGCAAAGGCTGGTTGAAGTAAGGGAGCCGGGCTGCCGCCTCTGCGCCGCAGCCCGTCAACGTCAAGCGAACGCCTGCTGGCGTTCCAACGCCTCCTCATAACTCGGCATCGATCCCGCCGCCCCGGCGCGTTCCACGCAGACCGCCGCGTAGGCGGCGGCGAAGCGCGCCGCATCGGCTAACGGCACCTGATTCGCCAGCTGCGCCGCCAGAGCGCCGTTAAACGCATCCCCCGCGCCGGTGGTGTCTTTCGGCTGCGCCGGAAACGCCGGGATCAGCTCACTGTGTTCCCCGTCCGAGAACAACGCTCCCTGCGTGCCCAAGGTCACGATCAGCAAACGAATGCCCTTGGCGTGCAGCACCTGCGCCGCCTGACGCGCCGAAGCCACATCCCGCACCGGCACGCCGGTCAGCAATGTGCATTCGGTGGCGTTGGGCGTCAGCAGATCGACCTGCGCCAACAGGCTGTCCGGCACCGGCTGAAACGGCGCCGGGTTGAGAATGATGAACGTCCGCGCCTCGCGGGCGATGGCAATCACTTGTTCGATCGCCGGCAGGTTGTTCTCCAACTGGGTCAACAGAATATCCGCCGCGGCGATCGCCGGGCGGCACTGGCGCACCTCGTCCTCGCTGACCGTCAGGTTGGCGCCGGGATCGACGGCGATCATGTTCTCCGCATCCTCGCCGGCAACGTAGATAAGCGCATTGCCGGTCGGGCAATCGCCGGTCGAGAACAGCGTCACCGCATCGAAGCCGGCCGCGGCGAGATGACGCCGGGCGAAGGTGCCGAAGTCGTCGCGCCCCACCTTGCCGATATAATGCACCCGCGCCCCGGCGCGCAGCGCGGCGGTGGCCTGGTTGGCGCCCTTGCCGCCCGCCCCCATCATACTGTTACGGGCGATCAGCGATTCGCCGGGCTGCGGAAACCGCGCCATGCCGGCGACGATATCCAGGTTGAACGAACCGAACACGCAGACTTTGCCTTTCATTGCTGGTACTCCCTGCTCAATTGGAGGTGGCGCCGGGCGGCCAGACAGGCGCCTTTGCTGCCGGTTTCATCAGTCAGGCGGCTGATGGAGATCGCCAATCCCTGTGCCGGCTGGGGCCCGCGCAGATGACGGCGGATCTCTTGCTCCAGCCGCGCCAACGGAAAACCGCGCATGGCGATCACGCCGCCGCCCAGGATCAGCCATTGGGGGTCGATCACGTTCATTTCGATGGCGATGGTCTGCGCCAATCGTTCAACGAAACGCTGCAAATCCGGATGATCGCCATGGCGTTCGAACAGCCGGTCGAACGGCGTTTGCGCCGCGTTGGCGCGCGCCCAGCCGGTCAGCCAATGGCCGGAGGTCAGACTCTCGACGCAGCCCCGTTTGCCGCACGGGCACTCGCCCAGATGGCCCGGCCAGGGAATGTGCCCCAGCTCGCCGGCGGCGCCATGCGCCCCGTGGTAAAAATCGCCGTTCAGCCACAGGCTGTTGCCCATGCCGGTGCCCAGATACAGCCCTACCGCCACCTGCGGCAGCGCCGGCAGCTGCTGCAAATCCCACCACAGCAGATGGTTGACGTCCTTGTCCATTCGCACCGGCAGCGCCAGCAAATCGGCCAACAGCGCCGCCACCGGCTGGGCATCCAGCGCCGGAATGAACGGCAGCGACAGCACCCGCGAGCGATCGCGGCTGAGGATCCCCGGCAACCCAAGCATCACCTGCGCCACCTGACGATCCTCGCAATGCCGGGCGATAAGATCGCCCAACGCCGCCAGCGGATCGGCCCGCTGCGCCCAATCGGCGGTCGCTATCTTGCGGTAACCGCTAAACTCGCCTTCATCATCCATCAACAGCAGGCGGGTATTGGTGCCGCCGACGTCAACGCCAAGAAAATACCGCATCATATCCCCCGCCTCAGGCCGCCTGCCGCATCTGATCCAGCATCTTTTCCCACGCCGTTTCCAGATCCGGATCGAGGTTGAACAGCCCGGAACTGCCGACGATCAACACTTCCGCGCCGGCGCCCATCAGATCGCGGTAGGTGCGCTGGTTACAGGATCCATCTATTTCGATCAGATAGTTCAGATCCTGTTGGCGTTTCAGATCGCGCAACTGGCGGATCTTGTCCAGCATTTCGGGAATGAACGGCTGCCCGGCATAGCCCGGATCGACGGTCATGACGGTGACCTTGTCCAGCAGGTGAAGGTAGTGGCGAATAAACTCCACCGGCGTGGCCGGGTTCAGCACCACCCCCACTTTTTTGCCCAGCGCGCGGATTTGATTGATCACGCGGAACGCGTCGCGGTTGATGGTTTCGGCGTGCGGGCAGATAAAGTCCGCCCCGGCGCGGGCGATCGGCTCGATAAAATCGGTTGGGTTCTCCACCATCAAATGCACGTCCAGCAACAACGAGGTATGCGGGCGGATCTGTTCGATAAAGAACGGCGACAGCGTGATGTTTTTAACGTAGTGCCCGTCCATGATGTCGATATGCAGCATATCGGCGCGGCGATTCAGCACCGCCAATTGCTGCCGGATATCCATCAGGTTCATGCACATCAGTGAAGGTGAAATCTGGTATTTCATTAGCGTTATCCTGCGCAAAAGGGAAAAGGGATCAGTGGCCCGCCGCGATTCTGGCCTGGGCCGCGCTGCGGCGCATCGCCCGCCGCTGCTGATAGCGATGGCGGAAAAACTTCAGCGCCAGCACCGCGATCAGCACCGCGCCCCACATCGCCAGACTGAAATGCGGGCTGACGTTCATCAGGTTCAAACCGGTCGCGATCACCTGCAGCACGATCAGCGCCAACACCACGCCGCTGACCCGGCCAAAACCGCCGAACGGATCGGTGCCGCCCAGTATGATCGCCAGCACCGTGAGCAGCAGGTAGGAGTCGCCGTAACCCATGCGCGCCGAGTTGAAGCGCGCCATCATCACCAGCCCGGCAATGACGCACAGCAGGCTGGAGAGGGTGTAAATGGCGATCAACACCCGATGGGTATTCACGCCGCTGAAGTGGGTGGCGTTGATGTTGCTGCCGCTCATGTAGATGCATTTGCCGAGCCGGGTTTTCTGCAAGAACAGCGCCAGCAAGGCGGCGACCACCAGGAAGATCCACAGCGGTACCGGCACGCCCAGCACGCGCTCGGCGCCGATAAACCGCACGATCTCCGGCATGCCGCTCAGGGCCGCGCCGCGCGTCAGGTAAATGCCGATGCCGTTGACCGTCGTCATGGTGGCCAGCGTCACCAGAATCGGATGCGCGCCGACGTAGGCCACCAACGCGCCGGTCGCCGCGCCGATAAGCCCGGCCAACAGCATCGCCGCCGCCAGCGCCAACGCCAGCCACAGCGCCTGCAAGCCCAGCCCGGCATCCGCCGGCAGGTAGCTGATGAACAGCCAGGCCATCAGCAGGCTGGTCAGGTTGGCGCTGGCGATAATGCACAGGTTCAGGCCACCGCTGAGGATCGGGATGAACATCGCCAGCGTCAGCAGGCCCAGCTCCGGCAGCTGGAAGGCCACGCTGGTGAAGGTGGCGCCGCTGAAGAAGCGCCCCGGCATCAGCAGGCTAAAGCCCAGCACCACCGCCAGCAGCAATGCCAGCAGACCGACGGCGACCCCGTCCGGACGAAATTTCAGGTTGTTGCCCATCAGGCGCTCCTCAGGCGAAACCGACGTCGGTTTCTTTGCGTTTCTTGTAGTGAGTGACGGTGATCGCCGCGACGATCACCAGACCGATCACCACGTTCATGAAGTAGCTGGACACGCCGATCAGGTTGAGGCCGTTTTTCAGCACGCCGATCAGGAACACGCCCATCAGCGTGCCGACCACACTGCCCTTGCCGCCGTTCAGGCTAGCGCCGCCCAGCACCGCCGCCGCCAGCACGTCGAGCTCCCCGCCCACCAGCGCGTTGGGCACCACTTCCCCCATGCGGTACACCTGCACCAGGCCGCCGATCGCCGCCATCGCGCCCAGATAGCCATAGGCGAACAAATGCAGCAGGCCAACGCGGATGCCGATGCGCCGCGCCGATTCCGCATCACCGCCCACGGCAAACAGCTGGCGCCCGAGGTGCGTTTTGTTCAGCAGCAGCCAGGTCAGCAGCGCCACCGCCAGCATCACCAGCGTCGGCAAACCGAGCTGATAGCTCTGCTCATCCAGCTGGAACGGCAGCACGCTGCGCGGCAGCGTCCACCAGTCCGGCAATGCGTACAGGCTGCGGCCGTTGGTCAGCCACATCAGCATGCCGAACAACAACGCCTGCATGCTGATGGTGACGATGATCGAGACGATGCGCAGGCAGTAGATCAGCAGCGCGTTGACCATGCCCAGCGCGGCGCCGATCGCCAACGCCAGCAGAATGCTGCCCGCCGGGCTGGCCAGGCCGTAGTGGGTCGCCAGCGTGGCGATCAGGTACTGCACCACCGAGGCGACTGCGGCGAAGGAGATATCGATGCCGCCGGTCACCAGCACTACAAACAGGCCGAGGGCGAAAATACCGCTCACCGCATAGCTTTCGCTGAGATCGAGCAGGTTTTGCACCGTTAAAAACCGATCGCTGAGCAGTGAAAAGACCATGACCGTCAGCAGCAACACCCAGGCCAGATAGCCTTCGTTGCCGCGCGGTTTCAAACTGAATCTACGCATTGACCGCCTCCGCCAGCTGTTGCTGGCTCACCTGCCCCGGCAGGTATTCGCCGATCACGCTGCCGCCGCTGAAGTGCAGCACCCGATCGCAGTTGTAATACACCTCCGGCACCTCGTCGGAGATCAGCAAAATGGCGATCCCCTCCTGCGCCAGCAGATGGATCAGTTGGTAGATGCTGGCCTTGGCACCGACGTCGACACCGACGGTCGGCGAGTCGAGGATCAAGATCCGCGGCTGGGTCAGCACCCACTTGGCCAGCACGATCTTTTGCTGATTGCCGCCGGACAGCGTCGAAACCACCTGATCCGGATCCGCCACCCGCACGCCGAGCTTGGCGATCCACTCCGCGACGATGCGATTCTTGCGGTAGTCGTCTATCAGGCGAAAACGCCCGCGCAGCTTATCGAGAATGGTCAGCACCGCGTTATCCGCCACCGACTGTTGCTGCACCAGACCCAGCGTCAGGCGATCCTCCGAGACGTAGCCGATGCCGGCCTTGATCGCGTCCTCATGGCCGCGAAAGCGCACCGGTTTGCTGTCGAGGTAGAGTTTGCCGCTGTCCGGCCGGGTCATGCCGAACAGGCTCAGCGCCAGCTCGGTACGCCCGGAGCCGAGCAGCCCGCACAGACCGAGCACCTCCCCCTGATGCAGACGGAAACTCACATCCTGATACTGCCCAGCGCGGCTCAGGCGATCCGCCTCCAGCATCACCCGCTCCTTATTCAGGCTGGGCGCTTTCAGGCGATAGTCCAGCTTCAGACCGGTCATCAGCTCGGTCAGACGATCGCCGGTGATCTCCGCCGCCGGCCAGGTGCCGACTTTGTTGCCGTCGCGGATCACCGTGACGCGATCCGAGATCTCCAGCACCTCGTCCAGCCGGTGGCTGACGAACACCACGCAGATGCCCTGCGCTTTCAGATAGTCCACCGTGCGCAGCAGTTGGTTGACCTCGGTGCGGGTCAGCGAAGCGGTCGGTTCGTCCATGATCACCAGCCGCGCCTGCGCCACCAGCGCACGGCAGATCGCCACCTGTTGGCGCTGCGCGATCGGCAGCTCCGCCACCCGTTTGTCGAGATCCAGATTGAAACTCAGCGATTGCAGCTGGCGTTCGGCGGCGCGCCGCAGCCGCGCCGGGCGGTGCCAACCCAGCAACCCGCGCAGGTTGTGTTCGAAGGCGATGTTTTCCGCCACCGTCAGGTTGGGAAACAGCGACAGATCCTGATAGATCACCTGAATGCCGAAGGCGCGCGCCTGATCCGGCGACAGCCGGCCGAAGGTTTGCCCATCGAGGGTAATGCGGCTGCCGTCGTCCGGTTGATAGACGCCGGCGATCGCCTTGATCAGCGTGCTCTTGCCGCAGCCGTTGGTGCCGGCCAGACAGTGCACCTCCCCCGGCATCAGCGCCAATGAAATATCGTTCAGCGCACGCTGCCCGCCAAAGGTCATCGACAGCTGTTGCAGTTCGATAAGCGGCGCGCCCTGCGTTGCCGTATTGCCGGAAATCGCCATGATTACAGCCCCATTTTCGCCAGCTTCGGCAGGTTTTGCTTATCCAGGCTTTCGGTGGCGTTGCCGAGAATGGTGTGCTGCTGCGCATCCACCTGCACCTTGCCCATGCCTTCGATGGTCATGCCGTCGGTGATTTTCTCTCCCTTGTGCATCATGTCGGCGATGCGCACGAACACTTCGCCGGCCACCATCGGATTCCAGATATAACCGCCCTTGATGGCGCCGCGATTGACCAGCGAAGCGCCCTGGCCCGGGCTGAACGGCCCGATGACGCAGATATCGTTGCTTTTGCCGCGGTTGAGCACCGCGCGCCCGGCGCCGATCGGCCCCTGCGAGCCGAACGCCAGCACGCCTTTCAGATCGGGATACTTGGCCATCAGATCGTTGGTGGTGCGCACGCTGTCATCCAGCGATTCCCCCACGCCGAACTTGTCGCCCACCAGTTGCATGTTCGGGTAGTGCTGCTTCTGGTAGTTGATGGCCGAGTCCGACCAGGTGATGTGCAGCGGCACCGTCAGGCTGCCGACGTATACCGCGTACTTGCCCTGCTCTTTCATGCAGGCGGCCAGTGCTTTCATGTGGTTGACCCCGTGCTGCGAGGCGTCCACCAGCTCAAAATCCCAGTCGGCGTACTTCTGGCCGGGGGATTCGTGCACGATCACCTTGATGCCCGCCTCCTGCGCGCGCTTGAGCACCGGCTCCAGCACCCGGGCGTCGTTCGGCACCACGCCGATGATGTCCACCTTCTGCGCGATCAGATCCTCGATGGCGCGCACTTGCAGCGCCGGATCCGCCGCCGTCGGCCCAACCATCCAGGCGTCGATGTCGCGTTTGGCGCTCTCGCTTTTGATGCCGGCCTCCATGGCGTTGAACCAGGGAATGCCGCCGATCTTCACCACCACGCCCATTTTCAGCTTGTCCGCCGCCTGCGCGGAGACCGACAGCAGCAGCGAGGCAAACAGACCGACCAGTACGGATTTTTTCATTGTTCTCTCTCCACAAGTGTTGGCTGTAATAAGGGTTTTCATTGTTGTTATCGCGCCGCCCTTTTCGCGGCGGGTGAAACTTCAATCACGTCGACGTTGTTCCAGGCCAGTTCCTGACGAAATTCGTCGTCGCTGAGCCTGTCGGTGATCAGCGTGTCTATTTCCCGGTAATGGCAAATGCGGGCGAACGAGCGGCGGCCGAACTTGTTGCTGTCCACCAGCAGGAACTTGCGTTCCGACGCCAGCAGCATCTGCTGCTTCAGCCGCGCATGGTGCTCATTGCTTTCGCGGATGCCGCCGTCCTGGCAGATGCCGTGGCAGGAGAAAAACAGCTTGTTGATCACGAACTCCTTCAGCATCTGCTCCGCCAGCACGCCGATAAAATCCTCGTACTTGGCGGAATACTCGCCCCCCAGGCCGATGGTGCGCACGTTGGCCTTGCAGGCCAGCGTCTGGATGATGTGCAGCGAGTTGGTCAGCACCACCAGCGAGATATCCGGCAGTTGGCGCGCCAAAAACCAACTGGTGGAACTGCTGTCCAGCAGCAGGCAGTCCCCCGGCGCGATAAATTCCAGCGCGCGTTTGGCAATGCGCGTCTTCTGTTCCGGCGCCTCGTTGCTGCGCTGGCGGAAAGATTCCCCCTGGTCTATCTCGGCGGGCACATAGGTTTTCTCCACCGCCGGCGGCTCGACGAACACCGCGCCACCGTGGCTGCGCAGCAGCAGGCCGCGCCGTTCAAGCAAGGCCAGATCACGCCGCGCCGTCTCGATAGAGATGTGGCACAGCTGCGCCACCTCCTGCACCATCACGCGGCCGCGCTGGCTCAAGACTTCGGTGATAAAGCGATGACGTTCTACAGGCAGCATGTTTCTTTTCTCCTCCACAACGTTGATTACGATATCGATTTGCCGCGTCGCGTTTTGCGCGCGGACGCAAAGCGCATCGCCCTGCGATCGGTCAACGATCGCGATGTGATAGTTGTCAAAAAAATCGGGAAGGAAATGAAATGAATAATTACGAAAGTGTGGAGTAACAGGCAGTTATGATGCGCGTACGCCTGAGGTAAACAGGAGAGAAACGGTAAACGGTCACAATTCCACGCTCCGCAGCATGACCGTTAATGACCGTTTGTGTGGTTTTGACCGAGCGCCGCAATTAGACCGCCAGCGTTGATAACGCATTACCTGAAAAAACAGCAAAAAAAATCCGGTGAGAACCTCACCGGATCGTTAGCCGCCTGGCACACATTATTCCCCGTGTTCATGCTCTTTCAACATCGCCTCACGCAACACGGCGTTCAGGCGTTTCTGATAGCCTTTGCCTGGCCGCTGAAGCCAGGCCAACACATCCGCATCGATGCGGATGGTTTTCGATACTTTCATCGGTTTATAAAAACGCCCCTGAACCGCAGCCTGCCACTTTTCCTCATCCAGTGCCGGCGCATCGGCATAATCGATGTCCTCGTCCGGCAACGCACTCAGTGAAGCAATTTGCGCTTTCTGCTCCTCCGTCAACGGCGGGAGTACGCTATGGGCCAGATTTTTGGCGGAATTTTTGCGCTTCATCTCTTCCCCTCTCTTTGGCATCGGCCTTGCGTGCTGAAATGATACGCACGATCTCTACTGTATCGCCTTCGACATCCGTTTCGATCGTCGTATGTGCCACCAGCAACAGCAAGCAGGATCCGACCATGCCGATCGTTTGCCAACGTTCTTCTCCACCCTCGATCCTTTCCAACACAGCCAAATGGTTGGGATCCAGAAAAACCCGTTGCGCAATCTCAAAACTGACACGGTGTTTGCGCTGGTTACTGTGATTTTTATCCTGATTCCATTCAAAATAAACATACATTTTTGTAACTACATTTTGATTGTTATTTAATCAAAACACCTCGCATCCGGAGGGATGTCAAAACCCTACGGATGCGTTCAACGCCCGCCTGCGGCCTCGATAAAGGTGCCGGTCACGTAAGATGCGGCGTCAGACAGCAACCAGGCGATCGCCTCCGCCACTTCCTGCGGCTGGCCGCCGCGCTGCATCGGCAAACTGTCCTTCACGCGATCCACCCGGCCAGGCTCGCCGCCGCTGGCGTGCATCTCGGTATAGATGAATCCGGGCCGCACGCCGTTGACGCGAATGCCCTGCGCCGCCACTTCCCGCGATAAACCTATGGTCAGCGTATCGACGGCGCCTTTCGAGGCGGCATAGTCGACGTACTCTCCCGCCGCCCCCAGTCGGGACGCCGCGGAGGAAACGTTGACGATGGCGCCGCCCCGCCCGCCATAGCGCAGCGCCATGCGCTTCACCGCCTCGCGGCAACACAGGAAGTAACCGGTAACGTTGGTGCCGAGCACCTGATTGATGCGCTCGGCGGTCAACTGTTCAATGTTCGCCTGCTGGAACAGAATGCCGGCGTTGTTGACCAGCGCGCTGAGCGTGCCCAGCCCGGCATCCAGTGCGCCGAACATCGCCATCACCTGCGCTTCGTCGGCCACGTCAGCCTGCAATGCCAGCGCCTTACCGCCCTGCGTCTCAATCTCCGCCACCACCTGCCGCGCCGCATTTTCGTCACGCAGGTAATTCACGCCCACCGCATAGCCCTGCCGGGCCAGCAGCAAAGCGGTCGCGCGGCCAATTCCCCGGCTTGCGCCAGTCACCAATGCCACTTTCGTCATCGTATTTTTTCTCTGGTTGGCGATATAAAAATAACGGCCTGCGCACAGGCTCCCCGTTTGCCAGTCAGAGTATAGAGCGGCGCTCTAGAAAACGCTTCAGAGCTGAGCCAGGCGGCGCAGCAGCTTTTTAATCCGATATTTCGCGCAGCCGGAGGCGTCCGTTACCGCCACCTGATGGCCCCGCTGCAAACCGGAAGCATGCAGGCCTTTGTGAGCAGGACTGTGCACATCGCCGCGAAACGACAGCATCAACAGCACGAGCAGCATCGCCACGCCTGAATACATCAGCCGCCGCGAGGCGCCCGCGAGCGGGGAACCGTCAGTCTGCATGTTTCGCTCCCTCAGCCATGATTTCGAATGGCAGCAAAATAACTGAAATTCCCCCTCGTTCCCTTAACGCGAGATTAAAGCCAGATTAAGGTTTGCTTAAGAACGTGCAGGCAGCGCAGGTTTCCCCGTTGTCTTCCCGTCAGCGTTATAGTTAGATAAGCGCGACTCAAGGATCTCAGCGGAAATAACGTGAACATACTGTTGGTGGAAGACGACCTGCAATTAGGCAAGGCGCTGTGCCGAGCATTGGAGCTGGCCGGCTTTAATTTGTGCTGGGTGCGCCTGCTCGTCGACGCGGAAAATAAACTTTCATCCGGCGGGTTCGATTTGATGCTGTTGGATCTCACGCTGCCGGACGGTGACGGTTTGCAGAGGCTGATCGCCTGGCGCGCCGTCGGGCAAAATATCCCGATCATCATCCTGACCGCCCGCGACCGCATTGAAAGCCTGGTGAACAGCCTGGATTCCGGCGCGGACGACTTTCTGGCCAAACCCTTTGCGCTGCCCGAACTCATCTCGCGCGTCAAGGCGGTCAACCGGCGCATGGCGGGCTTCGCGTCACAAACCTGGAGCCTCGGCGCGCTGTATCTCGATCCGGTCAACCATCAGGTCATGCTGGATAACGAACTGCTGATGCTGTCGAAAAAAGAGTATCACCTGCTGCACGAACTGATGCGCTGCGCCGGCACCGTGGTGCGCAAAGCGGTGTTGGAACAGCGGCTGTTCGGCCACGGCGACAGCGTGGAAAGCAACTCGCTGGAAGTGCACATGCATAATTTACGGCGCAAGATCGGTAAAGAAAGAATTATTACCGTACGCGGCATTGGTTATTTGCTGAAGAAAGAGTAGCGAAATGATCGGTTTCAAATCCTTCTTTATGCGCACCATTATTTTCCAGGTGCTGGCCATTTTATTATTGTGGGGGATCCTCGTCGCCTGGGTGAAATATTGGTATTACCCCGACATGGAGAAATATTTCGATAACCAGCAACGCATCGTCGCTGCAGGCATCGCCAATATTCTCGACGAAACCGGCACTGACCATATCGATTACCGCGGCATCATCAAGACCATTGAAGGCATGTACATTGATTCCATCAATAACGGCATGCAGGATGAAATCGACTATCACCCGCTGTTTGTGGTTTACGATCGAGACAACCGGGTGCTTTACAGTTCGCAAACGCAGGGAGAGCCGCTGCGCCTGCCGCCTTCGGTGCTGTCCGGCTCGGTCAATTACGCCGGCGCCAACTGGCATCTCGCCGGCAGCTGGAGCGAGAATCGCCAGTACCGGGTGATCGTCGGCGAATCGTTTAACGATCGCACCACGCTGTTCGGCAACCCGGCGGAGAGCACCGCCGTACCGCTGCTGGGCATTCTGGCGGCCATCATCATCACCTTGCTGTTTACGGCCTATTTCAGCCTGCGGCCGCTGCGCCAGATCGCCCGAACCATTTCCGATCGTCAGCCCGGCAATCTGTCGCCGATCAACGTCAGCGAGCAGTATCAGGAAATCCGGCCGGTGGTGATGGAGGTTAACAAACTGATGGCGCGCATCGACGCCGCCAATCAGCGCGAGAAACGATTTATGGCCGACGCCGCGCATGAGCTGCGCACGCCGATCGCCGCCGTGCTGGCGCAGCTGCATTTGCTGACCCAGGTCAGCGAGCAGCAGGAGCGCCGGGAAATCATCGGCGACATGCAGCAAGGGCTGGATCGGGCGGCGTCGCTGTCGCGCCAGCTGATCAACCTGGCCAAGCTGGAGGCGGAAGATTTTCCGCTGAAGATTGAGGCGGTGGACATCTACGCCGAAATTGGAAAATGCATCGCGCAGCACGTCCCCTATGCGCTGGAAAAAGATGTCGAACTGTCGCTCGACGGCAGCGAGGAGGTGGTGGTGAGTACCGACCGCCATGCGCTGATCGCCATCTTCACCAACCTGCTGGACAATGCGCTCAAGTATGCGCCGCCCGGCAGCCGCATCGAAGCCAATATCCGCTCGCTGGCGCCACTCGGCTGCTATATTACGTTGCGCGACAACGGCCCCGGGGTGAGCGAAGAGCACCTTCCGCGCCTGTTTGAGCGCTTTTACCGCGTGCCCGGCACGCAGCAGACCGGCAGCGGGCTGGGATTGGCCATCGCCCGCAACCTGGCCGACAAAATCGGCGCGCAGCTGCGCGTCACCGAAGGTCTCGACGATCGCGGCATCGGCTTTATCATCGATTTGCCGGAAAGTTACCGGCCACAGATTGAGAGTTAACCACGAGCATGATCGCCCCTGTACTGCTGCAACGGCAGCAACTCGACCGGCTGTGGGATATCGACCGCAGCGAAATTATCGACACCCTGTATCGCCTGCAGGACGGCAAGCTACACCCCTACCCGGACTACTACGATGTGCGCGGCTGGGATCCGCACGATCGGGAAACCTATACGCCGATCCACGAAGCGTGCTTCGATCGCGGCGGCGCGTTCTTCGCGCTGTTCGAAGGCGAGGAGATCGTGGCAGCGGCGGCGCTGGACACCGAACCGCGCGGCCCGCGGCAAGATCTGCGCCAGCTGCTGTTCTTTTACGTCAGCGCGCACCAACGCGGCCAGGGGTTAGGCAAGCAGCTGTTCCAGCTCTGTCTGCGGCAGGCGGCGCAAGAAGGCGCCGCCGGGCTGTACGTCTCCTCCATTCCCAACAAAAGCACCGTAGACTTCTATCTGGCGCAGGGCTGCCGGCTCATCGAACAGCCGGATACCGAATTGTTCGCCCGTGAGCCGGAGGACATTCACCTGGTCTGCCTCTGCCGCTAGCGGCCAGGGCTTAGCGGGCGATGCGTATCACCGAACGCACGTCGCTTTTCTTGTTCAGATCCCACACCTCGGCGATCTCCGCCAGCGCGTGCTCCTGCGTCTCGATAGTGAGCGCTCCGGTCGCCGCCAGCGCCAAAATCTCGGTCGCGTAGCGCTGCATCTCCGGGATCGGCGGGAAGTTGCCGGTGCCGCTGCCGAGGATCTGCAGCTGATTGCTGCGCAGCACCGCCGCCGGCAGCCGGATGTCCGGCGCGGCCATCGAGCCGACGTTGACCAAGCGAATGCCGCGCCCCCCGGCGTAAGACGAGAGATCGTGATTATTGAGCGTCGCCAGCAGCGCTTCGGTCGCCGGGCCCCAGATGTAATCGACAATCACCTGATAACCGCCCGGCCCCGCCGCCGCCGCGAAGGCCTGCGCCAGCGCCTCGCCCTGCAGGCTCAGATCCACCGTGGCGTCCACACCCAACGCCTCCAGCACGCTCAGGCGCCGACCGGCGGCAACGATGCGCCCGGCCCCCGCCTGACGCGCCGCCGCGACCGCCAGCTTGCCCGAGGTGCCGGTGGCGCCAATGATCAGCACCGTTTCTCCGGGCTGCAGATCCGCCCGCCAGCGCAGCGGCAGCCAGGCGGCGAAGGCCGGATTGATCAGCGCCGCCGCCGTGGCGTCGTCCACCGCCTCCGGCACCGGCACCGTCCATGACGCGACGCTACGCTCTGCCATCGCGCCGTAAGGGCGGCGGAAAGAGGCGAAGTACACCCGTTGCCCGTCCGCCGTACGGCCTACGCCGTCGGTGCCGGGCACGATCGGCAATTGCTTCGGGCTGGAATAATGAGTGCCGGCGACGGTGGCGCGATCCAGCTGCTTGATGCCGGCCGCCAGAACATCGATCGGCACTTCATTCGCCTGCGCCTGAGGCTCCTCAAAGGTGCCGAAAACCGGGGCTTGCCCCAGCGCTGTTACGATTGCCGCTTGCATGATGACTCCTCAAATCGTGGGAACGTACAGGAAAGAATAGGCCGCGATAAAATAAAAAGGGACACCGCATCATGCGGTGTCCCCCAAACACAAACTTTGCCGAACGTGTTATTCGTAATCGCTCATCGGCACGCAAGAGCAGAACAGGTTACGGTCGCCATACACGTCGTCCAGACGCTTAACGCTCGGCCAGTACTTGTTCTCGCGTACGCCGGCCACCGGGAACACCGCCAGCTCGCGGCTGTACGGGTGCTGCCAGTCGTTGACCAGCTCCGCCTGCACGTGCGGCGCATTCACCAGCGGGTTGTCTTCCAGCGGCCATTCGCCTTTGGCGACGCGGTCGATCTCGCTGCGGATCGCCAGCATCGCATCGATAAAGCGATCCAGCTCCACTTTGCTTTCCGACTCGGTCGGCTCGACCATCAGCGTGCCCGCTACCGGGAACGACATGGTCGGCGCGTGGAAGCCGAAGTCGATCAGGCGCTTGGCGATGTCCATTTCGCTGATGCCGGTCTCTTCCTTCAGCGGACGAATGTCGAGGATACATTCGTGCGCCACGCGGTGATCGCGGCCGGTATACAGAATCGGATACGCGTCTTTCAGACGGGTGGCGATGTAGTTGGCGTTCAGGATCGCCATCTGGCTGGCCTGCTTCAGGCCTTCCGCGCCCATCATGCGGATGTACATCCAACTGATAGGCAGGATGGAGGCGCTGCCGAACGGCGCCGCGGAGACCGCGCCCTGCTGGGTGGTTACGCCGTCGATCTGCACCACGCTGTGGCCCGGTACGAACGGCGCCAGGTGCGCTTTCACGCCGATAGGGCCCATGCCCGGGCCGCCGCCGCCGTGCGGGATGCAGAAGGTTTTATGCAGGTTGAGGTGCGAAACATCCGCGCCGATGTAGCCCGGCGTGGTGATGCCCACCTGGGCGTTCATGTTGGCGCCGTCCAGATACACCTGACCGCCGAACTGATGCACGATCTGGCACACTTCACGGATGGTTTCTTCATACACGCCGTGGGTCGACGGGTAGGTCACCATGATGCAAGAGAGTTCTTCGCCTGCCTGCTCCGCCTTGACGCGCAGATCGTGCAGATCGATGTTGCCGTTCTTGTCGCAGGCGACCACCACCACGCTCATGCCCGCCATCTGGGCGGAGGCCGGGTTGGTGCCGTGCGCCGAGCTCGGGATCAGGCAGACGTGACGGCCCGCTTCGTTGCGGCTTTCATGGTAGCGGCGGATCGCCAGCAGGCCGGCGTATTCGCCCTGCGCGCCGGAGTTCGGCTGCATGCACACCGCGTCATAGCCGGTCAGCTGCACCAGCCACTGAGACAGTTGGCCGATCATCTGCTGGTAACCGGCAGCCTGCTCCGGCGGGCAGAACGGGTGCAGTTCGGAGAATTCAGGCCAGGTGATCGGGATCATTTCCGCCGCGGCGTTCAATTTCATGGTGCAAGAGCCCAGCGGGATCATCGCCTGGTTCAGCGCCAGATCCTTACGCTCCAAGCGATGCATGTAACGCATCATCTCGGTTTCGCTGTGATAGCGGTTGAATACCGGGTGGGTCAGGATCGGATCCTGGCGCAGCATGGCGGCCGGGATCGATTGGCTGTTTTTGCTCACCGCCGCGTCCAGCGCGTCGATGTCCAGACCGTGATTGTCGCCGGCCAGCAGTGCGAACAGCGTTTGCACGTCTTCACGCGAGGTGGCTTCATCCAGCGTGATGCCGACGGCGCCGTGAATGTCGGTACGCAGGTTGATGCCGAAGCTCAGCGCGCGCTCCAGCACGGCGGCCTTGTCCTTCACTTCGACGGTCAGGGTGTCGAACCAGGTGTGGTGACGCAGCGTCAGGCCGGCCTTCTGCAGCCCGGCGGCCAGAATGTCGGTCAGGCGATGGATGCGCCCGGCGATGCGCTGCAGGCCTTGCGGGCCGTGATACACCGCATACAGGCTGGCGATGTTGGCCAGCAGCACCTGCGAGGTACAGATATTCGAGTTGGCCTTCTCGCGGCGGATATGCTGCTCGCGAGTCTGCATCGCCATGCGCAGCGCGGTGTTGCCGGCGGCATCGCGGGAAACGCCGATGATGCGGCCCGGCATCGAGCGCTTGAACTCGTCGCGGCAGGCGAAGAAGGCGGCGTGCGGGCCACCGTAGCCCATCGGCACGCCGAAGCGTTGCGCGGAGCCGAACACCACGTCGGCACCCTGCTTGCCCGGCGCGGTCAGCAGCACCAGGGCCATGATGTCGGCAGCCACGCTGGTGATGATTTTGCGCGATTTCAGTTCGGCCAGCAGCGCGCTGTAGTCGTGCAGTTCACCGGTGGTGCCCACCTGCTGCAGCAGCACGCCGAACACGCCGTCCAGCTCCAGCACTTTTTCCGCTTTATCGACGATGACGTCGAAGCCGAAGGTTTCGGCGCGGGTGCGCACCACGTCCAGCGTCTGCGGATGCACGTCGTCAGCCACGAAGAAGCGGTTGGCGTCTTTCAGCTTGCTGGCGCGTTTGGCCAACGCCATCGCCTCGGCGGCGGCGGTGGCTTCATCCAGCAGCGAAGCGGAGGCCAGATCCAGACCGGTCAGATCGAGGGTCACGGTCTGGAAGTTCAGCAGCGCTTCCAGACGGCCCTGCGACACCTCCGGCTGATAAGGGGTGTAAGCAGTGTACCAGCCCGGGTTTTCCAGCATGTTGCGCAGGATCACCGGCGGCGTCAGCACGGCGCTGTAGCCCATGCCGATATAGGATTTGTAGCGCTGATTCTGCGAGGCGATCGCCTTCAGCTCAGCCAGCGCCTGGTGTTCGGTCGCCGCGTCGCCAACCGGCGGCGGCCCCGGCAGCTGAATGTCCGCCGGCACGATCTGTTGGATCAGCGCGCTGAGCGAGCGAGCGCCCACCGCTGCCAGCAACTCCTGGCGTTGTTCCGCAGAAGAGCCGATGTGGCGTTCGATGAACGCTTCGCTGTGTTCGAGTTGGCTGAGTGTCTGAGTCATTGCTACAAATTCCTGAATGCTTGCGTGATACGGGATATAGCTTGAACGGTAACTAAAACGCCCCGGCCGAAAGGCCTGGGGCGTGGGCACGATTACTCGTCGATCGAGGCCTGATAAGCCGCGGCGTCCAGCAGGTTCGCCAGCTCGCCTTCGTCGGAGGCTTTAATCTGGAACAGGAAGCCGTCACCGTAAGGTTCGCTGTTCACCAGCTCCGGGGAGCTTTCCAGCTCGGCGTTCACCGCCACGATTTCACCGCTGATTGGCGCGTAGATGTCCGACGCCGCCTTGACGGATTCCGCCACGGCGCAGTCTTCACCGGCGGCGACTGTGCGGCCCACTTCCGGCAGATCGACAAACACCATATCGCCCAGCAGTTCCTGCGCGTGTTCGGTGATGCCTACGGTGTAAACGCCGTTACCTTCTGCGCGAACCCACTCGTGAGAGGATGCGTATTTCAATTCTGTTGGCACATTGCTCATCGCCGGTTACTCCTTCGAAGAAATAAAAGAATCAATCAATAAAAAATCAATTTGTCAGCGGCTTGCCGGCGCGAACGAAACCAGGCTTGGTCACTTTGACCGGCATCTCGCGGTTGCGGATCTGCACGATGGCCTGCTCACCGATACCCGCCGGCACGCGCGCCAGCGCGATGCTGAAGCCCAGCGTCGGGGAGAACGAACCGCTGGTGATCACGCCTTCGTGGGTTTGCCCCGCCGCGTCGGTGAAACGCACCGGCAGCTCATTACGTAATACGCCTTTTTCCGTCATGATCAAGCCGACCAGTTGCTCGGTGCCCTGCTCGCGCTGTTGTTCCAGCGCTTCGCGGCCGATGAAACGGCGATCTTCCGGCTGCCAGGCGATGGTCCAGCCCATATTGGCGGCCAGCGGCGAAACGCCTTCATCCATCTCTTGCCCGTAGAGGTTCATGCCCGCTTCCAGGCGCAGGGTGTCGCGCGCGCCCAGACCGGCCGGCTTGACGCCCGCGGCCAGCAATTTTTGCCAGAAATCAGCCGCCTGCTCTTTCGGCAGCGCGATCTCATAGCCGGCCTCGCCGGTGTAACCGGTGGTGGCGATGAACAGCTCGCCGGCCTGCACGCCGAAGAATGGCTTCATGCCTTCGACCGCGCTTTTTTGTTCCGGGGTGAACAGGGTGCCGGCGCGCTCTTTGGCCTGCGGGCCCTGCACCGCGATCAGCGCCAGATCGTCGCGCACCGTCAGCGCGACGCCATACGGCGCGGCGTGTTCTTCGATCCAGGCCAGGTCTTTGTCGCGGGTGGCGGAGTTCACCACCAGGCGGAAATAGTCTTCAGTGAGGAAATAAACGATCAGGTCGTCGATCACGCCGCCGGAAGCATTCAGCATGCCGGTGTACAGCGCTTTGCCGGGTTGGGTCAGTTTGGCGACGTCGTTCGCCAGCAGGTAGCGCAGGAACTCGCGGGTGCGAGCGCCGTGCAGATCCACGATGGTCATGTGAGACACGTCGAACATGCCGGCATCCTGACGTACCGCGTGGTGCTCATCGAGCTGCGAGCCGTAGTGCAGCGGCATCATCCAGCCGTGAAAGTCTACCATGCGCGCACCGCACGCCACGTGCTGGTCGTACAGTGGGGTTTGCTTTGCCATCTTTTCCCTCTTTCCACTCGTCGCTAGAAGTTAGGGTGCTGCCACGCAATGCGGCGGAGCCTGGCTCGCGGCCCGATCGCCATGGCGCACTGACTGCTCAACACAAATGCTGCGCCGGGACGGGCGAAAACTGCGTGCAACCGCCGTGACGCAAACGATACCTTTCCCCCGAACTTATCACCGAACGACCACATTAACCATAAGTTAAAATAGGCTCATCGCCGTTCCGGGGCGGTAAAATGCCGGGCTAGTGTGCAGAGTTTTTCACTGGAAAAATGCGCCTTAAGGCACAAAATTAACAATTAAAGCGGCAAAATGCCGAACTTATATAACAAACCTATGGCCGCACATGGGATCCGGACTTTTGATAACCGAACATGGAATTAGAAAAAGTAATGATAAAAAGCGGCTGAAATTAGATTATTTCAAATGAAGGGTTATATAAGGAAACGCGATGGCATAAAGCGAGAAGCGCGAGCCCGCTGCGGGCTCGCAGAAGGCAGGTGTCAGGCAAGCCACTCGGGCAGATCGTTCAGGCCCATCGCCTGACGCACCAGCTTAGGCTTGACGCCAGGCAGGCTGTCCGCCAGCCGCAGCCCCACGTCGCGCAGCAGCTTTTTGGCCGGGTGGTTGCCGTCGAACAGTTCGCGGAACCCCTGCATGCTGGCCAACATCACCGCCGCGCCGTGTTTGCGGCGGCGCTCATAGCGGCGCAGATAGAGGTGCTGGCCAATATCCTTGCCCTGCCGCTGCAGGCGGCGCAGTTCGGAAATCAGCTCGGCGGCGTCCATAAAGCCCAGATTCACGCCCTGTCCGGCCAGCGGATGCACGGTATGCGCCGCATCGCCCACCAGCGCCAGGCGGTGCGCCGCGAAGCTGCGCGCATAGCGGCCGGTCAGCGGGAACGCCAGCCGTTCGCTTTCCAGGCTGCAGGCGCCCAGACGCATATCGAAGGCCATCGCCAGTTCGCGGTTGAATTGTTCCGGCTCCAGCTGCTTGAGACGCTCAGCGTCTTCCGGCGCGACCGACCAGACGATGGAGCTCAAATGCGGATCGCTGAACGGCAGGAACGCCAGAATGCCGTCGCCGTGGAAAATTTGCCGCGCCGTAGCCTGATGCGGCTCTTCGGTGCGGATGGTGGCCACCAACGCGTGGTGGCGATAGTCCCAGAAGGTCAGCGGGATATCGGCATGCTGGCGCAGCCATGACTGGGCGCCGTCGGCGCCAATCACCAACCGGGCGGTCAGCATACGGCCGTCCTCCAGCGTGATGAAGGCGTCATTCTCGCCCCACGCCACCTGCTTGAGCGCGGCCGGGGTAATCAGCGTGATGTCCGACAGGCTTTCGGCGCGCTTCCACAGCGCCTGCTGGATCACCGAATTTTCGATGATGTGGCCGAGATGGCTGAAACCGCACTCGTCGCCGCGGAAGGCGATTTTGCCGAAGCTGTCGCGATCCCACACTTCCATCGCGTTGTAGGCGCTGGCGCGCTGCTGGAGGATGTCGTCCCACACGCCGATATGCTGCAGCAAACGCTCGCTGGCGGCATTGATGGCGGAAACGCGCAGCGCAGGCTGCTCCGACGGCGGCGCCATATCCGGCTGGCGCTGCTCCAGCACCGCCACGCGCAGCCCGCTGCCCTGCAGGCCGCAGGCCAACGCCAGCCCCACCATACCGCCACCGGCGATAATCACGTCAAATGATTGCATGCTGCTCGATTTCCTTAAATAACGCGCGACGCCTTGCCACGCCGCGTTTTTGGGCGCGCCACAGGGCGCCCGATTCTGTGTCTAACGTTCCACCCAGCCCAATGTGCGCTTGGCGAAGGCGTCGCGCACCGCCGGCAAACGCTCCATCGCCATCAGCCCCAGATTGCGGCCGACCACCAGCGGGGCATAACGGTTGGCGAACAGGCGAATCAATCCGTCGGTCACGCCGATCGTCGCCTGCTGATCGTTTTGTCGCCGCTGCTGATAGCGGCTCAGCAGCGCATAACCGCCGGCGTCTTCGCCGCTGTTCATCGCTTCCGCCAGCGTTTCCGCCAGCGACATCACGTCGCGCAGACCAAGGTTGAACCCCTGCCCGGCGATCGGATGCAGCGTCTGCGCCGCGTTGCCCACCAGCGCCAGCCGGTGGCTGACATGGCGATCGGCGGTCAGCAGACCGAGTGGATAACTGTGCCGCTTACCGGCCTTGAGGATGCGCCCCAGCCGCCAGCCGAAGGCCTGTTGCAGCTCGGCGATAAAACGCGCGTCGTCCCAGGCATCCACCCGGGCGCGATCTTCGCGCGCATGGCACCACACCAGCGAACTGCGCCCCTGTGACATCGGCAACAGCGCCAGCGGCCCATAACGGGTAAAGCGCTCGAAAGCTCGCCCCTGCGGATCTTCCGCCGTGGTGACGTTGGCGATGGTGGCGAACTGCGGATAGTCCTCCTGCCGCCACTGCACGTTGCAGGCCTGCGCCAGCGCCGAACGCGAGCCGTCGGCCGCCACCAGCAGCTGCCCGCGCAGACGCTGGCCGTTGTCCAGCAGCACTTCCGCCCGCTCCGCGGTGCGAATCACGTCCACCACCCGCGCGGGGCAGTGCAGCGTGACGCCCGGCGCCTTCGCCAGCAGCGCGAACAGCCGCTGCCCGGCGTCGTGCAGTTCGATCACCTGGCCGAGCGCATCGACCTGATAATCCTGCGCCTGCAGATTAACGAAACCGGCGTGACCGCGATCGCTGACGTGCACCTGAGTGATCGGCGTGGCGCAGTCGCGCAGCGCCGGCCAAACGCCGATGCGCGCCAGCTGTTGGCAGGTGCCCTGCGCCAAAGCGATGGCGCGGGCGTCAAAGCCAGGATGGCTGCGGTCGTCCGGCCGGGTCGCCTCGACCAAATCCACCGCCATTTTTCCCTGAGTAAGCGACGAAATGGCCAGCGCCAACGTCGCGCCCGCCATCCCGCCGCCAACGATAATAACGCTCATGCTACGACCTTGCCGCCGCCATCAAGGCCTCGATGGCATCGGCGTCTTTCACCACGGTGGCGGTCAGGTTTTCATTGCCGTCGGCGGTGATCACGATGTCGTCCTCGATGCGGATGCCGATGCCGCGGTATTCCTCCGGCACGTCCGCATCCGGCGCGATATACAGCCCCGGCTCCACGGTCAGCACCATGCCCGGCTCCAGCAGCCGATCGCGGCTCGGCGTGCCGTAGTGGCCAACGTCGTGCACGTCGAGACCCAACCAGTGGCTCAACCCGTGCATAAAGAACTGACGGTGAGCCTGCTCGGCGATCAATTGATCGACTTCACCTTTCAATACGCCCAGCTCCACCAGCCCGACCACCATGATGCGCACCACTTCGTCGTTGACTTCGCGGATGCTGGTGCCGGGCTTAAACAGCTCCAGCGCACGCTGCAGCGACGCCAGCACGATATCGTACACCGCGCGCTGCGGCCGGCTGAACTTGCCGTTGACCGGGAAGGTGCGGGTGATGTCGCCGGCATACCCCTGGAACTCGCAGCCCGCGTCGATCAGCACCAGATCGCCGTCGCGCATCTGGCTCTCGTTCTCGGTGTAGTGCAGGATGCAGCCGTTTTCGCCGCTGCCGACAATGGTGTTGTAAGACGGGTAGCGAGCGCCGAGGCGGGTGAACTCATGATGAATTTCCGCTTCCAGCTGATATTCGAACATGCCCGGGCGGCATTTTTCCATCGCGCGGGTATGCGCCAACGCGCTGATCTCACCGGCGCGGCGCATCACCGCCAGCTCTTCCGGCGATTTGAACAGGCGCATGTCGTGCAGCCACGGCCGCCAGTCGGTCACGGTGGCAGGCGCCTGCAGATTCTGGCGGAACCCCTTGCGCAGCTTGTCCAACGCGCCGAACAGGATCTGATCGGCATAGGCGTATTCGCCCTGCGCGTGGTAGACCGTATCCAGGCCGTTGAGCAGCAGGTGCAGTTGGTCATTGATTTCATCGAACGGCAGCGCGCGATCCACGCCCAGCTTTGCCGGTGCGGCGTCTTGCCCCAGGCGGCGGCCAAACCAGATTTCCGCCGTCAAATCGCGCACCCGGTTGAACAACACGCTGTGGTTGTGCGTTTCGTCGCTTTTAATCAGCACCAGCACCGCTTCCGGCTCATTGAAGCCGGTCAGGTACCAAAAATCGCTGTTCTGCCGGTAGGGATAGTCTGAATCTGCACTGCGCGTCGTTTCCGGCGCAGAGAAAATAACCGCCGCGCTGGCCGGCGCCATTTTCGCCAACAGCGCCTGGCGGCGGTTGTTGAATTCCTGCTGAGTCATTACCTTCTCCTGAAATCATGCCATCCGCACCGCCGGCGGAGGGGCGATAGAACGTTTAGTGCAGCGTCGGTTTGATATTTTCCGGCGCCGTCGGTTTGTGACGGGTGAATTCGCCGTGGCACATAATGGCGGCGACCCGCACATACTCCGCCACTTCTTCCAACGACTGTTCCAATTCTTCCTGATCTTCGTCTTCGTCGTAGCCCAGTTGCGCGATGTTGCGCAGATCGTCGATCGCTTCACCGACTTCGTCTTTCACCTGAGCCAGCTTCGGCTGCATCATGCCCAGACCGAGCAGGAAGTGGTTGACCCAACCGGCCAGCGCGTCGGCGCGATCGAACACGCTGACGATCTCCCCTTCAGGCAGCATCAGTTGGAACAGGAATTCGTCATCTTCCAGCGTGTCACGCGTCGCTTCATACAGCTGCTGCAACGGTTGGCTGAGCGCCTGTGGGAAGGCGACGCCTTCGTTGGTCAGATCGTGCACCAGCGCCTGCCAGCCGGCGTCACGGCTGCCGCCACACAGCAGGCCGCTGATCAGGCCGTGCATTTCTGCCGCGGTCAACGCCACCGACTGCTGGTTGAGGGCCACGGTTAAAGATTGGTAACTTGGAAATGTATTCTGTATAGACATGCGCATTCGTCATCGTTGGCAGGATAAGTTCGTGTTATGCTACCACCAAGGTCCGTCGCTATACCAGATAAGCGCGACACCTCAGTGGCTAGTTATAATCGCGATGTGGCAGGTTTCACACTGCGCCGGCGGGTGACGAAAGTGCGGTAAATACGCATTTTGAAACCCTTTTTTGACTGGCAATGTGCGCCACAGTAGATTACAACCAGGTACTGAAAAAGGGGTTGTATCTTGGTACCGAGGTATATATAGTGGCGCCCGCTTTGACGGCCCGGCCAGGGCGGACAAGGCTGGCGCGAAATTTAGGCAGGAAGGTGGCATGTCTGCACAACCGGTAGATATTCAAATTTTTGGCCGCTCGTTAAGAGTCAATTGCCCGCCAGAACAACAAGATGCGTTGAATATGGCGGCGGACGATCTTAACCAACGGTTGCAAGATCTTAAAGTTCGCACTAGAGTCTCCAATACTGAGCAACTGGTTTTCATCGCGGCATTGAACGTCTGTCACGAACTTGCTCAAGAACGGTTGAAAACCCGTGACTATGCGTCCAATATGGAACAACGCATACGGATGCTGCAGCAGACCATTGAACAAGCGCTGCTTGAACAAGGTCGCATCTCTGAACGTCAGGATGCACAATTCGAATAACTTAAGTTGTTGAAATCACAGTTTTCAGCAACGAGTACAAAATTTCTCTGAGATGTTCGCCAGCGGGCCAGTCCCCTGAGCCGATATTTAGTACAAACAGAATGTGTTGCTCCGCGATCGGTGAGCACGCTCGGTGCGCCGAGAAGCCTTAAGATTGCGACGGCACGTTCACCTTGAACCATGGGTTCAAGGGTTACAGCCTGCGACGGCATCTCGGAGATTCCCCTTCTCAGCGGTTTATGTGTGCTGAACACCACACAGAGCAAGCCTGATACGATGCCTTTTCAACCCCAATTCGCGCAGCAGCGCCAAACCATTCGTCAACACATTCGCCAACGTCGGCGCGAGCTTACGCCGGGCCAGCAACGCTTTGCCGCAGAAAAGATAGCCGAACGCCTCGTCACGCATGAACGCATTCAGACGGCGCACAGCATCGCGGTGTTTTTGTCGTTTGACGGCGAACTCGATACCGGGCCGCTGATCGAACGGCTGTGGACGCTCGGCAAACGGGTTTACCTGCCGGTGCTGCATCCGTTCAGCCCGGGCCACCTGCTGTTCCTGCGCTATGCGCCGGAAACGCCGCTGGTGCGCAATCGCTTCAATATTCTCGAACCGCGCCTCGATGTGCGCAAGGTGTTGCCGCTGGGTGAACTGGAGGTGGTGCTGACACCGCTGGTGGCGTTCGATCATACCGGGCAGCGTCTGGGCATGGGCGGCGGCTTTTACGATCGCACCCTGCAAAACTGGCGCAGCGGCGGCCCCTATCCCATCGGCCTGGCCCATGATTGCCAGCAGGTGGAGCATCTGCCGACCGAACACTGGGATATCCCGCTGCCGGAAATCCTCACCCCGCTCTGCAGCTGGGCGTGGCACGAGCCAAAATAGCAAAAGGCCGGATCGCTCCGGCCTTTTTCGTTGCGGCATGCCGCCGAATCAGAACAGCAGGCGGGCGCGGATGGTGCCGTCGATGGCCTTCATGCGCTGCAGCGCGGCGTCGGCGCGCGCGGTTTCCGCTTCGATGTCGATCACCACATAGCCGATTTCCGGCCCGGTTTGCAGATACTGTGCGGCGATGTTAACCCCCTCTTCGGCAAAGATCTGGTTAATCTGCGTCAGCACGCCCGGACGGTTTTCGTGGATGTGCAGCAGGCGGCTGGCGTTCGGGCCATGCGCCGGCAGCGACACTTCCGGGAAGTTGACGGCGGACAGAGTCGATCCGTTGTCGGAGTATTTCGCCAGCTTGCCGGCCACTTCGTCGCCGATGTTCTCCTGCGCTTCCTGAGTGGAACCGCCGATGTGCGGCGTCAGCAGCACGTTGTCGAACTCACACAGCGGCGAGTTGAACGGATCGCTGTTGGTCGCCGGCTCTTCCGGGAAGACGTCGATCGCCGCGCCCGCCAGGTGATTGCTGGCCAGCGCGTCGCACAGCGCGGGAATATCCACCACGGTGCCGCGCGAGGCGTTGATCAGAATGGCGCCCGGTTTCATCAGCGCCAGTTCTTCCGCCCCCATCATATTTTTGGTCGATGGCGTTTCCGGCACGTGCAGCGTCACCACGTCGCTCATATTGAGCAGATCGGACAGATGGCGCACCTGCTGCGCATTGCCCAGCGGCAGCTTGTTCTCGATGTCGTAGAAGAACACCTTCATGCCCAGCCCTTCGGCCAGAATGCCCAGTTGGGTGCCGATATGGCCGTAGCCGATGATGCCCAGCTTTTTGCCGCGCGCCTCATAGGAGCCCACGGCCAGTTTGTGCCACACGCCGCGGTGCGCCTTGGCGTTGGCGGCCGGAATGCCGCGCAGCATCAACAGCAGCTCGCCCAGCACCATTTCGGCCACGGATCGGGTATTGGAGAAGGGGGCGTTGAAGACCGGAATACCGCGTTTGGTCGCCGCTTTCAGATCAACCTGGTTGGTGCCGATGCAGAAGCAGCCCACCGCCACCAGTTTTTCTGCGGCGGCGAACACCTCTTCAGTCAGATGCGTACGCGATCGGATGCCGACGAAGTGTGCATCGCGGATGGATGCCTTCAAAGATTCGGTGTCTAACGCACCCTTGTGGTATTCGATGTTGGTATAACCGGCGGCACGCAAATTATCGACCGTGCTCTGATGAACCCCTTCCACCAACAGGAATTTAATCCTGTCTTTCTCCAATGATACTTTTGCCATTTACCCGACCCTATGTTCAGACTTCAGAAGCGGCTGTGACGACACAGCTCCCATCCAACATAACAAAAATAACGCGGGCGGCAATACAAACGATTGCCTGCCCGGCAGGACAAGGCGCAGCGTTGATGGCGGTTTACGGCAGAAAATGCCATAGGGAAAGTTTTCGGCAGAAGCTTTGGGGAGTCAGTTTTCACAATGTGACATAAGTCACCAAATTTGCCGTTTTTCAGAAAAGATATTTTAACCGAAGAATTATGCGGCCCGGCACCGCCGGGCCACAGACGGCAGAAGCTTATTTGACCACTTTCACGCCTTCCGGGGTGCCGACCAGCGCCACGTCCGCGCCACGGTTGGCGAACAGCCCCACGGTCACCACGCCGGCGATGCCGTTGATCTTGTTCTCCAGCGCCACGGCGTCGGTAATGCTCAGGTTATGCACATCGAGGATCACGTTGCCGTTGTCGGTCACCACGTTCTGGCGATACTCCGGCAGGCCGCCGAGTTTCACCAGCTCACGCGCCACGTAAGAGCGAGCCATCGGGATCACTTCCACCGGCAGCGGGAACTTGCCCAGCACGTCCACCTGCTTGCTGGCGTCGACAATGCAGATAAACTTCTTGGCAATGGCGGCAATGATCTTCTCGCGCGTCAGCGCCGCGCCGCCGCCCTTGATCATCTGCATATGGCCGTTGATTTCGTCCGCGCCGTCCACGTAAATATCGAGCGAGTCCACTTCGTTGCTGTCGAACACGTGGATGCCGAGGCTTTTCAGCTTGGCGGTGGAGGCATCGGAGCTGGACACCGCGCCTTCGATCTGGTGCTTGATGGAACCCAGCGCGTCAATAAAGTGGGCGGCGGTAGAGCCGGTGCCGACCCCGACGATGGTGCCCGGCGTCACGTATTCCAGCGCCGCCCAGCCCACCGCTTTTTTCAGTTCATCCTGCGTCATAATATGTCCCTTGCCTCTGTACGAAAACGTGTGCGTATTATAGGGTAAAACGCTGTTTTTCACGCCGGCAGGATCACACTTATTTACCGCAGCCCGCATTTTTACCCGCCTGGCGGCGAGCTGGGAGCGTAATTTTTCCACCTGCGCCATGCGTAAAATGTGGCATAGTGCCGGTATCATTCTAATTTAAGGGATATCTTTCCGATGAAACGCCCAGACTATCGTACGCTGCAAGCGCTGGACGCGGTGATCCGTGAGCGCGGCTTCGAGCGCGCCGCGCAAAAACTCTGTATCACGCAATCGGCGGTATCCCAACGCATCAAACAGCTGGAAAACCTGTTCGGCCAACCGCTGCTGGTTCGTACCGTGCCGCCGCGCCCGACCGAACAGGGGCAAAAGCTGCTGGCGCTGCTGCATCAGGTGGAGCTGCTGGAAGAAGAGTGGCTGGGCAACGACACCGGCGTCGATACGCCGCTGCTGCTGTCGCTGGCGGTCAACGCCGACAGTCTGGCGACCTGGCTGCTGCCGGCGCTGAAGCCGGTGCTGGCGGACTCCCCCATTCGCCTGAATCTGCAGGTGGAAGATGAAACCCGCACCCAGGAGCGGCTGCGCCGCGGTGAAGTGGTGGGCGCAGTGAGTATTCAGCCGCAGCCGCTGCCGAGCTGCCTGGTGGATCGGCTGGGGGCGCTGGACTACCTGTTTGTGGCCTCCAGCGGCTTCGCCGAGCGCTATTTCCCGAACGGCGTCACCCGCTCCGCGCTGCTGAAAGCGCCGGCGGTGGCCTTCGACCATCTCGACGACATGCACCAGGCATTCCTGCAGCAGAACTTCGATCTGTCGCCGGGCAGCGTGCCCTGCCACATCGTGAACTCATCGGAAGCCTTCGTCCAGCTGGCGCGTCAGGGCACCACCTGCTGCATGATCCCGCATCTGCAGATCGAAAAGGAGCTGGCATCCGGCGAACTGATCGATCTGACGCCGGGGCTGTACCAGCGCCGCATGCTGTACTGGCACCGCTTCGCGCCGGAAAGCCGCATGATGCGTAAAGTGACCGACGCGTTGCTGGAGCACGGTCACCAGGTATTGCGCCAGGATTAAAACGAAAAAAGGTTCGCCGCGGCGAACCTTTTCTTCAATACCACACCCTTACTGCGCGGCGTTACGCTGCAGCTCAAACACCACATCCACCTGATCGTCGAAGTGAATGCTTTGCTGTTCATAGGTTTGCGCCGCGTCGTTTTCCGCCGCCGCGCCGGCCGCCTTATACATCCGCGCCACCGGCATCGGCTGGTAGTTGGCGACCCGGTAGCGAATGCTGTACACCGGCCCCAGCTTGGCGTGGAAGCCTTTGGCCAGGGATTCCGCCTGCTGAGTCGCGTTCTCGATCGCTTTTTGCCGCGCCTGCTCGCGATAGACGTCCGGTTTGGCGACGCCCAGCTCCACCGCGCGGATCTCGTTCAGGCCGGATTTCAGCGCACCATCCAGCAACTCGTTCAGCTTGTCCAACTGGCGCAGGGTAACCTGCACCTGGCGCACCGCCCGGTAGCCCTTCAGCACCGACTCGCCGGTTTTCAGGTAGTCGTATTCCGGCTGAGTGCGCAGGTTGGCGGCGCTGATGTCTTTCTTCTCGATGTTGTTTTTCTGCAGGAAATCAAAGTACTGCGCCACGCGCTCGTCCACCTGCTTCTTCGCCTGGGCGGCGTCTTTGGAGGAAACGCTCACTTCGATCGCCAGGGTGGCGATATCCGGCGTGGCGTCCACGCTGGCGGTGCCGGAGGTGACGACGTGCGGCCCTTCAGGCAATTCAGCCGCCTGCAGCGCCATCGGTAGCGTCCCTAATCCGACCATTGCGGCCATAGCCAATGCTTTTAGCTTCACAGTGTCTCCTTAATGACAGGCTGTCTCTGATCGCCGGCTTTTCCCTGCGAGAACCGCCGGATTCCTGGCATCAAACGTAGCATATCGCACGGCGTTTTGAATTCGGATTAGTGACAAATTCTTATAAATTTGCCCCCTGCCAGGCCAGCTGCAGCGCGATACCCCACATCACCAACCCGACCAGCGCGTTGATGATGCGCTGCGCCCGCTGCGTATTCAGCCACGGCGCCAGCCAGGAGGCCAGCAGCGCCAGGCCGAAGAACCACACCGCCGACGCGCTGACCGCGCCAAGCGCGAACCAGGAACGCACGTCCGCCGTCAGCTGTCCGCCCAGGCTGCCGAGCACCACGAAAGTGTCCAGATAGACGTGCGGATTCAGCCAGGTGACCGCCAGCATGGTGACCACGATGCGCCAGCGGCTCTGCGCCAGCTCCTGCGCCGCGGCCTGCGCCGGTTGCGGGCTGAAGGCGGAACGGAACGCGCCCCAGCCGTACCAAAGCAGAAACGCCACACCGCCCCAGGTGACTAACGCCAACAGCAGCGGCGAGCGGGTCAGCAACGCGCTGCCGCCGAAAATACCGGCGCAGATCAGCACGATATCGCTCAGTGCGCACAATGAGGCGATCATCAAATGGTACTGACGGCGAATGCCCTGATTCATCACGAATACGTTCTGCGGGCCCAGCGGCAGGATCATGGCGGCGCTCAGGGCAAAACCCTGCAGGAAGACGGCTAACATGGGAAATTCCTCGAATGATAAAAGGCGCCGGACGTGGGCGCGTATCGGTCAACACGCGCATCATACGAGGAAGCGATCATTAGGTGAAATTGATGTTTCTAATCCAGTATCAGAAGCACTAATACTCCAAGCGGCGGGATTGCGCCGTCAAATTCGCTCATCGACGCGAAATTCGCTATCATCCGCCCCCACCCTCCAGCCGGCCGCCCGATGTCTACGATCACCGATACCTTTATCGCCCCGCCATGCCATGACCAGATAGAGATCCTCTATCAGGACGATCATCTGGCGCTGATCAATAAGCCGGCCGGGCTGCTCAGCCTCTCGGGCAAAAACCCGCAGAATCTCGATTCGGTACACCACCGGCTGGTACAGCTGTTCCCCGGCTGCGCCCTGGCGCACCGCCTGGATTTCGGCACGTCCGGTTTGATGGTGGTGGCCCGCAACAAGGCCGTCAACGCCGCGCTCTGCCGGCAGTTCAGCGAACGCACCATCGGCAAAGTGTACAGCGCGCTGCTCTGCGGCCATCTGGCGGATAACGAAGGGGTCATAGACGCAGCGATCGCCAAAGATCCGGCGTTGTTCCCGCTGATGTCGATTTGCGCCCTCCACGGCAAGCCCGCCCGCTCCCGCTATCGGGTCGTCGAACGTTTTTATCGTGAAACGGAAGGCGGGATCTCGCTGCCGCTGACGCGGGTGCAGCTCACCCCGGAGACCGGACGCACCCACCAGCTACGTATTCACAGCCGGCAATTGGGCCATCCTATTTTAGGTTGCGATCTGTATGGCGGGCGCCTGCTGCCGGGTACCGAACAGACGCCGCGGCTGATGCTGCACGCCAGCGAGCTGGACTTTGTGCACCCCATCAGCGGAGAGCGGATAGCCGCTCGTCACGCCGCGCCGTTCTGAACGCGGCTTACCACATCAAATCGTCGGGCACTTTAAAGTCGGCGTACGGATCGTCTTCATCCTGCTCTTCCTGACTCAGCGCACTGTGCAGCACTATGCTGGCCGCATCGCGCTGCGCGATTTTATCGGCGACGCTCGCGGGGATAATCGCGTATTCACACTCTTCGCGGCTCTCGACAACCAAGCGGGCAATGGCGAGGCGGCCATTGATCAGCTGCGTCTGGGTCGCTTTATCCACCAGAATTTTCTTGATCAGGTTACCGTCGGTGAAGTTGAAACCGATATCGCCTTTCGCCAGGACGATGCGGTTCATCTCGATCAGTTGCTTCACCTGCGCCTTGTATTCTTTGGACAGCGCGGCCTGCTTTTGCTGCTCGCTCAATTGCTTATCGCGCTCAAGCTGCGCCTTTTTATTCTCTTCCACCGCCTCTCTGGCCTCGCGCGCCTGAACGCGTGATTTTTTAGCCGTTCTCTGGACTTTGGCCATTTTCTTGCTGGTTACCAAGCCCGCTTTGAGCATCTGCTCTTGTAAGGTGAGTTTTGTCATGTTCGTGTCTGAAGCAGTGGGGTCATGGTGGGATTATACCCGTAATTTTTCAGGCTGCACCAGCTTGCCGGGCGGCTTGCAACGCAGGGCAACGGCGGCAACCCCACCTGAACCCCAGATCATGAATGTGGCTCATGTGGTAATGAAATTAAGTCTCTTTCACTCCCACCGGGACTCTGGCAAAAATAGACCTCATTAACGACAGACAATATGAAATCGGCTGAATGAAAAAATAGAAAAACAAGCCATTGAAATAAATGGATAAACCCAGCCCTCATATCATATAACAGGATGCTATAAGACGATGAATAGAGACTTTACCTTTACGATTAAGAGCAGTTCTTTCGATGAAGATTATAACCCTTCTGAAAATACGCGTATCACCACCAACTTCGCCAATTTGGCCAGAGGAGAAAACCGCCGGGAGAACCTGCGCAACACGCTGGTGATGATTAACAACCGCTTCAATTCGTTGGCGCATTGGGATAACCCCAAGGCCGATCGCTATGCGGTCGAGCTTGAAATCATTTCGGTTGAGATGCGCATTGAAGATCACAGCGCCAGCTTCCCGGTGATAGAAATCCTGAAAACCAACATCCTTGATAAAAAAACGCAAACGCGTATCGAGGGCATCGTCGGGAACAATTTCTCCTCTTACGTGCGCGATTACGACTTTAGCGTCTTGCTGCCGGCGCACAATAAAAACACGGCGGAATTTACCATTCCGGATGATTTCGGCGATTTGCATGGCAATATCTTTAAGCACTTCGTCAATTCAAACGAATACCATGAGAATTTCAGCAAACCGCCGGTGATCTGCCTCAGCGTGTCCAGCAAAGACACCTATCATCGGACGGGCAATCAACACCCGGTCTTGGGCGACGAGTATCGGCAAGACGGCGCTTCGCTGACCGACCGGTATTTTAAAAAAATGGGCCTGCAGGTGCGCTATTTCATGCCGAAAAATAGCGTCGCCCCCCTGGCGTTTTATTTCCCCGGGGATTTGCTGAGCGATTACACCGATCTGGAGCTGATTGGCACCATCAGCACGATGGAGACCTTCCAAAAAATCTATCGGCCTGAAATTTACAATGCCAACTCGGCGGCGGGGCAATGCTATCAGCCAAGCCTGAATAACCAGGATCATTCATTAACCAAGATTGTTTACGATCGCGAAGAGCGTAGCCAGTTGGCGATTGAGCAGGGGAAATTTACGGAAGAGCAATTTATCAAACCCTACAAGCCTATTCTTGAGCAATGGTCTGCCCACTACGCGCTTTGATTCACTTAAATACAGGTCACCTATCATGAAAATATTGCTCCCCACATCGACCGCCGGCAGCTTACCCAAACCGGTCTGGCTGGCCCAACCGGAAACCCTGTGGTCGCCCTGGAAATTGCAAAATGAAGAATTAATCGAAGGCAAGCAAGACGCCCTGCGTTTATCGCTGGCAGAGCAACAACAGGCCGGCATCGATATCGTCAGCGATGGCGAGCAAACCCGTCAGCACTTCGTCACTACGTTTATCGAACACCTCAGCGGCGTCGATTTCGAGAAACGCGAAGTGGTTAAAATCCGCAATCGCTACGAGGCGAGCGTGCCAACCGTGGTGGGGGCGGTCTCGCGTCAAAAGCCCGTTTTCGTTGAAGACGCCAAATTTTTACGCCAGCTGACCCAGCAGCCGATTAAATGGGCCCTGCCGGGGCCGATGACCATGATCGACACGCTCTATGACAACCACTATAAAAGCCGCGAGAAATTGGCCTGGGAGTTCGCCAAGATCCTCAATCAGGAAGCCAAAGAGCTTGAGGCCGCAGGCGTCGACATTATTCAGTTTGATGAGCCCGCATTTAATGTGTTCTTTGACGAGGTGAATGACTGGGGCATCGCCGCCCTGGAAAGAGCCGTTGAAGGGCTTAAGTGTGAAACCGCCGTACATATCTGCTATGGATACGGCATTAAGGCCAATACCGACTGGAAAAAGACGCTGGGCTCTGAGTGGCGACAATATGAAGAGGCGTTTCCCAAGCTGCAAACGTCGACTATCGATATTATCTCGTTGGAGTGCCATAACTCGCACGTGCCGATGGATCTGCTTGAACTGATCCGCGGCAAAAAGGTGATGGTCGGCGCCATCGACGTGGCGAATCATGCCGTTGAGACGCCGGAAGAAGTGGCCGCTACGCTGCGCAAAGCGCTGCAGTTTGTCGATGCCGACAAGCTCTATCCGTCGACCAACTGCGGCATGGCTCCCCTGCCTCGTCAGGTCGCCCGCGGCAAGCTGAATGCGTTAAGCGCAGGCGCCGAGATCGTGCGCCGAGAGCTGTTGGCCAAATAACCGCGCCAGCGCCCGCCGCAGTAGCCTCCTGCGGCGGGCGATTATCAATCGACTCCTTCTCCCCGCAACGCCCCCGCGCTGGTGTATACTCGGATTTCTACGCGATGCCAGCCACAGCGGCCTGAACGGCCCCTCAGCCAGCCCACACCAGCTTAATAACAGTGGAACCCTCATGAGCCCAGATACCGCTCGCATCAGCGAAATCATCGATCGCGCCAGGATCTCACCCTACCAAATCCTGATCCTGACCTTATGTTTCCTCATCGCCCTGCTGGACGGCTTCGATACCGCCATCATCGGCTATATCGCCCCGGCGCTGCGCGAAGAGTGGGGCCTGCAGCCAGCGCAGCTCTCCCCCGCCTTCGGTGCGGGATTGTTCGGTCTGCTGATCGGCAGCCTGCTGTTCGGGCCGATCGCCGACGCTATCGGCCGCAAGCGCGTGCTGCTCGTCGCGGTGCTGGTATTTGGCGGCTGCACCCTGGCTTCGGCCTATACGCATTCGATCGAATCCCTGACCCTGCTGCGCTTCATCACTGGCATTGGCCTCGGCGGCGCGATACCGACCTGCATCACCCTCAGCTCTGAGTACTCACCGGCGCGCCGGCGCATGTTGATGGTCACCCTAAGCTGGAGCGGCTTTACCGCCGGGCTGGCCCTGGGCGGCCTGCTGGCCGGGCAGATCATCCCGGCGTTCGGCTGGCGCGGCCTGCTGCTGGTCGGCGGCATTGCACCGTTGGCGCTGCTGCCGCTGTTGGCCTGGCAGATGCCCGAGTCGGTGCGCTTTATGGCCGCCAGCGCCAAACATGCCGATCGGCTGCGCCGGGTGGTCGAGCGTATCACCGGCCAGCGTTGGACGGGGGGATCCATTTTCGATGACGAGCGCCCGGCGCAGGCCAGGTCGCCGATCTCGCACCTGTTTATCGAAGGGCGCGCCGTGCGCACCCTGCTGCTGTGGGCGGCATTCTTCTGTTCGCTGTTCGTGTTCTACCTGCTCACCAGTTGGCTGCCGACGATCCTCAAAGACGCCGGTTTCGATATCGCCCACGCCTCGCGCATCGGCGCGATGGTGCCGCTCGGCGGCACCCTGGGCGCCATCCTGATGGCGCTGCTGATGGATCGGGTCGGGCCCTATCGCGTGCTGGCCTTCTCCTACCTGGGCGCCGCGCTGGTGATCGGCGCTACCGGTTACCTGATGGGCGACGCATACACGCTGGCCGCCGTCGTGTTCCTGATAGGCTTCGGCGTGGCCGGCGCGCAAAACGGCCTGAATCTGGTTTCCGCCACCCTTTACCCGACCGCAGCCCGCGTGACCGGCGTCAGCTGGGCCATGGCCAATGGCCGCTTCGGCTCGATCGTCGGCTCGATGCTCGGCGCCTGGATGATGACCGCCGCCGGTTCGCCGGAAGTGTTCTTCCTCTGGCTGGCGCTGCCGGCGCTGCTGGGCGCAGTCGCCATCTTCCTGCTTTATCGCCTCAGCCTGCGCCGCCGCGCGCCGCTCACCGAACCGGCGGCCGGCATCTGAACTCGCGGAAAATAAAAGGCCGAGACGCCATCAGTGACGTCTCGGCCTGCAATCAAAAAGGGGGCCAAGGCCCCCTCTCTGTTATTCCGCCTTGGCGGAAGCGTCTTCGGTGCGATACAGGTGCACGTCCATCTGCGGGAACGGAATGCCGATGTTGTGGGCATCCAGCGCGCGCTTGAAGTTTTCCATCAGATCGAAGTACACGTTCCAGTATTCCGCGTTGGTGGTCCAGGAACGAGTCACGAAGTTCAGAGAGGACGGCGCCATCTCGTTCAGACGCACGGTCACGCCTTTAGCGTGCATAATGCGCTTGTCGGCGGCGATCACGTCGCCCAACACCTTCTTCACCACGTCGATATCGGCGTTGTAGGCCACGCCTACCACGATGTCCACGCGGCGGTTCGGTTCGCGGGAATAGTTGATGATGTTGCCGGCGATGATTTTACCGTTCGGCACCACGATGGTTTTGTTGTCTGCGGTACGCAGGGTGGTGGAGAAAATCTGCACCTGATCGACGGTACCGGCCACGCCGCCCAGATCGACATACTCACCCACGCGCAGCGGGCGGAAGATCACCAGCAGCACGCCGGCGGCGAAGTTGGACAGCGAGCCTTGCAGCGCCAGGCCGACGGCCAAACCGGCGGCACCCAGCACGGCGATCACCGAGGTGGTCTGCACGCCGACGCGCCCCAGCACCGCGATGAAGGTGAACGCCAGCACGCCGTAACGTACGATCGCCGACAGGAAGTCCGCCACCGTGGCGTCGATGCCGCGCAGCTTCATTACGCGGTTCAGCGCATTGCCGACCACGCGGGCCACGATCGAACCGATGATCAGGATAACGATGGCGGCGACGATATTCACCGCGTACTGGATCAACAGATCCTGGTTCTTCACCAACCAGTCGCCGGCACCGTTGATGCCGTCTACTACATTCAAATCTTTCATTCGTGTCGTCCTAACTCAGTCCCTAACGGGAGAAACTCGCAAAAATACACTGGCTTCGGCAGCCAGTAGGAAACCACCGCCTAAGGGTAACCAACATTAAAGGCTCATGCCAACCGTCAGCGTTAAAAATAGCCGAAACCGCCCGCCGCTTCTTCTATGCTGAAAACAGCGCGTTGGCCATTTCACGACAAGGGATCCGTTCTTCATGCACATTCGCTCTTCGCTTAAACACTATTGGCAAGTGCGGCCCAGGCTGCTGCTTTCCGTCGGCGCCGGGCTGTTGTGCTTCCTGCTGCTGCCCGCCCAGCTCTCGCTGCTGCAACGCTTGATGATCGGCTGGAATACGCTGGCCTGGCTCTATCTGCTGTTTCTCTGGCGGCTGATGCTGGTCAGCACGCCGCAGCACATTCGCCAGATCGCCCGGCGACAGGATGAAAGCGCCAGCACGGTGTTGGCGCTGGTCAGTTTCGGTTGTCTGGTGAGCATTCTGGCGATCCTGTTCGAATTGAGCAGCGCCAAACAGGCCAGCGACTCGCTGAAAACCCTGCATCTGGCACTAACCGGCGGAACGCTGGCGGTATCCTGGCTGCTGCTGCCAACTGCCTTCACCATGCACTATGCTCATCAGTTTTATCGCCAGGGCGCACAGCAGGATCCTTTGCCGCTGCTGTTCCCCGGCAATCTCACCGAGCCGACCTATCTGGATTTCGCCTACTTCTCCTTCACCATCGCGGTCGCGTCGCAGACCGCCGATGTGGCGGTCGGCGCGGCAGAGGTGCGCAAGATCACCCTGTTGCAGTCGGTGATCTCCTTCGCGTTCAACATGCTGATCCTGGGCCTGTCTATCAACGTCGGCGCCGGCTTGCTGAGCTGAAAACGAAAAAGGCTCCCCGCAGGGAGCCTTTTAATCACAAACAAAGGAGGAAAAAACGTGGTTTTTCCTCCTTTGTGATCATCAGCCGAAAATCAATAAATTGATTTTCCTTATTTTTTATATTTTGCCAACGGCGAGCCAGGCAACGCCATCAGGCTTGTCATAAACAACAAGGCTCCCCGCAGGGAGCCTTTTGCATCGTGCAACAGCTGGCGAAGATTACAGAACGTCTACCGCGTTCAGATCTTTGAAGGCCTGCTCCAGACGCGTCACCATACTGGTCTGTGCTGCGCGCAGCCAGACGCGTGGATCGTAGTATTTCTTGTTCGGCTGATCGGCGCCTTTCGGGTTGCCCAGCTGGCCCTGCAGGTAAGCTTCGTTCGCTTTGTAGTACTGCAGGATGCCGTCCCAGGTCGCCCATTGGGTATCGGTGTCGATGTTCATCTTGATCACGCCGTAGCTGACGGACTCTTTGATTTCCGCATCGCTGGAACCGGAACCGCCGTGGAACACGAAGTTCAGGCTGTTATGCGGCAGGTTGAATTTCTCGGAAACGTATTTCTGAGAATCGCGCAGGATGGTCGGAGTCAGCTTAACGTTACCTGGCTTGTACACGCCGTGCACGTTACCGAACGAGGCTGCGATGGTGAAGCGCGGGCTGATGGCGTTCAGTTTTTCGTACGCGTAAGCCACGTCTTCCGGCTGGGTGTACAGCGCGGAAGCGTCCATATGGCTGTTGTCCACGCCGTCTTCTTCACCGCCGGTGCAGCCCAGTTCGATTTCCAGCGTCATGCCGATTTTGGCCATGCGCTTCAGGTAGGCGCTGCAGATCTCGATGTTTTCTTCCAGAGATTCTTCAGACAGATCGATCATGTGGGAAGAGAACAGCGGTTTGCCGGTAGCGGCGAAGTGCTTCTCGCCGGCGTCCAGCAGGCCGTCCAGCCATGGCAGCAGTTTCTTCGCGCAGTGGTCGGTGTGCAGGATCACCGGCACGCCGTAGTGTTCAGCCATCTGGTGAACGTGGTGTGCGCCGGAGATAGCGCCCAGAATCGCAGCGCCCTGAGGCACATCGGTCTTCACGCCTTTGCCGGCGATAAACGCGGCGCCGCCGTTGGAGAACTGAACGATGACCGGCGCGCGCACTTTAGCCGCGGCTTCCAGCACTGCGTTGATGGAGTCGGTACCCACGCAGTTTACCGCTGGCAGCGCAAAGTTGTTCTCTTTAGCAACTGCGAAGACTTTCTGAACGTCATCACCCGTGATGACACCCGGTTTTACGAAATCAAAAATTTTAGACATGTTACTTTGTCCTGTTTCGTCGGCCGTAGATGGATGTAAATCGATGTTTTCACGCCGCGCAGCGTTAGCCGCGCGGTATAAAACAAACGGGCGGCTTTCGCCTCCCGTTGTCTGAATTACTGCTTAGCGCGCTCTTCCAGCATCACGACTGCAGGCAGCGGTTTCCCTTCAACGAATTCCAGGAATGCGCCACCGCCGGTGGAGATGTAGGAAATTTTGTCAGCGATACCGAACAGATCGATGGCTGCCAGAGTGTCGCCGCCGCCAGCGATAGAGAAAGCGTCGCTATCGGCGATCGCGCGGGCGACAATTTCGGTGCCCTTACGGAAGTTAGGGAACTCGAATACGCCAACCGGGCCATTCCACAGAATGGTCTTGGCGTTCTTCAGGATAACGGCCAGACGCTCGGCAGAGACGTCGCCCATATCCAGAATTTGCTCGTTGTCCTGGATCTCGTTGGCCTGCTTCACGGTCGCGGTCGCGGTCTCAGAGAACTCGGTCGCCACGCGCACGTCGGTCGGCACCGGAATGTCGCAGGTTTCCAGCAGTTTCTGCGCGTTCGGGATCAGGTCAGGTTCGTACAGGGACTGGCCCACGTTGTTGCCCTGCGCCGCCACGAAGGTGTTGGCGATGCCGCCGCCGACGATCAGCTGATCGGCGATTTTGGACAGGGAATCCAGCACGGTCAGTTTGGTGGAGACTTTAGAACCGCCCACGATGGCGACCATCGGACGGGCCGGGTTGCCCAGCGCTTTGCCCAGCGCTTCCAGTTCGGCGGACAGCAGCGGGCCGGCACAGGCGACAGGCGCGAACTTGCCCACGCCGTGGGTGGAAGCCTGCGCGCGGTGCGCGGTGCCGAATGCGTCCATCACGTACACGTCGCACAGCGCCGCGTATTTCTTGGACAGGGTTTCGTCGTCTTTCTTCTCGCCCTTGTTGAAGCGGACGTTTTCCAGCACCACCAGTTCGCCTTCGGCGACGTCGACGCCATCCAGATAATCCTTCGCCAGACGCACTGGGGATTTCAGATGGTCTTTCAGGTAGTTGACCACAGGCAGCAGGGAGAATTCTTCGTTGTACTCGCCTTCGGTAGGACGACCCAGGTGGGAGGTTACCATCACGCGGGCGCCTTGCTTCAGCGCAGCTTCGATAGTCGGCAGGGAAGCGCGGATACGCGCGTCGGAAGTCACTTTACCGTCTTTTACCGGCACGTTCAGATCGGAGCGGATCAGTACGCGTTTACCCGCCAGATCCAGATCGGTCATCTTAATTACAGACATGGTGAACCCTCTTTATTGAATCTCTATAAAATTGCCTGAGCAGCGCGCCAATCACGCCGGCGCCGCCGTACTAGAAACCGCTGGCAGCCATTGCCCGTGTTGTATCCAACATCCGATTGGCAAAGCCCCATTCATTGTCGCACCAGACCAAGGTCTTTATCAGGTGCTGCCCGCTGACCCGGGTCTGCGTACCGTCGACGATAGCGCTGTGCGGGTCATGGTTAAAATCGATCGAGACCAATGGTAATTCCGTGTAGTCAACTATACCACGAAATGATTCCCGTGCGGCCTTTTGCAACAGCTGGTTGACCTCCGCCACCTTCACCGCGGCGCTCACGCTGACGCTCAGATCGATAGCCGTCACGTTGATGGTCGGCACGCGCACCGAGATCGCCTCGAAGCGATCGCAAAACTGCGGGAAGATACGGGTGATGCCCGCGGCCAGCTTGGTATCGACCGGAATGATCGACTGGCTCGCCGCGCGGGTGCGCCGCAAATCCGCGTGATACGCGTCGATCACCGGCTGATCGTTCATCGCCGAGTGAATGGTGGTCACGGTGCCGGACTCGATGCTGTAGGCGTCGTCCAGCAGCTTGATCACCGGAATAATGCAATTGGTGGTGCACGAGGCGTTGGACACGATGCGATGTTCCGCCAGCAGCGTCTGATGGTTGACGCCGAACACGATGGTGGCGTCCAGATCGTTGCCGCCCGGGTGGGCGAACAGCACTTTCTTCGCCCCCGCCGCCAGATGGGCTTCGCCATCCGCCCGGCTGCCGTACACGCCGCTGCAGTCCAGCACCACGTCGACGCCCAGCTCGCCCCAGGGCAACTGCTCCACCGCCGGCTGGTGCAACAGGCGAATCGCGTCGTCTCCGACGCTCAGCGTGTCGCACTCCTGCCGCACATCCCAGGCGAAGCGGCCGTGGCTGGAATCGTACTTCAGCAGATGGGCCATGCCTTCGGCGTTCGCCAGCTCGTTGATCGCCACCACGGAGATTTCCGCCCGTCGTCCCGATTCGTACAGTGCGCGCAATACGCTGCGGCCGATGCGGCCAAAGCCGTTTATCGCTATGCGGATGGTCATGCTGCTCCTGAAAAAGGGCCGTCCACGCCGGGTGACTCACCGGCGCCGCCCGGCGCTGACTGGTTGTCTCACTAACCCGCATAGAGTAGTGGATCGTACCGCCCGCTGTGAATCGCCGAGTTTGCATTATTCCCGCACTTCAGCGGTTTTTCACCGCCGTCACATTGGCATTTCTGTTGAAGAGTGCTTCAACTGAAACGCTTCAGCTGAGCATAAACCAAAGTTTTGGCAAAAGGAACAGGTGCAACAGTTCCTCAGGTAACGGAGGGGAGTTTTACGAGCATAAGATGATCTGGCGCACATTTTTGGCCTCAAGACCGCGACGGATTTTCGCTCGCCGGCCCCGTTTCGCCGTAGTGCTCACGAAAATAGTCGCGCAAAAATTCGACCGTCACCCGCACTTTCGCCGACGTTGCCAGCCGGGAAACGTACACCGCCCAGATATTGGCCGGCTGATAATACTCCGGCAGGATGTGCACCAGCCGGCCGCTGTCGATGTTCTCTTTCACGTCCCAGGCGGAACGCAGCGCGACGCCCTGCCCGTCCAGGCACCACTGGTGCACGATTTCGCCGTGGTTCGACGCCAGCGCCCCTGTCACCTTCACCGTCTCTTCGCCGCCCGGCCCCTGCAGCCGCCACAGCCCGAACGGGTGATCGCGTTCCTTGATCACCAGACAGGAACGGCCCGCCAGCTCAGCCGGATTTTTCGGCACGCCGTGGCGCTGCAGGTACGCCGGCGAAGCGCACAGGATGCGCTGATTGTCCGCCAGCTTGCGCGCAATCAAATTGGGGGCGATATCGTCGCCGATGCGGATATCCAGATCGAATCCTTCGCTGACCAGATCCACCAGCCGATCGGACACGTCGAGCCGCAGTTCCAGCTGCGGGTACTGCCGCGCCAGCGCCGACAGCGCCGGCGCCACGAAACGCCGGCCGAAGCCGAAGCTGCTGACCACGCGCAGCATGCCCTGCGGCGCCTGGCGCACCTCGGACAGTTCGTCCATCATCTGATCGACATCGTTGAGAATGCGCTGCGCCCATTCGTAGATGCGTTCGCCGTCTTCGGTGATCGCCACCCGCCGCGTGGTGCGGTGCAGCAACGACACGTCCAGCGCCTTCTCCAACAGCGCAATACGCTTGCTGATAAAGGCAGGCGAAACACCCAGCTCTTCGGCGGCGGCGGCGAACCCGGCGCGACGCGCCACCAGCACGAACACCCGCAGGTCACTCAGGATCGGCATATTGTTCATGATTCGTGTTTTATGTTTCACCGTTTTCGCGATTGATTAACAGTTAGTCAATTATAGGATAAGAGTGTTGTCAATCTCCCCTACCTACAAATGAGACCTCTGTATGAGCAAAACTTACAAGATTGCCGCAATCCCCGGGGACGGTATCGGACGGGAAGTGTTGCCGGAAGGCATACGGGTATTGCAGGCGGCGGCGGCGCGCTGGGATCTGTCGTTGGAATTCGACACCTTCGAGTGGGCCAGCTGCGACTACTACCAGCACCACGGCCAGATGATGCCGGACGATTGGTTTGAGCAGCTCAAGGGCTTCGACGCCATCTATTTCGGCGCCGTCGGCTGGCCGGACACGGTGCCCGACCACATTTCGCTGTGGGGTTCACTGCTTAAATTTCGCCGCGACTTCGAGCAATACGTCAACCTGCGCCCGGTGCGACTGTTTCCCGGCGTGCCCTGCCCGCTGGCGAACAAGCAGCCGGGAGACATCGATTTCTACGTGGTGCGCGAAAATACCGAAGGGGAATACTCCTCGCTCGGCGGACGGATGTTCGAAGGCACCGAACGCGAGATGGTGATCCAGGAATCGGTGTTCACCCGTCAGGGCGTGGACCGCATCCTCAAGTACGCCTTTGAGCTGGCGCAGCAGCGCCCGCGCAAGCGTCTGACCGCCGCCACCAAGTCCAACGGCATGGCCATCAGCATGCCGTACTGGGATGAGCGCGTGGCGGAGATGGCGCGCCAATACCCTGATATCGCCTGGGATAAACAGCACATCGATATTCTGTGCGCGCGCTTCGTGCTGAACCCCGAACGCTTCGACGTGGTGGTCGCCTCCAACCTGTTCGGCGATATCCTGTCGGATCTCGGCCCGGCCTGTACCGGCACCATCGGCATCGCGCCGTCGGCCAACCTGAACCCGGAACGCAACTTCCCGTCGCTGTTCGAGCCGGTACACGGCTCGGCGCCGGACATTTTCGGCAAAAACATCGCCAACCCGATCGCCATGATCTGGAGCGGCGCGATGATGCTGGACTTCCTCGGCGACGGCGATGCCCGCTACCGCCAGGCGCACGACGGCATCCTGCAGGCGATTGAGCGCATTATCGCCGACGGGCCGCGCACGCCGGACATGCGCGGCGACGCCTCCACCCAGCAAGTCGGCCAGGCGATCGCCGCCCTGCTGCAACGCTAAACGCCGTTGATTTTCCTGCGCAGGGCGCCCTTTCGCGCCCTGCTTTGCCACGTCCGTTTTTCCGCTTCGATCGCCGCCGCAAATCCGCTGAAAATCACCGCAGAAAGCACGCCAATACCCCGGTCAAGATCACAACAAATTGTTTACATACTGTGTTTTATCCTTTTACAGATGCCCTAATTGTGGCCCTCCTGTAATTTGTGCACACTCAAAAATGTTAATGAAGAGTAAACATTTCCGGTGGCGTTCAGCCGGGGCGTTTGCTCCTCGTGGTGTAACAAAACAAAGGGTTCAAACCAATAAGGCCCGGGCGCCCCCTACGCTTTGCGCACCGGCCCACCACCGATAACAGGAGTTCACTCCCATGCAGAGCAATCCCAAAAAGGATGTCACGCTCATCGCCATCAGCCTGTGCAGCATTGCGCTGATCGCCCTTTGCCTGATGCTCTTTCCGGCCCAATCCGCGCTTATCGCCAACACCATTTTCAACGGCGTCACCCGGCTGTTCGGTTCAACCATTCAAATCCTGGTGCTGATCGCCCTGCTGGTGGTGCTGTATCTGGCGTTGAGCAAATACGGCAACATCCGCCTCGGCGAAGGCAAACCGCAATACTCCACGCTGGCCTGGCTGTTCATGTTCATCTGCGCCGGCCTGGGCTCGTCCACCCTGTACTGGGGGGTGATGGAATGGGCGTATTATTACCAGACGCCGGGGCTGAACATCGCGCCGCGCACCCCAAAGGCGCTGGAATACAGCATCAGCTACTCCTTCTTCCACTGGGGCCTGAGCGCCTGGGCGACCTACGCCCTCGCCTCGCTGATCATGGCCTACCACTTCCACGTGCGTAAGAACAAAGGGCTCAGCCTGTCGGGGATCATTGCCGCCATCACCGGCGTGCGTGCCAACGGCCCGATCGGGCGGATGGTGGATCTGATTTTCCTGGTCGCCACCGTCGGCGCCCTCACCATTTCGCTGGTGCTGACCGCCTCCACCTTTACCCGCGGGCTGACGGCGTTGACCGGCATCCCGGATAACTTCACGGTACAGGCGACGGTGATCCTGCTGGCGGCGGTGATCTTCTGTCTCAGCTCTTACATCGGCATCGACGGCGGCATGCAGCGCCTGAGCAAAATGGTCGGCTGGGGCGCCTTCGCCTTCGCCGGGCTGGTGCTGCTGGTCGGCCCCACCGAGTTCACCATCAACAACACCATCAACGCCATCGGCCTGACGGCGCAAAACTTCCTGCAGATGAGCCTGTTCACCGACCCGATGGGCGACGGCAGCTTCAGCCGCAGCTGGACGGTGTTCTACTGGCTGTGGTGGATCTCCTATACCCCGGGCGTGGCGATGTTCGTCACCCGCGTCTCGCGCGGCCGCAAGATTAAAGAAGTGATCTGGGCGCTGCTGCTCGGCAGCACCCTCGGCTGCTGGTTCTTCTTCGGTTCGCTGGAAAGCTACGCCATGCACCAGTTCATCAGCGGGCAGCTCAACGTGCCGGAGATCCTCAGCACCCAGGGCGGCGAAACCGCCGTGCAGATGCTGCTGACAGCGCTGCCGCTCGGCAAGCTGTTCCTGGCCGCCTATCTGTTCATCATGATCATTTTCCTGGCCTCGCACATGGACGCCGTGGCCTACACCATGGCCGCCACCAGCACCCGCAACCTGCAGGAGGGGCAAGATCCCAGCCCGATGCTGCGCCTGTTCTGGTGCGTAGTGATCACCCTGATCCCGCTGTCGATCCTGTTTACCGGCGCCTCGCTGGACACCATGAAAACCACGGTGATCCTGACCGCGCTGCCGTTCCTGCTGGTGCTGCTGGTGAAAACCTACGGCTTTGCCCGCTGGCTGAAACAGGACTACGCGGCCATCCCGGCGCACCTGATCGAAAGCAGCCCACCGGCGCTGCCAGACGCGCCGCCGGCCGCCGAACTCTCCGCTCCATCGTCGTATCAACCGCGCCCTATGGCGAAATGACAATAAGAAAAGAGGAAGGTTAACTTATGAGCACTCTGATCCCTGAATTTACCTTACCGAAAGATTTCTGCGCCGACGCCCGCGAGGCTTACACCATTCCGGCCCGGTTCTATACCCACCAGGCAGCGTTCGAGCACGAGAAAGAGCAGGTGTTCGCCACCAGTTGGATCTGCGTGGCGCACCGCAGCGAGCTCGCCCAACCGAACGACTACATCACCCGCGAGATCATCGGTGAAAACATTCTGGTGGTGCGCGGCCGCGACAAAGTACTGCGCGCCTTTTACAACGTCTGCCCGCACCGCGGCCACCAGCTGCTGGCGGGCGACGGCCGGGCGAAAAACGTCATCACCTGCCCTTATCACGCCTGGGCGTTCAAGCTGGACGGCGAACTGGCGCACGCGCGCAACTGCGAAAACGTGCAGAACTTCGATAAGGAAAACTCGCATCTGGTGCCGGTGCGGGTCGAAGAGTACGCCGGGTTTATTTACGTCAATCTGGACTCGCAGGCCGGCACGGTGGAAGACCAGCTGCCGGGCCTCGGCGCCAAAGTGCGCGAGGCCTGCCCGCAGGTCGACGATCTCAAGCTGGCGGCGCGCTTCGTCACCCGCACCCCGGCCAACTGGAAGAACATCGTCGACAACTACCTCGAGTGCTACCACTGCGGCCCGGCGCACCCCGGCTTCGCCGACTCGGTGCAGGTCGACCGCTACTGGCACACCCTGCACGGCAACTGGACGCTGCAGTTCGGCTACGCCCGCCCTTCCGAGCAGTCGTTCAAGTTTGAAGAGGGTAAAGAAGCCAGCTTCCACGGCATCTGGCTGTGGCCGTGCACCATGTTCAACATGCCGCCGCTGGAAGGCATGATGACGGTGATCTATGAGTTCCCGGTTGATGCGGAAACCACCCTGCAGCACTACGACATTTACTTCACCAACGCCGATTTGAGCGACGAACAGCTCAAACTGATCGACTGGTACCGCGACGTGTTCCGCCCGGAAGATTTGCGGCTGGTGGAGAGCGTGCAAAAAGGCCTCAAATCGCGCGGCTATCGCGGGCAGGGGCGCATCATGGCCGACGGCGCTGGCAGCGGCGTCAGCGAGCACGGCATCGCCCACTTCCACAACCTGCTGGCGCAGGTTTATCAACCCTGATGCGACGGGGCCCAAGGGCCCCTTCCCCTGACTTGTGAGGTTCTCGTGAATATTTCCGATCGGGCGCTATTCCGCCAACAGGCCTACATCAACGGCCAATGGCGCGACGCCGACAACCAGGAAACCCTGCCGGTGAGCGATCCCGCCACCGGCCAACTCATCGGCAGCGTGCCCAACATGGCGACGGCCGAAACCCAATCGGCGATCGACGCCGCCCAGCAGGCGCTGGAAGGCTGGCGCGCGCTGCCGGCGCAACAGCGCGCGCAGCTGCTGCGCCGCTGGTTCGAACTGATGCTGGAACACCAGCAGGATCTGGCCAGCCTGATGACGCTGGAGCAAGGCAAACCGCTGGCGGAATCGCTGGGCGAGATCCGCTACGCCGCCTCCTTTATCGAATGGTTCGCCGAACAGGCCAAGCGCACCAATGGCGACATCATCCCCTCGCCGAGCAGCGATAAACGCCTGATGGTGCTGAAGCAGGGCATCGGCGTGTGCGCGGCGATCACGCCGTGGAACTTCCCGGCGGCGATGATCACCCGCAAGGCCGCACCGGCCCTGGCGGCCGGCTGTACGCTGGTGGTCAAACCCGCCAACGAAACCCCTTATTCGGCGCTGGCGATGGCCGAGTTGGCCGAGCGCGCCGGCATTCCCGCCGGGGTGTTCAACGTAGTGACCGGCAACTCGCAGGCGATCGGCGCCGAGCTGACCCGCCACCCGCAGGTGCGCAAACTCAGCTTTACCGGCTCCACGCCGGTGGGCAGGCTGCTGATGCGCCAGAGCTCGGACACCATCAAGAAGGTGTCGCTGGAACTGGGCGGCAACGCGCCGTTCATCGTGTTTGACGATGCAGACATCGATGCCGCGGTGGAAGGCGCGCTGATCGCCAAATACCGCAACGCCGGGCAGACCTGCGTGTGCGTCAACCGGTTCTACATACAGCGCGGCGTTTACGCCCAGTTCGCCGAAAAATTTGTCGCCCGGGTAGCGGCGCTGCAGGTCGGCAACGGTTTCGAACCGGGCGTGCAAATAGGCCCGCTGATCAACCGCAAGGCGCGCGACAAGGTGCTGGAGCTACTCGATGATGCGCTGAGCAAAGGCGCCCAGGTGCTGACCGGCGCTACGCCGCACACGCTGGGCGGCAACTTCTTCACCCCGACGGTGCTGGGCGACGTACAGCCCGGCTCGCTGCTGCTGGAAGAAGAGATCTTCGGCCCGGTCGCGCCGCTGGTGATATTCGATGACGAAGCCGAGGCGATCCGCCAGGCCAACGACACCATCTACGGATTGGCCGCCTACTTCTACACCCGCGATGCGGCGCGCATCTGGCGCGTTTCGGAGCGGCTGGAGTACGGCATGGTCGGCATCAATACCGGGCTTATCTCCAACGAGGTGGCGCCGTTCGGCGGAGTGAAACAGTCAGGCCTGGGGCGTGAAGGCTCCGAATACGGCATCGAAGACTATCTGGAGCTCAAATACCTGTGCCAGGCGGTATAACTTTTTTATGCGCGGGGACGCCCGCGCTTTGGAGCCAATGAATGACCAGCTATCAGATGCTTGATGTTCGCGTCGTCGACATCGAAACCGTCACCGCACAGGTCAAGCGCTTTACCCTGGCGGATCCGCAAGGCCGGCCACTGCCCGCCTTCAGCGGCGGCAGCCACATCATCGTGCAAATGCAGGACGGCGAGCAGCGCTACAGCAACGCCTATTCGCTGCTCAGTTCACCGTTCGAGCTCGACCGTTACCAGATCGCCGTGCGCCGTGAGTCCCCTTCCAAAGGCGGTTCCGACTTCATGCACGATCGGCTGGCGATCGGTGATACGCTGACCATCAGCACCCCGAATAACCTGTTCGCGCTGGCGCCGGAAGCGCAACATCACGTGCTGATCGCCGGCGGCATCGGCATCACGCCGTTTATGGCCCATCTGCATGAGCTGCAACGCAGCGGCCAACGCTACCATCTGCACTACTGCTTCCACAGTGAAGAGCACAACGCCTTCCAGCAGCAGCTGATGCAAGCGCCGTTCGCAGACAACGTCAGTTGCCATGTCTCCAGCCTTGGCGGCCGGTTGGATCTGGCGCGCACGCTGGCCGACGTGGAACCCGGCGCCCATATCTACGTCTGCGGCCCGGCGGCGCTGAACGAAGCGGTCTACCGGATCGCCGCCGAACGGGGTATCGACGCCGCGCGTTTACACAGCGAAGCCTTTGCCGCCGAAGACACGGCGGGCGGCGCCTTTACGCTGGTGCTGGCCCGGTCGGGTATTGAACTTGAAGTGGCGGAAGACATGACCATCCTGCAGGCGCTGGAAAACAGCAAGGCAGCCAGGGTCGAGTGCCTGTGCCGCGAAGGCATTTGCGGCACCTGCGAAACCCGCATCGTCGAGGGGGAAGCCGACCACCGCGATCAGTATCTCAGCGACGAAGAACGCGCGGCGCAGCAAACCCTGTTGATCTGCTGCTCGCGCGCCAAAGGCAGCCGGCTGGTGCTGGATTTGTAAAAGGAGCGCCCGCATCGGCGGGCGTCCTGGTTAGGCTTTCGGGAATATCCACAGATGCTCGGCCGGCAGGGAGAGCCGGCACAGCGCCCGATCGCGCGCCTCGTGGCCATAGGCGCGCACCACGAAGTCTTCGGCCACGGTGCGGAACAGGTATTCCCAACGATCGCCGAGATACATGCTGGTCAACAACGGCAGCTCAAGCTGGTTGCCCTGCGGATCTTCGCCCAACTGCACGCGCTCCACGCGGATCACCGCCGTGCCCTCCTGCCCGACCTGCACGCCGGCGCCCGCTTTGCCCCACAGCGCCCAATCCTTGCCTTCGATGCGCGCCCGGTCGCCTTCCAGCGCCACGATCTTGCCCGGCAAGCGGTTGTTGCTGCCCATGAACTCGGCGGTGAACAGCGTGGTGGGCGAGCCGTACATCTCCTGCGGCGTGCCCTGTTGTTCGATTTTGCCGTTATTGAGCAGCAGGATGCGATCGGAAATGGCCATCGCCTCGTTCTGATCGTGAGTCACCATCAGCGCCGACAGACCGAGCTTGATGATCAGCTCGCGCAGGAATACCCGCGCCTCTTCGCGCAGCTTGGCGTCGAGGTTGGACAGCGGCTCATCCAGCAGGATCACCGGCGGGTTGTAGACCAGCGCACGCCCGATCGCCACGCGCTGCTGCTGGCCGCCGGAAAGCTGGTGCGGGTGCCGCTTGGCCAGATGCCCCAACCCGAGCTGATCCAGTACCGCCTGCACTCGCTGGGCGATTTCCGCCGAGCCGGTCTTACGCAGCTTCAGCGGGTAAGCGACGTTCTCAAACACCGTTTTATGCGGCCACAGGGCATAGGACTGAAACACCAGCCCCAGGTTGCGCTCTTCGGCGGGAATTTCGCTGCGCGCGCTGCCGTTGTACACCGCGCTGTTGCCGATGACGATCCGCCCCTGGCTCGGTTTCTCCAGCCCGGCCACCGCCCGCAGCAGCGTGGTTTTGCCACTGCCCGACGGGCCCAGCAGCGAGACCACTTCGCCCCGTTTCAGATCCATCGACACCCCTTTCAGCACCGGGTTGTCGCCATAGGTCAAATGCAGATTCTCTACCGAAAGTTCAATCATGTAATTTCACTCCAAAGCGCAAGGCGATCCCCAGCCCCAGCACCACCAGCAGAATATTGATGAACGACAGCGCGGCGACGATATCGATAGCGCCCGCGGCCCACAGAGAAACCAGCATCGAGCCGATGGTTTCCGTGCCCGGAGACAGCAGATACACCCCGGTGGAATATTCGCGTTCAAAAATCAGGAACATCAGCAGCCAGGAGCCGATCAGGCCATAGCGCGACAGCGGAATGGTGACGTGGCGGGTGATCTGGCCGCGGCTGGCGCCGGCGCTGCGCGCCGCCTCTTCCAGCTCCGGCCCCACCTGCAGCAACGTGGAAGAGATCAGCCGCAGGCCGTAGGCCATCCACACCACGGTGTAGGCCAGCCAGACGCTGAATATGGTGCTGCGCAGCGAACGCAGCCAGACAATCCAGTTAGCACGCAGCCATTCGGCCATCGGCAACGCCGACAGCCAGCCTTCCTTGAGCGATTTGTCCAGCCACATCGGCAGGAACAGGAACACCCACAGGAATGCCAGACCGGCCAGCAGCCCCGGCACCGCGCGCGGCACCAGCACGCTGTAGTCGAGGAAGCGCGTGGCGCCATCCGGCTTGCGGTGCATCGCGATGCCGATAAACAGGTAGCACGCCACCGCCAGCGCTCCGCCGATCACCCCGATCGCCATCGAGTTGACGATGGCGCGCAGCAGGTTGGGCTGCGCCCAGATGGTGCGAAAGGTGTTGATCGACAGTTCGTCCCAGACAGACACGCCCACGCCCCAGTTGGAGATAAAGGCGCGCAGCACCACGCCGATCAGCGGCACGCCGATGGTCACGGTCAGCCAGAACACCACCACCGCGCCGGCCACCCAGCGCCATTTACCCAGCGGCAGCGCGCGGGCCTGCGAGGCTTTGCCCTTGACGGTGACAAAGCGGTTGGCGGTGCGCATCAGCCGGCGCTGCAGCATCACCAACGGAATAGTGATGCAAATCAGCACCACCGCCACCGCCGCCATCAGATGGTAAGACGGCGTGCCCAGCTTGTTGGTCAACTGGTACAGGTAGGTCGCCAGCACCAGGTTGCCTTCCGGATCGCCCAGCACCAGCATCAGGCCGAACACTTCCAGCCCGAGGAAGAACAGCAGCACCCCGGCGTACAAGATAGACGGCCGCACCATCGGCAGACTGACGGCGGTCATCACCTGCAGCGGCGTGGCGCCGGCGGTGCGCGCCGCTTCTTCAACGTCGGAGCCCACGCTGCGCAGCGCCGAGGAGATGTACAGGTAGGCGTGGGGCACGTGCGTCAATCCGGCTATCACCACGATGCTGGCCATTGAGTAGATGTTCCACGGCACGAAGCCCAGCAGCGCCTCCGCCCACAGCGAGAAGAAGCCTACCGGCCCCGCCGCCACCACGTAACCGAAACCCAGCACCATCGGCGACACGAAGATCGGCACCAGAATCAGCGGTTCGATGATTCGCCGCCCCGGCAGATCGGTGCGCACCATCAGGAAGGCCAAAATACCGCCGAGCGGGATGGCGATAATCACCAGGCCGAATGCCAGAATAAATCCGCTTTTCAGGGCTTTGTAGAAATCCGGGTCGGTAAAGATGAACTCGAAGGCCTCAAGGCTGAAGACCTTGGAAGGAGAGAAAAACGGTGCCGAGAGGAAGCTTTGAATGATGATAAACGACAGGGGGACATAGATAACCAGCGCGGTTATCAACACCACCAGGCCGCGCGGCAGGCTCTGCCACTTTCTGCGCCATGCTTGCATAAATGCTCCCTATGGTTGTAAACGACGACCAAAGGGCGCGCGCCCGTGCGACAGGCGCGCGTCCGAATGCAGTCCCTGTTATTTCGCCGCGGCGGCGCGCCATTGTTTGATGTAGTCGAGACGCTTGGCCGGCTGCAGATATTCCAGCAGGCTGTCATCGACCGGGATCGGCTTGAGCGCGTTACCCAACAGCTTGGTCATGCCATCGATGTCGTTCTTGCCTTCGATGTCGTTGCGGATCGAGGGGATATCCGCCTGATTGGCGAGAATATTTTGCCCTTTCTCCGACAGCACGTAATCGAACCACAGCTTGGCGGCGTTAGGGTTGCCGGCCTCTTTGCTGATGAAGCTCACGCGCGACAGCACCAGGGTATAGTCTTTCGGATAGACAATGCCGAGCGACGGGTCGCTCTTGGCGCGGGCCTCGGCGTATGAACCGAGGATATTGAAGCCGATCAGGTTTTCACCGGAGGAAACGCGTTCCATCATGGTGCCGGTGGAGGATTGCACCGCCAACCCGCCCTTGGCCACATCGGCCAGCGTTTTGAAGTAGTTAGGATCGGCCTTGAAGTCCTGCACCGACAGCATGAAGCCGACGCCGGATTTTTCGATGTCGTAGGTGGTGACTTTCTTCTTGAATTTGTCCGTCTGGCCGGCGATAAGCTTGGCCAGCGCCGCATGCGAATCCGGCACATCGCCTTGCGGGATCAGGCGTTTGTTATAGATAAACACCACCGGCTCGTAGGTGGTGCCATACACCTTCTCTTGCCATACCGCCCATTTCGGCAGCTGAGCCTGCTCGGGGGAGGCATATTCCTGCGCGTAATCGCCCGCCAGTTTCAAAATGGTGTCCATCGACGAGCTCCACACCACGTCGCCGCTGGTGCCGCCGGCCGCCTGCTCGCTGATAAAGCGGTTATACAGTTCGGTGCTGTTCATGTCGTTGTATTCGACCTTGATGCCCGGATATAACGCCTCAAACCCCTGGATCAACGGCGCCGCCGCCTTGGTGTCGGTGGTCGAGTAAATCACCACCTTGCCTTCTTTCTTCGCGCCGTCGACCAGTTTCTGATAGTCGGCGGGGTAGCCCGCCGGGAAGGCCGCATAGGCGGAAACGGAGCCCAGCAAGGTGATTGCCGCTACGGTCGCGCTGATTTTTTTCATCATCATCATCCATCCCCTGATCACATTTAATAAACCAAAAATTAACATATAGTTAATAACTGTGACGAGGCAACGGCGTTGCTTTGTTATCTTTCGGTTTTGTGAGGTTGGACGTTTTTCAGCCAATAAAAAGCCCGGCAGCGCGGGCTTTACGGCGCTTCCAGTCGCAAACTATTCGGCCAGACGAGAACGCCGCAGCAGGCGAATTCGCTGTACGATGGCGACCCCCAGCAGGGTCAGGGCAAACCCCGCCAACTGCACCAGCGACAGCGCCTCGCCAAACAGCGCATAAGCCTGCAGCGCTGCCGCCGGCGGCACCAGCAGCATCAGCGCGGTAATGCGAGTCAAATCGCCGTGGCGCACCATCCAGATGAACAGCGCGGTGCCGCCCAGCGACAACACGCCGGCCGACCACAGCAGCGAGAACCACAGCGTCGGCGAATTGTCCCAGGCGCCGGAGCCCATCACGGCCGCCAACGCGCCGGTCACGATCGCCGCGCCGAGGTGCTGAATGGCGCCCGCCGCCCGCAGATCGGCCGCCGCCAGCGAAGACTTCTGCACCATGATGCCGATCGTCAGCGCGACGATGCTGCCAAACCCCATCAGGATCGGCAACAGCGCCATATTGCCGACATCAATGCCGGTCAGCCGGGGAGAAAGCACCAGCGCAACGCCGATAAAGCCGATCGCCAGCCCGGCCCAGGAGCGCAACCCTATCGATTTGCGCAGCACCAACGCGAAAATCAGCGCGGTGAACAGCGGCTGCAAGCCGCCGATCAGCGACATCACCCCGGCCGCCAGGCCGTTCGCTACCGCCCACCAGCTTGCAGCGAGATAAACGCCATTCATCAACATGCCGGTCAGCAGGTGCATCACGAACTGCCGCCCCTTGGGCCAGGCGCAATGCAATGCCAGCAAAGCGAATACCGCGGCGGCGATCAAAAAGCGAAAGGTCAGGAAAAGGTTGGGATCGGCATGATCCGCCACCGCCCGCGCGGCAATAAAACCCGTCGACCAAATTAATATCAGGAAAAACGGCGCGATAAATGCCTTTCGCCGATCGCGTTTTTCACGCGGGGTTATTTCCATATCACTACCTGAAAGAATGCGGTTGATGAATGAAGGCATACTAACCAATTTAACACGGGCTTAACAGTGCCGAGCGGACGCCCAAGTTCAGATGGTGCACATAATTACCGGTGAATAATGAAGTTTCAATTTCATATAATTCATCAAGCTTATAATTAATTACGCCACGTTACGACAATGTAAATTAATTGCTACATCGGGTATAAATATTCCCCTCTTGGCGACATTGTCGGGATAATTCCCCTTTGCTAGCCTTTCTGAAGCCATTTAATTAACGGGACTGACTCATGGCCGAAATCACTGATTTTATGAAACTGGATATGCGTATTGGCGAAATTATTTCCGTGGAATATAACGACAAGGCGTTAAAACCCGCCTATAAGCTGCGCATTGATTTCGGCGAGGAAATTGGCATTAAAAACAGCTCGGCACAATTATGCGAAAACTATCAGGAAGATGACCTGCTTGGCAGAAAAGTCATCTCCGTCGTTAATTTCCCCGCCAGGCGGGTTGCCGGATTTAAATCCGAAGTGCTGGTTCTTGCCGCGGTCACCAGGGATCAAGGCACCGTCTTGCTGAAACCCGATTTCGACGTGGAGATCGGCAGCAAGATTTTATAACCGCCCCATCATTCGTGAGGCCACCGAGAAATGCGACAGTTATCTCTGCTTGATGAAGTTAAGAAGGCATACCAGGAACACCGTTCAGCCTTTATCCCCGGCGCTACCATGCAGGCAATCCTGCTGGCGCTGGGCGCGCGGCCGGAAGATTTCGCCAGGCTGCAGCAGGTCAGCGCCAATCTGGCGGATGATCCCACGCTGCCTTTCCGCAAGTCCAGAAACGGCCGTTTCTGTTTCGACTTCGATCGCGCCCGGATTGAGCGGCTGGAGTTCCAGCCTTTCGTGCTCTCGGTCGAGGAAGACTTCATCCGCTACGATTCAGGAAAGGTGCGTCATTTCCGCGGCATCAACGACGATCTGCAGTTGAATACGGCCTTTCAGGCGCTGATGAAATTCAAAGCCTACGTGATCGATGGCGTGGGCGTGACGCCGCGCCCCCGGCTTAATCAGAAGATCAACAAGTTCGTCTGCACCGTATTCAACCTGCGCACCGTCACCACGCCGCAGATGCTGGGCGAACCGGCGCTGGAAGGCGTGCACAGCGACGGCGTCGACCACACCATGACAACCTTCCTCGGCTGCGACAACATGACCGACGACAGCGCCAAGACCTTTATTCACGATATGCGCGAAACCAGCGGGATCAAATTCGATCGGGCCCGGCCGGAATGGATTTTGGGCGAAATACAGCATCGGCATTTCCTCGACACCCTGCTGATTGTCGACCACGAGCGCAAACACAGCCTCTCTCCGGTGAAAGCGCAGGACAAACGTAAGGATTCAACCCGCGATATGCTGATCTTTTTCACCCGCAAACCGGTCGAAGACGGCCACGTCTCTTTCGCGTACGACTCTTTTAAACCGCATATCGAAATCCCGCTGTCGATAGACATGGTGGCGCGCGCGAGCTAACGCGCTGCCGGGCCGGCCGCCATGATCCCTCTGTGCGGCCGGTTCACGCCAGGATAAACAGCGCTGGATTAATCAGGTTTTTGTCGCCGAATTATTATATCCTGCCGGACGAAAATTTTTGCGGGCGCTCGCTGCCCCACGCGCCAGCCCTCTGCAGGCGGGCCGTTTATTTCATGAATACAGGCAGTGCCATACCGTTATGACCAAGAGTTTATCCCCGAAAGACATTATCGCCCTGGGCTTTATGACCTTTGCCCTGTTTGTCGGCGCCGGCAACATCATTTTCCCGCCGCTGGTGGGGCTGCAGTCCGGCGAACATCTGTGGCCGGCCGCCCTCGGGTTTATGGTGACCGCCGTCGCCCTGCCGGTGATCGCCGTGATCGCGTTGGCGCGCGTCGGCGGCAGCATCAGCCTGCTTACCGGCCCTATCGGCCGCACCGCCGGCCTGCTGCTGGCGACCGTCTGCTATCTGGCGCTCGGCCCGCTGTTCGCCACGCCGCGAACCGCCAATGTCTCTTTCGCCCTCGGCATTGCGCCTTTCACCGGCGACGGCGCCCTGCCGCAGTTCATCTACAGCCTGCTGTTCTTTACCCTGGCGATGATTGTGTCGCTATATCCCGGACGGTTGCTCGATAACGTCGGCCATATTCTGGCGCCGCTGAAAATTCTGGCGCTGGCCGCGCTCGGCATCGCCGCCCTGATCTGGCCCGCAGGCGCGCCGCTCTCCGCCGTCGGCAGCTATCAGGCCGCGGCGTTTTCCACCGGCTTCGTACAGGGTTATCAAACCATGGACACGCTGTCGGCGCTGATGTTCGGTTCGATTATCGTTACCGCCGCCCGCTCGCGCGGCGTCAGCGATAGCGGGTTGCTGCTGCGTTATACGCTGTGGGCCAGCCTGATCGCCGGCGTCGGCCTGACGCTGGTCTATATCTGCATGTTCAAGCTCGGCGCCGGCAGCGGCAGCCTGCTCGAGAATGGCGCTCAGGATGGCGCGGCAATCCTGCACGCCTATGTACAGCACACCTTCGGCGATCTGGGCAGCGTCTTTATGGCGGTGCTGATGTTCATCGCCTGCCTGGTAACGGCGGTTGGCATGACCTGCGCCTGCGCGGACTTTTTCTCACGCTACCTGCCGCTCTCTTATCGCGCGCTGGTGGTCATCCTCGCCCTCTTCGCCATGCTGGTTTCCAACATGGGGCTGGCCAATCTGATCCGCGTCTCACTGCCGGTGCTGACGGCGATCTACCCGCCCTGCATCGCGCTGGTGTTGCTCAGCTTCAGCCAGAACCGCTGGCGCAGCGCCAGGCGCGTCTTCGCGCCGGTGATCGCCACCAGCCTGGTGTTCGGCCTGGCCGATGGCCTGAAGGCTTCCAGCTTCAGCGGCCTGCTGCCCGCCTGGTTCGATAAGCTGCCGCTGGCCGAGCAGGGTCTGGTCTGGCTGCAGCCTACGCTGTTGGTGCTGTTGCTGGCGGCGGCTTACGACCGGTTGCGCAGCGCCGAAAGCGTCAAGGCCGCGTCGTAATCGCGATTTCCGCCCATAAAAAAAGCCGGTCATGATGACCGGCTTTTTTATCGGCTGGCGCCCGGCGGCTTACTTCAGCAGCGCCTGCGCCTTCGCCACCACGTTGTCCACGGTGAAGCCGAACTCGGCGAACAGCTGCTCCGCCGGCGCCGACTCACCGAAGGTGGTCATGCCCACGATGGCGCCGTTCAGCCCCACGTACTTGTACCAGTAGTCCGCGATACCCGCTTCCACCGCCACACGTGCCGTCACCGCCGCCGGCAGCACCGACTCACGGTACGCCGCATCCTGCTTGTCGAACGCGTCGGTCGACGGCATCGACACCACGCGCACCTTGCGGCCCGCCGCGGTCAGTTTGTCCGCCGCTTCCACCGTGATGCCCACTTCGGAGCCGGTGGCGATCAGGATGACGTCCGGCGTGCCCGCGCAGTCTTTCAGCACGTAGCCGCCGCGGTACACGTTCGCCAGCTGCTCTGCGGTGCGCGGCTGCTGGGTCAGGTTCTGGCGCGAGAACACCAGCGTGGTCGGGCCGTCGTTGCGCTCGATGCCGTACTGCCACGCTACCGCCGATTCCACCTGGTCACACGGACGCCAGGTGCTCATGTTCGGGGTCACGCGCAGGCTCGCCAGCTGCTCCACCGGCTGGTGGGTCGGGCCGTCTTCGCCCAGACCGATGGAGTCGTGGGTGTAGACGAACACGTTGCGCAGCTTCATCAGCGCCGCCATGCGCACCGCGTTGCGGGCGTATTCCACGAACATCAGGAAGGTCGCCGAGTACGGCAGGAAGCCGCCGTGCAGCGCGATGCCGTTGGTGATGGCGGTCATGCCGAACTCGCGCACGCCGTAATGAATGTAGTTGCCCGCCGGGTCAACGTTCAGCGCTTTCGAGCCGGACCACATGGTCAGGTTGCTCGGCGCCAGGTCGGCGGAGCCGCCCAGGAACTCCGGCAGCACCTTGCCGAACGCTTCCAGCGCGTTCTGCGACGCCTTGCGGCTGGCGATGTTGGCCGGGTTGGCCTGCAGTTTTTCCACGAACGCCTTGGCGTCGGCTTTCCAGTCGGCCGGCAGCTCGCCGTTCATGCGGCGCTTGAACTCGGCGGCCAGTTCCGGGAAGGCCCTGGCGTAGGCGGCGAACTTGTCGTTCCAGGCCGCTTCCTTGGCCTGACCGGCTTCTTTGGCGTCCCACTGGGCGTAGATGTCCTGCGGGATTTCAAAGGCGGCGTATTTCCAGCCCAGCGCTTCGCGGGTGGCGGCCACTTCGGCGGCGCCCAGCGCGGCGCCGTGCACGTCATGGGTGCCGGCCTTGTTCGGCGAACCGAAACCGATAACGGTCTTGCACATCAGCAGCGACGGCTTGTCGGTCACCTTGCGGGCTTCTTCAATCGCCGCCTTGATGGCGTCCGGGTTGTGGCCGTCGACGTTGCGCACCACGTGCCAGCCGTAGGCTTCGAAGCGCAGGGCGGTGTCGTCGGTGAACCAGCCGTCGACGTGGCCGTCGATGGAGATGCCGTTGTCATCGTAGAAGGCGGTCAGCTTGCCGAGCTTGAGGGTGCCGGCCAGGGAGCAGACTTCGTGCGAGATGCCTTCCATCATGCAGCCGTCGCCCATGAAGGCGTAGGTGTGGTGGTCGACGATGTCGTGGCCAGGGCGGTTGAACTGCGCCGCCAGGGTGCGTTCGGCGATGGCGAAGCCGACGGCGTTGGCGATGCCCTGGCCCAGCGGGCCGGTGGTGGTTTCAACGCCCGGGGTGTAGCCGTACTCCGGGTGGCCCGGGGTTTTGGAATGCAGCTGACGGAAGTTTTCCAGCTCGCGCATCGGCAGGTCGTAGCCGGTGAGGTGCAGGAGGCTGTAAATCAACATGGAGCCGTGGCCGTTGGAGAGCACGAAACGGTCGCGGTCAGCCCAGTGCGGGTTAGTCGGGTTGTGGTTGAGGTAGTCACGCCACAGGACTTCGGCGATGTCCGCCATGCCCATAGGGGCCCCCGGGTGGCCGGAATTTGCTTTTTGTACGGCGTCCATGCTGAGTGCGCGGATGGCGTTGGCAAGCTCTTTACGAGAGGACATGTTTTACTCCAGGTCGGATAAAAAAAGCAGTCAAGTTCCCTATTTTCTCAGACTCCACATCACAACGGCAATCCCTAATGCCAAATGAGAGCGAGTTCACCACTTATTAGCACGATTGGACGCTTTTTCGGAATAACACTATTCTCGCTCCGGCTGGCGTACACTAGGCTCTTGCGACACGATTTCCTCCAGGCAAAATGACTCTTTTACCTTGTTACCTTCACAGGAAGATGGCGTTATGAAAATTCGTACCTCTTTGATTGCGTTGGGCATTGCCACCCTGGCAACCGGCTGTCAAAACCTGAATACCGAAACCCTGATGCAGTCCGGCGCGCAGGCGTTCCAGGCGGCGACCCTGAGCAACAACGACGTTAAGGCCCTGAGTGATAAATCCTGCGCCGAGATGGACAGCAAGGCACAAATCGCGCCGGCCGACAGCACCTATGCCAAGCGCCTCAACAAAATCGCTGCGGCACTGGGCGACAACATCAACGGCACCCCGGCCAACTACAAGGTCTACGTGACCAAAGACGTCAACGCCTGGGCGATGGCCAACGGCTGCATTCGCGTCTACAGCGGCCTGATGGACATCATGAACGACAACGAAGTGGAAGGCGTGCTGGGCCACGAAATGGGCCACGTGGCGCTGGGCCACACCCGTAAAGCGATGCAGGTGGCTTACGGCACCGTGGCGCTGCGCACCGCGGCGTCCTCCGCCGGCGGCGTCATCGGCTCGCTGTCGCAGTCGCAGCTGGCGGATATCGGCGAGAAGCTGGTCAGCGCCCAGTTCTCGCAGAAGCAGGAAAGCGAAGCGGATGATTACTCGTTCGATCTGCTGAAAAAACGCGGTATCGATCCGAACGGCCTGGCCACCAGCTTCGAAAAACTGGCCCAAATGGAAGCCGGTCGTCAGAGCAGCATGTTCGACGATCACCCGTCTTCCCAAGCGCGCGCACAGCACATTCGCGATCGCATCGCGGCAGAGAAATAACCACGAGAACGCCCGGCAATCGCCGGGCGTTTTTTTATCGTCTCAATACAGCGTTTTCTGCGGCGGCCCGGCGAAGGTCAGCGGCCCGACCTGCTTCATGTCCACCTCGACCACCGACGGCCCCGGGTAATTGATCGCCTCGGCCAGCACGCCGTTGAACTGCGACGCCGCGTCCACCTTCCAGGCTTTCAACCCCATCGCTTCGGCGATCTGGGTAAAGGCCGGCGTATGCAGCTCGTTGTAATACTGGCGCCCGGCGAAATACTTGTCCTGAATGCCACGCATTACGCCATAACCGCCATCGTTCATGATCAGCAGAGTGATGTTCACCTGTTCCTGCGCCATGGTCGCCAGCTCCCCCAGGCCCAGCGCCAAACCGCCATCGCCCACCAGCCCCACCACCTTGCGCTGCGGGTTGGCAATCGCGGTGCCGATCGCCATCGGCAGCCCCATGCCGATAGCGCCGGCCAGCGAGTGAATGTTGCACAGCGGCGAGATCGCACGGAATAGACGGCTGCCCCAGACGCTGCCGGAAACGGTGATATCGCGCACCAACAGCCCGTCCTGCGGCAGTGCGGCGTCGATGGCGTCATTGAGTTTGGCGTATTCACCGGACTGCTGGCGCAGCGCGCTCTCCGCCTGCTGCACCGCCCCCGCGATTTCGGCATCCCACTCGGCGTTGACCTTTTCGCCGGGGGCCAACCGCGCCGCCAGCGCCGCCAGCAGCGCCGCGCAGTCGCCGTTGATCTGCTCATCGGCCAGGTAGTTGCGGTTGGCCGCCGCCGGATCGATGTCAATCTGCACCAGCGGGCGCGGCAGCGGCAGCGTCCAGGTACGGGTTTCATTACTGCGCAGGCGCGAACCGGCCACCAGCGTCAGATCGCACTGCGTCAGGATCGCTTCGATGCTCGGTGAGTTATGGAACGCCCGCAGGTTGCGCGGATGGCTGTCCGGCAGAATGCCGCGCCCGTGGGTGCTGGAGATCACCGCCACGCCGGCGTCCGCCAGCTTGCGCACCGCGTCGCCGCAGGCCAAGGCGCCGCCGCCCAACCAAAGCAGCGGACGCTTGGCCTGTTTCAGCCGCTGATGCAGCCGTTCCACCGCGGCATCGTCCGCCTTCGGCAATGGCGCCGGCGCCAACGGCTCGGTCAGCACCGAACGGGACACCAGGCTGCTTTGAATATCGATCGGGATCTCGACCGCCACCGGGCCGCAGGGCACGGTTTGCGCATCCAGGATCGCTCGCTGGATCACCGCCACCGCCTGCTCCGGCGAATTGACACGGTAAGCGCGCTTGGAGCAGGCGCGCAGGAAGCCGAGCTGATCGCGGGTTTCATGAATAAAACCGGCGTCGGCATCCAGATAGGCTTTTTCTACCTGGCCGGTGATATGCAACAGCGGCGTGTTGGCGTTGAGCGCCTCAATCATCGCCCCCACCGCGTTGCCGGCGCCGGCGCCGGTGCTGGTCAACGCCACGCCCAGGCCGGAGAACCGCCCGTGCGCGTCGGCCATGGTGACCGCCCCCGCTTCGCCGCGCGCCGGCACGAAGCGAATTTTATCGCGCTGCCCCACCGCATCGGCGATCGGCAGATTATGAATCGAAATGATGCCGTACATCGCCGACACCGCGTACTGTTCCAGAGTCCGGGCTATCGCCTCGCCAACCGTGATTTTATCGCTCATCATCTGCCTTCTTAAGGTAATCGTTATTAGGGTTATGCGTAGAGGTGTCGGCCTAGTCGCTCCAGCGGTTCACCTGATGGCTCAGCGCCAGATACACGCTTTTCTGCTGCATGTAGGCCTTGATGCCGTTCAGGCCCTTTTCGCGGCCCAACCCGCTCTCCTTGAAACCGCCGAACGGCGTGGAAATCGAGAACGTTTTGTAGGTATTGACCCAGACGGTGCCGGTTTCCAGCCGCTCCGCCAGCGCCATCGCGCGAGGGAAGTCGCGGCTCCAGATGCCGGCCGCCAGGCCATACACCGAGTCGTTGGCCTGTTCGATCAGCTGTTGCTCGTCGTCGAACGGCAGCGCCACCAGCACTGGGCCGAAGATCTCTTCCTGGCACACGCGGGCATCGTTGTTCAAACCCTCAATAATGGTCGGCAGGTAATAGCTGCCGCTCGCCAGTTGCGGATCGGCCGGCGCTTCGCCGCCGATGACCACCCGGCCGCCCTCCTGCCGCGCCAGCGCCACGTAGTCCGCCACGCTTTGCCGATGTTTGGCGCTGATCAGCGGGCCAAGATGCACGCCCGGCACCAGCGGGTTGCCGATACGCAGCCCCGCCGTCAGTTCGGTCAAGCGCGCCAGCAGCGGCTGATACAGCGAACGGTGTACGAGCAGCCGCGATCCGGCGATGCACGCCTGGCCGGCGGAGCTGAAAATGCCGTAGCAGATGCCGCGCGCCGCCTGTTCCAGATCGGCGTCCTCCAACACGATGGTCGGCGATTTGCCCCCCAGCTCCAGCGAGGTGGGGATCAGCTTGTCGGCGGCGATGTGCGCCAAATGGCGCCCGGTGCTGGTCCCGCCGGTAAAGGAAATCTTCTTCACCAGCGGATGGCGCGCCAACGCCTCGCCGATCACCGAACCTTTGCCCGGCAACACGCTGAGCAGCCCGGCCGGCAGCCCCGCCTGTTCGAACAGCTCGGCCAGCTTCAGCGCCATCAGCGGCGTGGCTTCGGCCGGTTTGAGCACCACCGCGTTGCCCGCCGCCAGCGCCGGCGCCACCTTCTGCATTTCGCTGGCGATCGGTGAGTTCCACGGCGTAATGGCGGCGATCACTCCCATCGGTTGATACTGGCTGAGGGTCATCACCTCGGCGCTGCGCGGGGTCGGCAGCTCGCCTTCCAACACCTCGCAGGCGGCGGCGAAATAGCGCGCGGTCGCCGCCGCGCTGGCCACCAGGCCGCGGGTTTCCGCCAGCGGTTTGCCGTTGTCGCGAGTCTGTAGCTCGGCCAGCTGTTCCTGCTGCGCCAGGATCAGGTTGCTGACGCGGTAGAGAATCGAGGCGCGTTGGTGCGGCACCAGTCCGCGCCACTCCGGCGCGCGCCAGGCGCGTTCCGCCGCTTCCACCGCCTCGTTCACGTCCTCGACGTTAGCGGCGCGCAGCCGCGCGTTGACGCTGCCGTCGGCCGGGAATACCGAAGCCATCTCTTCGCCACGCCCTTCACGCCAGCGCCCGGCGACAAAAATATTCAATCGTTCCATGCTCCGCTCCTGCCGTTCAGGCAATAAAACCGCCGTCCACCAGACGGCGGCAGGCTTGTACCGCGCTCAGCGCCGCCAGGGTTGATGTTTTGGGATTGCTCGCCAGCGGGTTACCGCTCAGCTCAATGTGAAACTCGCCAAAGTCGCCGCACACCTGCAGGCGATGGGTATTGCGCCGGGTGGCGGGATCGACCTGCAGGCGCACCCGGGTGGCGTCCATCCCCAGACCGTTGAGCGCAATAGTGGCCGCCACGTTGGCATTGGCCGGGAACAAACGCGCCGCTTCGCGCGCCGAGCCTTCAAAAAATACCTGCGCCTCGCGCACCGCATCGAGGTCGATCAGTTGCTCCGCCGGGCTGCCGCGCCAGCTGGCCGGGCTCTTGCTGGCCTGATAGGTCACGCTCTCCAACCCGCCTTCACGCGCCGACGCCAGCCCGTCCATCCCCGCCACCGCGCCGGACAGCACGATCAGTTGCCCGTGATGGCTGCGGCAAACCTGCTGCAGCCGCTGTTGCAATGCGGCGTCCGCCAGCGCGCCGGTCGAGATCACCGCCAGCGGCCAACCGCGCTGCAGCACCGCCTCGCCAAACTCCGCCACCGCCTGCTGGCTGGCGCACTCCAGCACCAAATCCGGCCGCTGCGAACACTGCTCCGGATGGGTCAGCGCCTGCACCCGCCCGCCAAAGGCCTCGGCGATCGCCGCATGATGAGCTGCGCGCGCCAGGATCCAGCCGACCTCCACGCCTTCAGGCAAACGGGCGATCACTTCCTTCGCCATCGCGCCATAGCCAATCATCATGATCTTCTTCATCTTTTTCGGCCCCTGTTACACATGACGGTTAAAGCCGCCGGAAACGTCCAGCGCCGCGCCGGTGGTAAAGGAAGCCAGCGGTGAAGCGAGGAACAGCAGCGCCTGCGCCGGCTCCTGCGGCTTGCCGAGGCGCTTCATCGGGATGCCGCGGCGTTCGGCGATCGCCGCCGTCCACTGCTCCCAGCTTTGATCTTTATCGCTGCGATCGTCGAAACGGCGGCGCCACTGGCCCGACTCCACCATCCCCAGCAAGATCGAGTTAACGCGAATGCCTTTGCCCACCAGCTCTTTCGACAGCGTCAGCGTCATGTTGAGCAGCGCGGCACGCGCCGCCGAGGTGGCGATCATGTGCTCTTCCGGCTGCAGCGCCAGCAGCGAGTTGACGCAGGTGATAGACGCGATCGCCGATCGTTCCAGCGCCGGTAAGAACGCCTGCACCGGGTTGATCACGCCGAACAGCTTCAGCTCGGCCTCATGCAGCCAGGCTTCGCGCGGCGTCTGGTCAAAATGGGCGACGAAGCCCTGACCGGCGTTGTTGATCAGCAGATCCACGCCGCCGAAATGCGCCGTCACCTGAGCGGCGAACTGCGCCACCTGCTGCGCGTCCAGTACGTCACAGCGCAGCGCCAGGATATCCGCCTGCGGGAAGTCCGCGCGCAGGCTGGCTGCTGCGCCGGCCAGTTTGTCCGGATCGCGGCCGCAGAACGCCACTTTCGCCCCTTCGGCCAGCAGCAGCTTCAGGGTTTCGAAACCGATGCCCGACGAGCCGCCGGTCACCACCGCCACCCGATCCTCAAGCTGAAAATTCATCGTTGGATTGCTCCCGTAAAGTCCCGCAGATAGCGGTTGAAACACGCCGGCGCATCGAGGTAGCTGGCATGACCGGCGGCGGCGATCAGACGCAGCGCCGCGTCCTGTTCACCCGCCAGCTCGGCCGCCTTCTCCGGTGGCGTAATGCGATCCTGTTCGCCGCACCACACCTCCAGCGGGCCGCGATAGCGCGCCAGATAGCGGCCGATATCATCGTTGGCCAGCATCCAGGCGGCACTCAGAAAACCGTCGGGATCGAGCTGCTGCATGCCGTTGCGCACCCAGGCGATATCCTGCGGATCCGCCCCTTCACGCAGCAAGGCCGCCGCCCGCTGCTCGCCGTAGCCCACCGGCCCCAGCGTCTCTATCATCTGCTGGCGCTGGCCGTACACCTGCCGACGCTTTTCCTCCGGCGCCGTGGCATAGCCCTGCGCCGGATCCGCCAACACCAGCCCACACAGCCCATCCGGATAGCCGGCGGCATAGGCGCTGCCGATCAGCGCCCCCAGCGAATGGCCGACGATCAGCGGCTGCACCAGCTGCAGCTCATCAATCAGCGCCGCCAACGCCGCCGCATAACCGGCGGCATCGGCCTGCGGATCCGCCAACGGCAGGCTGCCGCCGTAGCCCGGCGCATCCCACGCCACCAGACGGTGGCCGTCCGTCAGGCCGTTATCGTTGAACTGCTTGATCCACGAGGCGGATCCGGAGCTGATGCCATGCAGCAACACCACCGGCCGCCCCTGCCCGGCCTCGCGCCAGCTCAGGGTGTACGCCCCGCAGCGCGCCCGTTGGCGTTGCGCCAGGCCGTTCATCAGTTGCGCTTCACTTTGGACAGCGGGTGATCCGCCGGATAGGTCGGGATCTCCGGCTTGGCGGTGCCGAGCATCACGCACATCAGCGCCTCTTCCTCGCCGTGGTTGAACAGGCCGCGATACACCCCCGCCGGCACCGAGATCAGATCGCGCTCTTTCAGCCTGGTTTCGTAATACTCTTCGCCATCCTGAATCATCAGCGTGATGCTGCCTTTCAGCATGAAGAACACTTCTTCCACGTCGTCATGCAGGTGCAGCGGGCCCTCGCACTTCGAAGGCAACACCATGGTGGAGAAGGTGAAGTTGCCTGCCGGAATGGTGTTGGCATCGCTGGCCACGCCGGTAGCGCCGGTGCCGATGTAACGCATCTGCGCGCGGCGGTATTTCGGGTCGAAGTCGGCCTGGAATTTCAGCGCGTTCCAGTCATATTTGCGGCCCTCGAAACGGGCGATGCGCGACTCCACCCAGTTTTCCATCGACAGATCCTGCGGCTTGACGCCGGCTTTGTTCTCAACCTGAGACATGTTGTCACTCCTCTGTTGAATCGATTGATTAATCAGTACTTTCTCAGCAACGGCAGCAGAATGAGGCAGCCGACGAACGCCATCACCACCAGGAACAGCAGGCCGTTATCCATATTGCCGGTGGCGGCGATCAACGCCCCCATCAGCACCGGCGCCAGCGCGCCGGCAAAATTGCCCAACCCGTTGAAGATGCCGCCGGCGGTGGCGCTCACCTTGCTGCTGGTGGCCTTCGCCAACAGCGCGAAAATATTCGGCGCGCCGGCGCCCCACATAAAGGTGCTGAAGGCCATGGCGGCGATCACGCTGTAGGTGCCCTGCAGGTGCAACACCACCGCCAGACCGAGGCCGGCGCCGCACAGCGACAGGAAGCAGGCCAGCGCGCGGCGATCCAGCTTGTCCGACAGCCAGGCGCCCAGCACTTCGCCGAGCAGCATGGCGATGAACGGCAGCGAAGAGAGGTAACCGGCATGTTCCAGATGAATGCCTTTGCCCTTGATCAGATAGCTCGGCAGCCAGCCGTTCATGCCCCACAGGTAGGTCAGGAAGGCGATGTTGAACAGGCAAATCATCCAGAAATGCGGGCTGCGCAGCAGCTCGCGGCGATGCTGTTTGCGTTCGGACACCGCCGGTTTGGCCGCCGCCGCCGGACGCGCGACGTTCAGGTGGCGCATGCCGAACAGCACCAGCAACATCACCGGCAGCGTCAGAAACGCCATAAAGAAGAAGGTGGCCTGCCAGTCGAAGGTATTGAGAATGTACAGGGTGACCGGGAAGCCGAGCGCGGCCCCCAGCGGCGTGCCGAGCAACCACAGCATGGTGGCGCGCGCCTGCAGCTGCGGCGGGAAAGCCTGACGAATAATGGCGTAGGCCATCGGCAGCAGCGGCCCTTCGGCGATGCCGAGCAGGATGCGCAGCGTCATCATGGCGTGATAGGAACGCACCAGCCCCATCAACACCATCAGCACGCCCCACACCACCATCATGCCAATCAATACCTTGACCGGATTAAGCCGATCGCCGATGCCGCTGAGCAGCATGGAGGAAATGCCGTAGGAGAACAGAAACGCGCTCATCAGCAAGCCCAGCCGCGCCGGGTCAAAACCGATGCCCAACGCCTGCTGAAACTCGGCGTCGGAAAACAGCGCCGCGATGCTGATCTTGTCGAAAAACGCCAGCAGCACGCAGGCAAACAGCGCGATCGGTACCGACCAGCGCACCCGCTGCTGCGGATTTTCGGCAACGGTTTCCCCCGCCCGTCCAGCGCGGGCGTCAATGTCTTGCGTAGTCATAAAACGCTCCCGAGGTTCGGGCGTTATTTCAACGCCATCAAAGAAAACTCCGCATCCGCCAGTTGCTGCGGATCCAGCACCCGGCCACTCGCCAACCAACGCTTGCCGAGCTTGATGGTGCGCGCGTCGTTGAACGCCACCATCTGCACCAGCTGCCGATCGGCGTTCAGCGTGAAGAACACCTGCGACTGCGGCGTGCGGCGCACCACATGGTGCACGCCGCCGCTCGGCACGCCGAGGATCTGGATATTGACGTCATATTGATCCGACCACAGCCAGGCCACGTCGTCATACGGAGCGGCGAAGGCGTCGAGCATCGCGCAGGCGGTGCTGATGGCCTGATTTTGCGCGTAGGCCCAGGACTGCAGGCACAGACCAAGCGTCGGGTGGCGCGCCACATCGCCGGCGGCGAAGATCGCCGGATGGCTGGTGCGCCCCTGGCCGTCGACCACGATGCCGGACTCGATCGCCAGCCCGGCGCTGCGCGCCAGTTCGAGATTCAGCTCGACGCCGATCCCCACCACCACCAGATCGAAGACCTGCGGATCGCTGACTTCGCTGCCGATCCAGGCGGCGCCGTCGCGATCTTCCAGCGAGATCTCGCCGCAGCCGCACAGCACCGTGACGCCCTGCCGGCGATGCAGTTCGAGCAACGCCTGTGAGACATCGGCGCCGACGCTGCGCATGCACAGCGCAGGCTGGCGTTCAAACACCGTCACCTCGACGCCGAGACGCCGCGCGGAAGCGGCGATCTCCAGCCCGATCCAACCGCCGCCGACGATAGCCAGGCGACGGCAGCCCTGCAGCCCCTGCCGCAACCGGGCCGCATCGTCCCAGGAACGCAGCGTCATCACGCGCGGGTGCTGCGCCCAGGCAGCGCTCGGCAAACGCGGCCGCCCGCCGGTGGCGATCAGCAACTGCTCGAACTGCAGCCGCTGCCCGTCGCTGAGCGTAACGATTTGCTGTTCAGCGTCGATGGACTCGGCGCGCAGCGGGCGGCGCCAGTCGATATTCAGCTCCGCCACCGTCTGTTCGCTGAACAGCCGGCTGAGGGGCGCCGCGGCATCCAGCAGCGCCGCTTTCGACAGCGGCGGCCGCTCGTAAAAATCGTAGGGTTCGTCGCTGACAACCGTCAGCCGGCCGCTGTAGCCCCGGTCGCGCAGCGTCTTGGCCGCCCAACCGCCGGCCTGGCCGCCGCCGACGATGACGATGCCCGCCTGCTCCGGCCGGTTCATAACGCCTCCGCCTTTTTATGCTGGCGGCGCGTGTCGTGATCGATGCCGCCCTCTACTGCCCATTCGGTGAAGGAGACCAGCGAATGTTCCAGCTCGCGCGGCTGCCAGTTTTCCGTCAGATAATCGTCGTTGGTGTAGTACTCGAACGCGCCGCCGGTCGGGCTGTTGACGTACCAGAAATAGGCCGAGGAGATCGGGTGACGGCCGGGGCCGATAAAGGTGCTCCACTGCTCTTTGTTCATGGCAATGCCGCCGCCGATCACTTCGTGGATATCGCGCACGGTGAACGCCACGTGGTTCAGGCCGCGTGGGCGGTTCGGCAGCTTCAGCAGGAACAGGTTATGGTGGCCGCCGCGCGCCTGGGTGCGCAGGAAGACGGCGCGATCGATATAGCGATCGGAAACCTGGAAATCCAACAGCTCGCGGTAGAAACGCTCGGTCGCCGCCAGATCTTCAACGAAGAACACCACGTGGCCAATGTTGATCGGCTGCGCCTGCGAATAGACCGGGCTGGGTTGATCGATGCGGCGCACGTCGCCCCATTGGTTGATCGGCGTGACCGGCACCTCGACCGCCTGCTGGCGGCTGACGACGAAGCGCAGCGTCATGCCGTTGGGATCGAGGCACTCCAGCTCTTCTCCCACCTGGCGGAAGCCGGGCATCAGCGCCAAACGCGGCTGCAGGCGCGCCAGATCGGCGGGCGAGGCCACGCCCCAGGTCATGCGGCGCAGGGTGGAACCGCCTTCAAACGCCGCAGGCAGCGCCGCGCTTTGCAGCGGATGCAGGACAACCCGCGCCCCGCTCAGGGTAGTGAATTCGCGCTGCGCTTCGCCCCAATGTTGCGTGGCGGGCTGCAGGCCGAAGTCTTGCATGAATTTTTCGCAGGTTGGCAGATCTTCGACGCCAAATTCCAGTTTTTCGATTCCGATTACGCTCATTGTTCAGCCTCACGTTCTCGCTGCATACGGTTTTCAGGCATGAGTGAACCCCGGCCCCTGTTTGCTACGGGCCTTGTCCCTGCCTGAGTAAAAGAGTCGGTCCTGTCGGTTAGCCGACGTTGGCCTGCGGCGGCGCGCCGAGGAAGCCGGAAATTTTCTCCGCCGCGTCGCGCACTTCCATGCGCAGCCGCTCGCGATCCGCTTTCGGGATCTCATCGGACGGCACCATGATGCTGACCACCGCCTCGACCCGCTGCTCGCGGTTGAAGATCGGGTAGACGATCGAGGAGATGCCGTGGCGGAAGAACGATTCGCCGATCACATAGCCGCGCGCCTTGTCTTGCTGCACCATCTGCCACAGCGTTTCGCGATCCGCCGGGGTGCCCGGCGCATTGCCCGGCAGCTGCGCGTCTGGATACAGTTGTTCGAACTCGCTGCGAGTCGCGCTGGTCAACAACATGCGGCCGAGCGAGGTTTGGTGCACCGGCAAGCGGGTGCCGACGCTGACCTGATTGATCTGCGAACCGGCGGCGCTGACGCGGGCGATATAGATCACGTCACGCCCGTCGCGGATCGCCAGATGGCTGCTGCACTGGCTGCGATCGCGCAACTGCTCGATCACCGGCTGGCCGGCCTGCGCCACGTCCAGCGACGCGATATATTCGAAGCCGAGACGCAGCACCTTGATGCCGAGCGCAAAGGTGTTGGTGCGCGGATTGCGCTCCAGAAAGCCCAGGTGTTCGAGCGTCTGCACCACGCGATAAGCGGTGGCCTTCGGCATATCGACCAGGCGATGCAACTCGGCGAAGGTCATCTCCTTATGCTGCTCGCCAAACGCCAGCAGCAACTGCAACCCGCGATCCAGCCCCGGGATCAGATATTTACATGCTTGCTCGTCCGCCATCTCTCGCTCCTGCGCTGTGCGCCTGCCCTGCGGGCCGTCAGTTGAATACGAAGCCGCCGTTGACCGGCAGCAGTTGACCGGTGACGAAATCCGCCAGCGGCGACAGCAGATAAAGCACCGTACCGTTCACATCGTCCGGGTGCTGCGCCCCGGCCAACGCGCGCCCCTGCTCGTACAGCTGGTGGCGCTCGGCGGGGACATACTCGGTAGCTTCCACCCGCGTCAGGCCCGGCGCGATGGCGTTGACGCAGATGCCCTGCGGACCCAGCTCACGCGCCATCGATCGGGTCATCGCGATCAGCGCGCCTTTGCTGGCAACATAGGCCATCAGGCGCGGCGCGCCCCACAGCGCGGTGTCCGACGCCACGTTGACGATCTTGGCGTGCGGGTTGCGCGCCAGCAGCGGCACCGCCGCCTGGCTCACCAGCCAGGTGCCGCGCACGTTGACCTGCATCACCCGATCCCACAGTTCGATATCGTATTCCATCATGGTTTTACCGCCGACGCCGGTCGCCAGCGCCGCGTTGTTCACCAGGCCGTCGATCCCGCCGCCGGCGGCGATCTTCTCGAACGCCGAACGGATCGAATCCGGTGACGCCAGATCGATGGTTTGCGTTTCCACCTGAGCACCCTGCTCGCGCAGCGCGGCACCGCTCGCCACCAGCTCATCCGCCAAAATGTCGCACATCACCACCTGCGCGCCGGCAGCGGCGATGGCGGCGGCGAAGCTGTAGCCCAGGCCGCGCGCCGCGCCGGTGACCACGATGCGTTTACCGTTCAGCAGGCCGTTCACTGCGCCGCCTCCCGCTCGCGCAGCGTCGCCAGCTGTTTTTGCGCCTCTTTCTGCATCAGGCGGCGCAGGCGAGAAAGACCGACGTCGTGCTGGTACAGATATTCGCGGCCGCGGGCGTTAGGCGCCATGTTCTCAAGCACGATGCGATCCTGCTCGAGCACGTCCCAATGCAACGATTCCAGACGATTGCGGTACATGAAGCGCCACATGTCGCGCTGCCAGTCCTTGACCTTACGAATGCGCCAGAAGAATACCCGGCAGTGATCCTTGTCCTCCGGCACCACCATGCCGATGATCCAGAAGTGACCGCCCGGCCCGAAGCGCTTCTTGTACGGGATCGACAGGCGCATCCAATACGCGCCGCTGTTGCCGAATTCCACCCAGTCGAAGTTGACGCCGATCTGGCCGTTTTTCTTGAAGATGAAGCCGCTGTCGGTCGGCTCCAGCGCCATGTCCGCCTTGCGATCCCCTTCCGCCATCGAGTGTGAAGAGGAGTGCAGGTAGGTGCCGTGCATCGGATCCATCACGTTTTCCAGGGCGTACTGGTAGTTGCAGTTCCAGCTGGCGGTGCACAGAAAATGACTGTACGACGCTTCGTCCGCCAGCTCTTGCGGGAAAGTCAGCTCCGCCGGCGTTTCATCCGCCGTCACGCCGAAATAGAGGAACACCGCGCCATAGGCTTCTTTGGCCGGGTAAGATCGCAGGCATTTTTGCCCCACCAGCGGGCAGCGATCCACCGCCGGCACGTCTTTCACCGTCCCGTCGCCGCCGACTTCCACCCCGTGATACCAACAGGCGATGCGATCGCCGAGGTTCCACCCCATGGAAAGCCGCGCGCCACGGTGCGGGCAGCGGTCTTCCAGCGCATGGATCTGGCCTTCACCGTCGCGCCACACCACGATTTGCTGCCCCAGGCGGGTGATACCGACCGGGTTGTTGCCCACTTCCCAGCTGGCCAGCACCGGATACCACATGCCGCGCAGCCCCTGGTCAAGATAGTCCTGCAAGCTCTGTTCGGAGGATGTTGTGTTTGCTGTCATTGTCTTCTCCCGGGTGTCGCTCAGAAACCGTTAACGTGAAGGAATTCGCGGAACGTCGCCTCATTCCACGGCTGGCCGCTGCGATCGAACAGACGACGCTGATTCAACGCGCTGACGATCTGCTCCAGCTCTTCCGCCCCCTGATCGAAGATCGTTTCCAGCGCCGCCACCAGGGCAGTTTCGAAGCCGTCCGGCACCCGGGCACGGTTTTGCCAGATGACATTGCGGAACTGGCCCGGCTGATGGATTTGACCGTTGCCGCCTTCGCGGGCCGGCGTCACCTGTTGGGTGTCCGGCAGCCAGGGATTGAAATCGGTGATGTGCTGCATGATTACTCCTCCGCGATAAAAGTGATCTGGATTTGGTTGTCGACCACCCGGGTGGGATAGGTTTGCAGATCGCGGCCGCCCGGCTCGCGCAGGCACTGGCCGGTACGCACGTCAAACAGCGCTTCGTGCAGCGGGCACTCAACCTTGCCGTCGTCTACAAACCCCTGGCTGAGCAAGGCATAAGCATGCGGGCAGACGTCTTCCAGCGCGTAGTAGTTACCGTCGAGCAGGTACACCCCGATCTCCTTTCCTTCCACTTTGCCGGAGAAAGGAAAATCTTCTTTCACCTGAGACACTTCGCACACATTCTTCCAGCTCATTGCTTTTATCCTCTATCTGATTGTTTCATATATGAAACTCAGTTTCTTATTTAATACAGCCACTATAAGTCTGGCGAAACTTTCGTCAAGCGAGCGGAACGGCAAATGTTAATGAAAGGTTGTTTAAAAATGACAAATGCGGGAAAGATCACGAAATCATGCACCGATATGAAAAACCTATGTCAGTTGTGCGCTCCCTCGCTAATTTATGGCAAAAAATGCGTTGATCCCGGCGGCGTATTGCGCGTAAAAGTGTTTTCTCTCTGTCTTTTACACCCTATTTGATAACAATAAATTTACATCAATCAGCCCCATCCCCGCGTTTGCGCCAAATGGCATCCTCGGGTGAGTTTACTGCTGCCTGAATTCGTCAACCGCTCGCACTGAGGAACGCGCCGTGCAACAACGTCAACGCTGGTTTGGGGTGATCGCCCTGCTGTTTCTGATCGTTATCGCCTATGCGGATCGAGTTAATATCGCCGTGATGTTGGTCAATCCCGACTTCCTGCAACACTTTCAACTCGGCGGTGACCGCGCTCACCAGGGCACGCTGATGACGGTGTTTTTATTCGGTTACGGCCTCTCCGCCATGTTGCTGACGCCGTTTCTGGAAACGCTGATGGGTTACCGCCGCGCGCTGACGCTGAGCGTGGTGCTGTGGGCGCTGCTCACCGCCGCCTCGCCGCTGGCGGGATCGCTGCTGTTGCTGTGCGTGGTGCGCGCGCTGCTTGGCGTCAGCGAAGGGCCGCTGTTCTCGCTGAAAACCATGTACATCAGCGATCATTTCGCCGCCGACGAGCGCGGCAAGCCCAACGCGGTCAGCGCGCTGGGCGTCTCGTTGGGGCTGGTGATCGGCTTTCCGCTGGTGAGTTTTCTGATGGCGCACTTCGGCTGGGCGATGTCGTTTCACCTGCTGGCGCTGCTCAACCTGCTGCTGGGCCTGGCGCTGGTGCGGTTGTTCGTTCATCCGCTCGCCTTATCTTCATCTTCACGCCCCGCCGATCCGCAACCGGTGCTAAGCCGCGTCTGGCACACCTTTGCGCTGGCCTGGCGCACGCCGATGCTCGGCTGGATCCTGCTGATCGAGATCGCCACGCTCAGTTACCTGTGGGGCTCCAGCGCCTGGCTGCCGGCTTACCTGACCGATGAAAAGGGGTTCTCCATCAAGCAAATGGGCTGGATGGCCGCGCTGCCTTTCATCGTCAGCATCGCCTCCAAATACCTCGGCGGCGCGTTGCTCGATCGCATCCGTCCTTATCAGGCGCCGCTGATCTTCGTCTTTGGCGGCGCGGCGACCGCACTGTGCATCTATGGCGTAATGAACAGCCATCAGCTTGGCTGGATCGCCTTCTTTCTGCTGGCGGCCAACGCCTGTTGGGGCGTGCAGGGCGCGGCGATCCCCACGCTGCTGCAGCATTATGCACGGCCGGAGGCGGTCGGCAGCGCCTATGGGCTGATTAACGGCATCGGCAATCTATTCTCGGCGTTCGTGCCGATGGCGATGGGCATGGTGATGGCCAGCCAGGGCAAGGTGTCCTCGGGCTTTGCGGTGCTGATTGCCTCACAGCTGCTGACGCTGCTGGCGGGCGGGGCGCTGTTTAGCCGTATGTTGCTGGCGCGACAGGTTAACCGGGCATAAACCCATTTCTCTCTCCTCTGCGGCGAGAAACCGAATGCTGTGAGTGGGTGCTCAGGGATCTGGACGCCAACAACCAGCAGACGGGGGACATCCCCCGTCGCCGGGTTGCCTTACCGTTCGGATTCGTAAGCCAAAATGGCCGCAACCTCCGTGTTGCCCGATCGGATCCGCAGCTCACACAGCGTGCTGCGCGTTATCCATGCCAGTGATATTACCGTGGCACAAATAACCACCAATTTTAACAGGCTCCGTTTGTTCGGCATCATGCCTTCTTCTCCTTGCCTCGCGGCGGGTAAGAGGCTAACTTAACGTTGTCTGGCGTTAGAGTTGGCCTCGGGTTGATGAATATCGACTCGGGGCTTTTCTCTTTGTATCTTTCGCAGAAGCTCCAGAGACAAAGATCCAGAGCACCCGCGCGCAGTATATTCATCCACCCCGCTATCCCGGCTCCCTTTTTCCTGACTCTTTTTCATTTCTGCGCAGGATTGCGCAAAGGCGTTGCAACAGGCTGAAAATCGCCGCGCGGATGGCGACAAACGAAATAAAAAAAGCGGCCCCAATTCGATGGGAGCCGCTTTTTCAGCGAGGCGTGGCCTGGCGTCAGGCGTGTTTCTTGGCCGCCTGCAGGTACAGCATCTCCAGACCCAACGTCGCCGCGGCCAGCGCGGTGATCTCGGACTGGTCATAAGCCGGCGCCACTTCCACTACGTCCATGCCGACAATGTTCAGCGACTGCATGCCGCGCACCAGTTTCAGCGCGCGATCGGAGGTCAGCCCGCCGATCACCGGCGTGCCGGTGCCCGGTGCGAACGCCGGATCCAGACAGTCGATGTCGAAGGTCAGGTACACCGGCATATCGCCGACGATGCCTTTGATCTGCGTCAGCAGGTCGTCCACGCTGCGATCGTTCACCTGCGCGGCGTCCAGTACGGTAAAGCCGTTGTCATGATCGAACTCGGTGCGAATGCCGATCTGCACCGAGTGATGCGGATCGATCAGGCCTTCGTTCGGCGCATGATAGAACATGGTGCCATGGTCGAACTTGCTGCCGTTGGCGTAGGTATCGGTATGGGCGTCGAAGTGCACCAGCGCCAGCTTGCCGAAATGCTTGGCGTGCGCGCGCAACAGCGGCAGGGTGACGAAGTGGTCGCCGCCGAACGAGAGCATGCGCTTACCGGCCTTCAGCAGTTTCTCCGCGTGCGCCTGCAGCTTGTCGCTCATGTCCTGCGCATCGCCGAAGTTGAACACGATGTCGCCGCAGTCAACCACGTTCAGGCGATCGCGCAGATCGAAGCTCCACGGCCAACGGTTGCCTTCCCAGGCCAGGTTGGTGGACACCTGGCGGATGGCCGCCGGGCCATGACGGCCGCCGGCGCGGCCGGAGGTCGCCATGTCAAACGGAATGCCGGTGATGACCCACTCTGCATCGCTGTCGTAAGGCATGAAGTTCAGCGGAAAGCGCAGGAAACCAAAGGCGTTGGACACTAATGAATTATCGGACTGATGGCCTAAGGTGCTCATAGTAAACCCTCGTAGTTCAACAAGTTGCCGGGCGCAGACGCCGGGCCGTGACAAAAAAAAAATCCCTCCCGCGTCGTTAGCCCGACGAGAAAGGGATTTATTCGATGTGTGTTTCGGTGCTACCGATACGGCAGATTATGGCCGCATTTTGCTCGAGCTTCAAGGGGGATGATGCGCGCAGGCTGGCGGCCATATCAATCGTATTTTCCCCAGCTGATGAGGAAAATGGTGCCCTGACTCTACCCATAAATTAAGGCGAATAAGCATCATTCACCTGAAGAAGTCGGAAATAAGCTCGTGGGAACTCGCTCCGTTGCCGCCGCTCTGCGGCGCGAGTTATTTTGGGTAGTTTTACTTTGCTATCAATAGCATCAGCCCAACAGTTTTTACGCCATCGGGCCAGGTAACTCAATAGTAAGCCAAATCAATTTGGGTTGTCAGATTGGCAGTACCGGGCGTAACCTTATCATTGAGGGCGACATACCGTACCGCGTACTTCAGGGTGACCTCACCGTCGGAGTTTGGATAAGGTTCATATCTAGAATCATTGGGCCTAATGAAATAATACTTACCGTAAAGTTCAGTCGCTATTTTAACTGCGACACCCGACGCCCCGGAGTCTTTATCCAAAACATAAGCCTCCCCATCCTCCGGCGCTGCCATGCCTGAAAAATGCACGCCAACTTTAGTTTCGCCTCCTGTCGGGCAGCCGGTTGCTTTTAATTCAAACAACACTGGCGAACTCAGGCTCCCGGTTTTAGCCAACTGACTGCGGTTGATATCTCCCATCGGCACGCGCATGTTCTTGCTGGCGGCCGTCAGGTTGCAGGTGAACTGAATAAACTTCACTTTGGTTTTGATGGTGCCATCTGCACCTTGTGCCGCGCAGGTCAGGCCAATCAGGCAAATTGACAAACCCTGAACGATTCTTTTGATTGCTTTATTCATCACATTTTCCTTCGTCACCATAAAAATAGGCCATGACGGATTTAGTTATAAAGAATGCTGAACTGAATAGTGCTCGTCGCCTCACCAAGTGGGATAGGCTTGCTATAGTCAGGCCAAGACAACATCACACCAAAATCAAGTCTATTCGCACTGCCGGAACCGCTGTCTTTCAGCTCATAAGGTTTCGACTCACCGTTAACTTTAATCCAAGAATTATCATCCCTATTGTATATCCTGAACCCTACGTTCTGTGCAGCTCCCGGCTGCCCCTGATTATCGGGGGCGAAAGTATATTCTTTCTCATACCACACAAAATCACTACTAGCGGTACCTTCAAATCTAATCTTCACCTGCTTAGCCCCCGAAGGGCAATCCAGAAGCCATATTTCTTGAGGAGTACCCTTGCCACCATACCTGGAGTTACCCGCCTGCACACCAAAATCCACCATGATATTCTTCGACTCGGCGGCTACCGCACAGGCATTCTCCACTACCCGGCCGGTTACATTAATATTGCCGTCCGCCGCGTAGAGCGGTGGGGAAAGCATTACCGCACAGAGGAATATCAGCGGCTGCATCTTGCTTTTTACTGTCGTTATCATCGCTATCTTCCTTATTGCTGGATAACAGCCTATTTACTCTGATGATATAAAAACCCGACGCAGGGGGCGTCGGGTGGAGTAGTTTAGTTATGGATAGAGCAGATTAAACTGCACAGCGGCATTAGCACGGCCAGGGATTATCTTATCATCCAAGGCAATATAACGAGCCTTAAAGACCTTAGATATCGCACCATCAGCGTTAGCACGGCCTAAAAAAGCGTATTCCGACTCCCATTCGCCACCATCAACGGCTACCTGTACCCCAACCCCTGATGCAACAGAGTCACTATCTAATTCAAAAGTATTTCTTCTCTCCTTATGTCGGTTAGCTGCATTACCATGAATATTGAAATCGACCCTTATATCCGGAGCACAATCTGTTACTTTAATGGTAAATTCAACCGGCTTGCTGGCCGCGCCGATAGATTTTAGTTCGGTACGAGAAACGTCCCCCAGTAACACCTGCATATTTTTGCTATCTGATGTCAAATTACAGGTATCATTAACGAGTTTCAGTTCAAGATCTACACTTCCATCCGCACCATAGGCGCAGAAAGACAGCCCGTAGCCGACCAATAACAATCCCTTGATGATATTTTTCATTATCTTTCCTTATGTAAATAAAATGAGGTACGTAATAATATCAAGGGTAAATCAAACTAAACTGCACCCGTGATCGAGCAATCCCTGCCGTGGGCATCAGACCGTCAGTAGTATATCCATACCCAAAGGAAAACCTATTTACCTCCCCCTCTTTTAAATCTATCAATGGACTGATTTCATTAACACCAAGAGCGTAATCAGGGACTCCTTCCCTGTATATATCATAAAAAGTGAAACCAACATTCTTTGCTGCACCAGGCTCATTAATATTATCGATAGCAAACACTTTACCAGGCTTTGTTTTACTCTCGGCCGGTGTTCCCTCGAACCTAACTTTCACCTGCTTAATGCTATCGGGGCAATCAGCCAAGTATATATAAAAACCCCCATATATTTGAACGTTGGTACTTTTAACAAGGCGGGTGCCGAAATCTATTTTACGCGTTGTCCTGGCATCCAGCACGCAACTGCTTTCTGTCACTCTGCCAGTAATATTAATATTCCCATCCGCCGCCTGCAGCGGCGGTGCCAGCATGGCGGCGCCGAGCAGCGTCAGGGGCAGTGCTATTTTTCTCATCATTATCTTCGTCCTTATTGATAGGTGAGGCTAAAGGTTGCTACCGCGTTGGCCTCGCCGGCGGCGATCTGCGGTTGCGTTTGGTAATAACGGGCGCTGAACGGGTAGCTGCGCAGGCCCTGTAAGGCCGTTTCCAGCGGCAGCCGTTCGCCCAGCGTCAGCGGCACGCCGCGGTAGAGCAACTGCACCCCGACGCCGCGCGCGCTGGCCTGCGCATCGGGGTTAACCAGCGCCAACACGCCGGGCAGGTCATCCTCTGCAGCGATGCCATCGAACTGAATATTGACCCGGGCGCCGGCATCGCAGGCCAGATCCAGCAAGAACGGCTGTTCGCCGCGCGTGCTGCCCACGCCGCGAAAATCGCTGCGCGCCACCTCGCCCAACGCCACCGTGCGGTGGCGGCCGCCCTGCAGCTCACAGGCCAGCCGGGTGATGGCAACCGGCTTTTGCAAGGCGATATCCAGCACCGGCTGGCCGTTGAGCGTGCGGCGGGCCAGGGTTTCCGTCGCCAACACGCCGGAGGCCAGCGGCCCGGTCACCACCAGCCGCAGGCTGATTTGCCGTTTTCCGGCGGCAAGGGCGCCGCTCGCCGGCCAACCCTCGCTGAAGGCGGCGTCGGTATCCAGCGCATAACCCAGCCCACTGATCGTGGTGCCGTAGACCGCGCTGTTGCCGCTTTTCAACCCGCTATCACTGCCCAACAGGTTGAGACGTGCGTCTTCCGCTCCCGCACAGGGCGCCAGCGACGCGGCTTGCTGCACCTGGCGCGTGCCCTGCCACACCACGCTGCCGACCGGCAGATCGCGTTGCAACGTCTGCGCCGGAATGTCGAACAGCAGCCGTTCCGGGTTGCCGGCCGGCGGACATTCCGCTCCCCAGGCGCCGCCCGCCGCCCACAGCCCGCACAGGCCGAGCATCCATACTCCCGCTTTCATCCTTTGCTCCTTAACGACACTCTGCCGCTATCTCTGGGATCTCCGGGCCGGCCGTTTCCGGCAGGCTGTAGACGACCTGGCATTGCTGGTCCGGTTGTTTGCCCCACTGCACGTGCAGCATGCCGTTGGCCGGCATGCCGGCCAGGAACAGCTGCCCGCCGTCGCCGACAATGCTGCCGTCACCGCCTGCGCCCGTCAGCCTGGCAATCGCACCGAACGGCACCGGCCGGCCATCGGCGCGCGTCAGCGTCATCATCATCCGTGCGCCTACCTTGGTTTGATAATCCGCCAGCACCACCGCGCCACGGGTTGGGATCACCGTCTGGCTGGTCAGCCCCAGCTCCACGTTGTCCGCCAGGGTGGTCGGATCCAGCGCGATCGCATTCTGGCGATAGGCAGAGAGATAAGGCACCACCGCATAGCCGCGGCTATCGGTTTTCACCCCCACCTGATTCACCACGCTGACCCCGCCGGCACCCGGCGCGCGCACCAGCGCCACCGTATCGTTAAGCGGTTGCGACAGCGTCACCCCGCCGGCATGCAGCAACACCCCGCCCTGAATGTCGTAATTCAGCCGCTGGCGCTGCCCATCGTTGCTCAGCCCGGCGCCAAGCAACGCCTTGCTGCCGCGATAGCCCAGCGCCAGATTGCCGTTCTCGCCCTCCCCCTGATTGCCATAGCCGCCGGTCAGCCCCCAGTTCAGGTTATCGCCTTCCAGCGCGGTGCCGTTCAGCCCCAGCGTCTGCAACGTTTTGCCGTTGTTGCTATTGCTGATGCCGTAACCGGCCCAGGTGTTGTGTGCCCACAGGTTCAGTGGAATGCTGACATTCAGCGCCACGACGCGATCGGTCTGGGCCTGATAACTCTGGTTCTGGCTGTAGTTAAGGCCATAACTCACTCCTTTGATGCTGCCGTTGTAGCCCAGGCTGACGGACTGGCGCTTGCCTTGTTCTCCCCAGCGCCGATCTTCCGCCAGGCTCAGGGACAGCGAGCCTGGCAGCGGCCCCAACTCCTGCTGCAGCGACAGTTCTTTACGGCTGCGGGTAGCGCTGTTGCCTGTGCTTTCGCGGGATTGCATCGCCTGTTGCAACGTGGTGTAGCTCTCACTGGCATGGCGATAACCGGCCATACTCAGCTGGGTGCCGGTGAGCGGGAAGCTTTTTTCATAGCGCAGACGCCACATTTTGCCCTGCCGACCGTCCCTCTGAACGGCCTCTTCCGGCCGCCGGACCCAGCTTTGCGTCATATCCAGCGACAACGCGCCGGCGCGGCCCAGGTTTTGCCCCACGCCCAGCGCCAGCGAACGGTAACGATTGGCCCATTGGCCACCGCCATACAGCGTGGCGCCGAGCGGCAGGCCGTAGATCAGCGTGCCCTGCATAAACTTCTCGTCATCGGCGCTCGCGTCCTGCGCACGGTATTGCCCTGCGGCCAGGCCGTAGCTGAGCCGCCCTTCGCGCTGCAGCACCGGCAGCGAAGCAAACGGCACCAGCAGGCGCTGTTCCGTACCGTCGCTTTCTTTGATGATGACATCCAGATCGCCGCTGCCGGAAACCGCATACAGGTCGCTGATTTCAAAGGCGCCTGGCGGCACATAGCGCTGATCGACCACCACGCCGTTCTGGCGAATGATCACCTCCGCGTTGCTTTTGGCGATGCCGCGCACCACCGGCGAGTAGCCGCGCAGGCTGTCCGGGTACATCTCCTCCACCGAAGCCAGCTGCACGCCGCGCAGCGGCAGCGAATCGAAGATATCGCCCGGCGTGGTGGCATCGCCCAGCGTCAACAGCCCGTTCAGCGGGGTGATGTCCCGCTGTACATAGCTGTTCAGGGTGCGCCAGTGCGCCTCTCCCTGGCCGTTCCGGTTCCACACGCCGTCGTGGCGCAACCGCCAGGCTCCCCAGTTGGCGCCATTGCGCAAATTGACGAAATAGCTGCTTTCATTGCCGCCGCCCTGACGGCTGCGATCGCGCGCCCCACGCAGGGTATAGTTGCTCAGCAACGCCGGAATGCCGCTGTCCCACTGCTCTGGCGGCACATAGCCGCGCGCCTGGCGTTTTAACGCCGCCTGCGGGATGCTCAGCTTCAACTGCTGTTGCTCGAACAGCAGTTCCGTTCTGGCGCTGGGAATGGCCTGCGGCAAGTTGATGCACGCCTCGGAGGGCTGCAGCGCGGGAAAGGCGGCCAGATCCACGCCAAAGCCCTTCAGATCCTCCCACTGCAGGCAGGGTTGAAGACGCTCTTTGCCCTGCTCATCCGGCTGCAGAGAAAAGGCCAGCGTGCGGGTATCCAGCCGCTGCTCGTTGAGGAACAGATCAACGCGATACTCTCCCGGCGGCTGTTTCTCCTCATCGCTGAACAGCGCCAGGTCCACTTCGGTTTGCGGCGTATTGCCTATCTGCAATAAAGCAGAGCTAAAACGGTATTCCGCCTGTGCCACACCGCTGTACATCAGCAGGCCGGCAAGTTGCCAGGCCAACGGCGTCAGCCGATATTCGCCGCGCCGCCCAGATTGGCGACGCGCTGTTTTGCTGTTCATGTTCCACATCCCTGTTCACACCGCGCCCCTGGTTATCAACCGCGCCATCACAACGCTTGTTGGTGCTGCGCGCTCAGGCCGCCGTAGTCGTTGATCACCTGCCAGCTCACCTGTTTGCCGGTGGCTGAAGGCGGCAAGGTATAGGCCAGCGTGGCGAACGGCGCCACCATCTGCGGCTCTTTGATCTTTTCACCAGCGACCGAGACCGTGGAGAAACTCAGGTAGTAGGGGGAATCATTGATCGCTTTCAGCGTATTGCCGCTGCGCTCCCAGCGTACTTTGCTCGCCGCTTCTTCCGGCGAGCCGGCCAGCGACGCCGGGCGATAGAACAGTTTGATGCGGGTGCGCACCGCGATTTGCAGATGGTTGCCCTTGCCTTCCGCCTCCGGCGGCACGGTCTTGACGCTGAACCAGAATACCGACTCGCGATCTTCCGGCAGCGCCTGAGCGGTTTTCACCACCCGCAGCGTATTCTCTTTGCCGCCATTCAAACGAAACAGCGGCGGCGTGACCAGGAACGGCGCCTTGACGTTGCCTTCCAGATCGGCGTTGACCCACGATTGCACCAGATAAGGAATATCGTCCGGATTTTTCACCGTGATGGTCGCTTCTTTCTTGCCGCCGGGATACACCAGCCGGGTGCCGCCGATCACCACACCGGCAGCGGCCTGAAAACTGTTGATTAACAGTGCGGCACAAAGCGCAATATAGACTGGTTTCATTATGTGTCATTCCCTTGATGTTTTTTACTGAAACGCTTTAGAGCAATAACTGCTGCAATATGATTGAAGCAAAACTAATAGCCGGCTAAATACAGCCTCGCCGGCAAATAGCAATTCAGGCATATAAATTAATTATATAAAACACTGAATTGGATAGTGGCATTAGCATCACCGGCGGTGACTTTATCTGTTGATCTGTAACGTGCCGCAAAAGACAGACGATTCTCACCCTCATTCAGCGAAAATTCCTCCGAAGTACCACCAGGCACAATCGGCTGTTTTCCCCAACCACTCCCACTTATTGCAATAAGTTCTAAAGCTACACCAGTGGCGCCGCCAGAGATAAGTTGGAATAGATTTTTATTATTGGAATCTGCCTCGCCATCCAGCTGTACAGTAGCCGCCTTGATATTTGCCGGACAATCTTTAAGCTCCAAGAAGAACTCTTCTGCATAACCCCAATCTCCCACGTGTTCAAAATCAGCCGCAGCCGTGTCTCCCAGACGCACATCCAGAGTTGGGCTCACCACACAGGCGTTATCAACAATTTTGCCAGTAACGTTAATCGCGCCATCTGCCGCAAACGCAGAGGAGCAGAGCGCCGTACACGCCAACACAGAAGTAACCAGATACTTTTTCATCGAAGTCCCCTAAACAAATACTCATCTCACCTGAAAAGCCTTCCACCCAGTGAGAAATTGGCTAATTACCGGCGAAAGCGGATTTCCGCCGGTAACTGACGCCCTGACAAATAAATTAATTATATAAAACGCTAAATTGGATAGTGGCATTAGCATCACCGGCGGTGACTTTATCCGTCGATTTATAAGCCGCAATGAATGGCACTAAATTATTCCCTTCGAACAACTTGATGTGCGCCGTGGTACTACCCGGGAAAACGTTTTTCCCTTCCGGCCCCTCAATACGCAAGGCCAGGCCGGTTGCGCCGGCTTCATCAAGTTTGAACAAATCCGGGTTGCTGGCATCCGCCGCGCCTTCCAGCATCACTTTAGCCTCCAGATTGGCCGGGCAGTCTTTCAACTCCAGTTCAAAGTTCCGGGCGCCGGACTCATCACCCACATTTTTAAACGCAGCCGCCGCCACATCGCCCATCTGTACATTCAGCGTCGGGTTTACCACACAGGCGTTATCGACAATTTTACCGGTGAAATTAATCACACCATCAGCGGAAAATGCAGAAGAAGAGAGCACCGTACAGGCCAGTGCAGACGCTACCAGATATTTTTTCATATAATTCCCTTATATTATTTAAACTACTAAGTTATATATCGACATACATACATCCATTGACCGTGGCATGAACACCACGCTTACTGCGCGTCGCTATTACCGATGCCAATATATTGTGCATATGCACGAAAAATACGGGCACCATGCATTGCATCGGCTTTATAAAACCTAAGGAAGGTCATTAGTAATCAGAAACCCACCAAGGATAATAAGTCATTTAAAAACATTAATTCAACCACAAAGAGAAACGGAACAAAAAAACATAACCATAATTCATAATTAATGATTTTGTTTTTTTAAAAAATCAGAATAGTGCCCTGTTCACAGGAATATAAAATATAAAAATAAAATATAATCCATTATAAAACAAAGAGATTACCCACCGCTCTCAGAAAGACAAAACCATATAGATACTTGATTAAAAATTCAAACCCATCAAGAAAAAGAGGTAAAATGAAAGAGAAACTGATCAATTATCTCATTTATAATGAACAAAAATAACTAATACTGGTTATACTTTCTAATCTAAAGATCTAATTAGTGAATGAAAAGGTTAATTTCAGAAACTTCTTGTATTTAGTAAATGGATTTATAATATAGGATGCATTCAATAAAGAAGATGGATGAAAGAAAACATACTTTTCGTAACGCGTTGAACTCACCACTGCAGAGTTGGGCGTTGCATCAGGGCGGCAAAAGCCCGGTAATGTTAAGTACGCCCTGCGCCGCCGTTCGAACGGCAGCATGGCTGCCTGCAACCTGTACGCCATCGAAAACTTAGTCGTTCGACAAAAAAGAAAAGGCCGGGCGTCCTTAAGCCGCCCGGCCTTTCTTCACTTCATTACTCGTCTTCCAGATACGTGTAACCGTACAGGCCGGCTTCAAACTCTTCCAGGAACTGCGCCTGCAGCTCGCTGTCCAGATCGGTTTCTTTGACCTGATCGCGGAATTTGGACAGCAGCGCGCTCGGATCGAGCTGCACGTACTCCAGCATGTCCGCCACGGTGTCGCCCTCGTCGGACAATTCGGTCTCGACGCTGCCGTCCGGGAACACGTACACGTCAACCGAGGCGGTGTCGCCGAACAGGTTGTGCATGTTGCCGAGGATCTCCTGATACGCACCGACCATGAAGAAGCCCAGCGCCGGCGGGTTCTCCGGATCGTACGGCGGCATCGGCATGGTGGTCGCCACGCCGTCGCCGTCGACGTAATGGTCGATGGTGCCGTCGGAATCGCAGGTGATGTCGAGCAGCACCGCACGGCCTTCCGGCGGCTTATCCAGCCCTTCCAGCGGCAGCACCGGAAACAGTTGATCGATACCCCAGGCATCCGGCATCGACTGGAACAGCGAGAAGTTGACGTAGAACTTGTCCGCCATGCGCTCTTGCAATTCGTCGATGATCGGGCGGTGCGCGCGGTTGCTCGGATCGAGCTGCTGCTGGATCTTGTTGCAGATGTTCAGATACAGCTGCTCGGCCCAGGCGCGCTTGGTCAGGTCCAGCATGCCGTGCGCATATTGGGTATGCACATCGTGCAGATCCATCTGGCTGTCGTGCAGCCATTCACGCAGCGAGCGGCGGTTCTCCGGCTCGTTCATTTCCAGCCAGGTTTCCCACATGCTTTCCAGCGCGCGCGGCGCGTCGGCTTCCGGCGGCTGCGGTTCGCTGAATTCGTTGCGCTCTACGCCGATCACATTGGAGACCAGCACCGTGTGGTGCGCGGTCACGGCGCGGCCGGACTCGGTGATCACCGTCGGGTGCGGCAGGCCGTGTTCGTTACAGGCGTCGCCGATGCCCCAAATCACGTTGTTGGCGTATTCGTTCAGGCCGTAGTTGACCGAGCAATCGGACTGCGAGCGGGTGCCTTCGTAGTCGACGCCCAAACCGCCGCCCACGTCGAAGCACTGAATGTTGACGCCCAGCTTGTGCAGCTCAACGTAGAAGCGCGCCGATTCGCGCACGCCGGTGGCGATATCGCGAATGTTGGCCAGCTGCGAGCCCAGGTGGAAGTGCAGCAACTGCAGGCTGTCGAGACGGCCCGCTTCGCGCAGGGTCTCCACCAGCTTCAGCACCTGCACCGCCGCCAGACCGAATTTGGACTTTTCGCCGCCGCTCGACTGCCATTTGCCGGAGCCTTGCGACGCCAGACGCGCACGCACGCCCAGGCGCGGTATGACGTTCAAGCGTTCGGCTTCTTCCAGCACCAGGTTGATCTCGGACATCTTTTCGATCACCAGGTACACCTTGTGCCCCAGTTTTTCCCCGATCAGCGCCAGGCGAATGTATTCACGATCTTTATAACCGTTACAGACGATCACCGAGCGGGTCATGCCGGCATGCGCCAGCACCGCCATCAGCTCGGCCTTGGAGCCGGCTTCCAGCCCCAGCGGTTCGCCGGAATTCACCAGCGATTCAATCACACGGCGATGTTGGTTCACCTTGATCGGATACACCAGGAAATAGCCGCCCTGGTAACCGAAGGACTCGCGCGCGCGTTTGAACGCGGCGTTGATCGAACGCAGGCGATGCTGAAGGATCTGCGGGAAGCAGAACAGCGCCGGCAGACGTTGGCCGTCTTGCTGGCGCGTTTTCACCAGTTCTGCCAGATCGACGCGTGCCTGCGGGACATCCGGATCCGGGCACACGCTGATATGGCCCAGCTCGTTGACGTCATAGTAATTGTTGCCCCAGTAGGCGACGTTATAAGTACGCAGCATCTTGCTGGCATTACGATCATTCATGGCAACCTCCTGCATGGAGCGCAAAGATAAAGACTCGCCCGCAACCGGCGGACGGTGAATCAACAGATCATCAGACATGGTTCGCCTCACATTCCGTACTGACGAAACCGCCAGCCACTATCGCAGCTACAACCCGCGAGAACAACCCAACAAGCCGCGCCGGCGGCAGCGAAGAGAACTGCCGTTCGCGGTCAGCGATCGGTTTATCACTCATATAATTGTAAGACACCCTGTTCAAACCTCGTGAATCGGGCCAAGAAACATCCCACAGGAAGGCTGCAGGCTACCCTTGTTCAGTTCTTCAGACGACCGTTAGCCGGCCCGAGAATCCTGAGTAGCGGCCAAGTGTTTATCGCACCTGGTAAGTGACAGAGAGACAAGACGGGAAATAGCAGAAGAATATGCGCCAGAACGGCACTGCTGTTGGGAACCAACAACCGGTAGACAACGGATCATTAATCCAACCACCTCCACGCGCGCCGTTCGGAGTGAACGACCCAGCCTCTAAAATAGTGTAAGAACGTGACCGTTCGATGAAGCGGCGGCGCCATGGCGAACGCCCGCGACGGATAATAGCGCAATGCCGGCGAATGCAAAGCGGAAGTTTATCGTACCTTCCCCCACGCCAGACCGCCGTACTGTGCAGCAAATGAACCGCGCGCGCAGTTTATACCGGTAAGCAGGTGAAAAAGCAAAATGAAAATTCGCCGAAAACTGTTTCAAGCGATGAAAATGGCGCCAACCCGTTTGCGCAAAAGAGCGAAAGCGCAAAAAATTACTGGCAATCTGGCTAAACCCTGACCTAAAATAGACGTCCAGATGTTAATCCATCTATACTGGTTAACTGATAAACTGCTTAACGGCTTTGCCTGAGGGGCGTTGCAGGATGCATCTCGCGCCATCAGCGGAAGACCCTTCGCTTCGATGCCGGATCTCCAGCGCTGTGCAGTAATTTCTAACCCGTCTTATGCAAGGTAAAGAACACAATGGCTAAACACCTCTTCACGTCCGAATCCGTCTCCGAAGGACATCCAGATAAAATCGCCGACCAGATCTCCGATGCCGTCCTCGACGCCATCCTGGAACAAGATCCGAAGGCGCGCGTCGCCTGCGAAACCTACGTGAAAACCGGCATGGTCCTGGTCGGCGGTGAAATCACCACCAGCGCCTGGGTCGATATCGAAGAGATCACCCGCAAGACCGTGCGCGAGATCGGCTACGTTCATTCGGACATGGGCTTTGACGCCAACTCCTGCGCAGTATTGAGCGCTATCGGCAAGCAATCCCCGGATATCAATCAGGGCGTTGACCGTACCGATCCTCTCGAGCAGGGCGCCGGCGATCAGGGCTTGATGTTTGGCTACGCCACCAACGAAACCGACGTGCTGATGCCGGCTCCGGTTACCTACGCACACCGTCTGGTGCAGCGCCAGTCCGAAGTGCGTAAAAACGGCACCCTGCCGTGGCTGCGCCCGGACGCGAAGAGCCAGGTGACCTTCCAATACGACGACGGCAAAATCGTCGGCATCGACGCCGTCGTTCTGTCCACCCAGCATTCCGAAGACATCGCGCTGAAAGATCTGCAAGAAGCGGTGATGGAAGAGATCATCAAGCCGGTACTGCCGGCGGAATGGCTGACGGCGGGCACCAAATACCACATCAACCCGACCGGCCGTTTCGTTATCGGCGGCCCGATGGGCGACTGCGGCCTGACCGGCCGTAAAATCATCGTCGACACCTACGGCGGCATGGCTCGCCACGGCGGCGGCGCCTTCTCCGGTAAGGATCCGTCCAAGGTTGACCGTTCCGCGGCTTACGCGGCGCGCTACGTGGCGAAAAACATCGTCGCCGCCGGCCTGGCCGATCGCTGCGAGATCCAGGTGTCTTACGCTATCGGCGTAGCGGAACCGACTTCCATCATGGTGGAAACCTTCGGTACCGAGAAAGTGCCAACCGAACAGCTGACGCTGCTGGTGCGCGAATTCTTCGATCTGCGCCCATACGGCCTGATCCAGATGATGGATCTGCTGCAGCCGATCTACCGCGAAACCGCCGCCTACGGCCACTTCGGCCGCGAGCACTTCCCGTGGGAAGCGACCGACAAAGCTGAGCTGCTGCGCGATGCCGCCGGCCTGAAATAAGCCCCGACATCAACATGAAAAACGGCGAGCCAAGGCTCGCCGTTTTTTTTGAGCGGATGGGTGCTCCCGGATCAACGCATCGACTGCCAGCAAGCGGAGGCACCGCCCCCGCCGCCGGGTTGCCTTACCGTTCGGATTCGTAAGCCAAAATGGCCGCAACCTCCGTAGTGCCCGATCGGATCCGCAGCTCACACAGCGTGCTGCGGGTTATCCATGCCAGTGATATTACTGTGGCACAAATAACCACCAATTTTAACAGGCTCCGTTTGTTCGGCATCATGCCTTCTTCTCCTTGCCTCGCGGCGGGTAAGAGACTAACTTAACGTTGTGATGCGTTAGAGTAGGCCTCGGGTTGATGAATATCGACTCGGGGCTTTTCTCTTTGTATCTTTCGCTCGGGCTCCAGAGACAAAGATCCAGAGCACCCGCCCGCAGTATATTCATCTCACCACCACGCCTCGTGTTCCTTTTCGCCCCCAATATCATTTTTGCGCGACCGCTCGCAGCGCCTTACAACACCATGAAAAATAAAAAAAGGCTCAGCGACGCTGAGCCTTTGATGGCAGAAAAAGCACGGCCGAGATGCCGATTACGACGTCTGCTTACGCAACAGATAAACGAAGTACGGCGCGCCGATAAAGGTCGCCAGTAACCCGGCGGGGATCTGATACGGGAACAGCAGCATCCGCCCGCACCAGTCGGCAAACACCATCAGCAAGCCACCCAACAGCGCGGCGATCACCATCTGCGGCAGCGCGCGGCGGAAGCCCAGCATGCGCGCCATATGCGGCGCCATCAGTCCGACAAAGCTCAGCGGCCCCACGGTCAGGGTCGCCATGGCGGTCATCGTGGCGGCTAACAACAGGATGGTCAATCGCGCAGGCGTCAGCGCAATCCCCACCGAACGGGCGGTGGCTCCGCCGAGCGGCAGGATGGTCAGCCAGCGACGGCACAGCGGCGCCAATATCATCAGGCCGGCGGCCACCAGCGCGGTGCGCAGCGCCTGCGCCGGCTCCACCGAATAGGTCGAGCCAGAGAGCCAGGTCAGCAAGCCCCCCATACGCGGATCGCCGCTGGCCAACAGCAGGAAGATGACGGTGGTAAAGGCGGTGCTGAGCGCGATACCGGCGAGCAGCATGCGTTCCGTCGAGAAACCGCCGCGGCCTGCGGCGATCATGATGATCAGCAGCGTAACGGCCGCCCCCAGACTGCCGGCGGGCAGCAGCCAAACGAAGGCGTCGCCCGGCACCATAAACAACATCATCACGACGCCAAAAGCGGCGCCGGAACTGATGCCCAACACTTCCGGGCTGGCCATCGGGTTGCCGGTCAGTTTCTGAATCAGCGTGCCGGCGACCGCCAGCATCATGCCCGCGGCCAACGCCGACAGCACCCGCGGCCAGCGCCACGGCAGCAAGGCGTCCAGCTCCGCCCCCAGGCTCCAGTGCCAGCCGCCGGCATTTTTACCCAGCATCAGCGCCAGCGTCAGGCCGATCAGCAATACGAGGCCACCCAGCAGGATCCAGCCGGGCAGATTCCCGCGCTCGGCAGGCACCTTATCGCCCAGGTTCATCGGCGGCGGCGTGGCGGCGCTGCGCAAACGCGGCAACAGCCACAGCAGCAGCGGCGCGCCGAACAGCGCGGTGGCCGCACCGGTCGGGATCTCGCGCCACACCTGCGTCACCCCGAGCATCACCTGATCGGTCAGCCACAGCAACAGCGCCCCCAGCAACGGCGCCAGCATCATGCGGTGCGCCAGACGGCGCGCGCCCAGCATCTTCGCCATCAGCGGCGCAAACAGGCCGATAAAGCCGATAACGCCCACGGCGCTCACCAACATGGCGCTGAAGATGATGGCCAGCCCCAGGGCGCAGAAGCGCGCCATCGACAGCCCCAACCCCAGGTTGCGCGCCACGCCGTCGTCCAGCCCCAGCAGCGTCAGCGGGCGCAGCAATAGCGCCGCCAGCGCACCGGCCACCAGCAAACGCGGCAGGAGGAACTGCACCGCGCTCCAGTCCTGTTGGTTCAGCGCGCCGGTGCCCCACAGGAACATGCCCTGCAGTTGATCGTAATGAAACAGCGCCAGCAGGCTGTTGACCGCGCCGCAGTAAAGTCCCAGCACCAGCCCGGCCAGAATCAGCGTCACCGGCGACATCCGCTTGCCCCAGGCGACGCCGAACACCAGCCCGCCCACCACAATCGCCCCCACCATAGCGGCCAACTGGCGGGTGAACTCGCCCCCCGGCAGCACCCACAGCGTGGCGATGGTCAGGCCGAGCTGCGCGCCGGCGGCCACGCCGAGCGTCGACGGTTCCGCCAACGGATTGCGCAACACCTGCTGGAACAGCACGCCAACCAACCCCAGACCGGCGCCGGCCAACAGCGACACCGTCAACCGCGGCAGCAGGCTGTAATGGAACAGCATTTGCCGCACGTCGTCGATGTCCGGCGCGCTGAGCGCCCACACCCATTGCGCCGGCGGCAGCTGCTGCACCAGGTTATATATCGTCAAACCGCCTGCCGCCGCCAGCAACAGCAAGATCAGCGTCAGCGGCAATTTCCGGATGCCCGCATTCATGACGTACTCTCCTGAACCTGCGCCAACAGGCGGCAAAACCGCATCGTCGACAGCGTAGCGCCATAGAACCACACCGCCGGCACCTGCCGCAGCTGGTTTTGCCGCACGAAGGGCAACGACTGCCACAGCGGCGTCGCGCTGACCTTGTCCATCATCGCCTGATTGCCGTGATCGAGATAAATGACCCGGGCGTTACGCACCGTGGCCAATCGTTCAATCCCCACCACCGCCGTGCCCCAAAAATCGGTTGGCTCCTGCCAGGCATTGCGAATGCCGAGTTGATCCATCGCTTCCTGGAACAGACTTTTCTGGCCGATGATCAGCGCATGGCGCGTGTCGATCAGCGAAAACAACAGCAGCGGTTGCCGGGTGTAGCTTTGCAGGCGCTGACGCGCGTCCTGCATAAAGCTGTCGAACTGCGCCAGGTGGTTTACCGCCCGGCTTTCTATGCCCAACCGCTGGCCCAGCGCCAGCAGCGACTGGCGGGCGACGGTCAGCGGTTTGCCGCTGCCGTCGTTGAAGCCGAAGCTCATGGTTGGCGCGATGGGTTGGATTTTGCGCGGCGTTGGGCCATAGCCTTGCGACAACAACACCAGCGAAGGCCGAAGCTGCTGCAGCAGTTCGAGGTTCGGTTCGGTACGCTGGCCGACGTCGACCACCGTCGCCGGCAGCTTTGGCTCCGCCACCCACAGGTTATAGTTATGCACATCGGCCACCGCCAGCGGCGTCACGCCCAATGCCAACAGCAGCTCGATCGGCAGCCATTCCAGCGCCGCAACGCGCGCGATATCCGGCGGCGCATCCGCCGCTCGGCCGGGCAACGAACCCAACAGCGGCGACAGCGCGAGCGCCATCAACAAACGGCGGCGCAGCGGATCGTGAGAAGAAGTGAATGCAGAGGACATCAGTAGACAAAACTCACCGGCGCGCCGCCGCTCGGATGCGGCAACGTGCCCATAGGAATACCGTAAATTTGCTCCAGCACCGGCCCCTGCATCAGCTCCAGCGGGCCGCCCTGGGCGATCATTTCACCGCCGCGCAGCGCCACCAAATGGTCGCAGTAGCGCGCCGCCATGTTGATGTCGTGCAGTACGGCGATCACCGTGAGATCGCGTTCGCGGCTCAAGCGCTGGATCAGCGCCAGCACCTCGACCTGGTGCGCGATATCCAGCGCCGAAGTCGGCTCGTCGAGCAGCAGGCAGCGGCTGTCCTGCGCCACCATCATCGCCAGCCAGGCGCGTTGGCGCTCGCCGCCGGACAGGCTGTCCACCAGCCGGTTGGCGAACGGCCTCAAGCCCACCAGCGCGATGGCCTCTTCCACCTGTTGACGATCGTTGGCGCCAAAACGCCCCAGCGCGCCATGCCACGGATAACGGCCGACGGCCACCAGCTCGCGCACCGTCATGCCTTCCGCCGCCGGCAACTGCTGCGGCAGGTAGGCCACCTGGCGGGCGAAGGATTTGCTGTCCCACTGCGCCAACGGCTGCCGATTGAGCAAGACCTGGCCGCCGCTGGGCGCATGGTGCCGCCCGAGCAGTTTCAACAGGGTGGATTTACCGGAACCGTTATGGCCGATCAGGCCGCAGACTTTGCCCTGGGGAAAACTGAGCGACAGCGGTTGCAGCAGCACCCGGCCGGGGACGGCGAAACTGGCGTTATCCAGCGCGAAGGTCGCGCCGGGATTAAGAAGTTTGTCCTGCATAGATCCTGCTTTGTCCGGGGCGACGCGGTGCCGCCCCGGCTATCCGGTTAGAAACGGAAGGTTGCGGTGGCGACCACCTGGCGTTCTGCGCCCCAGTAGCAGGCGTAGTCGCGGTAGCAGCTCGACACGTAGGTCTTGTCGAACAGGTTGTTGATGTTGACGCCCACGGACGAACCCGGCAGGCCAAAGCGCGCCAGATCGTATTTAATGGTCGCGTCCACCAGCGTGTAGTCCGGCACTTTGAAGGTGGAGTTATCGCTGTTGAAGCTCGAGCTGGAGCCGACGTAACGCACGCCGGAACCCAGCGTCAGACCGCTCACCGCCGTTTCGTGGAAGGTATAATCCGCCCACAGCGACGCCATATGTTTCGGCACCTCGACGGTCGGTTTGCCCTGATAGGTATTGTCCTTGGTGTACTTCGCATCGGTATAGGTATAGGAGGCGATCAGGTTGACGTTGGCATTCAACGCCGCCTTGGCTTCCAGCTCCACGCCGCGCGAACGGATCTCGCCGCTCTGCACGCTGAACTGCGCGTTATCCGGATCCGGCGTCAGGTTGTTGTTCTTGGTCAGCTGATACAGGGCGCCGGTCAACACGATTGGGCGATCCTTCGGCACGTATTTCACACCGGCTTCATACTGCTTGCCGATCGAGGGCTTAAAGGTCTGGCCGTTGATTGACGTATCGAGGGTCGGTTCAAACGACTCGCTGTAGCTGAAATACGGCGTCACGCCGTTGTCGAACAGGTAATTCAATCCGCCGCGCCAGGTAAACTGCCCATCGGAGCGTTCGTTGGTGTACCCGAGAACGCGGTTATTGGCCGACGTTTTCGCCCAGTCATAGCGCCCGCCCAGCGTCAACAGCCACTGGTTCCACTCCCCTTGCTCCTGCACATACAGGCCGGTTTGCTCCTGACGGTTCAAATACTTGTATGGGAAGTTGATGTTGACCACATCATTGCCATACTGCGGCTGGGTCATGCTCAGGCCGTCTGCGGAACCATAGTCGGAATTGATATCGTTGCGCATACGCGAATAATCTACGCCAAACAACAGCGTATGGTCGATATCGCCGGTTTTCACCTTCGCCTGCGCCTGAGTATCAACCGCAAAATTGTTCAGGTGCTCTTTCGACTGAACATAAGCGCGATTGATCGTCGTCGGTGATGACAAGCCAAATCCGTAGATGCTCTTCATATCGGTGTCCACCTGCATATAACGCAGGTTCTGGCGCACCGCCCAGGTATCGTTGAAGGCGTGTTCGAAACTGTACCCAATCATCCGCTGCTTGCGCGCCATATAGTTGCTGGCTTCGCCTTCGTTGAAATCGGTCGGCAGTTTGCTGCCGTCCGGCAACGGGATCAGCGTGCCCTGCTTCGGCAGCCAGCCGTAATAACCGGTATAGGGATCGTTTTGAATGTTGGCCAGCAGCGTGAAGTTGGTTTTGTCATCCGGGCGCCAGCTAAAGGACGGCGCGATCGCATAGCGCTTCTCTTTGCTCATGTTTTGCTGCGTATCGCTGTCTTTCGCCAGGCCGGTCAGGCGATAGGAATAGATGCCCTGATCGTCCAGCGCGTCGCTGAAATCGAAACCGGTCTGGAACAGGTTGTCGCTGCCCATCTTGAACTGGATTTCGCGCAGCGGCTCGGTGGTTGGCCGCTTGCTGACCATCGAGACCAAACCGCCCGGGTTGCTTTTGCCGTACAGCACCGAGACCGGGCCGCGCAGCAGCTCGGCACGCTCGAGGAAATAAGGATCGATGGACGCTTCGCTGTAGTTGTCGCCCAGCAACCGCAGGCCATCCAGATACTGGGTGGTGTTGGTGGCCGGGAAGCCGCGGATTGCCACCGCGTCATAGGTCGTGGAGCTGCCACGGCTGGCGAATACGCCCGGCGCATAGGCCAGTGCGCCCTTCACCGTATCCGGCTGGCGCATGTCCATCTCTTCACGCGTTACCACGGAAACGGACTGCGGGTTCTTCTCGATCGGCGTATCGGTTTTGGTGCCGGTGGCGCTGCGCTTGGCGACATAGGTGCCGACCGGCCCCCAGGCGCTTTCCTGCTGGGCGGTGTTGCTACCGCCCACAACGGTAATCGTGTCTTCCTTGGCGGCCGGCTTGGCGTCGGCGGAAAAAGCCGGCATCGCCAGCGTGCCCAACGCCGCAGCGACGGTGATCGCTAACGCGTTGACGGGGAGACGGCCCTGCTTGGCCGCGGATGATGAAAGACGCTTGGTCAGCATGATTTATTTCTCTGATGAATTATTAAATGACGAATGTAAACGATAATAATTATTATAAGCGTCGCATTTTATGCAGAAGCCAAATTAAACTGCAAGCCGAATTCATAGGGCAAATAGGTTAAGGATTAGGCGCTTAGCCTTGCAGTTAACAGGGAAATAAAACGAGCGGAAAAATAAAAAAGCCCGCAACCAAGGTTACGGGCTTAATAACAAAGAAAAAACTTTCACCGGGGCCGACGCCCCGGTAGCGATTACTGGCCGAACATATCCTTGATCCAGCCGGCGACGCCATCGCCATCTTTTTGCTCACCCGCCGCCGGTTGTTGCTGTTGCTGCACCGCCGCCTGGCTGGCCTGGCACAATCCCTGCGGATTGTCGGTCCAGACCGGGATGGTGCGCCAACTGCCGCCGCCGCAGATAAAGTTGCCGGCGGAGTCGATGCTCATCTGGTTAATGCCTTCCGGCGGCTGCAGCATCAGCGGCAGCGGCGTCTGGTTTTCCAGATAGCGGCGATACAGGGTCAACGCGCCGTTGGCGCCGGTCAGCTTGGCCGGGCCGTTGTTATCGCGCCCGACCCAGGCGATCGCCACTTCCTTGCCGTCGATGCCGGCGAACCAGCTGTCGCGTAGATCGTTAGTGGTACCGGTTTTCGCCGCCAGGTTGTAGTTCGGGAACTTCACCGACAGCGATCGGGAGGTCCCGCGCGCCACGCCCTGCTGCATCGCGTACAGCGTCAGGTAAGCGGCCTGCGCCGGCACCATGCGCTCCGCCTGCGGGAAGCTCTGGTACAGCACCGTGCCGTCTTCGGCGATCACCGAACGCACCGCCGACAGCGGCGCACGGTTACCGCCGCTGGCGATGGTCTGGTACTCCTGCGCCACTTCCATCGGCGTCAGGCCGATCGCCCCCAGCAGCATCGAAGGCACCGGGTTGATCTCCGCTTTCGGGATGCCCAGGCGTTGCAGCGTGGCGCTGATCTGATCCAGCCCGACCGACAGGCCGAGGTTCACTGTCGGCACGTTCAGCGAGTTGGCCAACGCATCCACCAGCATCACCTGACCGCGGAATTTGCGATCATAGTTGTTCGGCTGCCAGACGGCGCCGTTCGGCTGTTTCAGCGACAGCGGCGCATCCGCCAGCCAGGTGTTGAGGCGGTATTTATCCGGTTCGGACAGCGCGGTCAGATACGTCGGCGGCTTGGCCAACGAGCCGACCAGACGGCGCGCCTGCATGGCGCGGTTGAAACCGGCGAACTGCGGGTTGGCGCCGCCGACCATGGCGCGCACTTCACCGCTGAAGCGATCGACAATCACCATCGCCGCTTCCAGATCCTGCAGGTGACGCGCGGCGCGCAGCGCCGGGATGCCGTCTTCGACCGCTTTTTCCGCCGCGTCTTGCGACACCGGATCCAGCGTGGTGAAGATCTTCACGCCGGACAGGTCATTGACCTTATCGCCCAGCCTGGTTTGCAGTTCCTGACGCACCATCTGCATAAACGCCGGCTGTGGCGTAATGACGCCGCCTTTCGGCTGTACGCCCAGCGGACGCGCGCTCAGCATGTCATACAGCTCGCCGTCGATCACACCCTGGTTCTGCAGCAGTTTGAGCACCAGGTTGCGGCGTTCCAGCGCCAGTTTCGGGTTACGCCACGGGTTGTACAGCGACGCGCCCTTGACCATGCCGACCAGCAGCGCCTGCTGATCGAGGCTCAGCTCGTCCACCGGGCGGCCAAAGTAATACAGGCTGGCCAGCGGGAAGCCGCGGATCTGGTCGCTGCCGCTCTGGCCGAGATACACCTCGTTCAGATACAGCTCCAGAATGCGATCCTTGCTGTAACGGTAATCGACCAACAGCGCCATATAGGCTTCGTTGGCCTTACGCCACAGCGAACGTTCGTTGGTCAGGAACAGGTTCTTCACCAGCTGCTGCGTCAGGGTACTGCCGCCCTGCACCGCGCGGCCGGCGGTCAGGTTGGCCAGCACCGCGCGGCCGATGGAGTACGGGCTGATGCCGTCATGCTCATAGAAGTGGCGGTCTTCCGTGGCGATCAGCGTATCCACCAACAGATCCGGGAAACCGGAGCGCGGCACGAACAGGCGCTGTTCACCGTTCGGCGACTGCAGCATGGTGATAAGACGCGGATCGAGGCGGAAGAAGCCGAAGCTGCGGCCGCTGTCCAGGTTTTCGATCTTCGCCAGGCGGTTGTTCTGGAAATCGAGGCGGGCGCGGATCTGCCCTTCTTTACCATCCGGGAAGTCGAACGGGCGGCGCAGCATCTCGATGCTGTTGGCCTGTACGGTAAACTCGCCCGGACGCGTCATGCGGCTGACCTGACGGTACTGCATGCCTTCCAGCAGGTTGACCATCTCCTTCTTGCTGTACGGCATGCCCGGTTCCAGGTTGACCATGCGGCCGTACACCGCCGCCGGCAATTGCCAGACTTTGCCGTCGATGCGGCTGCGGATCTGGGAATCCAAATAGACGCCGTAGATCGCCAACAGGACGGCGAGCACCAGGATCAGTTTGATAATCAGGCCGAGCCAGCGGCGTTTTTTACGCGGCGGAGTCGCTTTTACCTTACGCGGCATGCGTTCCTCCTCCTCTTCATACTCATCATCGTCATACTCGTCTTCTTCGTAATCGTCATAATCGTCGTCTCGGCGACGGCGCGGCGGCTTGCGCGACGCGGTGCTTTTTGGTTGTTTTCCTTTGCGCCCGATGGGCTCGCGGTCATCCCCAGCCATGGCTGTTGTTCTCCGAGCTTGCCGACACTGCCGGCCATGATTAGTCGCTTAATCTGTGCCGACGCCGCAGCGCTGACCAGAAGAAACATCTGAATTCCAAACCTTGAATGATCGCGACCTACTGATATTTCTTCGTTCGGCGCGTCGGTACCGCCGTGGCCGGATCGTCCGGCCACACGTGTTTCGGGTAGCGGCCCTTCATCTCTTTTTGCACCTCGCGGTAGGCGCCTTGCCAGAAGGCCGCCAGATCGCCGGTGATTTGCAACGGCCGGTGCGCCGGTGAGAGTAACTCAAGCACCACCGGGATGCGACCCTCCGCCAACATCGGGCTGCGCTGCTCGCCGAACATCTCCTGCAAACGCACCGCCAGCGCCGGCGGTTTGCCGGCCTCATAACGGATCGGCAGGCGGCTGCCGGTCGGCACAGTGTAATGAGTGGGTAGCGCATTATCCAGCCGCTGCTTTTGCTGCCAGTCCAGCAGGCGGGACAACGCCTCGGCGAGGTTGACCTGCTTCAAGCCGCGCAGATCGCGCACGCCGTTCAGCGACGGCAGCAGCCACTGATCCAGCGCCGCCAGCAGCGGCTCTTCATCCATCGCCGGCCACTCCGCCTCCGGCAGCCAGGCTTGCGCGCACTGCAGGCGCACCCGCAATTGTTCGGCGGCGCCCTCCCAGTTGAGCACCGCCAGCCCCTGCGCGCGCACCCAATCGAGCAGCGCCTGCTGCAGCTCTTCGTCCGCCGGCTTGGCCAGCGGCTGAGCGCGCAGCGTCAGACGGCCGATCTGCTGGCGCTTCCAGGCGCGCAGCGTGCCCTTCTCTTCATCCCATTCCACCGCCGTGCGCTGCATGACCATCGCCGGCAGCTGCGCCGCCAGCGCTTCGATGTCCACCGGCAACGCCAACAGGATACGCGCATCGGGGCTGTTGTGGCCCTGCAACAGGCTGGGGACGATCAGCCAGGGCGCGCGCGACAGCGCCTCATCCTGGTTCATCGCCGCCCCCATGCCGTTAGCCAGCAAGTAGCGACCGTCCTGGCCACGGCGCTGGGCGATGCGATCGGCAAATGCCGACGCCAACAGGTGCGGTGCCAACTCGACGTCGACTTGCCCCGCACGTTGCGGCAGGCGTTTGGCCAACTGCGCGGCGCGCTGCCGCCAGTTCGGCTGCGGGCGGCTCAGCCAATAACCGATATCCATCTGCCCGCCGCGCGGCGGTTCTTCCAGCAATGCCGCCAGCAACGCGGCCGTCGCCAGGCCGTCGGCGCTCAGCGTCGCGCCGGCGACCAGCATCGCCGCCAGCCGCGGCTCGCATCCCAACGCGGCCATCTGGCGCCCCGGCGCGGTGAGTTTGTCGCCGTCATCCGTAGCCCCCAACCGACGCAGCAACGCCCTGGCCGCCGCCAATGCCGCCGCCGGCGGCGCATCAAGCCAGGTCAGCTGCGCCGGATCGTGGCAACCCCACTGCAACAGTTCGAGCCAGAAGCCGGTGAGATCGCTCTGTAAAATATCCGGTTCGGCATGTTCCGCCGCGCGTTCCGCCTGTTCTTTGGCGAACAGATGCCAGCAAAGGCCCGGCTCCAGGCGCCCGGCGCGCCCGGCACGCTGTACCATCGAGGCCTGACTGATGCGCTGTGTCGCCAGCCGTGTCAAACCGTTGCGCACGTCGTAACGCGCCACGCGCTCCAGGCCGCTGTCCACCACCAGCCGAATGCCCTCGATCGTCAGGCTGGTTTCGGCGATGTTGGTCGCCAGCACCACCTTGCGGCGGCCAGGCGCCGCCGGCTGAATCGCTTTTTGCTGTTGCGCCAGAGGCAAGGCACCATACAGCGGGCAAAGATCGGTATCGCTCGCCACCTCGCCGGTCAATCGCTCCAGCACCCGATTGATCTCCGCCACGCCCGGCAGGAACAGCAGCAAAGATCCCGGCTGTTCGGCCAGCAACCGCTTCACCGCCGCCGCTACGCCGTCCTCCAGCCGCTGATGGCTGGCCAACGGCTGATACAGGCGTTCAACCGGGAAACTGCTCCCCTCGGACACCACTACCGGCGCTTCCGGCAGCAACTGCGACAGGCGAGCGTTATCCAAGGTGGCCGACATGATCAGCAGCTTCAGATCGTCGCGCAGCCCTTGCTGCACGTCGAGCAGCAACGCCAGCGCCAAATCGGCCTGCAGGCTGCGTTCATGGAACTCATCGAGGATCACCAACGACACGCCCTGCAGCTCAGCATCCTGCTGCAGCATGCGGGTGAGAATGCCTTCCGTCACCACTTCCAGCCGAGTCTGCGGCCCGCTTTTGCTTTCGGCGCGCATGCGGTAGCCCACGGTCTGACCAGGCTCCTCCCCCAGTTGCTGCGCCAGGCGATAGGCGACGTTTTTCGCCGCCAGCCGCCGCGGCTCCAACATGATAATGCGCCCCGGCAACCCGGCCTTAGCCAGGATCTGCAGCGGCAACCAGGTGGATTTACCGGCGCCGGTCGGGGCGTGCAACAGCACCTGCGGGGCAGACTGCAGCGCAGCCAGCAACTCATCGAGCACCGCGCTGACGGGCAATGAAGACACTGAATTCTCCGTAGTGGTTAGCGTTAAACGGCGTACAGTGTAGCATTAGCTTTGTCCCCGTAACCTTTCAAACTGCGGCGGCGTTAGCTATAGTACGGAGCTCATTCGTGCGCCGCGCCGCTCGCGGGGCCGCTGCCAGTAACGTTTACCGCTGTTCCCGACCGTTTTGTCATGCATTTGCCGAGTCCTTATGTCCAATTCGCGCCGCCTGTTTTTCGCCCTGTCCTTGCCTGACGCCCTGCAACAGCAGGTGATCCGCTGGCGCGCCGAGGCGTTTGCGCCGGAGGCCGGCCGGCCGGTGGCGGCGGCCAATTTGCACCTGACGCTGGCGTTTCTCGGCGAGGTCAGCGCGCAGAAAGAACTGGCGCTGCGCAAACTGGCCGGCCGTATCGTGCAACCCGGCTTCAGCATGCGGCTCGACGATCTCGGCCATTGGCCGCGCCCCGGCGTGGTCTGGCTCGGCACCCGCCGCGCGCCGCGCGGGCTGCTGCAGCTGGCCGAGCTGCTGCGTTCGCAGGCCGCACGCAGCGGCTGCCATCAAAGCGCGCTGCCGTTCCATCCGCACATCACGCTGCTGCGCGCCGCCACTCAGCCGGTGGCGATCCCGCCGGCGACGCCGGGCTGGGCGTTCAGCGCCGACGCCTTTTCCTTATATGAGTCGGTGTTCGAAAACGGCCGCACCCGCTATCAACACCTCGAACAGTGGCCGCTGGCCAAACAGGCATCCGCATGATTTTCTCTCCACCGCTGCGTTCCGCTACGCTGATCAAACGTTACAAACGCTTTCTGGCGGACGTGATCACCCCGGAAGGGGAAACCTTTACGCTGCACTGCGCCAATACCGGCGCCATGACCGGCTGCGCCACGCCCGGCGACACCGTTTGGTACTCCACCTCGGACAATCCCAAGCGCAAATACGCCCACAGTTGGGAGTTGACCCATACCCAACAGGGGCACTGGATCTGCGTCAATACCCTGCGCGCCAACGCGCTGGTGCGCGAGGCGATTGAACATAATTTAATCAATGAATTATCCGGTTACAGTAAAATCAGCGGCGAGGTGAAATACGGCGGTGAAAACAGCCGTATCGATTTGTTATTACAGGCAGAAAATCGGGTTAACTGCTATATTGAAGTTAAGTCAGTCACATTACTGCAACAACAACGTGGTTACTTTCCTGATGCGGTAACGCTCAGAGGGCAAAAGCACCTGCGTGAGTTGCTCAGCGTGGTTGAAAGCGGGCAACGGGCGGTGTTGTTCTTTGCCGTGTTACACAGCGGTATTGAGCAGGTCGCACCGGCACATCATGTAGATGAGCGCTATGCGGCGCTGTTGGCACAGGTCCGGCAGTTGGGAGTGGAAGTGGTTTGCTACGGGGCAAAGTTATCACCTGACGGTATTTATCTCTGCGATAAGCTGCCGTTTTTTATCGATTAGCGCAGTCGGGTCCCTATAAATAGACAACCGGCCAGCACGATCGCCAAATACGCCCTCCTTCACACGATTGTCAAGCGGGCGACAGGAATAATTGCCAACCTACCTTCCTTCTGTTATTTATAGCGGCCTGTTTTTCCCCCGCATTGGGGATTCGATAGTGCGTGTGTATGTAGGAGAAGCAACATGCAAGAAGGGCAAAACCGTAAAACCTCGTCCTTGAGCATTCTCGCCATCGCTGGGGTGGAGCCGTACCAAGAGAAGCCGGGCGAAGAGTACATGAACGACGCCCAGTTGTCGCATTTCAAGCGCATTCTTGAAGCGTGGCGCAACCAGCTCAGGGACGAAGTGGACCGTACTGTATCGCATATGCAAGAAGAGGCAGCCAACTTCCCTGATCCGGCCGACCGTGCCACTCAGGAAGAAGAGTTCAGCCTTGAACTGCGTAACCGTGACCGTGAACGCAAACTGATCAAAAAGATCGAGAAAACGCTGAAGAAAGTGGAAGACGATGATTTCGGCTACTGCGAATCTTGTGGCGTGGAGATCGGTATTCGTCGCCTCGAAGCGCGTCCGACCGCCGATCTGTGCATCGACTGCAAGACGCTGGCTGAGATCCGCGAAAAGCAGATGGCCGGCTAATACCGCTACTCTACATGATTGGAGCTGCATCAAGGCGGCAAGAATGCGCATCCCGATGAGCTTACTCAAGTAAGTGATTCGGGTAAGCAGGCGCAGCTAACACAGATGCAGTTTCAAGCATAACGAGTATGTTATCGCTGCGGCGTGCGCACCCGCGTGCGCCGCACAGAGAAAAGGGAACCTCTCCCCTCTGATATGCAAGAAAGTCATTATGTGGGGCGCTTTGCCCCATCGCCTTCCGGGGATCTGCATTTCGGTTCGCTGATTGCCGCTCTGGGAAGCTACCTTCAGGCTCGCGCCCAACGCGGGCAGTGGCTGGTTCGCATCGAAGATATCGACCCGCCGCGCGAAGTCCCCGGCGCCGCCGCTCGCATCCTGTCTGCGCTGGAACATTATGGTCTCCACTGGGACGGCCAGGTCATCTATCAATCCCAACGTCACGACGCCTATCGCGCCGCGCTGGATCTGTTGCAGCGCCAGGGGCTCAGCTATTACTGCACCTGCACCCGCAGCCGCATCCAGCACATCGGCGGATTGTACGACGGCCACTGCCGCGATTTGCAGCTCGGCCCGCAGGGTGCCGCTATCCGCTTGCGTCAGACCGCCCCCGTTTACCGGTTCCACGATCGCCTGCAGGGAGAATTGCACGCCGATCCGGCGCTGGCGGGGGAAGACTTTATCATTCGCCGCCGCGATGGGCTGTTCGCCTACAACCTGGCGGTGGTGATCGACGACCATTTTCAGGGCGTGACCGAGATTGTCCGCGGCGCCGATCTGATCGAACCGACGGTGCGCCAAATTGCCCTCTACCGCCAGCTGCAGGCGCCGGTGCCCGCCTATGTGCATCTGCCGCTGGCTCTGGGCGCCAACGGCATCAAGCTGTCGAAGCAAAATCATGCGCCGGCGTTGCCCGCCGGCGATCCGCGCCCGGTGCTGATCGCCGCGCTGAAATTTCTGCGCCAACCGCTGCCGGAAAGCTGGCAAGATCTTGACCTGCCATTATTATTGAGCTGGGCGATCGAACACTGGCGGTTGGAAAACGTGCCGCGTCAGGAGGCTATCCCTCTGGATGAAAACACGCCGGCATTCTCAAAGGAGCCATGGTGAGCTATGATTAGCCGCTATTTTTTGTTAGCTCCATTTTTATCAGTCACTATCGAGGTGTACCATTTTTACCCGAGTAGCCAACTTCTGTCGTAAGGTACTGACCCGCGATGACAAGCTGCCCCGCGACGACGCGGCGGCCGGCGATAAAAACGTAGTCCGCGAAGAGCGTGCCGCGGCGCCAAGCCGCCCTGCGCCGCAGCCGCGCGCCGCCGATAACGGCAGCAACGCCCCTGCCCGCCGCTCAACGCCGCGCAAGCGTCCGCCTTTTCCTATCGCCGAGAGCAACGACTCGATGACCGTGATCCCGCGCGAACAGCACTCGATCTCCCGTAAAGACATCAGCGAGAATGCGCTGAAAGTGCTTTATCGCCTGAACAAGTCCGGCTACGAGGCTTATCTGGTCGGCGGCGGGGTGCGCGATCTGTTGCTCGGCAAAAAGCCGAAAGACTTCGACATCACCACCAACGCCACGCCGGAGCAAGTGCGCAAGCTGTTCCGCAACTGCCGCCTGGTCGGCCGCCGTTTCCGCCTGGCGCACGTGATGTTCGGGCCGGAGATCATCGAAGTGGCCACCTTCCGCGGTCACCACGAACAGAATCAGGAATCCGACAAGAATTCCTCCCAGCAGGCGCAAAACGGCATGCTGCTGCGCGACAATATCTTCGGTTCGATCGAGGAAGACGCCCAGCGCCGTGATTTCACCATCAACAGCCTGTACTACGGCGTGGCGGATTTCACCCTGCGCGATTACGTCGGCGGCCTGAACGATCTGAAGCAAGGCGTGATCCGCCTGATCGGCGATCCGGAAACCCGCTACCGCGAAGATCCGGTGCGTATGCTGCGCGCGGTGCGCTTCGCCGCCAAGCTGGACATGCGCATCAGCGAAGAGACCGCCGAGCCGATCCCGCGTCTGGCTTCGCTGCTGCATGAGATCCCACCGGCGCGCCTGTTCGAAGAATCCCTCAAGCTGCTGCAGGCGGGTTACGGTTTCCAGACCTACCTGAAGCTGTGCGAATACCAGCTGTTCCAACCGCTGTTCCCGCTGATCGCCCGTAACTTCACGCCGAACCACGATACGCCGATGGAGCGCATTCTGGTGCAGGTGCTGAAGAACACCGATCACCGTCTGCAGAACGACATGCGCGTCAACCCGGCGTTCCTGTTCGCCGCCATGCTGTGGTACCCGCTGCTGGAGCATGCGCAGAAGCTGGCGCAGGAAAGCGGCCTGGCCTACTACGACGCCTTCGCGCTGGCGATGAACGACGTGCTCGACGAGCAGTGCCGCTCGCTGGCCATCCCGAAACGCATCACCACGCTGGTGCGCGATATCTGGCAGCTGCAGCTGCGCCTGTCCCGCCGCCAGGGCAAACGCGCGCACAAACTGATGGAGCATCCGAAATTCCGCGCCGCCTATGATTTGCTGGCGCTGCGTGCGGAAGTGGAAGACAATCAGGAAATGTTGCGTCTGGCCGAGTGGTGGGGCGAGTTCCAGGACGCCACGCCGGCGCGGCAGAAAGCCATGCTGAGCACCCTGGGTGACGATCCGGCGCCGCGCCGCGCGCGCCAACGCCGCCCTCGCCGCCGGGCACCGCGTAAAGAAGGGGCATAATGATCCGCGTTTATATCGCGCTGGGCAGCAACCTGGCGCAGCCGCTGCAACAGGTTAACGCCGCGCTGGAGGCGCTGGAGCATCTCCCGCGCACCCGGCTGGTCACCTGTTCTTCGTTTTACCGCACCAAGCCGCTGGGGCCGCAAAACCAGCCGGACTTTCTCAATGCGGTGGTGGCGCTGGATACCCTGTTGCCGCCCGAACAGCTGCTCGACCATACCCAGGCGATAGAACGCAATCAGGGGCGCGTGCGCAAGGATGAACGCTGGGGGCCGCGCACGCTCGATCTGGACATCATGCTGTACGGCGACAAGGTGATCCATACCGATCGCCTGACGGTGCCGCATTACGGCCTGAAAGAGCGCGAATTCATGCTCTACCCGCTGGCGGAAATCGCCCCCGATCTGATTTTCCCCGATGGCGAACCGCTCGCCAGCTGCCTCAAGCGCGTGCCGGAAAACGGCATGGCGCTGTGGCACTCGCCAAAACCGAAATCCTGACCCGCCTACAGCGCCAACCGCGCGACAAATCCCCCCGCCGGGCGATTGGCGAAACTGATCTGTAAACCATGCAAGCCGGCAATACGCTGTACGATCGAAAGCCCCAGCCCGCTGCCGGTCTGTTCCTGCCCCGGCGGGCGATAGAAGCGCTCTCCGAGCCGCGCCAGATGCTCCGTGGTGACACCCGGACCGTCGTCCTCCACCGTCAGCGAACGTTCGCTCAACGTCACGGTGACGACGCCGCCCTGCGGGGTATAGCGCACCGCGTTGTCCAGCAGATTGCGCAACAGCAGCGACAGCAGCAAGGTTTCTCCCTGACGCGGCGGCGGCGTTCCCCGATGTTCATAGCGTAGCGTCACGCCCGCCGCATGCGCCTGCCGGTCCTGTTCCGCTAGGGTCATCGTCACCAGATTGTTCCAGTCGATCGGCGCCAGTTCGGCCAGATCCGACAGCGAATCCAGCCGCGACAGCGTGAGCAGCTGATCCACCAGCCGGGTGGCGCGATCGATGCCGACCGTCAGATTGTCCAGCGCATGCTCGCGCATCGGCGCATCGTCCCCCGCCAACTGCACCACTTCGGTCTGCACCCGCAATGCCGCCAGCGGGCTGCGCAATTCGTGCGCGGCATCGGAGGTGAAACGCCGCTCCCGCACCAGTAAAGCGTTGATGCGGGCGAACAGCGCGTTGAGCGCATCCACCAGTGGGCGCACCTCGGTCGGCACCTGGCACGCGTCCAACGGCGTCGCATCATCGGGCGCGCGCCGGCGCAAACCGGCCGCCACCGCGCGCAGCGGCCGCAGCTCGCGCCCGACCATCAGCGCGATCAGCAGCATCAGCACCGGCAGCGTCGCCAGCCAGGGCACCAGTTGGCCGGTCACCATGCCCAGCGCCATATCGCGCCGGTAGTCCCACTCCTGGCCGACCACGATGCGGTAGCGCCCGTCCGGGCTGGTCAACCATACCAGGCGCCAACTGTCGTCATCGCCTTTGCGTTCGCCGTCGGTAAAACCTTCACGCTCCCCGTCAAACAGGAAGTCGGCACCGTTCTCGCCGTCGTTGAGCAGCATCTTGCCCTGGCGATCGAAGATGGCGAACGCCAGCGCGTCGTCGTCCTGTTCGCCGCGCTTGCCGTGATGCACCAGCTTCTTGGTTTTCGGCAGGCTGCGCGCGCTTTCATCGGCCAACAGATCGCCGAGGTTGGCGGTCGCCAGCCGTTTGGCGAACAGCATCTGCTGGGTGTCGAACACTTCGTTGATGGTGTTGCGCGACATCACCCAGGCCACCACGCTGGCGGTGCACCAGGTCAGCAGCGCCAGCAGGCTGAAGATCAGGATCAGACGCAGCCGCAGGCTGAGACGCTTCACGGCGCATCCCCCAGCGTGTAACCCACGCCGTGGATGGTACGGATGAAGCCGTTGCCCAGCTTGCGCCGCAGGTGGTGAATATGCACCTCCACCGCGTTACTGCTCACCTCGTCGTCCCAGTTGTACAGTTTCTCCTGAATCAACGGCCGCGCCAGCACCCGCCCTTTGTTGTGCAAAAACAGCTCCAGCACCGCCAATTCGCGCGGCGTCAGCGTCACCGGTTCGCCGTTGCAGCTCACGCTGCGGGTGGCGCTGTCGAACACCACGTTGCCGTGCGTCAGCTGCGGCATCAGTTGGCCGTGGCGACGGCGGATCAGCGCCTGCAGGCGCGCCGCCACTTCGGCCAGCGCGAACGGCTTGCACAGATAATCGTCGGCGCCGCTTTGCAGCCCGCTGACCCGCTGCTCCAGCGCATCGCGGGCGGTGAGGATCAATACCGGCACGTCCTGCCCGGCCTGGCGCCACTGGCGCAGCAGATCCAGGCCGTCGAGGCCCGGCAGGCTGAGATCGAGGATCACCGCGTCGTACGGCGCGCTGTCCAGCGCATTTTTGCCGACGGCGCCGTCGGTGAACCAGTCCAGATTGAAGCCGAGTTTGGTCAGCCCGGCCTTGATGCCGTCCCCGATCAGTTTGTCATCTTCGATCAACAGAATTCGCATGAGTATCCCTTTTGAGTCTTGGCGCCATTGCACCACAAGGTTCTTAAGAACCGCTTAAGCATGGCGATCCGCGCTACCCACCCCGATCGGGTTACAGTAGAATGACTGCACTTTTTTGCAGCCTGGGCCTGCGTACGCCGCACGGCCCGTTTCAGGAGACGTTGTGATGAAACCCACCACCGTGACCCACTTGCGCCAGTGGAAACAGGAGCAACGCAAGTTTGCTACCCTTACCGCCTACGATGCCAGCTTTGCCAAACTGTTTGAAGAGCAAGGCATCAAAGTCCTGTTGGTGGGCGATTCGCTGGGCATGACGCTGCAGGGCCACGACTCCACGCTGCCGGTCACCGTCGCCGACGTGGCCTATCACACGCGCGCCGTGCGCCGCGGCGCGCCGGCCTGTCTGCTGCTGGCCGATCTGCCGTTCATGAGTTACGCCACCCCCGAACAAACCTTCGCCAACGCCGCCGAGCTGATGCGCGCCGGCGCCAACATGGTGAAACTGGAAGGCGGCAGCTGGTTGTGCGACACGGTGAAAATGCTCGCCGAGCGCGCGGTGCCGGTATGCGGCCACCTGGGCCTGACGCCGCAGTCGGTCAACGTGTTCGGCGGCTATAAGGTACAAGGGCGCGACGAACTGGCCGCCAAACAGCTGTTGCAGGACGCGCAGAATCTGGAGCTGGCCGGCATTCAGCTGCTGGTGCTGGAGTGCGTGCCGACCGAGTTGGCGCGCCAGATCACCGAAGCGCTGTCCATTCCGGTCATCGGCATCGGCGCCGGCAACGGCACCGACGGCCAGATCCTGGTGATGCACGACGCCTTCGGCATCACCGGCGGCCACACGCCGAAGTTCGCCAAGAACTTCCTGGCGCAGAGCGGCGATATCCGCACGGCGGTGCAGCACTACATTCAGGAAGTGGAGCAAGGCCTCTACCCGGCGGCTGAACACTCTTTTAACTAAGCGATGGTTCCAGGAGTCACCCAATGATTATTATCGAAACCCTGCCGATGCTGCGTCAGCAGATCCGCCGCTGGCGCCAGGAAGGCAAACGCATCGCGCTGGTGCCGACCATGGGCAACCTGCACGACGGCCACATGACGCTGGTCGATGAAGCGCGCGCCCGCGCCGACGTGGTGGTGGTGAGCATCTTCGTTAACCCGATGCAGTTCGATCGCCCGGACGATCTGGCGCGCTACCCGCGCACGCTGCAGGAAGACAGCGAAAAGCTGACCCGCCGCGGCGTCGATCTGGTGTTCGCGCCGGCCCCGGCCGCGGTTTATCCGCAGGGCCTGGAGCAGCAGACCTACGTCGACGTGCCGGGCATCTCCACCATCCTGGAAGGCGCCAGCCGGCCGGGCCACTTCCGCGGCGTTTCCACCATCGTCAGCAAGCTGTTCAACCTGGTGCAGCCTGATTTGGCCTGTTTCGGCGAGAAGGATTACCAACAGCTGGCGTTGATCCGCAAAATGGTGGCGGACATGGGTTACGACATCGATATCGTCGGCGTGCCGACCGTGCGCGCCAAAGACGGCCTGGCCCTCAGCTCGCGCAACGGCTACCTGACCGCCGAAGAGCGCAAGGTAGCGCCGCAGCTGAGCAAGATCATGAACGCGCTGGCGCAACAGCTGGCCAATGGCGAGCGCCAGATCGAAGCGCTGCTGGAGCAGACCGCCGAGCAGCTGCGCGCCGCCGGCTTTACGCCGGATGAGCTGTTTATTCGCGACGCCGACAGCCTGCAGCCGCTGACGGTGGACAGCCGGCGAGCGGTGGTGCTGATGGCAGCCTGGCTGGGCAAGGCGCGTCTTATCGACAACCAGCAGGTCGATCTGACGCTGTAAGCCGTTTTTTATACTGTCGTCACCCTACCGCCCTGACCATAGGTAGACAATGGCGGGGCAATCGGTGACGATAGAGATTGCAGGGATGCAGGAGAGATGTTCAACCCCAGCGCCTGTGAAGGCCGATATTCAGTTAGGTAAAGCTATGATACGTACTATGCTGCAAGGCAAGCTGCATCGCGTCAAAGTCACTCAGGCTGACTTGCACTATGAAGGATCCTGCGCCATCGACCAGGATTTCCTGGAGGCCGCCGGCATTCTGGAATATGAAGCGATCGATATTTACAACGTGGATAACGGCCAGCGCTTCTCCACCTACGCCATCGCCGCCGAGCGCGGTTCGCGCATCATTTCGGTCAACGGCGCCGCCGCGCGCTGCGCCTGCGTCGGCGACAAACTGATCATCTGCTCCTATGTGCAAATGACCGACGCCGACGCCCGCCAACACCACCCGAAAGTCGCCTATTTCGAAGGTGACAACAACCTGCAGCGCAAGGCGAAAGCCGTGCCGGTTCAGGTCGCCTGACAATAAAACGGGCGCCTTGCGCGCCCGTTCTTCCTTATTGCACCACCACCGTGCCCGGCTTGTTGGCTATCCGATCCGCCATGGTCTGGATCGAGTCGGTGCGCAGAATATACAGCCGCTTTAGCGTATAGGGGTTATCCCCCGGCTTTACCTTGCCCTGCACCGTGGTCACCGCCAGATGGAAACCGGCGTCCTGCGCCGCCTGAATCGCCCGTTGGTTATAGCCGCCGAACGGGTAAGACAGATACAGCACGTGCGGATTGAACTGCGACAGCGCGCGGCGTGAGCGCTCAAAATCAAACTCGATATTGTGCAGTGAACGGCTCAGCAAAATCGGCTGGCGATTACCGTCGGTGCGGTGCAGGAAATGGGTATGCGACTGCACGTCGAACACGTCCTGAATCTGCTTGAGCTCCGAGACGCTCATAAACTGCAGCGAGTCCGGGTTCCATTTCTGCGGATGGCGTTTGATGCGCGAAGAGATGATGAACGCCGTGGCGCGGAAACCGTAATCCTTCAGCACCGGGTAAGCGTAGCGATACACCGATTTCAGCCCGTCGTCGAAGGTCAGCACGACCGCCTTGCCCGGCAGGTTGATCTGATTTTTCAGGTAAGCTTCCAGCTGGTACAGCGAAATGGTGTCGTAGCCCGCCTGCTTCAGGTAGGTCATCTGGTTGCTGAACGCCACGTCTGAAGTGGTGGTCGAGGTGTGGCGGAAGCGTTTGTTCTCTTCGTTTTTCAGCAGGTGGTGGTAAGTCAGCACCGGTATGCCGTTATCGATCTCGCAGTCCAACTCATTAATGAACCCCAGCCGCTCGCCGATGTTGACTTCGTACCAGGTGTTGTTCAGGCGATCCTTCAGCTTGCCGATGATCGGATAGCGCAGGTTGCCTTCCAGCGTGCCCAATACCTCGCTGTCCTTGTCCGCTGCGGTGTATACGTCGATCGTTTTTTGCGTGATCAGATTCTGGTTGGTCAGCGGTTTGTTCAGCTCGCCCAGATCGTCTTGCACCTTGCGCGACTTCTTCAATTCACGCACGTCGTCTTTATCGATAAAGCCGGTACCGTGCCCGAATTTGAATTCGTAGTATTCCGCATCCGCCGGGAAGACTTGGAGCAGTTGCCCGCGCTTCACTTCCCCTACCGGGATCACATGCTCGCCCACCAACGCATAGACTTCGCTATCGCGCTGCGCTTCCATGTATTCAGATTTAACCGCGCTGTCTTCCGACAGCAGACTAGCCAGGCTCACAGGGGAAACCAACGACATCAGAATGCCGAGCAACCCAGCCGTTAACGTGTATTGAGACCGCATGATGATGTTCTGCTTACGAGTGCGTAATGACAAAAGTGGAGGAAATGTGGAGCGCCAGCATAGCACGATTTGAACAGCGGGGAACTAGCGGTTATTTGAGCAATTCTATTGATTTACGCGCCGCCTGCGCCAAATCAAGAAAAACGCCCCCGCCGGGAAAGCGAGGGCGCGATACGATCAGCTGCGCAGGCCGCGGCCACGCTCGATCAGGTACCAGGACAGCAGGTAAAACACCGCGATAAACGCCACCAACACCGCCATGGTGAACGCCAGCGGCACGTCGTTGATGCCGAGGAAACCGTAGCGGAAGCCGCTGATCATATAAACGATGGGGTTCAGCTTGGACACCGCCTGCCAGAATGGTGGCAGCAGCGACAGCGAGTAGAACACCCCGCCCAGGTAAGTCAGCGGCGTCAGCACGAAGGTCGGGATCAGGCTGATGTCGTCGAAAGTGGTGGCGAACACCGCATTGATCAGCCCCGCCAGCGAGAACAGGATCGCCGTCAGCAGCAGCGTCAGCGCAATCACCCACCAGGCGTGCACCTGCAGCGGCACGAAGAACAGTGAGATGATGGTCACCAGTACGCCGACGCAGATGCCGCGCGCCACGCCGCCGCCGACATAGCCGGCGATCACCACGTGGGTCGGCACCGGCGCCACCAGCAGTTCCTCAATGTTGCGCTGAAACTTGGCGCTGAAGAACGACGAGGCGACGTTGGCATAGGAGTTGGTGATCACCGCCATCATGATAAGGCCGGGCACGATGAACTGCATGTAGCTGAAGCCGTGCATATCGCCAATGCGCGAGCCGATCAGGTTACCGAAGATGATGAAGTACAGCGTCATGGTGATCACCGGCGGCACCAGGGTCTGGATCCAGATGCGCGCGAACCGGTTTACCTCTTTGGCCCAGATGCTCTGTAAGGCCACCCAATACAAACGCGTCATGCTTTCTCTCCATTGCCGTTAACCAGGGTGACAAACAGCTCTTCCAGGCGGTTCGCCTTATTGCGCATGCTCAGCACCTGCACGCCCTGCGCGCTCAGCTGGGCGAACAGGCCGTTCAGCCCCTGCTCGCGCATCACCTCCACTTCCAGCGTCGAGGTATCCGTCAGGCGGCTGTGGTAACCGTCCAGCTTCGGCAGCGGGCTCTTCGCCGCCAGATCGAGGATGAAGGTTTCCGACTTCAGCTTGGCCAGCAGCCCCTTCATCGAGGTGTTTTCCACCAGTTCCCCGTTCTGGATGATGCCGATGTTGCGGCACAGCATTTCCGCCTCTTCCAGATAGTGGGTGGTGAGGATAATGGTGGTGCCCTGGGCGTTCAGATCTTTCAGGAAGCCCCACATCGAGCGACGCAGCTCAATATCCACCCCGGCGGTCGGCTCATCGAGGATCAGTAGCTTCGGCTGATGCATCAGCGCGCGGGCGATCATCAGGCGGCGCTTCATGCCGCCGGACAGCATGCGGGCACGCTCGTTGCGCTTGCCCCACAGATCCAGCTGATTGAGGTATTTTTCGGCGCGCGCCATCGCTTCACGCCGCGTGACGCCGTAGTAGCCCGCCTGATTCACCACGATCTGCAACACGGTCTCAAACGGATTGAAGTTGAACTCCTGCGGCACCAGGCCGAGCTGACGCTTGGCGTTGACGATGTCTTTATCGATGTCGTAACCGAATACCCGTACGCTGCCGGCGGTTTTGTTCACCAGCGAGCTGATGATGCCGATGGTGGTGGACTTTCCGGCGCCGTTTGGCCCCAGCAGGGCATAAAAGTCCCCCGCTTCGACGCTCAGGTCGATGCCGCGCAGCGCCTTGACGCCACCGGCGTAAGTCTTGGTCAGCTGCGCTAATTCCAGTGCATAATTCATATGTAAAATAGTACCTTATAACGATGAGTATGCCGCCGCGCCCCTGTTTGCGAGGCTTGAAACACTAACAATAATCCTAGCATCGACGGCGTTTTCACTGCGTCGAATCCGTGCGGTAAATGAGGCTGCACCACTGTTCCGATTTCCAAATTGTGACGCTTACCCTATATTACCCCAACGCAATCTGTCCGTTACGGGTCAATCACCTTCATGAAAGAAATCGAAGAGCTTATCGCCAACAACCAGGCCTGGTCGGCCAATATCAGTCAGGAAGACCCGGATTTTTTTGAACGTTTAGCCCAGGCGCAAAAGCCCCGCTTCTTATGGATTGGTTGCTCTGACAGCCGCGTTCCCGCAGAACGCCTGACCGGCCTCGAGCCGGGTGAACTGTTCGTCCATCGCAACGTGGCGAACCTCGTTATCCACACCGATCTTAACTGCCTGTCGGTGGTGCAGTATGCGGTAGATGTGCTGGAGGTCGAACACATCATCATCTGCGGCCACCTGGGCTGCGGTGGCGTGCAGGCCGCGGTGGAAAACCCGGAGCTGGGGCTGATCGACAACTGGCTGCTGCACATTCGCGATCTGTGGTACAAGCACAGTTCGCTGCTGGGCGAGCTGCCGCCGGAACAGCGTTTCGACATGCTGTGCGAGATCAACGTCATTGAGCAGGTGTACAACCTGGGCCACTCCACCATCATGCAATCGGCCTGGAAACGCGGCCAAAAGGTGATGATCCACGGCTGGGTGTACGGCATTCAGGACGGCCGTCTGCGCGATATGGAAGTGCTGGCGACCAGCCGCGAGAGCCTGGAGATGGGCTACCGCAAAGCGATAGCCAAACTGAAGCAGGATAAAGGCGTATAACCCCGCCGCGGGCGCGGCTTGCCGCGCCCCACATCCAATTACTCGTCCAGCAGCACCACTTTGCCGACGTACGGCAGGTGACGGTAGCGCTGGGCGTAGTCGATGCCATACCCCACCACGAACTCATCCGGGATCGAGAAGCCGACGTATTCGACCGGCACCTGCACTTCACGGCGCTCAGGCTTGTCCAGCAAGGTGCAAATCGCCAGCGACTTCGGCCCACGCAGCGCCAAAATCTCGCGCACTTTGTTCAGCGTATTGCCAGAATCGATGATGTCTTCCACGATCAGCACGTCTTTGCCGCGAATGTCTTCGTCCAGATCCTTGAGGATCTTCACGTCGCGAGTGGTGGACATGCCGCTGCCGTAGCTGGAAGCCGTCATGAAGTCGACTTCGTGCGGCACGTCAATCGCGCGGCACAGATCGGCCATGAACATGAAGGAGCCGCGCAGCAGCCCGACCAGCACCATGTCACTGCCGCTGTCGCGGTAATGTTCGGTGATCTGGCGGCCAAGTTCGGCGATACGGGTCTTAACTTCCTGCTCGGAAATCATTACGTCTACAGTGTGTTTCATAGTATTCAGGTCAGTTGCCGGAAGAAAGGTGCGGAGTTTAGCATAGCCTTTCGCCGGTGGCGACGCGAGCGCGCCGCCACATGAGCGCCGGGCCGCGATCAATCGGCGACGGTAAAGCCCATCATCATGCCGGTATCTTCGTGTTCCAACAGGTGGCAGTGGGCCATATACGCATGTTCGCTGCTTGCCGGATGATCGAAGCGCACCAGCACTTCGCTGCGCCACCCTTCGACGCGCACCGTGTCCTTCCAGCCGCTGCGATGCGCCGCCGGCGGTTTGCCGTTTTCCGACAAGATACGGAACTGGGTGCCGTGAATGTGGAACGGGTGCAACATCATGTCGCCCTCGCCGGAAATGGTCCATTTCTCATACTGGCCCCGTTTGGCGGCGAACATCGGCTTGGTCATGTCGAAGGCCTTGCCGTTGATCATGTTGCCGTGGCTGAAGTCGAACGGTTTGGCTTTGCCCTGCGCGCCGCCGTGATCCATCCCGGCCATCTTGCCATGATCCATGCCTTTCATGTTGCCGTGATCCATGCCCTGCATGCCGCCCTTTTCCATGCCTTTCATGTTACCGTGGTCCATGCCTTTCATGTCGCCACCGCCCATCGCGCCATGATTCATGCTCATGCCGGCCATCGCCTGGTGGCCATAACGATCCATCAGCGCCTGCATGCCGAGCATATCCAGCTGCGGATCCATCATCAGCTGCAGCCAACGCTCCTGGATGCCGGCGGTGGCAGGCAATGTCGGCAGCTTCACCAGGCTGTCCGGCATGGCTTTAATGCCCTGCGCCAGCGAGGGCTGAATGCGCAACACCGGCAGCGGTTGATCGAACGGCGCCAGCGTCATGCCCATCTGTTTCACCGGCAACGTCACGATATCGAATGCTTTCCCGTCGGAGGCATCGACCAGCACTTCAAAGCGCTCGCCCATCAGCATCGGCAGCTCGGTCAGCTTCACCGGCTCCGCCAGGAAACCGCCGTCGCTGGCGATGACGTACAGCGGACGGTTGTCACTGGCCGCCAGATTCAGCGAACGGGCGTTACAACCGTTGAGGAAACGCAGACGCAGCCAGCCGCGCGGCGCCAGATGTTGCGGATACTGCGCGCCGTTGGTGAACATGCGATCGCCAAACCAGCCCACCGCCGCGCTCATCACGTCCAGGCGGTATTCGATCTGCGCGTCTTTGCCCAGCCGCTTATCCTGCAGGATCACCGGAATATCATCCTGCCCCCAGGTTTTCGGCAGCGGCAGTTTGGCGCTTTCGTCGTCTTCCAGCAGTACCAGCCCCGCCAGCCCCATCATCACCTGGCTGCCGGTTTTACCGTGCGTATGCGGGTGGAACCAGCAGGTGGCTGCCGGTTGATCAACGGTGAAATTCACCGTGCGCGTTGCGCCGGGATGGATCAGCGCCTGCGGGCCGCCATCGACGTCGCCGGGAATTTCCAGACCGTGCCAGTGGACGGTACTGGCCTCCGCCAGGCGGTTTTTGATATCGACCGTCACCGGCTGGCCACGCTGCAGCTTCACCGCCGGCCCGAGCAGCGCGCCGTTGAATCCCCAGGTTTTGGTCGCGGCGCCGGGCAACCAGCGGGTTTCCCCCGCCTGCAGCGCCAGCGCAATCTTTCCCTGCGCGTCCGGCATCAACAGCGGCGGTACCGGCAGGGCCGGCCTATCGGCCGCCCAGGCGGCTCGGCTCCATAACGGCAATGCGCTCGCCGCGCCCAGCGCGGCGGTTAATTTAATAAAATCACGGCGTAACATCGCTGACTCCCTTTTCTCAGTGACATAACTCAATGCCGCCAGCCTAAACCTTCCCCCTGGCGGAAGGTCAAGCCTTTCCTGGCGGTATTTTAAGCTATGCCTCACAATCAAGAGAGTGTGACTGGCAAGCGCGACGCCGGCCCGCCGGCAATAAAATTTGGTGCCTTTACAGACAAGTGTGGTAACGTCAGCAGACGACAAACAGGCCTATTTCATGATGAAAAAAACAACGTTATCGATGCTGTTGCTGGCGATGCTGGGCTTCTCCAACGCCAGTCTGGCGCTGAATGAATCCGAGGCGGAAGATCTGGCCGATCTTACGGCGGTATTTATTTATTTGAAAAATGATTGCGGCTACAACGATTTGCCAAACGCGCAAATCAAACGCGCCATTGTCTATTTCGCGCAACAAAACCGCTGGGATTTGAGCAACTACAACAGTTTCAATATGAAGGCGCTGGGCGAAGACAGCTATCGCGATCTCAGCGGCATCGCCATTCCAACGCCCAAGAAGTGCAAATCGCTGGCGCGTGACTCGTTGAGCCTGCTGGCCTACGCCAATTAATTCTTTCCCCTTCTCCCATCCGCTTAACGCTCTCTCTGTCTGAAATTCAACCGTGCATCGCCAGGCAGAGTTAGCTATGATGTTGCGCCGATTTTTCATGGCTGTTATTACGGAGTTTCCCGCACATGACCCAGAAAGAAATTTGGTACGAAACGCTGCATACGGGCTTCGGCCAGTACTTCTCGGTAGAGAAGGTGCTGTACCGCGAGAAGACCGATCATCAGGATCTGGTGATCTTCGAGAACCCGGAGCTGGGGCGCGTGATGGCGCTCGACGGCGTGGTGCAAACCACCGAGCGTGACGAGTTCATCTATCACGAAATGCTGACCCACGTGCCGTTGCTGGCGCACGGCCGGGCGAAGAAAGTGCTGATTATCGGCGGCGGCGACGGCGGTATGCTGCGTGAAGTCAGCCGGCACCCTGGCGTGGAGCAGATCACCATGGTCGAGATCGACGCCGGCGTCGTCGAGTTCTGCCGCCAATACCTGCCCAACCACAGCGCCGGCGCCTATGACGATCCGCGCTTCAAGCTGGTGATCGACGACGGCGTCAACTTCGTGAATCAAACCGACGAAACATTCGATGTGATCATCTCCGACTGCACCGATCCGATCGGCCCCGGCGAAAGCCTGTTCACCTCGGCGTTTTATGAAGGCTGCGCCCGCTGCCTGAATGAGGGCGGCATTTTCGTCGCGCAGAACGGCGTCTGTTTTCTGCAGCAGGACGAGGCGGTCAACAGCCACGCCAAACTGAGCCGCTACTTTAGCGACGTCAGCTTCTATCAGGCGGCGATCCCGACCTATTACGGCGGCATCATGACCTTCGCCTGGGCGAGCCAGGACCCGGCGCTGCGCCAGCGCGATCTGCCTGCCCTGCAACAGCGCTTTAACCAAAGCGGCCTACACTGCCGTTATTACAACCCGGCAATTCACGTCGGCAGCTTTGCCCTGCCGCAATATTTGCTCAATGCCCTGAACGTAACACGTTAAGCGAGAAGATAAAGGAGGTGGCCCAAATTGCATAAGCTAAAACTGCACGGCTTCAACAACCTGACCAAGAGCCTGAGTTTTTGTATTTACGATATTTGTTACGCCAAAACCGCGGACGATCGCGACGGCTATATCGCCTACATAGACGAACAATATAACGCCAACCGGTTAACCGAGATCCTGAGCGAAACCTGCTCGATCATCGGCGCCAATATTCTGAACATCGCGCGTCAGGACTACGAGCCGCAGGGCGCCAGCGTCACCATCCTGGTCAGCGAAGAGCCGATCGATCCGAAAGACGTCGATACGTCGGAACACCCCGGTCCGCTGCCGAATACGGTCGTCGCGCACCTGGACAAAAGCCATATCTGCGTACACACCTACCCGGAAAGCCATCCGGAAGGCGGGCTGTGCACCTTCCGCGCCGATATCGAGGTTTCGACCTGCGGCGTCATTTCGCCCCTCAAGGCGCTGAACTACTTAATTCACCAGTTGGAATCCGACATCGTCACCATGGACTATCGCGTGCGCGGTTTTACCCGCGACGTGAACGGCGTGAAACATTACATCGATCATGAGATCAATTCGATCCAGAACTTTATGTCGGAAGACATCAAGGCGCTGTACCACATGATGGACGTGAACGTTTACCAGGAAAATATCTTCCATACCAAGATGTTGCTGAAGGATTTCGATCTGAAGCACTACCTGTTTAACGCGGAGCCGGAGGCGTTGAGCGCCGCCGAACGCAAGCAGATCACCGATCTGTTATGGAAAGAGATGCAGGAAATCTATTACGGCCGCAATATTCCGCATCTGTGATGGAAAGGGCGCGGCACGCCGCGCCCTGATGCTTAGTACTTCAGCATGAAAGAACGATAGGCTTTCAACACCAGCAGGAAATCCTCAACGCCGCAGAATGAGAGGCTTTCTTCGTCGTAATAGTTCATCCCCTCTTCCATTTCATCGCCCTCGAACTCCAGCTGATTGGCGCGGATCATCACTTCTTCACCATCCATCAGCAGCGTATATTCATGGCCTTCCAACTGCCATTGACGCTCGCTGCCTTTAACCTCGGCCGCACCGGCTTCAATGCGGTCCAGCAGGTTGAAATCGCCTTTGACTTCTTCGTTGATCCAGTGGCCAATCGCCTCATGCCCCATCGAAAATCTGACGATCACCTGACCGGTGACGTCACGCAGAAATTCGTAATCCATAGCATGCCCTCCTGAGCCCTTTTTCTTAGTGTAAACATAAATGGCGGACTAACTCAGTGAGCGCTCGCAAAGTTGGCAACTGAGCAAAATAAAACGGGAGGCCAAGGCCTCCCGTTAAACAGCTGCGCAATATAGCGGCTTACACGGCGGTTTGGAAGATCACGCCGTCGGCTTTTTCGGTGTACTGCCCCAGCTGGTCAAAGTTCAGGTAGCGGTAGGTATCCGCCGCCGTCTTGTCGACCTGCGCCATATAGGTCTGGTACTCGTCCGGCGTCGGCAGGCGGCCCAGCAGGGACGCTACCGCGGCCAGTTCGGCAGACGCCAGATAGACGTTAGCGCCGGTGCCCAGACGGTTCGGGAAGTTACGGGTTGAGGTGGAAACCACCGTCGCGCCGTCCGCCACGCGCGCCTGGTTGCCCATGCACAGTGAGCAGCCCGGGATCTCGATACGCGCGCCGCTCTTGCCGAAGACGCTGTAGTAGCCTTCTTCGGTCAGCTGAGCCGCATCCATCTTGGTTGGCGGCGCCACCCACAGACGGGTCGGCAACTGGCCCTTGTGCTGATCCAGCAGCTTGCCGGCCGCGCGGAAGTGGCCGATGTTGGTCATGCAAGAACCGATGAACACTTCATCGATTTTGCTGTTGGCCACGTCGGACAGCAGGCGTGCGTCGTCAGGATCGTTCGGTGCGCACAGGATCGGCTCTTTGATCTCGTTCAGATCGATGTCGATCACCGCCGCGTATTCCGCATCCGCATCGCCTTCCAGCAGTTGCGGATCCGCCAGCCATTTTTCCATGCCCTGAATACGGCGCTCCAGCGTACGGCGATCGCCGTAGCCTTCGGAGATCATCCACTTCAGCAGCACGATGTTGGAGTTCAGGTACTCTTCGATCGGCGCCTTGTCCAGCTTGATGGTACAACCGGCGGCGGAACGTTCGGCGGACGCATCGGTCAGCTCAAACGCCTGCTCGACCTTCAGATCCGGCAGGCCTTCGATCTCCAGAATACGGCCGGAGAAGATGTTTTTCTTGCCCTTCTTCTCGACGGTCAGCAGACCTTGCTGGATCGCGTAGTAAGGGATGGCGTGCACCAAATCGCGCAGGGTGATGCCCGGCTGCATTTTGCCTTTGAAGCGCACCAGCACCGACTCAGGCATATCCAGCGGCATGACGCCGGTCGCGGCGGCAAACGCCACCAGGCCAGAACCGGCCGGGAAGGAGATGCCGATCGGGAAGCGGGTGTGGGAATCGCCGCCGGTGCCGACGGTGTCAGGCAGCAGCATACGGTTCAGCCAGGAGTGGATCACGCCGTCGCCCGGGCGCAGCGAGACGCCGCCGCGGTTCATGATGAAATCAGGCAGCGTGTGGTGCGTGGTCACGTCGACCGGTTTCGGGTACGCAGCGGTGTGGCAGAACGACTGCATGACCAGATCGGCGGAGAAGCCGAGGCAGGCCAGGTCTTTCAGCTCATCGCGGGTCATCGGGCCGGTGGTGTCCTGAGAGCCGACGGAGGTCATCTTCGGTTCGCAGTATTCGCCAGGGCGAATGCCGGCGACGCCGCAGGCGCGGCCGACCATTTTCTGCGCCAGCGAGAAGCCTTTGCTGCTGGCGGCTACCGGTTTGGCGATGCGGAACACGTCGCTGTGCGGCAGACCCAGCGCTTCGCGCGCCTTGGTGGTCAGGCCGCGGCCGATGATCAGCGGGATACGGCCGCCGGCGCGCACTTCATCCAGCAGCACGTCGGTTTTCAGCTCGAAGTTGGCAATCAGCGCGCCGGTCTCGTGGTTGCGCACTTCACCTTTGTACGGGTAAACGTCGATCACGTCGCCCATGTTCAGCTCGGACACGTCCACTTCGATCGGCAAGGCGCCGGCATCTTCCATGGTGTTGAAGAAGATAGGCGCAATCTTGCCGCCCAGCACCACGCCGCCACCGCGCTTGTTCGGCACGTGCGGGATGTCGTCGCCCATGAACCACAGCACCGAGTTGGTGGCGGATTTACGGGAGGAACCGGTGCCGACCACGTCGCCGACGTAGGCCAGCGGGAAGCCTTTCTTGTTCAGCAGCTCGATCTGTTTGATCGGGCCGACGCTGCCAGGCTGATCCGGCACGATGCCTTCACGTTCGTTTTTCAGCATCGCCAGCGCGTGCAGCGGGATGTCCGGGCGCGACCAGGCGTCCGGCGCCGGAGAAAGGTCGTCGGTGTTGGTTTCGCCGGTGACTTTGAACACGGTGACGGTGATCTTTTCCGCCAGCTCCGGGCGCGACAGGTACCATTCGGCATCGGCCCAGGACTGCATGATCTGTTTGGCGTGCGGGTTACCGGCCTTGGCCTTCTCTTCCACGTCGTAGAAGTTGTCGAACATCAGCAGCGTGTGGGACAGCGCTTTGGCGGCGATCGGCGCCAGCTTTTCGTTGTCCAGCGCTTCGATCAGCGGATGAATGTTATAGCCACCCTGCATGGTGCCTAACAGTTCAATGGCTTTCTCGGGGGTAACCAGGGGGGATGTCGCTTCACCTTTGGCGATGGCCGCCAGGAAACCTGCTTTGACGTAGGCGGCTTCGTCGACGCCCGGTGGAACACGGTTAATCAGCAGGTCTAACAGGAATTCTTCTTCGCCTTTTGGCGGATTCTTCAGTAGTTCGACCAGCGCGGCCATTTGGGTGGCGTCTAGCGGCTTAGGGGCGATGCCCTCAGCAGCACGCTCGGCTACGTGCTTACGGTATTCTTCTAGCACGACGTTCTCCTCGCTCTCATTGTCATTTATTGTGCCTGGCGTATATGCAAACCGGGTTTATACCCTTTGGGTTTCACTCTGTGGCTAGGCGATCGGCCCGTAAAGGCCCCGAAACGGTGATTGGGGCAAACAAGCACGGTCAAACAGCGTTACAGCATGAAAGACTGATGGGTAGAGCGCACGGCGATATTGATGCCATCTATCCTGACGGGGCACTGCTGTCGATGTCCTGGACTGTAAGGTACAGTGCCCGGTTCCGCTCAGCCAGCATATCAGGATTTGAAACGGTTGTTAATTCGTTCACATAAAAGCAACATTAAATCTTTGCTGAATCGTTGAGCGCAGCGTAATCGGCTGCCGGACTAGCAGGACATTATATCCATATAATTAGAGTGGATATAAGCATAAGGATCGGAATTTGGCGCAGCGGCCACAAAAAACCGCGTTCTGCATCTGAGCAAAAAAAACGGCCCCTTTTCAGGAGCCGCTTGATGACCGGTCAAACCAGCAGAATTACTTCTTCTTGGCTTTCGGGTTAGGCAGATCGGTGATGCTGCCTTCGTAGATTTCCGCCGCCAGACCCACGGATTCGTGCAGGGTCGGGTGAGCGTGGATGGTCAGCGCGATGTCTTCCGCGTCGCAGCCCATCTCGATAGCCAGACCGATTTCACCCAGCAGCTCGCCGCCGTTGGTGCCGACAATCGCGCCACCGATGATGCGGTGAGTTTCTTTGTCGAAGATCAGTTTGGTCATGCCGTCTGCACAGTCGGAAGCGATCGCACGGCCGGAAGCCGCCCACGGGAAGGTGGAGGTTTCGTAGCTGATGCCTTTCTCTTTCGCTTCTTTCTCGGTCAGACCCACCCACGCCACTTCCGGCTCGGTGTAAGCGATGGATGGGATCACTTTCGGATCGAAGTAGTGCTTCATGCCGGCGATAACTTCTGCGGCGACGTGGCCTTCGTGCACGCCTTTGTGCGCCAGCATCGGCTGACCGACGATGTCGCCGATGGCGAAGATGTGCGGCACGTTGGTGCGCAGCTGTTTGTCGACGTTGATGAAGCCACGCTCGTCAACTTCAACACCGGCTTTGCCGGCATCCAGCAGTTTGCCGTTCGGCACGCGGCCGATCGCCACCAGTACCGCGTCGTAACGCTGTGGTTCTGCCGGCGCTTTTTTACCTTCCATCGTGACGTAGATGCCGTCTTCTTTGGCTTCTACCGCGGTCACTTTGGTTTCCAGCATCAGGTTGAACTGCTTGCTGATACGTTTGGTGAAGACTTTCACCACGTCTTTATCTGCCGCCGGGATAACCTGATCGAACATTTCAACGACGTCGATCTGTGAACCCAGCGCATGGTATACGGTGCCCATTTCCAGGCCGATGATGCCGCCGCCCATAACCAGCAGACGCTCTGGGACGGTTTTCAGTTCCAGCGCATCGGTAGAATCCCACACGCGTGGATCTTCATGAGGAATGAATGGCAGTTGGATCGGACGAGAACCTGCGGCGATGATGGCGTTGTCGAAGTTGATGGTGGTTGGGCCGTTTTCGCCTTCCACAACCAGGGTGTTAGCGCCGGTGAACTTGCCCAGGCCGTTGACCACTTTCACTTTACGGCCTTTGGCCATGCCAGCCAGACCGCCGGTCAGCTGAGTGATGACTTTTTCTTTCCAGACGCGCACTTTGTCGATGTCGGTTTTCGGCTCGCCGAAAACGATGCCGTGTTCGGCCAGCGCTTTGGCTTCTTCGATCACTTTGGCAACGTGCAGCAGTGCTTTGGAAGGGATACATCCCACGTTCAGGCAAACCCCGCCCAGAGTGGAATAACGTTCAACCAGAACGGTTTCAAGACCTAAGTCAGCGCAACGAAAGGCTGCAGAGTAACCTGCCGGGCCCGCCCCAAGTACCACGACCTGAGTTTTAATTTCAGTACTCATCATGACCTCTTAATTGATTGTCCGGCGGGTCAGACGTCATTTTTATTGCTAATCGATCTCATAACGCCCTTCATCCACCGGGACGCTTACACCGCGAGCAGTTTACAGAATTGTTAATAATCTGCAAAGCGTGTTCGAGTGACCCGTGTCTCAACAATTTTGTCGAGTTATGCAAAATCCGACAAAACTGCTACAGAATCGTCAGGGGCGCAGCATGCTGCGCCCCTTTTGCATTACATCACCAGACGGCGAATGTCGGACAACATGTTGTTGATGATGGTGATGAAGCGCGCACCATCGGCACCGTCGATAACGCGGTGGTCGAAGGACAGCGACATCGGCATCATCAGGCGCGGCATGAACTCTTTACCGTTCCAGACCGGCTCCATCGCAGACTTGGAGACACCCAGGATAGCCACTTCCGGCGCGTTGACGATCGGCGCGAAGTGAGTCGTCCCGATACCGCCCAGGCTGGAGATGGTGAAGCAGCCGCCCTGCATCTCGCCCGCGGTCAGCTTGCCGTCGCGCGCTTTCTTGGAGATGGTCATCAGCTCGCGAGACAGCTCGGTGATGCTCTTCTTGTTCACGTCCTTGAACACCGGAACCACCAGGCCGTTCGGGGTATCTACCGCCACGCCGATGTTGATGTATTTCTTCAGCGTCAGCTTCTGGCCATCTTCGGACAGCGAGCTGTTGAAGCGCGGCATCTGCTCCAGAGCGGCAGCAACGGCTTTCATGATGAACACGACAGGCGTGAACTTCACGTCCAGCTTGCGCTTGGCCGCTTCTTCGTTCTGCTGCTTGCGGAACGCTTCCAGATCGGTGATATCGGTTTTGTCGAAGTGAGTCACGTGCGGGATCATCACCCAGTTGCGGCTCAGGTTCGCACCAGAGATCTTCTGGATGCGGCCCATTTCGACTTCTTCGATCTCGCCGAACTTGCTGAAGTCCACTTTCGGCCATGGCAGCATGCCCGGCAGACCGCCGCCGGCAGCAGCCGGAGCCGCTTCAGCGCGTTTCACCGCGTCTTTCACGTAAGCCTGAACGTCTTCGCGCAGGATGCGGCCTTTACGACCGGTGCCTTTCACTTTCGCCAGGTTAACGCCGAATTCACGCGCCAGACGACGAATGACCGGAGTCGCGTGCACGTAGGCCGCGTTCTCGGCGAACTCGCCTTTGTCTTCAGCTTTCGCAGCCGGCGCGGCGGCTTTAGCGGCGGCCGGCGCCGGCGCAGCGTCCGCTTTAGCGGCTGGCGCGGCGGCAGCGGCAGGCGCAGCGCCTTCCACTTCGAACACCATGATCAGGGAGCCGGTTTTCACTTTGTCGCCGGTCGCGATCTTGATCTCTTTCACGGTGCCCGCGAACGGCGCTGGCACTTCCATGGAGGCCTTGTCGCCTTCCACGGTGATCAGAGACTGCTCGGCGGCAACCTTGTCGCCTACCTTGACCATCACTTCGGTCACTTCGACTTCGTCACCGCCGATGTCCGGCACGGCGACGTCTTTGGCCGCAGAGGCCGCAGGCGCTGCAGCGGCAGCCGGTGCTTCAGCCGCAGCCGGAGCAGCAGCGGAAGCGGCGCCGGCCACTTCGAACACCATGATCAGGGAACCGGTTTTCACTTTGTCGCCGGTCGCGATCTTGATCTCTTTCACGGTACCCGCGAACGGCGCAGGGACTTCCATGGAAGCCTTGTCGCCTTCCACAGTGATCAGGGACTGCTCGGCTTCCACCTTGTCGCCCACTTTCACCAGGATCTCGGTCACTTCGACTTCGTCGGCGCCGATGTCCGGCACGGCAACGTCTTTGGCCGCAGCGGCAGCCGGGGCAGCTGCTGCTGCCGCCGGTTTTTCTTCCGCTTTCGCCGCCGGAGCAGCTTCCGCTGCGCCTGCCGCTTCGAAGATCATGATCAGTTTGCCGGTTTCGGTTTTATCGCCGACCGCCACTTTGATCTCTTTCACCACGCCCGCCTGCGGGGAGGGCACTTCCATGGAAGCCTTGTCGCCTTCCACGGTGATCAGCGATTGTTCCGCTTCAACTTTATCGCCGACCTTCACCAGAATCTCGGTGATTTCGACTTCATCTGCACCGATGTCCGGTACGTTGATTTCGATAGACATTATTCAGTACCTCTTAGGCCAGACGCGGGTTAACTTTTTCCGGGTTGATGTCGAATTTCTTGATTGCGTCAGCAACCACAGAAGCTTCGATCTCACCGCGTTTAGCCAGTTCACCCAGAGCAGCAACCACCACGTAGGACGCATCGACTTCAAAGTGGTGACGCAGGTTTTCGCGGCTGTCCGAACGACCGAAGCCGTCGGTGCCCAGTACGCGATAATCGCTGGCCGGCACATAAGTACGAACCTGTTCGGCGAACAGTTTCATGTAGTCGGTAGAGGCTACCGCCGGCGCGTCGCTCATCACCTGAGCGATGTAAGGCACGCGTGGCGTTTCAGTTGGGTGCAGCATGTTCCAGCGCTCGCAATCCTGGCCGTCGCGCGCCAGTTCGGTGAACGAGGTCACGCTGTAGGTGTCGGAACCCACGCCGTAGTCCTTCGCCAGGATTTGCGCAGCTTCGCGCACGTGGCGCAGGATGGCGCCGGAGCCCAGCAGCTGCACCTTGCCTTTGCTGCCTTCCAGCGTTTCCAGCTTGTAGATACCCTTGCGGATACCTTCTTCCGCACCCTGCGGCATCGCAGGCATGTGGTAGTTTTCGTTCAGCGTGGTCAGGTAGTAGTACACGTTTTCCGGGTTGTCGCCATACATGCGCACCAGACCGTCGTGCATGATCACCGCCACTTCGTACGCGTAAGCCGGATCGTAAGAGATGCAGTTAGGGATGGTCAGAGACTGAATGTGGCTGTGGCCATCTTCGTGCTGCAGACCTTCGCCGTTCAGGGTAGTACGGCCCGAGGTCCCGCCGATCAGGAAGCCGCGCGCCTGTTGGTCGCCCGCTGCCCAGCACAGGTCGCCGATACGTTGGAAACCGAACATCGAGTAGTAGATGTAGAACGGAATCATCGGCAGATCGTTGGTGCTGTAGGAGGTCGCTGCGGCCAGCCAGGAAGAGGCTGCGCCCAGTTCGTTGATGCCTTCCTGCAGGATTTGGCCTTTCTCGTCTTCTTTGTAGTAAGCAACCTGCTCACGGTCCTGCGGGGTGTACTGCTGGCCGTTCGGGCTGTAGATACCGATCTGACGGAACAGACCTTCCATACCGAAGGTACGCGCTTCGTCGGCGATGATTGGCACCAGGCGATCTTTGATCGACTTGTTCTTCAGCATCACGTTCAGGGCACGCACGAAGGCGATAGTGGTGGAGATCTCTTTGTTCTGCTCTTCCAGCAGCGAGCTGAAATCTTCCAGCGCCGGCATTTCCAGCTTCTGGGTGAACTCCGGCAGACGGGTAGGCACGTAGCCTTTCAGCGCCTGGCGACGTTCGTGCAGGTATTTGTACTCTTCGGAATCTTTCTCGAAGGTGATGTACGGCAGTTTTTCGATGTCAGCATCGGCAACCGGCACGTTGAAACGATCGCGGAAGTGGTGAACCCCTTCCATGTTCATTTTCTTCACCTGGTGAGCGATGTTTTTACCTTCCGCGGTTTCACCCATGCCGTAACCTTTGATGGTGTGGGCCAGGATAACGGTCGGTTTGCCTTTGGTGTCCTGCGCTTTTTTCAGTGCAGCGAAGATTTTCTTCGGATCGTGACCACCACGGTTCAGCGCCCAGATTTCGTCGTCGGTCATGTCTTTAACCAGCGCCGCGGTTTCCGGGTAACGGCCGAAGAAGTGCTCGCGCACGTAAGCGCCGTCTTTGGATTTGAAGGTCTGGTAGTCGCCGTCCAGGGTCTCGTTCATCAGCTGAACCAGTTTACCGCTGGTGTCTTTGCGCAGCAGCTCGTCCCAACGGCCGCCCCAGATCACTTTCAGCACCTGCCAGCCTGCGCCGGAGAAGATGCCTTCCAGTTCGTTGATGATCTTGCCGTTACCGGTGACCGGGCCGTCCAGGCGCTGCAGGTTGCAGTTGATGACGAACACCAGGTTGTCCAGCTTCTCGCGGGTGGCGATGGTGATGGCGCCTTTGGATTCCGGCTCATCCATCTCGCCGTCGCCCAGGAAGGCGTAAACGGTCTGCTCAGAGGTGTCTTTCAGGCCGCGGTGTTCCAGGTATTTCAGGAACTTCGCCTGATAGATGGCGCTGATTGGGCCCAGGCCCATGGATACGGTCGGGAACTGCCAGAATTCCGGCATCAGCTTAGGATGCGGGTAAGAGGACAGGCCGTTGCCGTGCACTTCCTGACGGAAGTTGTTCATCTGTTCTTCGGTCAGGCGGCCTTCAAGGAAGGCGCGCGCGTAAACGCCCGGAGAGATGTGGCCCTGGAAGTAGACCAGGTCGCCGCCGTCTTTCTCGTTGCGTGCGCGGAAGAAGTGGTTAAAGCAGACTTCATAGAAGGTCGCGGAAGACTGGAAGGAAGCCATGTGGCCGCCCAGCTCCAGGTCTTTCTTGGATGCGCGCAGAACGGTCATGATCGCGTTCCAACGGATCGCAGAGCGAATGCGGCGTTCCAGATCCAGGTTGCCTGGGTAAGCCGGTTCGTCTTCTACCGCGATGGTGTTGACGTAGTTGTGCGCTGCAGCACCAGCCGCAACGTTAACGCCGCCTTTGCGGGCTTCTCCCAATACCTGATCAATCAGAAACTGAGCTCGCTCAACACCCTCTTCACGGATGACCGATTCGATCGCCTGCAGCCAGTCGCGGGTTTCGATCGGATCCACGTCATTGTTTAAACGTTCTGACATGGTGGTATTCCTTATCTGTCTAATGGTTTGTTTGGAGCCTGTCTTCCTGTGTTCTGTGCCAAAACACACGAAGACAGGCCCATCAGTTTAGTTGCCGCTTAAGTACTTAACTAAGTACCTCGAACTTAATCCCCGCAGGCTGGTGTACCCTGAAGAGGACAGCTCTTAATCCTTGCGTTGCTGGAGACGCCGCAGCGATCTCTCGCGCCGAGTATGCTCCCGGCTGAGATCCAGCAAGATTTCCTCGATAAACGCCAAGTGGCGATGCGAGGCTTCACGGGCCTTTTCCGGCTCGCGTGCCACAATCGCCTCAAAAATTCCGGCGCGGTGGCTGCTCACTTTTGCCAACATCTCACGGCGCGAGTAGAGCAATTCAAAGTTCTGACGCACGTTCTGTTCCAGCATCGGCCCCATGCAGCGTAGCAGGTGAAGTAACACAACGTTGTGAGCGGCTTCGGTCACGGCGATTTGATACTGCATGACCGCATCGGCCTCGGCGTCGAGATCGCCGCTGTCTTGAGCCTGTTGAATCACGATATGGCAGTCGCGGATGCGCGCCAGATCTTCATCGGTGCCGCGCAGCGCCGCGTAATAGGCGGCAATGCCTTCCAGCGCGTGACGGGTTTCCAGCAGATCGAACTGTGATTCGGGATGGTCGGCCAGCAGCTCGGCCAGCGGATCGCTGAAGCTCTGCCACAGATTAGTTTGCACGAAGGTGCCGCCGCCCTGACGGCGCAGGAGCAGCCCTTTCGCTTCAAGGCGCTGAATGGCCTCTCTCAGAGAAGGACGGGAGACATCAAATTGTTTCGCCAGCTCGCGCTCCGGAGGCAGTTTTTCGCCTGGGCGCAGTGTCCCCTCGAGGATCAGGTATTCGAGCTGTTGCTCGATAACATCTGACAACTTGGGTTGGCGGATTTTGCTGTAGGCCATGAGTGAATTCTTCTCTGCGAATGGCGCGGAGTCAATTGGTAATACCAATTTCAAAAACGTGACGGTAAAGTAACAAAGTATTCACCTCCTGTCCATACGGGCCTTGATCGAAATCAGGTTACCCGCACATTTTAACACCCCGCTGAAAACCCCGCTGCAAACCGGTAACGCCGTGATGGTATTACCATTTACGCGGCGGGTTGGGGATTTAACTTTTACCAAACCTTACGCAAGGCAGAGTGCAAACTTTTTGCCCGAGTTTTATTGCATGGTTATTACGCTTTAATGAATGGCTATTTGGCGAGCAGCGCAACGGCGGTTCGTTCATTATTTGAACGCAGCCCACCGTTCAGATCTACGTTATTTTTGCGCATTATGTGATTTGTTGCTTATTTCATGCACTGAATCCCCCCTGCCGTCACACAACCCGCATTTTGTTTCCTAAACTGCTGCAATCTTAATCACTCACACGACAAAGCAGGTGCAAACCGACGCGCATAACATTATTCTCTGCCAAACGGTAGCGGCGCCGTGGAATTAATAGCTATAACGCCGTAAATAAAACAAAACACACATCGTAACCACTGCTTTACAGGCAGGTGGGCATTCACAACGACAGAGGGTTAGATTGATGGATGGTCAACAGCATGGTGACCAGCTGAAGCGCGGCCTGAAAAACCGCCATATTCAGCTCATCGCCTTAGGTGGCGCAATCGGCACCGGGTTATTTCTCGGTATCGCTCAAACAATAAAAATGGCCGGCCCGTCAGTGCTTCTCGGCTACGCCATCGGCGGCTTCATCGCGTTTCTGATCATGCGCCAGCTGGGGGAAATGGTGGTGGAAGAGCCGGTCGCCGGCTCCTTCAGCCACTTCGCCTACAAATACTGGGGCAACTTCGCCGGCTTCGCCTCCGGCTGGAACTACTGGGTGCTGTATGTCCTGGTGGCGATGGCGGAGCTGACCGCAGTCGGCATCTACGTGCAGTACTGGTGGCCGGAGATCCCCACCTGGGTTTCCGCCGCGGTGTTCTTCCTGGCGATCAACGCCATCAACCTGGCCAACGTCAAAGTTTACGGCGAGATGGAGTTCTGGTTCGCCATCATCAAAGTGGTGGCGATTATCGGCATGATCGTGTTCGGCGCCTACCTGCTGTTCAGCGGCATGGGCGGCCCGGAAGCCACCGTCACCAACCTGTGGGCGCAGGGCGGGTTCTTCCCGAACGGCGTCATGGGCCTGGTGATGGCGATGGCGGTGATCATGTTCTCCTTCGGCGGCCTCGAGCTGGTCGGCATCACCGCCGCCGAAGCCGACAACCCGCAAAAAAGCATTCCGAAAGCCACCAATCAGGTGATCTACCGCATCCTGATCTTCTATATCGGTTCACTGGCCATTCTGCTGTCGCTATACCCGTGGGGCAAAGTGGTCGAAGGCGGCAGCCCGTTCGTGCTGATCTTCCACGCGCTGAACAGCAACCTGGTAGCGACCGTGCTGAACATCGTGGTGCTCACCGCCGCGCTGTCGGTCTACAACAGCTGCGTCTACTGCAACAGCCGCATGCTGTACGGCCTGGCGCAGCAGGGCAACGGCCCGAAAAGCCTGCTGAAGGTCGATGGCCGCGGCGTGCCGGTGGTGGCCATCGGCATTTCCGCCCTCGCCACCGCGCTGTGCGTGCTGATTAACTACCTGATCCCGGGCCGCGCCTTCGAACTGCTGATGGCGCTGGTGGTGTCGGCGCTGGTGATCAACTGGGCGATGATCAGCCTGGCGCACCTGAAGTTCCGCGCCGCCAAAAACCGCGAAGGCGTGGTGCCGAAGTTCAAAGCGTTCTGGTACCCGTTCAGCAACTACCTGTGCCTGCTGTTCATGGCCGGCATCCTGGTGATCATGTACCTGACGCCGGGTATTCAAATCTCGGTGCTGCTGATCCCGGTGTGGGTGGCGATCCTGGCCGTCGGTTACGCCATCAAACAGCGCAGCCAGCGCGTCGACGGCGTCACCAGCCGTTGAATCCCGTGACCGCGCAGTAAACAAAACGGCCCGCAGATGCGGGCCATTTTTTTGCCTGAACGCCGCTTACTTGCGCAGCGCTTTCACCTGCTCGGCGGTGATGTCCGCCGGCAAACCGCCCCAGGTCACCCGCAGGTAATTTACCAGTTCCGCCACGTCGGCATCGCTCAAACGCTCGCCGAAGCCCGGCATGCTCTGCATGCTTTCACCGTTCGGGAACTGCTGGGCCGGCAGGCCGTCCAGCACCGACACGATCAGGTTCTTGCCGTCCGCCTGGCGCAGCGTGGCGTTATCGCGCATCGCCGGCGCGACGTGCGGTTTGCCCACGCCTTCGCGCGCGTGGCAGCCGGCGCACTGATCCAGATAGGCCATGCGCCCGGCATCGCTGCCCTGCCCCATTTTCACCGGCACAGCCGCCGGCGGCTGCTCGCCCATCAGATACAGCGCCAGCGCTTGATGATCTTCCGGCGTCAAATGACGGGTGCTGAGATCCACCACCATATGCATCTCACTGAAGGCCGAACCCTGCGGCGCAAGGCCGGTGCCGAGGAAGCGGCTGACGTCCTGCGGCGTCCAGCCGCGCTGCGCCAGACCGTGCGGCGTAATGTCCGGCGCCATGAAGCGGCCGAGATCGCCGCCCTGCATCGGCTTGCCGAGATCCATCTGCCCCAGCGCGCCGCGCGGCGTGTGACATTCGCCACAGTGGCCCAGCACATCGGCCAGATAGCGGCCGCGCTGCCATTGCGGTGAGCTGCCCTGCGAGCTGGCCGGCAGCGGATCCTGGCTGCGGAACAGCAGGTTCCAGCCGATCAGCGCCATGCGCTGGTTGAACGGGAACGGCATCTCGTTGGCCGGAATGGCCACGTCCACCGCCGGGCGCGTCATCAGGTAAGCGTAGATGTCGTCGGCGTCCTGACGCGACATGCCCTTATACGAGGTGTAAGGCATCGCCGGGTACAGGTGCCGCCCGCCCGGCGCCACTCCCTGCGTCAGCGCCAGGAAGAAGTCGTCCTTGCTCCAGCGCCCGATGCCGTGGTCGGCCGACGGCGTCAGGTTGCTGCCGTAAATCGTGCCGAACGGCGTTTCCAACGGATAGCCGCCGGCCAACGGCGCCCCGCCGCTGGCGGTATGGCAGGCGGCACAGTCGGCGGCCTGCGCCAGATAGCGGCCGCGGGCGATCTGTTCGGCGCCGGCGGTCACCTGCTGCACCGGGCCGTCGTAACGGCGGTTTTCCCGCCACCACAGCAGCGCGATCACCACGATCGCCACCAGCACAATCAACACTGCGAGACGTTTTTTCATTGCGCCGTCTCCTTCAGCAGGCCCGGCGTTTTCAGCACCACGTCGCGCACCGCTTCGTAATAGCGCACGTAGCCGGTGCAGCGGCAGATGTGGCTGTCCAGCGCCTGCTCGATGGCGTTCTCCAGCTGATCGCGGGCGATCGGCTCACGCTTGAGCTTTTCCACGAAAATGGTGGCGGCGTTGACGAAGCCCGGCGTGCAGTAGCCGCACTGGAAGCTGTAGTGCTCCAGAAACGCCTGCTGGATCGGCGACAGCTCAACCACCTCCCCCTGTTCGTCCACCCTGGCGTGGCCTTCGACGGTGCGCACTTTCTTGCCGTTGAAGAAATGCGCGCCGGTGATGCAGGTGCGCACCTCTTCGCTGGTGCCGCTCGGGTGATCGACAATCGCCACGCAGGCATGGCAAATGCCCTGCCCGCAGCCGAGGCGCGAACCGGTCAAATCGAGATACTCGTGCAGGAAATCGATCATCATCAAGCCTTCCGGCACCTCGATCGGGCCGTACTGTTTCTCGTTGATGGTCAGGGAAATCGGCTGGGTTTTAATGCTCATTGTAATACCTCACGAATATTTTCTGCACGAACGGGCAAATCACGGAAACGGTGACCGGTGGCGTCGGCAATGGCGTTGACCAGTGCGGCCACGATCGGGATCATCACCACCTCCGCCATGCCTTTCGGCGGATCGGTTTCCGACAGCGCCGGCAGGATGTCGCCGCTCTGTTTCCACACCGCCACGTCGCTGGCGCGCGGCAGGTGGTAACGGTTGAAGTTCCAGGTGCCGTTGCCCGGGCCGTCTTCGTACAGCGGTAAATATTCGTGCAGCGCATGGCCGATGCCCATCGCCAGCCCGCCCTGCAGCTGGCCGGAAACCAGTTCCGGCACGATCAGGTTGCCGCACTCCATGATCGAGTGGTGATTCAGCAACTCCACCTGGCCGGTGGCGATATCCACCGCCACTTCCGCCAGCGTGCCGACGGCGCTGTAGTAGGTCACTGCCGCATTGTTGCGCTGGGTCGGCGGGTAGTAGACCTGCCCGCGCGCCAGCGGCTTGAATTCACCGTTGGCATTGCGCAGCGCCATGCCGTCGATCGGCAGGCGCTCGCTTTTGCCGTTCAACGTGAAATCGGCCTCCGCCCACTGCCAGCGGTTGAAGACGTGCACCGCCGCGCCGGTGACGCCGCCCATCTGATAAGCCGTCTTGGCCAGCAGCTCGAGGCTCAGCACCGACATGCCCGCCGCCGTCAGGCCGCCTTCGACCCAACGCGCATCTTCGCGCCGCACCACCAGCGGCGCCGCCTGGCCGCCGCCGATGCCGGCCTGCCACAGCGCCATCGCCGCCGGCCACAGGCCGTGATCGAAGATCAGGCGCGCCGCTTCGCGGGTACTGTGCGAGAAGTAATAGGCCGAGTTGCTGGCGCTCGACGGCGAACAGTAGCTCGGCGTCCAGTTGGGGTTGGTTTGCAGCTTATCCTGCTCTTCCTGCGACATCAGGTAAGGATCGCCGCTGGTGACCATCGGCAATACCGACCAGTCGGTGACCGAGAAGTGGGCTTCGTCGGCCGGTTTGCCCAGCCACTGCGCGCACAATACCGACTGCGAGGTCGACATGCCGGTGCCCATCTCCGCGCCGCTGTGATGCAGCGTGATGCGGCCGTCTTCGCTCAGCTCCACCCGGGCGAACGAGGTTTCCGCCCCGGTGCCGAAATCTTTCTGCACGCAGCCGAAGCCGACGCCATAGCGCTTGCCGGGATGGCGGCTCTCAAACTCGGCCTTGCGTTCGGCGCGCTTGAGCCACATCTCGTGCTTCGCCGCCTTCTCCAGCACTTCATCAGCGCGGATCGCACCGGCCGGGATCGCCCCCTGGGTGTTTTTCATGCCGGATTTCAGCACGTTGCGCAGGCGAAACTCGATCGGGTCGATCTTCAGCTCGGCGGCCAGCTCATCCACCATCATCTCGGTGGCGGCCATGCTCTGTAGCGTGCCGTAACCGCGCGCCGAGCCGGCATCGATGGCGCGTGAGGCCAGCCCGACCGACGACAGATCGCTTTTCGGGAAGTAGTAAATCGACTGGGCGGCGGTCGCGCCGACCATCACCACCGAAGGGGTAAAGTTGCTGCGGCCGCCGCCGTCCGCGGTCATGTCACCGAGGAACGACTGCATGACGCCGGTTTGCTTATTCACCGCGATGCGGTAGTTCATGTCGAACGCATGGCGCTTCAGCGCCGTCTGGAACTGCTCGAAGCGGTCATTGGCCAGGCGCACCGGGTGGCCGTCGCCGTACATCGCCGCCACCGCGCCGTAATACGGGAAGTTGTAGTGGTCTTTCGAGCCGTAACCCACGGTGTAGCACGGGTGCAGGATCAGCTGTTTCACCGGCGGATTGCGCTTGGCCAGCATGCGCGGCATCTCGTCGGCCACTTCCTGCGGCGACTGAGTCGGCACCACCAGATGCAGGGTTTGCGTCTGCGCGTCGAACCAGCCATTGGCGTTGTCCGGCTCCAGCGCCGAGGTGTCGATCGACTGCGTGGTATAGCGGCGCGACATTACCAGCCAGTCGGCCGGCGGATTCGCCAACTCGTCGGCGATCAGGCCCGCATAGCGCATGCCTTCCTGATCCAGCTTGCCGCCCTCGCGCCCTTCCGGCCACACCGGCAGATGTTTTTTCATCGATACCGGGAAGATCGGCGTATCCTTCAGGCTGGAGAAGCGATCGTCGTCGAACGGCTGTTCTCCCCCCACCCGCACGTAACGGAAACTGCCCCAGGGATCGCGCTCCAGCGGGCCGGTGACCGCGCCGTATTTGATGGTTTCCTCACGGAATTTCAGCTTGTCCTTGGCGAAGCGGAAACGGGCGAAGTCGTGATAGATCAGGATCGCCACTGCCTGGCCGAGATAGGCAGGGGTTTTGCCGTTCGGCAGCAGCATGTCGTCACCGTAGAACGCCGGAAAGGCCAGGCCATCGCGCGCCAGATCTTCCGCCGTCACCAGGCGATCGGGCTGCAGATCGTCCCCCAGCAGCGACAGATCGACCCCCTCGAACAGCCGGTCGGCTTTGGTCACGCGCAGAATGAAGGCGTGCGCCTGTTTCTGCGGCCAGTGCGGCATGTCCACCGCGCGGATATCGCGTGCGAACACCTTCTGCCCCATGACCTTGGCGCGGCCGTCGATACGGAAACGCACGCGCTTGGCCTGCGGATCCCAGTTGGGTGACTGGAGGATTTTTTGCTCGAACAGCGCGGCGTAGGCGCGGCTGTACAGGGGAGCGAGGTACACGGAGACCCCCGCAATCACGGCGCTTTTGATGAAGCGGCGCCGCGACGGGTTGAAATTGCTCATAAATAAGTCCTTCACGTCTTTCTTGTAATTGGTTTTTGTTCGCGGTGTTGTTGCGCAAACGCTGACGACCTTGCCGTAGACGTCATAAGCATATGCTTATAACTAAAATTATGTGATGATTAACAGGCTGTTTTCAACAAAAAAACATTTACAAAACACAGGTAGTTTGTAGGCTAATAAATAATTTGCGCAAACGCGGACTTCAACCATGACCACGGGCATTGTCATTACCGCCGCCGGACGCGGAGAGCGCTTTATTCAGGCCGGCGGCCAGGGCAACAAATTGAACGCCGGGTTTGCCGATGCGGCGGGCGAGCGGCGTTCGCTGTTCGAGCACACCCTATGCCAGGCGCTGGCCTCCGGCCTGCCGGTACAGGTGGTGACCCGGCCGGATAATCTGCCGGTACTGGCAGCCTGCGCCGCCAACCAGGTGCCGGTCACCCTGCTCGCCAGCGCGGGCCTCGGCGACTCGATCGCCGCAGGCGTTGCGGCCACGCCGCACTGGCAAGGCTGGCTGATCCACCTGGCCGATATGCCATTCGTCGGCGCCGACGTTTTCCGACAGGTGGCGGATGCCTTACGGCAGCACCCGATCGTGCGCCCCTGTTATGCGCAACAGCCCGGTCACCCGGTCGGCTTTTCCGCCCGATTGCGCAAACCACTTTGCCAACTGCGCGGCGATAATGGCGCGCGTGAACTGCTGCAAGGCGCGGCAGTCCACCTGCTGCCGCTTGAGCACCCCGGCGTCGTGCGGGATATTGATCTTCCATCGCAACTCCCGGCCAGCGAGTAAATTCACCTATGCAACATCTTGATGTCACCGTGGTCAGCCAGGCGATAAGCTGGCTGCAACAACAGCCGGTTTGGTTATGCACCGTGCTCAGCACCTATGGCTCTTCGCCGCGCTCGCCGGGCGCGTTGATGGCGGCGACCCGCGACGGCCGCTACAGCGGCTCATTGTCGGGCGGATGCGTGGAGGAGGACTTTCTGCGGCGCGTGGCCGCCGGGGAGTATCAGGCGGCCAGCCAGGTGATTCGTTACGGCGAAGGCGGCATGACGCCCAACGTGGCGCTGCCGTGCGGCGGCGTGCTGGACGTGCTGATCGAGTATCTGCCGGCGGGAGAAGCCAGCGTCGCTTACCTGCAGCGCATCGCCGGCGCGCTGGAAGGGCATCACGCGTTGCTCAAACGCCTGACGCTGCCCAACGCCTGCCACAGCCTTGAGCAGAGCCACTTCACCAGCGCCACTCAGGTCGAACGCCGGCTCGAGCAGATCACCCTGCACATCGCGGCCGCGCCGCGCCTGCTGATCGCCGGGCTGTCCAGCGTGGCGCTGTACTGCGCCGATTTCGCCGTGGCGCTGGGGTTTGAGGTGCTGGTGTGCGAGAACCGCCCGGAGGCGCTGGACAACTTCGCCGCCGAGCTGAAGCCCGGCGTGACGCTGCTGCGCCAGTTTCCGGCCAAGTTCATCGAAGAGGGGGGCTGCCACGCCAATACCGCCGTCGTGGCGCTGACCCACGATCCGCGTATGGACGATCTGACGCTGATGGAAGCGATCCACACCCCGGCGTTTTATATCGGCGCCATGGGCTCGCTCAGAAACAGCGCGCGCCGGCGCCAGCGGTTGCAGCAGATTGCCGAATTCACGCCGCAGGAGTTGGAACGCATTCATGCGCCGATCGGCCTGCCGCTCGGCAGCAAAACCCCGGCGGAAATCGCCCTGGCGGTGATGGCGGCGATCGTGCAGCAAAAAAACCGGCTGCCGGCCGCCGACGGGATCAGTGCAGCGGCACCACCGGCACCAGATGCTGCAGCTCCAGGTGCAACTCCTCTTTCCCGCTCAGCGAATAGCTGAACACCGTCATGTCCGGCCCGTCACCGCGGGCCAGCCCCATTTCGGGCAGCACCTGCGTGTAGATTTGAATGATGTGATCATTGAGCGCCACCGGCTTGCCGGAATAGCGAAAACGGCAAAACTCGCCGTGGATCTCCGGCAGCGGCTCCAGCGCCACGCCTTCACGCAGCGGGTAGTCCGCCGTCACGCCCAGGGTATAGTCGACCCTGACCCGCTCGCCGTCCGGCACCAGTTGGGTAAACGAATAGGTTTGCGCCGGACGCTCGCCCAACAAAGTGTAGAACTGCGCCCGCAGCGCGCTGCGCTGCGGCAGATGCGACTTATCCAACTTTTCGATATCCAGGTGATAAGCGTACTGTTTGCCGTGAAAGGCGTATTGCCCTCTGGCGATGCTGACGCGTTCGACCTGAATATCGCCGGGCTGGCTGGCCGCCAGCGAACGCACCAGATTGCTGAAGTCCTGTTTGCGGGCATGACGATACACGCTGGGCGATTCGGCGAAGTGTTTCTTGAAACAGCGCGAGAACGTCTGCTGGTTATCGAATTGATACTCGACCGAAATATCGAGGATGCTCTTCTGCGTGAAACGCAAGGCGAAGGCGGCGATGTAGAGGCGGCGAGCGCGAATGTAGGAAGCTAACGATAATCCGGTCTGCTTCTTGAACATGCGCTGCAGGTACCATTTCGTATAGCCTGACTTGGCGGAAACGATATCCAACGACAGCGGATTGGTCAGGTTATCTTCAATCCAGACCAGCAGTTCCCTGATATGATTTTCCTGCGTTCCCATGTGCTTGCTGAAACCTTCTGTTGCCGATATTCCATTAGTCGAATTTTAGTGCTATCCACGTAGGGTATACAGGTTAAAACTCGGCGTCCAGCAAGCTACAGGACTTTACACAACCCCCTCCACCGCCCGCGGGCGGTGGAGGGGGAGAGGCGATTATTTCAGGCAGCTGGAACACTGACCGGCCTGGATCTTCTGGAAGAAGTCATTGCCTTTGTCATCCACCAGGATAAACGCCGGGAAATCTTCCACTTCGATTTTCCAGATCGCTTCCATGCCCAGCTCAGGGTACTCCACGCACTCCAGGCTCTTGATGCTCTGCTGCGCCAGCACCGCCGCCGGGCCGCCGATGCTGCCGAGGTAGAAGCCGCCGTGCTTGTGGCAGGCATCCGTCACCTGCTGGCTGCGGTTGCCTTTCGCCAGCATGATCATGCTGCCGCCGTGGGATTGCAGCAGGTCGACGTAGGAATCCATACGCCCGGCGGTGGTCGGCCCCAAGGAACCGGACGCATAGCCTTCCGGCGTTTTAGCCGGGCCGGCGTAGTAGATCGGGTGATCCTTGACGTACTGCGGCAGGCCTTCACCGCGATCCAGGCGCTCTTTCAGCTTGGCGTGCGCGATATCGCGGCCAACGATGATGGTGCCACTCAGCGACAGGCGGGTGGAAACCGGATACTGCGACAGCTGTTTGAGGATCTCGGCCATCGGGCGGTTGAGATCGACCTTGATCGCCTCGCCCTCCCCGGCCTGGCGCAGCTCCTGAGGAATGAATTTACCCGGATTGTGCTCCAGTTTTTCCAGCCAGATGCCGTCGCGGTTGATCTTGCCTTTGATGTTGCGGTCCGCCGAGCAGGAGACGCCCATGCCAACCGGGCAGGAGGCGCCGTGGCGCGGCAGGCGCACGACGCGGATATCATGTGCGAAGTATTTGCCGCCGAACTGTGCGCCCAGCCCCAGGTTTTGCGCTTCTTGCAGCAGTTCCGCTTCGAGTTCCAGATCGCGGAATGCCTGGCCATGCTCGTTACCTTCCGTCGGCAGGCCATCGTAATACTTGGTCGAGGCCAGTTTGACGGTTTTCAGCGTCGCTTCCGCCGAGGTGCCGCCGATGACGAACGCCACATGGTACGGCGGGCAAGCCGCGGTGCCCAGAGTACGCATCTTGTCGACCAGGTAGTTTTTCAGCTTGCCCGGCGACAGCAGCGCCTTGGTTTCCTGATACAGATAGGTTTTGTTGGCGGAGCCGCCGCCCTTGGCGATGCACAGGAATTTGTACTCTTCGCCGTCCACGCTGTAGAGATCGATCTGCGCCGGCAGGTTGCTGCCGGTATTGACCTCTTTGTACATATCCAGCGCGGCGTTCTGCGAATAGCGCAGATTCTCTTCGATGTAGGTGTTATACACCCCGCGCGACAGCGCCTCTTCATCGCCGCCGCCGGTCCAGACGCGCTGGCCCTTTTTGCCGACGATGATCGCCGTGCCGGTGTCCTGGCAGGTCGGTAAAATACCCTTGGCGGCGATTTCTGAGTTACGCAGAAATTGCAGCGCAACGTACTTGTCGTTTTCGCTGGCGTCCGGATCTTTGAGGATATCGGCCACCTGCTGTTGGTGCGCCGGGCGCAGCATGAACGAGGCGTCGTGGAACGCATGCTGGGCAAGCAGGGTTAACGCTTCAGGGGCAACTTTCAGAATTTCCTGGCCTTCAAATTCGCTCACGGAAACATGGTCGCGGCTCAGCAGGTAATATTCGGTATCGTCTTTCTTCAGCGGGAACGGATCTTGATAGTGGAACGGTTTATTCGACATTGATCTCTCACTTGCAACATCAGCTGCGTTAAATTCACACTTGCGGCGCGCGACACGGCGCCTTGTCAAAAAACTGCCTCCACCTTACGTATTTTTAATCAGTCAGTTATTGCGCCAAATCGCAAAATAACCGCTCTTTGCGTAAGGAATTACCACAGGCGGCGTTTCAACCTTGCTCGGTGAGAACTGCGGGTACAGGCTCATCATGCACGCTTTATTATCCCGCAGTTAACACATTGATTACAATCCATCGGCAGCGATCGTCTTATCAATGTGGTGAAAAAGCGCCGGATGCGATTTGCGCCGGGGCATATTGTCAGCCGCCGCGCCATTGCTTAAGCTAGCCGCAATGAACAAACCGAGAATCCCCATCGCGCTGCAACAAGCGGTGATGCGCTGCCTGCGAGAAAAGCTGCAGTTGGCCCGCCAGCATTTTGCCGTCGAATTCCCCGAACCCAGCATCGTCTATCAGCAACGCGGCACCAGCGCGGGCACCGCCTGGCTGCAAAGCTGGGAAATCCGTCTGAACCCGGTGCTGCTGCTGGAAAACCAACAGCCGTTTATCGATGAAGTGGTGCCGCACGAACTGGCGCACCTGCTGGTGTTTCGCCAATTCGGCCGGGTAGCGCCGCACGGCCGCGAATGGCGCTGGATGATGGAAAGCGTGCTGCTGACGCCCGCCAGCCGCACTCATCGTTTCGAAACCGCCTCGGTGCAAAGCAAAACCTTCCCCTACCGCTGCGGCTGCGGGCAGCACCAGCTCACCATTCGCCGCCATAACCGCGTGCTGCGCGGCGAAAGCGAATACCGCTGCCGCCGGTGCGGCGAAAAACTGAAATTTCTTGCTAGCGAGAACCTTTAGTTAAACGATTTATACGTTAAAACAAGTAAATATCGCCATTTGCCACTGCCGACAAGTTCCGTTACCCTGCCTGCTTTTCCAATTTTGAGCTGTTTTGGAATATGCTTCGCAGAATTTTGTTTATGGCGGTTTTCGCCGCAGGCGCCGCACAGGCGCACGGCATCAATAACTTCTCTCAGGCCAAGACGGCGGCGGCCAAGATTAACCAGGATGCGCCGGGCAGTTTTTACTGCGGCTGCCGCATCGAGTGGCAAGGCAAGAAGGGCATTCCCGATCTCGCCGGCTGCGGCTATCAGGTGCGTAAAAACGCCCAACGCGCGCAGCGCATTGAATGGGAACACGTGGTGCCGGCCTGGCAGTTCGGCCACCAGCTGCAGTGCTGGCAAGACGGCGGGCGCAAAAACTGCAACAAAGACGCCACCTATCGCCAGATAGAAACCGATCTGCACAACCTGCAGCCGGCGATCGGCGAAGTGAACGGCGACCGCAACAACTTCATGTACAGCCAATGGAACGGCGGCGCAGGCCAGTACGGGCAGTGCCCAATGAAGGTGGACTTCAAGAATAAACAGGCGGAGCCGCCCGCCCGCGCCCGCGGCGCCATTGCCCGCACCTACTTCTACATGCGCGATCGCTACCAGCTGCGGCTGTCACGCCAGCAAACCCAGCTGTTCGAAGTGTGGAACCGGCAATATCCGGTGAGCCAATGGGAATGTCAGCGCGAAGCACGTATCGCCAAGGTGCAGGGCAACCACAACCCCTATATTCAACAGGCTTGTCAGCAGCGGAAAAGCTAACCTACTATAGCCTTTATCTTTCATGGCGCCGCCAACCCGCGGCGCCGTTTCGTCAGGATCAGACTACCCATGCGCATACCCCGCATTTACCATCCACAACCGTTGACCGACCGGGCGGAGATCGCCCTCAGCGAGGACGCCGCCAACCACGTCGGCCGCGTGCTGCGCATGAGCGCCGGCCAGGCGCTGCAGCTGTTCGACGGCAGCAACCAGGTGTTCGACGCCGAAATAATCCGGGTGGACAAAAAGAGCGTGCTGGTGCGCCTCGGCGACGGCCGCGTGGATGACATCGAATCGCCGCTCAACCTGCACCTGGGCCAGGTGATCTCGCGCGGCGAGAAAATGGAGTTCACCATCCAGAAATCCATCGAGCTGGGCGTCAACGTCATCACCCCGCTGTTTTCCGAGCGCTGCGGCGTGAAGTTGGACGGCGAGCGTCTGACGAAGAAAATCCAGCAATGGCAAAAGATCGCCATCGCCGCCTGCGAACAGTGCGGCCGCAACCGCATTCCCGAAATCCGCGAGGCGATGTCGCTGGAGGCCTGGTGCGCCGAGCAGGACGGCAGCCTGAAGCTCAACCTGCACCCGCGCGCCAGCCACAGCATCAACACGCTGCCGCAGCCGGTGGATCGCGTTCGCCTGCTGATAGGCCCGGAAGGCGGTTTGTCCGCCGACGAAATCGCCATGACCACCGACCACGGATTTACTGATATTCTGCTGGGACCACGCGTTCTGCGTACCGAAACCACAGCGCTCACCGCCATTACCGCTCTGCAGGTTCGCTTCGGCGACCTGGGTTAAAGGAGAAAAGATGATTAAGCTCGGCATCGTGATGGACCCTATCGATTCCATCAACATCAAGAAAGACACCAGCTTCGCCATGCTGCTCGAAGCGCAGCGCCGCGGTTACGAATTGCACTACATGGAGATGAACGATCTCTATCTGCATGCCGGTGACGGGCGCGCCCGCACCCGCCTGCTGAGCGTGAAGGAAGACAAGGAGAGCTGGTTCAGCTTCGGCGCCGAGCAGGATCTGGCGCTGCACGAGCTGGACGTGATCCTGATGCGCAAAGATCCGCCGTTCGATACCGAATACATCTACGCGACCTACATTCTGGAACGCGCCGAAGTTAAAGGCACGCTGGTGGTCAACAAGCCGCAAAGCCTGCGCGACTGCAACGAGAAGCTGTTCACCGCCTGGTTCCCGGAGCTGACGCCGGATACGCTGGTCAGCCGCAGCGCCGCGCACATCCGCAAATTCCACCAGCAGCACGGCGACATCATCCTGAAGCCGCTGGACGGTATGGGCGGCGCGTCGATCTTCCGCGTGAAGCAGGACGATCCTAACCTGTCGGTGATCATCGAAACCCTGACCGAACACGGCAGCCGTTTCTGCATGGCGCAGAACTTCCTGCCGGCGATCAAGGACGGCGACAAGCGCATCCTGGTGGTGGACGGCGAGCCGGTGCCTTACTGCCTGGCGCGCATTCCTGCGCAGGGCGAGACCCGCGGCAACCTGGCGGCCGGCGGCCGCGGCGAAGCGCGCCCGCTGAGCGAGAGCGACTGGAAAATCGCCCGCACCGTCGCCCCGACGCTGAAAGAGAAAGGGCTGATCTTCGTCGGCCTGGACGTGATCGGCGATCGCCTGACTGAAATCAACGTCACCAGCCCGACCTGCGCGCGCGAGATCGAGGCGGCATTCCCGATTTCGATTACCGGCATGCTGATGGACGCGATTGAAAAGCGCCTGGCGGCGAAGTAATGCGCAATGCGGGCGGCATGCCGCCCGCTGTTCTGCATGGCGCCCGCCAAAGCGCGCCTTGAAAGGCGGCGGGTATAGCCGCATACTGGCGGCTGTTTATTTTCTCACCCATTGATTACCTTATACTAACGCCATGAATTTACAGCACCATTTTCTGATCGCCATGCCAACGCTGCAGGATCCTCGCTTCAAACGCTCGGTGATTTACATTTGCGAGCACAATGAAGAAGGCGCCATGGGTTTGGTGATCAATAAACCGGTGGAGCAGTTCACGGTAGCCACGGTGCTGAGCAAGCTGAAGATCATGCCGCCTGCGCGCGATCCGGCCATCAGCCTGGACAAGCCGGTGTTCGCCGGCGGCCCCCTGGCGGACGATCGCGGATTTATCCTGCATACGCCGCGCCACGGCTTTGGCGCCAGCATTCAAATTTCCCCCAACACCATGATCACCACCTCGAAAGACGTGCTGGAAACGCTCGGCACGCCGGAGCAACCGGACGACGTGCTGGTGGCGCTGGGTTATGCGGGTTGGGAAAAGGGCCAGTTGGAGCAGGAAGTATTGGAAAACGCCTGGCTGACCATCGAAGCCAACACCGACATTTTGTTCCGCACGCCGATCGCCAGCCGCTGGCGCGAGGCGGGGAACCTTTTGGGTATCGACATTCGCAGCATCGCCAACCACGCAGGACACGCCTGATGAGTAACCGCACCATTATCGCCTTCGACTTTGGCACCAAAAGCATCGGCGCGGCCGTTGGCCAGGAGTTGACCGGCAGCGCCCGCGCCCTGCCGGCTTTCAAAGCGCAGGACGGTTCGCCGGACTGGCTGAAAATCGAAAAGCTGCTGAAGGAGTGGCAGCCGGATTTGGTGGTGGTCGGCCTGCCGCTGAACATGGACGGCACCGAACAGCCCGTTACCGCCCAGGCGCGCAAGTTCGCCAACCGCCTGCACGGTCGCTTCGGCATCCAGATCGATCTGCATGACGAGCGCCTGAGCACCGTGGAGGCGCGCGCCAACCTGTTCGATCGCGGCGGCTTCCGCGCCCTTGATAAAGGCAGCGTGGATTCCGCCTCCGCGGTGGTTATCCTCGAAAGCTGGTTCGAACGGCAGCTGGGTTAACCCCTCGTTCCCTCCCCCGCGCACTCCCCCAACACGCCGGCGTCGATCCGCTGCTGCAAACCCTGCTCAAAGGTTTGCATGCCGGACTGCGCGCCGGTTTGCAACACGCTCGCCAACTGATGGGTTTTCCCTTCGCGGATCAGGTTGCTGACCGCCGCCGTCGCCGTCAGCACTTCAAAGATCGCCACGCGTCCGCCGCCGGGGCGCCTCATCAGCTTTTGCGCGATCACCGCTTGCAGGCTGCCCGCCAGCTGGGCGCGCACATAGGGTTTCTCTTCCGCCGGAAACACATCCACCAGCCGTTCCACCGCCTGCGGCGCGCTGCGGGTATGCAGCGTCGCCAGCACCAGGTGGCCGGTCTCCGCCGCGGTGAGCGCCAGCCGGATGGTGGCGGTATCGCGCAGCTCGCCCAGCAGGATCACATCCGGATCTTCGCGCAGCGCGGCGCGCAACGCCGCATCGAAGCTGTGGCTGTCGCGGCCGATCTCCCGCTGCTGGATCAGCGATCGCCGGCTGCGGTGCAGGAATTCGATCGGATCCTCCAGCGTCAAAACGTGCCGCGGCTGGTGCCGGTTGATCTCGTCGATCATCGCCGCCAGCGTGGTGGACTTGCCGCTGCCGGTGGCGCCGGTGACCAGGATCAATCCGTCGGCGCGCCGCAGCAGCGCCGGGACGATGGCCGGCGCCGCCAGCGCGGCAAGCGAAGGCGACTGCCCGGCGATACGCCGCAACGCGAGAGAAATTCCCGCGCTTTGCTGAAAAACGTTGGCCCGCAGCCGTTCCCCGCTCGGCCTGTGCAGCGCCAGATCGACCTGCCCCAGCCGCCGCAGGCTCTCGCGCTGCTGCGCATTCAGCAATCCGTCGCAGAGCGCTTGCACGCCTTGCGCCGTCAGCGTTGGCGCCGCCGCCAGCGGCTGCAGTTCACCGTCGATGCGCAACATCGGCGGATGACCGGCACAAAGGTGCAGATCGGAAGCATTATGCTTTACACTAAGGGCCACGAATTCATCGATATCCATATCACTCTCCCGGGTCAATAATGAGCACTATCCAACAGAACCTGCAGGATGTCAGAAACCGCATTGCGGCCGCCGCGCGAAATTGCGCGCGGGCGCCAGAAGAAGTTGCCCTGCTTGCCGTCAGCAAAACCAAACCTGTGGCGGCGATCGAAGAAGCCATCGCCGCCGGCCAGCGCGCCTTCGGCGAGAACTACGTGCAGGAAGGGGTAGACAAGATCCGGCATTTCGCCGAGTCGCCGCAAAGCGGCGAGTTGGTGTGGCACTTTATCGGCCCGCTGCAATCCAATAAGAGTCGGCTGGTGGCGGAACACTTCGCCTGGTGCCATACCGTGGATCGGCTGCGCATCGCCCAGCGCTTGAGCGATCAGCGCCCGGCCGACATGCCGCCGCTCAACGTGCTGATTCAAATCAACATCAGCGACGAGCAAAGCAAATCCGGCATTGCGTTGGCCGAGCTGCCGGCGTTGGCCGAAGCGATCGCCGCGCTGCCGAACCTGACGCTGCGCGGCCTGATGGCTATTCCGGCGCCGGAAGAGGATTATCAGCGGCAGCTGGCGGTATTCAGCCGGATGAACGACGCATTTCTCGCCCTGCGTCAGCGTTATCCGCTGGCCGATACGCTGTCGATGGGCATGACGGACGATATGGCGGCGGCGATCGCCGCCGGCAGCACCCTGGTGCGCATCGGCACCGCAATTTTTGGCGCCCGCGACTACTCGCAGGCCTGACACACAGACGAGGGATTTGATGCAACATCGCAAGATTACCTTTATCGGCGCCGGCAACATGGCGCGTGCAATCATCGCCGGCCTGGTGGCGGGCGGCTATCCAGCCAAATCCATCAGCGTCTGCGCCCCTTCGCCGAAAAACCGTGATGCGCTGGCCGCAGACTACGGCATCGTCAGCAGCGGCGACAACGTCGCCTGCGCGCGTGAAGCCGAGGTGGTGGTGCTGGCGGTCAAACCGCAGATGATGGCCGACGTGTGTCAGCCGCTGCGCGAACAGGTCGACTTCAGCGGCAAGCTGGTGCTGTCGATCGCCGCCGGTATTCAGGTCAGCCGTTTCTATCAGCTGCTCGGCGACAAGCTGGACATCGTGCGCATCATGCCCAACACTCCGTCGCTGGTCGGCAAGGGCATGAGCGGGCTGTACGCGCCGGCGCAGGTCAGCCAGCGGGATCGCGATTACACCGGCGATTTAATGGCGTCGGTCGGTAAAGTTTGCTGGGTCGATGACGAAAATGGCATCAACGGCGTGATCGCCGCCGCGGGTAGCGCCCCGGCCTATTTCTTCCTGTTTATGGAAGCGATGCAAAAAGAGGCCGAGCGCATGGGCTTCGACAGCCAGACCGCGCGCGATCTGGTACAACAGGCCGCTTCCGGCGCCGCCGCGCTGGTGGAAGCCAACCCGGATACGCCGCTGGGCACGCTGCGCGAGCAGGTGACCTCCAAAGGCGGCACCACCGCCGAAGCGCTGCGGGTGTTCAACGAACGCCAACTGCCGGAAACCGTAGCGCAAGCGATGCAGGCCGCCGTTTCCCGTGCCCAAGAGATGGAAAAATTATTTTAAATAACCGCGAGTTAAGGAGAAGGACCACTTCATGCTAACGCTGACTTTCCTGGTCAAGACCGTTATTGATCTGTACGTGATGGTGCTGTTGCTGCGCATTTGGATGCAGTGGGCGCGCACCGATTTTTACAACCCGTTCTCACAGTTTGTGGTGAAGATCACCCAGCCGGTGGTCGGCCCACTGCGCCGCATCATCCCGTCACTGGGGCCCATCGACAGCGCTTCGCTGCTGCTGGCGTTCCTGCTGATGACCATCAAGTACCCGCTGCTGCTGCTGATTCAGGGCGGCGCGATGTCGCTCAGCCCGTATAACCTGCTGTTCGGCCTGATCTCGCTGGTGAAGTCCGCCGGCTACCTGATCTTCTGGGTGATGATCATTCGTGCGCTGATGAGCTGGGTAAGCCAGGGCCGCAGCCCGATCGACTACGTGATGTACCAACTGACCGAACCCTTGATGGCGCCGATCCGTCGCATCATCCCGGCGATGGGCGGCATCGACTTTTCCGCCATGGTGGTGATCCTGATCCTCTATCTGATCAACTACCTGGGCATGGATCTGTTCGGTGAGATCTGGTTCCTGCTGTGAGTGCAGTCACTCCGGTGCTGGACGGGCTGGCGATCAGGCTATATATTCAGCCGAAAGCCAGCCGCGACCAAATTATCGGCTTGCATGGCGACGAACTGAAAGTCGCCATCACCGCCCCGCCGGTCGACGGCCAAGCCAACGCCCATTTGATCAAGTTTATCGCCAAGCAGTTCAAAGTGGCGAAAAGCAACGTCACCATCGAGAAAGGCGAACTGGGGCGGCATAAACAGTTACGCATCGTGAATCCGCAACAGATCCCCGCCGTGGTCGCGGCGCTCATCGAATAATTTTCAAGGTAGTCATTTATGCAAAAAGTCGTTCTTGCCACCGGTAACCCGGGCAAAGTGCGCGAACTCGCCGACCTGTTGGCCGATTTCGGCCTGGACGTGGTCGCACAAACCGATCTGGGCGTGGAGTCCGCCGAAGAGACCGGCCTGACGTTTATCGAAAACGCCATTCTGAAAGCGCGCCATGCGGCACAGGTCACCGGCCTGCCGGCGATCGCCGACGACTCCGGCCTGGCAGTGGACGCGCTGGGCGGCGCGCCGGGCATCTACTCCGCGCGCTATGCCGGTGAAGATGCCGACGATCGGCAGAACCTCGACAAGCTGCTGGCGGCGATGAAAGACGTAGCGCCGGGCCGGCGCGGCGCGCAATTCCATTGCGTGCTGGTCTATCTGCGCCATGCGGCAGACCCGACGCCGCTGGTGTTCCACGGCAGTTGGGCCGGCGAAATCACCGAGCAGGCCGCCGGTGAAGGCGGCTTCGGTTACGATCCTGTCTTCTACGTGCCGGAGCTGGGCCGCACCGCCGCCGAGCTGAGCCGCGACGAGAAGCGGGCGATTTCGCACCGCGGCAAGGCGCTGAAGCTGATGTTGGAAGCCATGCGCAATGCTTAAGCTGCCCCCGCTGAGTCTCTACATCCATATCCCGTGGTGCGTGCAGAAATGCCCGTACTGCGACTTCAACTCCCATGCCCTGAAGGGTGACGTGCCGCATCAGGAGTATGTCGATCATCTGTTAGCGGATCTGGATGCCGATCTGCCGCTGGCCGGCGGCCGGGAAATCAGCACTATCTTTATCGGCGGCGGCACCCCCAGCCTGCTGAGCGCCGAGGCGATGCAGGCCTTGCTGGACGGCGTGCGGGCGCGCATTCGCGTCGCCGACGACGCCGAAATCACCATGGAAGCCAATCCCGGCACCGTGGAGGCCGATCGCTTCAGCGGCTACCAGCGCGCCGGCGTCAACCGCATCTCCATCGGGGTGCAAAGCTTCAGCGCCGAGAAGCTGAACCGTCTGGGGCGCATCCACGGCCCGGAAGAAGCCAAACGCGCGGCGACGCTGGCGACCAGCCTTGGCCTGCGCAGCTTCAACCTCGATCTGATGCACGGCCTGCCGGATCAGTCGCTGGAAGAGGCGCTGGACGATCTGCGCCAGGCTATCGCCCTCAATCCGCCGCATCTGTCGTGGTATCAGCTGACCATCGAACCGAACACCCTGTTCAGCTCACGCCCGCCGGTTTTGCCGGACGACGACGCGCTGTGGGACATCTTCGAACGCGGCCACCAGTTGCTGAGCGCCGCCGGATACCAGCAGTATGAAACCTCGGCCTACGCCAAATCAGGCTACCAATGCCAGCACAACCTCAACTACTGGCGCTTTGGCGACTATCTGGGGATCGGCTGCGGCGCGCACGGCAAGGTGACCTTCAGCGACGGGCGTATCCTGCGCACCGCCAAGACCAAGCACCCGCGCGGCTTTATGCGCGGCGACTACATGGACAAGCAGCATGAGGTGGCGGCGGCGGATCGGCCGTTCGAGTTCTTCATGAACCGCTTCCGCTTGCTGGAAGCCGCGCCGCGCGCCGACTTCGTCAACTACACCGGGCTGGCGGAAAGCGTCATTCGCCCGCAGTTGGACGAGGCGCTGGCCAAAGGCTATCTGGAAGAAACCGCGGAGCACTGGCAGATCACCGAGAAGGGCAAACTGTTCCTCAACTCGCTGCTGGAACAGTTCCTGGCGGACGACGAGTAAAAAAAAGCGCTGAATAATCAGCGCTTTTTTTCATGTTCAGGCGGCATTATGAGGGCGATGCGTCACGTCGCCACGCCCCTTCAGCAATCCCTCAACGGAAACATCCTCGTCCAACGCATCCCAATGGATGCCGCGAGCGCTGAGTTCATACTCTGCCCGCTGTTCTTGCGTCGCATTCAACAAACGCGGAAACCAGGCCAGTGGCACGCCAATAATTCTGGCGTCGCTCAGTTCGACCCACATCGTCGCATCGTCAAAGCTGACGCGTTTAGCCGAAATACTCATGCCAAGCCTCCAAAAACAATGCCTGATAGGTATCAACCAGACCCGCCAGCTCTTTTAGCGTTCTGGCGTTAAAGCCGTCATTACGCGCCAACTGCACGCCAGGAACCAACCAGAATTTCGCTTCAGCCTCAGCGTCTCTGATATGAACATGCGGCGGCTCAAGCGGGTCACCCTCGTTGGAATAAAAAAAGAACCTGTAGCCTTTATAACGGAATATCACTGGCATCAATGCAAAATCCTTTTGCCGATTGATTATAGTTTAGCCAGTTTGTCAGATAGCCGTCGTGAGGTCAAAAACGCACGGCGGCTACGCCTATCCGTTACTTCAACGCCTTCAGCAGATCCTTGCGCTGGGTTTCCAGTGCGGTGACGCGGTTGCACACATCATGGCCGAAGTTCTGGAAGTCCTGCTCCTGATTGTTCCATTCGTTCTGGATCGCCTTCTGCAAGCCGCCCAGGTTGCCCATGATCGCCTGCAGCGGGTTACCGCCGCTGTTGGCGGCCTGTTTGACGCCCATCTCGTTCAGGCTGTCCTGCAGCACGCCCCCCATGCTCTGCTGCACGATGTTGCGGCCGTCCTGTTCCACCTGGTCGATCGCCTTGTGGTGGAAGGTCAGGCCGTCGCTGCGGTGCTCGATGATGCGGTTCATCTGCTGTTTCAGCTGGCCATTCAGGGTGGTCAGCCGGTTGCGCACGTTGCTGTTGCTGCCCAGCTCTTTGACGATCACTTTATCCAGCGCTGCGCGGGCTTTCTCCAGGTGTTTCTGCGCGCCGTCGTCGATCCACGGCAGTTGCTTGCGCAAGGCGCTCTGGTAACTGAAGGCTTTCTGCCGCTGGCTGTCGTTCAGGCTCAGCGCCTGGCCGTTGCGGATCACGTCGCCATCCGGCGAAATTTGCAGGTCGCCGCTGGCGCCTTTCACCTGCACGCTCTGCGGGCTGATGATCACATCGTCCTGGGGTTTAACGCTGCATTGGTACTCGGCGTGGGCCTGCGCGGCAGTCGCCGCCAGCAGCAGTAAGGCTAACCCGGTTTTCTTCAACATAGCTTCTCCTGACTCCCATCCAGACTGGGATTAAAAAATCGAACGACCGATACGTTGAGACAACAGTTCCAGCGCCGCAGTTCCCGCCAGCGAGTTGCCGGAAGCATCCAGCTCCGGCGACCAGACGACGATCGACAGCTCGTCCGGCACGATGGCCACGATGCCGCCGCCCACGCCGGACTTGCCCGGCATTCCCACCCGATAGGCGAATTCGCCGGCGCCGTCGTACATGCCGCTAGTCATCATCAGGGCGTTGATCTGCCGAGCCTGCAGCGGGCTGATCACCGCCTCGCCGCTGAGATCGCGGCCGTGATTGGCCAGATAGACGAAGCTGCGCGCCAGCTCCACGCAGCTCATGCGCAGCGCGCAGTAATGGAAATAGGTTTGCAGCACGGTGATCACGTCGTTCTCGAAGTTGCCGAACGACTTCATCAGATAGGCGATGGCCGCATTGCGATCGGAGTGTTCGAATTCGGAACGCGCCACCCGCAGGTCATAGGCCAGGTCGTCTTCGCCGGCCAGCTGACGCACCACCTCCAGCATGCGCTGTTTGGGGGCGCTGAGCCGGGTTTGCAGCATGTCGCACACCACCAGCGCGCCGGGGTTGATAAACGGATTGCGCGGTTTGCCCTGCTCCATCTCCAGCTGCAGCAGCGAATTGAACGGCAGGCCGGAAGGCTCTTTGCCGACGCGCCGCCAGATCTCAGGCTCCTGATAGCGCGTCAGCGCCAGCGTCAGGCTCAGCACTTTGGAGATCGACTGGATGGAGAAGCGCTCCGCGGCGTCGCCGGCCTGGAACAGTTCGCCGTCCACCGTGCACACGGCGATCGCCAACCGGTCGGCGGGCACTTCCGCCAACGCCGGGATGTAGTCGGCCACTTTCCCCTGGCCAATCAGCGGGCGCACCTGTTGCAGGATCTCTTCCAGCAACGCGTTATCCAATGTTGTTACCACCTCGGTCACACTCCGGGCAAAACAAAGGCGCCGTTAAGGCACCTTAGATCAATAAAACGGCGCGGCGCGAAGCCGCACTCATCGGGCAAGCGCGATCAATCCCACCAGATATCGAACAGATCGCTGACCTTAACGTCGGTCAGTTTGCGCGCTTCCAGCCAGTTTTTCACCAGTTCGCGATGCTCGTCGGTGCAGTGGCCGATCTTCTGCAGGCAGATCAGACCTTCCCACTGCAGGTAGCCGCTGCCGTCAAACGCCAGGCCGTTCGGCTCGATCACTTCATCGATGAAGGTATCCAGCGTGCTGTCGATGTCTTCCACCGACGTGCCTTCGGCAAAGCGCCAGGCTACGGAGAAACCCAGTTCCTGAAATTCTTCAATGTGCAACTTTTTACGTAAACGACGACTGCGGTTCTTAGCCATTATTCTTTCCTCTCAAACATCAAGTCCCAAACGCCATGTCCCAGGCGCTGGCCGCGTAATTCAAATTTCGTCAGCGGGCGCGAATCCGGACGCGGCACGTAATCATTATCGCTGGAAAGATTACGGTAGCCTGCGACCCCGTTCATAACCTCTAACATATGTTCCGCATAAGGTTGCCAATCGGTAGCCATGTGGAAGACCCCGCCGGTCTTCAGCTTGCGCAGCACCAGTTCGACAAACGGCGTTTGCACGATGCGGCGCTTGTTGTGGCGCGCCTTGTGCCACGGATCGGGGAAGAACAGCTGCACCATGTCCAGCGAGCCGTCCGGGATCATGTTTTCCAGCACTTCAACCGCATCGTGGCACATCACGCGCAGGTTGCTCAGCTTCGCCTCGTGGGCGTCGGCCAGGCAGGCGCCCACGCCCGGCGAGTGCACTTCGATCCCTAAAAAGTTCTGCTGCGGATTGTTGCCCGCCATGGTCACCAGCGAGGCGCCCATGCCAAAACCGATCTCCAGCACCGTCGGCGCTTCGCGGCCGAACAGCGCAGCGAGATCGACAGCGTCAGCCTGATACTCCACGCCCATCACCGGCCAATAGTTCTCCAGCGCGTGCTGCTGGCCTTTGGTCAGCCGCCCCTGGCGGCGGACAAAACTGCGGATACGGCGCATCGCGCGGCCGTTCTCATCAAATTCCGGGGAGATGACGTCATTAATCATAGTGCTTTCTGTCTGTTTGGCTGCCAATTAGGGAAACGCGCATTATGCAAAGATACATTGGTTTAGCAAGTGTTCATCTTCTGTACCCACCGTGCGGCGTCGGAAAGTTCCGGTTTACAGCATCATGACTCTATGCTGCAATCTCGCTTCATTTTCTGCCGGATAACGACGCTGCTCATGATGCAAGCACAACAATTCGCACAGGTGGTGCTTGACTGGTACCAGCGCTACGGTCGCAAGACCCTGCCGTGGCAGCTGGAGAAAACCGCCTATCAAGTATGGCTCTCCGAGGTGATGTTGCAACAGACTCAGGTTGCCACCGTCATTCCTTATTTTCAGCGCTTTATGGCCCGTTTTCCCAACGTGCGCGCGCTGGCGGAGGCTCCGCTGGACGAAGTGCTGCATCTGTGGACCGGCCTCGGCTATTACGCCCGCGCCCGCAACCTGCACAAGGCGGCGCAGACCATTGTCGCACAGCACGGCGGCGAGTTCCCGACAACCTTCGCAGAAATCGCCGATTTACCGGGCGTCGGCCGCTCCACCGCCGGCGCGGTGCTGTCGTTGGCGCTGGGCCAACACTATCCGATCCTCGACGGCAACGTGAAGCGCGTGCTGGCTCGCTGCTACGCGGTGGAAGGCTGGCCGGGCAAGAAAGAAGTCGAAAACCGGCTGTGGAAAATCAGCGAAGAGGTCACCCCGGCGCAGGGCGTCGGCCAGTTCAACCAGGCGATGATGGATCTGGGCGCCATGGTCTGCACTCGTTCCAAGCCCAAGTGTGAACTCTGCCCGCTCAACGTCGGCTGCCTGTCTTATGCCAATCACAGCTGGGCCAACTACCCCGGCAAGAAACCCAAACAGACCCTGCCGGAAAAAACCGCCTACTTCTTATTGCTGCAGCACGGCGACCGCGTGTGGCTGGAGCAGCGCCCGGCGGTGGGCCTGTGGGGCGGCCTGTTCTGCTTCCCACAGTTCAGCGCGCGCGTGGATTTGGAACTCTGGCTGCAGCAGCGCGGTCTGAAAGGCAAGCGCCTGGAACAGCTGACCGCGTTTCGCCACACGTTCAGCCATTTCCATCTCGATATCGTGCCGATGTGGCTGTCGCTCGACGCGGCGGGCAGTGGCATGGATGAGGGCGCGGGTCTCTGGTATAACTTAGCGCAGCCGCCGTCGGTCGGGCTGGCAGCGCCGGTGGATCGCCTGTTGCAACAGCTGGCGAAGCAGCCCCCGATCCAACAAAACTTATATGGCGATAGCGCCATCGACGAGGAATTAGCATGAGCCGCACCATTTTTTGTACTTTCCTGCAGCGCGACGCCGAGGGCCAGGACTTCCAGCTTTATCCCGGCGACGTCGGCAAGCGCATCTACAACGAGATCTCCAAGGAAGCCTGGGGCGAGTGGATGAAGAAGCAGACCATGCTGATCAACGAGAAGAAGCTGAACATGATGAACGTGGATGATCGCAAACTGCTGGAAGAGGAAATGATCAAGTTCCTGTTCGAAGGGCACGACGTGCACATCGAAGGCTATACGCCGCCGAGCGAATAACGCTGTTGGGGCCAGGCGCTGGCCCGCTTCAATCCTCTTATACTTCTTCCAAACGGCTTTAAGATGAAGAAAATTTTAGCTTTGCTCGTAATAGCGCCTTTGCTGATCTCCTGTTCCGGCAAAAAAAGTGAAGAAATCAACGAAGCCTGGATCAAAGACACCAACGGCTTCGACATTCTGATGGGGCAATTCGCTCACAACATCGAGAACATCTGGGGTCTGAACGAAGTTCTGATCGCCGGGCCGAAAGACTACGTCAAATATACCGACCAATACCAAACCCGCAGCCACATCAACTTCGACACCGGTGCCATCACCATCGAAACCATCGCCACCACCGATCCGGCCGCGCACCTGCGCCAGGCGATCATCAGCACGCTGCTGATGGGTGACGATCCGGGTTCCATCGATCTCTATTCCGACGCCAACGATATCCAGATCAGCAAAGAGCCGTTCCTGTACGGCCAGGTGCTGGATAACAAAGGCGCGCCGATCCGCTGGGAATGGCGCGCGGCGCACTTCGCCGATTACCTGCTGCAGACCAAGCTGCAAAAACGCACCTCCGGCCTGCACGTCATCTACTCGGTCACCATCCAACTGGTGCCAAACCACCTGGACAAACGTGCGCATAAATATCTGCCGATGGTGCGCAAGGCGTCGGAAAAATACGGCGTAGACGAGTCGCTGATCCTGGCAATCATGCAGACCGAATCGAGCTTCAACCCCTATGCGGTGAGCGGTTCGGACGCGCTGGGCCTGATGCAGGTGGTGCAGCACACCGCCGGTAAGGATGTGTTCCAGATGCGCGGCAAATGGGGCACCCCGAGCCGCAGCTACCTGTTCGATCCGGAGAACAACATCGACACCGGCACCGCCTACCTGGCGATCCTGCAGAACAACTACCTGGGCGGCATTCAGAACCCGACCTCGCGCCGCTATGCGGTGATCACCGCCTACAACGGCGGCGCCGGCAGCGTGCTGCGGGTGTTCTCCAGCGACAGGACGCGCGCGGTGGGCATCATCAACGGCATGCAGCCGGGCGACGTGTACCAAACGCTGACCACCAAACACCCGGCCGCCGAGTCGCGCCGCTATCTGGTGAAAGTGAATACCGCACAGAAGAGCTACCGCAGAAAGTAGCGCTTCCCGCGTGGAAATGAGAAGGGCCGGTGCGAACCGGCCCTTTTTTTACTGCTTGATCATATAGCCAAAGATGCGCTTCCAGCCGTGATCTTTTTTCTCGATGTAGACCCCCTGCAGCTCCGGCGAGAAGCCCGGCAGGCGGTTGATACCCTCCTCCAGCGCCAGGAAGTAGCGCTGCACCGCGCCGCCCCACACTTCGCCCGGCACCACGCACAGCACGCCCGGCGGATACGGCAGGGCCCCTTCCGCCGCGATGCGCCCTTCCGCCTGGCCGATCGGCACCAGCTCGACGTTGTCGCGGATAAACTCCACGTTGGCGTCCTGCGGGTTCATCACCACCGGCGGGAAATGATCCTGACGGAACATCTCCTTTTGCAGCTGCTTAACGTCAAAGCTGACGTACAGATCGTGCATCTCCTGACACAGCCGGCGAATGCTGTAGCCGCGGTAACGCTGCTCGTTCTTGCGGTACACCGTCGGCAGCACCACGCTCAGCGGCGCATCCTCTTCGACATAGCGTTCGAACTGCGCCAGCATCTCCACCAGTTGTTCCATCTTGGCCGGGTTCTCCGCCGGGGTCAGCAGGAACAGGATCGAGTTGAGATCGCACTTCTCCGGCACGATGCCGTTCTCGCGCAGGAAGTTGGCCAGAATGGTGGCCGGCACGCCGAACTCGGTGTATTGGCCGGTCGCGGCGTCAATACCCGGCGTAGTCAGCAGCAGCTTGCACGGATCGACCAAATACTGATCCTGGGCATAGCCTTCAAAGCCGTGCCACGTTTCCCCCGGCACAAAGGTGAAGAAACGCGCGTCGTTGGCGATCAGATCGGTATCGTGATCCTGCCAATCTTTGCCCGCCACCTGCTGCGGAATAAACGGTTTCAGTTGGGAACAGCGCTTGAGCAGCTGTTTGCGCGTCTCGATGCCCAGCTTGACGCAGTCCATCCACATGCGGCGCCCGGCGGGGCCGGCGTGCATCTTGGCGTTGACGTCCAGCGCGGCGAACAGCGGATAGAACGGACTGGTCGACGCATGCAGCATAAACGCGTTGTTCAGGTGCTTGTGGTTGCAGTGGCGCTTTTGCCCTTTGATATGGTCGTCTTTCTTATGGATCTGCGACGTCTGCGAGAACCCCGCCTGCTGTTTATGCACCGACTGAGTGACGAAGATGCCCGGATCGTGCTCGTCCAGCTCCAGCAGCAGCGGCGAGCACTCTTTCAGCATCGGAATAAAGCCTTCGTAACCCACCCAGGCGGAGTCGAACAGAATGTAATCGCACAGGTGGCCGATGGTGTCGATCACCTGGCGAGCGTTGTAAATCGTGCCGTCGTAAGTGCCGAGCTGAATGATCGCCAGCCGGAACGGCCGCGCCGCCGCGGCTTTCTCCGGCGCCACCTCGCGGATCTGCTCACGCAGATAGCGTTCGTCGAAGCAGTGCGCATCGATGCCGCCGATAAAGCCGAACGGGTTGCGGGCGGTTTCCAGATAGATCGGCGTGGCGCCGGCCTGGATCAGCGCCCCATGGTGGTTGGATTTGTGGTTGTTGCGATCGAACAGCACCAGATCGCCGCGGGTCAGCAGCGCGTTGGTCACCACCTTGTTGGCCGCCGAGGTGCCGTTGAGCACGAAGTAGGTTTTATCGGCGTTGAACACCCGCGCCGCGTGCTTTTGCGCATCCTTGGCCGAGCCTTCGTGGATCAGCAAATCGCCCAGCTTGACGTCGGCGTTGCACATGTCGGAACGGAACAGGGTTTCACCGTAGAAATCGAAAAACTGCCGGCCGGCCGGGTGCTTGCGGAAGAACTCGCCGCCCTGATGGCCTGGGCAGGCGAAGGTCGAATTCTCCATCTCGACGTAGGTCTTCAGCGTTTTGAAGAACGGCGGCAGCAGCGCCTGCTCGTAGGCGTCGGCGGCGGCCTCCAGTTGCGCCATGTAGAACGGCTTGCTGGCGCCGGCCAGCAGCGCAAAAACCCCACTGACAAACGGCAGATAGTCCGGCGAGAGATGCTCGTCCCCTTCCACCGCCACGAAGGTCGGAATGTCGAACCCCGTCGCCTGCAAGCGCGCCAGAATGCCGGCGTTCACGTCGGCGACCGACACCACCGCCGCCGCCACGTCAGTGTAGTCCGTCTGCTCTACGCGCACGATCTGGCGCAGCGTCTCAATGGTGGCGACCAGGCTGGCGCTGGTCGCGATTTTCAATTCTTTCATCATGCTGACTCTCAAACGGTGAAGGATGAGGGTGTGCCACCGGCACGGTAATGAGATAACGCGGTTATCCCGGTAAAAGCGATACCCGGGCACGGCAGCATAAGCGGCGTGCGTGACCGGCTCATGATCGGGGATCATCAGGCGGCTATCGGGGGAACTGGTCTTGGCAGCGTCCGACAGGCATCAGTAAAATCAGGGCCGCAGCGCTGGCTTTACGCATGCCTAACAGCGAGCGTCAGGCGGCCTTACCGCATGGCCGGCAGGCGTATTCGGGCGGATGACGTGCGGAGGAAACAACGGCGGAACGGTGGCGGCGTCAGATGTCTGGTGCGCAGCAGCGCTTGAGCAACAAAACCAGTCATGCCAATAACCCTCTGGCTTATAAGAAGCGGAAACACCGTCAGGGAACGGAGAGTGCTAAAATTTGCGCAATGATTGCATGATTCGTTGCAGGGTTCAAGCGAGAATCGCCTTGATTGAACGTCCATTGATTAAAGCATAATTCATTGTTATTTAATTGAAAAACCAAAAATCGCGCGTTTTAAGATGGTATAAATACACGTTTTATATGCATATTTATTGAATGCGGATATCCCCCCGTCCCCCGCCCCTCCGGGCTTGCTGCCTGAAAATAGAGCAACCGATCGGCTTTGTGACAGAAAGCGATTGACGCCATCCGGCCAATACGGTTTAATGCGCCCCGTTGCCCGGATAGCTCAGTCGGTAGAGCAGGGGATTGAAAATCCCCGTGTCCTTGGTTCGATTCCGAGTCCGGGCACCATATTCAGAAGAACCCGCCTATGGCGGGTTCTTCGCTTTCTGGGATACGGACTCTCCATCGAACTGCGTTCGATTATTCGGCCTAAAGGCCTCACCCTGCGGGCCAGCGCTGAAGCGCTGTTCAACGCGGCGCCAGCGCCGGTTGTCCGAGTCCGGGCACCATATTTAGAGAACCCAGCCTATGGCTGGGTTTTTGCTTTTCAGAGACAGGACTCTCCATCGAACTGCGTTCGATTATTCGGCCAGAGGCCTCACCCTGCGGGCCAGCGCTGAAGCGCCACCGCATCATCCGATGGATGTGCAATTTCGCATTACAGGTGCACTTTCTCAAAAGGCCCCCCCCAATCCTCCAGGCGTCAAACGAGCGCACTCATATTCTCCGTTTATCGAGTGTTTTTTATTGTCATTCGGTGATGGAATATAGCCACGAACCTCTAACGGTATCACTTTGTTAAATAAAAACATATTGGATTAAAACTAGGAACATTCCGAATAAAAACGACATTGCTGTTAATTCATTCATATAAGGCTATGCTGAGTTTTACCTATTGATAAGACATTTTTAACCTATTCCGCTGCCAACGCGAAATAATGGAGGATCCGGCGACAATGGCAATTGATATGTATATGAAAGTTGAAGGAATGACGGGCGAGTCCCAAGACAGCAATCATAAAGGATGGACCGACGTACTTTCGTTTAACTGGGGCGCTTCACAGCCAGGAAATATGGCTGTCGGCGGTGGGGGCGGTTCCGGGAAAGTGAATTATCAAGACCTCCGTATTCAAGCGCTTATCGACAAATCTACACCCGCCATTCTTAAATATTGTTCCAGTGGAAAACATGTCGCGAAAATCGAGCTTTCCGTATGCAAAGCGGGCGGCAACCAGGTGGAATATTCCAAAATCGTTCTCGAAGACGTGCTGGTGACGCAAACCGATTTTAATGGTGTCGGTCAAAATGATGCGATCCTGGTTGATTACGCCTTCCAGGCGTCAAAAGTCACCATGAGTTACTGGGAACAAGGCAGCAGCGGCACTAAAGGCGCGGAAAGCAAATCTGGTTGGGATATCAAGCAGAATAAAGAGAGCTAAGTGCATTCTGGCACCTAACAATACGTTAATGATCGGGTGATAAAATCATGGCAATGGATATGTTTTTAAAAGTTGAAGGCATTAATGGCGAATCGAAAAATGCGAATCACAAGCAATGGATCGATGTCTTTTCCTTTAACTGGGGCGCGCGGCAGCCTGGCAATATGGCCGTTGGCAGCGGCGGCGGTACGGGTAAAGTGAATTTTCGCGATCTGACCGTACAGGCTCTGATAGATAAAGCGACACCTGCCTTATTGAAATACTGTTCGGCCGGTAAACACCTCGCCAAGGTGCAGTTGTCGCTTTGCAAAGCCGGTGGGCAGGAAGTGGAATATACCCGCATTACTCTGGAAGATGTATTAGTGACTCATACCGACTTCATCGGTGTCGAGCACGGTTCCACGCTAGGCATTGAATACTCTTTTCAGGCCGGTAAAGTATCGATGGAATACTGGGAGCAAGCGAAGCAAGGCAATAAAGGAGCTTCGGTGCAGATGGGCTGGGACATTAAGCAAAATAAAGAAAGCTAATCACATTACGGTGCATATCGTAATGGCGGGGGGATTATGGCATTTCCTAAGTCACATGAAATTTTAGCTCTGACATCGCAACACGAATCGAATAATCGGGTGTCAGCCAACTTTTTGACCCGTGAGATTTTGAATGAGGCGCTGATCCTCGTCAGGTCTCTGTCACCAGAAGAAGTCTTTCGATTAACAAAAACGGAGACCGGCCAGATCGCGTTTACGCTGGGTGAACTCAAAGATGAAAACAACCGCCGATTGACAGCCAATAATATTGAGTCAGGACAACGACCAGGTGGAAGAATTAATCACCTGGATAACCGCATTAATGTCTCTTTTCCCGGAACCTCATGGCAAATGGGAGCGCGTGTTCAGCATTTTGAGAATATCGCGTCGAGTACCGTCGGCGGAGCCGGTCTGGTTTTGATCGCGGGATTATGGACGGGGGCCGGCTCTGGCGTTGGCAGCATTTTAGGCAGAAATGCCGCCCAGCTCGCGGTAGTGACTGGCACGTATTTGGGTAAACGCTTCGTGACCAATAAAACCATGGTCGTGAATCAGATGGCGGCGCATATCAAAAACCTTGCCGATATGTTTAACTCCACCCACAACGCCTTTAATGATTTCAAGTTCGAAAGCGCAGCCAAGCGCGCACAATACAGTCCCGATCCTCAGGCAGAGCACCCTATTACTTTTGAACAGAAAGTCACGGATAACAATGCAGTTCCTGCTAATCATACCGATGCCATTCAGGCTATCGTGCGCCGTTTTGTGACGGGAACTTACCAACGTGTAGATATCGTCGGCCAGGGCGATATGTTTATAAAAGTCTTTTTCAGCGATGGGGAACTGGACATTTCGCAAGCCCAGTATGACTACCTCAGCAATTTGAAGCTCCCGTGATTGATCAACCTGGCAGGTCTTCGCGGTTCTGGCGCAACGGTTGTCATTCTGTCCAGGGTGAAAAAATGCCCCGAACTGACGAAAAGATTTTTATTGTCGGTAAGAATGGTCAATGACGATGACAAGGCAGACTGCCGGATCGGACGCGATCGTTGCGCCAGCGTGGCCAGGTTTTTCATACTCGGCTCGAGCAAGCGCCCTCTCCGGGCAGTCTTTGTCCGGCATTAATTAAACGAACCCTCCCCCCGGTAGTTAACGCGAACCCTCCGCGTCCATAGGGTGCAACTCGGGGTAAAATATTGCCGTTCGGGGGGCAACAAGAGGAGATAAAGGTACAGAAGTGTGCGTATCACCTTAGTGGAAAAGTGTGATACCCTGCCGCAAAAACAAAATAAAGCATTGAATTAAATGATAAAAATTAACTTACAACGCACGGATTTCATAATTTCACTTCCGATTTCATCTTTGCAAAAAGCATCCTGCCTCTAATATCACGTTATTTCACCTTCCCCGCGCCTATTTTAAGGCTATTCTAAGCAACGAATACACCGAGCCCGGCGTGCAATGGCATATACATCAGAAAAGCAGATAAGAACTCATACGGTGGGCATCCTCCCTGGTGGCCGTTTTCATGGCTTGATGAATCAGGGGGACATCGGAATTTTACTTAGGAATATTCATTAAATACACGCGCAAACCTTCATAGGGATTTTCATGGAAAGAAATACGCCCGTAGCCTTTGCCTGATGCGCTACCTAATGCTAAACGGGCATTTAAAATTGCGGTATTTTTGGCCCGTACACCTTTTAATTACATTTAATTCGTGAAGCTTACTTATAAGAAAAAGGCAGCCTGGTTGCTATAAGCCACCCTATCTGCAGCCGTATTTCTGGGTATTATTCTCATTATACTGGAGCTTATTAATGAATCAGCGTTTGGATATCATCGGTATTGGCCTTGGCCCGTCGAATCTTAGCCTGGCAGCCTTAGGAAGTGAAATAGAGGGATTTACGGGACAGTTCCTTGAGCGCAAACCTCATTTCTCCTGGCATCCAGGGATGATCCTGGCGGATTGCAGCATGCAGACCAACTTTTTAAAAGATTTAGTGAGCGCGGTTGCCCCAACCAATCGCTACAGCTTTCTCAACTATCTGGTAAAAAACAGAAAATTTTATCGTTTCCTGACGACGGAGCAGCGCACCGCATCGCGCGAAGAGTTCGCCGATTACCTCACCTGGGCCGCCGCCGGGATGGGATCATTGGCATTCAATCAAGACGTTCAGCGGGTCGAATTTGACGATCGGCAGCGCCAGTTTGTGGTGACCACCTCGAATAAGGTCTTCCACGCCAAACACGTCAGCATTGGCATAGGCAAGAAAATAAAGTTGCCGGATTGCGTGACGACGCAAAGCGATCGCTGTTTCCATGCCAGCGAAATGATGCTGCGCAACCCCGATCTGACCGGCAAACGCGTGGCGATCGTCGGCGGCGGCCAGAGCGGCGCAGATCTGTTCCTGAATATTTTTAAAGGGGAATGGGGGCAGCCGGCGCAGCTCGACTGGATATCGCGCCGCAATAACTACAATGCGCTCGATGAGGCTGCTTTTGCCAACGAATACTTCACGCCCGATTACGTCGAGAGCTTTTACTCACTGGACAGCGCGGCCAAGCGGCATATGCTGGCCGAACAGAAGATGACCTCAGATGGCATCACCAGTGAGTCGCTGCTGGCGATTTATCGCGCCATGTACCACCGCTTCGACGTCCTGCGCGAGAAATTATGGGTGCGCCTGCTGCCCAGCCGTTCGCTGACGGCCGTGAAACACACGCTGGATAACGCCTACCAACTCGAAACACGTCATCATCTCGATCACGGCCAGGAAACCTTCAAGGCGGACGTGGTGATCTTTGCCACCGGTTATCAATCGGCGACGCCTGAGTTCCTTGAGCCTTTGGCCCACCGGTTGTTAAAGACTGCGGACGGTGAATACCGCATAGCCCCAGACTTTACCTTTGAGTGGGAAGGCCCAGCGGAGAACTGCTTATTTGCGATGAACGCCAGTATGCATAATCACGGCATTGCCGATCCTCAGCTGAGCCTGATGGCCTGGCGATCGGCCCGCATTCTTAATCGGGCGTTAGACCACAAGCCATTTGATCTGGGAACAACGCCGACAGCCATTCAATGGCGCAGTGAAAGCGTACCGCCCGCGTTTTAAATACAAGAACGTCTTAATCATTGTCACTATGCTTTGATGGAATTACGTATATGAAGAGACAATTCAAGAAGTTTATTCTGAATCAGCTGGCCGTATTAGCCCCCGAGTTCAAGGCCAGATTGATATACAAAAGGGCATTTGGCAAACCGCTGAATTTACAGTCACCCTCAACCTGGAATGAAAAAATAAATCATCTTAAGTTGAATGGCTACAGTAATAACGCATTAGTGACTCAATGTGCAGATAAATATGCGGTGAGAGAGTACATCAAAGAAAAGGGATGCGAAGAGATTCTTAATGAGTTGTATTTTTCCTGTGATTCAGTGCAGGAAATACCGTGGGAAACGCTGCCTGATAAATTTGTCATTAAGGGAAACCACGGTTCAGGGTATAATTTAATTTGCCAAAATAAACAATCGTTGAACATTAAAAGCGCCTCTCATCTGATCGATGGATGGATGAAAGACGATTACTGGAAAACCTATGTAGAACTCAACTACAAAGGGATACAAAAAAAGATCATTGGGGAAAAGTATATCGAATCGACCAATGGTCACGGGCCTGAAGACTATAAAATCTATTGTTTCCGCGGTGTGCCTTACTGCACCTTGCTGTGCGTCGGCAGGGATACCGGGACGCCAAAATATTACTTCTTCGACAAAGAGTTCAAGTTCCTTTGCTATAGCGAAGACTGTCTGGCATTGAGCCAGGAGGAGATAGACGCTTTCGTGAAACCTGAGGGATATGATGAGCTGTTTGAGTACGCCACTCGCTTGTCGGCGCCCTTTGAGTTTGTTCGCGTTGATTTCTACATCTCGCAAGGCCAGATCATTTTTGGCGAGCTAACCTTTACCCCCTCCGCCGGATTGGATACGGATATTTTGCCGCCGACCGATATTTTGCTTGGCAAGATGCTGACGCTGCAGCAGCACTGATTTTCACCGGACGCCCACAGGGAAGATCGGGCGGCGCAGTGCCCAGCGCGAGAGGAATACCGGCCGACATGTTCGCAACCTGCCGGCCGGTATTGCCCTGAAGGTATCGGGCCCATGATCTCGCTTGTTCATACCGCCGTTACAGAAAAACCCCGCCACCTATCCCTGATAGCCCGCAACCGGCCCAGGCGCAATACCTCAGCCGGACCACATAACCATTTGAAAAATAATGGCATTAAATAATCAATAAGAATCACTTACATATTTATAATAAAATGTTCTATATGTATAGGAAGCTATAATATAAGATACCGGAAAGTTTCCCTGGTGTTGTTGTGTGTCTTTGCCCTATTTTATAGGGCTTTTTTTGCTAAAAATCGTTGATAACCGTGTATTTCCCCCGCTATTCGCCATTCCCCTCCCCATAAAAACCATAATCATTTCTAATTAATTGCAATCTCTCTTATTCCTGACTTACCAATAATAACAATGAGTTGCTATTAACCCGGCAAAGCAACTGGCGGCCCTCTTCCGGGTTTTGGCCGCCATTCGCGGCCGGAATGTCCGCCCTAAAGGTAGGTTTTTGCCGGGCGCGAACGGATGCTACTATCGGCCTTTTTCCGAAGGTGCTAACCCGCATGTTTTTGTCCAACCGGCATTTTATCTCTGCGCTTCTGGCGCTCGCCATCGGCCTTTGGCTGCCGGGTTCCGTGCTGGCCAGGCCCGATTTGGAACGCAAGATCGGCACTACCGTAGCCGATAGCGATTCTGCGGATTACCGCTTCAGCGACCTGCGCTTCACCTCCGCCGATGGCCGACGGCATTACCGCGTTCGCATCGCCCAACCGCATCGGGCGCCTGAGCCGGGCGGCTATCCAACGGTTTATTTCCTCGACGGCAACGCGGTGCTGATGGAGTTAAACGCCGCCTTACTGGCCAAATTGGCGGCGGCGAAGCGGCCGCCGGTGCTGGTCATGATCGGCTATGACAACGATCTGCGCATCGATGCCGCCGGCCGCGCCTACGACTATACGCTCCCTCTGCCGGCAGGCATGAAGACACCGCCGCGGGCCGGCGGGGGCGCGGATGCGTTCCTGCAATTGATTGAAACTCGGATCAAACCGGCGATCGCCGCCAGACTGGCGGTCGATCCGCAGCGGCAGACGCTGTGGGGGCACTCCTACGGCGGGCTCTTCGTTCTGCACACGTTGTTTACCCATCCTGCCGCCTTTCAGCGCTATATCGCCGTGGAACCCTCGCTGTGGTGGGGCAACGGCATGATCCTGCAAGAAGCGCAGCAGATGACGGAACGGCGCGCGGCGCCGGCGATAAGGCTGCAACTGTGGGTTGGCCTGGCGGAACGCGATCGCGCGGCCCCGCCCGGTGTAAAGAGCCCCGCTCTGCCGGCGGACGCAACGCATTTGCTGGCCGAACAGCTGGCGCAGCTCGACGGTTTCACCGTCGGCTATCGGGAATGGCCCGCCTTAGGGCACGGCGCCATGCTGGGCGCGACCATCGAGCCGGCGCTGGGCAGCGTCATCGCAGAAGACTGAATTCGCGGCTCAGAAGGCATCGGCCACATTTTCATCTGCAGCGCATATCTTCTGATAAGAAGAGTGTTTAATATCTGAGACAGAGAACGGTGGCCGCGGGCGGGCGCGTCAAAAAACAAAGTGGCTCCCCCGTCGGCAAGTGAGCTTGCTCTATCCGGTGGAGCCATACAGTACTGCAGTTTTCCCGGTGGGGCCCTGGTGAGGCGCAAGTAGGAAAAGATGGTGTAAGCAGGGCATTTCAGCGTTTTAATACCGCCTGTTTCACTATTTTCTTCTCCCTGTGGCGCCTATCATAAGCGCCCGTTCACCAGGCGGAAAAGGGTGAAAACCACCCTTGAAATACATTAACGAAAGTGATATTAGAAGCGGTTGGGGCGAAAGCGCCTAGTTCAGTTTTGAATAATTAAATCAGGGAATTATATTAAAAATGAATATTAATATCACCGACAAACCCAACCCGCAGGATGAAGAGTTCGTTATCGACAGCCTTTGGGCGCACAATCACAAAACCCAGCCCGTAGACATTCACCCGCTGTTCCTGACCGTTACCGACGACAACCAGCAGATCGTCGGCGGCCTGGTCGCGCGCACCTGGTGGGGCGGCCTGGAAGTGCAATATCTGTGGGTTGGCGATCAATGCCGCAAAAGCGGGTATGGCCGCCAATTGATGGAGTTGGCCGAAGAAGAAGCCCGCAAGCGCGGTTGCCATATGGCCTATGTCGATACCTTCGATTTCCAGGCCAGAGGCTTCTACGAAAAATTGGGCTACCGGGTCTACGGCGAGCTGGGCGACTATGCGCATCGCCACACCCGCCATTATCTGGCTAAAAGCCTGTAACGCGGCCTGAGCGGCACAGAGGTGGGTATGGGTTCATCACATAAAAATAATGAATCTTATTTTAAGGGCCTCATCACCATGATGGAGCACCTGAGCGAACCCTGGGGCATCAAAGACCACCTGTCCCGCCACCTCTATATGAACCGCGCCGCTTATCTCTATACCAATACGCCGCTGAATTTCGACGTCGCCGGCAAATATGACCACGAGTTCCCCGCCGACTGGGCCGACTCCGCCGCCGACTTTATCGAGCATGACAAAATGACCGAAGCGGCGCGCGATCGGGTCACGGTCATAGAAACGCACTACTGGTACGGCAAAGACAGCCTGACGCCGTTTATCAGCGAAAAGCTGCCGGTGTACAACGATGACAAACAGGTGATTGGCGTGATCTGGAACGCCAAGCCGATGAACAGCCTGTCACCGCTGAAGTACATCAATCAGCAAAAACCCAGCGTGTTGACCACCGAAGTCAATAACGAGCTGTTCACCCGTGCCGAACTCGATGTTATTTTCCTTATGCTGCAACGATTTACGGTGAAAGAGATCGCCAAAATCTATAATGTCAGCAATAAGACCATCGAAAACCGCATTTATAACATTTACCAGAAGGCCAACGTGCATACTCAGCAGCAATTTGAGGAATACTGCAAATACGCCAATCTGGATAACTACATTCCCGATCGCCTGATAACCAAAGGCATTCAGTTTATTTGAACCGCAAGGAAGATCTCACCGTGATAAAGATCGAAGATTATCCGCTCACCCGGGTGCCGCAGGATAAACGAGTTTCGTTTTTAAGCGTGGCCATCGTGCATATGGGCATGCTGACCGCACTGGACCAGTTCATGCTCGGCGCCGTACTCGGCAATTCCATGACGCTGATTGACGCCTTCACCGCCATCTTCGTCGGCAGCCTGATCTTCGGCGTGGTGACCTACGGCCTGGGGCTGGCGGGCATGCGCGAAGGCATTTCCGGCAGCCTGCTGGCGCGCTGGTGCGGCTTCGGCCGTCTGGGCTCGGTGCTGATAGGCGTGGTGGTTGCCGTCAGCCTGCTGGGTTGGTTCGGCATTCAGAACGCCATTTTCGCCAAGTCGCTCGACTTCGCGCTCGGCAATAAGCTGGGCTTCGGCCTGGCCGCCGGGCTCTCGGGCACGCTATTGACCATCCTGGTGGCATTCGGCTTCAAGGCGCTGCGCATCGCCGCCCGTATCGCGGTGCCGATGTTCATCATGCTGGTGGCCTATATTTCGGTGACCGCGCTTTCCGGCCATAACCTGCAGGAGATCATCCAGCTGGCGCCGCCGGGTGAGCCGCTGACCATCAGCGCCGGCATCACCATCGTCGTCGGCGGCGCCATCGTGGCCAGCCTGATGACCCCCGATCTGACCCGTTACTCCAAAAACGGCAAGCACGTGCTCGGCGTCACGCTCTTCACCATTATCGCCGGCGAGTTCGTGGTGAACGGCCTGGCGATCCTGATCGCCAAAACCCTGGGCACCGCGGATGTGGTCACCATCATGTCGCAAGCGGCCGGCGGCGCCGGTTTGCTGGTGGTGGTGTTTTCCACCCTGCGCGTCAACGATCTCAACCTGTACTCTTCTTCGCTGGGCATCGTCAATGCGGTGGAAGGCATCACCGGCAAGAAGCTGAAGTACACCTACACTACGCTGGTGATCGGTATTCTGGGCACCACCCTGTCGGTGCTGGGCATTCTTGACCGCTTTGTCGACTTTCTGACGGTGCTTGGCGTGGTCTTCCCGCCGATTATCGGCATCATGCTGGTGGACTATTATCTGCTGCGCAGCCATCGCAAGATCCTGGATGAGAGCCGCCGGACCGGCCAGCTGCCGAACGAAACGCCAACTATCGGCTGGGCGGCGATCGTCGCCAGCATCGCCGGCGGCGCCGTTGGCCTGGCAACCGAATGGGGCGTACCGACCATCAATTCCCTGGTCGCTGCCAGCCTGCTGTATTGGCTGCTTAAACTGGTCTTCAGCCGGGCGCAAAAACCGCTGGCATCACAGAAATCGCTCTGATTTTCGTGAACGCGGTAATGCACTCCTCCGATAACGGGGGAGTGTTAGACGCTCGAAAAGGGGATTCAATGCAAAAGAATGAGCCGATCGCGCAGACAAACGGCCATGGTGGTTAGGGTCCCTGGTGTCGGTAGCAAGCTATCCATTATGCTCAGAGTGTGGCAACGCCCCCTCTGAGCTTTTTATTATAAAAACTGTCGGCTTCCGTGTTTTGATCGTAAAGAGAAACTTCAGCTTGCATGAACAGTAGCCCATGAAATCGGCTTTGGTCAACATAAAAGTAAACATAAAACCGGCTTTTGTGTTCACTTTTCCATAAGAAAAACCTAATCAATTGATTTGCACGGCTTTATCTTTCGCGCAGAGGAAGCAGACCGCCTCCGCTGATATCATTGCGCTAAACGGCTGACGGAAAACAATAATTACTGCTAATAATCAGTTCGTTACCTGCTCGCCTGCGCCTTTTTATCTGGACAACGCCACTGCGTAAGATATAGTGAAGCCTGCGTAATGTTTGTAAGGACAGCCAATGAAAACCACCAACGCACAGCGCAAAATCAACATCATTAAAAATATTGAATATCTGATGCGTACCCGCGGTGAAACCAAGGCTTCCTTTTCCAATCGCAGCGGCCTGACGCGTACGACTCTCTACAAAATTCTTGACGGAAGAGTGAACAACGTTCAGCAATCCACCGTGAATAGGATCTCCGATTTCTTCGGTGTCTCCTGTGAAGAGATCGAAGATTACGATCTGGAAAAGCTGGAGCTGCTTAACGAAACGCTGTCCACCGAAGGCAACAAGAACCCTTCCGCCATTCCGGTAATCCCGCAGTCGCGCTATCTGGCCGTCTCGCAGCGCAAGATCGGGCAACTGGTCACTGAGTTCCCTTTGACTTATTTCTTCGGCGATGAGTCGAACATGTTGGCAATGAAAATAGAGACCGAAATTAAAGGGTCATTTATTCCCGGCGAAGTCATCATCATCAAACGCCCGCCGGTACTGATTTGCGATTCGCCTTTGCTGTATCACTCGGGAAAAAGCGGCTTCTTTGTGGTTGACGACAAAGACAGCGAAAGCATGGACAAACGCCCTCAGGACACCGTGCAATTCCTGGGTTACATCGTTGGAGAAAGGCTATAAATGGAACCGAATCAGAAGTTCAAGCTGTTGGGCTTCACCCGGCATGGCACCATCGCGGCCAATGTCATGGTATTGGCCACCGGCAAAACCATCACCATGGGGCTGAATGAGCTGGCCGACAGCGAAATATCAGAAGATCTGAGCCGGCATGAGCTGCAGGCGCTGTACCGTAAACTCTATGGTGACAACCAACAAAAAACCGCCTACGAGCTCAGCGATCGCCATGAACGATCCTGGTACGCCTACCTGATTATTACCGTGGCGCTCAGCGTGATTTATATTTTCTCAACGCTGTGCGGCGTCAAGCCGATCCAAATCCCGGTGCTGAATCTCATCACGCCGCCGGCGATCTTCATTTACCCGCTCACGTTCATTCTGGTGGATATCCTCAACGAATTCTATGGCTTACGGCTGGCCAGGCGCACCATCATCATCTCGTTTATCGCCAATTTGACCTTCGTCCTGGGCGTTTGGGTAACGACGCTGGTGCCGAGCATTCCGCAGTGGGAGTACAGCGAGACCTACAACGGCATCGTGCACAGCATCATGGCGGTGCTGGTGGCCTCGTCGGCGGCCTATCTGATCTCCGAAAACGTCAACTCCTACCTGCTCTGCAAAATCAAAGAATTGACCAATTCCCGCTACCTGTTTGTGCGCGTGATCACCAGCACCGTAGTGGCTTCGGCCATCGACAGCGTGGTGTTCTGTACGCTGGCGTTCTACAACGTGCTGAGCTGGGACATCATCAAAACCATGATCCTGTCGCAGTTCCTGATCAAGGTGGTTTACGCCCTGCTGGGCGTCGGGCCGATCTACGCCACCCGCAGTCTGTTTAATCGCTACATCAATACCGAACAAGCAAAGGGCAATGAATATGCATATCCAAAAGCAAGATAAAATCACCCATCTTGGCGCGAACTCCGATTATCCGGATCAATATGCTCCCGCATTGCTCGAAGCCTTGCCGCGTGCCCGCGGCCGCGATCTGATCGGCGTGGACGAGCGGCAGCTGCCGTTCAGCGGCTTTGATCTGTGGACCGCCTTCGAGCTGTCCTGGCTCAACGGCAAGGGCAAACCGGTGGTGGGCATCGGCGAATTTACCTTCCCGCACTCTTCTTCCAACCTGATCGAATCCAAATCGTTCAAGCTGTATCTCAACAGCTTCAACCAAACGCGCTTCGACAGCGTGGAACAGGTGAGCGCCGCCATGCAGAAGGATCTGTCGCAGGCGGCCAATGGCCAGGTCACCGTCAAGCTCTATCCGGGTCTGGAAGGTTATCCGGTGCAAATCGATCGCCTGCCGGGCATCAACATCGACGATCTGGATATCGCGGTCGACGACTTCGCCTTCAAACCGGAATACCTGAGCGGCGCGGCCGAGAGAGGGGAATCGGTGTCGGAGACGCTGTCTTCCAATCTGTTGAAATCCAACTGCCTGGTCACCAATCAGCCGGACTGGGGCAGCGTGGTGATCCACTATGAAGGCCGCAAAATCGATCGCGAAAGCCTGCTGCGCTACCTGATCTCCTTCCGCCAGCACAACGAATTCCACGAGCAGTGCGTCGAGCGCATTTTCAACGACATCAAGCAGAGCTGCCGCCCGGAAAAACTCAGCGTGTTCGCGCGTTACACCCGCCGCGGCGGCCTGGACATCAACCCCTTCCGCAGCGATTTCGAAACGGCGCCGACGCTCGGCCGCCTGATCAGACAGTAAGCCTCATCCCCAATGCTCCCGCCAGGGAGCATTGTTTCTCTCGCTTTCATCTCCCTGTTATTTTTCGCCATTATCGTCGTCAGCGGCTATCTTCAAAGCACACTGACGGAGATTAACGACGCATGCCTGACCTTTCTCGCAGAGACATCCTGCGGGCTGCCGCCATCGGATCGGCGTTCTCGCTGTTGCCCGCCTCGATTCGCAAAGCGCTGGCCATTCCCGCCAATAACCGCACCGGTACCCTGCGCGACGTCGAACACGTGGTGATCCTGATGCAGGAGAACCGCTCTTTCGACCACTACTTCGGCACCTTGCCGGGCGTGCGCGGCTTCAGCGATCGCTTTACCATTCCACTGCCCGGCGATCGCCTGGTCTGGCAGCAACAGGGCGCCGAACGGCTGGTGCTGCCCTACCATCTGGACAGCAAACGCGGCAACGCCCAGCGCGTCACCGGCACGCCGCACTCGTGGGTGGATGAGCAAGCCGCCTGGGATCACGGCCGCATGAGCGCCTGGCCCACCTACAAAACGCCGGCCTCGATGGGCTACTACCGCCAGCGGGAGCTGCCGTTCCAGTTTGCGCTGGCCAACGCTTTCACCCTGTGCGATGCCTATCACTGCTCCATCCACGCCGGCACCAACACCAACCGGCTGTTCCACTGGACCGGCACCAACGGCCCGTCCGCCGCCGACGTGGCGGTGGTGGTCAACGAATGGGACAGCCCCGGCCCGGCGGACCGCGGCTACCAGTGGACAACCTATCCGGAACGGCTGGAGGCGAGCGGCATCAGCTGGAAGGTGTATCAATTCCTGCCGGACAACTTTACCGACAACCCGCTGGCGGGTTTTCGCCAATACCGCGCCGCCAGCATTCAGGTGGGCAACCCGGCGTGGCCGCCGAAAGACTTCAACGCTTTCGTGCCTTATAGCGATGCGCTCAACGAGGCCGCACCGCTGTACAAAGGCAACGGCAACACCCTGCCGGCCGCCGACGGCAACGATCTGGACGCCATGCTGGCCGGATTCCGCGCCGACGTGCAGCAGGGCAAACTGCCGCAGGTCAGTTGGATCATCGCGCCGGCGGCCTATTCGGAACACCCCGATCCCTCCAGCCCGGTACAGGGCGGCTGGTTCACCCAAGAGATCCTCAACGCGCTGACCAACAACCCGGAGGTGTGGAGTAAAACCGTTCTGCTGGTCAACTACGACGAAAACGACGGCTTTTTTGACCATATGCCTTCGCCTTCCGCGCCGTCGCTGCGCGAAGACGGCAGCTTCGCCGGTAAATCGACGGTGCCGTTCGACACCGAGATCTTCCAGCACGTGGCGCCACCCGGTTCGCAGGATCAACCGCCGCCGGACGGCCGCATCTACGGGCCCGGCCCGCGGGTGCCGATGCTGGTGCTGTCACCCTGGAGCCGCGGCGGCTGGGTCAATTCGCAGGTTTTCGATCACACCTCGGTGCTGCAATTTTTGGAAAAGCGCTTTCAGGTGCATGAACCCAACATCAGCGCCTGGCGCCGCGCGGTGTGCGGCGATCTCACTTCGGCGTTCAACTTTGTCGATCCTAACGGCGAAGCGCTGCCGAGCCTGCCCGCCACCAGCCGCCACGCCGCCGACGGCCTGCGCCAGCGTCAGGAACAGCTGCCGCAAGTGCCGCTGCCATCACCCGCCCACCAGCGTTTACCCCACCAACGCCGCCTGGCACGCCCTTCCCGCGCGTTGCCCTACCAGCTGCACGTCGAGGCCGGCGTCGCGGCCGAGCAACGCCGCGTGACGCTGAACCTGTTCAATACCGGCGAGCAGGGAGCGGTGTTTCACGTCTACGACCGGCGCGATCTGGCGCAGATCCCGCGCCGTTTTACCGTCGAGGCGGGCAAGGCGGTCAGCGACGACTGGCAAACGGAGAATGAGTACCATCTGTGGCTGCTTGGCCCCAACGGCTTTCATCGTGAGTTGCGCGGTGCCCTGAGCCGGCCGCAGCCGGAGGTGCGTTTGCGCCCGACGGGCCGCAACCTGCTGCTGCAGTTGAATAACCCGGCCCCCGAAGCGATAACGGTCACCCTCGAACGCTGCCCCTATACGCAGCAGGGCCCGTGGCACATCACGCTGCCGGCGGGCGGCAGCCACCAGCAAACGTTTGACGCCCGCGCCAGCGGCGGTTGGTATGACCTTACGCTGCAAAGCCCCGGCTGGCTGCGCCGCCTGGCGGGCCGGTTGGAAGATGGCGAACACAGCGTCAGCGACCCGCTGATGGGCCAGGAGTAGCCACTATCGGCATCAAGGGTGTTCAAAAAGCGAAAGGATATCGCTTATCATTGCGCTCTCGTTCCTCGCCGATTACTCAAGGATCTCCATGTCCGCTGTTCTTATCGCCAAAGCCGGCCGCTGGCTGGCCGCCTGCATTCTGCTGTTGGCCGGCGCCGCTCAGGCCGCGCCGATCGTCGTCACCGATGTCGCCGGCCGTCAGGTCACTCTGCCGCAACCGGCCAAACGCGTTATCCTGGCCGATGCCCGTGCGCTGTTGGCGCTCAATATTCTGCATCCGCAGGAACCGCTGAAAAACATCATCGCCTGGGACAACTCGCTGAAGGTCAAAGCACCGGATCTGGTGGAGGCCTACGCAAAAAAATTCCCGCAGGTCATGCAGATCCCCACCTTCGACAACCCCTACACCAGTGATTTCAGCGTGGAAAGCGCGGTGGTGCGCCAACCGGATCTGGTCATTTTCGACATTGGCCTGCTGAGCAAATTGAAAGACAGCGGCGTGCTGACCCAGTTGGAAAAGGTCGGCATCCCGGTGCTGATCATCGATTTTCGCCAACAGCCGCTGACCAACACCGTCGCCAGCATGGCGCTGTTGGGTAAAGTATTTGACGAGCAGCCCAATGCCGACGCCTTCATCCGTCTCTATCAGCAGCGCCTCGAGCTGGTGCGGCAGCGGGTCGCCACGCTGAAACCGGAGCAGCGCCCCAGCGTCTTCATCGAGCGCAGCGCCGGCATCAAAGGCGAACAGTGCTGCAACACCTTCGGCAAAGGCAGCTTCGGGCAGTTCATCGAGACCGCCGGCGGCAATAATATCGGCAGCACGCTGTTTTCAGACATGGGCGGTGAAGTGAACGTCGAACAGGTGATCAGCAGCAACCCGGATTTCTATCTGCTGACCGGCGCCGACTGGAGCCGCGGGCATCGCGGCACGCTGGCGGTGCCGCTGGGTTACGCCACCGATATGGCCACCAGCCAAAAGAAACTGGCGCATCTGCTGGATCGCACCGGCATTAACGTGCTGAAAGCGGTGAAAGAAAAACGCGTGATGGCGATTTACCATCAATTTTACGACACGCCGCTCAACTTTATCGCGGTTGAGGCGATCGCCAAGTTCCTGCACCCGGCGCTGTTTAAAGATATTGATCCGCAAGCGGATATCGAAATGGTGCACCGGAAATTCACCGCGCTGGATTACAGCGGCGTCTTCTGGCTTACGCCGCAATAACCCCCGCCAGGGCCCGCCAGCCGGGCCCTGTTTCCCGCATTCATTATTTAGTTACCCGCTTAACTATCCCGTAACAATTCTATTTACTTGCCAATAATTATCATTAAGATTGTCTTTTCTAAAAAAACACATCCGGGTCTGAAACTCTTAAGGCATTATTATGTCACCTCTTTTTCGGCTTTCTCTGCTGACGGCTTCCATCGCCGTCGCATTCCCTGTCCTTGCTACTGATAACTCATCTCAGAACGATACCGACACCGTGACCGTCGTCGGCAACTGGCTGGACAACCCCGATACCAGTTCGGTGCTGCTCAACCATCCGGGCGCGCGTTCCATCGTCACCCAGCAGCAAATGCACGAACAGGGCGACCAAACCATCGCCGATAGCCTGCGCGGCGTACCCGGCGTGCAAGTGCGCGACAGCAACGGCACCGGCGGCAGTGACATCTCGCTTAACGTCGGCGTGCGCGGCCTGACTTCGCGTCTTTCTCCACGCTCCACCATTCTGATGGACGGCGTCCCGCTGGCGGTCGCGCCTTACGGCCAGCCGCAGCTGTCGATGGCCCCGCTGTCTATCGGTAATCTGCAATCGGTGGACGTGGTGCGCGGCGGCGGCGCGGTGCGCTACGGGCCGCAGAACGTCGGCGGCGTGATCAACTTCGTTACCCGTGACATTCCCAAAACGTTTGGCGGCACCGCCAGCGTACAAACCCAGGGCGCCAGCCACGGCGGCCTGAAGACCCTGACCAGCGCCTCCGTGGGCGGCACCGCAGACAACGGCCTCGGTGCCGAACTGCTCTACTCCGGGCTGCACGGCCAGGGTTACCGCGACAACAACGACAACACCGACATCGACGATTTCATGTTGAAAACGCGTTATGCGTTCACCGATCGTGACGAGCTGCTGGCCAATTTCCACTACTACGATGCCAAAGCCGGCATGCCGGGCGGGCTGAGCACCGCGCAATACGCGCAAAACCCGTTCCAATCCACGCGGCCGTGGGACCAGTTCGAAGGCCGCCGCAAGGATATGTCGTTCAAGTACAAACATCAGGAAGACGACAAACAGTTCGAAGTGTTGACCTACTTCACCGACAGCTACCGCGGCAGCAACATCGAATCGGAAGGCACAGGCAAAAACGCGGGCCAGCGGCGCATGGTCTCCTATCCGCGCCACTATTCAACCTGGGCTATCGAACCAAGTTATTCGCAGGTCTTCCGTTTCTGGGATATGGCGCACGAGATCACCCTCGGTTACCGCTATCTGAATGAAACCATGGATGAAAAGGCGTCGCGTTCGGCCTGGTATAACCCGGCGAATATCGGCTCGACGCCGGAGACCCCGGATTATTACCAGCACACCTCCGGCGGCACCGCGGCCAACGCGTTCTATATCGACGACACCATTAACGTCGGCAACTGGACGGTCACGCCGGGCCTGCGTTATGAAAGCATCCGTACCCACGTGGACGATTCGTTCAACAACATCAGCCGCAAGAAAAGCTACAGCGAGCCGCTGCCGTCATTGAACGTGATGTACCACCTGTCCGACGCCTGGAAACTGTTCGCCAACGCCAACACTTCTTTCGGCAGCATGCAGTATTTCCAACTGACCAAAGGCGGCAACGGCAACCAGCCGGCGCCGGGGCTAACGGCGGAAAAAGCGCACACCTATGAATTCGGCACCCGCTACGACGACACCGTAGTCAAGGCCGAGGCCACGCTGTTCTACATCGATTTCGATAACCAGCTGCAGTACATCAGCAACGACGTGGGCTGGACCAACATGGGTGCCACCAAGCACAAAGGCATCGAGCTGGCGCTCAGCTACGATCTCAGCGAACTGAATCGCGCGCTCGACGGCGCCAGCGTCTACACCAGCTATACCTACACCAAGGCCAGCACCGACAAGGGCGACTTCGCCGGTAAAGATCTGCCGTTCTACTCGCGCCAGGTCTATACCGTCGGTACACGTTACGCCACCGGCAGCTGGGTATGGAATCTGGACGGTTATGCGCAGTCGAAACAGCATTCGCCGGGCACCGGGCCGGAGTACATCACGCAGGAAAGCGCCGATGGCCAGTTCGGCAATATCGCCGGTTACATGGTGTGGAATATGCGCGGGGAATATAACTTCGGGCCGCAGCTGTCGAACCTGACGCTGGGTGCCGGGGTGAAAAACCTGTTCGATCAGCGCTACTTCACCCGCTCCAACGACAACAACTTCGGCAAGTACGTCGGCGAACCGCGCACCTTCTTCGTGCAGGGGTCAATCGCCTTCTAATGCCGGGGCCCGGCAGGGCCTCGGTATCACCGACAGTAAAGGCGAAACAGGCGCGCCAGGTGCGCGCCCATCGGCGTCAGGGTGGTGTCCTTGCGTTGGATAAGATAAAACGTCGCTTTCGGCAGACGCTCTTTCAGCTCGAGCGGCACCAAATGCTTGCCCAAAATCGGATCCGAAATCACGTCCACCGACAGAATGCTGACAAAATCGCTCTGCGCCACCAGGCTGGTACAGGCCATAAAGGTCTCGCAGGTCACGCTGATCGACGGCGCCATGCCCAAGTCCCCGAACAGATCGTGCAATAGCCGATAGTAACTGCCTTTCGGCGTCGGCATGGTCCAGTCGCAGTGCTGCAGCTGTTTCAGCGAGGTCGCCCCCTCCATCGGATGCCCTTTGCGCACCACCACCCGATACTCTTTTTCCATCAGCCGTTCATACTGCAGCTCGTTGTCGAGGCTGCTGGGGTAATAGGTATTGACGGTAAAATCCAGCTCGCCCTGGCGCAGTTCTGGGATCATCGACACCAGTTGCCCCTCGACGATGCGCACCTTCACGTTGGGATACTCACGGTGAAACTGGGTGACCACCTGCGGCATCACGGTGCGCGCAATGCTGCCGCCAACGCCGATATTCACCGTGCCGCCCGCCAACCCCAGCCGCTGCTGAATGTCTTCCTGCGCCACCCGCAGCTCCTCGAGGATCAGGCTGGCATGCTGGAAAAAGTTATCGCCGCAGTCGGTCAATACCACCCCCTGGCTACGGCGAATAAACAGCTTGGCGCCCAGCACCTCTTCCAGCTCCTGAATGGCCTTGGTCAGCGCAGGCTGGGAAAGGCGAGAGGTGCGGCTGGCGGCGCGGATGCTGCCCTGGCGGCTAACGTCCACAAATGCACGCAATTGGTGCAATTTTATCGAGGCTGGCATAGGCGAAAGGCGATAACCGTTGTTTATCAATAGCAAGATATTGGCATCTTATTTAGCCAGATTCCATTGTGTACATTCGGAAAAAACATAATAAATAACCAAATTCTTATTTCGCTTAATTAAGCGCATTTTCTGCGCCAATAAGCGCCATTAACGGCAGTTAGTAACCAAACGCACCTTTTTCTTTGCAATAGCTTCACCGTCTGATTTCAGTTCAGAGCATAACTGCTGCCTGGAGCGATCCAGCGCGCGATAACTTATGAGATATCACTATGACTAATTCGCTTTCGATGTTGGTGGCTGATTTGTACCCGCAATTGCAGGCCTGGCGCCGCGACTTCCACCGCTATGCCGAATCCGGCTGGTTTGAGTTCCGCACCGCCACCCTGGTGGCGGAAGAACTCGATCGGCTGGGCTATCGCCTGCAGCTGGGCCGCGAGGTCATCAAGGCAGAGGCGCGCATGGGGCTGCCCTCGCCCGCCGAGCTGGAAGCGCAGGAACAGCGCGCCCGCAATCAGGGGGCGTTGGAGAAATGGCTGCCGCATTTTTCCGGCGGCTTCGCCGGCATCGTCGCAACGCTCGATACCGGCCGCCCCGGCCCGACTATCGCTTACCGCGTGGATATGGACGCCCTCGATCTCAACGAATTGCTGGAACCCGAACACCTGCCGTTCCTCGAAGGGTTCGCCTCTTGCAACAGCGGCATGATGCATGCATGCGGTCATGACGGCCATACCACCATCGGCCTGGGGCTGGCGCACGTGTTCAAAAGCCTGGAATCCCAGCTTCGCGGCACCGTCAAACTGATCTTCCAGCCGGCGGAAGAAGGCACACGCGGCGCAAAATCGATGGTGGAGGCCGGCGTGGTGGACGACGTCGATTTCTTCACCGCGGTGCATATCGGCACCGGCGTGCCGCCCGGCGAGCTGGTGTGCGGCAGCGATAGCTTTATGGCCACCAGCAAGCTGGACGTTACTTTCCGCGGCGTCGCCTCCCACGCCGGCGCCAAGCCGGAAGACGGCCGCAACGCGCTGCTGGCAGCGGCGCAGGCTGCGCTGGGGCTTTACGCCATCCCGCGCCACAGCGAAGGCAGCTCGCGCATCAATGTCGGCGTGCTGCAGGCCGGCACCGGCCGCAACGTGATCGCCGATCGGGCGTTTATGAAGGTAGAAACGCGCGGCGCCACCAATGAGATCAACGCGTTTGTCTATCAACAGGCGCTGAACGCCATCGAAGGCGCCGCCAAAATGCACGGCGTCGCCTGCGATATCGCGCTGATGGGCGCGGCGCAGAGCAGCAAACCGACCCAACCGTGGGTGGATTACATCCGCCGCCAGGCGCAGCAGATAACCGAGCTGGCCTCGGTGGTCGATCGCCGCGAACAGGCCGCCGGCTCAGAAGACGCCACCTACATGATGGAACGGGTGAAATCCCGCGGCGGCCAGGCCTCATACGTCATTTTCGGCACCGAACTGAGCGCCGGGCACCATAACGAGAAATTCGACTTCAACGAGCAGGTGATGGCGGTGGCGGTGAAAACGCTGGCGTCGCTGGCGCTGAACCTGCCGACATTCGGGAGCGGAGCATGAGCAACTCAGAACTGCAGGCCTTTATCGACGACTACATTGACCAACGCCAGCCCCGCTTCAGCGCGCTGAGCGACGCGATTTGGGACCACCCGGAAACGCGCTTTAACGAGACCTATTCCGCCACGTTGCTGGCCGATGCGCTGGAACAGGAAGGCTTCTCGGTTGAACGCGGCGTGGGCGACATCAAGACGGCGTTCATCGCCAGCTACGGCAGCGGCCACCCGATTATCGCGCTGCTGGGCGAGTACGACGCGCTGGCCGGGCTGAGCCAGCAGGCCGGTTGCGCCACGCCGCAGCCGCTGGTGGAAAACGGCAACGGCCATGGCTGCGGCCACAACCTGCTGGGCACCGCCGCGCTGGCCGGCGCCTTCGCCGCCAAGGAGTGGATGCAGCAGAACCGGCTGAGCGGCACCCTGCGCTTCTACGGCTGCCCCGGCGAAGAAGGCGGCTCCGGCAAGACCTTTATGGTGCGTGAAGGCCTGTTCGATGACGTCGACGCCGCACTCACCTGGCACCCGGAAGGCTTCAGCGGCATGTTCAATACCAGCACGCTGGCCAACATCCAGGCGGCGTTTCACTTCAAGGGCGTCGCCGCCCATGCCGCCAACTCGCCGCACCTGGGGCGCAGCGCGCTGGACGCGGTGACGCTGATGAATACCGGCGCCAACTTCCTGCGCGAACATATCGTGCAGGAAGCGCGGCTGCACTACGCAGTTACCAACACCGGCGGCAGCTCCCCCAACGTGGTGCAGGCCGATGCCGAAGTGTTGTACCTGATCCGCGCGCCGCAGCTCGATCAGGCGCAGGACATTTACCAGCGGGTGATCAACATCGCCAAGGGCGCAGCGCTGATGACTGACACCCAGATGGAGGTGCGCTTCGACAAGGCCTGCTCCAATTATGTGCCGAACCGCAGCCTGGAACGCGCGATGTATCAAAACCTGTGCGATTTCGGTCTGCCCGAGTACAGCGACGCCGAGCGCCGCTTCGCCGAGGAAATCCGCCAAACCCTGAGCCGCGACGATCTGCGCAACGCCAAACTCAATATTGCCCGCACCGGCGGCGCGGCCGGGCGCGAATGGGTGCAGCAGTTGGGAGATAAGGTGCTGATGGACGAGGTCGCGCCTTATGTGGAATCCGACGATCTGCTGTACGGCTCTACCGACGTTGGCGACGTGAGCTGGGTGGCGCCGACCGCCCAATGCTTTAGCCCCTGTTTCGCACTCGGCACTCCGCTGCACACCTGGCAACTGGTGGCGCAGGGCCGCACCGCTATCGCCCATAAGGGCATGTGCCTGGCCGGCAAGGTGATGGCGGCGACCGCCATCGATCTGCTGAGCGACAGCGCCCTGCTGGCGCGCTGCCGCAGCGAGTTCGAGCGCCGGCGCGCCGAACAGCCGTACCGCTGCCCAATCCCGCAGGGGGTGCAACCATCGCCATTGAAATAGCATGAACAGACAGGGCCCGGACAACCGGGCCACTAAGTATAATTATAAATAAATCAAATAATAACAATCACACAACAGAGCAAACACAGAGGGTAAAATCATGAGTGAGGCCACAACGCCAATCAATAAAAGCCCCGGACGCGTTTTTTACTGGGTGGAACGCATCGGCAATAAGATCCCCAATCCGTTTTTACTGTTCGTCTATTTGATCCTGGTGCTTATGCTGGCCACCGCGCTGTTTTCCTGGCTCGATGTGGCGGTGAAAAATCCGGCCACCGGCGAGCTCATCAAGGTGAATAACCTGATGAGCGTGGCGGGCATGCAGTGGATATTTCCCAATATCATCCATAACTTCAGCAGCTTTGCGCCGCTGGGGGCTATTTTGGCGCTGGTGATAGGTGCCGGCCTGGCGGAAAAGGTCGGCCTGCTGCAGGCGCTGATGTACAAAATGGCCTCGCGCGTCAGCGCCCGCTACGCCAGCTATATGGTGCTGTTTATCGCCTTCTTCAGCCATATATCATCGGACGCTGCGCTGGTGGTGATGCCGCCGCTCGGCGCGCTGATGTTTATCGCGGTGGGTCGCCACCCGATAGCCGGACTGCTGGCGGCGATCGCCGGCGTCGCCTCCGGCTTTACCGCCAACCTGTTGATCGTCACCACCGACGTATTGCTTTCCGGCATCAGCACCGAAGCCACCAAAGCGGTGGATGGCGCGGTTCACGTCAGCGTGATCGACAACTGGTACTTTATGGCCACCTCCGTGATCGTGCTGACCATCGCCGGCGCGCTGCTCACCGACAAGTTTATCGAGCCCCGTCTGCCGAAGTGGCAAGGCGGCGCCGAAGACAAAATCGCAGCGCTGACCCCGCTGCAGAACCGGGGGCTGATGATGAGCGGCATCGCCGCGCTGGTGTTTATCGCCATCATCGCCGCTCTGGTGGTGCCGGAGGCCGCGCCGCTGCGTGACCCGAACACCGGTTCGGTGATCCCTTCCCCGTTCATCAAGGGTATTGTGCCGATCATCATCCTGTTCTTCTTCACCGTCGCCATTACCTATGGCGTGGTCACCAAACAGATCCGGCGGCCGGACGATATTCCCCACCACTTGCTCGATCCGATGAAAAGCATGGCGGGTTTTATCGTGATGGTGTTTCCGCTGTCGCAGTTCGTGGCGTTCTTTAACTGGAGCAACATGGGCAAGTTTATGGCCGTCGGCCTGACCGACATGCTGGAAGCCGCCGGCATGAGCGGCGCACCGGCGTTTCTCGGCCTGATGTTCCTCTCCGCCTTCCTGTGCATGTTCATCGCCAGCGGCTCGGCGATCTGGTCAATTTTGGCGCCGATCTTCGTGCCGATGTTTATGCTGCTCGGTTTCCACCCGGCGTTCGCCCAGATGATCTTCCGCATCGCCGACTCTGCGGTGCTGCCGCTGGCGCCGATGTCGCCGTTCCTGCCGCTGTTCCTCGGCTTCCTGCAGCGCTACCGCAAAGACGCGCAGCTCGGCACCTATTACGTGCTGATCCTGCCCTATCCTTTGGTGTTCTTCAGCGTGTGGATTTTGCTGCTGCTGGTCTGGTATGCGTTAGGCTTGCCAATCGGTCCCGGCGTCTATCCGAAGCTGGGCTAAACGCACCGCTATCTCTCCCCGCGCCGGTTCGCGGGGCAGATCCCCTTCTCCCCAAGCCCAGCAGAAAGATTGATCTTCCTCACTGACCAAGCGGCTCTGAGGATTATTTCATTGCCTTGCTAAACCGGTTCTTCTATTTTAGCTCACCATCTGACAACGACAAAAACAGGGATTAAGCATGATGAATCGCGTATGGGTACTGGGCGACGCCGTGATCGACCTGGTGCCGGAAAATGCCAACGGTTATCTCAAATGCCCCGGCGGCGCGCCGGCGAACGTGGCGGTGGGTATCGCCCGCCTCGGTGGCGACAGCGCCTTTATCGGCCGGGTGGGGCAAGACAGCTTCGGCGCCTTTCTGCAGCAGGTGCTGAGCGATGAAGGGGTGGATATCGGCCATATGCGGCCGGATCCCGAACACCACACCTCCACGGTGGTGGTGGATCTCGATCTTCAGGGTGAGCGCTCATTCACGTTTATGGTGCAGCCCAGCGCCGATCTGTTTTTGCAGCCCGACGATCTGCCGGCTTTCCAGCGGGGCGAGTGGCTGCACCTCTGCTCCATCGCGCTGTCGCAGGAGCCCAGCCGCAGCGCGGCCTTTACGGCGATGGAACGCATGCGGGCAGTCGGCGGCCGGGTCAGTTTCGATCCCAACATCCGCGAAGAGGTCTGGCGCCAACCGGAAGCGCTGCGCCCCTGCCTGCAAAAGGCGCTGCTGCTGGCGGACGTGGTGAAACTGTCGCGCGAAGAGCTGGCTTTCATCAGCCATCTTGACGATCTGGAGAACGCCATGCGCTGGATGATGCAAACCTATCCGCTGCGCCTGCTGCTGGTGACGCTGGGCGGCGACGGCGTCTGCGTACACGACGGGCATCGTCTGCGCCATTTCCGCGCGCCGCCTGTCGTGCCGGTCGATACCACCGGCGCCGGCGACGCCTTCGTCGCCGGACTGTTAGCGGCGCTGGCGCGCCTTCACGCATTGCCGCAGGAAGCGCAATGGCCGGCGGTTATCGCTCAGGCTCAGGCCTGCGGCGCGCTGGCCACCACCGCCAAGGGCGCCATGACCGCCCTGCCCCGCGCCGACGAGTTGGCTGCTTTCCTGCGTTGATCCCCTGCATCCACGGCGCCCCCCTTAGCGCCGTGGTCTTTTAACCCGCGATTTGCGTACTCGATCACAATAGCTGAATCGGGTTAGCAAACTTGATTGCCAGTCCGCTTCTCGATCGCTATCTTTCGCCATGAAAAACCGGTTTAGCAATTTAGCAAAAAATAATAACAACCCTTCCCGGATGATAGACGATGATGAAAAAACTCAGCTATTTGGCGATAACAACAGGGCTTTTCCTCTCCACGTCTGCCGCTGCGGCCTCGGGCGGCGACAGTATCGAGGCGCGTCTCAACGCGCTGGAACAACGTCTGGCGCAGGCGGAACGGCGCGCCGCTCAGGCTGAAACCCGCGCCACGGCGGCGGAACGCCGGGCGCAACAGCTGGAACAGCGCACCGCCAGCACCGAAAGGCAAACCGCGCAGGTCGCGCAGCGCGCCGCCACGCTGGAAACGCAATCCTCTCCGACCAGCGCGCTGAAACTGAACGGTTTCAACGATCTGAAACTGTATGGCGACGTGGAGTTCAACCTGGACGGCGCCAGCCGCAGCGGCCAGCTGACGTCGTTGAAAGGCAGCGACCACAAGGACTGGAAACCCGGCAACAAAGAGCGCTGGGACATCAACGGCCGCATTCTGGTCGGGCTGGACGGCTACCGCCGCAATCCGGACGGTAACTTCTCCGGCTTCAGCGTCCAGCCGCTGGCGGACATGAGCGGCAAAATGAACCTGGACGACGCCGCTTTCTTCTTCGGCAATGAAAAGAACTGGCAAACCAAAATCGGCCGCTTCGAAGCCTACGACATGTTCCCGCTGAATCAGGACACCTTCATTCAATACTCCGGCAATACCGCCAACGACCTGTACGCCGACGGCTTCGGCTATATCTACATGATGAAAGAAGGCCGCGGCCGTAGCAGCAGCGGCGGCAACCTGATGCTGAGCAAATACGCCGGGGATGTCTATTTCGAACTGAACACGCTGGTAGAAGACGGCACCTCGCTGTTCCAGGACAACAGCTACCACGGCAATGCGCTGGAAAATAAGAAAAACGTCGCCTATTTGCGCCCGGTGATCGCCTGGAAGAAAGACGCCTTCAGCATCGCGGCGGCGATGGAAAGCAACGTGGTGAATAACGCCTACGGCTATCAGGACAGCCAGGGCCGCTTCGTCGATCAATCCAAGCGCAACGGCTACGGCATGACCATGAGCTGGAACACCAACGCGGCCGATCCGGATAACGGCGTGGTGGCCAACCTGAGCGCCGCCTACCTGGATGCCGCCGGCGAGCAAGACTTGACCGCCGGCGTCAACGTGCTGTGGCGACGCTTCGAACTGGGTTATATCTATGCGCACAACAATATCAAAGAGTTCAATACCGCCGGGATCGCCGCCGATATCCACAACCCGCTCAGCGAACCGGGCAACTACGACATCCACACCGTTCATGCGTCGTATCAGATACCTAACATTATGAATATGAAGAATTTCAACCTGTATTTAGGCGCCTATGTCTCGCTGCTGGAAGCCAACGCCGACAGCAAGATAGCCAACGGCGACAACGACCAGCGTTACGGCATGCGCGCCAGATTCAAGTATTTCTTCTGACATCGATTCACGTCGCTGCGCCGCAAACTGCGCAGCGGCATTTTTATTTAGCAAGGGGACAACATGGACATTACCGCAACCGCCAACGCGCTGTTGCCGCTGCTCGGCGGTAAAGAGAACATCGCCAGCGCCGCCCACTGCGCCACGCGCCTGCGCCTGGTGCTGGTGGACGACAGCAAGGTGGACAAAGAGGCCATCGGCAAACTGGACGGCGTCAAAGGCTGCTTCAGCAACGCCGGCCAGATCCAGGTGATCTTCGGCACCGGGCTGGTCAATAAGGTGCATGCGGAATTCATCAAGGCGGCGGGCGTCAGCGAATCCAGCAAGGCCGAAGCCGCCGATATCGCGGCGAAAAAGCTCAACCCGCTGCAGCGCATCGCCCGCCTGCTGTCGAACATCTTCGTGCCTATCATTCCGGCGATCGTCGCTTCCGGCCTGTTGATGGGGCTGCTCGGCATGGTGAAAACCTACGGCTGGGCCGATGCCAACAGCGCGTTGTTCATCATGTTGGATATGTTCAGCTCGGCGGCGTTCATTATTCTGCCGATTCTGATCGGCTTCACCGCCGCACGCGAATTCGGCGGCAATCCCTATCTGGGCGCCACGCTCGGCGGCATTTTGACGCATCCGGCGCTGACCAATGCCTGGGGCGTCGCCGGAGGGTTCCACACCATGAACTTCTTCGGTCTGGACATCGCCATGATCGGCTACCAGGGCACGGTATTCCCGGTGCTGCTGACGGTGTGGTTCATGAGCCTGTTGGAAAAACGGCTGCGCAAGGTGATCCCCAACGCGCTCGATCTGATCCTGACGCCGTTCCTGACGGTGGTGATCTCAGGCTTTGTCGCCCTGCTGTTTATCGGCCCCGCCGGCCGCGCGCTGGGCGACGGCATCTCCTTCGTGCTCAGCACGCTGATTGCCCATGCGGGGTGGTTAGCCGGGCTGCTGTTCGGCGGCCTCTATTCCGCTATCGTCATCACCGGCATCCACCACAGTTTCCACGCGGTAGAAGCCGGGCTGCTCGGCAACCCCAATATCGGCGTCAACTTCCTGCTGCCGATCTGGTCGATGGCCAACATCGCTCAAGGCGGCGCCTGCCTGGCGGTCTATTTCAAAACCCGCGACGCCAAAATCAAAGCCATTGCGGTGCCTTCGGCCTTTTCCGCCATGCTCGGCATCACCGAGGCGGCGCTGTTCGGCATCAACCTGCGCTTCGTGAAGCCTTTCCTGGCGGCGCTGGCGGGCGGCGCGCTCGGCGGCGCCTGGGTGGTGGCCAACCATGTCGGCATGAACGCGGTCGGGCTGACGGCGATCCCCGGCATGGCGATCGTGCAGGCCAGCTCGCTGGTCAGCTATATCATCGGCCTGGCGATCGCGTTTGGCAGCGCCTTTGTCCTCTCCCTACTGCTGAAATACAACACGGACGCGCAATGATGGAAGAACTCAGCTTAATCAAACAGGCACTGCGGGCGGTAATGAACGGCCAGCCGCTCGCGCTGCGCGATCCGCACCGACCGGACTGGCATCTGGCACCCAGCGTTGGCCTGCTGAACGATCCCAACGGCTTTATCCAGCACAACGGCGTTTATCATCTGTTTTATCAGTGGAATCCGCTGGGTTGCGATCATCGCAACAAATGCTGGGGACACTGGCAGTCGGCTGATTTGCTGCGTTGGGAGCACCAGCCAATCGCCCTGGCGCCCGGCGCCTGTTACGACAGCCACGGCTGTTACTCCGGCTCGGCGGTGGTGGCGGAAGGCAAAATCACGCTGATCTACACCGGCAACGTGAAATTCCCAGACGGCTCACGCACCGCTTACCAATGCCTGGCTCAGGAAAGCGAACGGGGCGAATATCGCAAACTCGGGCCGGTGCTGCCGCTGCCGGAGGGCTACAGCGGTCACGTACGCGATCCGAAAGTGTGGCGTCATCAAAATGACTGGTACATGGTGCTCGGCGCGCGTGACCTGCAGGATCGCGGCAAGGTGCTGCTGTTTCGTTCCAGCGATCTGCGCGACTGGCAAGCGCTGGGAGAGATCGCCGGTTCCGGACTGAACGGCTTAGAGGAATTCGGCTACATGTGGGAGTGCCCGGACCTGTTCTCGTTGGACGGCGACGAGGTGTTGATCTGCTGTCCGCAGGGGCTGACGCCGCAGCCGGAACGCTATCTCAACCGTTATCAGGCCGGTTATCTGCTCGGCAAGCTGGATTACCGGCAGGCGGCCTTCAGCCACGGCGAATTCCGCGAGCTGGACGCCGGCTTCGAGTTCTACGCGCCGCAGACGACGTTGGCGGAAGATGGCCGCCGCCTGCTGTTCGGCTGGATGGGCGTGCCCGAGCAAGATGAAGAAGCCCATCCGACGCGCCGTTACGGCTGGATCCACACCATGACCTGCCCGCGCGAACTGTCGCTGCGGCATGGCCGCCTCCACCAGCGCCCGGCGCGCGAGCTGCAACAGCTGCGCGGTGAGCGAGCAGGCTGGCAAGGCCGCGCCGATAACGCCCCCGCCTATGCGCTGGGGGCCGCGGAGCTGCAATTGACGCCGCAGGGCCCATTCAACGCAACCTTTGGCGACGCGATGACGCTGAAATGGGACGGCGAAAGGCTGCAGCTGACGCGCGCTTCCCTGACCGACGGCCGGCCGGAGCACCGTTACTGGCGCGGCCCGGTCACGCATCTGCAACTGCTGTTCGATCGTTCCAGCGTGGAGATTTTCATCAACCACGGCGAGGCGGTGATGAGCGCACGCTACTTCCCGGCGGGTGAGCCGCAACTGCGGCTGTGCGGGAGCGCGCCGCTGGCGTTGGAATACTGGCCGCTGACGCCATGCATGCTAGAATGACGCATCCTCCGATGACTTCAGATGGCGTCAGTGAAAAAAAATAAACGCATTACCATCAGTGACATCGCCACGCTGGCCGGGGTGTCGAAATCGACCGCCAGCCTGGTGCTGAACGGCCGCAGCAAGGAATACCGGGTGTCCGACGACACCCGCGATCGCATTCTGGCGCTGGCGCACGAACACCATTATCAGCCCAGCATCCACGCCCGCTCTTTGCGCTCCAACCGCAGCCACACGCTGGGGTTGGTGGTGCCGGAGATGACCAACTACGGTTTTGCGGTGATTTCGCGCGAGCTGGAAACGCTGTGCCGCGAAGCCGGCCTGCAGCTGTTGATCGCCTGCACCGATGAAAACCCGGCGCAGGAGATGATGGCGGTGAACAGTCTGGTGCAGCGGCAGGTGGACGGCTTGATTGTCGCCTCCAGCCAGCTAAACGACGCGGAATACCAGAAGATCAATGTCGGACTGCCGGTGGTGCAGATGGACCGTCTGATCGCCGGTTCCGAACTGCCGCTGGTGATCACCGATTCGGTCAACTCGACCGCCGACCTGGTGGAAAAGGTCGCGCGCCAACATCCGGACGAGATCTATTTTCTCGGCGGGCAGCCGCGCATTTCGCCGACCCGCGATCGGCTGGCCGGTTTCCAGCTTGGCCTGCAGCGCGCCGGCATCGAGTGCAAACCGGAATGGATCATCAACGGCAACTATCACCCCAGCTCAGGGTACGAGATGTTCGCTCAGCTGTGCGCCCAGCTGGGGCGGCCGCCCAAGGCGCTATTTACCGCCGCCTGCGGCCTGTTGGAAGGGGTATTGCGTTATCTGACTCAACATCAGCTGATGGAGAGCGACATCCACCTGTGCAGCTTCGACGATCACTACCTGTTCGACTGCATGACGCTGAAGATCGATACGGTCGCACAGGACTGCCGGGCGTTGGCGCAACATAGCTTCGACCAAGTCACCGCACTGATCGACGAGCGGCCTCTGGAACAGAACGCGCTTTATCTGCCGGGCCGTATCCGCTGGCGCCATGCCGGTTCCCGGGCTTTGTTGGCCGAAGAGTGATATCTCTGAACCAGTAAAAAAGGGCGCCGAAGCGCCCTTTTCTGTTTCATCAGCCCGCTATTTGGCGGCGCCTTCCATGCCCACCAGCCCCACTTTCAGGTAGCCGGCTTTACGCAGGGTGTCCATCACGCTCATCAGCGTTTCATAGTCCACGCTCTTGTCCGCCTGGAAGAAGATGGTGGTTTCTTTGTTAGCCTGGGTGCGTTGATCCAGCACCGAAGTCAACTGATCGGCATTCACCGGCTGATCGCCGACGTAGAGCTGTTTGTCGGCCTTCACCGACAGGAACACCGGTTTTTCCGGCCGCGGCTGCGGCTTGGCGGAGGAGGCCGGCAGATCGACGCGGATATCTACCGTTGCCAGCGGCGCGGCCACCATAAAGATGATCAACAGCACCAACATGACGTCGATAAACGGCGTCACGTTGATTTCATGCAGTTCGCCGCTGTCGTCCAGATCTTCATTTAAGCGCATCGCCATGTCTCACCCCGCCCGCAGTTGGTGCGCGTGCTGTGAGCGCTTGGCTTCCGCCGTCGCGGCCAGATCCAAATCACGGCCCTGCAGCAGCAAGACCTGCGCCGCCACGTCGCCCACCTGCGCGCGGTGGCCGCTGATGACGCGAGCGAAGATGTTGTAGATAACGACGGCAGGGATCGCCGCGACCAGACCCAGCGCGGTCGCCAGCAGCGCTTCCGCGATGCCCGGCGCCACAACCGCCAGGTTGGTGGTCTGCGAATGGGCGATGCCGATGAAGCTGTTCATGATGCCCCACACGGTGCCGAACAGGCCGACGAACGGCGAGATGGCACCGATGGTGGCGAGGAAGCCGTTGCCGCGGCCCATGTTGCGACTGTAGGCCGCCACGCGGCGCTCGAGGCGGAAGCCGGTGCGCTCTTTGATGCCGTTGTTGTCGTTGGATTCCGCAGACAACTCCAGCTCATTTTGCGCGTCGTTCAGCAATACCGCGCTGACGCTCTCCGGACCGAAGTTTTGCGCCAGTTCGGAGGCTTCATCCAGCGAGCGCGCTTCGGCCAGCGCCAGCTGTTCGCGGCGCAGACGGCGCTTGGCGCGCAGCAGTTCGCTGCCTTTGGAGAACAGAATGGTCCAGGTCACGATCGAGGCCAGCACCAGGCCGATCATTACCGCTTTCACCACCGCGTCGGCGTGCTGGTACATGCCCCAAACGGACAGGTCCATGCCGCGGGTTTCCGGTGGCTGGATCGTTGGCGCCGGGTTCACCGGCGTGATGCTCTCCGGCGCGGCGGCTGCAGCAGGTGCAGGCGCGGTGGTCGGCGCAACGCTTTCGGCAACGGCCGGATTGCTCGCCGGCGCGGCCTGCGCGCTGCCGGCCAGCCCTACGACCAGCACCATAGATGCCATCAGGCTGCGGCCGAAGGCCTTGCCCCACTGCGCCCGGCCCTGGCCGAACGATCCTTGATTTAAATTCTTGCCAGCCGTTTTCACGCTGTGCCTCCACCCATTACCGATCAAAATTAAGGAATAATTCAGCGTGCGATCATATCAAACCAACCGGGGATTGATAGTGGTTCTCATTATTATTTACCAAATAAACGAGAAAATTTTAGCCAGCCCCGTTACAAAGCGCCAATCTGTGTCCGTTCACCGCCAAATGCCCCTTTTATAGGGTGATTTCGTTACTTTTATCCCACAACGGCGCAACAACGCCACGCTGCCGAACGGCGCCTCAGCCGAGGAATGGACTTCTCTGTTCCCACTCGGCAGAAGGATTACGCGAGAAATGCGTGACCGGCAGCCAATTATAGCCGTTTCTATATCTGGAAGTTAAAACGTCTGGATGGCTATATTAACTCATGTTAACGTAAGGGCTATCGTAAACGGGCACGTGCAGAGCAACCAGAGGTGAGCCAGGTACCATGACGTCAAAACATATCGAAACCGCGCTGATCGGCGCCGGCCGCGGCAAACGCTACACCCAGGGCTCCGTCAATCCCGTCACGCAACGCGCCTCTTCTTTGGTCTTCGACTCCGTCGCTGCCAAAAAACACGCCACCGCGCAACGCGCCCACGGCGAGCTGTTTTACGGCCGACGCGGCACCCTGACCCACTTCGCCCTGCAGGATGCGATGGTGGAGCTGGAGGGCGGCGCCGGCTGCGTGCTGTACCCCTGCGGCGCGGCGGCAGTGGCCAATGCGATCCTGTCGTTCGTCGGCGCCGGCGATCACCTGCTGGTCACCGGCTCTGCGTACGAGCCGACCCAGGATTTCTGCACCCATATCCTCGGCCGCATGAACGTCAGCACCACCTATTTCGATCCGCTGATCGGCGCCGACATCGCCAAACTGATCCAGCCCAATACCCGCGTGGTGTTCCTGGAATCCCCCGGCTCCATCACCCTGGAAGTGCAGGATATCCCGGCGATGGTGCAGGCCATTCGCGCCGTGGCGCCGGACGTGGTGATCATGATCGACAACACCTGGGCGGCGGGGGTGCTGTTCAAGGCGCTGGATTTCGACATCGACATTTCTATTCAGGCCGGCACCAAATACCTGATCGGCCATTCCGATTACATGCTTGGCACCGCCGTCGCCAACGCGCGCTGTTGGGATCAACTGCGCGAGTACTCCTATCTGATGGGGCAGATGGTGGATGCCGACACCGCCTACATGGCGAGCCGCGGCCTGCGTACCCTGAGCGTGCGGCTGAAGCAGCACGAACGCAGCAGCATCGAGGTCGCCAACTGGCTGGCGGCGCGGCCGGAGGTGGCGACGGTCAATCATCCGGCCCTGCCGAGCTGCAAGGGCCACGAGTTCTACCGCCGCGACTTCAGCGGCTGCAACGGGCTGTTCTCTTTCGTGCTGAAGGAACGGCTGGACGATACGCAGTTGGCCGCTTACCTGGATAACTTCAGCCACTTCAGCATGGCCTACTCCTGGGGCGGCTTCGAGTCGCTGATCCTGGCCAACCAGCCGGAAGAACTGGAAGCGATCCGCCCGGCGGGCGGCGTCGATTTTTCCGGCACGCTGGTGCGGTTGCATATCGGCCTGGAGAACGTCGAAGACCTGATCGCCGATCTGGCGGCCGGCTTCGATCGCCTCAACGGCGTGCGCTAAGGCGGATTCCGATAATTTTCTTCGTCTCGTTTAATGTCGGCTTAAGCTATTAGCGGTACACTAACCGGGTAACTGTCAGATACGGTAACCGCCGCATCCTGGAGAATGTGACCCCGGGCGCAACCGGCATGCAACAGGACATAAAATGGATGTATTACGAGAGATTATTCATGCGCTTTGGCAGCAGGACTTTATCGCCCTCGCCGATCCAAGCGTAATTTGGGTGGTTTACGCCGTACTTTTCACCACTCTGTTTTTGGAAAACGGACTGCTGCCCGCCTCCTTCCTTCCCGGTGACAGCCTGCTGCTGCTGTCGGGCGCGCTGATCGCCAAAGGCGTGATGGGCTTTGCCCCCACCCTGCTGATTCTGACCGCCGCCGCCGGTCTCGGCTGCTGGCTGAGCTATATCCAGGGCCGCTGGCTGGGCCACACCGGCCTGGTGAAGAGCTGGCTGCTGCAACTGCCGGCACAGTACCACCAGCGCGCGCACAACCTGTTCAACCGCCACGGGCTGACGGCGCTGCTGATCGGCCGCTTCCTCGGTTTCGTGCGCACCCTGCTGCCGACCATGGCCGGCATTTCCGGGCTCAACAGCTCTCGTTTCCAGGTGTTCAACTGGCTGAGCGCGGCGATCTGGGTCTGCGCGCTGGTCGGCCTCGGCTACGCGTTCAGCCAAATCCCTCTGGTGAAACGCTACGAAAGCCAGGTGATGACCGGCCTGATGCTGCTGCCGCTGCTGCTGCTGTTTGTCGGCCTGCTGGGCGCCATGCTGGTGATCTGGCGTAAAAAACGCGCCGCCTCTTCCTGAATCGGGCGCGCTACAGCGCCTTCTCGACCAACGCCAGACTGGCAGGCAGTTTGCTCACCAGCGTATCCACCGCCAGCCGCACCTTCAGCGGCAGGTGAGGCGTGTGCGGCCACACCGCATGCGCTTCAAAGGCGGCGCCCGGCCGATCGCGCAGCAAGCGCACCAGTGCCCCGCTCAACAACTGCTCACGCACCAGCCAGCACGGCAGCCAGGCGATGCCGAAACCCGCCGTCGCCGCATCCGCAATCGCCTGCAGGTCGTCCATTTGCAGCCGGTTGTTCGGCATCACGTCCTGCGGCTTGCCGTCGCTATCCAATACCAGCCAGTTGCGCCGTGCGCCGGCGCGCATATAGGTCACCGCCTCATGCTGCGCCAGTTGCTCGATGCTGTGCGGTTCGCCGCACCGCTGCAGATAGGCCGGCGAGGCGCACAGCGTCATACGGTGATCGCCGATGCGGCGCGCCACCAAGCCGCTGCTGTTGGCCAGCGTACCGTTGCGGATCGCCATATCGAAGCCGTCCTCAATCAGATCCACCACCCGATCGCTGAACGACAGCTCCAACTCCAACCCAGGATGCTCGCGCGTCAGTTCGGTCAGCAGCGGCGCAATGCACATGCGGCCAAACAGCACCGGCATCGACACCCGCAGCCGACCGCTGACCTGCCGCTTGCCCGACTCCAGCAGCGTTTCCGCGCCACGGATCTCCTCCAGCGCCCGCAGGCAGCGCTCGTAGAACAGCGCACCGTCGTCGGTCAGGCTCTGGCTGCGCGTGGTGCGATGAAACAGCCGCACCCCCAGCCGCTGCTCCAACCGGGCGATAGTTTTGCCGACCGCCGAACGCGAAAGATGCAGCCGACTGGCCGCCACTGCAAAACTGCCCGCCTCCACGGCGGTAACGAATACCGAAATGCCGCTCAACCGATCGCTCATGATTTGTCGCTCTGAAAGAAACAATCTGCGGAAATCTTATCGCCACTGGCGAACCTTCATCAACGATATTATCGGCAGGTCTGTTAATCGCTGACTTTGGAGAACATCATGACCAATACAATGCAACACTGGACGATGAGCGCCCTGGGGCGTGAGCACCTGCAGCTGAGCGCAAGCGCCATCCCACAGCCGGGGCCGCACGAAATCAGAGTGAAAGTGAAGGCTATCTCACTCAATTACCGTGACAAACTGATGATAGAAAGCGGCATGGGGCTCACGCTGCCGCAGCCGTTCACGCCCGCCTCGGACATGGCCGGCGAGGTCGATGCCATCGGCCCCGGCGTCAGCCGCTTTCAGCCCGGCGCGCGCGTCATTTCCACCTTCAGCCCCGGTTGGCTCGACGGCGAGCAAAAACCCTACGGCGATGCGCGCCGGGTGCCTTACCACACCCTCGGCGGTTTTTATCAGGGCGTGCTGGCGGAATACGTGATTTTGCATGAAGACTGGCTGGTAGCGGCGCCGGCGTCGCTGGACGACGTCCAGGCCAGCACCCTGCCGTGCGCCGGGCTGACCGCCTGGTTCGCGCTGGTGGAACAAGGCAAACTGCATGCCGGCGATACGGTGCTGGTGCAAGGCACCGGCGGCGTGGCGCTGTTCGCGCTGCAGATCGCCAAAGCCCACGGCGCGGAGGTCTATGTCACCTCCGGCAGCGATGAAAAGCTGGCGCGAGCCCTGGCATTGGGCGCCAATCATGGCATCAACCGGCTGGACGGCGATTGGGTGGAGGCGATTTATGCGCTGACGCAGGATCGCGGCATCGACCATGTGATCGACACCGTCGGCGGCACCAACCTCGGCAACTCGGTGCGCGCCGTGGCGGTGGGAGGACGCATCTCGGTAATCGGCATCCTGGAAGGCAACGAGATTTCCGCTCCCGCCGGCCCACTGCTATTAAAATCCGCAGTGATTCAGGGCATCGGCGTCGGCCACCGCCGCGCGCTGGAAGACCTGGTGCGCGCCGTGGACGCCGTCAACCTGCAGCCGGTGATCGACCAGGTATACTGCTTCGATCAGCTGTCTCAGGCGTTGGATCACCTCGATCGCGGGCCATTCGGCAAGATCGTCTTAACCCCATAAACGCGGCTCAGCCCTCCAGCAGCAGCGGGTTGGCCTCGCGCAGCCGGGCGACTTCATCGCTCGGCGTCATGCCGAACAGCCGTTTGAACTCGCGGCTGAACTGCGACGCGCTTTCGTAGCCGACGCGGATCGCCGCCGTGCTGGCCTTCAGACCGTCATGCACCATCAACAGGCGCGCCTTATGCAGCCGGTACGACTTCACGTACTGCAGCGGCGAAGTGTTGGTCACCGCCTTGAAGTTGTGATGGAACGCCGAGACGCTCATGTTGACCTCGCTGGCCAACTGCTCGACGTTGATGCTGTCGGCATACTGATGTTCGATACGCCGCAGTGCCTTGGCGATCTGGCTGAAGTGGGTATGCCGATTGACCAACTCCTGCAGCGACGCGCCGCAGGCGCCGCGCAGCACATAATAGAGAATCTCCCGTACGATCTGCGGCCCAAGCACCCGGGCGTCGAGCGGATTGGCCATCACGTCCAGCAGACGCTCGGTGGCGCACAGCAACTCTTCCGTCATTTCCGCCAGGTTCACCCCGTTGCTCTCCGCCCGCGGTTGCATCAGGTAGTCGTCATCGCCGATGTCGATCAGCAAGTCCTGCAGCATTTGGGTATCGATATTGACCGCCAACCCAACCAGCGGCAGTTCCGGGCTGGCGAAGGTTTCGCATTCAAACGGCAGCGGCACCGTCATCAGCAGGTAGTTGCGCGGATCGTATTGGAACTTCTTATTGCCGCAATAACCGACCTTGTGCCCCTGAAAAACGATGACGATCCCCGGTTCATACATCACCGGCTGACGCGGGCTGTGGCGATCGACATACAAAATCTTCACCCGCGGCACCGGCGACGGCGTGTAGCCGTTGCCGCTGGCGATAGCCATCGACTGGCGCGCCATGCGGCTGCGCAGCGCATCGATTTCAATCACGGAAACACCCTCTTACAGTCAGAACGATTCGGCATAAATCATAATTTAAAACTCGCCATTTCTACAGTGACTTGTAGGAATAGGCAAGAACCAAACAGGAATGTGCATTGTGCGTTGCCGCCCGGTTCCTGACAATACGGGCCAGACACCTTTGCGCCGCTTTGGCGCCCGCCTGACAGAAAGAGAGAAATCAACCATGCACAACTTCATTTTGCATACCCCAACCAAAATCCTGTTCGGCAAGGAGCAAATTGCCGAAGTGGCCAGCCAAATCCCGGCGGACGCGCGCATCCTGATCACCTACGGTGGCGGCAGCGTGAAGAAAAACGGCGTGCTGGATCAGGTGCATAGCGCGCTGGCCGGCCGCGACGTGCGGGAGTTCTCCGGCATCGAGCCGAACCCGACCTACGAAACGCTGATGAAAGCGGTCGAGGTGGTGAAAGCGGAAAACATCGATTTCCTGCTGGCGGTCGGCGGCGGTTCGGTGGTTGACGGCACCAAGTTCATCGCCGCCGCCGCCCGTTATACCGCCAGCAGCGACGCCTGGCACATTCTGCAGACCGTCGGCAGCCACATCGCCGACGCGGTGCCGATGGGCTGCGTGCTGACGCTGCCGGCCACCGGCTCCGAGTCCAACAGCGGCGCGGTGATCACCCGCAAAAGCAGCGGCGACAAGCAGCACTTCTTCTCACCGCTGGTGCAGCCGCGCTTCGCCGTGCTGGATCCGGTGGTAACCTACTCGCTGCCGCCGCGCCAGATCGCCAACGGCGTGGTCGACGCCTTCGTGCACACCCTGGAGCAGTATCTGACCTATCCGGTCGACGCCAAGGTGCAGGATCGCTTCGCCGAAGGCCTGCTGTTGACCCTGCTGGAAGACGGCCCGCGCGCGCTGGCCGAGCCGGAGAACTATGCGGTGCGCGCCAACGTGATGTGGAGCGCCACCATGGCGCTGAACGGCCTGATCGGCGCCGGCGTGCCGCAGGACTGGGCGACCCACATGCTGGGCCATGAGCTGACCGCCATGCACGATCTCGACCACGCGCAAACGCTGGCCATCGTGCTGCCGGCGCTGCTGCACGAGAAGAAAGCGCAGAAGCGCGAAAAACTGCTGCAGTATGCTGACCGCGTCTGGGGCCTGCGCGAAGGCAGCGAAGACAGCCGCATCGACGGCGCCATCGCCGCCACCCGCGCCTTCTTCGAGCAGATGGGCGTGCCGACCCGCATGGCGGATTATCAGCTCGACGGCAGCAGCATTCCGGCGCTGCTCGACAAGCTCCATCAGCACGGCATGACCGCCCTGGGGGAGCATCAGGACATCACCCTGGACGTCAGCCGCCGCATTTATGAAGCGGCGCGTTAATCGCAAAACGGCGATTTTTTGCTAGGCTTTAGTCTCCGCCAGCCATTTTCGCCGCATCCTGCGCCCGGCCGATCACCGGGCGCAGTCGGGCGCTTCAGCGCCGCCGATCGTTTCGCACCACTCGTCTTACCGCTCATTCGCAGGGAGAGCGGGAAAAAATAGCCCTCCCGCCACCGCTGAAATTAGGCTGGCAAACCCGGCAACCGCCCATTTTGCCAACTAGAATTTATCTATAGCCGTTTCGGCGCCGCAGGCGCCGCAATCCGTACACAAGGAGATGCGCATGACAACGCAACAACCCATCATCAAACTCCACGATGGTAATCTGATGCCGCAGTTGGGTCTCGGCGTTTGGCAGGCGAGTATTGAAGAGACCACCCGCGCGGTGAGCAAAGCGCTGGAGATCGGTTACCGCTCCATCGACACCGCCGCGATCTACAAGAACGAGGAAGGCGTCGGCGCCGCGCTGCAGTCCAGCTCGCTGCCGCGCAGCGACCTGTTCATCACCACCAAGCTGTGGAACGACGATCAGGGCGATCCGCTGGCGGCGCTGGAAACCAGCCTGGAAAAACTCAAGCTGGACTATGTGGATCTGTATCTGATCCACTGGCCGCGCCCGCAGCAGGATCAATACGTCTCCGCCTGGCGCGAGCTGATCAAACTGCGCGAGCAAGGCCTGGTGAAAAGCATCGGCGTATGCAACTTCCATACGCCGCACCTGCAGCGCCTGCTGGATGAAACCAACGTAGCGCCGGTGGTCAATCAGATCGAACTGCACCCGCTGCTGCAACAGCGCCAGCTGCGCGCCTGGAACGCTACCCATCACATCGCCACCGAATCCTGGAGCCCGCTGGCGCAAGGCGGTGAAGGGGTGTTCGACCAGCCGCTGATCAAGGCGCTGGCCGAGAAATACGAGAAAACCCCGGCGCAGATTGTGGTGCGCTGGCACTTGGACAGCGGTCTTATCGTCATCCCGAAATCAGTCACGCCGTCGCGTATCCGCGAAAACTTCGAGGTATTTGATTTCAAACTCGATAAGGACGAGCTGGGCGAGATCGCCAAGCTGGACGTCGGCAACCGCCTGGGGCCTGATCCGGATACCCTGTAACCCCCTCAAGCCCTCTCCGGCCGGAGGGGGCTTTTCCTTCCCGCACATTGCTCCCTTGCGCCGCCTGACGTTATGATGACGACGCCGGAGGCTCCAGCCGCCGGTTCACGCCGTTAAAAAAACAGACAAGCACGGAGCACCATGAAATTTTCTTTCTCACACGGGTCACGGCTGGGCATGCTTTGCATCATGCTGGTGCTGGCGGGTTGCGCCGGCAAGAAACAGCGCGTCAGCTACGATCGCCACGCCTTCGACAGCGCCATTAAAGACGCCGCCAGCGAATACGGCGTGGACGCCAAGCTGATCACCGCCATGATCCAGGTGGAGTCCGGCTTCAACCCTTCCGCAGTGAGCAGATCCAATGCGATCGGCCTGATGCAGCTGAAAGCCGATACCGCCGGCTGCGATGCCTATCGCTACAAAGGCAAACGCGGCTGCCCGGACGACGATGACCTGCGGGATCCCGACACCAATATCGATCTCGGCGCCGCCTATCTGGCCACCTTGCAAAAACAACAGCTTAAAGGGATCGCCAATCCCGTCACGCTGCGCTACGCCACCATCATCGCCTACGTCAACGGCACCGGCGCGCTGCTGCGCACCTTCTCCAGCAACCGTCAGCAGGCCATCGCGATGATCAACAACCTGTCGCCGGAGGCCTTTAACTGGCACGTGCGCAAATACCATCCCGCGCCGCAGGCGCCGCGCCATTTGATGAAAGTGGAAGCCGCCTACGAGCAGCTGTGACGCTCAAAAGTAAAAAGGAGAACCCGGGGGTTCTCCTTTTTGTTTACGCACGCGGTGCGGCCGTTACGGCTTGGCTTTGCGAATCGGTTTGCGCGGCGGCCGGTTGGATGGCGTGCGCTGCCGATTGATATCGGTATGTTTGGTCAGCGCCGGCCGGGTATGGCGCTGCAGCCGTTTCGCTTCGCGCTGCTCGTCGATGCTCGGAGCCGGCACCAGACAATCGCGGCGGCTGCCGATCAGGTGCTTCAGGCCCATCTCTTCCAGCGCGGCGCGGATCAGCGCCCAGTTGGCCGGATCGTGGTAACGCAGCAGCGCCTTATGCAGGCGGCGCTGGCGATCGCCGCGCGGCACCACCACATCTTCGCTCTTGTACCCCACCTTGCTCAGCGGGTTTTTGCCGCTGTAATACATGGTGGTGGAGTTGGCCATCGGCGAAGGATAGAAGTTCTGCACCTGATCGAGGCGGAAACGGTTCTTCTTCAGCCACAGCGCCAGGTTCACCATGTCTTCATCACGGGTGCCCGGGTGCGACGAGATAAAGTATGGGATCAGGTACTGCTCTTTGCCCGCCAGCTTCGAATAGTGATCAAACAGCTGCTTGAAGCGATCGTAACTGCCCATGCCCGGTTTCATCATCTTCGACAACGGGCCTTCTTCGGTGTGCTCCGGCGCGATCTTCAGGTAGCCGCCAACGTGGTGGGTCGCCAGTTCCTTGATATAGCGCGGATCTTCCACCGCCAGATCGTAACGTACCCCGGAAGCGATCAGGATCTTCTTGATGCCCTCCAGAGAACGCGCGCGGCGGTACAGCTTGATGGTCGGCTCGTGGTTGGTATCCATATAGGTGCAGATCTCCGGATACACGCACGAGGCGCGGCGGCAGGTCTGCTCAGCGCGCGGGTTGGTGCAACGCAGCATATACATGTTGGCGGTCGGGCCGCCCAGATCGGAGATCACGCCGGTAAAGCCCGGCACCTTGTCACGGATCTCTTCGATTTCGCGAACGATCGAATCCTCCGAACGGCTCTGGATGATGCGCCCTTCATGCTCGGTGATCGAACAGAACGAACAGCCGCCGTAGCAGCCGCGCATGATGTTCACCGAGAAACGGATCATGTCATAGGCCGGAATGCGATCCTGGCCGTAGGACGGGTGCGGTACGCGTTGATAAGGCAGGGCGAAGACGCTGTCCATCTCCGGCGTGGTCAGCGGGATCGCCGGCGGGTTGATCCACACATAACGGTCACCGTGTTTCTGCATCAGCGCGCGGGCGCAGCCTGGGTTGGTTTCATGGTGCAAAATGCGCGAGGTGTGCGCATACAGCACCTTGTCGCCCTTCACTTTCTCGAAGGACGGCAGCAGCACGTAGGTCTTCTCCCACGGCTTCGGTTTGGCGGCGCGCACCGTGACAGGCTTGGCTTCCGGCTCTTTCGGCTTGGCGCCGTCGGCGCACGGCAGATCCTCGCCGTACGGGTTCGGGATAGGTTCGATGCGGCCCGGCTTGTCGAGGCGGGTGGAATCCACGCCGCTCCAGCCCGGTAGCGCTTCTTTGCGCATCACCGCAGTATTGCGGATATCGTGGATATCGCCGATCTTCTCACCGGCGGCCAGACGGTGCGCCACTTCCACCAGCGGACGCTCGCCGTTGCCGTAGATCAGCATGTCGGCTTTGGAGTCCACCAGCACCGAGCGGCGCACGGTATCAGACCAGTAATCGTAGTGGGCGATGCGACGCAGACTGGCTTCAATGCCGCCCAGCACGATCGGCACGTCTTTATAGGCTTCTTTGCAGCGCTGGCTGTAGACCAGGGTAGCGCGATCCGGGCGCTTGCCGCCGACGTTGCCGGCGGTATAGGCATCGTCGTGGCGCAGTTTGCGATCGGCGGTGTAGCGGTTGATCATCGAGTCCATGTTGCCGGCGGTGATGCCGAAGAACAGGTTCGGTTTCCCCAACCGCATGAAATCTTCTTTATTGCTCCAGTCCGGCTGCGCGATGATGCCGACGCGAAAGCCTTGCGCTTCCAGCATGCGGCCGATGATCGCCATGCCGAAGCTTGGGTGATCGACGTAGGCGTCGCCGCTGATGATGATCACGTCGCAGCTGTCCCAGCCCAGTTGATCCATCTCTGCCCGCGACATCGGTAAAAACGGCGCGGTGCCAAAACATTCGGCCCAATAAGGCTTATAGGAAAACAGTTCACGATCGGGTTGGATCAGGCTGGTGGTGCTCATTCTGCTGCTCTTTTTACAGGTTAATTAATCGCCGGGCGGCGATTATACGCACTAGTGGCAAAAAGAGCATGGTTATTTCGCTAACCGTTCACTTCGAATTCATAAACGTCGCTGCGGCACAAGATATCGCTGAACTCCAGCGCCTCACCCTGAGCGTTGCGGCTGGTTTGGATGATGTGCAACAACGGCGCGCCGCACGGCACGTTGAGCAGTTCGGCGACCTCGTCGCTGCAGGACACTGCCTTCAACAGAAAGTGTTTATCCTCCGGCACGATGCCGCGCGATTGCCATAACGCATACAGCGAGTGTTCCAGCTGCGCCGGTTCGGGCAAGAAGCGCGGTGGTATATAGGTGGTTTCCAGCGAGACCGGGCTGCCGTTCAGCAAGCGTAACCGCCGCAGTTTGATAACTTCATCCCCCTCCGCCAGCCCCAACGCCGCCGCGGCCTTGGCCGGCGCGCCGACTCGGGTGCGCAGCAGCCATCGATTGCTGACGCGGCTGCCATGACGCAGCGCCTGAGCGGTAAACCCGCTGTCCTTATCGAGGGAATAGCCGATGCGCATCGCCACGCGGGTGCCAACGCCCTGCTGCCGCGAAATCAGCCCCTTCTCCTCCAGCAGCTTCATCGCCTTGCTGACGGTGACACGCGACAGCGCCAAACCTTCCGCCATCTGCCGTTCCGGCGGCAGAAATGCCTCCGCCGCCAACACCTGCTGCCTGATCGCGGTTTCTATCGCCGTCGCCAGCTGAATATAACGCGGCGCTACCGCCCCCTGGGCCAGATGGCCACGCAGCCAGGCCATAAAATCCGTCATTCGCCCGCCCTCTTACCTATGCCATTTGTCTGGATTTCGTTTTTATCCTATCGCCGATCCAGCGATAAGCCCCTCACCTTAACTAAAATATCGCTAATGTTTTCAGAGTGGCATCACAATTTTTGCCTAATGGACTTTCATTGAATCTAGATCGCGCGTAATCTGTGCTTATTGATGTTGATACATCAATCGCACCAACACCAGGGACCCACTTTAAAAACAATAAAAAACCCGCTGCCAGCCCTAAAGGATACCCTTGATGGTCGGTAGCGGGCCTATACTGTCAGCACAAACGGCCGAGAATAAGCAACGTAGCTAATGGATAGCTTGCTCACTGCTCATCGCCGCATCACAGGATCCCCGCGCGGTGGGCGAACCGGATCGATGTCGGCAAATAGAAAGGTTCCCGCTTCGCCAAACCCCGCTGCAGACCCACTCTTTGACTACACTCATTGGCGCCGTGCGGCCGACGTGCCTCACCCGATAAGGCGGATACCGCCCTCATTTTGACAGACCCGGCGGCATCAGCCGCTACACACTGCGCGGAATCGGCGTCCTCACCGACAACGGGATAGCCGGCCTCAACCGCGCCAACGGAATCGATTTTCAGTCAACTGCGGCGGCCCTCGCGGCCCTGCGCAACAGGGATCATTTGCTATGACCGATATCAATCGCAATGAAGCATGGAAGGTAGAAAGCACCGGTATCGACCGGGTGCCGGACGCGGAACAGACCGGTAAGCCCATCGAGCTGTTTTGGATCTGGTCTGCGGCCAATATCGGTATTCTCGGCGTGGTGTACGGCGCCATCATCGTCGGCTTCGGCTTATCCTTTCTGCAATCGGTACTCGCCGCGCTGGTCGGCGTCGCCAGCTTCGTGCTGGTCGGCCTCACCAGCTTCGCCGGCAAGCGTGGGCGCACCTCTACGCTGACGCTCTCGCGGGTGATTTTCGGGCTGAAGGGCAACGTGGCGCCCACCCTGTTCAGTTGGATCAACCTAATGGGCTGGGAAGCGGTCAACGTGATCACCGGCACCCTGACGCTGGCGGCGCTGTTCGAGGCCTTCGGACTGGGAACCAGCCACCTGCTGACCGCGCTCAGCCTGCTGCTGTTCGGCGGGCTCACTGTCGTCGTCAGCCTGCTGGGGCAAAATACCGTGGTCTGGATGCAAAGCTGGTTCAGCCGCATCTTCGGCACCATGACGCTGATCGTGGTGCTCTATATCCTGTTCAATACCGAGTGGAGCCAGGTGCTGGCGCTGCCATCCGGCAGCTGGCTGACCGGTTTCCTGCCGGCGGTATCGGTGATCGCCGCCGGCACCGGCATCAGCTGGGCAATCGCCGGCGCCGATTACAGCCGCTATCAAAGCCCGAGCTCGTCGAGCAAAGGCATTTTCGCCGCGGTGATGGGCGGTGCCTGTTTGCCGCTAATGCTGCTGATGCTGGCCGGTATTCTGCTTTCCGTGCAGCTCCCCGATCTGGCCAGCGCCGCCAACCCCATCGCGCTGATAGGCTCCGTGCTGCCCGCCTGGATGGCCATCCCTTATCTGCTGGCCGCCACCGCCGGCATCGTCACCATCGCGGTGCTCAGCCTGTATTCCGCCAGCCTTAACCTGCTGACCATCGGCGTGCAGGTCAAACAGTGGCTGGCGGTATCGATCGACGCCGTAGTGGTGCTGGGCATCGCCCTGTATGTCCTGTTCATCTCCGGGGATTTCATGGGGCCGTTCATCTCCTTCCTGGTGTTCTGCGGGGTGTTCCTGGCGGCCTGGGAGGCGATTTTCCTGCTCGATTACCTGTGCCTGCGCCGCCGCCACGGGTATGATGGCAACGCTTTGTACGGCCTGCATGGCCAGAACCGCGGCGTGCGCAAAGCCCCGCTGTTCTGCTGGTTCCTCGGCGCCCTGTGCGGCCTGCTGGTCACCAAAACCGGTTTTATCGACGGCCCGCTGGCCAAAGGCTTGTTCGCCGACTCCAGCCTGGGGCTGTTTGTGTCGTTTGCGGTTAGTCTGATCGCTTACGGTCTGTACCTGACCCAACGCAGAGAACATCAATGAATGAGTGGGAAGCTGTAACACCTGTCCTGGTGATGGGGGGCGCGGTCGGCGATCTGGTGATGACGCTGCCCCGCCTGCCGACCAGCGGCGAAGATATCGAAGCCCAGCCGCAGGCGCGGCAAATCGGCGGCTGCGCGTTCAACGTAGCGCGCGCGCTGACGCGCCTTGAAGTGCCGGTGATCAACGGTATGCCGGTCGGCAACGGCGAATGGGGCGCGGCGATCGAAGCCGCCATGGGCGAACTGGGGCTGGAGGTGCTGTTGCGCCACGGCCAGATGGACAACGGCTGGTGCCTGGCGCTGGTGGAACCGGACGGCGAACGCACCTTTATCACGGTTTCCGGTTGCGAAAGCCAATGGAATAAAGCGCAGCTGGCGACCCTGCCGCTGACGGAACACACGCTGATCTACGCCAGCGGCTACGAGCTGGCGGGCGAAAACGGCGAAGCGCTGCGCGAGTGGCTGACGCGCATGCCGTTCGACCAACCGCGCCTGATCGATCCCGGCCCGCGCATCGCCCAGCTCAGCGAAGATTTCTTCGCCATGCTCAGCGACAGCCACACCCTGCTGACGCTTAACCGCGACGAAGTGGCCACGCTGTGCGGCGCCGGCGACGCCGTGGAGGCCGCACAGCGCTATGCCGCCGCGCGTAATCTGACGCTGATTTGCCGCCTGGATCGCGACGGCGCATGGATCTGCGACGGCCGTACGCCGCCGCTGCACGTTCCGGCCTATCCGGTAGAGGTCGTTGACACCATCGGCGCGGGCGATGCCCACTGCGCCGGTTTGCTGGCGGGCCTGTCCGCCGGCTGGCCGCTGCCGCAGGCGGTCGATCTGGCCAACCGGGTCGCCGCTTGCGTGGTGGCCAGCCTCGGGGCCGCCAATCCGCCGGACCAGCAGCAGCTGCAGCAGCGCTTCCCGCAGGCCTGACGTTTCAGGGCGCAGCAAAGCCGCGCCCTCTGCCTCACTGCGCCGCCGCCGCGTTCTCCTGCGGCAGGTGGCGATAGTTGAAGCTCAACGCGAACACAATCCCCAGCACCAGCGTATACAGCGCAAACACCAGCCAGATGCTCTGCCAGTCTTTCACGCCGTCATGGCTGAAGAAGTCCACCACCTCACCGCTGGCGAGCGCCCCCAGATAGGCGCCCAAACCGTTTACCATGGTCATGAACAGCCCCTGCGCGCTGGCGCGGATGCGGTGATCGGCCTCCTTCTCGACGAAGATGGCGCCGGAGATATTAAAGAAGTCGAACGCACAGCCGTAGACAATCATCGACAGCAACAGCAGCACGAAACCAAAGCCGACCGGCGTGCCGTACGCCAGGAATAGAAAGCGCAGCGTCCAGGCCGCCATGCTGATCAGCATCACCTGCTTGATGCCGTAACGGCGCAGGAAGAAGGGTATGGTGAGGATAAAGAACACTTCAGAGATCTGCGAGAGCGACAGCAGCACCGCCGGATACCGGACGCTGAGGCTGTCCTGATACAGCGGATTGAGCGACAGATCGTGCAGGAACGGGTTGCCGAAGGTATTGGTTATCTGCAGCGCAGCGCCAAGCAACATGGCGAACAGGAAAAACAGCGCCATGCGCCGCTGGCGGAACAACACCAGCGCATCCAGCCCCAACACGCTCACCCAGCTCTTCGACTCGGCCGCGCGGTTGGTCGGGCAGCGCGGCAGCGTCAGCGAGTAGGCGGACAGCAGCAGCGAGGCCGCAGATGCCAGATACAACTGCAGGTTGCTGAGCTCGATGCGGCTGAAACCGACCAACCACATCGCCAGAATGAACCCCACGGTGCCGTACACCCGCACCGGCGGAAAGTCCCTCACCGTGTCAAAGCCGTGTTTCTCCAGGCAAAAATAGGAAATGGCGTTGGAGAGCGCGATGGTCGGCATATAGACCATGGCATTGAACAGCATCACCCAGAACATCAGCATCGGTTGCTCGACCTGCGCTGCGCAGTACAGCGCCAGCGCCCCGAGCAGGTGGCAAAGCGCATACAGGTAGTTGGCCTTCATCCAACGGTCGGCGATGATGCCCGCCAGGCCCGGCATGATCAGCGCCGCAATGCCTTTGGCGCTGTAAACCATCCCCACCTGCATGCCGCTGAAATGCAGCGTGTTGATCATGTAGGAGCCCAGCGTCACCAGCCAGGCGCCCCAGATAAAGAACTGCAGGAAAATCATTACCTTCAATCGTGTTTTTATCGCCATCGCCATCACCTTGTTATTATGCTTTCAACGATGATTGATGCGGCGGGCCCCCTGCAGCCCGCCGCCGGTTTGCTTGCGGTGTTACAGCGTTTTGAACAGCTCGCGGATCAGGCGCATGAAATCGTCCGCCGCCAGCGCCGCGCAGCTGAGCGTTTGTTCGTGAGAAAGAGGCGTATCCGACAGCCCTTCGGCGTAGTTGGTCATCGCGGACACCACCAGCACCTTGAGGCCACAGTGGCGCGCCGTCAGGACCTCCGGCACGATCGACATCCCCACTACGTCGCAGCCCAGGGTCTGCATCATGCGGATCTCCGCCGGCGTTTCGAAGTTCGGCCCGGTGTAGGCGGCGAATACCCCTTCCGCCAGCGGGATGCCCGCGCTTTCGGCCACCGCCGCCAGCCGGGCGCGCAGATCGCGATCGTAGGCGTTCGCCAGGCTGAAGAAGCGCGGCCCGAAGCGATCGTCGTTGGCGCCGACCAGCGGTGATTCCGGCATGAAATTGATGTGATCGGTAATGGCCACCAGGCTGCCCGGCGCCACCGAACGGCGCAGCGAACCGGCGGCATTGGTCGCCAGCAGGAATTCGCAACCCAGCAGTTTGAAGGTGCGCACCGCGGTGGTCATCACCTGCATGCCACGCCCTTCATAGAAATGACCGCGCCCTTTCATGCACAATACCGGCACGCCCTCCAGCTTGCCGGCGACCAGTTGCCCGGCGTGTCCGGCGACGCCGCTCACCGGGAAGCCCGGCAGCTCCGCGTAATCGAGGGTGACGGTTTCGGTCATCACCTCCGCCAGAGCGCCGAGCCCGGAGCCGAGAATCAAGGCCGCTTTCGGCTGGAAACCCGGCAGGCGTGCGCGGACGACATCGGCGCAGGTAAAAGCATCTTCTTGATTAAACATCGTATTCTCTCTTTCAGCGGGGGATAATAAGCCCCATAGTAGAGAGCGAGGCGCGGCCGAGACCAATACATTCTTGGCGGCCGATTTATTCCATTTACCTATAAGTTGAGCTGCGTCACAAGGAGGCGATACCCCGGATGAACCCGCCCCAAGCCCTGCCCGATCCCGGCCGGATTAACTTCCGCCTGCTGCACTATTTCCGCGTGGTGGCTGAAGAGATGAACTTCACCCAGGCAGCGCGGCGGCTGAATATGTCACAGCCGCCGCTCAGCAAGCACATCAAGGAGCTAGAGAGCCAGCTTGGCGTCGTGCTGTTCAAACGCACCACCCGCTCCATGACGCTGACGCCGGCCGGCCGCACGCTGCTGCGCAACGTCGAGCGGCTGCTGGATCAGGCCGACAGCGCGTTGCATCAGGTGCAACAGATGGGGCGTGGCGAAGGCGGCCACATGGTGGTCGGCATGGTCGGCACTTCGGCCTGGGGCGGCCTGATCGCGGCGCTGCGGCGGTTCAGCGAGCGGAGCGCCGGCGTCACCTGGTCGTTGAACGAGCTGACGCCCAGCCAGCAAATCGCCGCGCTGCAAAAGCGGCATATCGACATCGGGGTCTGGCGAGAGGCGCAGCAGCAGACGCTGCCGGGGTTAACCTGCCAACGGTTGGCAAGCGAGAGCATCGCCGTGGTGTTGCCGCTCGATCATCCGCTGGCGCAGCAGGAAAATATCCCGCTGGCGGCGCTGCAGAACGACAGCTTCATCGTGCTGCCGCCGCATGAGGCCAGCCTGGGGCTGTATCTGCACAATCTGTGTCTGCAGCAGGGATTTCTGCCGGACGTCGCTTATCAGGTCAATGAACCGCAAACTCTGCTGGCGCTGGTGGCGGAAGGCTGCGGCATCACGCTGCTGCCGGACAGCTACGGCCGCATCCCGTGGCCCGGCGTACGCTTTTGCTCGCTGCAACAGGCGCCGCCGGCGGATTTATACGCGGTGTATCGCGCCGACAGCGTCACGCCGGTGGTGCAGGCCTTCCTGGAAATGCTGCGGGCGCCGTAAGCGGCCCACAGCGCAGATTACATCGTCGGCTGCACCATCAGCTGGCCGGCGGTGCCGCGATCGGCCATCTCCAGCGTCTGGCTGTAATACAGGAACGGGAAGTGTTCGGAGGTAGGTTGGTTGAAATACACCAGCAGCTCGACGTCGCCATCAACCCAGACGGTGTCCTTCCAGCCGCGATCTTCCGCCATCGGCTGCGCGCCGTTGACGCGTTTGATCAGGAACTGCACGCCCTGAATATGGAACGCCTGCGGCGTATCCGCGTGAATGTTCCAGCGTTCCCAGGTGCCTTGCTGCGCCTGTACGTCGATGCGGTTCATGTCCCAAATCGCGCCGTTGATGCCGACGCCGCCGTCGCCCAGGCGGAAGTCGCGGGTGCGGCTGGCGCTGCCGTCCAACAGCTGATCCGCCAGCAGGCGCATCGGCAGGTTGTCGGTCACCAGCGGCAGCAGGCCGGTCGGGCGCAGCGTCAGCACCTGGGTGGACACCAGAATGCTCGACGGCTCGAACAGGCCGCGCAGGCGATCCATGATGCCCGCCGCTTCACCGGCGGTGATGGTCACCTCTTCGCCCTTCGACATGTCGATCAGCACTTCCCGGCGTTCGCCAGGCGCCAACGACAGCTGCTGCACCGCGACCGGCGCAGGCAGGAAGCCCTGATCGCTGGCAATCACGTTGAACGGCCGCCCGTCGCTGAGCTGCAGGGTATAGCGGCGCGCGTTGGAGGCGTTAAGCAGGCGCAGACGCACCCAGCCGCGCGACACGTCGACATACGGGTTTTGCACGCCGTTGACCAACAGCGTATCGCCGACGAAACCGCCCTGCGACGGTGCATCGTATTGCGGTGTGCCGAAGTTATCGAAGCGTTTGTCCTGAATGATCAGCGGGAAATCGTCGACGCCGTAGTGGTTGGGCAGCGGCAGCGCTTTGCTGACGGCATCTTCCACCAGCCACAGCCCGGCCAGCCCGTTGTAAACGTGCGGCGCCATACGGTTCGGCGTGTTGGCGTGGTACCAGCAGGTGGCCGCCGCCTGACGAATGGGCAGCACCGGCGACCAGTCGACGTTAGGCGACATCATGCGCGGCGCGCCGCCCATCAGCGTGCCTGGCACCTGCAGACCGCTGACGGTCATCGCTACCGGCTCCTGCAGGCGGTTGCTGTAGATCAGTTTGACGTCGTCACCGCTGTAAACCCGCACCGTCGGCCCCAGGTACATGCCGTTGATGCCCCACACCGCCGCTTTACGGTTATCCATAAACGCCCAATGGGCGCGCTGCAAGGTCAGGAACAGCGGCTGACCGCGGCGAGACTCCAGCAGCGGGGGAATGGGTAACGGGGTCTGCGTTCCGCTCGCCTCAGCCCTCAGCGGCACGGCGCCCGCGCACAGCGCCAGGCCCGATGCCTGTAAAAACTGACGTCGACTGAGTGACATATTTTCTCCATGAAAAGCAATAACTAAACCGTGTGCAAAACCCAAACGCCCGCCAATCAAGATTAGCAGGCGTTCAGGCGTTAACGGCGCTGAACGCCAATTAAAATCCTATTCTTTGAAGCCGGTAGACTCTTATTTTTTGGCGGCGTTGCGCTGGGCGACTTCGGCGTCCAATTCGGCGATTTTCGCCTCCATCAGCTCGCGGCAATGGGCCGCCAGCTCGCGCACGTTTTCTTTGCCGTATTTGCTGGTATCCACCGGCGCCAACATCTCGACGATCACATGACCGTTATTCCAGCGATTAAGATTTATATTACCGCTGGTGGTCGATACGCAGATCGGCACAATCGGCACGCCGGCGGCAATGGCCGCGTGGAAGGCGCCGGTTTTAAACGGCATCAGCCCACGACCGCGGCTGCGGGTCCCTTCCGGGAACATCCAGATCGAAATGTCTTTCTTTTTGAACTGCTCCGCCACCTGGGCGATGGTGCCGTGCGCCTTGGCGCGATTATCACGATCTATCAGCAGATTACCGGTCAGCCAATACAGCGGGCCGAAAAACGGGATCCACACCAGACTTTTTTTACCGACGGTCACGGTGCGCGGCTGCACGATATTGGAGGCCGTCACCATGTCGTAGTTATTTTGGTGGTTGGCGATATAGATGCAGTTGCCATTGTTGGCCGCATCGGCCGGCACGCGGGTTTCAACCTTGATGCCGAACAGCGTCGACAGGCGGCCGAAAAGATGGCCGAAGGTCGCCACATGGCGAGGGTTGCGCGGGCTGAACAAGCAATAAACAGAACCGAAAATACACACCAGAATACAGAAAAGAGTGGCGAGAACGGCACGCAAAATCAATAACATAACAACCTCATTAGCACACTGCCAACGCAGTTTACTTCGCTGCGCAGATTCCTTTACTCATTATTTGCCGGCCAGGCGGTAAGCACGCCGATGTCGCCTGCATTTCTCGCTATTTTCCTGCCAGGCGGCAGTACGCACAATAATTTTATGCGCAGAAATGTTAACTATTTGGAAAATAAACGCCAGCAAAAATAAATAAGGCGGCCACAGCTCGCTGCGACCGCCCGTTAACGCCGGCGCCAACGCTTACTCTTCGCTGTCGCCGCCCGACGCCCGCACCGGCGCATCCACTTCGACGCGATCGATGCGCTGCAGGCCGCGCGGCAGCTGGGTGCCCTTACGGCCGCGCTCCGCGCGGAACTTCTGCAGATCTTCCGGACGCAGCGTCAGCTTGCGTTTGCCGACGTGCAGCGTGACGGAGGCCTGCGGCGGCAGCACGAACAGCCAGGCCAGCTTGTCTTCACCGGCGGCGGCCTGCGCCGCCGGAATGGAGACGATCTTGTTGCCCTTGCCCTTCGACAGCTGCGGCAGATCGGCGACCGGGAACATCAGCATGCGCCCGGCGGCGGTGATCGACAGCAGCATATCGTCTGCGCCGTGGATCTCCATCGGCGGCAGCGCTCTGGCGTTGTCCGGCAGCGTGATCATCACCTTGCCGGCGCGGTTGCGCGCCACCAGATCGTTGAAGGTGCAAACGAAACCGTAACCGGCGTCTGAGGCCATCAGCAGTTTTTGATCGTCGGCCGCCATCAGCACCTGCTCAATGGTGGCGCCCGGCGGCGGCGTCAGCTTGCCGGTCAACGGCTCGCCCTGCCCGCGCGCCGATGGCAGCGTCATCGGATCGAGCGCATAGCTGCGCCCGGTAGAGTCGATAAACACCACCGGCTGGTTGCTCTTGCCGCGCGCCGCGCCGCGGAAGCTGTCGCCGGCCTTGTAGCTCAACCCTGTCGGATCGATGTCGTGGCCCTTGGCGCTGCGCACCCAGCCCATTTCCGACAGCACGATGGTCACCGGCTCGGACGGCACGAAGTCGTGCTCGCTCATCGCCTTGGCTTCCGCGCGCTCGGTCAGCGGCGAACGGCGATCGTCGCCGTAGGTTTGCGCGTCGGCCTGGATCTCTTTCTTAATCAGCGTATTCAGCTTGCGCTCGGACGCCAGCAGCGCCTGCAGTTGATCGCGCTCTTTCGCCAGCTCGTCCTGCTCACCGCGGATCTTGACCTCTTCCAGCTTGGCCAGGTGACGCAGTTTCAGCTCGAGGATCGCTTCCGCCTGGGTATCGGAGATGCCGAAACGCTGCATCAGCACCGGCTTCGGCTCATCCTCGCTGCGGATGATGTGGATCACCTCGTCGATATTGAGGAACGCCACCAGCAAACCTTCGAGGATATGCAAACGCTTGAGCACCTTCTCGAGGCGGTAGTTCAGGCGGCGGCGCACCGTATCGCGACGATAGGCCAGCCATTCGGTGAGGATCTCCACCAGCCCTTTCACCTGCGGGCGGTTGTCCAGACCGATCATGTTCATGTTGATGCGGTAGCTGCGTTCCAGATCGGTGGTGGCGAACAGGTGATTCATCACCTGCTCCAGATCGATGCGGTTGGAACGCGGCACGATCACCAGACGCGTCGGATTTTCATGGTCGGATTCATCGCGCAGATCCTCGACCATCGGCAGCTTCTTGGCGCGCATCTGGCTGGCGATCTGCTCCAGCACCTTGGCGCCGGAGACCTGATGCGGCAAGGCGGTGATCACCGCGCTGCCGTCCTCTTTCTTCCACACGGCGCGCATGCGCACCGAGCCGCGGCCGCTCTGGTAAATTTTGCGAATTTCATCGCGCGGGGTAATGATCTCGGCTTCGGTCGGGAAGTCCGGCCCCTGCACGAACTCGAGCAGGTCATCGAGCGAGGCGCCCGGCTTGTCGAGCAGCGCCACTGCCGCAGCGGCGACTTCGCGCACGTTGTGCGGCGGAATGTCGGTCGCCATGCCGACCGCGATGCCGGTGGTGCCATTCAGCAGGATGTTCGGCAGACGCGCCGGCAGCATCTTCGGCTCTTGCAGCGTGCCGTCAAAGTTCGGGATCCAGTCGACCGTGCCCTGGCCCAGTTCGGCCAGCAAGACCTCGGCGTATTTGGACAGGCGCGATTCGGTATAACGCATCGCCGCGAACGACTTGGGATCGTCCGGCGCACCCCAGTTCCCCTGACCGTCCACCAGCGGATAGCGATACGAGAACGGCTGCGCCATCAGCACCATGGCTTCATAACACGCGCTGTCGCCATGCGGGTGATACTTACCCAGCACGTCGCCCACGGTGCGGGCGGATTTCTTGAATTTGGCGCTGTTGGTCAGCCCCAGCTCAGACATGGCGTAGATGATGCGGCGTTGTACCGGCTTCAAACCGTCGCCAATGTACGGCAACGCCCGATCCATGATGACGTACATGGAATAGTTCAGATAGGCGTTTTCAGTGAATGTGTGCAGCGGTAAACGCTCTACACCGTCATGAGTCAGATCACTCATTACTCAATTATCCTCAGACCGTGGCTTGGCAATCCCTTGGACGACAAAAGGCATCGCTTGTCGATTCTGCCCGCGATAGTAACCCATCTGCGGGGTAGCTGTCACAGTTGGCGCAAGGATCGCCGGCGACGGCCGATTGCGCGATGCGGTTTATGCAAAATTTCGCTACCTGGCGGCCTCTTTATTGACTGGCAGTCAACACTGTTGTGCGCTGGATCGCATTTTTACTTGCCTGACTCACGATTACACTCGTCACCAGCGAGATGGTTTCCGCCTTTTCCGCGGGAAGCATGCCATATCTTAACACTGACGGGAGCCGCGAAAGATGAGCAATATCCTGATTATCAACGCTAAAAAACAATTCGGCCATTCCAACGGCGAACTCAACCAAACCCTGAGCGACGTGGCGGAAAGCTTCCTGCGCGATCTGCAGCACGATGTGCAGGTCACCGTGGTCGACGACGGCTATGACATCGAAGCCGAAGTACAGAAATACCTGTGGGCCGACGCGGTCATCTATCAGATGCCGGGCTGGTGGATGGGCGAACCTTGGATCCTGAAAAAATACATCGATGAAGTGTTCACCGCCGGTCACGGCAGCCTGTATGCCAACGACGGGCGCTCTCGTTCTGACGAAAGCAAAAAATATGGCTCCGGCGGCCTGATCCAGGGCAAAAAATACCTGCTGAGCCTGACCTGGAACGCCCCGATGGAGGCTTTCACCGATCCCGATCAGTTCTTCCACGGCGTCGGCGTCGACGGCGTTTACCTGCACTTCCACAAGGCCAACCAGTTCCTGGGAATGGAAGCGCTGCCGACCTTTATCTGCAATAACGTGATAAAACAACCGGATATCGAAGCGGACATCGCACGTTATCGCGAGCATTTGGCGAAAATTTTTGCTTAACTGACGCAGAACATTCTCATCAACGAGGCAGACATGATCACCGTAATCGCAGAAATCAAAGTGAAACCCGGCCACCGCGCCACCGTACTGCAAGCCATTGAAAAACTGGTGCCGCTGGTGCTGGCGGAAGACGGCTGCGGCGAATATACGCCGATGGTCGACAGCAATACCCAGGCCCCCTGGCAGAAACGGTCGCCGGATTCGGTGTTCATGCTGGAGAAATGGGAAAGCATGACGCATCTGGAAAAACACCTGGCCATTGAGCACATGCTCAAACACCGCGAGACCATCAAGGACAGCGTGCTGGACACCGAGATCTACATCCTGGAAAACGCCCTGTAAGCTCCGCCTTATAACGTCTGCGCGTCGATGTGCGCGCTGACGTAGTCAAGAAAACAGGTGATGCGCGCCGCCAATTGCGTATTGCGGTAATACACCGCGTTGATCGGCTGGCGCACGTCCAGCGTCTCCTGCTCCAGCAACGTCACCAACTTGCCGGCTTCCCGATCGCGACGGGTCATAAAGTCTGCCAGCTGTACGATCCCCTCGCCCTGCAGCGCCAATTGCCGCAGCGTTTCACCGCTGGACGCAGAGATCGTCGGCGTGATGGCGAAATGCGGCGCCTGGCGATAGCGCAATGGCCACTGGTTCAGCGACTCCGGCTGGGTAAAACCGAGCAGACAATGCCGATGCAACTCCTCCACGCTCTGCGGCGTGCCGTGCTGCTGCAGATAAGCCGGGCTGGCGAGGATGCGCAGCCGGCTGGCTCCCAGCGCGCGCGCATGAATGGTCGAATCACGCAACGCCCCGATGCGAATGGCAATATCCGTGCGTTTTTCCAGCAGATCGATAATCAGGTTGTCGGTGTTCAGCTCGAGCGAAATTTGCGGATAACGTTCTCTGAATCCCGCCACCAGCGGCACGATGACGTGCTCCATAAAAGGTGCGGCCGCATTGATCCGCAGCCGCCCGGCGGGCATTTGCCGGCGCACCGCCATTTGCTCTTCGGCATTTTCCACCGAGCTGATGATCGTACGCGCATGGTTCAGGAAGCTCAGCCCCTCTTCGGTCAGCTCCAAACGACGCGTCGTGCGGCGCATCAGGGTGGTATCGAGCTTATTCTCCAGGCGGCTGAGCGCGCGGCTGATGCCGGATGTTGTCTGGCCGAGCCGATCGGCGGCGGCGGTGATAGAACCGCTGTCGACCACCGAGGTGAACGCCAGCAATTCTTCGAGCGTGATCTTCATGCATTCCGGCCCAGGTTATCGGGCGCCGCATGAACGCCCTGCGGGAAGCCAGCCCGGCGTTTCACCGGGCCAGGGTCAGGCTCAGACCGCCAATTCGGCCATGTCGCCCTTGTCTTGCAACCAGTTGCGGCGATCTTCCGAACGCTTCTTGGCCAACAGCATGTCCATCACCGCCAGCGTCTGATCGACATCATCCTCCGCCACCGTCAGTTGCACCAGACGGCGGGTGTTCGGATCGAGGGTGGTTTCGCGCAGCTGCAGCGGGTTCATCTCGCCCAGCCCTTTAAAGCGCTGCACGTTCGGCTTGCCCTTCTTGCGCTTCAGCTGTTCCAGCACGCCGGCTTTCTCTTCTTCATCCAGCGCGTAGAACACTTCTTTACCGAGATCGATGCGATACAGCGGCGGCATGGCGACATAGACGTGGCCGCCTTTCACCAGCGAACGGAAGTGGCGCACGAACAGCGCGCACAGCAGCGTGGCGATATGCAGGCCGTCGGAGTCCGCATCCGCCAGGATGCAGATTTTGCCGTAGCGCAATTGGCTGAGATCTTCGCTGTCCGGATCGATGCCGATCGCCACGGAAATGTCGTGCACTTCCTGCGAGGCCAGCACTTCGTCCGAGGACACTTCCCAGGTATTCAGGATCTTGCCCTTCAGCGGCATGATCGCCTGATATTCACGATCGCGCGCCTGCTTGGCCGATCCGCCCGCCGAATCCCCTTCCACCAGGAACAGTTCGGTCATGGCCAGATCCTGCGAGGTGCAGTCCGCCAGCTTGCCCGGCAGCGCCGGCCCGCTGGTCAGCTTCTTGCGCACCACTTTCTTGGCGGCGCGCAGACGGCGCTGGGCGCTGGAGATCGCCAGCTCGGCCAGCTGTTCCGCCGCCTGAACGTTCTGGTTCAGCCACAGGCTGAAGGCATCTTTCACCACGCCGGAAACGAAGGCCGCGCACTGACGCGAGGAAAGACGCTCTTTGGTCTGCCCGGCAAACTGCGGATCCTGCATCTTCACCGACAGCACGTAGGCGCAGCGATCCCAGATATCTTCCGCCGACAGCTTCACGCCGCGCGGCAGAATATTGCGGAATTCGCAGAACTCGCGCATCGCGTCCAGCAGCCCCTGACGCAGGCCGTTGACGTGGGTGCCGCCCTGCATGGTCGGGATCAGGTTGACGTAGCTTTCAGTCAGCAGCTCGCCGCCTTCCGGCAGCCATAGCAGCGCCCAGTCCACCGCTTCGGTGTCACCGGCGAAGTTGCCGACGAACGGCGCTTCCGGCAGGGTGATCAGGCCGTTAACCGCTTCCATCAGGTAGTCGGTCAGGCCGTCCTGGTAGCACCAGCGCTGCTCGGTGTTGTTCACCTTATCGATGAAATAGATCTCGACGCCGGGGCACAGCACCGCTTTGGCTTTCAGCAGGTGAGTCAGGCGCGATACCGAGAAACGCGGGCTGTCGAAGAACTGTTCGTCGGGCCAGAAGTGCACGCTGGTGCCGGTGTTGCGTTTGCCGCAGGTGCCGGTCACCGTCAGATCTTGCACTTTGTCGCCGTTTTCGAAGGCGATGCTGTAAACGTTGCCGTCGCGGCGCACGTTGACTTCCACCCGCTTCGACAGGGCGTTGACCACCGAGATGCCCACGCCGTGCAGGCCGCCGGAGAACTGGTAGTTTTTATTCGAGAATTTACCGCCGGCGTGCAGCCGACACAGGATCAACTCAACCGCCGGCACGCCCTCTTCCGGGTGGATGTCCACCGGCATGCCGCGGCCGTCGTCGATCACTTCCAGCGACTGATCGGCGTGCAGGATCACGTCGATGCGCTTGGCGTGGCCGGCCAACGCTTCGTCGACGCTGTTATCGATCACCTCTTGGCCGAGGTGGTTTGGGCGCGTCGTGTCGGTATACATGCCGGGACGACGGCGCACTGGTTCTAGACCGCTGAGTACTTCAATGGCATCAGCGTTATAGCTGGATTGAGTCATCGTTGATTATTTTTTCGTGGTTAAAGGGAGGTGCCGGAACGGCCCGTCAGACCGCGTTTAGCCCTAAAAAATCCACAATCTGGGGGAAGTAGTGCTCGAAACCGACGAAGGCGTGGTTTCCACCCGACTCCACCGTTTGCCGACACGCGGTGTAATACGCCACTGCCTGGCCGTAATCGAGAATTTCATCGCCCGTTTGCTGCAGCAGCCAGATTAAATCCGGCGACTCCAAAGGATCGATCTGCATCACTTTCAGATCGTAAACGTGCCGAGACTCTAACACATATTGCTGGCCGGTGTAGGGGTTCTCGTTGGCGCCGAGGTAGTCGACCAGCAGCTCAAACGGCTTGACCGCCGGGTTGACCACCACCGCCGGCAGGGAAAAACACTGCGACAGCCAGGTGGCGTAATAGCCGCCCAGCGATGAGCCGACCAGCCCGAGCGTTTGCCCGGCGCGTTCCAGCACCAGATTTTCCAGCATCTCGGCGGCCTCCGCCGGAAAGGCCGGCAGCTGCGGCACCAACATCTCGATATCGGGATGGTGTTCGGCCAGCCAGGCCTTGAAGGCCACCGCCTTGGCCGACTGCGGCGAGCTGTTGAAACCGTGCAGGTAGAGCAGTGTCGAAGGCATCAGTATCCATCCGAGTCCATATCGGGGCGGAAGTCGTCGTTTTCCAGGCGGAACACCTGCGTCTCGACGCGACCGTCCGGCAGCAGATCGAGGTAGCGCCAGCCGGGGGAAACGTCGTCAATGGTGAAGTTCGTGCAGTGCGGCTTGAATTGCACGCAGGTAGACGGCGTCGCCAACAGGCGCCGCCCCTGCCATTCCAGATCCAGATCCTGGTGAATGTGCCCGCACACCACGGTATTCACTTTCGGATAACGCAGCAGGATCGCGCCCAGCATATGCGGGTTGCGCAGGCTGTGCTGATCGAGCCAGGTACAGCCGGAAGGCAGCGGATGATGGTGCAGCAGCAACAGCGTATAGCGCTCGGGGTGAGCCTGCAGGCAGCGCTCCATCCACTCCAGCTGGTATTCGCTCAATTCGCCGTGCGGCACGCCGAACACCTGGCTGTCCAGCATCAGCACTTGCCAGTTATCGCCCAGTAGCACCTGTTTGGAAGGCGCGATGCCCGCGGCGGCCAATGCGTCGACCATCGCCGGTTGAAAATCGTGGTTGCCCGGCAGCCACACGCAGGGGGCCGGCAGTTGCGCGATGCCGGCGGCGAAGTGGCGGTACGCCTCTTGCGAATGATCCTGCGCCAAATCTCCCGTGGCGACGATCAAATCGACGTCGCGGCGCTGCGCCTGGATGGCGTCCAGCACCGCGTGATAGCTGCGATAGGTATTGATGCCGAGCAACGTCTCGTGTTCGCCGGCAAAAAGGTGGGTATCTGTTATTTGTAGAATCCTGACCGCGGCCCCACTCGCCACGGGCAGTTTAAACAGGCTTTCCAAATGGTGTCCTTTGTTATTTCAGTCTGTCTAACAAACCGGAACCGCCATCGCTCCATGCGCCAAACAGTAGCGCAGCCAATCAGCAAGAAACTGGTTAATTTGATGCTTTTCGTCGCGTTGATGCAACTTTTTATTAGGATAATCATAACGCGCTTTAAAGCGGTAGATCTGCTGACTGGAACACACTTCCGCAACCATGGCGTCATGGTACAACCGCACCGTCATCGCGGGCAGGCTCCAGTAGCTGACCGCCGGAAAGATCTGCTCGATCTCCACCAGCGACGTGTAACGCGTGGACTCAACGATGGTCAAACGATAGCCGGCGCCGTTCACCTGATAAGTCACCGTTTCGCCCGCTTCGTCGTTGCGCGGCAGCAAGCGGCGCAATTGCGCGAAGTTGGTTTCGCACAATCTCATCATTTCGGGGAAATCAGGGGTATAGCGCTGTTTCATTAGTTGGCCCACTCTTTTCTTAACGATTCATGGTGCAACGCCAGCCATTGCAATGCAATCACTGATGCGGCGTTATCGATCGCGCCTTCCTCAACCCAGCGGTAAGCCTGTTCGCGGCTGACCACATGAACGCGGATATCTTCATGTTCTTCCGCCAGGCCGTGGATGCCCTCGGCGGTGCCGGCGTCCACTTCGCCGACCATGATCGACAAACGTTCGCTGGTGCCGCCGGGGCTGGCCAGATAGCTCAGCACCGGTTTGCAGCGCCCGACCACCACGCCGGCCTCCTCCTGCGCTTCGCGGCGGCACACGTCCTCGACGCTTTCACCGGTTTCGATCATACCCGCCACCATTTCCAGCAGCCAGGGCGAATTACTGGTATCGACCGCGGCGATGCGCAGTTGTTCAATCAGCACAACCTCGTCGCGCACCGGATCGTAGGGCAGCAGCACCGCCGCATGGCCGCGTTCGAAAATTTCACGCGTGATTTCAGGGCTCATTTCGCCATTGAACAACCGATGGCGAAACCGGTATAAATTGAGTGAAAAAAAACCACGGTACAGCGTCTCGCGTGCAATAATTTCTACATCTTTTTTATCGAAAGTAACGGGCGATGGCTGCGAACGGTTCATGCGCGAATTCTCCTGCTTGAGTATGCCGATAAAATAAACGGTTTTGATGACAGAAACAGCGGGACTCTCCGCCGCGGCTTTATGTTAGGCTGTTTTTCGCCGCCGGATGCGGCACGTTTGTGCGCTCGCAGGTAATAGCGGGAAACAATCCGGATTGTCAGCCATAATATCAGCTGCAGTCGGCCCGGGCAGTACGCCAAGGTAAATGGGCGGTCTGAAAGGTAAAAGTTACGTGAGATGGCACATTCAGCCACCTGATGCGTACCTCAGACTCTGCTAGAATCGGCAACTATTTCGTCTATCGTCAGCGCTAACATAGCAATATTGCTGCACAACAAGGAATGCAAATGAAGAAACTGCTCCCCCTTCTTATCGGACTGAGCCTGGGCGGCTTCAGTGCAATGAGCCAGGCAGAGAACCTGCTGCAGGTCTACAAACAGGCCAGGGAAAGTAACCCGGATCTGCGCAAAAGTGCAGCTGACCGCGACGCCGCATTCGAAAAGATCAATGAAGCGCGCAGCCCGTTGCTGCCGCAGCTCGGTTTAACCGCAGGTTACGATTACACCAACGGCTATCGTGACAGCAATGGCGTTAACAGCAACGTGACCAGCGGTTCGTTGGCGCTGACGCAAACCATCTTCGACATGTCGAAATGGCGCCAGCTGACGCTGCAGGAAAAGACCGCCGGCATCTCCGACGTTACCTTCCAGACAGCGGAACAGCAGCTTATTCTCAACACGGCGACCGCTTACTTCAACGTGCTGAAAGCGATCGATACGCTGTCCTATACCCAGGCGCAGAAAGACGCGGTATACCGCACGCTGGATCAAACCACCCAGCGCTTCAACGTGGGCCTGGTGGCGATCACCGACGTGCAGAACGCCCGCTCGAACTATGACACCGTGCTGGCGGCGGAAGTCTCCGCCCGCAACGATCTGGACAACGCGTTGGAAACGCTGCGTCAGGTCACCGGCACCTTCTACCCCGAACTGGCCTCGCTGAACACCGATCGCTTCAGCACCCAGCGCCCGGAAGCGGTGAACAACCTGCTGAAAGAAGCGGAAGCGCGCAACCTGAGCCTGCTGTCCGCCCGTCTGAGCCAGGATCTGGCGCGCGAGCAAATCCGCGCAGCCCAAACCGGCTATATGCCGACGATTGACGTCAGCGCGTCAACCGGCATCAGCAATACCAAATACAACGGCTCCAATACCGGTGGCGCGAATGCCGCACGCTACAGCGACTCCGATGCGGGCCAAAATAAGGTCGGCATCAGCTTCAACCTGCCGCTGTACAGCGGCGGCGCGACCAATTCGCAGGTGAAACAAGCGCAGTACGGCTTTGTCGGCGCCAGCGAGCAGTTGGAAAGCTCACACCGCAGCGTGGTGCAGACCGTTCGTTCGTCGTTCAACAACGTTAACGCTTCGATCAGCAGCATCAACGCCTACAAACAGGCGGTGATCTCCGCGCAAAGCTCCCTGGACGCGATGGAAGCCGGTTATCAGGTCGGTACCCGCACCATCGTCGACGTGCTGGACGCCACCACCACGCTGTATAACGCCAAACGTCAGCTGTCCGACGCGCGTTATACCTATCTGATCAACCAGCTGAACATCAAGTCGGCGCTCGGCACGCTGAACCAGAACGATCTGCTGCTGCTGAACGGCGCGTTGGGCAAGCCGGTATCGACCGCGCCTGACGCCGTCGCACCGCAAAACCGCGCGCAGGACGCCTATGCAGACGGCTATCAGGACAATGCGCCGATGCAACAGACCGCGGCGCCGGTACCGGCGGCCACTCGCGCATCCGCGCCGGCCGTTACCACCAGCCAACCGGCTCGCCACAGCGGCAACCCATTCCGCAACTGATGCGCGCACGCTGACAAACACGGGGTTCGGCCTGCGCCGCGCCCCGTTTTTTTTGCCTCGATTTCACCACTTCTGCCCGCCGCCTCACAGCCGCCGCCGCGTCAGGTGGTATCATCGTCACTCTCGTTTTCGCAGTCTGGATGAGGTTCGATGGACAACGATTCACGCTGGCAGCGTCTGATTAACGACGGCGAATTGCCGCCGCCGCTGCGCCCGGCACAGGCGGTTTACGCCTCCTGGCTGCGCTGCCGCAGCCTGATGCAGCCTGATGTCTGGCAAGCGCCGCACCGCGCGCAGGGCGCCACCTTCGAATCGATTTGCCGCCGCAAGAACGATCTGCTGACGCTCGGCCAGGCGGCACTGGAAGACGCCTGCGAATACATGGAGCCGCGGCGTTGCCTGCTGATGATCCTCGACGAGAGCGGCTGCATGCTGTGGCACTGCGGCGACGCCCAAACCTGGGAGACTCTGCAGCAACTGGGATTCGCCCCCGGCGCTTACTGGGCCGAGGGACAGATCGGCACCAATGCCCCGGCGCTGGCGGCGGCGGAAGGCCACCCGGTGCGGGTGAGCGGTGAAGAACACGTGCGCCGGGCGCTGCACGGCTGGTCGTTCTGCGCCACGCCGGTCTACGACAACAGCGGCCGCCAGCGCGGCTCGATCGCCCTGGGTTGCCTGCTGGCCGACAGCGCCGCCGGCGATCTGTCGCTGACGCTGGCCATCGCCCGCGAAATAGGCAATTCGCTGAACGCCGACGGCCTGCTGGCGGAATCCAACCGCCATCTGAACCAGCTTTACGGCCTGCTGGATGGCGTGGACGACGGCGTGATGGCCTGGGATCATCGCGGCTACCTGCAATACATCAACCAGCGCGCCGCCGGCCTGCTAAAACTGGACGAGCAGCAGAGCCAGGGCAAACCGCTGGCGCAGTTGCTGACGCTGCCCGCTCTGCTCAAGCGCGCCATCGCCGATCGGCAACCGCTGCAACACGTCGAAGTCACCTTCGAAAGCCAGCGGCAATTTATCGCCGCCTTGCTGACGCTCAAGCCGATTTTCGACGGCGATCGCTGCAGTTTCATCGCCCTGCTGCACCCGCTCGAACGGCTGCGCCAATATGTCAGCAGCCAGCTGGGGCGCGTCAGCCACAGCTTCGAGCAGATGCCCTCCGCCTCGCTGGAGATGCGGCGGCTGATCCGTTACGGCCAGCAGGCGGCCAAAGGCCAGCATCCGATCCTGCTGCGCGGGGAGGAAGGCGTCGGCAAAGAGCTACTCAGCCAGGCCATCCACAACGCCGGCGAACGCGCCGCCGGGCCGTATATCGCCCTCAACTGCCAACTGCTGCCGCAGGCGCAGGGGCTGCGTGAGCTGCTGGGCAGCGACGCCAGCGAAGAAGAGGCGGGCCAGCTCAGCAAATTCGAATTGGCCAACGGCGGTACGCTGTACCTCGAACAGATCGAATACCTGCCGGCGGAGATGCAGTCGGCGTTGCTGCAGGTGCTGAAAACCGGCGTGGTGATCCGCCTCAATTCCAGCCGGGTGATCCCGGTCGATGTGCGGGTGATCGCCGGCAGCGCCGCCGATCTGCCGCTGCTGGTGCAGCAAAACCGCTTCCGCCGCCAGCTGTTTTACAGCCTGCAGGCGTTCGAGATCCAGATCCCGCCGCTGCGCCAGCGGCTGAGCGATATTCCGCTGCTGGTCAAACACCATTTGCGCACGCTGGAGCAGCATTTCCAGTGTCGCTTTCGGGTGGATGACGAAGTGATGGCCCAGCTGGCTCTCTACCTGTGGCCGGGCAACGATTTGGAGCTGAAAGGAGTGGTGGAGCGCGCGGCGATGATTTGCCACGGCCACCACATCCAGCTGGCGGATCTGCCGGCGCACCTGCTCGGCCAGCCGTCGCTGCTGGAAAGCGATCCGCAGCCCGGCGCACCGCTGTTGACGCTGACAGACATGGAACGCCAGGCGATCCTGCGCGCAGCGACCGTCAGCCGCGGCCAGCTGACGGAAATGGCGCAGCTGCTGGGCATAGGCCGCACCACGCTGTGGCGGAAGATCAAACAGCACGGGATCGACATCCGCCAGTTCAAGCTGCGCGCCTAGTGGCTGAGCTGCAATACCCCGCGCGCGGCGTCCAGCATCGCCTTCTGCCCGCTGCGGGTTTTGCTCAGGCAATCCTGCATGCCGACCACCATCGGAATGCCCATCGCCTTCGCCAAAATGGCGCTGTGCGACAGGGCATTGCCGCCACTCAGACAGATGCCGAGCACCAGCCGCCTGTCGAGCATCACCACCTCCGAAGGCATCAGTTCGTCCATCACCAATATTGACGGTTCTGTCAGCGCAATAACCGGCAGCGGCAGCCCCTGCAGATGGCACAGCGTGCGGCGCAGCATGTCGCGCACGTCCAGTTCGCGCGCCCGCATGTAGTCGTCATCCAGCTCGCGGTACTCTTCGGCGATCGCCTCCAGCACCTGTCGCCAGGCCTGCTCGGCGCTGCACAGCTGTTGCGCGATGCGGGTGTAAGCCGCCTGCTGCAGATCCGGATCGTCCAGCAGCATGCTGTGGGCGCCGAAGATCGCCGCCTGCGGCTTGCCGATCAGCGTGCCGGTGCGTTCCGCCAGCCGGTTCAGATCGCTCAGCGTATGCTGTAGCGCCTCCCGCAGGCGTTGCTGTTCGCCCAATACCTCGTCCGCGCCGATGCGCCGCTCGGACGTGGGTGGCCAGAAGCTGTAAGCCTGGAACACCGGCCCGCTGGTGACGCTTTCCGCCACCGGAATACCGTGCAGCGAAGGCTGCTGCCGCTCGGAGACCGTCTCGCCAAAATGCTGCTCCGCCAACGCTTTGAACGCCGCCAGCGCCTCGTCCGCCTGCGCGCCGTCGGCGATCAAACGGATGGTGTCGCCGTGACGCACCTGCAGCAGCGCCAGCTGATTGAGGCTGCGCGGATCGACGCACTGCCCCTGCTTTTCCAGCACCAGCTCGGCCTTGAACGGCGCCAGCGTCTCGACCAGCCGCGCCGCCGGGCGCGCATGCAACCCGTGCGGATTCTGCACCGTCCAGGTTGCGCTTTTGCCCTGCGCCAGCGGCAAGGCCACGGTTTTCGCCGTAGGTGAAGCCTCGCCCAGCTGTGCCTGTTTGCCCTGCAGCGCCCCCTGCGCCTCCGCTACCACCTGCTCCAGTGAGGCGCCGGAGTTGGCGGCAACCACCGCCGCCAGCGTGCCTTCAACCAGCGGCGCCGCACACAGCCGCACTTTGGCGGCCAGATCCGGGTCCAGCAGATCGAGCGCGGTTTCGGCACTGAGCAGCGCGCTGCCCAGATCCATCAGCACCAGAACGCCATCGCCGTCGGCGACCGCTTCGATCGCCTCCATCACTTTGACCGCGTCGGTGCCGATCGGGTGCTGCTCGTCATCCACACCCGCCGCCAGCGCTAGTTTGCAGCCGTCGCCGCGCATCATCTGCCGCGCCAACTGCTCAACGCCGCGCGCCAGCAACGCGCTGTGCGAAACCACCACGATATTAATCATCTCGCCTCCTGCTAACTGCCGGCGACCTCGGCCAGCGTTTTCATCATCAACATCACCGAAGTGGCGCCGGGATCCTGGTGGCCGATGCTGCGCTCGCCCAGGTAACTGGCCCGCCCCTTGCGCGCCTGCATGGTGATGGTGCTCTCCACCGCCCGCTCGGCGCTGTCGGCGGCGCGCTGCAGCGCCTCCGCCACGCTCAGGTTCTGCTGCGCGGACTGGCCGAGGCTTTCCACCACCGGCCACCAGACGTCGCACATGGTCTTGTCGCCCGGCTCCGCTTTGCCGCGCATCACCACGCCTTCAACCCCTTCCTGCATCACCTGATGCAGCTCCGTCAGATCCAGGCTTTGCTTGGCGTTCGCCGCCTGCGCCGCGCGGATGAAGAAGGTGCCGAACAGCGGACCGCTGGCGCCCCCCACGCTCGACAGCAGCGTCATGCCGGTGTTTTTCAGGATAAAACCGATGTCTTTGTCCGCCACCGACGGCAGTTTTTCCACCACCTTATTGAAACCGCGATTCATGTTCAAACCGTGGTCGGCATCACCGATCTCGGTGTCCAACTGGGTCAGAAAATCGCGCTCCCGGCTGAACACCTCGCCGCAACGCATCAGCCAATCGACAACCTGTTGTTTGGTCAACGCCATGATTCCTCCTCAGCAACCCCAACGCAGCGCAGGCGTTTTCACCGGCGCATCCCACAAGGACAACAGCTCGTCGTCCACGTTCAACAACGTGATGGATACCCCCTGCATATCCAGCGAGGTGCAATAAGAACCCACCAGGTTGCGTTCAATGATGATGCCCGCCTCGGCACAGCGCTCCGCCAGCCGATGGTACACGCCATACAACTCAGACAATGGCGTGGCGCCCAGATTGTTGACCAGCGCGATCACCCGATCGCCGCGCGTCAACGGCTGCTTGGTCTGCATCTCGTCGCGCCACTCGCCCTGCTGACGATCCCAGACGCGGATCGCGCGCTGATAGTGGCCGTGGTCGATCAACGTATGGAACATGTCGTCCACCGCTGCGTTGAGCGTGGTGAACGGGCGGCGCGCAATGCCTGGCTCGCCGTGAATGCCGACGCCGAACTCCATTTCGTTCTCCGCCAGGGTGAACGACGGCTTGCCGGCGGCCGGCACGGTACAGGCGCCCAGCGCGATGCCGATCGAATGCCCGTGGTTGTTGATGCGATGCCCCAGCGTCACCACGCTGTCCAGATCGTCGCCGCGCGCCGCGGCGGCGCCCAACAGTTTCTCCATCAGCACGGTGTTGGCCACCCCGCGCCGCCCAGCGGTAAACAGGCTGTCTTTGACCGCCACGTCGTCATCCACCAGCACCGTCGCCACCGCGACGCCGCTGTCGTGCAGCAGCTCGGTGGCGGTTTCGAAGTTGAGCACGTCGCCGGTGTAGTTCTTGATCAGCAGCAGCACCCCGGCGCCGCCGTCGATCGCTTGACCGCACTCGTACATTTTATCCGGCGTCGGCGAGGTGAAAATCTCGCCCGGACAGGCGCCGTCGAGCATCCCTTCACCGACGAAGCCGCAGTGCATCGGCTCATGGCCGCTGCCGCCGCCGGACAGGATCGCCACTTTGCCCGCCACCGGCGCGTCGGCGCGGGTCACGAACACCGGATCCGCGTGCACCAGCAACTCGGGGTGAGCTTCCGCCAGCCCCTGCAACTGCTCTTCCAACACCGACTCGACCTGATTAATCAGTTTTTTCACGATGGTTTCCTCTGTAAGCCAGGGGCGCGGCGCACCGCGCCCCAACGGTATCAATGACGCAGCAGCCAGGCGGCGCCCAGCCTATCCGCCGTCAGGATCGCCGCCTGCACCCCGGCAGGGGTGACCTTGAACGGCATGTTGTGAATGGTTTCACCCGCGGCGCAGCTGGCCTCGGCCACCGCCATCGTCTTCGTCGCCACGTCGCCGGTAATGCCCATCTGCGCCAGCGTGATCGGCAGGCCGATGCCATGACAAAACGCCAGCACGGTTTCAATCTGCGCCATCGGGCTGTTCTGCAGCACCAGCTGCGCCAGGGTACCGAACGCCACTTTTTCGCCGTGATACAGGTGGTGACACTCCTCCAGCACGGTGAAACCGTTGTGAATGGCGTGCGCCGCCGCCAGCCCGCTGCTCTCGAAGCCGATGCCGCTCAGATACGTATTGGCCTCAATGATGCGTTCCACCGCTTCCGTCACCACGCCGGCTTCGACCGCCAGCTTGGCCTTCACCCCTTCGGCCAGCAGCGTGTCGTAGCACAGCCGCGCCAGACTGAGCGCCGCCAGCGTCGATTTGCCGCCGGCCATGCTGGTGGCCTGCGCGTCGAAGCAGGCCTGGGCTTCGAAATAGGTGGAGAGCGCGTCGCCCATGCCGGCTACCAGCAGGCGCACCGGCGCTTTGGCGATGATGGCGCTGTCCATCACTACCATGTCCGGGTTGCGCGGGTAGATCAGGTATTCAGCGAATTCGCCCTGTTCGGTGTAGATAACCGACAGCGCGCTGGTCGGCGCATCGGTGGAGGCGATGGTGGGAATGAGCACCACCGGCAGCCGTTGGTAGTGGGCGACGGCCTTGGCGGTGTCGAGCGTCTTGCCGCCGCCGACGCCGATCACCCCGCGGCAGCCGTGGGTCTGCAGCTCGCGGCCAAGGCGGTCTATCTCTTTACGGCAGCACTCGCCGTTGAAGCGGGCCGCATGATGTTTCACGCCGTGCTGCTGCAGGCTGCCCATCAGGGTGTCGCCCGCCAGCTGCATCACAAAGTCGTCAGCGATCACGAAATAATGGTCGGCGAGGGATTTGGCGTATTCGCCGACGGCGGACAGCGCATTGGCGCCCTGAATGTATTTGCCTGGTGACTGGATGATTCTCAACATAACCGGATCCTTGTAGGGAGTTGGCGATGGTAACGTTCAGATATCAGGTGATGACGCGCCGGCTTCGCCGCCGGCTTGTTGTTGTGCTTCGACTATGAGCGCCTGTCGCCCGCCTGGCGAGTCACGCGATTTTTGTTCCATTATGGAACATCATCATAGCGACAACGTTTCATGATGAAACGCTAACGCGCGTTTTTTCGCCGCGAAAGCGAACTGGCGCACACCCCAACGTATAACTGCGTAAAGAGTGGATTCTGCGGGCGTTTCAGCTTTAATTTTGACCATGTTTCCCCTATCCTTAGCGCCACTACTGGGAAAGGGCGAAAACAGCCCGCATGATGGGATTGATAACGATGAAACGGACAAAAAACATCAACCAAGAGACGTTCCGCAAATCCTGGCGCAGCTACCGTGTCGCGCCCGTGGCTTTGGCGATCAGCGCCGTCTTTATGCTGGCCGGCTGCGAGAAGAGCGATGAAACGGTCTCCCTGTATCAGAATGCCGATGACTGTTCGCGCGCCAATCCTTCGATGAGCGAGCAGTGCACCACCTCCTACAACAATGCCCTGAAAGAAGCGGCGAAAACCGCGCCGAAATACGCCACTCGCGAAGACTGCGTCGCCGAGTTCGGCGAAGCGCAGTGTACCCAGGCTCCGGCACAGGCCGGCATGGCGGCGGAATCACAAAGCAGCGGCAGCTTCTGGATGCCGCTGATGGCGGGCTACATGATGGGCCGCCTGATGGGCGGTTCCGGCTTCGCGCAGCAGCCGCTGTTCACCTCCAAGAATGCCGCCAGCCCGGCGAACGGCAAGTTTGTCGACGCCAGCGGCAAGAGCTACGGCCCGGCCACCGCCGGCGGCCGCACCATGACGGTGCCGAAAACCGCCATGGCGCCGAAGCCTGCGGTCACCAATACCGTTACCCGCGGCGGTTTCGGCGAGACCGTGGCCAAGCAGACCAGCATGCAGCGCAGCAGTGCCACCTCCAACTCCGGCTCTCGCAGCATGGGCGGTTGATGCATGAAACGTATTGCTATTACTGAGCGCCCGGACTGGCGTGAAAAAGCGACCGAGTTCGGTTTTCGTTTCCACACCATGTACGGCGAGCCGTACTGGTGTGAAGACGCCTATTACCAGTTCACGCTGGCGCAGATTGAAGAGATCGAAAGCGCCACCGCCGAGCTGCATCAGATGTGCCTGCAGGTGGTGGAGAAAGTGGTCGGCAGCGACGAGCTGATGGCCAAGTTCTGCATCCCGAAACACACCTGGGAGTTCGTGCGCAGCTCCTGGCGCACCAACCAGCCGTCGCTGTATTCGCGTCTCGATCTGGCCTACGACGGCGTCAACCCGCCGAAGCTGCTGGAGAACAACGCCGATACGCCGACCTCGCTGTATGAAGCGGCCTTCTTCCAGTGGCTGTGGCTGGAAGATCAGATCAATGCCGGCAAGCTGGATCCGCAATCGGATCAGTACAACAGCCTGCAGGAGAAGCTGATCGAGCGTTTCGCCGAGCTGAAAGCGCATCACGGCTTCGGCCTGCTGCACCTGGCGTGCTGCCAGGACAGCGAAGAAGATCGCGGCACGGTGCAATATCTGCAGGACTGCGCGCAGGAAGCCGGTCTGCCGACCGAGTTCCTGTTCATGGAAGAGATTGGCCTTGGCGAGAAAGGTCAATTCACCGATCTGCAGGATCAGGTGATCGGCAACCTGTTCAAGCTCTATCCGTGGGAATTCATGCTGCGCGAGATGTTCTCCACCAAGCTGGAAGACGCCGGCGTGCGCTGGCTGGAGCCGGCCTGGAAAAGCATCATCTCCAACAAGGCGCTGCTGCCGCTGCTGTGGGAAATGTTCCCGAACCACCCTAACCTGCTGCCGGCTTATTTCGCGCAAGACGATCATCCGCCGATGGATCATTACGTCACCAAACCGCTGTTCTCGCGCGAAGGCGCCAATATCCAGATCGTCGAAAACGGTCAGGAAGTGGCGCGCGTCGATGGGCCGTACGGTGAAGAAGGCATGATCGTGCAACAGTTCCATCCGCTGCCGAAGTTCGAAGACAGCTACACGCTGATCGGCAGCTGGCTGGTGAACGATCAGCCCTGCGGCATCGGCCTGCGCGAAGATCGCGAACTGATCACGCAGGATCTGTCGCGCTTCTATCCGCACACCATCCTCGGCTGATCGCCCCGCTGAAGGTAAAAACGCCAGTCGCTGACTGGCGTTTTTTCTTTAGCCCACCTGCACCGACAGCATGCTAAGCGCCCCCATTTCGATACCGTCGATCGGCACGCTGATGGCCTCTTTTCCATCCCAGCCGCCGAGCACATACAGCAACGGCAGATAGTGTTCCGGCGTCGGATTCGACAGCGCCGCCCCCTCATGGCGCATGAAATCCACCAGCGGATGGTTATCGCCCCGATAACGCAGGTTATCCCGGACAAAGTTATTGAAAGATTCCGCCCACGGGTAGGCGCTGGTATCGCCCTGCCATTTCACCATGCGCAGGTTGTGCACCACGTTGCCGCTGGCGACGATCATCACGCCCTCGTCCCGCAGCGCGGCGAGTTTGCGGCCCAGCTCATAGTGATAGGCCGCCGGCTGCGTGCCGTCGAGGCTAAGCTGCACCACCGGAATGTCAGCATCGGGATACATCTTGATCAGGACACCCCAGGTGCCGTGATCCAATCCCCACTCGCCGAGATCCGCCGTTACCGGCACCGGCGCCAGAATTTGCTGCAGCTGCGCGGCCAGCGCGGGAGAGCCCGGCGCCGGATAGCGGGTATCAAACAGCGCCTGCGGGAACCCGCCAAAGTCGTGAATGGTTTTGGGTTTTTCCATCGCGGTGACCGCAGTGCCGCGGGTATACCAATGCGCGGAAACCGCCACGATCGCCTTCGGGCGCGGCAATGACTCACCCAACGCACGCCATGCCCGGGTGTAACGGTTGTCTTCCAGCACGTTCATCGGGCTACCGTGGCCAAGAAACAGTGCCGGCATACGAGAGGTGTTCATAGAGGGATCCTTAGTTCAAATTGTGCTATGCCGCTACATTACGCGCTTTGCCGCAGCAACACAGCCGGATAACCGTGATGAAGATATTCAATAAATTTGAATTAAAAAGCGCAAAAATGCACCGGCCAACAGAAAGTTAAAAAACACATATTTTTCAATTAATTAATAAATTCCGTGAATACCATGGCATTACTGCCACACAGATCTAATTTGTGAACAATTTGTGTATTTTTTGTTAACACATTCGATACACTCCTCTGTCAGTCGACAGGGTGTTGGCAGCCCGTCGGCGCTACGGGAATCACGTCTCACCAAGGAGGAATTCATGTTCAGACTCACCCGCCTGACGCTTTCCATATTCTTACTCGCCGGCTGGACGGCAAGCACCGGCGCGGCGGACAACGCGCAGCTGACGCAGCGCGAAGATCCTTACTTCCTTCAGGCGCAAACTCAGCTGCAACAGCGGCTGAAGCAAACGCCAAACACCAACCGCGCCAAAAACGTCATTCTGGTCGTCGGTGACGGCATGGGGTTTTCCACCGTGACCGCCGCCCGCATTTTTGAAGGGCAGCAGCGCGGCGTGGATGGCGAATCCAACGTGCTGGCCTGGGAGGCCTTCCCCTATCTGGCGGCGGCCAAAACCTATTCCGCCGACGCCCAGATCACCGACTCTGCGCCCAGCGCGGTAGCGATGACCACCGGCGTCAAAACCATCAACGATCTGATGGGCCTCAACCATACGGCTACCCTCAACAACTGCGAGGATCAGCAAACCAAGGCCGTCACCACGCTGTGGGAGATGGCCGCAACGCTCGGCATGTCCACCGGCGCCGTGACGACCGCGACCATTACCCACGCCACGCCGGGCGCCACCTATGCCCATATCGCCAATCGCGACTGGGAATCTGACGCCAAAATGCCGGCGGATGCCCTGGCCGCAGGCTGTCGCGACATCGCGCGCCAGCTGGTGGAAATGAAGTACGGCAACGGCCTGAACGTGGCGATGGGCGGCGGGCGCGCCAACTTTCTGCCCGACAGCGTGAGCGATCCGGAATATCCCGGCAAGAAAGGCGCCAGAAAGGACGGCCGCGACCTGACGCAGGTCTGGATGCAACGCTACGGCGAGCGTGGGCAATACGTCTGGAATCAGGCGCAGTTCGACAAAATCGATCCGACCAAAGTCGACCACCTGTTGGCCCTGTTCGAACCGTCGCACATGAACTTCGAGCACGATCGGCGGCAAGACGCGGCGGGAGAACCCTCACTGGCGGAAATGACCGGCAAGGCCATCGATATTCTGGCCAGGAATCCCGAAGGTTACCTGCTGTTGGTCGAGGGTGGACGCATCGATCACGGCAGCCATAACGGCAACGCCTACCGCACGTTGAGCGACGCGGTCGCGCTGAACGAAGCGGTGAAAACCATCATCGATAAGGTCAATCTGGACGACACGCTGGTGATCGTGACCGGCGATCACAGCCACACGCTGACCATCGCCGGCTATGCCAAGCGCGGCAATCCTATCCTCGGCATTTCCGTCGGCGTCGACGGCAAACCGCGGCTGGGCAGCGACGGCAAGCCCTACACCACCGTCGGCTTCGCCAACGGCCCCGGCGGCATAATCCCGCTGACCGAGCGCCCGGCATTAACCATGGAACAGGCCACCGCGCCTGACTTTATTCAGCCGGCGCTGGTGCCGCTGAACAGCGAGACGCACGGCGGGGAAGATCTCGGCATCTACGCCATCGGCCCCTGGGCGCACCTGTTCCAGGGCACGGTGGAGGAGAACTACACCTTCCATGTGATGAATTACGCCAGCCGCATCGGCGAACGCCTGTCAAAACGCTAGCCACAAAAAAAGCCGCTTTACGCGGCTTTTTTATCGTTGAAAGCGGCCGGCGATCAGCTGGCTTTTTTCTCGTGCGCCTGGCGGTAGGCCACCAGATCTTCGATGGTCAGCACCACCATGTCGTGCTGTTTGGCGAAGGTAATCACTTCCGGCGCATGCGCCATGCTGCCATCGTCGTTGGTCAGTTCACACAGCACGCCGGCGGGTTTGAAGCCGGCCATGGAAACCAGATCGATGGTCGCTTCGGTGTGGCCGCGGCGGCTCAGCACGCCGCCCGGCTGCGCGCGCAGCGGGAACACGTGGCCCGGACGGTTCAGGTCGCTCGGCTTGGCGCTGTCTGCCACCGCCGCACGGATGGTGGTCAGGCGATCGGAAGCGGAAACCCCGGTGGTCACGCCCTGCGCCGCTTCGATGGTCACGGTGAAGGCGGTCTGGAACTGGCTGGAGTTGTTGGTCACCATCATCGGCAGCTCAAGCTGCTGACGGCGTTCTTCGGTGATGCACAGGCACACGATGCCGCTGCCGTGGCGAATAGTCAGCGCCATCTGCTCAACGGTCATGGTTTCCGCGGCGAAGATCATGTCACCTTCGTTTTCACGGTTTTCATCATCGAGCACCATTACGCCGCGCCCGTTGCGCAGTGCGTCGATCGCGCGTTCAACGCGTTCTGTTGGCGTGCCGAAGTCTGAAAGTAGCGTCTGATTCATGGTAAAAAACCTCATTAAAAATTATGGATTACCAGAACCAGGGCGATCTTGAGGAGTAGCTAGCAATAGCTAAAAAAATAACGCAAGCGGGCGCATGCCCGGCAGATACCGTTACTCTCTCCCATCCGGACTATAACCGTCGGCCCCGGAATTACACCGGATCTGCTGACCTCTAACCGGCCTTTACAGGCTGGCTGAGCGCTCGCGGGCTTTCACCGTAGAAGGTGATTTACCGCCGGTGGGGACTTTCACCCCGCCCTGAGAATAAGCAAGATGACTATAACGCTAATGGGTAGACAGGGCAATTGGCAAAAGCACAATTCGGCCACGTACGGCGAATGCGCTTAATGGTTTATCCGGCGGGCAACTCGCATTACACTAAGCGGCAGCTATTAAACTCTGAAAGGGATACGCCATGATTGACCCGAAAAAAATCGAACAAATCGCACGCCAGGTTCATGAGTCCATGCCTAAAGGCGTTCGTGAATTCGGGGAAGACGTTGAGAAAAAAATCCGTCAGGTGCTGCAGTCGCAGCTGACCCGTCTGGATTTGGTTAACCGCGAAGAGTTCGACGTGCAGACTCAGGTGCTGTTGCGCACCCGCGAGAAGCTGGCGCTGTTGGAGCAGCGCATGGCCGAGCTGGAAAGCAAGCTGAGCGCGGCGCCGGCCGCCAAGCAGGAAGACGAATAATTCCCGCCAAGGGCGCGCACCGCGCGCCCTTGATCTTTAGGTTGCCCGACGTTAGCCGCGCCCGTCTTTGATCGCTTTGATGATGTTGGTGGTCGACAGGCCGTCTTCAAAGTTCAGCACTTTGACATCGCCGCCGTTGGCCCACACTTCCGCACTGCCGGCAATCTCTTCCGGCTTGTAATCGCCGCCTTTCACCAGCAGATCCGGCAAGATGTCGGCGATCAAGCGCTGCGGCGTGTCCTCCTCGAACGGCACCACCCAATCCACCGCTTCCAGCGCGCCCAGCACGATCATGCGGTTCTCCAGCGCGTTGACCGGGCGTTTCTCCCCTTTCAGACGCTTGGTCGAGGCGTCGCTGTTCACCGCCACGATCAGGCGATCGCCCAGCTTACGGGCGTTGGCCAGATAGGAGACGTGGCCGGCATGCAGAATGTCGAAGATGCCGTTGGTCATCACCACTTTCTCGCCGCGCTGACGCGCCTGCGCCACGGCGTTTTTCAACTGTGCTTCGGTCATCACGCCAAAGCCGGTTTCGGCGCGGCCGCGCACCGCGTTTTCCAGCTCGATCGGCGACACGGTAGACGTACCGAGCTTGCCCACCACCACGCCGGCGGCGGCATTGGCCAGGAAACAGGACTCTTCCAGCGAATTGCCGGCGGCCAGCGAGGCGGCCAATACGCCGATCACGGTGTCGCCGGCGCCGGTCACATCGAACACTTCCTGCGCCTGGGTCGGCAAGTGCAGCGGCTCAACGCCAGGCTGCAGCAGCGTCATGCCGTGTTCGGAGCGGGTAACCAGCAGCGCCGACAGCTCGAAATCCGCTACCAGCTTCATGCCGCGTTCCACCAGTTCCGCTTCATCCTTACAGTGGCCCACCACCGCTTCGAACTCGGACAGGTTCGGCGTCAGCAGCGTCGCGCCGCGATAGCGCTCGAAATCGGATCCTTTCGGATCGATCAGCACCGGCACCTTGGCGGCGCGCGCCAGTTGGATCATGCCCTGCACCTGGCTGAGCGCGCCCTTGGCGTAATCGGACAGCACCAGCGCGCCGATCTGCGGCAGCGCCTGCTGAATGCGCTCCAGCATCGGCTGCGGATCAACGTTGGAGAAGCCTTCTTCGAAGTCGAGACGGATCAGTTGCTGGTTGCGCGACAGTACGCGCAGCTTGGTAATGGTCGGATGGGTCGTCACCGAGACGAAGTCGCAGCGCACGTTGACTTCATTCAGCTTGGCGCTCAGCGCCCGCGCCGCATCGTCGATGCCGGTCAGGCCCACCAGACGGGAAGTGGCGCCCAGCGAAGCGATGTTCATCGCCACGTTAGCCGCGCCGCCGGGACGCTCTTCGATGGTATCGACCTTGACCACCGGCACCGGGGCTTCCGGTGAAATGCGGCTGGTCGGCCCATACCAATAGCGATCCAACATGACGTCACCGACCACCAGCACACCGGCGCGGCGAAAATCAGGCAGCGTAACTTTCATCCGATAACTCCAAAAAAGAACAAAATTTTAGTGGCGCAGATATTACCACAGACCGCCGGAATACCCGCAAAAAGGTATTAATCCAGCCATTTGGCCCAGCTGGCGCGCACCTGCTCGCGCTCGGCGGCAAACAGCTCGCTGCCGACCTTGCCGGAATGTTCCTGCAGCGCCAGGTGGTGGATCTCGTCGCGCATGGTGACATAGGCCTGGGTCAGCGCACGCGCCTCCTCTTCCGGCATGATGTCGTAATTGGCCATCAGCTCGAAGATACGCACGTTGTCCGACCAACGCGTTAGCCGCGGTTCACCCGGCGCATAGCGTAAGACCAGATATTGGGCGATAAATTCGATGTCGGTAATGCCGCCCTCATCGGTTTTGATATCAAACAGATCGCGCTGCTTGTTGCCGAGATGGTTGCGCATCTTTTCGCGCATCTCGCGCACTTCACGCTTCAGCACCTGCGCATCGCGCGTTTTGCACAGGATCTCGCGCCGGATCGCGTCGAACTGCTGATGCAGCGCCGGATCGCCGTGCACGATGCGCGCGCGCACCAGGGCCTGATGCTCCCAGGTCCAGGCTTCGTTTTGCTGGTAGTCGGCGAATGCCTCGACGGTGCTGACCAACATCCCCGCGGCGCCGGAAGGCCGCAGGCGCGCGTCCACCTCATACAGAATGCCGGAGGAGGTGCGGGTGCTGAACAGATGCATCACCCGCTGCGCCAGCCGCAGGTAGAACTGGCGGCCGTCGATGCAGCGATCGCCGTCGGTCATCACCTCCGGCGGGCAATCCAACAGGAATACCAGATCGAGATCGGAACTGTACCCCAGCTCCCAGCCGCCCAGTTTGCCGTAGCCGATTACCGCAAAGCCGCGCCCCTCCCGCTCCTGCAAATGGGTGGGCTGGCCGTAGCGCGCCACCATGTCGCTCCAGGCCTGTTGCACCACCGCGTCGATGATCGCCTCAGCCAGATAAGTCAGGTGATCGCTCACTTTCATCACCGGCAGCGCCCCGGCGATATCCGCCGCGGCGATGCGCAGCTGCTGCGCCTGTTTGAACTGGCGTAGCGCCTCCAGCTTTTGCTCTTCATCGTCTTCCGGCACCCGCAGCAGGTACTGACGCAGCTCGCTGCGGTAGGCGTCCAGCGCCACCGGCTGATACAGCGTGGCCGGATCCAGCAGCTCGTCCAGCAACAGCGGGTAACGCGACAGCTGGTTGGCGACCATCGGCGACGCGGCGCACAGGCGGATCAGATGGCTGAGCGCCGCGTGATACTCCACCAGCAGCTCGAGGTAGGTGGTGCGGGTGACGATGCTGAGCAGCAGCTGCGCCAGCCGCACCAGCGCGGTCGGGGCGTCCTGGCGCGGGCATACCTCCGCCAGCAGGCGCGGCATCAGCTGATCGAGCACGTCGCGGCCGCGCGGGCCGATAGTGCGCTTGTCGACGTCGTGGCGGAAATCGGCGATGGTGCGCAGCATCTGTCGGCGCCCCTCTTCATCGAGGTGCGGCGTCAGCGGCGCCAGCTCGTTCTCCTCCAGCGCGTCCTGCCACAGGCTGTGGTAGTGCTGGTAGTCAGGATCTTCGCCGACATCCGGGCTATCGTCGCCGATCAGGTCGTCGAACACCGCGCGCACCGCCTGCATGTGCGCGTCCAGCGCCGCCATCAGCGCCGGCCAATCCGCCAACCCCATGCCGTAGGCCAACCGAGCCTGATCGAGCGCCTCCTGCGGCAGCGTCTGTGTTTGCTGATCGCCAATCGCCTGCAGCAGGTTCTCCAGCCGCCGCAGGAACAGGTAGGCGGCGCTCAGCGCCCGCACCTGCTCGCTTTCCAGCAGCCCCAGCTCGCCCACCGCCTGCAGCGTCGGCAGCAGTGAACGCCCCTGCAACGCCGGTTCACGGCCGCCGCGGATCAGTTGGAATACCTGGGTGATGAATTCGATTTCGCGAATGCCGCCGGCGCCCAGCTTGATGTTGTCCTTCAGGCCGCGCCGCCGCACTTCACGGGCGATCATGCCCTTCATGTTGCGCAGAGACTGAATGACGCTGAAATCGATGTAGCGGCGGAACACGAACGGCCGCAGCGTTTTGCGCAGCTCCTGGCTGTAGGCGTCTTCCGCCCCGCCCATCAGGCGCGCCTTCACCATCGCATAGCGCTCCCAGTCGCGCCCCTGTTCCTGGTAGTAATCCTCCAGCGCCGCAAAGCTCATCACCAACGGGCCGCTGTCGCCGAACGGCCGCAGCCGCATGTCCACGCGATAGACGAAGCCATCGATGGTCTGTTGATCCAACGCCTTGATCAGCCGTTGGCCGAGGCGGGTGAAGAACTGAGCATTGTCCAGCTCGCGTCGCCCGCCCTGGGTTTGACCATTTTCCGGGTAAGCGAAGATCAGATCGATGTCCGATGAGAAGTTCAGTTCGCCGCCGCCCAGCTTACCCATGCCGAGGATCAACAGCGGCTGCGGCTCGCCGGCGGCGTTGCACGGCGTGCCCCATTCGCGGCAGCAGGTTTGATACAGCCAGTCGCGCGCGCTGACGATCAGCGTCTCCGCCAGCCCGCTCAGCTGCAGCAACGTTTCTTCGGTCGAACACAGCCCCTGCGCCTGCGCCCAGGCGATGCGCACCAGCGTTTCGCGGCGAAACAGACGCAGCGTACGCATCAGCTGCGCTTCGTCGCGCACCTCTTCCAGCTCGTCCTGGAGCCAGGCGGCATAGTGTTGCCACTCGCCGGGTGCCGGCGGCTGTTCGCGCAGCGTCGCCAGCCAGGCCGGCTGGGCGAGCAGCGCGTCGCTGACGAAATCGCTCGACGCCAGCACCCACTGCTCCTGCTCGCTAAAGGCGCAGTCCGCGCCGTGAACTTCTTGAAAACGCTGCACAACCTGCTGTGCCTGAGCCTGTAACGCGGCTGAAAGTGGCGACATAGTGTATGACCCGTTCTGCGGCCCGCGGCTGGCGGGCCGGCTGGATTAACGAAGCGCGCCGTTTAACCAGAATGGCGCATGCGATAAGGCCTGTTTGCGGCTGGCTTCATACCAGCCCTGGCGGCGCTCGCTCAGCGCCGCCTGCAGCTCACGCCAGGCGTCGATATAAGGCCCGGTCTGCTCGTCGGGGTAAGCGCCCGACAGCAGGACCAGCGCCGAAATCTGACGCGTCAGGCGCGGCAATTGTTCCTGATATTCATCTTCGTTCAGCGTACGGCTGAAGGCCTCTTTCAGCTCCGCGCCGCTGCGCCCCAGCATGATGTCGCTGAAGCGTTTGAAAGAACCGTCCAGCTTGGCCTGCGCTTTGGCGTCGATAAACGGCCGCCAGGCGCCGCGCACCAACCATGATGTGAGCGCCAACTTACATTGCAGGTAGACCGCGCTGTAACACAGGATCTCCGGTTGCGCGGTTTTGTCCGCCAACAGCGGTTCGAGCTCGGTCAGACGGGCGCGCAGATCGGCACTGGCCTTGCGCGGCACCAGGCCGCCGAAGATCACCAGCGCCTGGCGGATCGTGCCAACCGCCTCAATCACCGAAGCGCGCGCCTGCGCGTCGCCGCGCAGCCACAGCTCTTCATGGTACTGCCAGTGGTTGAGCGCCAGCTCGAAGGCGGCGATCATCCCCTGCTCCACGGTCGCCTTCGCCGCCGGCTTCAGCACCCGCAGCGGGCGCACCTCACGCGGCGGATTGCCCTGCGCCAGGTGGTAACCGCGCGCCGCCTTGCTCAGGCTGCCCTGACGCAGCCCGTCGTGCGCCGCCAGCTCACCGGCCAACGCCAGCAGATCGGCGGTATTGCCTTTCAGCAGCTCCAGTTCTATCTCGCTCAGGGCTTCGCTGAGGCCACCAGCACGCACTTCTCCCTGATCCAGGCCAATCTCTATCTCGCTTTGGCCGTAAGTAACCACCCACTTCTCACGCACGAAATCCGTACGGAACAGCGGTTGCAACGCCTGCTGCAGCGCCGCGATATCGCAATCCTGCGGCCAGATGTCGGCAGGAAACTGCGCCAACGCCAGCTGCGGCTCGGCGATAGCGACATTGTATTCCGGGCGCTGGTGCAGGCCGCCCACCACTTTACCGGCGGTTTTGATGGTCATCTCATAGCGATCGTCGAAACCGCGAATGCGCAGCCCCATGTCGTGACTGCGCAGGAAGTTGTCGGCCGTTTCGAAGTAAATGTTGGTCAGCTTTTGCGGCGCGGAATGCTGATGCGGCCAGGCGGCGAGCCAGTGTGGCAGAGCGGCCACCGCTTGCGGCGCGGCGATGAATTTCAGTTCAATTTCAACGGTCATAATTCTTTAACACCAATAAGTTACGCATTCGCGTCGGTTTCAGCGCGGCGCGCTCGGCCCGCCGTATGCTGCCCACTGACGCACAGTTGCCGTTATCTTACCGCGATTCCCGGCGCCTTAACCCTGCTAACTGTAGAAAAAACCTGTTACGTTATAAAACGCTGCGCAACTCACAGAATCAGCCACAGTAAGATAGTTCTCATTCCGGTTTTGGCGTTGCGTCGTCAGACTGAACCCTCTACTATCGTTCCATAAATTCACCCAGAAACGATGAACTAATGCAGAAATTACGCCTGATTTTCCTTGCCGCGCTGAGCTTCAGCATCACTTGGGCCGCACATGCCGAAGATAAACGCTATATCTCCGATGAGTTAAGCACTTACGTCCATAGCGGCCCAGGTAATCAGTACCGTATTGTCGGCACTCTGAACGCCGGTGAAGAAGTGACCCTGCTGAGCGTCAACGACAGCACCAACTACGGCCAGATCCGCGATCCGAAAGGCCGCACCACCTGGATCCCGCTCGACCAACTCAGCCAGACGCCAAGCCTGCGCACCCGCGTGCCGGAGCTGGAACAGCAGGTGAAAACCCTGACCGACAAGCTCGCCAACATCGACAACACCTGGAACCAGCGCACGGCGGAAATGCAGGAAAAAGTCGCAGGCAGCGACAGCACCATCAGCAGCCTGCAGAAGGAAAACCAGGATCTGAAAAACCAGCTGGTGGTCGCGCAGAAGAAGGTCAACGCCGTTAACCTGCAGCTCGACGACAAGCAGCGCACCATTATCCTGCAATGGTTCATGTACGGCGGCGGCGTCGCCGGCGTCGGTTTGCTGCTGGGTCTGCTGTTGCCGCACCTGATCCCGCGTCGCAAGAACAACAATCGCTGGATGAACTGATCTCAGTATCGTTCAGTTTGAGTTTGGGCGCCTGCGGGCGCCTTTTTCATTGGCGCCGACATCCCGCGGCCAATTCATGTAATCTGATAGACAGAGCCTTACACGATATTCAGGAGTCAACAGTGCAGATTTATCTGGTCGGCGGCGCCGTTCGCGACAGCCTGCTCAACATTCCGGTGGTCGATCATGATTGGGTGGTGGTGGGCGCCACGCCGGCGGAGCTGCTGGCGTTGGGCTACCAGCAGGTCGGCAAAGATTTTCCGGTGTTCCTCAATCCCGATACCCACGAGGAGTACGCGCTGGCGCGCACCGAGCGCAAATCCGGCCAGGGGTACACCGGTTTTACCTGCTATGCCGCGCCGGACGTCACGCTGGAAGAAGATCTGCTGCGGCGCGATCTGACCCTCAACGCCATCGCCCGTTCCGCCGAAGGGGAACTGATTGACCCCTACGGCGGCGTGGCCGATCTGCAGGCGCGCGTGCTGCGCCACGTTTCCGACGCGTTCGGCGAAGATCCGCTGCGCGTGCTGCGCGTGGCGCGATTCAATGCTCGCTTCGCCCATCTGGGTTTTCGCATCGCCGACGAAACGCTGGCCTTGATGCGCCGGATGGCGCACAGCGGTGAACTGGCCGCGCTGACCGCCGAACGCGTCTGGAAGGAAACCGAAAAGGCGCTGCAAAGCCAGAGCCCGCAGGTCTATTTTCAGGTGCTGCGCGACTGCGATGCGCTGGCGGTGCTGTTCCCGGAAATCGACGCGCTGTTCGGCGTGCCGGCCCCCGCCAAATGGCATCCGGAGATCGACACCGGCGTACATACGCTGATGGCGCTGGCGATGGCCGCCCGCCTCACTCCCGAGGTGGACGTGCGCTTCGCCACCCTGTGTCATGACCTCGGCAAAGGATTGACGCCAAAAGAGTTCTGGCCGCATCACCACGGCCACGGCCCGGCGGGCGTGCGGCTGGTCGAAGCGCTATGTCAACGGCTGCGGGTGCCCAATCCGGTGCGCGATCTGAGCAAGCTGGTGGCCGAGTACCATGATTTGATCCACACCGTGAACAAGCTGCGGCCGGAGACCCTGCTGAAGCTGTTCGACGCCATCGACGTCTGGCGCAAGCCCCAAAGGCTGGAGCAGATGATCCTGACCAGCGAAGCGGACGCGCGCGGCCGCACCGGCTTTGAGGAGAATCCTTATCCTCAGGGCGACTATCTGCGCCAGGCGTATCAGGTGGCGAACGCGGTATCTATTAAAGAGGTGGTAGCCAGCGGGCTGCAGGGCACCGCGATCCGCGATGAGCTCAAACGCCGTCGCCAGCAGGCGCTGGCCGACTGGAAACTCAACCAAACCATCCTCAACGATCAGGCATAAAAAAACCCCGCAGAGCGGGGTTTTTTCTTGCCATCGGGCTTACAGGAATACCATGTAAACCACGGCCGCCACGATAAAGCGGTAGATGGCAAACGGCACGAACGAGATGCGTTTGATCAGCGACAGGAAGGTCTTGATCGCAATCAGCGCCACCACGAAGGCAGTAACGAAACCGACGGCGAACATCGGCAGATCACCCCAGGTCAGGAAGTGCAGGCTCTTGTACAGATCCAGACCGCTGGCGCCAATCATCATCGGCACCGCCAGGATGAAGGAGAACTCGGACGCCGCATAGCGGTTTACGCCCACCAGCATACCGCCGGCGATAGTGGACCCCGAACGGGAGAAACCCGGCCACAGCGCCAGGCACTGGAAGCAGCCGATCATGAACGCCTGGCGGTAGGTGATGTCATCCAGCCCTTCCGCTCTCGGTGTCTTCGGCTTCAGCCATTCCGCCGCCAGCAACAGCAGGCCGCCGACGACCAACGCGTACATCACGTTTTTCGGCGCGAACAGCGATTTAATCACATCGTGGAATACCAGACCCAGCACCACCGCCGGGATCATCGCCAGCAGGATATGCCCCAGCTTCAGTTGGCCGCTGGTTTTGCCCTCGTGCTCCACCGGCTTGCCGCCGAAATGGATGCCGATCAGGCCGAACAACCGGCGCCAGAACATCACCACCACGGCCAGGATAGACCCCAGTTGGATGATGACTTCAAAGGTTTTGGCTTTGTCGCCGGTAAAACCCAGCCACTCGCCAACGATAATCATATGCCCGGTGGAAGACACCGGCAGAAATTCGGTTAACCCTTCGACAACCCCAAGAACAAACGCAATAAACAGTGAATGCATGTCAGCCATGTGCTTCGCTCACCCCATAAAATAACGGCCATCACATAAAAAAGCGGCAGTGCTTAAAAGACAATGCCGCTAAAACAATTCTCAGGATTAAGACCAGATTAACGGTCTTTCGTTGCAAGCAGATGACATAAAATCATGCGGGACGAGTGCCGCGCTCAATGATCACGCCGACCCGATTGGCATGTGCTACAGCGCCCGGTTTGCTGACCTTAATACGGACCCACGGGGAATTGAAGCGCTGAAGCAAAATTTCGGATATTTCCTCCGCCACGCGCTCCACCAGCGCGAACCGGTTCGATTCAACATGCTGGATCACGGCGTCGCTGACATCGGCATAGCTCAGACAGTCATTTACATCGTCGCTGGCGGCGGCCGGCCGGTTATCCCAGCCCATTTCGATATCGAACACCAGCTTCTGACGAATGCCCTGTTCCCACTCATAAACGCCAATGGTGGTAATTACGGTAAGCTCTTCAATAAATACGATATCCATCACGTCATTCTCTGTTTTTGGCCTTGCCGGATACCACTTCCAGCGGAATGTGCGTATTATCCATAGATGTTGCGAGTAAAACGACCATTATTAAACGGAACCGCGTTATGAGTGCTACCGCGCTTGGCATGATTATCTTCGCGTATCTGTGCGGCTCGATTTCCAGCGCGATCCTGGTTTGCCGGATCGCCAGGCTGCCGGATCCGCGTGAACATGGCTCAGGAAACCCCGGGGCGACCAACGTCCTGCGCATCGGCGGCCGGCTGGCGGCGGCGGCGGTGCTGGTGTTCGATATTCTGAAAGGGATGCTGCCGGTCTGGCTGGCCTACAAACTCGATGTGCCGCCGCTGTATCTGGGCCTGACGGCGATCGCCGCCTGTCTGGGGCACATCTATCCGGTGTTCTTCCACTTCCGCGGCGGTAAAGGCGTGGCGACGGCGTTTGGCGCCATCGCGCCTATCGGCTGGGATCTGACCGGCCTGATGACCGGCACCTGGCTGTTGACGGTGCTGCTCAGCGGCTACTCTTCGCTCGGCGCCATCGTCAGCGCGTTGATCGCCCCGTTCTACGTCTGGTGGTTCAAACCGCAGTTCACCTTCCCGGTAGCGATGCTCTCCTGCCTGATCCTGATGCGGCATCACGACAATATTCAGCGCCTGTGGCGCGGCCAGGAAGGCAAGATCTGGGGCAAGTTCCGCAAGAAGAAAAACGACGCGGATAACGGCGACCAGCCGAGAGAGGAATAACAGAAGGGCCGGATAATCCGGCCCTTTGCTTTATACCGCAGGCAGTTCCGCCAGCGGCCAGCGCGGCCGCACCGAAACGCTCAGCGCCGGGTTGGCGCCGCTCTTCAGGCGCACCATGCCGGCATAGGCGATCATCGCGCCGTTGTCGGTGCAAAATTCAGGGCGGGCATAGAACACCTCCCCGCCGCGTTTCTGCATCATCTCCGCCAGTTTGGCGCGCAGCGTGCGGTTGGCGCTCACGCCGCCGGCCATCACCAGGCGTTTGAAGCCGGTCTGCTCCAGCGCGCGTTTGCATTTGATCGCCAGCGTATCCACCACCGCATCCTCGAAGGCGCGGGCGATGTCGGCACGCGTCTGATCGTCGTTGCCGTTGGAGCGAATGGTGTTGGCGGCAAAGGTTTTCAGCCCGGAGAAACTGAAGTCCAGCCCCGGACGATCGGTCATCGGCCGCGGGAAGGTGAAGCGCCCCGCCGTGCCCTGCTGCGCCATCTTCGACAGCATCGGCCCGCCGGGATAATCCAGGCCGAGCAGCTTGGCGGTTTTGTCGAACGCTTCGCCGGCGGCATCGTCGATCGACTCGCCCAGCAGTTCATACTCACCGATGCCGGTGACGCTGATCAGTTGAGTGTGGCCGCCGGAGACCAGCAGCGCGACGAACGGGAACGCGGGCGGGTTGTCTTCCAGCATCGGCGCCAGCAGGTGGCCTTCCATATGGTGCACCGGCACTGCCGGCACGTTCCAGGCGAACGCCAGCGCGCGCCCCACGGTTGCGCCGACCAGCAGCGCCCCCACCAGGCCCGGCCCGGCGGTATAAGCCACGCCGTCAATATCGGCCGGGGTCAGGTTGGCCTCTTTCAGCGCCGCCTGAATCAGCGGCACGGTTTTGCGCACGTGATCGCGGGAGGCCAGTTCCGGCACCACGCCGCCGTAGTCGGCGTGCAGCTTCACCTGGCTGTATAATTGGTTGGCCAACAAACCGGTTTGATCGTCATACACTGCAATTCCGGTTTCATCGCAGGACGTTTCTATACCCAGTACTCGCATTACATTTCCCATCATTCACGTGCGGCCGCCAGTCTACCACATTCCGCCGCATTTACCGCCGGTGCGGCGCATCTTGTCACCGGCTTGCGCCTATGTCGATGATTCATCCAGAAAATGCCTGAGCGATTAAACACGAGCATTTTTTTCTGATTAGTCTATAATCAGCGCCCGGTGCAAAATTGCGCACGTTGCGGCAGAGCGACGCGGGTTTCAATTTGCTGTGATGCTTTACAAAGCAGCATCCATTGGAGTAAAATTCCGCACCATTTTGAAAAGGCTGGCGCTTGGCCAGCAACAAACCGAATTTTATTGAGGTGAGAGGCACATGCCGGTAATTAAAGTACGTGAAAACGAGCCATTTGACGTTGCTCTGCGTCGTTTCAAACGCTCTTGCGAAAAAGCAGGTGTTTTAGCTGAAGTTCGTCGTCGTGAGTTTTATGAAAAACCAACTACCGAACGTAAACGCGCTAAAGCTTCTGCTGTGAAACGTCACGCGAAGAAACTGGCTCGCGAAAACGCACGCCGCACTCGTCTGTATTAATTCTTCGGGGGCAACCCCACCGCGTGAATTTCTGATTTTCAAAATCGCGCAGACCGAGTAGTTGCATACGAAGGCCGTGCTTTCCGAAAGGAATGCGCGGCTTGTTCTCGTTTATAGGCTAATGAAGTAAGGGCTTATGGCTGGACGAATTCCGCGCGTATTTATCAATGACTTGCTGGCTCGCACCGACATCGTCGATTTGATCGACGCCCGCGTGAAGCTCAAGAAGCAAGGCAAGAACTATCACGCGTGCTGTCCGTTCCACCACGAAAAGACGCCTTCCTTTACCGTTAATGGCGAAAAGCAGTTTTATCACTGTTTTGGGTGTGGTGCGCACGGCAACGCCGTCGACTTTTTGATGAATTACGACCGACTCGAGTTTGTCGAAACCATCGAAGAACTGGCGACCATGCACGGGCTGGAAGTGCCTTACGAAGCGGGCACCGGGCCAACCCAGATCGAACGCCATCAGCGCCAGAGCCTGTACCAACTGATGGAACAGCTCAGCGCGTTCTATCAACAGTCATTGCAGCAGTCCTCCGGGGCGCCGGCGCGCAACTATTTGCAGCAGCGCGGGTTAAGTGACGACGTTATTCGCCATTTCGCCATCGGCTTCGCGCCGGCGGGATGGGACAACGCCCTGAAGCGTTTCGGCCGCGACGCCGACTCGCGCCGCGCATTGAACGATGCCGGCATGCTGGTGACTAACGATCAGGGGCGTTCGTACGACCGTTTCCGCGAACGGGTGATGTTCCCCATCCGCGACAAGCGCGGGCGCGTGATCGCCTTCGGCGGCCGCGTGCTGGGCGACGGTATGCCGAAGTACCTGAACTCGCCGGAAACCGAAGTTTTCCATAAGGGCCGCCAGCTGTACGGCCTGTATGAAGCACAGCAGAACCACCCTACCCTGCAGCGGCTGCTGGTAGTGGAAGGGTATATGGACGTGGTGGCGTTGGCGCAATTCGGCATCGACTATGCCGTCGCCTCGCTCGGCACCTCGACGACGGCGGAACACATTCAGCTGTTGTTCCGCGCCACCGACAACGTCGTCTGCTGTTACGACGGCGACCGCGCCGGCCGCGAAGCGGCCTGGCGGGCGCTGGAAACCGCGCTGCCGTACCTGAATGACGGGCGCCAGCTGCGGTTCATGTTTTTGCCCGACGGCGAAGATCCGGACACGCTGGTGCGCAAGGAAGGCAAAGAAGCCTTCGAACAGCGAATGGAGCAGGCGCAGCCGCTGTCCACGTTCCTGTTCGAAAGCCTGCTGCCGCAGGTGGATCTGAGCAGCCCGGACGGGCGCGCCAAGCTGAGCACGCTGGCGCTGCCGCTGATTACTCAGGTGCCGGGCGAAACGTTGCGCTTGTACCTGCGCCAGGAGCTCGGCAACAAGCTGGGGCTGCTGGACGACAGCCAGCTCGACAAGCTGATGCCCAAGCAGGCTGAAAATGCGAATCCTTATCAGGCGCCCCAGCTAAAACGCACAACCATGCGTATACTGATAGGGTTACTGGTGCAAAATCCGCAGTTGGCTACACTTATCCCTTCGCTGGAAGGGTTGGAGCAGACCAAACAGGCGGGATTGCCGCTGTTCGTCGAACTGGTGCAGACCTGTTTGGCGCAGCCGGGCCTGACGACCGGGCAATTGCTGGAGCTGTATCGCGACAACAAATTCAGCCAGCAGCTTGAAACCTTGGCGACCTGGAACCATATGATCGTTGAGGACATGGTCGAGCAGACCTTTTTGGATACGTTGGCCAGCCTGTACGACTCGGTGCTCGAGCAACGGCTGGAAACGCTGATCGCCCAGGCCAGAACGCGCGGTCTGAGCGCGGAGGAACGTGAAGAAGTCCGTTCTCTCAACCAGGTTTTAGCGAAGAAAAACTGAATACCAAACGGCTTAAGTGCCGATAATTGCGAGGGCAGAGCCCTGCACAGTGCCGCCATAGTGGGCCGCGGCGATAACGAAAACGCCCCAAATGCTATTGTTGGCGGTTTCGCCGACCGACACCAACCTAAATACTCTGAAGTGTGGATACCGTCTTATGGAGCAAAACCCGCAGTCACAGCTGAAGCTACTTGTCACCCGTGGTAAGGAGCAAGGCTATCTGACCTATGCTGAGGTCAATGACCATCTGCCGGAAGATATCGTCGACTCCGATCAGATCGAAGACATCATCCAGATGATTAACGACATGGGCATCCAGGTGATGGAAGAAGCACCGGACGCCGATGACCTGCTGCTCGCCGAAAACTCGAACAGCACGGACGAAGATGCGGAAGAAGCCGCCGCACAGGTTCTGTCCAGCGTGGAATCCGAAATCGGCCGCACCACCGACCCGGTGCGCATGTACATGCGCGAAATGGGTACCGTCGAACTGCTGACGCGCGAAGGCGAAATCGACATCGCCAAGCGCATCGAAGACGGCATCAACCAGGTACAGTGCTCGGTTGCCGAATACCCGGAAGCCATCACCTACCTGCTTGAGCAGTACGATCGCGTCGAAGCGGGTGAAGCGCGCCTGTCCGATCTGATCACCGGCTTCGTCGATCCTAACGCGGAAGAGGACATCGCCCCAACCGCCACTCACATCGGTTCTGAACTGTCGAGCGAAGAGCAAGACGACGACGAAGAAGATGAAGACGACGAAGACGACGACACCGAAGACGACAACAGCATCGATCCTGAGCTGGCGCGTCAGAAGTTCGCCGAGTTGCGCGATCAGTATGAAGCGACCCGCCTGGTGATCAAGAAAAACGGCCGCAGCCACGCCAGCGCCGCGGACGAGATCCTGAAGCTGTCTGAAGTGTTCAAGCAGTTCCGCCTGGTGCCGAAACAGTTCGACTTCCTGGTCAACAGCATGCGCACCATGATGGACCGCGTTCGCACCCAGGAACGCATCATTATGAAGCTGTGCGTTGAACAGTGCAAAATGCCGAAGAAAAACTTCGTCACCCTGTTCGCCGGCAACGAAACCAGCGATTCCTGGTTCGAAGCGGCGCTGGCGATGGCCAAGCCATGGTCGGAAAAGCTGAAAGACGTTGCTGAAGACGTGCAGCGCAGCCTGCAGAAACTGCGTCAGATCGAAGAAGAAACCGGCCTGACCATCGAGCAGGTCAAAGACATCAACCGTCGCATGTCGATCGGTGAAGCGAAAGCTCGCCGCGCTAAGAAAGAGATGGTTGAGGCCAACCTGCGTCTGGTTATTTCTATCGCCAAGAAATACACCAACCGCGGCCTGCAGTTCCTGGATCTGATCCAGGAAGGCAACATCGGCCTGATGAAAGCGGTAGACAAGTTCGAATACCGCCGCGGCTACAAGTTCTCGACGTACGCCACCTGGTGGATCCGTCAGGCTATCACCCGCTCCATCGCCGACCAGGCGCGCACCATCCGTATTCCGGTGCATATGATTGAGACCATCAACAAGCTCAACCGTATTTCGCGCCAGATGCTGCAAGAGATGGGCCGCGAGCCGACGCCGGAAGAGCTGGCCGAGCGCATGCTGATGCCGGAAGACAAGATCCGCAAAGTGCTGAAGATCGCCAAAGAGCCAATCTCGATGGAAACGCCGATCGGCGACGACGAAGATTCGCATCTGGGCGACTTCATCGAGGATACCACCCTCGAGCTGCCGCTGGACTCCGCGACCTCGGAAAGCCTGCGTTCCGCCACCCACGACGTGCTGGCCGGCCTGACCGCGCGCGAAGCGAAAGTGCTGCGCATGCGTTTCGGCATCGACATGAACACCGACCACACGCTGGAAGAGGTTGGCAAGCAGTTTGACGTTACCCGTGAGCGTATTCGTCAGATCGAAGCCAAGGCGCTGCGCAAGCTGCGTCACCCAAGCCGCTCCGAAGTGCTGCGCAGCTTCCTGGACGATTAAGTCCGGCTGCCGCACCCAAAACAAAAACCCCGGCCTGCCGGGGTTTTTTTATGCCTCAGAACATGCTGTTGCCGCTGGCGGTCTTCTCCGGCACCGGCTGCGTCACGTCCCAGTGTTCAACAATCTTTCCGGCGCTGTCCAGACGGAAGATATCGACGATCGCCGCGGTCTTGCCGGCCTCGCGCCCGCTGACCTCCACATGCAAAATCACGAAGTCGCCGTCGACGAACGCCTGTTTCACCTCACTGTGCGAATTGGGGTAACGCGTTTTCAGCAGCTCGACAAATTGACGAAAACCCGCCACGCCGTCTTTGGCATTGGGGTTATGCTGTTTGTATTGTTCGCCCAAAAACGGCCGCGCCGCCGCAAAATCCTTGTTGTTCAGCCCCTGCCGATAAAACTCCAGCACGTTCTGCTTGTTGCGCGCTTCCTGCGGCGAATGCCCCGCCTGTGCAGCGCCGGTCACCAATAACAGCGCCATCAAACAACCTTTCATCATCGATGTCATCGCAATTTCCTTATGTCATTGCAGCGCCAGGAACAGCTCGCGATAGCTGGCGGTCAGCTGCTCCAGCGTGGCGCGATTCAATCCGCTGGGGTTGGGCAATACCCACACCTCGGTTTCTCCCAGCATCATCGTCTGCTTACCCCAGGGCGCGTTTCTCACCCCAAAGGCGGTGGTGAACGCCTGCTTGCCCAAGATCGCCAGCGCGCGCGGCTGATAGCGCAGGATCTTCTCTTGCAGCGCCTCACCGCCGCTGCGCAACTCGTCGCGCGACAGCTCGCTGGCCGCCACCGTCGGGCGCGCCACCAGCGCGGTAATGCCGCAGCCATTATCCTTCAGCTGCTGCCACTGCTCCGGCGCCAGCTGGCTCTTGGTAAAGCCGGCCTGATGGATCACCTTCCAGAAGCGGTTGCTGCCGTTGGCGAAAGGATAGCCCTGATGGGCGGAAGAAAGGCCGGGGTTGATGCCGCAAAACACCACCCGCAGGTTGGGCGCCAGAAGTTCCATGAGTGTCGTGAGTCCATTGCAGGGATTTACTGCGGTTATCGCAAAATCCGCCAGCAATTACAACAGGCTAGAACTGCGCAGAAAAGCAACATACGGGCGGGTAACAGTAGACCGATGCTTAAGGATTCCCTATAATCTCGCGGCTTGGCCCCTTAGCTCAGTGGTTAGAGCAGGCGACTCATAATCGCTTGGTCGTTGGTTCAAACCCAACAGGGGCCACCAATTTTTTGCTTTAAAATCATATAATTAAGCCACCTCTCAGGGTGGCTTTTTTGTTTTTCAGGTGTAATGATGGCAAATGATGACACATCAATATCATCATTTAACTTTCAGCATGAGGCCCGTAAAATGGCTGTAGACATTGAAGTGAGGGGGATTAGTTGCCAACTTCACTCAGCAATTGCACCAATACATATCAGATTACGTAGCGGATGACGCATATCGCATTAGGAGTAGATCTATTCATGATGTGTATTTTCATCATTCGTAAAAAATGTTAAAACGAACACTCTCGTACCATTGTTGGCATAGCGTCCATCTTAGCGTGGTGACTTACTAATTGCCTAACTACCTTTACGATTTTTATGGCAAACATAGAGATATCACTTAATGTCAGAGTCAAACTTTACCCAAGATAGTTCGCCAAAGAGTACAAAAATCTGCTATCACAGTCCAAAGATTACTGTTCTCTCTATTATATTTTCGTCAATAGCTACTATTGTAGTCTGGATACTGCTTTTTCAATTGTCTCTGACAGCCGGTTTTTCATCATACCTAGGTATACAGAGTCAGTACTTTTTGCAACATCCACATGCACAGATGGATGCTCTTACATTACATAACATTGGTGAGCTAGTCTCAAACGGTACTTTATTGAGCCTTGATGATTTATGGTCCTTTCAAGGTACTTTTTATCAGACGATAATTACTGTGCTGATAGCATTAAATGCTATTCTTGGAGGGTTTGCTTTTTTTATGGTTAAACAGTCATCTAATGCAAAAGCTAGGGAAGAAGCTATTCTAGAGGTAAAAAACTACATAGAAAGCAAATCATTTGATCGTGAAGTAAAAGATATAACCAATACTAAAGTTGAGTTAACCGTAAATCAAAAAATTGGTGCCTTGCAACTTGACTTAACGTCACAAATAGAAATTGTAAGCAACTTAATTTCTGACATGGAAGAAGTAAGAAAAAGAGAAGAATTAGTTAAAATGCTAGAAGGCGAATGCGCTGAAATGAAAAGACATATCTCAATTTTAGCACAGGCGCTCTCTCAGAGAGATGTATCTGAGAGTGATGGCTCATCATTAACCTTAAAACAAGGACATTAAAATGGCTTTTATTAAACGTAAAAGTGTTAACAATAAAAATACTAATGATGAAAAAATCAATGCGAATACTCCTGAGGAGCTTTTATCATTCGCCAGTAGCAATGGCATAACTGTCGAACCCTTAGATGTAACTAGTTTAACTCAGAAACTTGGAATATCGATGAGGATGGAACCTATGACAGGAGAAGAGTCAGGTAGCCTCAGGAAAGATAAAAATGGAAAATGGATTATGACAATAAATTCATTACACCACCCTCATCGGCAACGCTTTACAATTGCCCACGAATTAGGGCATTACATAAAACATACTATTCTGAAAGAAAACTTTGTTGATACTACTTTTTTCAGAAATGAAGAAAGCAACCCGATGGAGCATGAGGCTAATAAATTTGCGGCAGAGTTATTAATGCCAAAAGCGCCTTTCGAGGCGTATATTAAAAACATTTCCAAGCAAGTAGAAGATTTAGCTAAGCACTTCCAGGTTTCATCTATGGCAATTCGTATCAGGGCAAAACAACTTGGATATGAAGGACATAATTTATGAGTAATTATTGCTATTTCCCTTTACTTAAAACTCGCGACGCTGAATTAAAAGCTGTTTCCAAGCTAAACTCAGATGACTTCGATAACATTTTACCTATATATGAATTAACCAAGTCAAGAAGAACAAATATTGCTCCCGATGGTGATATCCATAGGAAAATGGCATCTATTAGAGAAATCCAAGGAGAAAGGCCATTTATTTTAGATGTCACATCTAATGAAAAATACGTAAACTATCAACTTGAACAACTTGTAGATGAAAGTAATTCATTTTATGAATGGCAATACTTCATAAATTTATATAGTGATTTGAACATTATACCAATGATTCACTTATATGATGAAGATGACTTTACTGAAGTTTCTGGTTTTGTTAAAACCATGTCAGAATCTAAAGAAAACCTTGCAGTAAGATTACCGTATCACCTTGATAACTATAAGAAATTCATAAAACCAATTTATGACAATCTTTCAGAAAACTGTAAATTGTATGTAATTTTGGACGGTGAGCAGATTATAAAAGGTAAATCGGAAGCAATAGCTGAAGGATTTATCTTCGCCTGCTCAGAACTTGAAGAGTTTGGAAATAAAATTGAAGATATAGTAACTGTATGTACATCATTCCCATTAAGCCCTGCTGCAGAAGGGAAAGATGATCATGGAGACTTCCTTATCTATGAAGAAGAAATATTTGAGCATATTTCTTCAGAGTTCGACATTAAATATGGCGATTATGCCTCTATAAACATTCAGCAAGTTGAAATAAAAGGGGGGACCTTTGTCCCTCGCATAGATATTTGCCAAGTTAAAGATTTTATATATAAAAGATATCGAAGAAATGCAGGAAGTTATATTTTGTGCGCTCAAAAAATGATTGCAGATGAAAGATATAGTCCATTGGGAACTTGGGCAGATGAAGAAATTGCTAGCGCAGCTAATGGTGAGCCATCTGGGATCAGCCCTTCATTTTGGATAGCTGTAAGAATGAATTATTACATGACATCTCGAACAAGACTAAGACTTAGGTTATTAGACTAATTCTAGCGATGGCATTCTTGTGAGAGTAAGGATGTCATCTGAATGTATTATTTTTCCCATTTCCGCCAAGAATAATTTATAAGGGATAACTATTTTTTTAAACACATCTTCCCTCGATATTTTTCTTATATCATCAAGACTCTTCTGTAAAGCAAGAGCCTCGCAAAGCTCATGTTTCGACTTTACTCGTTTATCAACTACAAGTCGTCGAAGATAGTTTATATCTATCGTGCTCGCCAAAGTTATCTTATCATGTTTTTTAATTTTATTAGACTTCCTTACTTGAGTCACAACTTCATTTTCGATGACAATAATTCCGACACTACGAGGTGTTTTTTTTCTAATGCTATCCACATTAGAACGCTCACAAACTATGAAGCAAAAATCAAAATACTTTCTGTAACTATCAATTTGAGTGGCTAAACGTTCAGTGTTATCCCCAGCCCCTTTTATTTCATAGGCAATAAGCATGTCATCAAGCATGCAGATTATATCAGCTCTACGAGTTCCAAAATCAAAACGAAACTCAGAACTAATAATATTATTATCACAATTAATTAAATGCTCTATAAGCACCTTCTTTATCTCAATTTCTTTCATTAACTTTCACCATTTGAGCAGTGTACATATTATTTATATTTTCTGGTTATTTGTACAGTGCTTTTTTGTCAGAGTGGGTATTACATATGAAGGAATACTAAGAAATTTCACAAGCTTTCCTATCATCACTCTCATGATGTCTGCGTCTATTCCTAGCAACAGGTCGCTGGAAATGGCCGATCCCGCAGAACCATACGGACGTACTTTCGCTCTTCTTCCATATAGCACCTGTACATTCTACAACCGTATCGTCTGCAATGCCCTCAGCCATAGTTTGGTAAGTTTTTTGGCTCCATCTGGATATGCCGGCACTTTGGGAAGGATGGTGAAACACATTCATCCTCGCTCTTATCCTGAATAGCTCTGGTACGGATAACCAACTTATGCGTATCTTACCCAAGCTGACGAGGTTATCGACACCTTCTTGAACCTGAAGCAGGAACTTTAATCAAATCCCCGCTAGTGTAATCAGTTGCTTTTTTGTTTCCCGCCGCCGTGCCACACTTCCCTCTCGGCATTCCTGATTTATTCCGACTCATAAGGCCCCCGCATGATCGTCAACTGCGACCACGACAACCTCGACGCCTGGCTGGCGCTGCGCTCAGCGCTGTGGCCCACTTGTCCGTTGGAAGAGCACCGCGCGGAGATGCGCGAAATATTGGCTTCGCCGCACCACACCGCGTTTATGGCGCGGGGGCTGGACGGCGCTTTCGTTGGCTTTGCCGAGGTCGCGCTGCGCCACGATTACGTCAACGGCTGCGAATCGTCGCCGGTGGCGTTTTTGGAAGGGATTTACACCGTCGAACGCGCCCGCCGCCAGGGCTGGGCGGCGCGTTTGATCGCGCAGGTGCAGGAGTGGGCGAAGCAACAGGGGTGCAGCGAGCTGGCGTCGGATACCGACATCGCCAATCTGGACTCCCAGCGCCTGCATGCGGCGCTGGGCTTTGCCGAAACGGAACGGGTGGTGTTTTACCGCAAAACGCTGGGCTGATCAGGCAATCTTGCTTTGCCGCTGATGCGCCAGCTGCTCGGCGCGCAGCAGGATCTCCTGCAGATCGTCCTCATCGATATCGAACAGATCCCCCTCCATCAACGCCTCGTGCAGATCGGCGCGGGTGATGGAAACGGCATCGATCGGCAGATTGGCCGGCTTGGCCTCCGCCGGCGCCAGCGCGTGCGGGTAGCGCCGCCCGGCCAGGTTATTGAACAGAATGGCCAGCGCCGCCAGCAGCACCGAGTTCAGCAGCACCGGGTACAACACGAAGTGGTAGCCCATCTGATGAATGCCGGGGCCGCCGAGGATGGCGGTCAGCGCCACCGCGCCGCCGGGTGGGTGCAGGCAGCGCAGCTTGAACATCAGGCCGATGGCCACCGCCGCCGCAACGCCGCAGGCCAGGCCCGGATCGGGGATCAGCAGACCGGCGCTAACGCCCACCGTCGCCGCCAGCGCATTGCCGCCGACGATCGACCAAGGCTGCGCCAGCGGGCTGTTCGGCACGCCGAACAGCAGCACCGCCGAAGCGCCCATCGGCGCGATAAACCACAGGTTCACCTCGCCCAAAATAAAGTGGCTGATCCAGCCGGCGAGCATCAGCCCCAAACCGGCGCCAACGCTGGAAATCAGCATCTCTCGTTTGCCCACCGCCAGCGGGTGCGGCCACAGGCGCGCGCATCCCACTTTCACTCGTTCTATCCACTGCGTCTTCATGTTACCCAATACGGCTCAATTCACGTGTTGGCAACAAATATATCACATCATCCTGAAGGAGCTCACGGCGCCGTAAACCGCGCCGCCCAAGAACTTTTAGGCTAACAGATTGATTTTTAGCCTCCCCTCGACAATGATGAATGTTCCCCCCTTAACCCCGAGGAACCGCCGATGTCTCAACCGATCACCGAGCTTTATACCGACAGTGAATTTTTCAGCCCGTACGCCATGTCCGCCTTTGTCGTGCTGACGGAAAAAGGCATTCCGTTCACCGTGAAGCCGGTGGATCTGGCGAAAGAAGAGAACAAAGAGGCAGCCTACGCGGCGCTGTCGCTCACCCGCCGGGTGCCGACGCTGGCGATCGGCGAATTTCAGCTCTCGGAGTCTTCGGCGATCGCCGAATACCTGGAAGACATCCACCCGGCCCACGCCGTGTACCCGCGCGACGTGAAGCTGCGCGCCAAGGCGCGCGAGATCCAGGCCTGGTTGCGCAGCGATCTGCTGCCGATCCGCGCCGAGCGCTCGACCGAAGTGGTGTTCAACAACGGCAAGTTCCCGCCGCTGTCCGAAGCCGCGCAGGAAGCCGCGCGCAAGCTGATCGCCGCCGTGGAAAAGCTGTTGAGCCACGGGCAGGACAATCTGTTCAGGGAGTGGTGCATCGCCGACACCGATCTGGCGCTGATGCTCAACCGGCTGGTAATGCACGGCGATCCGGTGCCGGAGCGCGTGCGCCACTATGCGCACAAGCAGTGGCAGCGCCCGTCGGTGCAGGCCTGGCTGGCGTTGTCGGAAAAACGGCGCGCCTGAGGAAAAAAATCGGCGGCCACGACGCCGCCGTTCTCAATGCCGAGAAACAACATCACTGCTTGAGGGAAGGCAAATCACCATCCAGAGGGCAGATAGCCTAACAATGAAGCGATGGCGTACACCGCGCTGGCCAGGTACAGCAACACAATGCTGATCTGCAGCAGCGGATGCGTGATCCAGTTGCACTGCCAGCGTGGTGTTTGGTCGCCGTGTTTGCGCGCGCCGCGCAGGATCAGCATCGGCATGATCGACAGGATCACCCCGCTGAACACCCCGGCGAAGTAGAGCGCGTTGACGAACGACACCAGCCCGCTGTAGGCCAGCGCGAACGGCGGCACCACCACCAGCAGCAGCACGCCGAAGCGGCGCAGCGGCAGCTCGTCGTTGCCCAGCCGGAACTTGTCGAAGATATTGGTCAGGAAGCTGCCGCCCAACCCCCAGTACGAGGTCAGCATCGCGCACAGCGCGAAGATGTTGGCGGAGAAGAACGCCCACTGCCCCAGCGCCTGGCCCCAGGAAATGGTGGCCACATCGGAGATGTCATCCAGCCCGCTGAGCGCGATCACCGACATCGGCACCGCCGCCAGCAAAATGAACGTCACCACCATGCCGACGATGATCGCCTTCGGCAGCTGCTCCGGCTTATCGGCAAAGCCGCGCGCCATCTCCGGCACGATGTACTGCGCCGAGAAGCAGAACACCACCACGTTGAATACCGGCACCATATAGCGCCAGTCGCCGTCCAGCAGGTTGCGCATCTGGGTGGTGTCTTTCAGCAGCGTCGCTGCCACCAGCGCGGTCAACATCACCACCATGCCGATGCTGATGAACTTCTCGCCGCGGCCGATCGCTTTCAAACCGAGATAGAGCACGCCGGCGGCGGGTACGAAGAACAGCAGGCTGCCCAGCGCCGGCGAGATGCCGAACAGCGATTGCAGCAGCTTGCCGCTGCCGGTCATGTAGGCGGTAAGCGCCCCGACGCTGTTGACGCACACCGAAGCGAACATCAACCAGGCGCCCAGGCCGCCGACGTAGCGCTTCGCCAGCCCGCTCAGCTGCAGATGCGCGCGGGTGCGCAGCGTGGATTCAGCAACGTACAGCATGGTGATGGTGGTCAGGCTCCCCACCAGCACCAGCCAGAACAGCAGCGGCAGGAAACCCGCCTTGCTGGAGGCATAGGCGATGGAGAGCACGCCGGCGCCGATGTTGGTGCCGACGATCATCGCCACCCCTTCGAGGAAACTTAACGATTTGGCGGGTGCAGGTGCTCGCACCCCGGCGGCAAGCGCCGGAGAAACAGAGATATTATCAGACATGCATCATCCTTTATCGCCCGGCGACGCTGGCCGCCGGGATGGGTTAACGTCCTGACGCTCAACGGCTCACATCGATACACAGGTATTTCAGCTCCAGATATTCTTCTATCCCGTAGCGCGATCCTTCACGCCCGAGCCCTGACTGTTTCACGCCGCCGAACGGCGCCACTTCGTTGGAAATCAGCCCGGTGTTGATGCCGACCATGCCGTACTCCAGCGCTTCCGGCACTCGCCACTGGCGCGCAGCGTTCTGCGTGAACAGATAGGCGGCCAGACCGAATTCGGTGTCGTTGGCCATGGCGATGGCTTCCGCCTCGTCATGGAAACGGAACAGCGGCGCCACCGGCCCGAAGGTCTCTTCTTTGGCGAAGCGCATCTTCTGCGTCACGCCGGTCACCACCGTCGGCTGGAAGAAGGTGCCGCCCAGCGCGTGCGGCTGACCGCCGGTGGCGATCTGCGCCCCTTTGATCAGCGCGTCGTCGATGTGGCTCTGCACCTTCGCCACCGCATCGCTGTCGATCAGCGGCCCCTGAGTGGTACCTTCCTGGCTGCCGTCGCCGACTTTCAACTGCTCGACCGCCGCCACCAGCTTCTCCGCCAGCCGCTCGTAGATGCCATCCTGCACGTAGATGCGGTTGGCGCACACGCAGGTCTGGCCGCTGTTGCGGAATTTGGAGGCCATGATGCCCGCCACCGCCGCGTCCAGGTTGGCGTCGTCGAACACGATGACCGGCGCATTGCCGCCCAGCTCCAGCGACAGTTTCTTGATGCTCGGCGCGCACTGCGCCATCAGGATGCGGCCGACCTCGGTCGAGCCGGTAAAGCTCAGCTTGCGCACCACCGGGCTGTCGCACAACACCTTGCCCACCTGCGCCGCTTCCCCAGTCACCACCTGCAACACGCCGGCGGGAATGCCGGCGTCCTGCGCCAGCTTGGCCAACGCCAACGCGGTCAACGGCGTTTGCTCGGCCGGTTTGACGATGATGGCGCAACCGGCTGCCAGCGCCGGCGCCACCTTGCGGGTGATCATCGCCGCCGGGAAGTTCCACGGGGTGATGGCCGCGCACACGCCGATCGGCTGCTTCACCACCACCAGGCGCTGCGAAGCCTGAGGCGCCTGCAATACCGCGCCGTCCACCCGCTTGGCCTCTTCGGCGAACCAGGTGATGAACGACGCGGCGTAGGTCACTTCGCCGCGCGCTTCCGCCAGCGATTTGCCCTGCTCGGCGGTCATCAGCTGCGCCAGATCTTCCTGCGCGGCCAGCACCTTATCAGCCCAGGCCAACAGCAGCGCGGAACGCTGCTTGGCGGTCAGCTGTTTCCAGTCGTTTTGCGCCCGCTGCGCCGCCGCGATCGCCTGCTGGGTTTCCTCTTCGCTGACCAGCGGAATGCTGGCCAGTTCGGCACCGGTGGCCGGGTTGATCACCGCTTCGCGCTTGCCGCTCAGGGCGTCGCACCATTCGCCGTTGATCAGACACTGGCTGCGCAACAGCTCGGGATTGTTCAATTTCATGCCGTTCGCTCCTTAGTGGGCCAGCGCGCGGGACAGGATGCCCATCGCCTTGGTGAACTGATCGTCCGGGATAGTCAGTGGGTAGAGGAAGCGGATCACGTTGCCGTTCACGCCGCAGCTCAGCAGCAGCAGCCCTTCCTCCATCGCCTTCTGCTGCACCTGACGGGTGATATCGGCTGAAGGTTTACCGGTAGCCGGATCGTTGAACTCCACCGCCACCATCGACCCCTGCGCGCGCACATCGGCGATCGCCGGGCTGGTTTTGCGCGCCTGCTGGAGCACTTCCACCAGGTGCTGACCCAAGCGCTGAGCGCGCTGGCACAGTTGCTCCTCTTCAATCACGTCCAGCACCGCGTGCGCGGCGGCCACCGCCAGCGGGTTACCGGCATAGGTGCCGCCCAGCCCGCCCGGCGCCGGCGCATCCATCACCTCGGCGCGGCCCGCCACCGCCGACAGCGGCATGCCGCCCGCCAGGCTTTTCGCCATAGTGATCAAATCGGGCTTAACGCTGTAGTGCTCCATGGCGAACAGCTTGCCGGTACGGGCGAAGCCGGTCTGCACTTCGTCAGCGATCAGCAGAATGCCGTGCTGGTCGCACAGCGCGCGCAGCGCCTGCATGAAATCGGCCGGCGCCACGTTGAAGCCGCCCTCGCCCTGCACCGGCTCCAGCACGATCGCCGCCACCTGCTTGGGATCGATATCCGCTTTAAACAGGCGGTCCAGGCTGTTCATCGCGTCTTCGGTGGTCACGCCGTACAGCGCGTTCGGGTACTGGCCGTGGAACACCGAGCCGGGGAATGGGCCAAAGCCCAGTTTGTAAGGCGCCACTTTGCCGGTCAGCGCCATGGTCATGTAGGTGCGGCCGTGGAAGCCGCCGCCGAAGGTGATCAACCCCGGGCGGCCGGTATAAGCGCGGGCGATCTTCACCGCGTTTTCCACCGCTTCCGCGCCGGTGGTGAAGAAGGCGGTTTTACACGGACCGGCGATCGGCGCGCGCTGGTTGATGCGCTCCGCCAGCGAGACATAGCTTTCGTAAGGAACGATCTGATAGGCGGTGTGGGTGAAGGCCTGCAGCTGCTTTTCAATCGCGGCGATCACCTTCGGGTGCCGGTGGCCGGTGTTCAGCACGGCGATCCCCGAGGCGAAGTCGATCACTTCTTTGCCTTCCACATCCCACAGCGTGGCGTTCTCTGCGCGCTCGGCGTAAAAACCACACATCACGCCCACTCCGCGCGGGGTGGCGTCCTGACGGCGTTGGTTCAATTCTGCGTTTTTCATGCTGTTCTCTCCGGTCGGTGCCAGTTACACGTTTCGTTCACATTCGTGAAACAATGCCGTTTATTTACACAGGATGTGGCCCTATAATCGAGTGCCAGTTACGAATAATTGAGGGATCCAATTGCGCTCATTGAGTGGTGATCTGTTGCTGCAACGCCTCGGCGAACAGCCTGATGACAAGCTGCACAAGCGGCTTTACAACGCGATCCGCACCAGCATTCTCGACGGCAGCCTGCCGCCCTCCAGCCGCCTGCCCGCCTCGCGCGACCTGGCGCAGGAGCTCAGCCTGTCCCGCAACACCGTGTTAACCGTTTATGAACAACTGTTGGCGGAAGGCTATGTATCGGCGCGCGCCGGCAGTGGCACCTTCGTCGCTGACACGGTGCCGGACAGCTGCCTGTCCACCGGCGGCGCCCCGGCGGACGGCAGCGGGCAACCGCGGCGCGTCGAACTGTCGGAGCGCGGCGCCACGCTGCTGCACCACGCCAGCGCCAGCCCCAAACAGTGGGGAGCATTCATTCCCGGCGTGCCCGACGTCAACGCCTTTCCTCATCAGCTGTTCAGCAAGATCCAGGCGCGCCTCAGCCGCCGCCCGGCGCCGCAGCGGCTGACCTACAGCAATCAGGGCGGCAGCCCGGAACTACAGCATGCGTTGGTGGAGTATTTGCGGGTGGCGCGCTCGGTACGCTGCTCGCCGGAACAGATCCTGATCACTGAAGGCATCCATCAGGCGATCGATCTGGTGACGCGCATGTTGTGCAATCCGGGGGATGACGCCTGGATCGAAGAGCCGGGCTATTGGGGGATCCGCAATATCCTGCGCATCAATGCGCTGAACGTCTGCCCGCTGGCGGTGGACGAGGCCGGGCTGGTGCCGCCGGAGCAGCCCACGACGCCGCCCCGCCTGATTTTCGTCACCCCGTCGCACCAGTATCCGCTCGGCTCGGTGATGAGTCTGGCGCGCCGCCAACGGCTGCTGGCGCTGGCGCGCAACGCCGGCGCTTGGATCGTCGAGGACGACTACGACAGCGAATTCCGTTTTTCCGGCCAGCCGATCCCGGCGTTGCAAGGGCTGGAAGCCGACGCGCCGGTGATCTATATCGGCACCTTCAGCAAAACGCTCTACCCGGCGCTGCGCCTCGGCTATGTGGTGTTGCCGCCGCCGCTGGTGCAGGCGCTGAAAACCGCCCATGCCGAGCTGTACCGCGGCGGGCACCTGCTGATCCAAAGCGCGCTGGCGGAGTTTATTCAGGCGGGGCACTACACGGCGCATATCCGCCGCATGCGGTTGCTGTATGCCCGGCGGCGCGCCTTCCTGACCGGGTTGATCGAACAACATCTCGGCAAGCAGGCGCTCAGCGAATTCAACAGCAACGCCGGCTTGCACCTGATCCTCAACCTGCCGGACGAGGCCGACGACGTGGCGATCGCCGCCGCCGCCGGCGCGCGCGGGGTGCTGGTGCGGCCGCTGTCGCGCTACTATATGCAGCCCAACCGCCGGCGCGGCCTGCTGATGGGCTTTGCCTGCGTGCCGGAAGAGCAAATGGCCGCCGCCTTCACCCAGCTGCTGGCGTGCATCAACGCCCCGCACTAGGTCAGATCGCCGCCCGCCTGCCTCACCAGGCCTGAAGCCGCCAGCCGTCCGCTTGCCTGTTCAGGCGGTGCGTCGGCCTCAGCGCCTGCAGGAAGTCTTCGTCGTGCGACACCACCAGCATCGCGCCGGGGAAATCCGCCAGCGCGGTTTCGATCGCCAGCGACGACGCCAGATCCAGGTGGTTGGTCGGCTCGTCGAGCAACAGCAGCTGCGCCGGTTGTCGCCGCCACAGCGCGCAGGCCAGCGCCGCCTTCAAGCGTTCACCGCCGCTCAGCGAGCCCAGCGGCAACGCGATGCGATCCGCGCCAAGCTGCAGCTGCGCCAGCCGGGTGCGCAGCGCCCCTTCCGCCAGCGGCGAATCCTGTAGCCCCAGATGTTCCATCACCGACAGGCCCGGATCGAGCTGCGACAGGGTTTGATCGAGGTAGGCCGTCGACAGCGGGCAATGACAATGGCCGGAAAGCGCCGCCAGCTGCCCGAGAAGAGTCTTCAGTAAGGTGGATTTTCCGCAGCCGTTGGGGCCGGTCAACGCCACGCGCATCGGGCCGTCGATCCGCAAATCCAGCGGCGGCGCGCTGACGAACGGCAGTTGCAGCCGCTCGAGCACCAGCACCTGCTTGTTCGCGTTCACTTCACTGCCCGGCAGCGCCAGCAACACCGGCGGTTCCTCCTCCACCCGCTGATAGGCTTCACGCACCGCCGCATCGAGGCTGTCGCGCCGATCCTGATGTTGTTTGCGCAGCGTGCCGAGGCTCTCCTTCGCCGCCGACTTGTAGGCCACCCGTTCGAAAGAGGCGATATTCAGCGTATCGACGACGCGCAGCGTTTGCGCCGAGCGCCGCTGGCTCATGTCGTGCTCTTTCTGTTGGCGAGCGCGGGTGCGGCGGCGCTCCTCGCGCGCATGCTCCAGATCGGCGCGCGCCGCCTGCTGCTCCGTATCGCGCTGGCGCCGGTAGTCCTCATAGTTGCCGCCGTAGCTGCGCAGCGCGCCGGGCGTCAGTTCGACGATGCGCTCCATGCGCCCCAGCAGTTGCCGGTCATGGCTGGCGATCAACAGTCCGCCCCGCCACTGATCCAACTGCTGATACAGCCAGGCGCGGCCGGCGCTGTCGAGGTGGTTGGTCGGTTCGTCCAGCAGCAGAAAATCCGCCTCGCCGAGCAAGGCGCCGCACAGCGACGCGCGCATCCGCTCGCCGCCGCTCAGCGAACTGGCGGATCGCAACGGATCGAAGGCCGGCAACCCGGCGGCGGCAAAGGCGTTTTGCAGACGATCGTGAAGATCCCAGCGCCCTTCCAGACGATCGATATCGTCCGTCAACGGCCGCCCCTGCTCGAGACGCGCCAGCGCGGCGAACACCTCACCGTAGCCCAGCAGCTGCGCCAGCGTAGTGTGCGGCGCGATCTCCGGCTGCTGCGCAACGTAAGCTACTGCGGCATGAGATTCAACGTGTCCATTGCCCGGCAGATCCAATCCGGCGATCAGGCGCAGCAGCTGGGTTTTGCCAACGCCGTTGCGCCCCACCAGGCCGCAGCGCGACCGATCAAAAGCGAGATCCAGCGGGCCGAACAGCGTTTCGCCGTCAGCAAATTGGCAGGTCAGTTGATGTAAAACGAAATAAGGGGACTGCGCTAAATGAGCCATAAGCACTCCTGAATGAGATCAAAACATCCCCACAGGGCGCGAGAGCGCACGGCGTGGGACCAGATATCAACAGGCGTGGTTGTTCATTTTCGGTTATGGCTCCGCAGAGAGAAGGAATTTGCAACGCGTAAAGGCTAACCGATCTTTTGTTCGTTATGCAAACAGAGTCTGAGATTCATGACATCTATCACATTCGGCGCAACGCAGATTCCCAAGCGGCGCGACAACGGCTAGATTTATCTCATCCGACCACTTGTGTTCACATAATTATAACAACGGGCCCTGATTTCACCCGATGGAGAGTGCAATGAGCAATTACCCTCACCTGCTGGCGCCGCTGGATCTCGGTTTCACCACCCTGAAAAACCGGGTGCTGATGGGATCGATGCATACCGGCCTGGAAGAGCTGCCCGACGGCCCGCAGCGCCTGGCCGCGTTCTATGCCGAACGCGCCGCCGCCGGCGTGGCGCTGATCGTCACCGGCGGCATTGCCCCGAACGAACAGGGCGTAGTGTTTCGCGGCGGTTCGCTCCTCAACAGTGAGGCGCAATTGCCTCACCACCGACCGGTGACCGAGGCCGTCCACCGGGCGGGCGGCAAAATTGCGCTGCAGATCCTGCACACCGGCCGCTACAGCTATCAACCCAAGCTGGTGGCCCCTTCCGCGCTGCAGGCGCCGATCAACCCGTTTACGCCGAGCGCGCTCAGCGAAGCGGAGATCGAGCAGACTATCGCCGACTTCGCCCGCTGCGCGGCGCTGGCGCAGCAGGCTGGCTATGACGGCGTTGAGGTGATGGGATCCGAGGGCTATCTGATCAACCAATTCTTGACGACGCGCACCAATCAGCGCGACGACCAATGGGGCGGCAGCTTCACCAACCGCATGCGCTTCGCCGTCGAAACCGTCAGGGCGGTGCGCCAGGCCGTGGGCCCGGAATTCATTCTGATCTACCGGCTGTCGATGCTCGATCTGGTGGAAGACGGCTCCAGCTGGCAGGAGATCGAGCAGCTGGCGCTGGCGATCGAACAGGCGGGCGCCACGATCATCAATACCGGCATCGGCTGGCACGAAGCGCGTATTCCGACCATCGCCACCATGGTGCCGCGCGCCGGATTCAGCTGGGTGACCCGCAAGCTGATGGGCAAGGTCAGCATCCCGCTGATCACCACCAACCGCATCAACGATCCGGCGGTGGCCGAGCAGGTGCTGGCGGACGGCTGCGCCGACATGGTGTCGATGGCGCGTCCGTTCCTCGCCGACGCCGCCTTTGTGCAGAAAGCCGCCGAGGGGCGCGCCGACGAGATCAATACCTGCATCGGTTGCAACCAGGCCTGTCTCGACCAGATCTTTGAAGGCAAGCTGACTTCCTGTCTGGTCAACCCGCGCGCCTGCCGCGAAACCGAAATGCTGCTGACGATGGCGGAAAAACCGAAAAAACTGGCGGTGGTCGGCGCCGGCCCTGCCGGGCTGGCCTTCGCCACCACCGCCGCCAGCCGTGGCCATCAGGTGACGCTGTTCGACGCCGCCGAGCAGATCGGCGGCCAGTTCAACATAGCCAAGCAGATCCCCGGCAAGGAAGAATTCCATGAAACGCTGCGTTACTTCCGCCGCCAGCTGGCGCTGCGTGAAGTGACGGTCAGGCTGGGCGTCAAGGTCGAAGCGGCGGATTTAAGCGAATTCGATGAGGTGATCCTCGCCTGCGGCATCGTGCCGCGCACCCCGGACATCCCCGGCATCGGGCACGCCAAGGTGCTGAGCTATCTGGACGTGCTGCGCGATAAAAAACCGGTCGGCCAGCGGGTGGCGATCGTCGGCGCCGGCGGCATCGGCTTCGATACCGCCGAGTACCTCAGCCAGCACGGCGTGTCCAGCAGCCTGGATCAGGCGGAATTCAACCGCGAATGGGGCATCGATGGCCGCCTTGAACAGCGCGGCGGGCTGGCTGAGCAAGGCCCTCAGGCGCCACGCGCCGCCCGGCAAATCTATCTGTTGCAACGCAAAACCAGCAAAGTGGGCGAAGGCCTGGGCAAAACCACCGGTTGGATCCACCGCGCCAGCCTGGCGATGCGCGGCGTGAAGATGCTCAACAGCGTCAGCTATCGGCTGGTCGACGACGAAGGGCTGCACATCACCCGCGCCGAGCAAGACAGCTGCCTGCCGGTGGACACGGTGGTCATTTGCGCCGGGCAGGAACCGCGCCGCGAACTGCAGCAACCACTGCTGGCGATGGGGAAAACCGTGCACCTGATCGGCGGCGCCGACGTGGCCGCCGAGCTGGACGCCCGCCGCGCGATCGATCAGGGTACGCGGTTGGCGATGGCGCTGTAAAAAAGGGGCGCCCGGCGCCCCTGATATTGATGACAAACCTCATCCCCATGCCGGGTTGGCAGAGAGCAGCGAATAGAGAACAAGGAAAATCAATTTATTGATTTTCGGCTGATATCCACAAAGGGGGAAAAACCACGCTTTTTCCCCCTTTGTCTACAGCCTGAGGGGCGCCCGGCGCCCCTTGTTATTCACGCTCAGCGACGCGCGCCGGATTTCACCGCTCTAAGGATCACGAACTTCTTGTTCGAGGCCACCAGCGTGCAGTTGCCGAACAGGCGCTTGAGCTTCTGATGGTAGTCGAGGTGACGGTTGCCGACGATGCGCAGTTCGCCGCCCACCTGCAGGCAGCGCTTGGCGTCGCAGAACATCTGCCAGGCGGTGTGATCGGTAATGGCGTGTTGCTGGTGGAACGGCGGGTTGCACAGCACCGCCTGCACGCTTTCACGCTCGATGCCTGCCAGCGCGTTGTTCACCTCAAACTGACAGCGGTCCAGCTCTTGCGGCAGGTTGTGCTCCACGTTCAGCTCGCTGGAGGCCACCGCCATGTAAGATTCATCGACGAAGGTCACCTGCGCTTCCGGGTTTTGCGCCAGCGCCGTCAGGCCAATCACGCCGTTGCCGCAGCCCAGATCGACGATATGGCCGTTCAGGCCGCGCGGCAGATGTTCCATAAACAGGCGCGCGCCGATATCCAGGCTGCCGCGCGAGAAGACGTTGGCGTGGTTATGGATAAGCCAATCGGTGCCGTCCAGCGTCCAGTCGGTGGTTTCCGCCGCCGCCGGCGGGACGATATCCGCCGCCTGGCAGAAGATCAGACGCGCTTTCTTCCACGCCAGGCTGGTGCGCGTCGGGCCCAGCACTTTTTCAAACAGCTGCATCGTCGAAGTGTGCACGTCGCGCGCTTTGGCGCCGGCGACGATCAGCGTGTCTTCGGTCACGACGTGGCGCAGCGCGCGCAGCTGCTGTTCCAGCAGCGCCAGCGCTTTCGGCACGCGAATCAGCACCACCGCCGGCGCCGCCGGCAGCTCGGCCAGGCTGTCCAGCAGTGTGACCTGCTCAGGATCCAGACCGTTGAGTTTGAGGTTGTGGCGCGTCGCCAGCTGGCTCATGTACGAGTCGCTGACGCTGTAAGGGCGATGCGCGTGCAACGCACAGGCCAGGGTGCCGAAGTTATCGTTGAAAATCAGCACCGGGCGGCCGCCGATATCTACGTTTTCAAGCTGTTGCAGCAGATATTCGTCCGCCGCTTCCCACGCCTGCAGTTGGGTGGATTCTTCCTGTTGGGGATAACGCTCCAGCTCAAGTTGCTGTGTTCCCAGATCGAGTTGGCTCATTGCCCCTCCTGACTGATAAAATTTGGGCTGTTTATCCCCTAAAAACGCCCGTCAGTAAAATGTTTTTTCGGATAAATTGCGTATTGCGCCGCGTATCTGAAAACCCGCGTCCCTTTTCTCCTTTAACAACATTAACCTTTCCCTCCCAAGCACCCATGTCGACGTTTTTTTAACCTGACGAGGTGTAACTTTAAATGTTACACTGCCAGTCCCTATGGAAGGGGGAAAGCATGATTAAATCTTTCCGCGATCGCTATCTGGAGCAGTTCTATCTGGAAGGCAAACGCAGCCGTCTGATCCCCGGCGTGCTCGAGCGGCAGTTGGCCAGAAAGCTCGATATATTGGCCGCCGCGCAGCAAGAGCGTGATTTGCATCACCCCACGGGTAACTATTACAAGCGGCTATCCGGGCCATTTCAGGGATGGTCAAGTCTGCACGTCAATATGCACTGGCGGCTGATGTTCCAGTGGCGGCATGATGCCGCTGAAAAAATTTACCTCGATCCTCACCAAGATACCTGAACGAGGGGGAACCTATGTTGGAAACCACGACTCGCGAACCCACCACGGTGGGGGAAGTGCTGCAGGAAGAGTATTTAACGCCGTTGGGCATCGGCCAGGAAGAACTGGCGAAGGTACTGGGCGTCACCCGTGCCACTGTTAACCGCCTGTGCAACGGGCATCGACGCATGAGCGTTGCCGAGGCCAACCTGTTTGCCGACCTGTTCGAAACGACCGCCGACTTTTGGCTAAACCTGCAGGCGGCACACGATCGCTGGGAAGCCAGACAGGCCGATGCGCAACGTGTGCGGCTGCGGCCAATCAAAGAAATACTGGGACGCAATATCACTCATGCATGACATCGAACTCGCCTACCTGCAAGGCTACCCAACGCATCTGCAAAGCCAGGTGCAGCAACTGATCCATCAGAATCGGCTGGGAGACGTGCTGCTGCAGCGCTATCCGCAGGTGCATGACTGCACCACCGACAAGTCGCTGTATCAGTTTACCGTCGATCTGAAAAACCAGTATCTGCGCAACGCCCAGCCGCTGAGCAAGGTGGCCTATGACAGCAAGATCCACGTCATGAAGCACGCGCTGGGCCTGCACACCGCCATCTCCCGCGTGCAGGGCGGCAAGCTGAAAGCCAAGGCGGAAATTCGCGTGGCGACGGTGTTCAAGGTCGCGCCTGAGCCGTTCCTGCGCATGATCGTGGTGCATGAGCTGGCGCACCTGAAAGAGAAAGATCACAACAAGGCGTTCTACAGCCTGTGTTGCCATATGGAGCCGGATTACCACCAGTTGGAGTTCGATACCCGGCTGTATCTGACGCACCTTTCGCTGTTCGGCGAGCTATATGCATAGCGAATGAGGGCGTGATAATCTGCGGTTTTAAGCCTGGACCGGAGCTCGCCATGATTCGCTTTGCCGTCGTCGGCACCAACTGGATTACGGAACGTTTTATCGATGCCGCCCATGAAAGCGGCAAACTCAAGTTGAGCGCCGTGTATTCACGCTCGCTGGAACAGGCGCAGGCGTTTGGCGCCAACTATCAGGTCACGCAGTTTTTCGACTCGCTCGAGGCGATGGCCCAGTCCGACGCCATAGACGCGGTGTATATCGCCAGCCCCAATTCCCTGCACTGCCCGCAATCGCTGCTGTTCCTGCGCCATAAAAAGCACGTGATCTGCGAAAAACCGCTGGCCTCCAACCAGCGCGAAGCGGAACAGCTGGCGGCCTGTGCGCGGGAAAATCAGGTGGTGCTGTTCGAAGCGTTCAAAAGCGCCTATCTGCCGAATTTTCTGGCGCTGCAGCAGGCATTGCCGAAAGTCGGCCGGCTGCGCAAAGCCTTTATCAACTACTGCCAATACTCTTCGCGCTACCCGCGCTACCTGGCCGGCGAGAACCCCAACACCTTTAACCCGCAGTTCTCCAACGGCTCGATCATGGATATCGGCTACTACTGCCTGGCCAGCGCGGTGGCGCTGTTCGGCGCGCCGCAGTCGGTGCTCGCCAGCGCCACACTGCTCGATACCGGCGTTGACGCCCACGGCACCGTCTGCCTGAACTACGGTGATTTCGACGTCACGCTTTCCCATTCCAAGGTCAGCGACTCGGCGATCCCCAGCGAGATCCAGGGGGAGGAAGGCACGCTGATTATCGACAAGATTTCCGAGTGCCAGGGCGTGGCGCTGACGCCGCGCGGCGGCAACCGTCAAGATCTGAGCCAGCCGCAACACATCAACACCATGCTGTATGAGGCGCTGGCCTTTACCGAGCTGGTGGAAAATCACCGGGTGGAGCATCCGGGGCTGGAGAATTCGCTGATCGTCGCCCGCCTGCTGACCGATATCCGCCGCCAGACCGGCGTTGTCTTCCCCGCCGACGGAGAATGAGATGAAACCGCTGCTCGTGATGCAAACCGGCGACGCGCCGCAGGCCATTCGTCAAGAATTGGCCAACTTTGATGGCATGTTCCTGCAACAAGGCAATATCGACGCCGAACGAGTGCACATCGTGCACCTGCCCGCCGGCGAACGGCCGTTGCCGCCTGCCGCCTATTGCGGCGTAGTCATCACCGGCTCGCCGGCGATGGTGACCGAACGGCTGCCGTGGAGCGAGGAAGCCGCCGAATGGCTGCGCCAGGCGATGGCGATCAAACTGCCGCTGTTCGGCGTCTGCTACGGCCACCAGCTGTTGGCCTACGCGCTCGGCGGCGAAGTGGGCTACCACCCGCAGGGCATGGAGGTGGGTACGCTGGAGATCGAAATGCTGCCCGCCGCGGCCGACGATCGGCGGCTCACCCTGCTGCCGCCGCGCTTCAAGGCCAACCTGATCCACTCGCAGAGCGTGCTGACGCCGCCCGCCGGCGCGCAGACGCTGGCGCGTTCGCAGCAGGACGCGCACCAAATCCTGCGCTATGGCGATCACGCCCTGACCACCCAGTTCCACCCGGAATTCAACGGCGCGGTGATGAGCCAGTATCTGCAGTGGCTCGGCGAGCTGCATCCTGAGCAGCAGGCCCGCTACCAACAGCAACAACAACAGGTTAGCGACACGCCATTCAGCCGCCTGCTGCTGCAGGGATTCGTCGTCAGCCTCGGCGCGCAAAAAGCGATGGCCGGTTAACGCGATTCACGTTGACCGCCGACACATTTTGCATTACTTTCTGCTCTGCAAAGGGGAGTAACTTCATTGCCGGTCAATCGTCATTACGATGCGCAAGCATCCGGTTACCGGGCAACCTGATGTCAAAGGTGTAACCACCTTCATCAACGTTGTAAGTGAGACCTTGCCGGAAGGCGAGGTTTGCTTGCAGCGTTCACAGAGCGGCTGGCGTCTTCCGACGTTGGCCGTTTTTGTTTTTGAAGGATACCTCTGATGATGAATTCCGTTGGCACACCGTGGTTATGGGGCAGCTTCGCCGCCGTTATAGTCGTGATGCTCGCAATCGACCTCCTGTTGCAGGGCCGTAAAGGCGCGCACACCATGACTATGAAGCAGGCCGCCAGCTGGTCGCTGGTGTGGGTCAGCCTCTCTCTGCTGTTCAATTTCGGTTTCTGGTACTACCTGAATGAAACCGCCGGGCGCGCCGTCGCCGATACCCAGGCGCTGGCCTTCCTGACCGGCTACCTGATCGAAAAAGCGCTGGCGGTGGATAACGTGTTCGTCTGGCTGATGCTGTTCAGCTACTTCGCCGTGCCGGCCAACCTGCAGCGGCGGGTGCTGATCTACGGCGTGCTGGGGGCGATCGTGCTGCGTACCATCATGATCTTCGCCGGCAGCTGGCTGGTCAGCCAGTTCCAGTGGCTGCTGTATCTGTTCGGCGCTTTCCTGCTGTTCACCGGTATTAAAATGGCGCTGGCGAAGGAAGATGACTCGGCGATCGGCGACAAACCGCTGGTGAAATGGCTGCGCAGCCGCTTGCGCATGACCGACAGCCTGGAAGGCGAGCGTTTCTTCGTGCGCCGCAACGGCATTCTGTTCGCCACCCCGCTGGTGCTGGTGCTGATCCTGGTGGAACTGAGCGACGTGATTTTCGCGGTGGACAGCATTCCGGCGATCTTCGCCGTGACCACCGATCCGTTCATCGTCCTGACCTCCAACCTGTTCGCCATCATGGGCCTGCGCGCCATGTACTTCCTGCTGGCCAACGTGGCGGAACGGTTCTCGATGCTGAAATACGGCCTGTCGGTGATCCTGGTATTTATCGGCATCAAGATGCTGATTATCGACTTCTTCCACATCCCGATCGGCGTGTCGCTCGGCGTGGTGGCGGGCATCCTGACGTTCACCTTGCTGATCAACGCCTGGGTCAATCACCGCAACGATCGCCTGGCGAAGAAATAACCATAATCTGTTATCCGGGGCGCTAGTCGCCCCGTGATTGTTTGGCAATTCCCCCAAAACGCCAAACGTTATTGCGATCACACAAATGTAACCAGTATGTTATCAAGTGTTGATCCGCGCTCAGAATTTCACCCTCGCCTCTTTCCAACATCATTCGATTGCTGAATACTGATTCGGCAAACACACTTAGTTACAGAATCATATAAAGCTGCCTGGCGTCGTTCCCGCCGCGGCGGCCAGATAACATCAGGAAGAAAGCACTATGCAAAAACTACTACAAAAGATCACGCAGGGCAGCCTGGTCAAACAAATCATGGTCGGCCTGGTGGCCGGCATTCTGGTGGCGCTGGTTTCACCGGCGGCGGCAGCGGCGGTCGGCCTGCTCGGCACCCTGTTCGTCGGCGCGCTGAAAGCGGTGGCGCCGGTGCTGGTGCTGATTCTGGTCATGGCCTCGATCGCCAACCATAAACAGGGGCAGAAGACCAACATTCGCCCGATCCTGTTCCTCTATCTGCTGGGCACCTTTGCCGCCGCGCTGGTGGCGGTGGTCGTCAGCTTTATCTTCCCTTCCACGCTGGCGCTGACCACCGGCGCGACGGACATTACCCCGCCGGGCGGCATCGTGGACGTGATGAAGGGCCTGTTGATGAGCGTGGTGGCCAACCCGTTCCATGCGCTGATTAACGCCAACTACATCGGCATTCTGGCGTGGGCCGTCGGGTTGGGGCTGGCGCTGCGCCACGCTTCCGAAACCACCAAGGGGCTGATCAACGACATGTCCCATGCGGTCACGCTGGTGGTGCGCGCGGTGATCCGCTGTGCGCCGCTCGGCATCTTCGGCCTGGTGGCCTCCACGCTGGCGGAAACCGGCTTCGGCGCGCTGTGGGGCTATGCGCAACTGCTGATGGTGTTAATCGGCTGCATGCTGCTGGTAGCGCTGGTGCTCAACCCGCTGATCGTTTACTGGAAGATCCGCCGCAACCCGTATCCGCTGGTGTTCGCCTGCCTGCGCGAGAGCGGCGTGACCGCCTTCTTCACCCGCAGCTCCGCCGCCAACATCCCGGTGAATATGGAACTGTGCAAGAAGCTGAACCTGAATGAGGACACCTACTCGGTTTCCATCCCGCTGGGCGCCACCATCAACATGGCCGGCGCGGCGATCACCATCACCGTGCTGACGCTGGCGGCGGTAAACACGCTGGGCATCGCGGTGGACGTCCCGACCGCCCTGCTGTTGAGCGTGGTGGCGGCCCTCTGCGCCTGCGGCGCCTCCGGCGTGGCCGGCGGTTCGCTGCTGCTGATCCCGCTGGCGTGCAACATGTTCGGCATTCCGAATGACGTGGCGATGCAGGTGGTGGCGGTCGGCTTTATCATCGGCGTGCTGCAGGATTCGGCGGAAACCGCCCTCAACTCCTCCACCGACGTGCTGTTCACCGCCGCGGCCTGCCAGGCGGAAGACCAGCGGCTGGCGAACGAAGATCCGCTGAAGGTGCGTTAATCGCGCGTTGCTTCATCAAAAAGGCGCTCCTTCGAGCGCCTTTTTTGTCAGCCTTACAGCGTCACCCCGCTTTTAAAGATCGCCAGCTCGCGGAAGTCGTTGGTTTCATTACGCGCCGGACGCCCGTTGGCGATCTCGACAATCAGATCGATGAAGCGACTGAGCAACGTCTCCATCGCCACGCCGTGGATCAGGCTGCCGGCGTCAAAATCGATCCAGTGCGGTTTCTTCGCCGCCAGCTCGCTGTTGGTCGCCAGCTTCACCGTCGGCACAAAGCCGCCGTACGGCGTGCCGCGCCCGGTGCTGAACAGCACCATATGGCAGCCGGCGCCGGCCAGCGCGCTGGTCGCCACGGCGTCGTTGCCCGGCGCGCTGAGCAGATTCAGCCCCGGCACGCGCAGCCGCTCGCCGTATTTCAGCACGTCAACCACCTGGCTTAACCCCGCCTTTTGGGTGCAGCCGAGCGATTTCTCCTCCAGCGTGGTGATGCCGCCGGCCTTGTTGCCCGGCGACGGGTTCTCATAAATCGGCTGCTGATGGGCGATGAAATAGCGTTTGAAATCGTTGATCATGTCGACGGTTTTGTCGAAGGTCTCCCCATCGCGGCAGCGGCTCATCAGAATGCGCTCGGCGCCGAACATCTCCGGCACTTCGGTCAGCACCGTGGTGCCGCCGTTGGCGATCACATAATCGGAGAACCGCCCCAGCAGCGGGTTGGCGGTGATACCCGACAATCCGTCCGAACCGCCGCACTCCAGGCCGAACTTCAGCTCGCTCAGGCGGCCCGGCTCGCGGCGATCGTGGCGCATCTCCCGGTACAGCTCGTGCAACAGCGCCAGCCCGGCTTCCACTTCGTCGTCCTGCTGTTGGCACACCATAAAGCGCAGCCGCCGCTCGTCCTCTATCCCCAACGTGGCGCGAAAGGCATCCACCTGATTGTTCTCGCAACCCAGCCCGATCACCAGCACCGCGCCGGCGTTGGGATGGCGCGCCAGGTTCTGCAGCATGATGCGGGTGTTGGCATGATCCTGCCCCAGCTGCGAGCAGCCGAACGGGTGACTGAACAGATGCACGCCGTCGATCCCCTCTGCCTGCGTTTGCTGCAAAAAGCGTTGCTGGATCTGGCGAGCGATACCGTTGACGCAGCCGACGGTCGGCACGATCCACAGCTCATTGCGGATCCCCACTTCGCCGCCGGCCCGTCGGTACAACTGCACCTCGCGATCCGCGGCCTGCGGCGGCAACGTCGGGAACTGCGGCTGGTAACGGTAGCTGTCCAGATCGCTCAGGTTGGTTTTGGCGTTTTGCGAATGAATATGCTCCCCCGGCCCGATGGCCGCGAGCGCATGGCCGATCGGCTGGCCATATTTGATGATGTCCTCGTCCTTGGCGATCGGGCCGAGCGCAAATTTGTGCCCGCGCGCCACCGGCTGCGCCAGTTGGATGACCGCGCCTTCCAGCTCAACGCACTCTCCGGCAGCCAGATCGCGCAGCGCCACCGCCACGTTATCCTGCTCGTGAATCTTTATCGTACTTTGCATAAACCGGTCCCGGATAACGGCTACGCCAGTTCAATGGCGAAATAGTCTTTGGCGTTGTCGAAGCAGATGTTTTTCACCATTTCGCCCAGCAGCGCGATATCCGCCGGCGCTTCGCCGTCCGCCACCCAGCGGCCGATCATCTGGCAAAGAATGCGGCGGAAGTATTCATGGCGCGTGTACGACAGGAAGCTACGACTGTCGGTCAGCATGCCGACGAAGCGGCTCAGCAGCCCGAGCTGCGCCAGCTGCGTCATTTGGCGCCGCATGCCGTCCTTCTGATCGTTGAACCACCAGCCGGAACCGAACTGCATCTTGCCCGGCGTGCCTTCCCCCTGGAAATTGCCGATCATGGTGCCGATCACTTCGTTATCGCGCGGGTTGAGGCAGTAGAGAATGGTTTTCGGCAGGCCGCCCTGCCGCGCCTGGGCATCCAGCAGCCGCGACAGCGGCTCCGCCAGCGGCCGATCGTTGATCGAATCGAAACCGATATCCGGCCCGACGGCGGCCAGCATGCGGCTGTTGTTATTACGCAACGCGCCGATGTGATACTGCTGCACCCAGCCGCGGCGCCGGTATTCGCCGGCCAGGAACAGCAGCACCGCGCTTTTGAACTGGGCGCTCTGTTCCGGCGTCGGCAGCTCGCCGTTCAGGCGGCGCAGCAGGATCGCATCCAGCGCCGCTTCATCGGCCTCGCCGAACACCACCACGTCCAGCGCATGGTCGGCCACCTTGCAGCCGTGGGCGGCGAAGTGATCCATGCGCTTGTACAGGGCGTCGCACAGCGCGCTGAAGCGGCCGATGGCGGTGTCCGCCGCCGCCTCCAGCTGCCGCAGATAGTCATTGAAGCCCGGTGCATCGACAGTGAAAGCCTTGTCCGGCCGCCAGCTCGGCAATACCTTGATATCGAAGCCACGATCGTCGGCGATCGCCCGATGATGGCGCAGATCGTCGATCGGATCGTCGGTGGTGCCCACCATTTTCACATTCATCTGCCGCATGATGCCGCGCGCGCGAAACTCATCCTGTGCCAGCAGCGCATTGCCGCGCTGCCAGATCTCATCCGCCGTGGCCGGCGACAGCAGCGTATCCGTGATGCCGAACGGCCGACGCAGCTCCAGATGCGTCCAGTGATAGAGCGGGTTGCCGATGGTATGCGGCACCGTGGCGGCCCAGGCGTCGAATTTCTCACGATCGCCCGCATCGCCGGTACACAGTCGCTCCGCCACGCCGTTGGTGCGCATCGCCCGCCATTTATAGTGATCGCCCCGCAGCCAGATATCGTACAGGTTGCTGAAACGGGTGTTCTCCGCGATCTGCTGCGGCGGCAAATGGCAGTGATAATCGAAAATCGGCTGTGGCGCCGCATAGTCGTGATACAAGCGCCGGGCAAATTCGTTGTCCAGCAGGAAATCTTCGCTCAAAAACGTCGCCATCTCGGGCTCCTTACTTGCCGTGCGGCACGGGGTCGAATCATAAAAGTTATCACACCAATTTTCACAAGCGTCCAGCAAATTTTTCCCATGAGCTACTGATTTAAGGTCCTTCAATCCCTTTTTCGCTCAATTTTACGGCAAATTTGCGGCGTAAACGCACTATTTCACCGGCGACAGTATCGCTCAGGCGAATAATTCCTTTTGTGATATCACTCAACTTTTAAACCTGTATGACAGGTTATTGTCTCGCCAGCCGCATCGACGGCCACACCTTAAAACGGGGAGACATTTCGGATGCGTAAAATTAAAGGGTTACGCTGGTACATGATTGGACTAGTGACCATCGGCACCGTGCTGGGCTACCTGACCCGCAACGCCATCGCCGTCGCGGCGCCGACGCTGGAAGATACGCTGCACATCACCACCCAACAGTATTCCTATATCGTCGCCGCCTATTCCGCCTGCTACACCGTGATGCAACCGGTGGCGGGCTACGTGCTGGACGTGCTGGGCACCAAGGTCGGCTACGCCATGTTCGCCATTCTGTGGGCGCTGTTCTGTATGGGCACCGCGCTGGCCAACAGCTGGGGCGGCCTGGCGCTGGCGCGCGGCGCGGTCGGCATGGCCGAGGCGGCCATGATCCCCGCCGGGCTGAAGGCCAGCAGCGAGTGGTTTCCGGCCAAAGAGCGTTCGATCGCCGTCGGTTATTTCAACGTGGGTTCATCGATCGGCGGCATGATCGCCCCACCGTTGGTGGTATGGGCCATCGTGGCGCACAGCTGGGAAATGGCGTTCATCATCACCGGCGTGCTGAGCCTGATCTGGGCCATTTGTTGGCTGCTGTTCTACAAACACCCGAAAGATCAGAAGAAATTGAGCCAGGAAGAGCGCCGTTACATCCTCGAAGGCCAGGAAGCCCAGCACCAGACCTCTAACGCCAAAAAGATGTCCGCCTGGCAGATCGTACGCAACCGCCAGTTCTGGGGCATCGCGCTGCCGCGCTTTCTGGCGGAGCCGGCGTGGGGCACCTTCAACGCCTGGATCCCGCTGTTCATGTTCAAGGCCTACGGTTTTAACCTGAAAGAGATCGCCATGTTCGCCTGGATGCCGATGCTGTTCGCCGATCTCGGCTGCATCGTCGGCGGTTATCTGCCGCCGCTGTTCCAGAAGTATTTCAAGGTCAACCTGATCGTCTCACGCAAGCTGGTGGTGACGATGGGAGCGGTGTTGATGATCGGCCCCGGCATGATCGGCCTGTTCACCAGCCCTTACGCGGCTATCGCGCTGCTGTGCGTCGGCGGCTTCGCCCATCAGGCGCTGTCCGGCGCGCTGATCACCCTCTCTTCCGACGTGTTCGGCCGCAATGAGGTGGCGACTGCCAACGGCCTCACCGGCATGGCGGCCTGGACCGCCAGCACGCTGTTCGCCCTGGTGGTCGGCGCCCTGGCGGACACCCTCGGCTTCAGCCCGCTGTTCGCCGCGCTGTCGGTCTTCGACATTCTCGGCGCCATCGTCATCTGGACGGTGTTGCAAAACCGTCCGGCCGCCGAAACCCAGCCGGCCACGCTGCAACCGGCCCCGGCGCGCAGCTGATCCCGCCGCCCGGCCGCCGCGCCGGGCCTCTTGCTCCTCTGGCAGCGGTGCCGAATAAGTGGTATAACAAATCCGATGGCCACGCGCCCCTTCCCACCGCATCGTATAGAGCATTCACTATGGAATTCACCGAAACCAGACGCCTGTATCAGCAACTGGCCGCCGAGCTTAAGCAACGCATCGAAAGCGGCCGCTACCCGGTGGGCGACAAACTGCCGGCCGAGCGATACATCGCCGAAGAGATGAATGTCAGCCGTACCGTGGTGCGCGAAGCGATCATCATGCTGGAAGTGGAAGGCTATGTGGACGTGCGCAAGGGATCCGGGATCCATGTGGTGTCCAACCAGCAAAAGCACCTGGTGGTGCCGGGCGACAGCATCGAGTTCGCCACCGCCGGCCCGTTTGAGCTGCTGCAGGCGCGCCAGCTGATTGAAAGCAACATCGCCGAGTTCGCCGCCACCCAGGTGACCAAACAAGATATCGTGCAGTTGATGGAGATCCAGGAGCACGCCCGTAAAGAGGATCGCTTCCGCGACTCGCAGTGGGATCTGAAGTTCCACGTGCAGGTGGCGCTGGCCACCCAGAACACCGCCATGGCCACCATCGTGGAAAAAATGTGGGTGCAGCGGGTCAACAACCCTTACTGGAAAAAGCTGCACGAGCATATCGACGAACGCTCGATCGCCAGCTGGTGTGACGATCACGATCAGATCCTCAAGGCGCTGATGCGCAAAGACCCTTACGCCGCCAAACTGGCGATGTGGCAGCACCTGGAAAACACCAAACAGATGCTGTTCAACGCCACCAGCGATGACTTCGAATACAACGCCGATCGCTACCTGTTTGCCGAGAATCCGGTGGTGCATCTGGATGGCGTGAACCACGAGCCGAAATAGCCACGGCGGTCAAAAACCGTCGGCTTATGTCAGGTAATGTAAAATCCGCTGAATCGATGCCGGAACCGCCGTTTGCCGTGTACTATTTCACCGTCGGCAACGTAGATTTCCCTGTTGCCAATCGTGCTATTTTGGTAGAGTTAGCCCACTTTTTTACCCATTGCTGCGGGGGCGGGACGCGAATAAATGCGCTGGTTGTTTGCCATGCTGATTGCTGTTTTCTGCTGGACCGGTTCGGTCTCCGGCCAACAGCTATGCGTGGCGTCACCCAAGCCAACCCCCAGCGAGCTGAGCAGCCTGCCGCTGCTGGCGGAGCCGGCGCTTTCCCCCTATGATCATGTGTATCGGGCGCCGGCTGAAGCGCGCCGCAAAGCCCCCGGCAAGTTGCCGCTGCTGCTGCCCAGAGCGCACTCTTTCTCCGGTTCGCTGCTCGCATCCTCCCTGCCGGCGCCGGTCTATACCCTGGCCGCAGAGCCGGGTTACCGAATTCGCTTCCCCCGCCAGGACACCCCGGCTCCCAACCGGCTTGCCCAGGTCGACTGGATGCTGGACGCTTCCAGGCAACAGAGTCGCCAGGCCGGTTGGAAAGAAAGCAACATGCAGTACCGTGGCACGCTGACTTACCACCTATGACCGGTGTCGCACCGCTTAGAAACCTTAAAGCAACGCCGTTTCATCGTTATCAGCACTCAGGATCGCCGCGCGCTTTCAGCTCACGCCCGCTCCGCCGCTGAGATAAAAATAAACAATGACGTTTTAGGAACACCGGATGGACATCATTAAAGAACTGATACATGCCTTATGGCAGCAGGATTTTGAGACGCTGGCGAACCCCTCGTTGGTGTGGACCCTCTACATCCTGCTGTTCATGATCCTGTTTTTGGAGAACGGCCTGCTGCCGGCCGCTTTCCTGCCGGGTGACAGCCTGCTGATCCTGGTCGGTGTGCTGATCGCCAAAGGCACCATGGGCTTCCCATTGACCATCGTTATCCTGACCGTCGCCGCCAGCCTGGGGTGCTGGGTCAGTTATATACAAGGCCGGTGGCTCGGCAATACGCGAACGGTACAAGGCTGGCTTTCGCATCTGCCGGCCCACTACCATCAGCGTGCACATAACCTGTTCCACCGTCACGGCCTTTCCGCCCTGCTGGTCGGCCGCTTCCTGGCCTTCGTGCGTACCCTGCTGCCGACCATCGCCGGCCTGTCCGGCCTGAGCAACGCACGCTTCCAGTTCTTCAACTGGATGAGCGGCCTGCTGTGGGTCTTGATCCTGACGACGCTGGGCTTCGCCCTGGGGAAAACGCCGGTGTTCCGCAAGTATGAAGATCAGCTGATGTTCTGCCTGATGATGTTGCCGCTGGTATTGCTGGTGGTCGGGCTGGTCGGCTCGCTGATCGTGTTGTGGCGCAAGAAGCGCGCCAACAGCCAGAATCCGGGGAAAGGGGCGTGACAGCAAAGCGCCCGCGCTGGCAATACGTCCTGATGATCGCGCTCGCCCTGCTGGCGTTGGCGACGCTGTTGGTGCCCTGCATGGTGCGCACCGAGAGCGAGCTGCGCATCCGCGCCAGCCAGCAAGGGCTGTCGCTGCCCGACGGCTTTTATGTCTACCAGCGCCTGGATGAACGCGGCATCCGCATCAAAAGCATTACGCCGGAAGGCGATGGCCTGGTCATCCGTCTGGATTCGCCGGAGCAGCAGTTGCTGGCGCGCGAAGCTTTGCAAACCATTCTGCCACCCGGTTACCACATCGCATTGAGCGAGTCCCCCGTGCCGTCGCATTGGGTGCGCGAATTTGCGCGCTCCCCGCTCAATCTGGGATAATCCCCCTTCATATGAAGGGGTTTCCTTTCATTGCCATAATCTTCATTTTCATTCGCATCGATTAGCTCAAGAATTAATCAGTCAGCACTGGGTCACGGCTGATTCTTTGGGGGCTCGCCGGTTTCATGACTATGCTGAAGGGTAACTTCAGCCGGCGATGAACGCCCTCCTCTCGCGCTGCCGCCTTCGGCAGCCAGGAAAGCGGATGCCTGTTCAGGCATCCCATGAACAAGGAACTGAAAGATGAAATTACGCCACTCCCTGTTACTGCTGTTGCCACTCTGCACGCTGCCGGCCCTCGCTTCGGCCGCAGAGGGCGGTTGCGCCGCCAAAGCGCAAAACATCCAACAGCAAATCGACTACGCCACCCAACACGGCAACACCCACCGCGTGGACGGGCTGAAAAAAGCGCTGAGCGAAGTGCAGACTCACTGCACCGAAGCCGGCCTGCAGGCCGAACGCCAGAAAAACATCGCAGAGAAACAGCGCAAGGTCGAAGAACGCCGGCAGGAGCTGAAAGAAACGCAGCAAACCGGCAAGCTGGACAAGGTCGCCAAGAAGCAGCAAAAGCTGGCGGAAGCGCAAGCTGAGTTGAAACGCGCCCAGGCGGAATAATTTTTTTACACCAGCGGATTTATCGATGAGAGCCCCATCACACGGGATTTCTTAAGCATATGGAATTGATGTCTGGTGTTATCTGCTGGCCATCACCCCTTTGCTCCGGCGAAAAAATCCGCTATGTTAAAAGTCTGTCGAAATAAACGTTAAGGAATAATCACATGGCACATGATTCAAATGCAGAAAACTTACGCGCTGAACTGAAGTCCTTAGCCGATACGCTGGAGGAAGTGCTGAACTCCTCCACCGACAAGCCGAAAGCCGAGCTGGAGAAGCTGCGTTCGAAGGCGGAAGGCGCGCTGAAAGAGACCCGCGCTCGCCTGAGCGACGCCGGTGACAAGCTGGCTTCGCAAACCAAACAGATCGCCGGCCAGGCCGACGACTATGTGCGCGACAACCCGTGGACCGGCATCGGTATCGGCGCGGCGGTCGGCGTGGTGCTGGGCGTGCTGCTCGCGCGTCGCTAATCATGGCTGAACAACCGCAAGTGCGCGCGCAGGGCCCCGCCAAAGGGGTTCTGGATATCGGTCAGCGCATCATCACGATCCTGGTCGGCATGGTGGAAACCCGTGTCCGGCTGGCGGTCGTCGAGCTGGAAGAGGAGAAAGCCAACCTCATTCAGCTGCTGATCATGGCCGGTATGACACTGCTGTTCACCGCCTTCGGTTTGATGAGCCTGCTGATCCTGATCTTCTGGGCCATCGATCCGGTCTATCGGCTGGTGGCGCTGGGCGCGACAACCGGCGTGCTGCTGTTCCTCGCCGTAGTCGGCACCATCTGGACGCTGGTCAAGGCCCGTCGCACCACGCTGCTGGGCGCCACGCGCAAGCAGTTGGAGCTCGACCGCGCCGAACTGGAGCGCGAGCCATGAGCCGCCGCCGCTACCTGGAATGGAAAAAAGAGAGGCTGATTCGCCAGATCCAGCAACAGCGTCTGGATCTGGCCGAACACAAGTCTTTGTGGCTGGAAAAAACCGAACGCATTGACCGCGGCTGGCAGACCGTTTTTGGCCTGCGCCGCTATCTGGTACTCGGTTCCAGCGTCATGGCGCTGTACGGCATCCGCCACCCCAGCAAGATGATCCGCTGGTCGCGTCGCGCTTTCGGTGCCTGGAGCGCTATCCGACTGTTTAAAAAGACCTTCTCCGCCAAGTAAGCCCCGCGTTTTTCCTTCAAACATCCTGTTGCTCTGCCCTCGTTTTCCCCTTAAAACAGCGCTGTTTATCCCGAGGGCTGGGCAACCTGCTGACAAGCGTCAGTTTATTAGCACGCTAAAGATTCAGATTTTTTGAAAAATTACGACAGTTTTACTTGCTAACAACCTGAGCACTTCCCGCTTAACATTCACTCCATCAATACGATACGAGCCGGACAGGGCGAATGTCCTGATATACCGCTCGTTGACATGGCTTCCGCCGAACAGGCATACAAAAACACTTTGGAGTAGATGATGAAAAAATTAGAAGATACAGGTTTGTTGGTTGCTCGTATTCTGATGCCAATCCTGTTTATCGTGGCAGGCTACGGCAAAATGGGTGACGCTTATGCCGGAACCCAACAGTACATGCAATCGATGGGCGTGCCTGGCTTCTTGCTGCCGCTGACCATTCTGCTGGAGTTTGGCGGCGGTCTGGCGATCCTGTTCGGCTTCCTGACCCGCACCGTGGCGCTGTTCACTGCCGGTTTCACCATCCTGACCGCGCTGCTGTTCCACACTGATTTTGCGGAAGGCGTAAACCAGCTGATGTTCATGAAAAACCTGACCATCGCCGGCGGCTTCATCGTGTTGGCGGTCGCAGGCCCGGGCGGCTTCAGCATCGACCGTCTTCTGAACAAGAAATGGTAATCTAAACTGTCATTCAGGGTCCGGCATGCCGGGCCCTGTCGTTTTTCACTCGGACACCAAGGAGATTCCCATGGGACAACTCGTCGATGGCGTTTGGCAAGACATCTGGTATGACACGAAATCTACCGGCGGCCGTTTCAAACGTTCAACCGCTCAGTTTCGCAATTGGGTGACCGCCGACGGTCAGCCCGGCGAACACGGCGCGGGCGGCTTCCAGGCCGAAGCGGGCCGTTATCACCTGTACGTTTCTCTCGCCTGCCCCTGGGCGCACCGCACGCTGCTGATGCGCAAATTGAAAGGGCTGGAGCAGATCATTCCGGTCTCGGTGGTGCACCCGCTGATGCTGGAAAACGGCTGGACCTTCGGCCAGGATTTTCCTGAAACCACCGGCGATCCGCTGTATCACGCCGACTTCCTGTACCAGATCTACCTGCGGGCAGACCCGCACTACAGCGGGCGCGTGACCGTGCCGGTGCTGTGGGATAAACAGCGGCAAACCATCGTCAGCAACGAATCCGCCGACATCATCCGCATGTTCAACAGCGCGTTTGACGGCGTCGGCGCTCGGGCTGGGGACTACTACCCGACCGATCTGCGCGGCAAGATCGATGAGCTGAACGGCTGGATTTACGATCAAGTGAACAACGGCGTGTACAAGGCCGGTTTCGCCACCAGCCAGGAAGCCTATGACGAAGCGGTCAACGGGGTATTCAACGCGCTGGAGCGCCTTGAGCAGATCCTGGGGCAACATCGCTACCTGACCGGCGATCGGCTGACCGAAGCCGACCTGCGTCTGTGGACCACGCTGGTGCGTTTCGATCCGGTGTACGTCACCCACTTCAAGTGCGACAAACACCGCATCAGCGACTATCTGAACCTGTACGGCTTCCTGCGCGACATCTATCAGATGCCGGGCATCGCCGAGACAGTCAGCCTGCCGCACATTCGCAACCACTACTACCGCAGCCACGCCACCATCAACCCGCACGGCATCATTTCCATCGGGCCGGCGCAGGATCTGGACGAGCCGCACGGCCGCGACCAGCGCTTCGGTTAAGGCGAAAAAAATCCCCTTGCCGCCCGGCAAGGGGATGTCATCCCACCGATGTTAACGTTGCGCGAACAGGCGCGGGATTTCGCGCAGGAACCAGGCCTTCGCCTCCCCCATGCTGTCGCGCCGCCAGGCCATGATGATGTCGGCTTCGCGGCTGTATTCCGGCCCCACCACGCGCAGCCGGCCGGCTTCGATATCTTTCTCCACCATCGGATACGGCATGGTCGCCACCCCCAACCCGGCCAGCAGCGCCAGACGTTTGTCTTCAATGGTGCTCACCGTCAGGCGCTGTTGCTTGTCCAGCAGCTGTACGGTCAACACCGGGCGCTCGCGAGCGGTATCCGCCACCGCGATGCCGCGGTATTTCACGCGGGTCACCTCGGACAACGGCTCCGGCTCCTGGTGGATAGGATGATCCGGCGCGGCGACATAAACGCTCATGACCTTGTACAGTTTGCGGGTGTTGATCTCCGACGACGCGCGAAAATGCATGTCCGGCGCGATCACAATGTCGGCGCGCCCCTGTTCCAGCCGCTCCCAGGCGCCCGCCAGCACTTCGGTGAAAATCGACACCTGGGTGTTGGCCTTCAGCGCCAGCTTGTCCACCAGCGGGAACAGCAGGCTCGGCGGTGATAACGCTTCGCTGACGATGGTCAGGTGGGTTTCCCAACCGCGCGCCAGCGCTTCGGCGTCGGTGGTCAGCTTGTCTGCCGCTTCCAGCAGCACCCGCCCGCGCTCCAGCAGCATACGCCCCACGTTGGTGAACTTGGTGCGGTGGCCCGAACGGTCGAACAGCACCACGTCCAATTCTTCTTCCAATTTTTGCATGGTGTAGCTGAGCGCCGACGGCACCCGGCCCAATTCGTCGGCGGCCGCGGCGAAGCTGCCACGCCGGTCGATCGCGTCCATCACTCTCAGCGCCTCAAGCGTGAGCGCCCGATCTCTGGCCATCACATCCCTCTGTCAGGAAATTTGAATATGCCGACCAGATTAACTGGCTAACAATCCGACGTCCAGATGCTTACCATTTGGATAATGAATTTAGAGAGCCGATTGCCATGATTACATGCAGAACAGCACAACAATGCGGGCAAGCTGACTTTGGTTGGCTGCAGGCTCGCTACACCTTTTCCTTTGGTCACTACTTCGATCCCAAACTGATGGGCTACGCGTCACTGCGGGTGCTGAATCAGGAGGTGCTAGCACCGGGCGCGTCGTTCCAGCCGCGCACCTATCCCAGCGTGGATATCCTGAACCTGATCCTGCAGGGCGAGGCGGAATACCGCGACAGCGACGGCAACACCGCGCGCGCCAAAGCCGGCGAAGCGCTGCTGTTGGCCACCCAGCCGGGCCTGAGTTACAGCGAACAGAACGTCAGCAGCGATACGCCGCTCACCCGTCTGCAGCTGTGGTTGGACGCCTGTCCGGAACGCAGCAACGAGCGAGTGCAGCGCCTGGCGCTGCCGCCGGCAGGCAACCTGCTGCTGGCCTCGCCGGACGGCGCGCAGGGCAGCCTGCAGCTGCGCCAGCAGGTTTGGATCCACCATCTCGATCTGCAGCCGGGCGAAGAACAAACGCTGACGATTAACGGGCCGCGCGCCTATTTGCAGTCGATTCACGGCACCATCGCCGCTACCGGCGAGCGCCACGAAGCGCAACGCCTGACCTGCGGCGACGGCGCCTTCGTGCGTGAGGAAAACCGCCTGACGATCCGCGCCGAAACGCCGCTGCGCGCGCTGCTGATTGACCTGCCGGTGTAAGCCGGCCGAAAAACGAAAAACCCCGCGCAACAGGCGTTGCGCGGGGTTTTCTTTTGTCGAGGGAGTTGACCGGTAAGCCGGGTTCTGTCGTGGACAGTCATTCCTCTAGGCCAGCAATCGCTCACTGGCTCAAGCAGCCTACCCGGGTTCAGTACGGGCCGTACCATGTGAACCCCTATTTGGCCTTGCTCCGGGTGGAGTTTACCGTGCCACGAACTGTTGCCAGCCGCGCGGTGCGCTCTTACCGCACCCTTTCACCCTTACCTGATCCCGCTTACGCGGGCCATCGGCGGTTTGCTCTCTGTTGCACTAGTCGTAGGCTTGCGCCTCCCAGGCGTTACCTGGCACCCTGCCCTATGGAGCCCGGACTTTCCTCCCCTCCATCTGTCTCCCCGAAGAGGACGGCAATGAAGCGGCGACTGTCTGGTCAACTCCGGCGCGGATAGTAGCGTCGCGGCGGCGGCAGGTCAACCGCTTTACGGCTGTTGTTGCTCCAGCGCGTGCTTATACAGCGCATTTTTCTTCACGCCGTGGATTTCCGCCGCCAGCGCCGCCGCCTTTTTCAGCGGCAGCTCTTTTTGCAGCAGCGCCAGCGTGCGCAGCGCCTCGAGCGGCAGCGCATCCTCCTGCGCCTTGTGGCCTTCGACGATCAGCACCATCTCACCGCGGCGGCGCACTTCATCTTCCTGCACCCACGCCAGCAGCTCGCCCACCGGCGCGCCGTGGATGGATTCCCAGGTTTTGGTCAGCTCGCGCGCCAGCACCACATAGCGCTGCGGGCCCCAGACGGTGACCATGTCCTGCAGGCTTTCCAGCAGACGATGGGTGGATTCGTAGAAAATCAGCGTGCGCGGTTCCTCCGCCAGCGCCATCAGCGTATCCTTGCGCCCCTTGGTTTTCGCCGGCAGGAAACCTTCGTAGCAGAAACGGTCGGAAGCGACGCCCGCGGCGCACAGCGCGGTAGTGGCGGCGCAGGCGCCCGGCAGCGGCACCACGCGAATGCCGGCCTCGCGGCAGCGGCGCACCAGGTGATAACCGGGATCGTTGATCAGCGGCGTGCCGGCGTCGGAAACCAGCGCAATGCTTTGGCCTTCCTGCAGTTTCGCCAGCAGCTGCTCGGCCTTTTGCTGTTCGTTGTGATCGTGCAGCGCGAACAGACGCGCGTTGATCGCGAAGTGTTGCAACAGCAATCCGGTATGGCGCGTATCTTCCGCCGCGATCAGATCAACGCTTTTCAGTACCTCTAACGCACGGTGGGTAATATCGCCCAGATTGCCGATAGGGGTGGGCACCACATACAGCGTTGATGCAGAAATGACTGATTGTTGGTGTTGATTCATTGTTTCATCCGGGTTGCCGATTTAATATTGAGCATCTTGAAAAAAACATCACTGGATACAGTATGCTTTCCTCAACATTCGTTCGTACCAAAGCAGGGCGTTCCAAGCCTGTCCGACTGACCGCAGTCATCGCCGCCGCCCTTTTCCTGGCAGGCTGTCCAAGTCGGGCCCCGCAAACGCCGCCCGCCAATATACAGGACGAAGCGAGCGCCAGCTCCGATTACTACCTGCAGCAGTTGCAGCAAAGCAGCGATGATAACAAGGCTGACTGGCAATTACTTGCTATTCGCGCCTTGCTGCGTGAAGGAAAACTGCCGCAGGCCGGCGACCAGTTGAATCAACTGCCGAAAAATCTCAGCGGCGCGCAGCAGACCGAACGCCAATTGCTGACCGCCGAACTGCAGATCGCCAACAAGAGCTACGTCAGCGCCCGCAGCACGCTGGGCCACCTGGACAGCGGCGCGCTGTCGCCGAATCAGAAGGTGCGCTACTACCAGGCGCAGATCGCCGCCAATCAGGGCAAAGCATCGCTGCCGCTGATCCGCGCCTATATCGCCCAGGAGCCGCTGCTGACCGGCAAGGCGCACCAGGACAATCTGGATCAAACCTGGCAGGCGCTGCTGCAGCTGACGCCGCAGGAGATGAACAGCCTGGTGATCAACGCCGACGAGAACGTGCTGCAAGGCTGGCTGGATCTGCTGCGCGTTTATCAGGACAACAAGCAGGATCCCGATCTGCTGAAGGCCGGCATCAAAGACTGGCAGAACCGTTATCCGAAGAACCCGGCGGCCAAAACGCTGCCGGCTCGCCTGAATCAGGTGCTGAACTTCACCCAGGCCTCCACCTCGAAAATCGCCCTGCTGCTGCCGTTGAATGGCCAGGCGAAAGTGTTCGCCGACGCCATCCAGCAAGGCTTCGAAGCGGCGAAAAACGGCGGTTCCATGCCGGCGCCGCAGCCTCAAGCCGCACAACCGGCCAGCACGCCGGCTCAAACGGCGCCTGCCGATCAGGCCGCTACGGGTGACATCAACGCCAACGGCGCGGTCAGCCCTTCGGCCCAAGAGAGCCAGCCTGCCGTCACCGCCGCGCAACCCGCTGCGCCGTCCAGCGCGCCGATAACGCCGCTGCAGGCCGCCAACGCGCAGGTCAAAGTGTACGACACCACCAGCCAGCCGCTGGCCGCCTTGCTGAGCCAGGCGCAGCAGGATGGCGCCACCCTGGTGGTCGGCCCACTGCTGAAAGAGAACGTCGATCAGTTGTCCGCCAGCACCACCACGCTGAACGTGCTGGCGCTTAACCAGCCGGAAACGCCGAAGGACAACCTGAACATCTGTTACTTCGCCCTGTCGCCGGAAGATGAAGCCCGCGACGCCGCCCGCCACATCTGGGAACAGCAGAAGCGTCAACCGCTGCTGCTGGTGCCGCGCGGCGCCTTCGGCGATCGCGTCGCCAGGGCCTTTAACCAGGAATGGCAGAAGCAAGGCGGGCAAACCGTGCTGCGCCAGGACATCGGCTCCGCCGGCGAGCTGCGCCAGATGGTGAACAGCGGCGGCATCCGCATGACCGGTACGCCGATGTCGAGCGCCCCGGCGCCGCAGAGCGTCACCATCGCCGGGCTGACCATTCCTGCGCCGCCGAGCGACGTGCCCGCCGCCACCAGCGGCAGCGTCGACGCGGTGTACATCGTCGCCACCCAGTCTCAGCTGACGCTGATCAAACCGATGATCGACATGGCCACCAGCTCGCGCGGCAAGCCGGCGATGTACGCCAGCTCGCGCAGCTACCAGGCCGGCGCCGGCCCGGACTTCCGTCTGGAAATGGAAGGCCTGCAGTTCAGCGATATTCCGCTGCTGGCCGGCTCAAACCCTCAGCTGCTGCAGCAGGCCAGCGCGCGTTTCCGCAACGACTACTCGCTGGTGCGCCTGTATGCGATGGGGATGGATGCCTGGACATTGGCCAACCACTTTGCTGAAATGCGCCAGCTGCCGGGCTTCCAGGTTTCCGGCACCACCGGTACGCTGAGCGCGTCGCCGAACTGCGTGATCAACCGTAAGCTGCCTTGGCTGCAATACCGTCAGGGTACGGTCGTTCCAGTCTCTTGAACCCACGCGCCTCAGGGGCGGGCTATGAGTTACTGGCCCGCCGTCACCTGGAACACGCCGGGCTCACCTTCTGCGCCGCCAATGTCGCGGTGCGCGGCGGTGAGCTCGACCTCATCATGCGCGACGGCACCACCTGGGTGTTCGTCGAAGTGCGCTACCGCCGCAACGACGCCTTCGGCGGCGCGGCCGCCAGCGTCACCTTTCGCAAACAACAGCGGTTGCTGCACGCCGCCGCCGTCTGGCTGGCGGGGCGCGGAGCCAGTTTTGACACATCATCTTGCCGTTTTGATGTTTTGGCCATTACCGGTAGCCAGTTAGAATGGATACCCAACGCCTTCAATGCGGATTAATCGGGGTTTTGCGGCGCAGACCGGCCCTTTGACTTAGTGGATTAATACAACGTGCTGGATAGAATTAAAGTCTGTTTCACCGAAAGCATCCAAACCCAGATCGCGGCGGCGGAAGCACTGCCGGACGCCATTTCCCGCGCTGCGATGACGCTGGTTCAATCCTTACTCAACGGCAACAAAATCCTGTGCTGCGGCAACGGCACCTCGGCCGCCAACGCGCAGCACTTCGCCGCCAGCATGATCAACCGTTTTGAAACCGAGCGCCCCAGCCTGCCGGCCATCGCTCTCAACGCCGACAACGTGGTGCTGACGGCAATCAGCAACGATCGGCTGCACGACGAAGTGTACGCCAAGCAGGTGCGTGCGCTCGGGCACACCGGCGACGTGCTGCTGGCGATTTCCACCCGCGGCAATAGCCGTGATATTGTGAAAGCGGTCGAGGCGGCCGTGACGCGCGATATGACCATCGTCGCACTTACCGGCTACGACGGCGGCGAGCTGGCCGGGCTGCTCGGCCAGCAGGATGTCGAAATCCGCATCCCGTCGCACCGCAGCTCGCGCATTCAGGAAATGCATATGCTGACCGTAAACTGCCTGTGCGACCTGATAGACAATACGTTATTCCCCCACCAGGACGATTAAGGAACTGAGATGAAGCTAAAAGCCACATTTGCAGTGCTGTCCAGCGCCCTGCTGTTGCAAGGCTGTATCGCCGGCGTCGTCGTCGGCAGTGCGGCCGTCGCCACCAAAACCGCCACCGATCCGCGCAGCGTAGGGACCCAGGTGGATGACGGCACGCTGGAAGCCAGGGTCGAAAGCGCCCTGAGCAAAGACCAGCAGTTGAAGAAAGATGCCCGGGTGGTCGCCACCGCCTATCAGGGCAAGGTGCTGTTGACCGGCCAGTCGCCTAACGCCGATCTCACCGCGCGCGCCAAGCAGATCGCCATGGGCGTGGAAGGCACGACCGAAGTGTATAACGAAATCCGTCAGGGCACGCCGGTCAGCCTGAGCACCGCATCCTCCGACACCTGGATCACCACCAAGGTGCGTTCGCAGCTGCTCACCAGCGATACGGTGAAATCGTCCAACGTGAAGGTCACCACCGAAAACGGCGAAGTGTTCTTGCTGGGCCTGGTCACGCAGCAGGAAGGGCAGTCGGCGGCGCAGATCGCCAGCCAGGTCAGCGGCGTGAAGCACGTCACGACCGCCTTTACCTACGTAAAATAATCCGCCTGGCGGGAGTGGCACCGTGCCGTTCCCGCCCGTTTAATCCAGCTTGTTCTCGCGTAAAAACGCTTCCCCGCCCAGTTGCCGCATCTGCCGCATGATCCACTGTTGACGCTGCACCACATAGCCGGACGGCGCATCGGCCCTGAAGCGATGCGGATTCGGCAATACCGCCGCCAGCAGCGCCGCTTCGGCCGCGCTCAGGCGCTTGGCCGGCTTATGGAAAAAGCGCTGTGAAGCCTCTTCCACGCCGAACACCCCATCGCCGAACTCGACGATGTTCAGGTACACCGTCAGAATGCGCCGCTTGGTCCACACCAATTCGATGCCGGACGTCAGCCCGGCCTCCAATCCTTTGCGCAGCCAGCTGCGGCCATCCCACAAAAACAGGTTCTTGGCGGTTTGCTGCGACAGCGTGGACGCGCCACGGATGCGCGTCGGGCGCTTCTCGTTGCGGCTGAGCGCCTTTTCAATGGCCGCCACGTCGAAGCCCCAATGGTCTGGAAACTTCTGATCTTCCGCCGCCATCACCGCCAGCGCCATTTGCGGCGAGATGTCGTCCATCGACACCCAGTCCGAATGGGCGACATAGCCGAAGTCGCCGCTCAGCCAGGCGCTGACCTGCCGTTCCACCATCACGGCGGAAAACGGCACCGGCAGGAAGGCGAAGAGCACAATGCCCAACGCCCACAGGCCGATAATCGCGATGACGCCGCGCTTCAGCCAATACCACGGGCGCAGCCGCCGCCATCCGACGAGCGATTTTCTCATTCAGCCAGTTCCAGCACCCGCGCCACCAGCTTATCGATGCCCAGGGCCGCCTGCGCGATAGACGGCGCCAGCATATAGGCCGGCGTGGTCACAATCTTATGTTCGCTGTCCACCACGATGTCGTCCACCGGGCAAATCACCGGTTCGCCGCCCATGGCGTCAATCACTTCCCCCAGATCCGGATCGTTGCCAATGGTCAGCCGCGCTTGTTGATCCAGCAGTTTCGGCAACAGCGCCGGCGCGATGCACATCAGGCCAATTGGTTTGTTGGCCTTATGCATCTCGCGCGTCAGGCGCGCCAAATCTTCATCGACCCAACATTCCGCGCCGGCTTCGGCGAAATTGCTGAGGTTCTTGGCGGCGCCAAAGCCGCCGGGCACGATCAGCGCATCCAGCTGCGCGGCCTCCGCCAGCGCCAGCGGCTGCACCGCACCGCGGGCAATGCGCGCCGATTCAATCAGAACATTGCGCGACTCCGCCATCTCCTCACCAGATAAGTGATTAATAACATGGCGTTGTGGTTTATCAGGCGCCAAGCACACCGCCTGGGCGCCGGCACGATCCAACGCCAGCAGCGTCAGCACCGCTTCATGGATCTCCGTACCGTCATAAACGCCGCTGCCGCTGAGGACTACACCCACCTTTTTCATCACTCTTACTCCTGTCGCTGCTGTCAACTGGTTCGTGCTCGGAGTTGACAAACACTAATCTACATCACACATTTTAATGAATCTTCTAACAAGAGCGCTTACATTTGCTATGTTGTTGGCTGTATGATGTTTAGGAATTCGCAACAACCTGCTCGACCAGAACACTGAAACCAATACGCAGGTTCACAATTTCCCTGGTGTTGGCGCAATATTCGCGCACCCCGGCTTAGGTCGGGGTCATTTTTTTTCAGCGTTCTCAACCCAAGCCCGCAGTACCTGCACGTCGTTGCGCCACTCTTGTTTCAGCTCATCCACCCAATCCTGCACGTTATCCCACCAGGCCGGCAGCGTCGGCGTTTGAATCTGCTGCGCCAGCTGCTGCAGATGGCGCAGACCGACCGAACCGGCGGCGCCCTTGATCTTATGCCCTTCCTCAGTGATGCCTTTCTGATCGCGCGCCGTCATGTTGGAGTCCAGCACCGCCAGATAGCCCGGCATCATCTGTTCGAACATCTCCAGACTTTGGTGGATCAGCTGCGGGCCAACCAGATCCATGTACTGTTCCAGCATCGCGGTATCGAGTAACGACTCATTAATCTGCATCGCCTTGTGCTCCGTTTTCTTTGAAGTGTGAGAAGGTTGATGATCCCAATAGTGTTTGATGACCTTGGTCAGCGCCGGCACCGACAGCGGCTTGCTCAGCACATCGTCCATGCCCGCCTCGAGATACTCTTTTTTGTCTTTCAGCACGTTGGCGGTCAGGGCCACCAGCGGCGGCAGCGCCTGCCCGGCATAGCGCTCGCGCAGCGCCCGGGCGATGTCCAGCCCGGTCATGTCTGGCAGTTGGATGTCCAGCAGCACCAGATCGAACTCGTCCGGATCGAACATCGCCAGCGCGTCGTGGCCGTTCATCGCCACGTCGACGCTGTTGCCCAGCTTCTCCAGCACCGAGCGCGCCACGATCACGTTCAGTTCGATATCTTCCACCAGCAGGATGTGCAGCGCCGGCAACGGCAGCGCCTCTTCCTCCGGCGCCGCGCTGACGGCTTCCTGCACCGCCGGCGCCTTGATGGTTAAGGTAAAGCAAGAACCGTGCCCTTGTTCACTGCGCACGGTGATGTCGCCGCCCATGCTCTGCGCCAGCCGCTTGGAGACCGCCAGCCCGATGCCGGTGCCGGTGGCCGGGCGGCCGCCGCGCTGATCTTTCACCTGGTAATACATGGCGAAGATTTTGTCCTGCTCGTCCTGCGGGATGCCCATGCCCGAATCTTCCACTTCGAACACCAGCTTCTCCTGCGCCTCGCGCCGTACGCGCACCACAATTTGCCCCTGCTGGGTAAATTTCACCGCGTTGCCGATCAGATTCCACAGGATCTGCCGCAGGCGGGTGCCGTCGGTCAGGATCTGCTGCGGCAGCGGCGTCTGCGGCTCCATGACGAACTGCAGCCCTTTCGGCTGCGCCAGCAGGCCCGAGAGGTTCTCCAAATCCGCCAGGAAACCGGTGAAGTCCACCGGCTGGTTGTCGAGCTGCACCTTGCGCCGCTCGAGCTTGTCCATTTCGATAATGTCGTTGAAGATATTGCCGAGGGTGATGGCGCTGACGTGGATGGTCTTCAGGTATTTCAGCTGCTCGTCGTTCAGCTCGGTATCGAGCAGAATGCGGCTCAGGCCGACGATGCCGTTAAGCGGCGTACGCAGCTCGTGGCTGATGGTGGAGATAAAGGTGGTCTTCTCCCTGCTGGCGTTCTCCAGCGCGTCCTGGTAGCGCTTACGCTCGGTAATATCGCGGCCGAAACCCATCAGCCCGTGGCGTTTGCCCACCCGGTCGTAAAACGGCACCTTGCGCAGCTCGAAACAGGCCTTGCGGCCATCGGGATACACCAGCCACTGTTCGTAGGTCAGCGAGACGTTGTGGCGGAACACCTTCTCGTCGGTTTCGATCACCTTTTCGGCGATCTCCTGGCCGTAGACGTCGAACGGCGTCAGGCCGATCAATTGCTTCTCGCTCTTGCCGGTCAACAGCTCCATCGCGCGGTTGCAGCCGGAAAACTCTTTGTCTTCGTTGCGGTAGTAGACCAGATCCGGCGAGGCATCGAGGAAGGAACGCAGCAGCGCCGATTGCTGGCCCAGCTCAATCTGCGCCTGCTCGCGCTGCTCCATCTCTTCCGTCAGCTTTTCCATCACCTGCAGGCGCTCTTCTTCCGCTTTGATACGGTCGGCGATCTCCTGATTCAGCTGGCTGATATTGTCTTTGAGCTGCTGATTGAGCTCCAGATCGCGGTGGCGCATCTCTTCCAGCTTGTCCACCAGCCGCGCCAGCCGTTGGCGCGACTCTTCCAACTGTTCCACCACCACCGAGAGAAAATAGACCGCCCACGGGGTGATCAACAGGCCGAAGAAGATCGAACGCACCACGTCGATGCTTTCCACTTCGCCGCGCAGCAGCATGGTCACCGCCATCTGCACCACCATCGCCAGCACCACCAGCGCCGAGGCCAGCAGCAGCGAGAAGCGCACCAACCCCAGTTTCACCATTAAATCAACGTAGTACTGGGCCAACACCCGGATTTGCTTCATAGCGGCTCCCATCAGACACAATCTTTTGAATCATACCGTAAAACAGCGGTGAGATAAGGCGGCAAACGCCGAAGTGTGGCAAAGATTGCACTTCAGAGCGGCATGCCAGGGCGGTAGCGCCACTTTTCATCCAGCGCGCTGCCCTGCCCGCCGTGCCGTTGCAGATAAGCGCCGACCGCCTGCATGCCGCTCCAGCGGTTTTCGCACCACAGCGGCGCCAGCAGCGTCGGCCGGCGGGCGCTGGCGGAAAGGCGGTGGTACACCACGTCCCCCGGCGTATGGCGGATCATCTCCCCGGCGCTGGCGGCGTAATCCTCCAGCGCCAGTTCGGGCAACCGCCCGGCCTGCCACGCCCGCGCCAGGGTGCTGCCGGTGACGACGTGCAGCGGGTGCAGCTTGATACCGTCGACGCCGGTCTGCGTCACCCGCTGCAGCGTGAGCAGATGATCGCGCTGGGTTTCTCCCGGCAGCCCGACGATCAGATGGCAGCACACCTTCAGCCCGCGCTGCCGGGCCAGCCGCGCAGTCTGCTGATAACAGCGAAAATCATGGCCGCGGTTGATGCGCTTCAGTGTTTTATCGTGCGCCGTCTGCAGCCCCAGCTCCAGCCACACCTCATAGCCTTGCTCGCGGTATCCCGTCAGCAGATCCAGCGCGGCGGCCGGCACGCAGTCCGGCCGGGTGCCGACGCACAGGCCGACCATGGCGCTCTGCGCCAACGCCTGCCGATACATCGCCTCCAGCCGTTCAACCTCCGCATAGGTGCTGGTATAGGCCTGGAAATAGGCCAGATAGCGCCGCGCCCGATCGACCCGCGCGGCCTGCTGCGCCAGCTGTTCGGCGATGCTCTGCCGCTGCATCGCCTCATCGGCGAACGAGGCGACGTTGCAGAACGTACAGCCGCCGCGCCCCAACGTGCCGTCGCGGTTAGGGCAGCCGAATCCGCCGTGCAGCGTGAGTTTATGGATCTTTTCGCCATAGCGGCGCTGGAGATCCGCGCCAAACATATTGACTAATTGCGGCAACTGCATAATCTTGGTGGTTCTCTGTGTTCAAAGCCGCGATGCTAATAAGAAACGGCTTTTCCCGCGATGACAGAGATCAACGCTTTCCCCGCAAGGCGCCACCAGGCATAACTATTCATCATAAATGCAAATCAATTCACTATAATTCTGATGAATTATTCTAATCGTCACGCAACCGTTAACGGCAATATGACAACACGGTGAAAAATAGTCATAAACATCAGCAAAGCAATATTTTATAGAATAAAACTCTGGCATTACCCCTCGCACTAGCATGGTGCAGAGATTAAGGGGTTGCACTATAGTGAGACAGCTCACACTTCTGAGTGGATCGGCGTTGCCCCATGATAGTGCAAAAATGCATTAAAACACTTATTTTTCAAATAAATAAACATCATCAATTCGATAAGAATCTATCTTAAGCCCACATTTGACCTGCGAATTCTTTCTCGCTAAGTTGGAAGTCCGCTGGAAGCTTTCTGGACGGGCAAACGTCTCGTCATATTTATGCAGTAATTGAAGACTCCCTCTTAAAACAAGTCCTATACCACTTGTGAGACCGTCACGAGAGGCCATTGATGGAGGGCGGAAAAGCAGATTGGCGGGGTTAACTTGCTGATTGGACTTCTGCCTGAAATTGGGAAGCCCCCTCGCAGTAGGTTGTGAGAGTCACGCAGAGCCTGGGGAGGTTCACGATATGTTGTACGATAAATCCCAAGAGAGGGACAACTGTGGTTTCGGCCTGATCGCCCACATAGAAGGCGAACCTAGCCACAAGGTGGTGCGCACCGCCATTCACGCGCTGGCCCGCATGCAGCACCGCGGCGCGATCCTCGCCGACGGCAAGACCGGCGACGGCTGCGGCCTGTTGCTGCAAAAACCCGATCGCTTTTTCCGCATGGTAGCGGAAGAGCGCGGCTGGCGTTTGGCCAAAAACTACGCCGTCGGCATGATGTTCCTCAGCCAGAATGAAGAGGAAGCGCGCCTCAGCCGCCGCATCGTGGAAGAAGAGCTGCAAAACGAAACGCTGTCGATCGTCGGCTGGCGCGAAGTGCCGACCAACCCGGACGTGCTGGGTGAAATCGCCCTCTCCTCCCTGCCGCGCATCGAGCAAATCTTCGTTAACGCCCCGGCCGGCTGGCGCCCGCGCGATATGGAACGCCGCCTGTTCGTGGCGCGCCGCCGCATCGAGAAACGGGTGCAGGATGACAGTTTCTACGTCTGCAGCTTCTCCAACCTGGTGACGATCTATAAAGGCCTGTGCATGCCTGCGGATCTGCCGCGCTTCTATCTCGATCTGGCGGACCTGCGCCTGGAATCGGCCATTTGCCTGTTCCACCAGCGCTTTTCCACCAACACCGTGCCGCGCTGGCCGCTGGCTCAGCCGTTCCGCTACCTGGCGCACAACGGCGAAATCAACACCATCACCGGCAACCGCCAGTGGGCGCGCGCCCGTACCTATAAATTCCAAACGCCGCTGATCCCGGATCTGCAGGCCGCCGCGCCGTTCGTCAACGAAACCGGCTCCGACTCCAGCTCGCTGGACAACATGCTGGAGCTGCTGCTGGCGGGCGGGATGGATCTCATCCGCGCCATGCGCTTGCTGGTGCCGCCGGCCTGGCAGAACAACCCGGACATGGACGGCGATCTGCGCGCCTTCTTCGACTTCAACTCGATGCACATGGAGCCGTGGGACGGCCCGGCCGGTATCGTGATGTCCGACGGCCGCTACGCCGCCTGTAACCTCGATCGCAACGGCCTGCGGCCGGCGCGCTATGTGATCACCAAAGACAAGCTGATCACCTGCGCCTCCGAAGTCGGCATCTGGGATTACCAGCCGGATGAAGTGGTGGAAAAAGGCCGCGTCGGCCCCGGCGAGCTGATGGTGATCGACACCCGCAGCGGCCGCATCCTGCACTCGGCGGAAACCGACAACGATCTGAAAAGCCGCCATCCGTATAAAGAGTGGATGGAGAAAAACGTCAAACGCCTGGTGCCGTTCGAAGATCTGCCGGACGATCAGGTCGGCAGCCGCGAGCTCGACGACGCGCAGCTCGAAACCTACCAGAAACAGTTCGGCTACAGCAGTGAAGAGCTGGATCAGGTGATCCGCGTGCTGGGCGAAATTGGCCAGGAAGCCACCGGCTCGATGGGCGACGATACCCCGTTCGCCGTGCTTTCAAGCCGGCCGCGCATCGTTTACGACTACTTCCGCCAGCAGTTCGCGCAGGTCACCAACCCGCCGATCGATCCGCTGCGCGAAGCGCACGTCATGTCGCTGGCCACCAGCATCGGCCGTGAAATGAACGTGTTCTGCGAAGCCGAAGGCCAGGCGCACCGCCTGAGCTTCAAATCACCGATCCTGCTGTACTCCGATTTCAAACAGCTCACCACGCTGGAAGGCGAATACTATCGCGCCGAGACGCTCGATCTGACCTTCGACCCGCAACAGCAGGATCTGGAGCAGACCATTCGCGCCCTGTGCGACGAAGCGGAACGCAAGGTGCGCGAAGGCGCAGTGCTGTTGGTGCTGTCCGACCGCGCCATCGCGCCCGGCCGCCTGCCGGTACCGGCCCCAATGGCCGTTGGCGCCGTGCAAACCCGGCTGGTGGAGAAAAGCCTGCGCTGCGACGCCAACCTGATCGTTGAAACCGCCAGCGCCCGCGATCCGCACCACTTCGCCGTGCTGCTCGGCTTCGGCGCGACCGCCATCTACCCGTATCTGGCCTATGAAACCCTGGCCAAGCTGGTGGACAGCCAGGCGATCGACAAGAAATACCGCGACGTGATGCTGAACTACCGCAACGGCATCAACAAAGGCCTGTACAAGATCATGTCCAAAATGGGCATCTCGACCATCGCCTCTTACCGCTGTTCCAAGCTGTTCGAAGCGGTCGGCCTGCACCGCGATCTGGCGGATCTGTGCTTCCAGGGCGTGGTCAGCCGCATCGGCGGCGCCAGCTTCAGCGACTTCCAGCAGGATCTGCAGAACCTCTCCAAGCGCGCCTGGCTGAAACGCAAACCGCTGGAGCAAGGCGGCCTGCTGAAGTTCGTGCACGGCGGCGAATACCATGCTTACAACCCGGACGTGGTGAACTCGCTGCAAAAAGCGGTGCACAGCGGCGAGTACAGCGACTACCAGGCCTACGCCAAGCTGGTGAACGAGCGGCCGGTCGCCATGCTGCGCGATCTGCTGGCCATCACGCCGAAAGGCGAACCGATCCCGGTCGATCAGGTTGAACCGGCGGAGTCGCTGTTCAAACGCTTCGACACCGCGGCGATGTCGATCGGCGCGTTGAGCCCGGAAGCGCACGAGTCGCTGGCGATCGCCATGAACGGCCTCGGCGGCTTCTCCAACTCCGGCGAAGGCGGCGAAGATCCGGCGCGCTACCGCACCAACAAGGTGTCGCGTATCAAACAGGTGGCCTCCGGCCGCTTCGGCGTCACGCCGGCCTACCTGGTGAACGCCGACGTGATCCAGATTAAGGTGGCGCAAGGCGCCAAACCGGGCGAAGGCGGCCAGCTGCCGGGCGACAAAGTCACCCCGTACATTGCCAGACTGCGTTACTCGGTGCCGGGCGTGACGTTGATCTCCCCGCCGCCGCACCACGACATCTACTCGATCGAAGATCTGGCGCAGCTGATCTTCGATCTGAAGCAGGTCAACCCGAAGGCGGTGATCTCGGTGAAACTGGTGTCCGAGCCGGGCGTTGGCACCATCGCCACCGGCGTGGCGAAAGCCTATGCCGATCTGATCACCATCGCCGGTTACGACGGCGGCACCGGCGCCAGCCCGCTGTCCTCGGTGAAATATGCCGGCTGCCCATGGGAACTGGGCCTGGTGGAAACCCAGCAGGCGCTGGTGGCCAACGGCCTGCGCCACAAGATCCGCCTGCAGGTGGACGGCGGCCTGAAAACCGGCGTGGACATCGTCAAAGCGGCGATCCTGGGCGCGGAAAGCTTCGGCTTCGGCACCGGGCCGATGGTGGCGCTGGGCTGCAAATACCTGCGCATCTGCCACCTCAACAACTGCGCGACCGGCGTTGCGACTCAGGACGACAAGCTGCGCCGCGATCACTACCACGGCCTGCCGGAACGCGTGACGAATTACTTCCAGTTTATCGCGCGTGAGACCCGCGAGATCATGGCCCAGTTGGGCGTGAGCCAGCTGGTGGATCTGATCGGCCGCACCGAGTTCCTGACCGAGCTGGACGGCATTTCCGCCAAGCAGAACAAGCTGGATCTGTCGCCGTTGCTGACAACCGCCACGCCGCATCCGGGCAAAGCGGTGTACTGTACCGAAAGCAGCAACCCGGCGTTCGACAAGGGTCTGCTGAACAAAGAGTTGCTGGCGCAGGCGCAGCCGTACATCGAAGCGAAGCAAGGTAAAACCTTCTACTTCGACATTCGCAACACCGACCGCTCCGTGGGCGCCATGCTGTCCGGCGCGATCGCCAACGTACACGGCGATCAGGGGATGGCAGGCGATCCGATCAAGGCGCACTTCTCCGGCACCGCCGGGCAGAGCTTCGGCGTCTGGAACGCCGGCGGCGTCGAGCTGACCCTGACCGGCGACGCCAACGACTATGTCGGCAAAGGCATGGCCGGCGGCAGCATCGCGGTGCGCCCGCCGATCGGTTCCGCCTTCCGCAGCCATGAAGCCAGCATCGTCGGCAACACCTGCCTGTACGGCGCCACCGGTGGCAAGCTGTTCGCCGCCGGCCGCGCGGGCGAACGTTTCGCGGTGCGCAACTCCGGCGCCATCACCGTGGTGGAAGGCATCGGCGACAACGGCTGCGAATACATGACCGGCGGCATCGTCTGCGTGCTGGGTAAAACCGGCATCAACTTCGGCGCCGGCATGACCGGCGGCTTCGCCTACGTGCTGGACGAAGACGGCGAGTTCCGCAAGCGCGTGAACCCGGAGCTGGTGGAAGTGCTGGATGTCGATCAGCTGGCGATCCATGAGGAGCACCTGCGCGGCCTGATCACCGAACACGTGCAGGCGACCGGCTCTTCCCGCGCGGAAGAGATCCTGGCCAACTGGCCGGAGTGGGCGCCGAAGTTCGCCCTGGTCAAACCGAAGTCCAGCGATGTCAAAGCGCTGTTGGGTCACCGTAGCCGTTCCGCAGCCGAGCTGCGGGTGCAGGCGCAGTAAGAGGTAGGTCATTAATGAGCCAGAACGTTTATCAATTTATCGACCTGCAGCGTGTTGATCCGCCAAAGAAACCGCTGAAGATCCGCAAAATCGAGTTCGTCGAGATCTATGAACCGTTTTCGGAAACCCAGGCCAAGGCCCAGGCGGACCGCTGTCTGTCCTGCGGCAACCCGTACTGCGAGTGGAAGTGCCCGGTGCACAACTACATCCCGAACTGGCTGAAACTGGCCAATGAAGGCCGCATCATGGAAGCGGCGGACCTGGCGCATCAGACCAACAGCCTGCCGGAAGTGTGCGGCCGCGTATGCCCGCAGGATCGCCTGTGCGAAGGCTCCTGCACCCTGAACGACGAGTTCGGTGCGGTCACCATCGGCAATATCGAGCGCTACATCAGCGATAAGGCCATCGAAATGGGCTGGAAGCCGGACATGTCGCACGTGCAGCCGACCGGCAAGCGCGTGGCGATCGTCGGTGCCGGCCCCGCCGGGCTGGCCTGCGCCGACGTGCTGACCCGCAACGGTGTTAAGGCGGTCGTATACGATCGTCATCCTGAGATCGGCGGCCTGCTGACCTTCGGCATCCCGGCTTTCAAGCTGGAAAAGGAAGTGATGGTCAAACGCCGCGGCATCTTCAGCGAGATGGGCATCGAGTTCCAGTTGAACACCGAAGTGGGTAAAGACGTCAGCATGGAGACCTTGCTGAGCGAGTACGATGCGGTGTTCCTCGGCGTCGGCACCTATCAGTCGATGCGCGGCGGCCTGGAGAATGAGGAGGCGCAGGGCGTGTACGACGCGCTGCCGTTCCTGATCGCCAACACCAAGCAACTGATGGGGTATGAAACCGAGCAGCACGAGCCTTACGTCAGCATGGAAGGCAAACGGGTGGTGGTGCTGGGCGGCGGCGATACCGCCATGGACTGCGTGCGTACCTCGGTGCGTCAGGGCGCAACGCAGGTCATCTGCGCCTACCGCCGCGACGAAGCCAACATGCCGGGCTCCAAGCGCGAAGTGAAGAACGCCCGGGAAGAAGGGGTGGACTTCCAGTTCAACCTGCAGCCGCTGAGCATCGAACTGAACAGCGCCGGCCGCGTGGCCGGAGTGAAAATGGTGCGCACTCAGCTGGGCGCGCCCGATGCCAACGGCCGTCAGACGGCAGAGCAGGTGCCAGGTTCCGAACACGTGATCGACGCGGACGCGGTGGTGATGGCGTTCGGCTTCCGCCCGCACCGCATGGACTGGCTGGCGGCGCACGACGTGCAGCTGGATAAACAGGGCCGCATCCTGGCGCCGGAAGGCAGCGACAACGCGTTCCAGACCAGCAACCCGAAAATCTTCGCCGGTGGTGACGCTGTGCGCGGATCTGACCTGGTAGTGACGGCGATCGCCGAAGGCCGCAAAGCGGCAGACGGCATCATGAACTACCTGGAAGTGTAAACCTTCCGTACCATCAGAGGCCCGGCATATTGCCGGGCCTCTGTTTTTAGTCTGCCACGCTTTGTAACAACCTCCCCGCTCCTCACCGCCTCAACGCGCTATAGTATTGAGTTAGCACCATTGCGGGGCGCGGCTGCGCCTGACACCGAGATAAGGATAGCGAACATGAAATGCTCCATTTCCCTGTTGGCCGGCGCGCTGCTGGCCGTCAATTTCAGCGCTTCAGCCATGGCGCTGGATTCGCAGGAGGTTGGTTACAATATCGAAGCGCGCGGCGCACGGCCGGTCGTGGCGCAGTTGGGCAAGGCCGGGCAGTTCGGCGCCGTGGAAAACAGCATCCGGCTGGGGGACGACAGCTGGATTGCCCTGGCGCCCAAGTTGGCCGGCGGCGGCAATGCCGGCTTTACCGCCGGCATCAAATCGGCCCTCTCCGCAGCCCTGATCTACAATCCGGCGGCGGTGTTGCAGGCGCTCAACAAAGGCAACGATCTGCCGCTCAATGACATTTGCACCGCACCGCCGGAAGTGCAAGGCGACACCGCCATCAGCAGTTTCCGTGAGCGCGCAACCCACGCCCTGTCTACCGTACGCGTAGGCGATCTCAGCGCGCCGCGCGACGCCTGCATTGCCGCGTTGAAAGGCTGACCCGCGTCTGCCGGGCAAAAAAAAAAGCACCCCCATGGGGTGCTTTTTCGTTTGTTCTCACGGGGTTATTTCACCACGCGCAGCGCCGGGCGGCCACCGCGCGGCGGCTGCGGCGGTTCGTCATCCGGGCCGTTGTCTTCCGCGGTATCCGGGCGATCGCCGTCGATCACTGACATCAGGGTTTCCGAAGGGATCGTCTCATTGTCCAGACCTTCGAACACGCCTTCGCTCTCGTCGTAGGCGGCTTCCGGTTCGAACATCGTGCCGGCGCCGTTTTCACGCGCATAGATCGCCAGCACGGCGGCCATCGGCACCGAAACCTGACGCGGCACGCCGCCGAAGCGCGCGTTGAACTGCACGTCTTCGTTACCCAACGCCAGGTTGCCTACCGCGCGCGGCGCGATATTCAGCACGATCTGGCCGTCACGCGCGAACTCCATCGGCACCTGCACGTCCGGGCGAGTCACGTCGACCACCAGGTGCGGCGTCAGTTGGTTATCCAGCAGCCAGTCGTAGAACGCCCGCAGCAGATACGGGCGACGCGGCGTCATCTGAGACATGTCCATCGCGCTTAGCCCCGGGTCTGCAGGCGCATTTCACGCTCGGCTTCGGTCAGGGAAGCCAGGAAGGCGTCGCGTTCGAAGACGCGGGTCATGTAGCCTTTCAGCTCTTTGGAACCGGCACCGCTCAATTCGATGCCCAACTGCGGCAGACGCCACAACAACGGCGCCAGGTAGCAATCCACCAGGCTGAACTCTTCGCTCATGAAATACGGCGCCTGACCGAAGATAGGCGCGATCGCCAGCAACTCTTCGCGCAGTTGGCGACGGGCGGATTCCGCTTCCTGGCCGCTGCTCTTCTCGATCTTGTCCATCAGCGAGTACCAGTTCTTCTCGATGCGCAGCATCATCAGACGGCTCTCACCACGGGCAACCGGGTAAACCGGCATCAGCGGCGGGTGCGGGAAGCGCTCATCCAGGTATTCCATGATGATGCGGGATTCATACAGGGTCAGTTCGCGATCGACCAGCGTAGGCACCGTCTGGTAAGGGTTGAGGTCAATCAGATCTTGCGGCAGGTTATCCATTTCGACCTGCTCGATCTCGACGCTGACACCTTTCTCCGCCAGTACGATACGTACTTGATGGCTAAAAATGTCGGTCGGGCCAGAGAACAGCGTCATTACCGAACGTTTGTTGGCAGCGACAGCCATGAAAACCTCCAAGTTATCTAGAAAATACTGCGAATAGCCAACTGACAGGCTGCTATCCTGAATAATCTTGCCGCAGGCCGGCAGCACGCAGCGCGACCCGAGCCCATAAAAAACCGGCCCAGGAGGTCAACTGCACGGCGAACAGGCGCAAAAGTGGATGATAGTTTACCAGATTCTGCTTGTTTTGTGGGGGCGGTGCGGCGAATTCATGTTGAATTGTCTGATATGCCACAGATTTTAGTCGGGGACGGCGGATTTCAGGCGTAAAAAAACCCGGTGAAGCACCGGGTTTTTTGCGTAAATCGCACTGCCGAAGCAGCGAAAATTAACGCTTGGAGAACTGCGGACGACGACGTGCTTTACGCAGACCGACTTTCTTACGTTCAACCTGACGAGCGTCACGGGTGACGAAGCCAGCTTTACGCAGTTCAGAACGCAGAGTCTCATCGTATTCCATCAGTGCACGGGTGATACCGTGACGGATAGCGCCAGCTTGACCGGAGATACCACCACCTTTAACGGTGATGTACAGGTCCAGTTTGCCAACCATGTCGACCAGTTCCAGCGGCTGACGAACTACCATGCGGGCAGTTTCGCGACCGAAGTACTGTTCCAGGCTGCGCTGGTTGATAACGATGTTACCGTTGCCCGGCTTGATGAAGACGCGAGCGGCGGAGCTTTTGCGGCGACCAGTGCCGTAGTATTGATTTTCAGCCATTGCCATTAATCCCGATTAAATGTCCAGAACTTGCGGTTGCTGTGCCGCGTGATTGTGCTCGGTGCCCGCGTAAACTTTCAGTTTACGGAACATAGCACGACCCAGCGGGCCCTTTGGCAGCATGCCTTTAACCGCGATTTCAATCACGCGCTCAGGACGGCGGGCAATCATCTCTTCAAAGGTCGCTTGCTTGATACCACCGATGTGGCCGGTGTGGTGGTAGTACACTTTGTCTGTACGCTTGTTGCCGGTTACAGCAACTTTGTCAGCGTTCAGAACGATGATGTAATCACCGGTATCCACGTGCGGGGTGTATTCCGCTTTATGCTTGCCGCGCAGGCGACGAGCCAGTTCAGTAGCGAGACGGCCTAAAGTTTTACCATCTGCATCAACAACGTACCAGTCGCGTTTTACGGTTTCTGGTTTAGCTGTAAAAGTTTTCATTAGAAAGCTTACCCAATAATTAGTTACACGTTGGTGAACACCCAAACGCTCGAAAACAGTTGAGGCTCACACGACCATACAAGTCCAGCAAACCTACCCCTTCGAATAGCCATTGCCGGCACTATAAAGTTTTTGGGAAAAAAAACTTTGTTGTAACGTGGGGTCGCAAGATTATAGAGAAGTCGCTCACAAAGATCGAACGGTTTTTGAATGGAAAATAAATTTATCGCCGGCGGCGGACAACCGGCGATAGGCCCGGCGGGCTCAGGGCAGATGCGGCAGCTTGAGGTACTCTTCGCTCTGCATTTCCTGCAGGCGCGACAGGCAGCGCTGGAATTCAAATTTCAGCTGCACCCCCTGATAGATCTCGAACATCGACGCTTCGGCGCCGATCACCAGCTTGATGTGACGCTCGTAAAATTCATCCACCAGCGCCAGGAAACGGCGCGCGGTATTCTCTTTCAGCGGCCCCATCACCTGCACATTATACAGGATCACGCTGTGATACAGCCGCGACAGCGCAATGTAGTCCAGCTGGCTGCGCGCCTCTTCGCACAGCGTGTGGAAATCCACCGCCAGCACGCCGTCCACCGAACGGATCGCCTGCAGCGGCCGATGGTTGATCTGCAGCACCGGCGCGTCCTCCCCCGCCTTGCCCGCCAGCTTGACGAACATCCGATCCAGCGCCTCACGCGTCTGGTCGCTCAGCGGTGTCAGGTAGAGGTGCGCCTGGGTCAGGGTGCGCAGACGATAGTCGATGCCGGCGTCGACGTTCATCACGTCGCAGTACTCGTTGATCAGATCGATGGCCGGCAGGAAACGCGCCCGCTGCAGACCGTTGCGGTACAGATCGTCCGGCGGGATGTTCGAGGTGGCCACCAGCGTGATGCCGCGCGCGAATAGCGCCTGCAGCAGCGTGGCCAGCAGCATGGCGTCGGTGATGTCGGAGACGAAGAATTCGTCGAAGCACAATACGTCGGTCTCGGCCTTAAAGCCGTCGGCGACGATTTCCAGCGGGTTTTCCCGCCCCTGCAACTCGGTCAGCTCTTCATGCACCCGCAGCATGAAGCGGTGGAAGTGCAGACGCATTTTGCGATCGCCCGGCAAACTGTGGAAGAACATATCCATCAACCAGGTTTTGCCGCGCCCGACGCCGCCCCACATATACAGCCCCTGCACCGGGCGCTGCGGCGCCGTGTCGCCGCCTTTGCCCAGCAAGCGGCTGAGCTTGCCGCGCAGCCCGCCGGCAGGCGCGTTCGCCGCCGGCTTTTGCCGCAGAGCCTGATAAATGCGATCCAGTTGAGTGACGGCCCGGCGTTGAACCTCATCGGCCTGATATTCCCCCGCATCCAGCGCCTGCTGGTAGCGAGATAACGGTGATAGTGCCTGCATCTGTTCGATGTTCCCTAAGAACGCTTAGAAATTATTTAGCCAACGTTGGCGGCAAGTTGATGCCGATTCGCACCGTTATCGCCACAAATGCCCGCTGCGGGCGCCGCTGAAAACCCTGTAAAAATTAGGTGGAAGCGCATCAGGATTCCACTCGGACAAGGTTAACGGTTATAGTGGATATTATTAAGTGAAAAATCCCTGCGGAACAACGAAGTCAAAATAGGAGTCATCATGACCTGGGAGTATGCGCTGATTGGTTTGGTCGTCGGTATCGTGATTGGTGCGGTGGCGATGCGTTTTGGCAACCGTAAATTGCGTCAACAACAAGTCTTGCAGAATGAGCTGGACAAGAGCAAAACCGAGCTGGAAGAGTACCGTCAGGAGCTGGTCGGCCACTTCGCCCGCAGCGCCGAGCTGCTGGATAACATGGCGCGCGATTATCGCCAGCTGTATCAGCACATGGCGAAAAGCTCCAACAACCTGCTGCCGGATCTGCCGATGCAGGAGAACCCGTTCCGCTATCGCCTGACCGAAGCGGAAGCGGACAACGATCAGGCGCCGGTGGAAATGCCGCGCGACTATTCGGAAGGGGCCTCCGGCCTGCTGCGCGGTCAAAGCGCACGCCGCGACTGATATTCCTTCTTCGCCCGCGGGGCCTCCCGCGGGTTTAATCCCGTTTGTGCCATATTGACCTTCCTTCGCATTACCTTTACTGAACTTTGCACGCAAATTCACGGTCTTACCCTTCACTATGACAAGGCGATTGCCTTATCATCAAATTTTCATCGGCAGGTATTGAGAGAGTTATCATCAATGAAGAAAAAGTCGTTAATTCTTAGTGCATTGGCAATGAGCCTCGGTCTGGCGCTCAGCGCCGCACCGGCGGCCAACGCGGCCCTGCCCGTCGCCGTGCAGGGGCAGCCGCTGCCGAGCCTGGCGCCGATGCTGGAAAAAGTCTTGCCCGCCGTCGTGAGCGTGCATGTCGCCGGCACCCAGGTGCAGCGTCAACAGTTGCCGGAAGAGTTCAGACGCTTCTTCGGCCCCAACTTCCCCGGCCAACAGCAGAGCTCCCGCCCGTTTGAAGGGCTGGGTTCCGGCGTGATCATCGACGCCGCCAAGGGCTACGTGCTGACCAACAACCACGTCATCAACAACGCCGATAAAATCCGCGTGCAGTTGAACGACGGCCGTGAGCTGGACGCCAAGCTGGTCGGGCGCGATGAACAGTCCGACATCGCCCTGCTGCAGCTCAGCGATACCAAAAACCTGACCGCCATCAAGATGGCCGATTCCGACCAGCTGCGCGTCGGCGACTTCGCCGTGGCGGTCGGCAACCCGTTCGGCCTGGGCCAAACCGCCACCTCCGGCATCATCTCGGCGCTGGGCCGCACCGGCCTGAATCTGGAAGGGCTGGAAAACTTCATTCAGACCGACGCCTCCATCAACCGCGGCAACTCCGGTGGCGCGCTGGTTAACCTGAACGGCGAACTGATCGGCATCAATACCGCCATTCTGGCGCCGAGCGGCGGCAACGTCGGCATCGGCTTCGCCATTCCGAGCAATATGGCGCAGAACCTGAGCCAGCAGCTGATCGAATTCGGCGAAGTGAAACGCGGCCTGCTTGGCATCAAGGGCAGTGAAATGACCCCGGACATGGCCAAAGCCTTCAACACCGACGCGCAGCGCGGCGCCTTCGTCAGCGAAGTGTTGCCGAAATCCGCCGCCGCCAAGGCCGGCATCAAAGCCGGGGATATTCTGGTTTCCGTCGACGGCAAACCGGTGAACAGCTTTGCCGAACTGCGCGCCAAGGTCGGCACCACCGCACCGGGCAAAACGCTCAAGGTAGGCCTGCTGCGCGACGGTAAACCGCAGGAAGTCTCGGTCACGCTGGACAACAGCGAGAGCGCCTCGACCAACGCCGAAACGCTGTCGCCGGCGCTGCAGGGAGTATCCCTCAGCAACGGCGCGCTGCCGAGCGGCGACAAGGGCGTGAAGGTGGAGAACGTGGATAAAGGCTCGACGGCGGCGCAAATCGGCCTGCAAAAAGGCGACGTGATCATCGGCGTCAACCGCCAGCGCGTGGACAGTATCACCGCGCTGCGCAAGGTGCTGGAAGCCAAGCCACCGGTGATGGCACTCAATATCGTGCGCGGTAACGAAACCATTTATCTGCTGCTGCGTTAATTTGTGCAAAAACCGGGCTCGGTGACATACTGCGCCCGGTTAACTCATGCTATCCTCCGAACATCGTTCACCACACCACGAAAACTCCATGTTTGCTAAGCTCTTGCGTTCTGTCGTTATCGGTCTCATCGTTGCCGGCCTGCTGTTGGCCGCCCTGCCCATGCTGCGCTCTTCCAACGGCCTGTTTGCAGAGAAAACCGAGAATACCAGCGACGAAACGCCGGTGAGCTACAACAAGGCGGTGCGCCGCGCCGCCCCTGCCGTGGTGAACATCTACAACCGTAACCTGAACGGCGCCGCCAACGTGCTGTCGCTCGGTTCCGGCGTGATCATGAACGAACGCGGCTATATCATCACCAACCGCCACGTGATCAAAGACGCTCAGCAGATCACCGTGGTGTTGCAGGATGGCCGCCGCTATGAAGCGCTGCTGGTCGGCTCCGACGGCCTGACCGACCTGGCGGTGCTGAAGATCGATCCCGGCAACCTGCCGGTGATCCCGACCAATAAAAATCGCGTTGCCCACGTCGGCGACGTGGTGCTGGCGATCGGCAACCCCTATAACCTGGGGCAAACCGTGACTCAGGGTATCCTCAGCGCTACCGGGCGCATCAGTATGAGCACCACTGGCCGGCAGACGTTCCTGCAGACCGACGCCTCAATCAACCGCGGCAACTCCGGCGGAGCGCTGGTCAACTCGCTGGGTGAGCTGATCGGTATCAACACCCTGACCTATGACAAAATCACCGACGGCGAAACGCCGGAAGGACTGGGCTTTGCGATCCCGATCGAACTGGCTACCAAGATCATGGACAAGCTGATCCGCGACGGACGCGTTATCCGCGGCTATTTCGGCATTCAGGGCAAGGAGATCATTCCGCTGCGCCCCTCCAATTCCGGCATCGATCGCCTGCAGGGCATCATCGTGACCGAAATTACGCCGAACGGCCCGGCGAGCAACGCCGGTTTCCAGATCAACGACATCATCATCAACGTGGATAACAAACCGGCGGTATCCGTGCTGGAAACCATGGATCAGGTGGCGGAGATCAGGCCGGGCACCGAGATACCGGTTATCGTGCTGCGCGACGGCAAACGCATTACGTTGAAAATGACGGTGGGTGAATTCCCGGAAGACAGCAATTAAAAAAGGGCCGGCATTGATAACCGGCCCTTTGCTATTCATCCTGCCGACGCAGCCGCGCCGGCGCTAATGACTTACTCGCCTTTCACGCGCTCGATGTTCGCACCCAGCGCGCGCAGCTTGTCTTCAATACGCTCATAGCCGCGATCGATGTGATAGATGCGATCGACAACGGTCACGCCGTCGGCGATGCAGCCGGCGATCACCAGGCTGGCGGAAGCGCGCAGATCGGTCGCCATCACCTGGGCGCCGGACAGCTGTTCAACGCCATGGCAGATCACAGTGTTGCTCTCGATCTCCGCGTGTGCGCCCATGCGGATCAATTCCGGCACGTGCATGAAGCGGTTTTCGAAGATGGTTTCGGTGATAACGCCAGTGCCTTCCGCCACCAGGTTCAGCAGGCTGAACTGGGCCTGCATGTCGGTCGGGAAGCCCGGGTGCGGCGCGGTGCGCACGGTGACCGCTTTCGGGCGCTTGCCGTGCATGTCCAGGCTGATCCAGTCTTCGCCCACTTCGATATCGGCACCGGCTTCGCGCAGCTTGGCCAGCACCGCATCCAGCGTGTCCGGACGGGTGTTGCGGCACATCACTTTGCCGCCGGAAACCGCGGCGGCGATCAGGAAGGTGCCGGTCTCGATGCGGTCAGGCAGCACGCGATACACGCCGCCGCCCAGACGCTCGACGCCCTCGATGGTGATCTTGTCGCTGCCGGCGCCGCTGATCTTCGCGCCCAGCGTGTTGAGGAAGTTGGCGGTATCGACAATTTCCGGCTCACGCGCGGCGTTTTCGATAACGGTGGTGCCGGTCGCCAGGGTCGCGGCGCTCATGATGGTCACGGTCGCGCCCACGCTCACCTTGTCCATGACGATGTGCGCGCCCTTCAGACGGCCCTCGACGGACGCCTTGACGTAGCCTTCTTCCAGCTTGATCTCAGCGCCCAACTGCTCCAGGCCGGTGATGTGCAGATCGACCGGACGCGCGCCAATCGCGCAGCCGCCCGGCAGGGAAACCTGACCGCGGCCGAAACGCGCCACCAGCGGCCCCAGCGCCCAAATGGAAGCGCGCATGGTTTTCACCAGATCGTAAGGGGCGCAAAACTCGTTCACACCGCTGGCGTCCACGAAGACCGAACCGTTGCGCTCAATCTTGGTACCCAACTGGTTGAGTAGTTTAATGGTGGTGTCGATGTCCTTCAGCTTAGGGACATTCTGCAGCTCGACCGGCTCTTCCGCCAACAGGGCGGCGAACAGGATCGGCAGGGCGGCGTTTTTGGCCCCGGAAATAGACACTTCACCGCTCAGGCGGGTCCGACCCTGCACACGAAATTTATCCATCTGACTACTCTCTGTTATCTAATCTGAAGCTGCCCGCCCGGCAGGGCAAACAGCCTTAAAATCCGTTGAGTTTGCGGTCTCGCTGCCACTCTTCAGGGGTGTACGCCTTAATAGACAAGGCATGAATGCGGTTGTCCGCAATGTATTCCATCAGCGGTGCGTAAACCGTCTGCTGTTTTTTGACGCGGCTCATGCCGGCGAACAGTTCACCGACCACGATCGCCTGAAAATGGCTACCGTCGCCCGTCACATGTACTTCATCCAGTGCCAATGCCTGCATCAGCACGTCTTTAATCTCGTTGGTTTCCATAGTATCCAGTTCTGCCGCTAAAGGATCATAAACAGCCTAGTATCTTAGTGGAATACGATGTTTTCTTAAACTAAAGAAAAAGCCCCTGCATAACAGGGGCTTTGTATCGTTTTACCACGCAAGAGCGGCCTAAAACGCCGCTAACCGGCGGTATCGACAGGCATTATCGCCTGCAGGTTGTAGAGCGCGATCAGCGTTTTCAGGCGCTCGGTAGCGCCGAAAATTTTCAGCGCTACGCCGCGTTGGCGCTGCTCTTCCTGCAGATGCAGCAACAGCGCCAGCCCGGCGGAGTCCACGCGCTGCAGTTGCGCCACGTCGATCGCGGTTTTATCCGCCATCAGCGCGGCGCGCTGCCGCCACAGCGGCTGCAGCGTTTCCCGGTCCAGTTCACCGCGCAGGATCAGCGTCTGCCGCTCTGATTCGAAGCTGAGCGCTGCCGACATCAGTTTTTCTTGTCCAGCGTGATAGGCTGCGCGGCGGCGGCCTGCAGCTGCTTGGTCAGGCCGTCGATGCCCTGAGTACGCAGCGTAGACGCCCACTCATTTTGCTTGGTGGTGATCATGCTGACGCCTTCGGCGATCATGTCATACGCCTGCCAGTAGCCGGTTTTGCTGTTCTTGCGCCATTGGAAATCCAGACGCACCGGCGGGCGGCCGCCGTTGTCGATGATGGTGACGCGAATAGCCACGATGTCGGCATTGCCCAGCGGCTGTTCAGGCGCGATCTGGTAAGTCTGGCCGTGATACATCGCCAGCGCCTGGCCGTAAGCCTGCTCCAGGTAAGCCTGGAAGGCGGTGAAGTAAGCTTCGCGCTGCGCAGGCGTTGCCTCTTTGTAGTAACGCCCCAGCACCAGCGCGCCGGCGTATTTCACCTGCACGAACGGCATCAGTTCCTGATGCACGATGGCACGCAGGTAGTTCGGGTCCTGCTTGATCTTCGGCTGTTCGTTCTTCAAACGGCTGAAAGTCTTCTGCGCCGCTTCTTGCATCATGCTGTAGGGATTGGTTTGGTCGGCTGCGCTCGCCAGCGGTGCAACCACCAGCAGAGCCACCATCAGTAAACGTTTAAACATGCAGGTATCCTCTCTTAATGATTTGGAACAGCGGGTTGCGGTGCGGCGCCGGCAGCCGGCTCAGCGGCCGCGTCTCCCGATTTGGCGCTGTCCTGACCGCCGCTTTTATACAGGAACTGGCCGATCAGGTCTTCCAGAACCATGGCTGATTTGGTGTCCTGAATGGTGCCGCCATCTTTCAGGATGGTGGTGCCCATATCAGGATCTTCAAAGCCCACGTTAAGCGCCAGATATTGCTCGCCCAGCAGGCCGGAGGTGCGGATCGCCAGCGAACTGGTATCCGGGATTTGGTCGTACTTTTTCTGGATATCCAGCGCCACGCGCGGCGTGTAGGTTTTCGAATCGAGTTCGATGTCCGCCACGCGGCCGATCACCACGCCGCCAATTTTCACCGGCGAACGCGGTTTCAGGCCGCCGATGTTGTCGAACGTCGCGTAAATGCGGTAGGTCGGCTCGCTGCCGATCGATTTAAGGTTCGCCACCTGCAGGCAGATAAACACGATGGCGCACAGCGCGATCAGCATAAATGCCCCAACCCAGATTTCACTCTTCTTCGTTTGCATCGAATCAATTCCCAAACATCAGTGCGGTCAGCACGAAATCCAATCCCAACACCGCCAGTGACGAATGCACCACGGTACGCGTCGTCGCCCGGCTAATCCCTTCAGAGGTAGGCACGGCGTCGTACCCATTGAAAATGGCAATCCAGGTTACGGTAATGGCGAATACCACGCTTTTGATCAGGCAGTTGAGCAGATCTTTTTTCCACTCCACGGCGCCCTGCATCGCCGACCAGAAGAAGCCGCTGTCGATGCCCTTCCAATCCACGCCGACCACCGAACCGCCCCAAATGCCGATCGCCACGAAGATGATGGTCAGCAGCGGCATGCTGATAAGTCCGGCCCAGAAGCGCGGTGCCACGATGCGCCGCAGCGGATCGACCGCCATCATTTCCAGGCTGGAGATCTGCTCCGTCGCCTTCATCAGGCCGATTTCCGCCGTGAGCGCGGAACCGGCGCGGCCGGCAAACAGCAGCGCCGTGACCACCGGCCCCAGCTCGCGCAGCAGCGACAGCGCCACCATCATGCCAAGGCTGGCCTCGGCGCTGTAGGTGGTGAGCACGATATAGCCCTGCAGGCCCAGCACCATGCCGATAAACAGCCCGGAGACCATGATGATCAGCAGCGACTGCACGCCGACGCTGTAAAGCTGTTTCAACAATAGCGGCCACTGCTTGCCGGGTTCCGGCCGGCCAATCAACGCGTTGAACAGCATCAACCCGGCGCGGCCGAAGCTGGCGCTGGTGTTGATGCCACTGCGCCCCAACGACGCTAACGCTCTTAATAACATGAGCTTATTTACTCCCTAAGCCTAGCAGTTCGGTCTGATAATCCCCGGCCGGATAGCGGAACGGCACCGGCCCATCCGCTATACCATCCAGGAACTGGCGCACGCGCGCATCAGGATTGTTCTGCAATTGCTGCGTGGTGCCTTCGGCGATCACCCGGTTGTCGGCCACGATGTAGGCGTAGTCGGCGATGCTCAGCACCTCCGGCACGTCGTGCGACACCACGATGCAGGTAATGCCCAGCGCATGGTTCAGCTCGTCGATCAGCTTGACCAGCACCCCCATGGTGATCGGATCCTGGCCAACGAAGGGTTCGTCGAACATGATCATTTCCGGGTCCAGCGCGATCGCGCGCGCCAACGCCGCCCGGCGCGCCATGCCGCCGGAAAGCTCATTGGGCATCAGCTGGGCCGCGCCGCGCAGCCCCACCGCTTCCAGCTTCATCAGCACCGTGCTGTGCAACAAAGGCTCCGGCAGGTTGCTGTGCTCGCGCAGCGGGTAGGCCACGTTTTCGAATACGGTCAAATCGGTAAACAGCGCGCCCGACTGGAACAGCATGCTCATCTTTTTGCGCGCGTCGTATAACTGACGGCGGGACAACGCGGGAATGTTGTCGCCGTCGAACCAAATCTCCCCGCTGTCCGGCGCCAGCTGGCCGCCGATCAGGCGCAGCAGCGTGGTTTTGCCGATCCCTGATGGCCCCATGATCGCCGTGACCTTACCGCGGGGCACCGTCAGGTTGATGTCTTCAAATATCCGTCGGTCGCCGCGCGAGAAGCTCATGTCGCGCACTTCGACCAAATTATCTGCCTTTTGGAGCATGTTAATGGACCCTTTACGACTCATCTTTTGCTGAATCTACCCGTGATGTTAAAGCAATGGGCGCAATCCGTCTCATCTTTACAAAAACTTACTGCCATTTCGCAACCAATGGTGCCATTGGTTTTACTTTTCCGCGCCACCCGGTCAAAATTGGCGCCATAACGAAAAAAAACGAAACTGTTCAACTATTAGCCGGGGAAAACCGTTGCTGCGGCTTAAACGCGCGCAACGGAGGGCAAGCAATACCGCCGCATTGACGGCTTTAACCAACGAACCGGGATAATACCCGACAAAGGACCCTGCATGTTTCTCGCGATAGCATTATTAATCGTTGGTTTATTTCTACTGGTGTACGGTGCAGACCGCTTAGTTTATGGTGCTGCCGTGATTTCCCGCTCGCTCGGCGTACCGCCGCTGATCATCGGCATGACCATCGTCGGCATCGGCACCTCGCTGCCGGAGCTGATCGTGTCTACCACCGCCGCGCTGAACGGGCAGATAGATATGGCCGTTGGCAACGTATTAGGTTCCAACATCACCAACATTTTATTGATTCTGGGCGTGGCGGCGCTGATTCACCCGCTGGCCGCGCGCTCTGAGATACTGCGGCGCGAACTGCCGCTGATGTTAGCGGTCACAGTATTATGCGGTTTCGTGTTGATGGACGGCACCCTGAGCAGGCTGGACGGCGTGCTGCTGCTGGCCGCCGCCGCCGGCTTCATCCTGCTGATGCTGAAAATCGCCCGGCTGGCGCAGCGCGAGGGCAGCGACAGCCTGACCATGGAGCAGATCGCCGAGCTGCCGCAGGACAGCAGCAATACCGTGGCGGTGCTGTGGCTGGTGCTGGCGTTTATCATTCTGCCGCTCTCTTCCAGAATGGTGGTCGATAACGCGACAGTGATCGCACACTATTTCGGTCTGAGCGAACTGGTGGTCGGTTTGACCATTATCGCCATCGGTACCAGCCTGCCCGAACTGGCCACCTCCATCGCCGGGGCGCTCAAGGGCGAGGATGATATGGCGATTGGCAATATCATCGGCTCCAATATTTTCAACACGGTGATCGTGCTGGGCGTACCCGCCCTGCTGTCGCCGGGCAGCGTTGACACCGCCGCCTTCCAGCGCGATTACTGGGTGATGCTGGCGGCCAGCGTGCTGCTGAGCGTGCTGTGCATCGGCCGCAAACATCGCATCGGCCACCTGGCGGGCGCGCTGTTATTATGCGGCTTTATTGCGTATCTTGCGGTGCTGTTCTTTAACCCTTTCAGTACTTTCGGCTAAACCGACGGGAATGAGTATGTCGAACATTGAGTTGCAACCGGGCTTCGATTTTCAACAGGCCGGCAAAGAAGTGCTTCAGATAGAGCGTGAAGGGCTGGCTCAGCTCGACAGCTACATCAACGCAGACTTCACCCGCGCCTGCGAAACCATCGCCGCCTGCGGCGGCAAAGTGGTGGTGATGGGCATGGGCAAATCCGGCCACATCGGCTGCAAGATCGCCGCGACCTTCGCCAGCACCGGCACGCCCTCATTCTTCGTTCATCCGGCGGAGGCCAGCCATGGCGATTTGGGCATGGTCACCCCGCAGGACATCGTGCTCGCCATCTCCAACTCCGGCGAGTCCAGCGAGATCCTGGCGCTGATCCCGGTGTTGAAACGCCAACAGATCACCCTCATCTGTATGACTAACAATCCGGAAAGCTCGATGGGTAAAGCGGCGGATATCCACCTGTGCATCAAGGTGCCGCAGGAAGCCTGCCCGCTGGGGCTGGCGCCGACCACCAGCACCACCGCCACGCTGGTGATGGGCGATGCGCTGGCCGTCGCGCTGCTGAAAGCGCGCGGTTTCACGCCGGAAGATTTCGCGCTGTCGCATCCGGGCGGCGCACTCGGCCGCAAACTGCTGCTGCGGGTTAGCGATATCATGCACAGCGGCGATGAAATTCCCCACGTCAGCGCCGACGCCTCGTTGCGCGACGCGTTGCTGGAAATCACCCGCAAAAATCTGGGCCTGACGGTGATCTGCGACGATCTGATGAAAATCGCCGGCATCTTTACCGATGGCGACCTGCGCCGGGTGTTCGACATGGGCATCAACCTGCACGAGGCGAAGATTGCCGATGTCATGACGCCGGGCGGCGTGCGGGTGCGCCCCAACCTCCTGGCGGTCGATGCATTGAACCTGATGCAACAACGCCACATCACCGCGCTGCTGGTTGCCGATGGCGACCAGTTGCTGGGTGTGGTACATATGCATGACATGCTGCGCGCCGGCGTCGTTTAATTAAGGAATAGAACGGAATGGGTATGGTAGAAACCTGCTACGGGCCGGTAGAACAAGAGGTTATGGCGCGTGCCGGGAACATCCGCCTGTTGATTTGCGACGTTGACGGCGTGCTGTCGGACGGCCTGATCTTCATGGGCAACAACGGTGAAGAACTGAAGGCGTTCAACGTGCGCGACGGCTACGGCATCCGCTGCTTGAAAACCTCAGACATCGAGGTGGCGATCATCACCGGGCGCTCCGCCAAGCTGCTGGAGGACCGCGCGCAGACGCTCGGCATCACCCATCTGTATCAGGGGCAGTCCGATAAGCTTTTGGCCTTCCGCGAACTGTTGGATAAACTGTCGTTAACGGCGGATCAGGTCGCCTATATCGGCGATGACCTGATCGACTGGCCGGTGATGGCGCAGGTCGGCCTGGCGGTCGCAGTGGCGGACGCCCATCCGCTGCTGACGCCGCGCGCCCACTACGTCACCCGCATTGCCGGCGGCCGCGGCGCGGTACGCGAACTGTGCGACATCATTCTTTTGGCTCAAAATAAGCTGGAGGACGCCAAAGGGCTGTCGATATGAGTAAAACCAAACTGTGGATCACCATCCTGTTGACGGTGATCGTTCTGGCGCTGATCGGCTGGAACATGACGGACTTCAGCGACGACACGGCCCCTGGCCCGGTCAACGATCAGGATCCGACCTACCAGAGCCAGCACACGGTCACCGTGGTGTACAACCCGGCCGGCAAGCTGAATTACAAACTGGTGGCGGAAGACGCGAAGTATTACACCGCCGGCGAGCTGAGCTGGTTCACCCAGCCGGTGATGACGCTGTTCGATGAGAATGCGGTGGCCACCTGGTCAGTTCGCGCCGATCGCGCCAAACTGACTAAAGACCGAATGCTGTATCTGTATGGTCACGTCGAGGTGAACAGCCTGACCACCACCTCGCAGCTGGAAAAAATTAAGACGGACAACGCTCAGGTAAACCTGGTCACCCAGGACGTCACCTCCGATGACGAAGTCACGCTTTACGGGACCAATTTTACCTCTAACGGCATGAAAATGCGTGGGAACCTGCGGACCAAAACCGCTGAGCTGATTGATAAGGTTAAGACCAACTATGAAATTCAGAACCAAAAACCAACTCCGTAACCTGTTGCTCGGCAGCTTAGTTTTGGCCGCCAGCGCCCCCGCTCTGGCGCTGAAATCCGACTCCAGCCAGCCGGTCAGCATCGACTCGCTCAAGCAGTCGTTGGACATGCAAAGCAACGTCAGCACCTTCACCGACAACGTGGTGATCAAACAGGGCACCATCGATATTCGCGCCGACAAGGTGGTAGTCACCCGCCCGGGCGGAGATCAGAATAAGACCTATATTGAAGCGTTCGGCAACCCGGTAACCTTCTACCAGATGCAGGACAGCGGCAAGCCGGTCAAAGGCCACGCGCAGAAAGTGCGTTACGACGTGGCGACCCAGTTGGTGACCCTGACGGGCAACGCCTATCTGGAGCAGCTCGACAGCAACGTGAAAGGCGATCGCATCACCTATCTGGTGCAACAGCAGCAAATGCAGGCGTTTAGCGATAAAGGCAAACGCGTGACAACGGTTCTGGTACCGTCGCAGTTGCAAGACAAAAACGAGCAAAAAAAGAGTAACTAATCACTTATGGCAACACTCATCGCAGAAAACCTGGCGAAAGCCTACAAGGGCCGTAAAGTTGTCGAAGACGTCAGCCTGAAAGTGAAATCCGGCGAGATCGTCGGCCTGCTCGGCCCGAACGGCGCCGGTAAAACCACCACCTTCTACATGGTGGTCGGCATCGTGCCGCGCGACGCCGGGCGCATCGTGATCGACGAAGAAGACATCAGCCTGCTGCCGCTGCACGCCCGCGCGCGCCGCGGTATTGGTTACCTGCCGCAGGAAGCGTCGATCTTCCGCCGCCTGAGCGTGTACGACAACCTGATGGCGGTGCTGGAGATCCGTCCCGACCTCACCAGCGAACAGCGCGAAGACCGTGCCAAGGAGCTGATGGAAGAGTTCCATATCTCCCATCTGCGCGACAGCCTTGGCCAGGCGTTGTCCGGCGGTGAACGCCGCCGCGTCGAAATCGCCCGCGCGCTGGCGGCCAACCCGAAATTCATTCTGCTGGACGAACCCTTCGCCGGGGTGGATCCGATTTCCGTTATCGACATCAAAAAAATCATCGAGCACCTGCGTGACAGCGGCCTGGGCGTGCTGATCACCGACCACAACGTGCGCGAGACGCTGGACGTATGTGAACGCGCCTACATCGTCAGCCAGGGCAAACTGATTGCCCACGGCACGCCGGATGCTATTCTGGCCGACGAGCAGGTTAAACGCGTTTATCTGGGCGAAGAGTTCCGCCTCTAAGCGCCGGCGCGCCCTGCGGGGCGACACCGTTAACGGAAGTAGACAGAAAACTATGAAGCAAGGTTTGCAACTCAGGCTCAGTCAACAGCTGGCCATGACTCCTCAGCTCCAGCAGGCGATCCGCCTGCTGCAGTTGTCCACGCTTGAGCTTCAGCAAGAGATCCAGCTGGCGCTGGAGAGCAATCCGCTGCTTGAACAGACCGATCTGCACGACGAAATCGACGCCAAAGAAACCCAGGAGACCGAGGGGCTCGATACCCGCGAGGCGCTGGAACAGAAAGACATGCCGGAAGAGCTGCCGCTGGACGCCACCTGGGATGAGATCTACACCGCCGGCACGCCGTCCGGCACCGGCACCGACTACAGCGACGACGAGCTGCCGGTCTATCAGGGCGAGACCACCCAAACGCTGCAGGATTACCTGATGTGGCAGGTGGATCTGACGCCGTTTTCCGATACCGACGCCGCCATCGCCACCTCCATCGTCGACGCGGTGGACGACACCGGCTATCTCACCGTGCCGCTGGAAGACATTCTGGAAAGCCTGGGCGACGAAAACGTGACCCTCGAGGAAGTCGAGGCGGTGTTGAAGCGCGTGCAGCGTTTCGATCCGATCGGCGTCGCCGCGCGCGATCTGCGCGATTGCCTGCTGGTGCAGCTCTCCCAATACGCCAAAGACACCCCTTACCTGGCCGAAGCGCGGCTGATCATCAGCGAGCATCTGGATCTGCTGGCCAACCACGACTTTCGCAGCCTGATGCGATCAACCCGGCTAAAAGAAGATACACTGAAAGAAGCGATGCTGCTGATTCAGTCGCTCGATCCGCGCCCGGGGCAGTCGATCAATACCGGCGAATCGGAATACGTGATTCCGGACGTGCTGGTGCGCAAGACGCAGAACAAATGGACGGTCGAGCTCAACGGCGACAGCGTGCCGCGTTTGAAGATCAATCAGCAATACGCCGCGCTGGGCAACAGCGCCCGCAGCGAAGCCGACGGCCAGTTCATCCGCAGCAATCTGCAGGAAGCCAAGTGGCTGATTAAAAGCCTGGAGAGCCGCAATGAGACGCTGCTGAAGGTCACCCGCTGCATCGTCGATCAACAGCAGGCGTTCTTCGAGCAAGGCGAAGAGTTTATGAAACCCATGGTGCTGGCGGATATCGCCCAGGCCGTGGAGATGCATGAATCGACGATCTCGCGCGTCACCACGCAGAAGTTTCTGCACAGCCCGCGCGGCATTTTCGAATTGAAATATTTCTTCTCCAGCCACGTGAATACCGACAGCGGCGGCGAAGCCTCCTCGACGGCGATCCGCGCGTTGGTGAAGAAATTGATTGCGGCGGAAAACCCCGCCAAACCACTCAGCGACAGCAAGCTGGCCACCCTGCTCGCCGATCAGGGGATCATCGTGGCGCGGCGCACCGTCGCCAAGTACCGAGAGTCTTTGTCCATCCCGCCGTCGAACCAGCGTAAACAGTTGGTTTGACCTCTATTGAGAAGGAAGACACTATGCAGCTCAACATTACCGGACACCACATCGAAATCACCGATCCGTTGCGCGAGTTCGTGAACAACAAGTTCGCCAAACTCGAACAGTATTTTGATCGCATCAATCAGGTGTATGTTGTATTAAGTGTGGAAAAAGTGCAGCAAATTGCGGAAGCAACGGTGCACGTGAATGGAGGCGAGTTGCACGCCACCTCGGAAGACGAGAATATGTATGCCGCAATTGATACGCTGATCGACAAATTGGCACGTCAATTGAACAAACATAAAGACAAATTGAAGCAACACTGACACCCTAACCCATTCCATGAGGCGGCATCCGTCGCCGCCTCACCCTTCGGCGCGTGACCCGCATGGGTGACGCGCCGAACGGTAATCAGGGTTAAAACCGACGAAAAACCGCCTTGCCGGGTTCGCCCGGCGGCGCGGTTTTAAGTGAAGATGAGATGAACAACGAATATATGCAATTAAGCTCGGTGTTAAACATCGAGTGCACCAAAAGCTCGGTACACTGCACCAGCAAGAAGCGGGCTTTGGAAATTATCAGCGAACTGGCCGCCAAACAGCTCAATCTGCCTTCGCAGGTGGTGTTTGACGCGGTTCTCACCCGGGAGCGCATGGGCAGCACCGGTATCGGCAACGGTATCGCCATTCCCCACGGCAAACTGGAAGAGGACACACTGCGGGCCGTTGGCGTGTTTATCCGTCTCGACCAACCCATCGCTTTCGACGCTATCGACAACCAGCCGGTCGACCTGCTGTTCGCGCTGCTGGTGCCTGCCGATCAGTGCAAAACCCATTTGCATACGCTGTCGCTGGTCGCCAAACGCCTGGCCGACAAAACCGTATGCCGCCGCCTGCGCGCCGCGCAGAGCGACGAAGAACTTTACCAAATCATCACCGAGTGATGCCCGGCCGGCGTGACTTCCAGCCCGGATAACGATACTGTTTTATGATGATGGATCCGGCCACGGCCGGAATAACAAAGTTTAACGGTGGCGATGAACGCCGCCGCGATGCCAGGGGAGTTGCCACATGGTGCTGATGATTGTCAGCGGCCGTTCCGGTTCCGGAAAATCCGTCGCCTTGCGGGCGCTGGAAGACATGGGTTTTTACTGCGTTGACAACCTGCCGGTAGTGCTGCTGCCGCAGCTCGCCAATACGCTGGCGGAACGCAATATCTCCGCAGCAGTCAGCATCGACGTGCGCAACATGCCTGAATCACCGGAAGTGTTCGAATACGCGATGACTCAGCTGCCGGACAGCTTCTCGCCGCAGTTGCTGTTCCTCGACGCCGATCGCAACACGCTGATCCGCCGTTACAGCGACACCCGCCGCCTGCACCCGCTCTCCAGCAAAAACCTGTCGCTGGAAAGCGCCATCGACGAAGAGAGCGATCTGCTCGAACCGCTGCGCTCGCGGGCGGACCTGATTATCGACACCTCGGAAATGTCGGTGCACGAACTGGCCGAAATGCTGCGCACCCGCCTGCTGGGCAAGCGCGAGCGCGAACTGACCATGGTGTTCGAATCCTTCGGCTTCAAACACGGCATCCCGATCGACGCCGACTACGTGTTCGACGTGCGCTTCCTGCCGAACCCGCACTGGGATCCGAAGCTGCGGCCGATGACCGGCCTGGACAAACCGGTGGCGTCGTTCCTCGATCGCCATACCGAAGTGCACAACTTCATCTACCAGACCCGCAGCTATCTGGAACAGTGGCTGCCGATGCTGGAAACCAACAACCGCAGCTACCTGACGGTCGCCATCGGCTGTACCGGCGGCAAGCACCGTTCGGTGTACGTGGCGGAACAGCTGGCCGATTACTTCCGCTCGCGCGGCAAGAACGTGCAGTCGCGCCACCGCACGCTGGAAAAGCGCAAACAATGACGGTCAAACAGACGGTTGAAATCAAAAACAAGCTGGGCATGCACGCGCGCCCGGCGATGAAACTGTTCGAACTGGTGCAAAGCTTCGACGCCGAAGTGATGCTGCGCAACGAAAGCGGCACCGAAGCCGAAGCCAGCAGCGTCATCGCGCTGCTGATGCTGGACTCCGCCCAGGGCCGGCATATCGAAGTCGAAGCGACCGGCCCCGACGAAGTCAACGCGCTGGCGGCGGTGGTCGAGCTGTTCAACTCCGGGTTTGATGAAGATTAGTCGCTGAGACTCTCCCCATGCGTCGCCTCGGCGCATGTGTTGCCTCCCCCCCTCCCATAACGTAGCCCTCCCGTTTCTCACTTTGCGAATCCGCTTCCAGAATCAGCCGTAACCGCCTGTAAATTCACGTCATGGATTTACCCCCACCACGATAATCGCAATAGTGTGTAACGCAAAAACAGACAACAGGCGGGTGTTTCCCCACGCTTTGCTTACGGGACAACGAAAAGTTTACAATTTGTGAACTTCACCGGCAGTCGCTATAATGTTCACCGGGTAGGAATCGAAGGAACGATGCATATCATTTCCAGGGAACCGTTCAATAACGCAACGAAGCAATATCCCAATGAAGCCACTGCTCTCGAGGCCATTTATAAAGCGTTGCGACGGGGCGAGTTCCGCACGCCGGACGAGTTAAAAGCGCTTTTTCCTTCGCTCGATCGTATGAAATACAAAGAGAAATGGTGGGTCATTGACGTCGGCGGCAACCACCTGCGGATCTTGTTCTTTGCCAGCTTCGAGACACAGAAAGTCTTCATAAAGCATATCGTTAGCCACGCCGAATACGACAAGCTGATGCAGCACTATCGAAGGAGTTCATCATGATTACAGATGCCATTAAGGCGGCCGATGCGCTACTGCGCGCCGTGCCCTTGTTGCAGGGCAGCCGCGCTCAGCAAGACTACCGGGAAGCGCTTGAATTGGTGGAATACCTGCTGGAAAACGACGAACACCATCCGCTGATTGACATGCTGGCAAAAAAGATCGCCGAATATGAAGACAACAGCGCCGAATTTACCGCATTCAACCAGCGTATCGCCCAGTTACCACAGGGGGTAGCCGCGCTTCGCGTCCTTATGGAACAGCACCAACTCAGCCAAAGTGATTTTGAACATGAGATCGGTAAAAAGTCGTTGGTTAACCAAATCCTGAACGGTAAAAGATCGCTGACCATTCCGCACATTATGGCGCTGGCCAAGCGTTTCAATCTGCCCCCGGCCCTGTTCCTGCCGGAAGCGGATTAGCCCTCAACTCCGGCTCAGGCAGTCCAGCGCCACCGCTTTGAAGCTGTCGAAACTGTCGCTGCCCAGCAGGCGGCTCATTGAACGTTCACGCACGAAGGTGACGAACAGCTCGTAGATCGCCATCGCCTCTTCATAATCGCTCTTGCTGATCGCCAGCAGGAAAATCACGTGCGCAACCTCACCTTCCCCCCAGGCGACGCCCTGCGGCGCCAGCAGCGTCACCACCACGGTCTTCTTCGCCAGCAGCCCCAGCGAATGCGGCAGCGCGATACCTTCGCCCAGCAGCGTGGAGACGATCGCCTCGCGTTCGACCACCGACGGATAAAAATCCGCGCCGACGTACCCTTCTCGCTCCAGCTGGCCGCACACCCGGCTGAACAACTCCGCCTGCGTCAGCGGCTCGTTGATCACCATGAAATGCTCAGCGTCGAAGAACTTCTCCAACATGTACGGTTTGGTGCGATCCACCAGCACCAATTTGCCCAGTTGTTCCAGCTGATAATCGGTCGGGAACGGCGACATCACCACCACCGGCTTGTTCTTCTCGCCGATGCGGGCGTTGGAAATCACGAAGTCTTCGTCGATGTGCGCGAGCATCTCGTAATCGCGCAGCGAGACGATGCGCGTCATCACCAGCTGCGGGTACTTGCGCGCAATCTGCGCCTGGATCATGCGCACCGTCGAGTTGCCGGTGTCGCACACCAGCATCACCTGCGGGTGGCGTTCATAACCGATGTTGTAATGCCGCTCCAGCCCCACGCCGATGTGCAACACCAGATAGCCGATCTCGTTCTCGCTCAGGGTATAGGGGGTGTACTTGCCCCAGCTGGAGACCGCCGCCAGCGTCACGTCGTAAGCCATCGGATAGTGCTGCTTGATGTTGGCCAGCAGCGGATTGGGGATATTGATCTGGTATTTCACCCGCGTAATCATGGTCTTGATATGGGTGAGCAGATCGGCCCGCAGCTGCTCGTCACCCTGCAGGTTGTAGTTATAGTGTGCGTTGATGTAGGACAGGATGTAGTCCACCAGCGCTTCTTCATCGTCGGCGTTGATCTCGGTCGGTTGCACGTCCTGCACGCGCCGTGCGGCGATGTTGACCCGCAGATAGGCCTCTTCGGCCATCGAGATCTCTTTGCCGGAGGCCGCGCGCAGCTCCGCCGCCAGACGGGTCGACACCTGACGCACCGCCTCGTCGCCGTCCTCCACCTCGAAGTCCGGCAGCGGATAACCGTCGTTGATGCGCCGCAGCGCCACCGCGCAGTAGAAGATCAGGTACTGCTCGCCCTCGTCGGTCAGGCGAATGGCGTATTGCGACAACAGCGGGTGCAACAATCCGGCGAACGCCGCCACCTGCGGCTGCAACAGGATCTCGTTGTTGAGCAACGGGTTCTCGGCGTCGGCCAACTGCAGCTGGAACAGCAGATCGGTCAGGCAGGCGCGGATCGCCATCTCCGCGCCGAACAGCTTCATGCCGTAGCGCGGCTTGGTTTCGATCGTCAATTGATAGTGCGCCAGACGCTCTCTCACCTCAGCCATGTCGTTTTGCAGCGTGCCGCGGCTGACGAACCACTCGTCGGCCAGATCTTCCAGTTTGAGGGAGAAGGCTGAGGTCAAAAAACGCACCAGCAGATAATGCACCCGCTCCTGCGCGCTGCGCGGGGTGGCCTGTTTGCGGCGCTCCTGATGCTGCAGGGCGCTGAATAGCGCGGCGTTATCGACCTGCAAACGATAGCCGGCCCCGCGGCTATGCACGAAGCGCGCACCGTATTTGTCCAGGATCTCGTTCAGCGCGGTGATATCCGCCCGCACCGTGCGGGTGGACACGGCGAAACGCTTCGCCAGCTCATCCTGCGGCAAAGTCTCGGTTTGCAAAGCATCGAACAAGTAAGCCAAACGCGGGTAAGGAAATCGCACCATTCTGTGTCCGTCAATCAGGCGGCCCACCCGGCGAACCGGGCGGGCCACGGGTTACTTCGCCGGCGGCAGGAACGCCATTTGCGAGGGGCTGCCGATCGGCAGATAGCCGCCCACAAAGCTGAGTTTGCCGTCCGTCGGGTTGACGCTGAAGCGAGTGACGTTATCGCTGCGCTGGTTCAGCGCATACAGATAGCGGCCATCCGGGCTCAGCGCCAGCGAACGCGGATAATCGCCGCGGGTCCAGGTTTCCGCCACCGGTGTCAACTCGCCGCCGGCGCCCACGCTGAACTGGGCAATGCTGTTATGCAGCCGGTTGGCGACGTACAGCGTGTCGCCGTTCTTGCTGAGCGCCAGCCCCGAAGCGAAGCTGGTGCCCTGATAGTCGGCGGGCAGCGCGGAAACCGCATGCAGTTGTTTCAGAGTACCTTTTTGGCGATCAAAACGGTAGCTGGTCAATGTCGAGGCCTCTTCGTTCACCAGCAGCACGGTGTCGCCGTCCGGGTGGAACACAAAATGACGCGGGCCGGCGCCGGCGGAAGAGGCGGCGATCCACGGCGGATCGTTCGGCGTCAGGCGGCCGCTCGCGGCGTCAAAGCGCCATTGGTAGATGCGATCCAACCCCAGATCGGTGGAGAACACGAACTTGCCGCTCGGATCGCTGGCGATCATATGGGCATGCGGGCCATTGTGATCGCTGATGGCGAAGCTGCCGTTCACCGCCGCCGCCGGTTTGGCCGCGCCCGCCGGGCCCTGCTGTTGCTGCACCGAGCTGGCGGCGCCCAGGCTGCCGTCCGCTTCAATCGGGAAAGCCGCCACGCTGCCGCTGACATAGTTCGCCACCAGCAGATGGCGGCCGTCCGGCGTCGAGGAGAGATACACCGGCCCTGCCCCCTGCGAATCTACCTGGTTGAGCTGCGTCAGTGCGCCATCGGCCGGATTGACCCGGTAAGCGGTGATGCCGCCGTGTTTGCCGCCGTTGAAGTCGGCCACTTCACTGGCGACATACAGCGTCTTGCCGTCAACGCTCAGCGTCAGCTGCGCCGGATTCGGCACGTTGCTGACCAGCGTGGCGTGGCTCAGCGCGCCGCTGGCCGGATCGACCTGCACCCGGTAAACGCCTTCGCCGTTGGGATTGTAGGTGCCGATATAGGCGAAATGAGATGACGTGGAGTTCATTGCATCCTCAGCATGCAGCGCCGGGCCGGTCACGGCCAGCAGCGCCAGGAACAACGCGGTGCGTCGGGTTGGAACCTGCCAGTTTCGCATGGTAATCCTCAGTATAGGTAAGGCGCGGCATGCCGCGCCACGGGAAAACCTTCGCCTCCCAGCGTTTACCTCATCCCATTACGCGTTCAACCCACCAGCTTTTTGGTCATCGCCAGCAGGGTTTTCACGTCCTGCGGACGCGTGTCGCCGCTGGCGGCGTCGATGATCGAGCTGTAGATATGCGGGATCACGCGTTTCACTCCGGCCGCCAGGGCGATCTCAACGATCGGCTCGTAGTTTTCCAGATCGATGCCGCCGGTCGGCTCCAGCATGAAGTCATGCTCGGCGCAGGCCTTGGCGACGTATTGGTATTCGTCCTTGCACTTCAGGCCGCCCATCGGGAAATACTTGATGGAACTGCCGCCCATGTCCTTCAGCAAAGCGATGGCAGTTTCCACCGGCACGATGCCGTCCGGCGCCGCGGCGCTCAATGGGCCGGTAGAGATCTTCACCCAGCCGACGCGGCCGGTCGGCGACACCAGACCGTTGACCACGCTGTCGTTCTGGCCCAGCAGCGCGCGGCTGGCGCCGACGCCGGTAAACACCTGGTTAACGTGCTGCGGCTGCACCTGCTGAGCGATCAGGCTGACCATCGCCGACTGCTTCGGATCGCCGGCGCCCAGGCCGACCGACAGCGCGTTGTCGATCAGGCGCGCATAGCGCAGCATGTCGGTCACCGCGCTGTCGACGTCCGGGTAGTTCTTGGAGAGCACGCCCACCAGCACATGGCCTTCCGCCGCGGCGTAGATGTCCTGCGCGTTGGCTTTGGAGCCGGCCAGCACGTTCAGGCAGACGCGGTCGCGATAGTAGTTAGGCTGCAGCTTCATGCTTGTTTCTCCGTAAACAGGTTCTTGATACAGCTAAAGACGGTCATCAGCTGTTGCTCGTCGACGCTGCGCACGTCGACCTCAATCTTGCCCTCGTTGGCCTTGTAGCCGCGGAAGTAGATGGCAATATCGCCGGTTTTCAGCGCCTGAACGATGTCATAGGTCGACCGCCCCAGCACCGCCTCATCAAAGGTGATCTCGGCGCGGGCGATATCGCGGCCGGCGCTGTCCCAGACGGTTTTGGCGCTGACGCCGGTCAGGGTGTTGAGGCTGTTGAGGAACGGCGTCATCCGCGCCACCATCTGTTGCCCGGTGGTTTTCTCAAGCGTCAGATAGCTTTCAATTGCCTGCGTCAGGCCGAGGATGCCCTCTTTGCCGACCTTCATCGCCCGGCCGATGCCGCCGGACTGCAGCTTCACCCACCCGACGTACTGTTTCTTGCCGATAACCAGGCCGCTGGTCGGCCCCTCGATGGCTTTGGCGCCGCTGTAGATCACCAGATCGGCCCCCATCTGGTAGTAACACATCAGATCTTCTTCCGCCGCGGCGTCGACGATCAGCGGCAGGTTATGTTTGCGCGCCACCACCGCCGCCTGTTCGACGGACAGAATGCTTTTCTGTACGCAGTGGTGCGATTTGACGTACAGGATCGCCGCCGTCTGCGGCGTGATGCAGGCTTCAATCTGCTCCGGCGAACATTCGTTGGCGTAGCCCGCCTCCACCACCTTGCCGCCGCCCAGCGCCACCATGGTGTCCACCGGCGCGCCGAAGTTGACGTTGTGACCGCGCGGCAGCACGATCTCGCGCGGCACGGCGATCGGCGCCGAATGCAGGTTCACCAGCAGATTGGCGTTATCTTTAACGATCACCGCCGCCACCGACTGGGCGATGCCCGCCGAGGCGCAGGAGACGATCACCGCGTCCTCCACGTTGAGCAGATCGGCGATATAGGCGCCGGTCTTGTTGACCAGATCCTTGATTTCGAAATAGTGGTTCAGGCCGTAATCAACGGCGTCGATCACGTCCTGGCGCGGCGTGGAAACGCCGAGAATGGTCATGCGGCCGGAGGTGTTGATCACCTGCTTCAAACCGTATTTTTCATAAATCGAAGACATGGCTTGCCTCCCCTTGTTCGGTTAATAGGATTTTCCCGGCCACCACCGCGGCCAGCGGCACCAACAGCCGTTCGCCCTCGGCGGTTTGCCCTTCGGCGTCGGCGAACACCTGCGGTTCGCGGCGCAGTTCAAACAGCGTGAAATCGGCGTCATAGCCCGGCTCCAGCCGCCCTTTGCCGCTGAGCTGCAGCGCCGACGCGGCGTTCTCCGTCACGCAGGCGATCACCTGCGGCAGCGTCAGGCCGACGCTGAAGAATTTGGACATCACCGTCGCCAGGCTATGCACCGGCCCGTTCATGCGGTTGCGGCAGTAAATATCGGAGCTGATGGTGTACGGCAAAATGCCCAGTTTGATCGCCTGGCGCGCCACCTCGAAGCTGAAGCTGGCGGTGCCGTGCCCCACGTCGAGCAACACGCCGCGCCGCAGCGCGCGCTGGATAGACTCGCGCAATGTGCCCGCCGGCGTCAGAATGCGGTTCGGTTTGCCGTTGTAGCAGTGGGTGATGATGTCGCCGCGGGTCAGCAGATCGGCGATGTCGTCCAGATCCGGCGGGTTGTTGCCGATATGCACCATCAGCGGCAGCTGGCGGTTTTCCTGCTGGATCTCTTTGGCCAACACCAGCGGCCGGGTACCGTTTTTCCCCACCACGCTGCTGCTCATGCGCGCCTTGATGCCGATGATGAAACCGGGGTGATTGGCGATGGCCTGGCCGGCCTCGCGCTTGTCGATGTCCGTCAACTCCGCCAGCTCGTTCTGCCGCAGCAGGCCGATGCGCGAGATGTTGAGGAAGGCGAAAACGTTGGTTTTGGCGCTGCGCGTCAGCTGATAAAAGGCGTCGATATCGTCAGCGCCGGTGCTGCCAGCGTCGACCACGCTGGTGACGCCGCTGGCGACGCCGACCCGATCCGGCTCGTCATGGTAAATCGGCGATTCAGGATAGCAGTGCACGTGCGCGTCGATCCAACCGGCGCTCAGGCGGCAGTTGCCCGCCAGATCCAGCTGGCGAACGGCGCTGACGTCCGCCGCCAGCCGCCCCACCGAGGCTATTTTGCCGTCCTTTACCGCCAGGTCGATCAGCGTATCGTCCGCCAGTCTGGCGCCTCTGATTACTAAGTCATACATACCGCATTGCTCCTGTTAGCCCGGGCGCCGCCTCAGCCTCGGGCGGCGCCTGGCGCAGGCCTCTTAAGAAATGGCTACCGGGAAGATCGCCCCCAGGATCATCGCGCCGAGGATCGCTCCGCCGGTGATCGGTTTACCCCAGATATAGAACAGCAGCGCGCCGAGCAGCGAACCGATGCCGATCGGGATCGAAGCGGTCATCGCCGACAGGATGATCAACGGCCCGAGGAAACGGCCCGACGAGTTGCCCGCGCCCATCATCACGTCCGCGCCGTAGGTGGAGTTGCTCTGATTGATGGTGAATTTGCGCGCCAGGATGATCACGTAACCGATCGCCAGGCCGATGATCAGACCGGTGGCCAGCGACGCGGCGAAGTTGGCGACCGGGAACACGATGCCGGCCCCCAGCAGCAGCGCCGGTACGCCCAGCCCGACGCCGGTCTGGATCGCGCCGCCGATGTCGAGGATGCCCACCAGCGAGCCTTCGATGATGCGCGCGAACAGGAAGCTGGCGCCGAACGCCGCCACCGCGCCGTACACGCCGGTATCCATCCCCGCCCGCAGCATGGAGACGAAGGCCACTTCGTTAAAGGCGCCGATGCCGTACAGGTAGTACATGTGCGTCCCGGCGAACACGCCGGAGGACAGCAGGCCAACAAAAATCGGGAATGACCAGTCGGCGTACCAGAAGCCTTTTTGGGTTTGCTCTTCCATCATCCCGCTCCTTATTTACCGCTCAGGGTGTTGTGAATGGCGTCCAGCCAGCCCGGCACGCCGAGGCTGAAGGACTCGAGAACTTTCATGTCGAAGCCGCGGAAGAAGCCGCTCAGCACGAACAGCAGCACGATCACCGCCATCATGATCTTGGTGATCTTGTTCCAGCCGCTCTCTTCCACGCCCTTGCCGATCAGAATGCCCAGCACCAGGCCCGGTACGGCGTTGCCCATGATCAGCTGCGCCAGGCCGCCGAAGATGGTGCCCCAGAAGCCGGAACGGCGCCCGGCGTCGATCGCCGCCAGCCAGAAGATCACCGGCATCACGGTGTTCACCAGCAGGTTGGCCGCCGGCACCAGCACCTTGATCGCGGTGACCTGCAGCGCGGCAGGCACGGCGGAAGCGGTGGTATTGAGGAAGGCCACCACCAGCATGCCGATGATGCCGCAGGCGATAGCCATTTTTTTCGGATCGTGCAGCGTTTGCGCCAGATTGCGATTCTTGACCATCAGGGCCGCCGCACCCCAGTGCGGGATGATGCGGTGATCGACGTCCTGCGTGAAGGAGCCCGCCGCCACGGAAGACGCCCAGGCGTTGAAGAAGAAGCCCAGACCGAATGAGAAGTGGGAAGCCGGATCGCCCTCGCAGGAGTTCAGCTCACCCAGGGTGCGAAACGCTCCCATGCCCTGTGTTGTCGGCGCGTGGAACATGCGTGCGGCGCCGGCCCCTACGCCGACCCCCACCAGCCCACCGATAATAATCGATTTAAATAAGATGATTAAAAACATCAGTATACCCTTTCATTTATGCTAACGTTTTTATTTCGTGACGAAGACAACCTTCTCGGTATTGATAATGGTTACGTTCACGGTTATTTCCAGAGAAACGGCATAGCTCTTTCTTTCACGCGGCAAAAAGAAGAAAAGAAATTTCTCTTTAGTTATTTTCTCTTCCGCCTTCACTACGCTGACGTCCTGCGGCTCGATGCGCAGCAGAATATTGTTGGTGGACTTTAATACCGCGCCCTGCACATTAGCCAAGGCGGAAGCAAAAGCTTTCGCTTTGCTGTCGCCTTTACCCTCCACCTTTACCGATGTGGTATATTGCTCTTTCATTATGGGTTGCCATGTTTTTTGACGTAGGCTTCCACCAGTTTCTGGCCCAGCTCTTCTTTATCCATAAAGCCGAAACCCAGCACGTTGCAGCCTTCGTTAATTGCCGTCACGCCCTCTTCCACCGAACGCATGCCGTATTTGGCTTTGTAGCCGTATTTGGTTTGCGCGGTAATCGCACCGGCGCCGCCGCTGCCGCAAAAAGAGATGCCCAGCTGCGCGTTTTCCGCTTTCATGACGTCGCCCAGCTTCATATCCGCCGCCACGCCGGGGATGACCACCGCTTTTCCGCCTGCGTTTTCAACGCCCTGGCCGACTTTTTGCCCTTTGCCCAAACGATCGCCGATCACTACGGTAATTTGACCCATGGTATATTCTCCTGATTGAAATCGATGCGTTAACCGCTATGCGTTATTATCTTTCGCCACTTCGAAGTGCACGGACAGCAAATAGGCCTCTTCGATAGGCAATGTGCCAAACTGATCCACCACGCGCTCCGCCATTTGCATGGACTCGGCGGAAATTTCGTCGAACAATGATTTATCCACCTCCGGCAACGGCTCGCCGGTTATTGAGCGCAGCACCATGGCGCGAATATGCGATTCCAGCATCTGTTGCTGCACCGCATTGGTATAAATATTCTCAGCATTCAGCATCGCGGTAATATCCGCCAGCACCCGAGCGGTGATCTCACCGGCTTCGCTGATATCGGATTGTTCAATTTCTTTTAATGAAGCAGATCCATCATTCACTTTTCAGTACCCCTAGATCCCACATTAATCAGTAAGCCGTAAAGCGCATCACCTGAATAACCCGCTTTCTGTGATGTCTTTACCCTACCCCCGGCAAGATTTTCTGTGGAGACCGGTTTTTTCCAGTTCGAAGTGGAAATCGAATGACGCGCGGAGATCCATTTCGCAAAACGGCGCTGCGGCGAAAAAGTGAATGAGATAACAAATACATAACCCGGCTAACGGTTTTTTTTGTCTCGATTGACGATAAAAGCCTTCGTGATCGGGATCTCTTTCTTTTCTCGCCCCAACCGCCTACTATCAATGGGACAAATCGACATTACCCACACCCCCGCTCCTCTGGCGCGGGGGTGTTGCTTTGTGTTGTTTTTCCGAATTTATGGGCGCACAGACTGGCGCCCTTTGATTTGACTGGAGAGTGGAATGACCAAACCCATCATTACTATTAATGAGCTGGATGCGGAACGCCTGGATGCGCTATTGGAACAACCGGCCTTTGCCAACACCGACGTCGCCGCCGCGCTGAACGACGAGTTGGATCGCGCGGAAATCCTGCCGCCGGAGAAAATGCCGGCCAACGTGGTGACCATGAACAGCCGCGTGCGTTTTCGCGATCTGCACACCGATGAAGAGCATGTGCGCACGCTGGTCTACCCTGCTTCGCTGAAAGACAGCCACGATCAGCTGTCGGTGATGGCGCCGCTGGGCGCAGCGCTGCTCGGCATGCACGTCGGCAAGCAGATCTCCTGGCAATTGCCGAACGGTGAAGAAGCGCGGATTGAAGTGCTGGAATTGCTGTACCAGCCGGAAGCGGCGGGCGAATACCACCGTTAAGCGGTTTTCAGGGCGGCATCCGGCCGCCCTTTCTGTCTCAGAGGCAGATAGCGATCAGCACGGCGATCAGCAGCAGCACGTAGATTTTGGCATGCAGCGCATCGCTCACCTTCGGCAAACAGCGCCTGGCAAACACGATCCCCGCAATCCCCGCCGCCACCAGCAGCCCCAGAATGTTCAGATTGACGTAACCCAGATACTGCGGCCCGCTCATCTCGCGCCACCCCAACACGATATACATCAGCGCCCCGATCACCGCCACCGGGATCGACAGCGGGTTGGCGGCGCTGACGCAATATTTCATGTCGTAACCATGGCGACGCAGCAGCGGCACGGTCATCACGCTGCCGCCCACCCCCAGCAGCGTGGCGATGCCGCCGATCAACGGCCCGCCGCCCCACAACGTGGCGGGAGACAGTTCGGCGCGCGCCGGTTTGATCAGGAAGCCCCGGCGGAACAGACAGTCGGCGATGGTCACCGTCATATAGACCACAAACAGCCAGCGGATCACGCCGTCCGCCAGCAGCGAGGAGGCGAACGCGCCCAGCGCCGCGCCGATGCCGATGAAAAAGATCAGCGGTACGATGGTTTCTCGCAGCAGGTTGCCGCTGCGCCAGTTGGTCAGGGTGGCATAACTCGCGTTGAGGATCATCACCGCTGTCGAGGTCGCTACAGCAATATGCATCGCCTGGCCGGGCTGCTCGCCCGAGGCGGAGATCAGGTGATAGACAAAAGGCACCACCACAAAGCCGCCACCGAAGCCGAACAGAATGGTGGTGATGCCGGTCAGAAAACCGGCACCCAGTACAATCAACGTTTCAATCATGGCCGTGCGCCCGCACGAAGTCGTCGAACCCGGCGCAGAACTGCCCCGCCAGCGGATGGAAACGATCGCCGACGAACAGCCCCAGATACTGATCGCGCACGGCGTCGTGATCCACCAGCTCAATGCCCGCCTGTTCCGCCCGCGCCAGCGTCTGTGCGTCCGGGAAGCCCCAATAGCGCGAATCACCCTGCTTTTCCGCCGCTATCGCTTCGCGCCGTTCCGCCCGCATGAGCTGGCGCGCCAGGAAGGTGCCGCTTTGCACGCCCAGCAACATCATGTTTTCCAGGAACGACAGATCGTGACGCAGCTCGGCGGGCAGACGGGCGAGCACCGGGCCGGCGTCCCAGTGCTCATCCATTTCATGCAGCGTCACCGCACAGCCCTTGTCACCGTTCATCATTGCGCGGAATAGCGTCATCACCCCGCGATAGCGCGGCAAGTCGCCGGGGTGCAGGTTCCACAGCAGCTTGCCGCGTCGGCTGAAGGCGCGCACATAGTCGGCGGAGAATTTCTGATAGCAGCGCAGGGAGATCACCGCGTCCATATGCTCCAGGCTGCTGATAAACGTGGCGTCATTGATGTCGAGAACGCGATGCGCTTTGACCCCGGCGGCGGCCAGGAACAGGGCCGGCGGTTGATAGGCACCCTCACAGGCGGCGGCGTTGCGGCCAACGAACGGGAATACAAAATCGTTCAGCACCTCGCGCTCGTACAGCCCCAGGCGGCGAACCGCCGGCTCCTGGGTGCGGCCGCCGCTTTTCGCCAAGGGGAAATACACCGTAAAAGCACACTCGCCTTTCAGGGCGGCGATCAGATCCTGACACACCAGCCAGGAGAAAATGTCGTTACCGACAAAGAGCGCTACGTTTTTCATACTTCAGCCTTCTTTGCGTTGAAAATAGGGTTGTTGAACACGATTTTGCTGATATCCCGCGTGATGGATTCCATCGCCGAGGTATAAAAAAGATCGCCCTTGGCGGGCGCGCCGAGCGAGTAGAGATGCTGCTCACGGCCGCGTCGGTCGGCGATTTTCAGCGTATGCGGGTTGCACTTCACGCCACCGAACAGGTTCTCTTGCACCAGCCCGTCTTGCAGCAGCTGCTGGCTCAGGCGGTTGGGCGGCAGTTGATAGGAAGGCGTGGTGCAGTTGAACAGATACTGCGCGCGCACCCGCGTCTCATGGCAACGAAGGATAAACCCGTCCGTTGCCTTGCTGATATCCACCAGGCCGCCGCAGGCGCGCAGGCGTTGGCTCTCCAGCGCCGCCACGATCTTGTTGGCATTCTTGATCGGCATGGCGTGCCGATTGCGCATCCAGGAGGAGTTGTAAAAGCGCATGAAGACCTGCCGGTTGTTGGCATCCATCTTGACCCAGGCGGCGCACACCGCCGGGTGGATCGCCGCCAGATAGCTGCAGATATGCTCCCTGGCAAAGCGCGCGCGATCGAGGCTGTCCGCCAGATCGCGGTAGCAATCGCGCCTTTCCCCCAGCGCCGAGAGCACCGTCAGCCGCTCCGGCCCCGGATAGTGGCGCGCCAGCGCGGCGTTGATCGCATGCACCAGCTGATGCGCGTCAATAAAATCGCGGCCGGCGACAAAGCGCCGCAGCGCCTCAACAAACGCCTCCGGCGGCGGACGCATCAGCGCCGGCTGCACGCTGGGGAACAGGCCCGAGCGCGACAGGGCGCAGATGTCGGTCGCTCCCAGCCGCTCCATCAGTTCAACGATGGCGTCAATCGCCGTCAGGCTGCAGCCGATCACGCCGATGCTCGAATAAGGGTTGATCGGCGGCAGATCCTGATGAGCCTGATAAGCGATCACCCCATCCACCGGGTAAAGGCATTCCGGCGGGTTGTGCCCCGAACACAGCACCAGCGCGTTCATCTGCTCGGCGCCGCCGCAGGCGGTGGTCAGCCGATAGCCGGCTTCGTGCGGCGCGATGGCATTCACTTCGGCGGTCACGAAATTCAGCGCTACGTTACTGTCCGCCGCCATATATATCGTCATGTCGCGAATAAAATCGAGATATTCCCGATACAGCCAGCGCGGCGGATAACGATCCTGGCAAAACTGCGGAAAATGCATGGCGATCCAATCAACGAAGTGCGCTTCGTCGAAAATATCCGCCGACATATTTTCCGGCGTCATATTTAATATATGGCTGTCAAAATCGCTGCTGTATGCCATACCGCCTTTAAATCCCTGCTTGTCGAAAACCGTCAGGGAAAGCGGCCTTTTGCAATGATTAACCGACTTATTTTTTATAAAGTTATAGGCAAAAGAGATGCCGGCGGCCCCGCCGCCAATCACACCGAACTTATACATGAAATATCACCTTATAGTCATTGAACTGCGCTAAGAACTATTGCTTCAGGTGTTGGAATAAAATGACGCTTTATTCCTTATTAACTTCTTGTATTGCGAGAACGAGAACCTTCGTCCCACCCTGGTGTGAAGACTTGTACGGGCTTCATGGCCGATAAAATAACGGCGCCCCGAACAAGCGTTATTTTTCTGCCCCGATAGTAGGGCGACCGTCGCTGGCTTGCTTTATATGAAAGGCCAACTATCATTGCGTTTCGGCCAATTTGCCCGCCAAAGGGAACACATGCGCAACGTCCGCATTGATGACATCGACCACGTAACCCGCGCGGTGATCGCCATCGGCACCGATTATCCGCCGGGGCACCTGCTGCCAATGCACAGCCACCGGCGCGCGCAGTTGCTGTACGGCGCTACCGGCGTCATGCACGTTTTCACGCAGCAAGGTAATTGGGTCGTTCCGCCGCAGCACGCGGTGTGGCTGCCGCCGCAGATGCCGCACGCGGTGCGGATGGTCGGCGTCACCACCCGCAGCCTGTATCTCGAACCCGGCGCGTTACCCGCCGAACGCCCGCAGGTATGTCAGGTGGTCAGCGTCACGCCGCTGATGCGCCAGCTGTTGATGGCGGCGGTGGATATGCCGCTGGAGTATGAACAACAGGGCCGCGACGGCGCGCTGGCGGCGCTGCTGCTGCACGAGCTGGCCCGGCTGCAACCTTTACCGTTGCACATCCCGCTGCCCGCCGATCCTCGGCTGGGTGAGCTGTGCCGCGCCTTTTTGCAACACCCCGACGCCCACGACTCCGCGCAGCGGTGGGCCCCGCGTCTGTACATGAGCATTCGCACCTTCAGCCGCTTCTTTCGCGCGCAGACCGGCCTGCCTTTTTCGCAATGGCGCCAGCGCGCCTGCGTGGTGCTGGCGCTGGCGCTGCTGGCCGAAGGGCACAGCGTGACGCAGGTGGCGATGGAGATGGGATATGACAGCAGCGCGGCGTTTTCAACCATGTTCCGCCGCGTGCTGGGGCAGGCGCCCTCCTCCTATTTGACGGAAGACGGGCGCGACGGTTGACGGATTAGCGGAATTTCTTGTGGTTGGCGTCGCGGGTTTGTTTGAAGCCTTGCGCCAGCTGCTTCGCTTCAGCGACTTTGCCCTGATTGGCCAGCGCCAGCGCCTGATCGATCTGGCCGATCAGGGTATCCAACCCGCTGCGGAAATCTTTCATCTCCGGGCTGTCGGCGGCTTTGTCTTCCAGCTTCGGCGGGGTGCCCTGTTTGGCATCCTGCGCGGCGGCGCGCATGTTCTGCAGGCTCTGTTTGAGGGTAGCGGCGGAGTCGGTATTCAGCACCGTTTTGTAGTTTTCCGCCAGGGTGTCCATATCGTCGCCCAGATCGGCGGCGACCGCCAGCGAACTGGCTGCCAGCAGCGTCAACGCCGCCAACGCTTTCAGGGTATTCTGCATGTTTGCTCACCTTCCAGTTATTGTTGTAATTAACCCACCGTTACCATAGGCAAGGCCGGGAAAAATCGAAACCGGAGATTTGTAAGCAAGGTTGAGACGGGATAACGCGCGGCCGGCGGGCGCCGGCCGCGCAGCGGATCACTGGCCGGCGATCTTCATTTCCGGCAGCAGCACCGAACCGCACTGGATATTGCTGCGGGTTTCGATATCGCTGCCGACGCTGACGATGTTTCGCAGCATGTCTTTCAGGTTGCCGGCGATGGTGATCTCGCTGACTGGGTACTGGATCTCGCCATTTTCCACCCAAAAACCGGCGGCGCCGCGAGAATAATCGCCGGTGACGCCGCTGACGCCCTGGCCCATCAATTCGGTGACCACCAGGCCGGTACCGAGCTGCTTCAGCATGCCGGCGAAGTCTGCGCCCTGCCCGGCAATGCGCCAGTTATGGATGCCGCCGGCATGGCCGGTGCTGTGCAGGCCCAGCTTGCGCGCCGAGTAGCTGGTCATCAGCCAGGTTTGCAGCACGCCATCCTTGACGATATCGCGCCGCTGGGTGCGCACGCCCTCGCTGTCGAACGGCGTCGACGCCAGCCCTTTCAGCAGGTGCGGATGCTCCTCGACGGTCAGCCACGCCGGCAGGATCTGCTTGCCGAGCGAGTCCAACAGGAAGGTAGATTTGCGATAAACGCTGCTGCCGCTGATGGCGCCTACCAGATGGCCGAACAATCCGGTGGCCACCTCGGAGGCGAACAGCACCGGCGCCTTCATGGTCGACAGTTTGCGCGGCGCGAGACGCGCCAGCGTGCGGCGGGCGCACTCCTGCCCCACCCACTCGGGGCTGTGCAGATCGCCCATCGCCCGGCCGATGGTGTAAGCGTAATCCCGCTCCATGTCGCCGTCCTGTTCTGCGATGACGCAGCTGGACAGCGAGTGACGGCTGGAACAGTAGCTTTGCAGCATGCCGTGGCTGTTGCCGAACACCTTGATGCCGTAGTGGCTGTTGAAGCTGCCGCCTTCGGTGTTGGTAATGCGTTTGTCCGCCGCCAGCGAAGCCTGCTCGGCGCGCGCCGCCAGCTCGATGCCGCGCTCGGCGTCCAGCTCGGTCGGGTGGAACAGATCGAGATCCGGCGCCTCGAACGCCAGCAGATCTTTCTCCGCCGGGCCGGCGCAGGGATCCTCAGAGGTATAGCGCGCGATGTCCAGCGCCGCCTGTACGGTGCGAGCGATGGCGTCCGGGCTGAGATCGGTGGAAGAGGCGCTGCCTTTGCGCTGGCGGTGATACACGGTAATGCCCAGCGCGCCATCGCTGTTGAACTCGACGTTTTCCACTTCGCCGAAGCGGGTGCTGACGCTGATGCCGGTCGATTTGGTGACCGCGACTTCCGCCGCGTCGGAACCGGCGCGGGCCAGCTCCAGCGCCTGAGAAACGGCCTGTTCCAGCGCCTTGCGCTGTTCTGCAACTTGAGTGACTACTTTCATCAATCTGCCATAATTAATCAGAAAATCGTTGAGAAAAGTGCCGGAGCGGCGTAGTTGTGCACGCGGAGCGGCGCGCAAAAATCCTGAGATCTCTGCCGTTGAGTCTAACAGGAACCGCGTTGAATTTCGCATAAAGCCGGCAACCTGTTAGGATTAGCCTCTTTTTAACGGAGCCTACCATGAACAAACAGCCTGAAGACTGGCTCGACGATGTCCCGGAGAATGAAAACGAGGACGATGACGAGATTATCTGGGTCAGTAAAAGTGAGATTAAACGTGATGCCGAAGCGCTGAAAGACCTGGGGGCCGAAATGGTCGATCTGGGCAAAAACGCGCTGGATCGCATTCCGTTGGATGAAGATTTGCGTGCCGCCATCGAACTGGCGCAGAAGATCAAAAAAGAGGGCCGTCGCCGTCAGCTGCAGCTGATCGGTAAAATGCTGCGCGCCCGCGATATCGAGCCGATCCAGACCGCGCTCGACAAGCTGAAAAACCGCCACAACCAGCAGGTTTCGCTGTTCCACAAGCTGGAAGCGCTGCGCGACCGTCTGGTCGAAGAAGGCGATGACGTCATTCCGTCGATCCTGGATCTGTACCCGGCCGCCGATCGCCAACAGCTGCGTTCACTGGTGCGCAACGCGCAGAAAGAGAAGGCCGCCAACAAGCCGCCTAAGGCTTACCGCCAGATCTTCCAATACCTGCGCGAGCTGGCCGAAGCGGCCGACTAAGCGCCGCCGCCATCCCGGGATGAACCCGTTTCATCCCCGGTGATGTGCCGGTTCGCCGCTGCTTTCGCGGATATTGAAGCGCAGGCTGCCTTCCAGCTCTTCTTCCGCCTCTTCAAACAGCAGAATGATCGCGCCGAAACGACGCTTGCTGCGGGCATTCAGGTGAGTGAACTCGATTTCCACCGGCAGACCGATATCGCCGGTCACTACGTCCCACAGCGCGTCGAGGTTGGCGCCGAATCCCTCGTCCAGCGCAAACTTGTGCGCAAAATCGCGGTAGAAGGTCGGCACATCCTGGATCTGTTCAAAATCAAACTCTACTTTTGCCATCAAACTCACTCCACACGAATGAAGTTTTTGTAATGGTCGCGCGTGACGAAGATCAGACCGTCGCTCGAATACAGCAGGCGATCGGCGCCGCGCCGGCCACACTGGTAATTGATGTCCGCTTCGCGCCAGACCCGGCCGCCGGCGCTCGGCAGTTGCCCTTCACGGTTAGAGAATCGATCGCCGCCAATCGCCTTGCCCGGCAATACCGCACAGAGGTTGCCTGAACGCGGGTCCCAGCCCTGCTCGCGCGCCTGCTTCTTGGTGACGTAATAGCCCGGAAGCCGCTGATGCTGCTGCAGGTAGCTCACCACCGTTTGCTGCTGCGTGAGCCGATCGATGCTCTGCTGTTGCCCCGCCGGCGCTTGCACCACCGTCGCATTGCCGCCGATCGCACGGTGCTCGTTGCCGCGCAGCGCGCTGAAGACGGCGATGACCACGGCGATGACAATCGCCAACAGAATCCGCTTGTTCATGACATTCCCTGAAATTATGCCGCCGAAGGCGCCGCAGCGCCCCCAGGCTAGTTAGGTATATAGCCGACCAGGATGAAACTAAGATGACCGGCACGTCACGTTTTCGCGGCGGTAAGCGTTTCATCCACTCATGACAATGATGCCACTTTCCAGCCGTTCTGGCACTCGGAGTCTCTCTGAAAACGGGCCGCCTCACATGAGACGGCTCGCCATGCCAGGCGCTGCTTTCAGTATAGTCAGGGAAGGCGCCGCACAACGCGGCGCAACAGGAGGGAACGCATCAATCGATCAAGGCGTGACGATAGCGATGCAGCATGTCGGCCAGGCGTTTCACCGGCCCGGTGACGCTGAGCGGCGCCTGATTGTCCACCAGCTTCTGCTGGTACTCGTTCATTTCACCCAGCAAGCGATCGTAGTAATAGGCGCGCTTGACGTCGTTCTTGGCGGAGACCACCCGATCGGCGGTGCTGCGGATCTGGCGGTGGAAGGCCGACAGCTCTTCGCTGACCGGAATCTCCGCCCGCTGCATGCGCTGGTGGGCGATGATCAGGTTCAGCGCCAGACGATACTTGGCGATGTCGTTCGGGAACATCATCAGCAGCTGGTTAAGCTGCTGATACAGCGCCGGCAGGTGGTTTTGCCGACGACGCGCCGCCTTGGTGGTCAGCGCCGACACCGCGCTGCTGACGAACTGGTTGAGCAACGTGCGGCCGGTGCGTTCACGCGAATTGTCGCGGATCAGCAGCAGCACCATCAGCCCAACGCAGCTGCCGAGGAACTGGCCCAGCGCCCCGTCGAGAAACTGGGTGACGTTGAACTCCATCGGGTTGCTCAGCACCAGAATGTTGATGGTCCCGGCCAGCAGCCCCAGCGAACCGAGCCGCCTCTTCTGCACCTCGATGCCGATGAAAAACGCCAGCAGGCCGAGGCTGAGACACAGCAGCAAAATGCTCTGCTGCGTCGCCGGCAGGATCACCATGAAGAACAGAGAGCCGACCGGGATCGCCGCCAGCATGCCCAGCACGAAATCCATCGCCACCATGCGCGGCGCCGGGGTGCGCATCGCCAGCGAGGTGATGACCGCGATGATCACCATAAAACCGCTGCCGGACGTCCAGCCGGTCCACAGCCACAGCAGGCTGCCGAAGGCCGTCGCCACAAAGGTGCGCAGGCCGTTGATCATCGCGTGATGCCCTTCCGCCGAAGTCGGCTTGACCACGGTTTCGTTGCTCAACACCCCCTCTTCCACCGCGCTGATGCTGCAGTTGGCGTGCACGCCTTTCGACAGCAGCAGGTAGCGCGTCGCCGCGCCGACCCAGCCGGTGAGGGTCGGCAGCGTTTCCTCGGAACGATGCGTGGTCAGCACCTGGCGCAACAGCTTCATGCGCTTGTGGATCTCCTGCGGGGTTTCCGCCGGGACCATCAGTTGCTCACGCAGGCTGTCTTTCAGCGCGTCCGGGTGATTCAACAAGATCAGATAGGTTTCGCAGGCCTGGGTGATCAGCGTCAGCGACAGCGTATGCAGCGCTTTTACCCGGCGGTTGACCTTCTGCCAGCGCGAGGACTCCATCATCAGGTTGTTGCGCATGCCGTCCAGCGCCGTGGTGCTCTTCACCAGATTGCTCCAGGCGCGATCGATATCCTCTTTGTCGGCATTGCTGATGCACATCTGCATCAGGCGGTATTGCGCCACCAGCAGCTGATCCACCGCCCGATCGATGTCCTGTTTGATCGAACGCGGCGAGAACAGCAGATCCGCCAACACGGCGCTGACGATCCCCAGCACGATCTCGCTGCAACGCTCGATGGCGAACTGCGGCGCTTCCAGCAGATGAGACTCGCTGGTGGCGACCGTCACGATGATGATCAGCGCGGTATACCCGGCCAGCCCCCAGGCATAGGAGTTCTCCACCTTGATAAGCGAAGAGATCCAGGTGCAGAAACCGGCCCAGATGCAGCACAGCAACAGCATCACCACCGGCGCGCGGGCGGTGGTGATGATAATGATCAGGCCGACGAAGCAACCGATAAAGGTGCCGATAATGCGCAGCCAGCCGCGGTGGCGGATGGCGCCGGAGAAAGGTTCGCCGCCGGCGGCAAAGGCCGGGCCGGCGGCGACGATGGCGGCGGTCATCGCCGACCAGCGCGGGGTTTCCAGATTGAGATGGAAGCCGACGAACAGCGCAAACACAATCGCGAAGCTGAGTTTGAAGGCGAATCTCAGCCGGATAAAGGTTGGGCTGCTCATTAGCCGAACTCACGCAGCCGGTGCATCAGGCGCACAAAAGGCGAGCCGCTGTCGGCATTGCGATCGTTCTTGCCGACGATCACCACGGTAGCGGTGGTGCCGGCCGGGTACGGATGCTGTTGATCCTTGGCGTCCAGCAGGATCTTCACCGGCACGCGCTGCGCCAGGCGCACCCACTCCAGGTTGCTGTCAATCGAGGCCAACCCTTTGTTGTTCACCGTGCTGCTGCTGTTGTTCACCGCCGCCGCCACGCTGTCGACGGTGCCGTGCATGATGCGGTTGCTGCCGAGCGGGGTGATCTCCGCGCGGTCGCCCTTATTCAGGCCATTCAGCTTGGTTTCTTCCAGGTACGCCAGGATGTAGAAGGAATCTTTCTTCACCAGCGCCACCGCCACCGAGCCGCGGGTGATGTATTCGCCGGCATGGACGTTGAGGTTGGTGATCCAGCCATCGGCCGGCGCCCGCACCGTGGTGCGTTCCAGATCCAGCTGCGCCAGCTCGCGCGCCGCAATGGCCTTCGCCAACTGGTGCTGCACGGTCTGCAGTGAGTTGTTCGACTGGTCAATCTCTTCCTGCGACATCGCCTGCACGCCCAGCTTCACGCGGCGGCCGGCCTCGCGCCGTTTTTCCGCCGCCAGCGTCTGATAGTAGGCGACGTCGGCGCCGGCTTCCGCCAGCGCCTGCTCATAACGCGGCCGATCGACCACGAACAGCACCTGGCCTTTCTTCACCAGTTGGTTATCCACCACCGGCACGTCGGTCAGCAGGCCGCTGACGTCCGGGGCGATCGCCACCACATCGGCGGTAAACTTGGCATCACGCGTCCACGGCGACTCGGTGTAGAACACCCAGGCCTTGAATATCGCGGCGATGCCCAACAGCACAAGAATCAAAGTGATCGCGATTCGGGTTATTTTTATCGAAAAATTTTTCACAGCGACCTCAAACAAAAAGACACGAAATCAGATAAAACAAGCAGCAATACAGCGCGGTGTTAAACAGCGCCGGATGCCAGACAAAATCGTAAATCCCCGTCGGCTGCAGCAGGCGGCGCAGGAGAAAAAACAGCGCCAGCGACACCAGCAGCTCGAAAAACACCGGCGGAAACGACAGCCCGAAGATGACCATAACCGGAAGCAAACTCATCACTTTTTCCTTATTGTTCACTACGCCGGGGAAAGACACATCTCGCCATTCACATTCTCTTTACATTTTAGCGTGCGCGCGCCACAAATCTTGACCGGACAGCTTGTCCAGGTCACGAACCCGAAAAAAGGTTAAACTTGGGGGCAGACATCCACGACAGGGATTGCGAGGGTGCCGGAGGAGCGGCAGGATTGCGTTGCCGATCGCTCTCGCACGTTGGTAAGGTCTATTCACCCGACCACGTTATATTAGCCTGCTTACTATCAAGTCATCAACAATCTGTGATCTAAATCACTTTTAAGCCAGAGTGAATAATGGAAAGATTAAAACGGATGTCGGTATTCGCCAAAGTGGTTGAGTTCGGGTCGTTTACCGCGGCCGCACGCCAACTCGACATGAGCGTTTCATCGATCAGTCAGACCGTCTCGAAACTGGAAAATGAACTGCAGGTCAAGCTGTTGAACCGCAGCACGCGCAGCATCGGCCTGACCGAGGCCGGCAAAATCTACTATCAGGGCTGCCGACGCATGCTGCAGGAAGTCAGCGAGGTGCATGAGCAGCTGTACGCATTTAACAATACTCCCGCCGGCACGCTGCGCATCGGCAGCTCATCTACCATGGCGCAAAACGTGCTGGCGAACATGACCGCCGAGATGATGAAAGAGTACCCAGGCCTGACGGTCAACCTGGTAACCGGCATTCCGGCGCCGGATCTGATCACCGACGGACTGGATCTGGTGATCCGCACCGGGGCGCTGCAGGACTCCAGCCTGTTCTCCCGCCGCCTGGGGCAGATGCCGATGGTGGTGTGCGCCGCCAAAAGCTACCTGATCCAGCACGGCACGCCGCAGAAGCCGAGCGACATGGTCAACTTCTCCTGGCTGGAGTACAGCGTGCGGCCCGACAGCGAATTTGAACTGATGTCGCCGGAAGGCATCACCACACGCATTTCCCCGCAGGGGCGCTTCGTCACCAACGACTCCTCCACCATGATCCGTTGGCTGAAAAACGGCGCCGGCATCGCCTACGCCCCGCTGATGTGGGTGATCGAAGAGATCAAACGCGGCGAGATCGAGATCCTGTTCAAAAGCTACCATTCGGATCCGCGGCCGATCTACGCGCTCTATACCGAGAAAGACAAACTGCCGCTGAAGGTGCAGGTGTGCATCAACTATTTAACCGACTATTTCGAACGCGTAGCGGCGGTCTATCAGGGCTATCGCTGAGCGGCGCTCAAATAGCGGCGCGCCAGCGCGGCCAGCAGCGTCAGCGCCACCATGCCGAAGCCCCACAGCAGCCAGACGGCGTAGCCCGCCCAGGTCAGCAGCACAGGAAAATAGCTCGCCAGCCCGCTGCCCAGCTGTTTCAGCCATGGCAGCCAGGCGTCCAGCACCGCCTGCGGCACCAGGCTCAGCGCACCGTTCACCGGCAACGATGCCTTCCCGGCTGCCTCCGCCAACGCCGGGAGCCAGGCCAGCACCCCGGCTACGCCCCAGGCCAGCAGCGTCCATAGCGCCATGGCGCCCAGCAGCAGCGCGAGTGTCCAACCGCCCCGGTTCACGGCACACCGCCGCCGCACTGCGGACAAAAGCGGCTGCCCGGCGGCAACGGTGCGGCGCACTGGCCGCAGGTGGCGCTTAGCGCGGCAAACGGCTGACCGCAGCGGTGGCAATAACGGGCGCCCGATTTATTCACTGCCCGGCATTCCGGGCACTGCGGCCCCGGCTCGCCATGCTGGTTATAGCGGTTGCCATGATGCCCGCCGCCGTGGCCCGCGCGCTGATGACCGCCGTGAATACCGCCTTGCCCCAACAACCGTTTCAGTAAGCTCATCCCGCCTCTCCTCTGTGCATTGACGCTGAACCTCACTGTAAACCCTGGAGTAAACTCCAGGGTAAAGCCCGGCGAGCAGGATTTACGTTTCATTACATCGTAAAAGTGGCAAGGCTTTGATGCCGTTAACAAAAGCACCATCGGCATTATCCCACGCCGTCGCGCTGCGTTATGCTGCGGAAACCTCTCCCTGCATCAGGAATAACCATGAAAAAAATCATACTGGACTGTGACCCGGGGCATGACGACGCCATCGCTCTGTTGCTGGCCTGGGGCAATCCGCAGATCGACCTGCTGGCGGTCACCACCGTGGTGGGTAACCAGACGCTGGACAAAGTGACGCGCAACGCCCTGGCGGTGGCCCGTATCGCCAATATCACCGGCGTCCCCTTCGCCGCCGGCTGCCCGCGTCCGCTGGTGCGCAATATCGAAGTGGCGCCCGACATTCACGGCGACTCAGGCCTCGATGGCCCGGTGCTGCCGGAACCCCACCTGCAGTTGGACTCACGCCACGCGGTAGACCTGATCATCGAAACCGTGATGGCCCACCCACCGGGCAGCGTGACGCTGGTGCCGACCGGCGGCCTGACCAATATCGCCATGGCGGTGCGTAAAGAGCCGCGCATTGCCGAACGGGTCAAGGAAGTGGTGCTGATGGGCGGCGGCTATCATGTGGGCAACTGGAGCGCGGTGGCGGAGTTCAATATCAAAATCGATCCCGAGGCGGCGCACATCGTGTTCAACGAAAAATGGCCGCTGACCATGGTCGGGCTGGATCTCACCCACCAGGCGCTGGCCACGCCGGCAGTCTGCGAACGCATCGCCGCCCTCGGCACCCGGCCGGCCGCCTTCGTCGGCGAACTGCTGGCATTCTTTGGGCGTATGTACCAACAGGCGCAGGGCTTCAGCGCCCCGCCGGTGCACGATCCATGCGCGGTGGCCTATGTGATCGATCCGAGCGTCATGACGGTGCGCAAAGCGCCGGTAAATATAGAGCTGACCGGCACCCTCACCTTAGGCATGACGGTCGCGGACTTCCGCGCGCCGCCGCCGCCGGATTGCCACACCCAGGTAGCGGTCAAACTGGATCAGGATAAATTCTGGGATCTGGTGGTGGATGCGCTGGAGCGGATCGGGGAGGTGGAGTAAGCGAATGAGAAACGAGATTAACGCGCTTTTACAGGCGCGTTAGTCCGTATTCTGCCGCGGCAACGGGAGGCTCAGGCCATAACCTCTTTTATTTCCAATACAGCAGAACAATCCTAACAATAAATCATTTTATAAAAATTAAAAAAAACAGGCAAAGACAAGAAGAATCTTAATAAAAATAAAACCATAAAAATCACATTGAATTTAAAAACCAGCAATGGAAAACGATGGAATAAATCTCCGCCGTCACGCCGCCGCTGACGAAATAAATTAAACAATAAGATACCTATTTTATTCTTCACATTGACTGCCGACATAGGCCATCGCCGAGATGCCCCACGATATTCACACACGTCAAGACAACCCTCAACCAACTGATTTCAATGAATAAAAATAATATTAGATTAAAATTTGACTGAATCACAATGGATTTGAGAAAATAGCGCATCTGTTTTTGCAAACAACAAAAATGCCTTTTGCGGGTGAAAAATACGGCTTAACCTTTCTTTAGGCACACGGTCTCGCGCATTCTCAGGGTAAACATTATTTATCGCTTCACCATGAAGACGGATTAAATTTCCCATGAGACATTTTCGAATTGAACATTACACGCATTTCAACATCAGGATAAAGGATAGGGAATAATCAAAACATGCATTTCATAAACGCTATCAGGCCATGGCAGGTTAACCATGGCCGATAAATCTCCCGCTAACGCAGCGACCATCGCCGTGCTGCCCCTGCTGCTGATCTGGATGGCGGCGGTCCTGCCGGTTTATTACCCCAACATGGGCGGCGACGGTCTGGCGCTGCCGCAAAACATTCTGGCCTGGAGCGTCATGGCGCTCACCACGCTGATCGTGACGTTTACCGTTTGCCTGGGTCGCATCCGTTTTTCGCTGACCCCCACCGCCCGGCGGTTGCTGCTCGGCATCGCCGTACTGGCGTTGCCGCTGCTGTATACCCGCCTCGAGTGGCGCGAAGATGCCCTGTGGCGCTGCGCCGGTTTGCTCGGCGGCTGGCTGTTCTATGTCGCCTGCCTGCAGCTGCGCCTAACCGCCCGACAGCGCGAGCTGCTGCTGTACGGTCTGCTGTTCGCCATCGGCGTTCAGGCGTTGCTGGCGGCGCTGCAGCTGTTCGCCCCCACGCTGGCCTGGGTAGCCCCTAACGGCAGCCGGGTCTACGGCGTCTTTCAGCAACCGAACGTGCTGGGCAGCTTTATCGCCACCGGGCTGGCCTTGGCGCTCTGGCTGCTGCTTGCTCCCCTCTCAGCGCCAACGTGGCGGCGGCAAATCCCGCTGCTCGCGCTGCTGGCCGTTTTCTCCGCCCTGCTGGTACTGATCCAGTCGCGCGCCGCCTGGCTTGGCGGCGCCTTGGCGGCGGCTTTGCTGCTGTGCCGTTTTGCCCGCCGGCGCCCGGCCGCGAGCCGCTGGGCCGGCGGCGCGCTGCTGCTGGGCGTGGCGATCGGCCTGGCGGTGCTATTCACCGGTTTCGGCCTGGATGGCCGCGCGGGTCTGATCGGTCGGGAGCTGTCCAATAGCGCTCGCCTCACCATGCTGCATGACGTCGGCGCCATGATCCTGGCCAAGCCGCTGCTGGGCTGGGGTTACGGCGGTTTTGAATACAGCTTCGCGCACTTTCGCCTGCAGGAAATGCCCTGGCGAGAAGTGTTGGAAGTCGCCGGGCATCCGCACAATGAAATCCTGCTGTGGTGGATTGAGGGTGGCCTGCCGGCGCTGGCAGGTATCGCTATCGTCCTTGCCGCCGGCGCACGGCTGCTGAAAAGCGCCTGGCAACGGGATCGAGAACAGCCGAACGGTGCGCGCGTCGGCTTGTTCCTGGTGCTGCTGCCGATGCTGATACACACCCAGCTGGAATACCCTTTCTATCTGTCTGCGCCGCACTGGCTGGCGTTTCTGCTGCTGCTGGCGCTGCTGGACGGCCAAACCGGCGAGCCCCGCCCGCTGCCGTTCGCCAAAGCCCTGAGCCTGCCGGTGGCGGTGGCGGCGGTCGGCGTGCTGGTGATGGCGGTCTTCGCCTGGCAAGGGCGCATGGCGCTCACCCAGTCGGAGCGCACTATGCTGGCCAACATCGACAGCATCGAGCAGATGCCGTCGCCGGCCGCCTGGATCTACCGGGAGCGCAAAACCTTCGACGAGCAATCTCACGCGCTGCTGGTCTACAACCAGACGCGTGATGATGCCCTGTTGACCGGCTATCGGCAGTGGGCCAATGCCTATCTGCAGCACCGCATCGACGCCAACGTCTACGCCACGCTGATCATGATCTTGCGCTATCAGGGGGATCAGGCACAAGCCGACGCTCGCCTGCGGGAAGCCGCTTTCCTGTTTACGCGGGATGCGCGGTTTAGGTAGGGCAACAAGGTGAGAGCGATGCCTCGTCGCTCTCACCTGCGTCATTTATGTAGCAAAATCAACGCGGCAATATCGCGCACTCTTTATCCAGCAGCGACTCTACCGACGCGCGATTGCCGACGTCCCAGCCGCGCTTCGAGGCCAACAAGATAAACCCTTGCCGGCCGGCAAACATCGTCGGAACGACGACCACGCCATATTCCGCCAGCTGCGGCGGCGACAGATGGAAATAATCCGCCAAATCCTTAATCGGGTAGATGCCCATCACGGCTGGCTGCATCACGCGGCGAGCATAATAGGTGTGGCGCAACAACTTATCCGGCAAAGGCCGCCATTGTTCCTGTATGTAGGGGCGTTCCGCCTGCAATTGGCGCCGCACGTCCTCGCGCAGACAGGTCAGGTGAATGTGCAACTGGTTTTGGCTGCGGCCGTAAGCGGAGTTGATCGCCATGCCCAACATATCATCCGGCACCGGCCCGCCATACTCGGCGGCCAGCCGGTAACGCATCAGCCAGGCATAGCCAAAATAGTCCGTCCGTTCTCCAACCAGCAGCTGCGGGCTTTCAATGCCGGAGAGCGGCGCCGTCGGCACCAGGATAAAGTGATAAGGGTAACGCGGGTTCTGCAGCACGCTAAAGCCCAGGGCCTTCCCCTGCGGCATATAAATCTGCTCGCACGGGGCCGGATTGCGTTTTTGCTGATAGTTGGCCATGCAGAGTTTATCGACCACACCCCACAGCGCATCGGAACGGGCGCAGCCCGTCAGGGACAGAACGCCCAGCACCAGCAGCCAACGCCGAGCGGATAATGCCAGGCGCGTCATTCTTGTCGTGCTCTGTTTTTTCGCCACGTCAATTTCATTCCATTATGTCGTGCAGGCTACGGCGTCCTGCCGCGCTTAGCGTTACGAATGCGAGAAAGGCCGCGAAATGGAGCATGGTTGAGGGGCCAACGCGTGGCCCCTTGAGGAAAGATTACGCCGTGCCGCCGACGGTGAGCGTGTCCAGTTTCAGCGTCGGTTGGCCGACGCCCACCGGCACGCTCTGGCCTTCCTTGCCGCACACGCCCACGCCTTTATCGAGCGCCAGATCGTTGCCGACCATCGAGATCTGCTGCATCGCCTCGATGCCGGAGCCGATCAGCGTCGCCCCTTTCACCGGTTTGGTGATGCGTCCCTTCTCGATCAGGTAGGCTTCGGTGGTGGAGAATACAAACTTGCCGGAGGTGATGTCCACCTGGCCGCCGCCAAAGTTCGGCGCGTACAGACCGTACTCGACGCTGGCGATGATCTCTTCCGGCGTCGATTGGCCCGCCAGCATGTAGGTGTTGGTCATGCGCGGCATCGGCAGATGCGCGTAGGACTCGCGGCGGCCGTTGCCGGTCGGGGCGACGCCCATCAGCCGCGCGTTGAGCTTGTCCTGCATGTAGCCTTTCAGCACGCCGTTTTCGATCAGCACGTTGTACTGGCCCGGCACGCCTTCGTCGTCGATCGCCAGCGAGCCGCGGCGCCCTTGCAGGGTGCCGTCGTCCACCACGGTACATAGCTCGGACGCCACCAGCTCGCCCATATGGCCGCTGAACACCGAGGTGCCGCGCCGGTTGAAGTCGCCTTCCAGGCCGTGGCCCACCGCCTCATGCAGCAGCACGCCCGGCCAGCCGGCGCCCAGCACGACCGGCATATTGCCGGCCGGCGCCGCCACCGCGCCGAGGTTGACCAGCGCCATGCGCACCGCTTCTTTGGCGTAGGCATCGGCGCGCACGTCGCCGTCGACGGTTTCCAGGAAGTAGTCATAGCCGAAACGGCCGCCGCCGCCGCTGGAGCCGCGCTCACGCTTGCCGTCCTGCTCCACCAGCACGCTGACGGAAAGACGCACCAGCGGGCGAACGTCCGCCGCCAGCGTGCCGTCGGTGGCGGCCACCAACACCTGCTCGTAAACGCCGGTGATGCTGGCGTTCACTTCCTGCACCCGCGCATCGGCGGCGCGCGCCACCTTGTCGACGCGGTGCAACAGGGCGATTTTCTCTTCGCGCGGCAGGCTTTGCAGCGGATCGAGCAGCGGATACAGCGCCCGGTAACCGATTTCGCCCAGGGTATGCGCCCGCCCGTCGCCCTGCTCGCGCACGATGCTGCGCGCCGCCTGGGCGCTCTGCTGCAGCGCATTCAGGGTGATCTGATCGGCATAGGCGAAGCCGGTCTTCTCACCGCTGACGGCGCGCACGCCGACGCCCTGGTCGATATTGTAAGAGCCATCCTTGATGATGCCGTCCTCGATCACCCAGGCTTCGTGATAGCTGGACTGAAAATAGAGATCGGCGTAGTCGATACGGCGTTCTGCCAGTTGACCCAGTACCCTGTACAGGTCTTGATGACTCAGCTTGTTGGTAGCGAGTAACTGCTCACTGACAAACGTCAGGCTCATAATGGTTTCACTCTTGATTGGAGGATAGCTTGTCAGACGGCGCCGTCAGCGACGTCTGGAATCGGTTGTGCTGCAGCACCGGCATCTGCGCACGAATATTTTTCAGGCTTGCGGTGTCCACGCGCACCTTCAGCGCCGCCACGGCGTCCGCGTTCTCGGCCAGCACCTTGCCCCAGCCGTCAACAGCCAGCGTGTGGCCCCAGGTACGACGAGTCGGTCCGTGGCGCCCCACCTGCGCCGGCGCCAGGATCATGCACTGGTTTTCGATCGCCCGGGCGCGCAGCAGGATTTCCCAATGCGCCTCGCCGGTGACCCGGGTAAACGCCGCCGGCACCGAAATCAGTTCGGCGCCCTGTGCCCGCAGCGCCTGGAACAGCGCGGGGAAGCGCAGATCGTAGCATATGGTCATGCCCAAGCGCCCGACCGGCGTATCCACCACCGTCAGGTGCTGCCCGTGCTGGTAGGTATCCGACTCGCGGTAGTGGCCGTGCGCATCGTTGATATCCACATCGAACATATGCAGTTTGTCATAGCGGGCGCGGATCTCGCCCTGCTCGTCGAACAACAGGCTGCTGGTAGTGATAAGTTCCGGGTTTTCGCGGCTGATCAAGGGCATCGAGCCCACCAGCAACCACACCCCATAGCGGCGCGCCAGCTCACGCACCGCGTTCTGCAGCGGGCCATCGCCCTGTTTTTCCGCCTGTTGGCGGTAGGCCGCGGAGTTGGCGAACAGCAGCGCGTTCTCCGGCGTCATGACCAGTTTTACCCCGGCATTGAGCTGCTTAATCTGCTGTTCAATCTGGGCCAGGTTATCGCGCACCTGATCGCCACTGCACAACTGCAACAACGCAACGTTAGCATTCCTCATGACGCCTTATCCTCCTTTGCCTTACGAAGTACCTCATTGATCTTCGGCTGGTCGAGATCGCCGCCGATATGGTAGCGAATCAGCGAAATCTTGCTCCACAGCGGCCCCAGCACCTGCGAGGCGGCAAATACCGCCGCGCCGACGATCGGGTTGACGACAAACGCCGTGGCCACGCCGACGGTCGCCGAAATCGCCGGCGCCACCACCGCCTCCATATCGATGCGGCGGCGCGCCAGATCGATCTGGCCGCTCATGGCGATGTCCGCCGCCAGGCCGTCGATCAATAGATTATCAGTATGCATTATGCCATCTTTCAGCCAGGCGGTGCTGCGGATGGAATCAAAGTAGAAACCTTTGCCGAAGGTATCGCTGAAATCGAACTGCAGCTTGCGCAGCAGGGCGTCGAAGCTGACCAGCCGCAGCAGCTGGCCGGCGCGGCCGCCGCCCATGCTGTCGATCTCGCCCTTGCCCATCTTGACCTGTAGCGCGCCGCTTAACGTATCGACCTGCGGCTGCCACGGCGCGCCGTGCCAGTACAGATCGAAGTCCACGTCGTAAGGCGCCCCCTTCAGCGGAATAGTGATGCCGAAGAAGGCGGCGGTTTCATCGATCTTGCCGCCGAGCAGTTTGCCTTTCAGCGAGCTGCGCTCTTCCTGCGCGTTTTGTTTCCACAGGCCGGTGGCGCTCATACGCCCTTTACCGGTATCGACCAGACCGTGATCCAGCGTCAGGGTATCCCCCCGATTAGTCAGATCCGCCTCGACCTTGCCGAGGTTCTGCCCCAGCACCCAGCACGACTTACAGCGCAGCATCAGCGAAGGCCAGTCGCGGAAGGAAACTTTCTCGGTCGACGGCGACGGTGCGCCCGCCGCGTTTTTCGTCTCGGCGAACTGTGGGTTGTAATACAGGTAGTTGATATCGGCGCGCCACGGCCCGCGATCGGCCACCCGCAGGCTGCCGTCCACTTCGTCGCTCTTGGCGCTCACCAGGGTAGCGCCAAGCTGTTTTTCGGCCGATAGCGTCAGCTTATGCCAGGCCTGGCCGCCCAACAGCAGCTGCGGCGTAGTCAGCGCCACGGTGGTAGGGAAGCTGAAACCGCCCACCTGACCGCTGCCGCCGCCCTGTTTCAGTGCCGGCGCCAGCAGCGCCAGCCACTGCTCACCGTCCAGCGCCGGCAGATTCAGCGTCATCGACTTGCCGGCCGGCAGCGGCGGCGTGCCGCCCCCGTTGGTTTGCCAGGCGGCGCGCGCCAGATTCACCTGTTTTTTATCGAAGTTCCATTCGCTGTTGAAGCGGTTCTGTTTGCCCGCGCTGCCGGTCAACATGAAACCGTTCAGACCGCCTTTGACCTTGACGTTCACCGGCAGTGCCTCGCCCGGTGCCTTGTCCAGCGGTGAAGGTAAGTGACTGCTCACTTTCTTCAAATCCGCGTCAATGCCGATATCATAGCTGGCCGAGCCCTGATGCGGCAGCGTGATGGCCACCTGGCTCTGCCAGGGCGCGCTGCCGCTGAGCGCATCAGCGGCCTCTTTTGGCAGGCCGGGGAACTTGCCCGGCAGCCAGTCGCCCTTCAGGCCGACATTGATCTTGTAATCGCGATCGCCTTCCTGCGTGGAAAAGTTGACCGCCACCGGCTGCCCGAACCAGTTGGCCGACAGGGGGTCGCTCTGCAGGTTGCCGTTGTCGAAGCGGAACTTGCCGCTGAGCTTTTGCAGTTCGCTGTCCAGCGGCTTTATCAGCAACGAATTGTTGTTCAGCGCCACTTCGCCGGTGGCTCTGACCTGCTCGCCGTCCAGGGGAATATCAAGATGTAAGCGCCCACTGACATCACCGCCAATCTGCAGCTGCTCCAGCGCCGCCCCGAGCGAATCGTGCAACGGCGTCTGCATGAAGTAGTCATGCACGTCGCTGCCCGCACCCGCGACTTCGGCGTCGATCAGCAGCCGCTCTTTCAGGTAATCCGGGATCACCGCGCTGATATTTTTACCCGCCACCTTACCCAATCGGGTTTGCGGCGCATGCATCCACAATCCCTCGTTGGCGAAATCGAGATCGATCGCCAAATCGGTCAGCGCCGGCCAGCCCGGTTGGAACTGGAAGGTGGCGTGACGTAGCGGTACGAAAACTTCAAACTGCCCTTCGTTTTTACGATACGGGAAGTGCTGCGGATCGCCGGAATAAATCAGCGTAGCGTTATCCACCTGGCCGCCCTGAATGGCGCCGCTCAGGTAGTCCACCAGATGCTTGCCCATCAACGGTTCCGGGAAATAGCGCCAGGCGTCGGCGCCGTCATACAGGCGGATGCCCGCCAGGATGTTCAGCCACGGATCGCCCTTGGCCGGCTGCTGATAACGGAAATCACCGTTGACCCACAGCGACTTCGCCTTGACGTCCAGCCCCTGACTCGCCAGCTCCCAGCCCTGATCGTTGTAACGCCAGGTCAGCGCGCCGCGCGCGCTGCTGATTTCAAGCGGGGCGCGGAACATGTCACCGTAAGGCAGGGTGCTGTCGGTGAGCCCCAGCGTCAGGCGGCCGTTCTCCACCCCGCCGCTCAACGCCCCGGAGAAGTGGTTAACGCCCGGCAGCAGTTCCCAACGCTGCCAGCTGACATCGCGCCACAGCGCCTGGAAACGGCTCTTTTCCGGCTGCTTGAGCGGAATGTCCAGCGCCAGCGCTTCCAATTGCCCCTGCGGCTGCAGATCGTTCCAGCGCTCGAGCACGTCCGGGCTGAGGAAGGAGAAGGTCGGCAGCAGCGCCGACAGACGCTCCAGCTGAATATCAGTCGCGCGCACACGCAGTTCTTCATTCTGCGCCGGCCCCATGAATTCGGTGTTTTCCGGCAGCCACAGCGCGGAAAGCGCGCCCTGCGGCCAGGCCTGGCCGTCGGTGCTCAACCGCAGTTGCGGCACGTCGAGCTGCCAACCGGTGCCCTGGCGGCGCAGCGACAGCGCCAGATTATCCACGTCCAGCCGGTGCTGCGCGGCGCCGGTATTCCAGTTGGCCGCCCCTTGCTTGAGCAACGCATGGCCGCCGGCGATCTCGCCGTTCTGCACCTGCAGCCAGGCAGCCAGGCTGAAGTCGGCGCTTTCCAGCCCGGTGTTGGCGCGCAGCCAGCGGGTAAACCAGGGTTTCATGTCGATGTTGTCGGCCTGCAGATAGACCGTGCCGGTGTCCAGCAGGCCCTGATTATCGCGCAGGTCCATGCGCAGCTGCACCACGCCGTGCTGGCCGTTCAGCGTCGACAGGCTGATCTGCCCCTCGGCGCGGTGGCGATCGCGGCCGTTGAGCCAGGTCAGCTGGGGAATGTCGAATTCGGCGCGCGCGCCGGCGGGCGTCAGGAATGAAATACGGCTGTCGCGCAGATCGAAATGGTCGAGCTGGCGCAGCATCAGATCGCTGATTTTACCCGGCTCAAGGCCTTCGCCCTGCCGATCGCCGCCCAACGTGGCGTTCAAATCGAGCCGGAATTGATAGAAGGTCAGATCGCGGAACTGCCAGCGCCAGTGCAACAGCGACTGCCACACATCCAGCGCCAGCGTCACGCGCTCGATATGCACATCGCTTTTGGGCAGCGTAACGCTCAGGTTACGCACTTCAAGCTGCGGGCCGAAGGTTTCCCAACTGCCCTGTAGGAAATCCATCTGCACGGGCACGCCGGACAGCTTCTCCACCTGCGCCAGCAGTTGGGGACGGTAGTCGTTCAGCTTCGGCAGCATCAGGCGCAGCCCGCTGATCAGCAGCGCCACAATCACGATTAGGGTGGCGCCTGTTGCTAACAGAATCCCAGGCAGTCGCCTCACGCAGTTCTCCTTGCTCCGCTGCCTGGCAACGGGAATATCTATGCACTGACGGGCCCGGCGTGCCGGGCCCCTACCGATGTCGGGCGGGCTACATCATGACGACGTCGAACTGCTCCTGGCTGTACAACGGTTCGATCTGCACCTTCACCTGTTTGCCGACGAAAATCTCCACTTCGGCCAGCGCATGCGACTCTTCGCTCTTCAGCGCTTCGCCGACCGCCGCAGAGGCGTACACCAGGAAGCGATCGGAATCGTAAGCGTGATGCACGCGCACAATCTCGCGCAGGATCTCGTAGCACACGGTTTCCACCGTTTTCACGGTGCCGCGCCCATTGCAAGTAGGACAATCGTGACAGAGCACATGTTCAATGCTTTCACGCGTTCGTTTACGCGTCATTTCAACTAAGCCTAGCTGAGAGAAGCCGTTGATCGTGGTTTTTACCCGATCTTTACTCAACGCCTGCTCCAGCGAGTGCAGCACCCGGCGGCGATGCTCTTCGTTGTTCATATCGATAAAGTCGATGATGATGATGCCGCCCAGGTTGCGCAGCCGCAGCTGGCGCGCAATGGCCTGTGTCGCCTCGATGTTGGTATTGAAGATGGTTTCGTCGAGGTTGCGGTGGCCGACGAAGGCGCCGGTGTTGATGTCGACCGTGGTCATCGCCTCGGTCTGATCGATGATCAGATAGCCGCCGGACTTCAGCTCCACCTTGCGCTCCAGCGCGCGCTGGATCTCGTTTTCCACATCGTACAGATCGAAAATCGGCTGACTGCCGGTATAGAGCTCGAGCTTGTTGGTGATGTCCGGGATGTACTCACCGGTGAACTCCACCAGCAGATCGTGCGTCAGCCGCGAATCGACGCGGATGCGATCCAGCGCCGCGCCGGCGAAATCGCGCAAGATGCGCTGCGCCAACGCCAGCTCGCCGTACAGCTTGTATTTGGTCTGGTTGCGCTTCTTGCGCTCCATCACCTTGGTCCACAGCCGTTTGAGGAATGCGGCGTCCTGCGCCAGCTCTTCCTCGCCGATGCCTTCCGCCGCGGTGCGGATGATAAAGCCGCCCAGCTCGTCGCAGTGCGGCGCCACGATCGCCTTCAGGCGCTCGCGCTCGGCTTCGCTGTCGATGCGCTGCGACACGCCGACGTGCGCCGCACCCGGCATGAAGACCAGATAACGCGAAGGCAGCGTGATATCGGTGGTCAGACGCGCGCCCTTGGTGCCAAGCGGATCTTTCACCACCTGCACCATCAGGTCTTGCCCCTGGCGCACCAGCTCGGCGATGTCGCGCACGTGGAAGTTTTTCCGCTCATCGCCGGCGACGCATTCGGTATGCGGCATGATGTCAGAGGCGTGCAGGAAGGCGGCCTTATCGAGGCCGATGTCGACGAACGCCGCCTGCATGCCCGGCAGGACGCGGCTGACGCGCCCTTTATAGATATTGCCGACGATGCCGCGTTTGGATTCGCGTTCGATATGGATCTCTTGCAGAATGCCGCCATCGATATAGGCGACCCGCGTTTCAGACGGTGTGATATTAACCAGTAGCTCAGCTGTCATGCCTTCTCCTCAGAGCCGGTCGATAATGGCAGCGCCCATCAACCGGTTCTTACATCACGTAATGCGACAAAATTACTGAGCAGCTCATGTGTTTCGACCAGCGGCAGACCGACCACTGCGTGATAACTCCCGGTTATCGTTCTGACGAAACAACCACCCTTTCCTTGAATTCCATAGGCGCCCGCCTTATCCATCGGTTCGCCCGTAGCAATATAGTCGCGGATATCCTGTTGTGACAGGCTGCGGAACGTCACGTCGGTCACCACCAGCTGGCAACGCACGTCGTGGCGATCGGCGATCGCCACTGCCGTCATCACCTGATGCTGCTTGCCGGACAGGGCCGCCAGCATGTCCGCCGCATGGGCTTCGTCGCGCGGCTTCTCCAGCACCCGGCCGTTGAGCACCACGATGGTGTCGGCGCCCAGCACCGGCCGATCTTCCTGCGCCAGCGCCACGCCCGCTTTGGCCTTGTCCTGCGCCAGGCGGCGCACATAGGCTTCTGCGGCTTCGCCTTCCCGGCGCTGCTCTTCGGTATGCGTCAGCAGAATGTCGAACGACACGCCCAGCAGGGTCAGCAGTTCACGTCGACGTGGGGAGCCGGAGGCCAGATAAAGCGAAGTCATTGATATACCCTTACTGTACGGCGAACTGACGGCGGATTTTACGCATCAACAGGAATAACCACGGCCACAAAATGCCGTTTACCACACTACTCCAGAACACCTCTGGGCGGAAAGAGACGTTGATCACTAAAAACTCAGCCCAGAACACCACCACATCCATCGACAGCGACAGCAACACGACGATAAGCGCCTGTTGCCACAGCGCCATATTGCGGAACAGTTGGAATTTGAACGCCACCAGATAGGCGATGATGCCCAGCGCCAGCGCGCGCACGCCCAGCGTGGAACCGAGGATCAGATCCATGATCAGCCCCAGCACGAAGCCGGTGCCGACGTTGACCCGATGTGGCAAAGCCATCACCCAGTAGATCAGGATCAGCACCAGCCAGGAAGGCCGGAACATGTAGATCTGCTCCGGCCACGGCATGATTTGCAGCACCAACGCCACCAGGAACGACAGCCAGATTATCCAGCGCCCGTGGCTGCGGTAGCTGTTCATTGCACCACCCCCGCCGCCGCGGGCTGAACCTGAGGCTGAGCAGAGGCCGGTGCCGTGGTTTGCGGCGCCACCCCGGTGGCCGGAGCCGGCAGCTGTGGCCCGACGGAACCGGCAGGCGGCAGCACCTGCGGCATCATCTGCATCAGGCGTTCATTGGCCACGCGGTGCACTTCGTCCGGCGGCAGCGGCATGTCGCCGTTGCGATCGGCGCCCCACAACAACAACAGATAACGCAAGCGCTGCAGACCGGCGGTCGGCCGCGCCTGAATCACAGTGTAAGCACGCTGGTTGTCGACCTTGACCGAGGAGACCACCGCCACCGGATACCCTTCAGGGAAGCGGCCGCCGAGGCCGGAGGTGACCAGCACGTCGCCGACGCGGATGTCGGTGTTGTTCGGCAGATGCTCCAGTTGCAGATCGTCGGCGCAGCCGCTGCCCGCGGCGATCACCCGAATATCGTTGCGCAGCACCTGGATCGGCAGCGCATGCGAGGCGTCGCAGATCAGCAGCACGCGGCTGGTGACTTTCGCCACCGCCACCACCTGACCGACCACGCCCTTGTCGCTGATCACCGGCTGGCCTTCATAGACGCCGTTGTCCGACCCTTTGTCGATCACCACCTGATCGCTATACGGATCGGAACCGGTGGAGATCACCTGGGTGACCATCTTGTGTTCGTCCTGACGCAGCGGGGAACCCAGCAGCTCGCGCAAGCGGGCGTTTTCCTGCTTGAATTGGCCAAGAAGAAGAATATCGCTGTTTTTCAGCAGCAGTTCCTGCCGCAGAGCGCGGTTTTCCAGCTCCAGCTGTTGGCGGGTGGCCAGCGTCTCTGACACGCTGTCCAAAACTTTACGCGGCCCGTTGGCCAGAAAATAGAAAGGGCTGACTGCGGTGTCCATGTAGTTACGTATCTTCACGAACGTGCCGAGCCGGCTGTCGGCAACGATCAGGCCAATGGCCGCAATCACCGCCAAAAAAAGTCGCAGTTGCAGGGAAGGCCCCCTGCTAAAAATCGGCTTCATAAATTATGCGAGTTCCTCGACAACAGAAAGAGGAACCGTACCCGATTCTCGCTGTGCGCATTCATCCGATACGATTCCTCCTTCCAGGGGCTGACTATTCTTCGCTGAACAAATCGCCGCCGTGCATGTCGATCATTTCCAACGCCTTGCCGCCGCCGCGCGCCACGCAGGTCAGCGGATCTTCCGCCACCACGACCGGGATGCCGGTTTCTTCCATCAGCAGGCGATCGAGGTTGCGCAGCAACGCGCCGCCGCCGGTCAATACCATGCCGCGTTCGGAAATGTCGGAGGCCAATTCTGGCGGGCACTGCTCCAGCGCCACCATCACCGCGCTGACGATGCCGGTCAGCGGCTCTTGCAGGGCTTCGAGGATTTCATTGGAGTTCAGGGTAAAGCCGCGCGGTACGCCTTCGGCCAGGTTACGGCCACGGACTTCGATTTCGCGCACTTCGTCGCCCGGATAGGCAGAACCGATTTCGTGCTTGATGCGCTCGGCGGTCGCTTCGCCGATCAGCGAGCCGTAGTTGCGGCGCACATAATTGATGATGGCTTCATCGAAGCGGTCGCCGCCGATGCGCACGGAAGAGGAGTACACCACGCCGTTCAGCGAGATCACCGCCACTTCAGTGGTACCGCCACCGATATCCACCACCATGGAGCCTGTCGCTTCGGAAACCGGCAAGCCTGCACCGATCGCCGCCGCCATCGGCTCTTCAATCAGGAACACTTCGCGCGCGCCGGCCCCTTGGGCGGACTCGCGGATAGCGCGGCGTTCAACCTGGGTCGCGCCGACCGGCACACAGACCAGCACGCGCGGGCTTGGGCGCATGAAGCTGTTGCTGTGAACCTGTTTGATAAAGTGCTGCAGCATTTTTTCGGTCACGAAGAAGTCGGCGATCACGCCGTCTTTCATCGGGCGAATAGCCGCGATGTTGCCGGGGGTGCGGCCCAGCATCTGTTTGGCGTCATGACCGACGGCCGCAACGCTCTTTGGGGAGCCGGCACGATCCTGACGAATGGCAACCACCGAAGGTTCATTCAGTACGATGCCTTGCCCTTTAACATAAATCAGGGTATTGGCGGTACCCAAGTCGATGGACAAGTCGTTGGAAAACATGCCACGAAATTTCTTAAACATAACGAAAGGATAATCCTGCAAGCTGGGGGCGGAAAATAAAATCCGCCTACTTTACCAACCACACGAAGCAGCGACAAGGCGCAAAAACGTTCTACTTCGGTGAAAAATAGTCTGTATTGTTTCTGCTCGAATGCACGGAAATTGGATGAGGCCTGAATTCCCTGAACAAAGGCTCAGTTTACCACCCTGTCAACGCACGAAACGGCGTAACACAGCTCATAAAATCTAACATATTCCCTGATTGCCGCCGATGGTAAGCACCTACCAACGCCAACCAGATAAAAGCTGACAAGAGCCTATCTCAAATAGGCGTCATTGTCGCAGGCAGATTGGAGAAAACTCCAAAATGACGGGTGACATGGCCCAGATGGATCCGGCGCTCATTCTACGTCAATTTTTGTCCGGCAATCAGCTTAAACGCGATAACGACGTGAATATTTTTTACGCCCCGCGTCGATCGGTTCCGGCGACGCGAAAAAGTCGCCCTGCCCGCCATGGATCCCACGCTCTTTCAGCGTCTGCCATTCGTTGCGCGTACGTACGCTGGCGGCGAACACCTGCGCGCGCGTACCCGCGCAGGCGCCGGTCAGGCTCTGCACGAACAGCTGGTTTTCGTCCCGCTTATCGATGCTCCGCACCAACCCCGGGTGGAGCTTGACGATCTCCACCTGCAGCGACTTGATATAGGACGCACTGACCACGGTTAAACCCGCTTTGGACACCGCAAGGCGGCAGCCCAGCCCTGACAACAGCCTCAGCACCGGACGCAAACGGTCGATATGTTGACACACATCTGCCTCCGCAAGTTCAATCAGAATTCGTCGACGCTGACTTTTTTCGCACTGCAACAGCGTATCCCGCAGCCAGCGCTGGAAAGAGCGCTGCAAAATCGAGTCTACGCACAGCGGGAACGCCAGCGTTTCCTCGGGCCACTGCGCCAACAAGGGAATGATGCGGCTCACCTGTTGGCGATCGTAACTCTCCGCCAACCCCAGCTGCTGCACCAGCGGCATATATTCCGCCGGCAGCAATTCCTGGGTGCCGTCATAGATCCGGCTCATGATCTCGCGATGGTGCACCTCGCCTTCCACGGTCACCGCCGGTTTCTGATACAGCCGCGGGCCGCCGCGCGCCAGCACCTGTTCCAGCAGCGTGCGCCACTTGACGCTGCCGCGCCCCTTTTCCGGCACCTGGCTGTCGTACACATACCACCCGTTTTCGCCCTGCAGCGTAGCGTGGCGCGTCGCCTGCTCCGCATAATCGATCACCTGCTCGGTGGTTTGACCGCTGCGGTACGCCACGATGCCGATGTGCAGGAAGGCCTCGCGATCGATCAGCGCCGTGGAAGGCAAGGCATCGATGGCGTTGACCAGCTGTGAAGCGATGCCGTCGGCCTCCTTCAGGGTTCGATGCGGCAACAACACGGTAAAATCGCTGTGGAAGTAGCGCGCCAGCAGCGCCGACGGGTAGCGCATCACGAAGGTAGACAGCAGGTTGACCAGCGAATACATCAGCTCCTGCACCGCCACGCTGCCGTGCGTCTCGCGCAGGGTCTCGAAATCGGGCAGCCGCACCATCATCACGATGCCGTGCGAGCCTTCATCTTCCAACTGAGTGGTCAATTGGTTATCGAAGAACAGGCGATTATTCAGCCCGGTTTTGGCGTCCTGCGCGGCGAAGGCGCGGATCAGCGTATCGACCCGGCTGCGCTCTTCCCGCGCTTCCGCCAGATCGGCCAGCAGGCGGTCGAGCGCGCCGCTGACGTTGGCCGGCCACTCACGCACGTCGCCCTGCATGACGTTTTCACGCTCGCCGTTCAGAATGCGCCGCGCGCGGCGTTCCAGACGATCTTCGCCGTCGGCCTGTTCACGCAGCCAGCGCAGGCTGAACAGCAAAATCACCACCATGACGACGATCGACAGCGTGACGGCGGCGGTGGATTGCAGCGTACGCACGTCGCTGGCGAAGGGATCGAGGTAGGTGATGTACAGCGTGCTGCCCGGGTGCTGCAACAGGGGGCGCGAGACCTGACGATAGCCGTTCAGCGCATCCCAGTGCTCTTTTTTGACCGTCGGCAATTTATAGTCGAGCAGTTGGCTGGTCCCGGCCTCTATGCGGATCGACACGATGCCGAGCGTGCGCATGACGATGGGCAACCATTTCTCCTGCTCCTGCGGCGGCTCGCTCAGCATGGCTTGATCGAGAGTGGTAACCAGCGAATCCAAGCGGCGCTCCTGGCGATCCTGGGTAACGTAAAAGAAGCTGTATGAGCATCCCATCAGCATCAAAAACATCGCCAGTGCGACCAACAGAGTGATCAATGCAGAGAGTTTGGTGGTAAATCGCATCCCTGTGCCTTGTCCGCTATGGTTAAGTGAGTGTGCCCCTGTAGCCAAAAGGAGCCGTCCAACCCTAACAAGCCTTGCCGAGGAATAAAACCTGCAAGCGCCGTTTTTGTCCTTTATCAGGACTTGGGCCGCTTATTATGCATATAGTCAAATAAATGTGATTCAGCCATTGATAGAAAAGTGTAAACGAGAGGAAGAGTGACATGCGTGCACTGTTATTGGAACAACAAGACGACCAAACTCTGGCTCATATCAAAGATATCGGCAGCGATCGGTTGCCGGAAGGCGATGTCACCGTCGACATCAACTGGTCCAGCCTAAATTATAAGGATGCGCTGGCGATCACCGGCAAAGGCAAGATCGTGCGCAACTTCCCAATGGTGCCGGGCATCGATTTCGCCGGCACCGTGCGCCACAGCCGCGACGATCGCTTCAAAGAGGGGCAAAGCGTGGTGCTCACCGGCTGGGGCGTAGGCGAACACCACTGGGGCGGCCTGGCCGAGCAGGCGCGCGTCTCCGGTGAGTGGCTGGTGCCGCTGCCGAACGGGCTGGATGAGCGCAAGGCGATGATCATCGGCACAGCCGGCTTTACCGCCATGCTGTGCGTGATGGCGCTGGAGGAAGGCGGCGTGCACCCGGACGACGGCGATATCCTGGTCACCGGCGCCAGCGGCGGCGTGGGCAGCACCGCTATCGCCCTGCTGGCAGCGCTGGGTTACCGGGTGACCGCCATCAGCGGCCGCGACAGCAATACCGAGTACCTGAAAGCGCTCGGCGCCAAAGAGGTGATGTCGCGCGATGGCTATATCGACACGCCGCGTCCGCTGGAGAAACAGCTGTGGGCCGGCGCAGTGGACACCGTCGGCGACAAACTGCTGGCGCGGGTGCTGGCACAGATGAACTATAACGGCACCGTCGCCGCCTGCGGCCTGGCGGGCGGTTATCAGTTGCCGACCACCGTGATGCCGTTCATTCTGCGCAACGTGCGTCTGCAGGGCGTGGATTCAGTGCATACGCCGCTGCACCGCCGCCAAACCGCCTGGGAACGGCTGGCCGGCATTCTGCCGGACAGTTTCTATCAGCAGGCCACGCACGAAATCACCCTCGAACAGGCGCCGGCCACCGCCGCCGCGCTGCTGAACAACCAAATCACCGGCCGCACCCTGGTGAAAATCCGCTGACCTTCTCCCCTCGGCGACGGGGGGAGTTCCCGCTTCTGCGAAATTTCATATTTTCCCGCGCCCCCTCGCTTCCGGCCGGCTTTAGCGCCATGCTTATTTCATGGAGACCCGTTTGCCGCTTACAGGCGGCGGGAATCAGTCGCGGAGAACATAAGCATGAACAAACACCCGAAATTAACCGAGGCCGACGTCACGCCGGAGAGCGTGTTCCATCAGCGGCGCAAGGTGCTGCAGGCGCTCGGCATCAGCGCCGCTACGCTGGCGCTGCCTGCCGGCGCGCGGGCGGACCTGCTGTCGTGGTTCAAGGGCAACGATCGCCCCAAGGCGCCACCGGGCAAAGCGCTGGCATTCAGCAAACCGGCCGCCTGGCAGGCGCAGCTGGCGATGACGCCGGAAGACAAGGTGACCGGCTACAACAACTTCTATGAGTTCGGCCTCGACAAAGCCGATCCGGCCGCCAACGCCGGCGGGCTGAAAACCGAAGGCTGGAAAGTGCGCATCGACGGCGAAGTGGCGAAACCGATAACGCTGGATATCGACGATCTGATGAAGCGTTTCCCGCTGGAGCAGCGCATTTACCGCATGCGCTGCGTCGAGGCCTGGTCGATGGTGGTGCCGTGGATCGGTTTCGAGCTGGGCAAGCTTCTCAAGCTGGCCGAACCGAACAGCAACGCGCGTTACGTAGCCTTCCAGACGCTGTACGATCCGGAGCAGATGCCCGGCCAGAAAGATCGCTTTATCGGCGGCGGCCTGAAATATCCCTACGTCGAAGGGCTGCGGCTGGACGAGGCGATGCATCCACTGGCGCTGTTGACCGTCGGCGTGTACGGCAAAACCCTGCCGCCGCAAAACGGCGCGCCGCTGCGACTGATCACGCCGTGGAAATACGGCTTCAAAGGCATCAAATCGATCGTGCATATCCGCTTGGTGCGCGATCAGCCGCCGACCACCTGGAACCAATCCGCGCCGAACGAGTACGGTTTTTACGCCAACGTGAATCCGCACGTCGATCATCCGCGCTGGTCGCAGGCCACCGAGCGCTTCATCGGCTCCGGCGGCATTCTCGACGTCAAACGCCAACCGACGCTGCTGTTCAACGGCTATGCCGATCAGGTGGCGTCGCTGTATCGCGGCATGGATCTGCGGGAGAATTTCTAAGTGCGCCTGACGCCTGTTCACATCAAATGGCTGAAAGCCGCCCTGCATCTGGCGGCGTTTTTGCCCTTTCTCTGGCTGGTACTGGCGGTGGATCAAGGCTGGTTCAGCGCCGATCCGTCCAAGGACATCCAGCATTTTACCGGCAGGATGACGCTGAAACTGCTGCTGGCCACGCTGATGATCGCCCCGCTGGCGCGCTACGCCCGCCAGCCGCTGCTGATCCGCTGCCGTCGTCTGGTGGGGCTGTGGTGTTTTGCCTGGGGCACGCTGCACCTGATAAGCTACTCCACGCTGGAGCTGGGGCTGAGCAATCTCGGCCTGCTGGGCAGCGAGCTGGTGAACCGCCCGTATCTGACGCTCGGTATCCTCACCTGGCTGATCCTGCTGGCGCTGGCGGCCACCTCGACGCTGTGGGCGATGCGCAAACTGGGCGCCAAATGGCAAACGTTGCACAACTTCGTCTATCTGGCGGCGATCCTCGCCCCCATCCACTATCTGTGGTCGGTCAAAACCTTTTCCCCCCAGCCGTTCATTTACGCGCTGCTGGCGGTGGCGCTGTTGGGCCTGCGCTACAAGAAATTCCGCGCCTGGTGGCGCTGAATCGCGCGGCGGCGCGCGGGATTGTCGTTGAAAAACGCACGCCGCCGGCGGGAACTTTTTCTGTGTTCCAGCGCTCATATTCCTGTCACGGAACCCCGAGTTGGTCGATTTGGGGTTGAATATCTTCGCTGATAAGACCAGTATTTAGCTGCGAATTGCTACGATATCGTTATAATGCCCGACCTTGTTTCTGTTCTCAGGGTGAATTTGCCCCTTAACAGGTGACAAATCGGTAACATCGGGTTATTTTCTACGATGATGGTTTTATTGCCGGAGATACCAGCACAATGGCGGATAAGTTTCACATTTTGCTTCTGAACGGCCCCAATCTCAATCTGCTGGGGACGCGTGAGCCGGAGAAGTACGGCAGCACGACGCTGACAGAGATTGTTAACGGATTGGAAAACCAGGCATCCGCACTGGATATTACCCTGAGCCATCTGCAGTCCAACGCCGAGCATCAGCTGATCGATCGCATCCATCAGGCGCGCGGCAACACCGATTTCATTCTGATAAACCCGGCGGCGTTCACGCACACCAGCGTGGCGTTGCGCGATGCGTTGCTGGCGGTGCAGATCCCGTTCATCGAGATCCACCTGTCCAACGTGCACGCCCGCGAACCTTTCCGCCATCACTCTTATCTCTCAGACGTAGCGGTAGGCGTGATTTGCGGCCTCGGCGCGGATGGCTACGCTTTCGCTTTACAGGCAGCGGTTAACCGTCTGTCGAAAACCCACTAATTGCTCCACAAAAAGAGTACGGAATCACACTCATGGATATTCGTAAAATCAAGAAACTGATCGAACTGGTTGAAGAATCAGGCATTTCTGAACTGGAAATCTCTGAAGGCGAAGAATCGGTTCGCATCAGCCGTGCCGCACCGGCGCAGGCTTATCCCGTCATGCAGCAGGCTTACGCGATGCCGGCACAGCAGCAGCCAGCCCTGGCTACCGCCGTTGCCACCGCGCCTGCGGCAGAAACCCCTGCAGCACCGGCGGCCGTGAGTGGCCACGTCGTTCGTTCCCCAATGGTAGGCACCTTCTACCGCACCCCAAGCCCGGACGCGAAAGCCTTCGTGGAAGTGGGTCAGAAAGTGAACGCCGGCGATACCCTGTGCATCGTTGAAGCCATGAAAATGATGAACCAGATCGAAGCGGACAAGTCCGGCGTCGTGAAAGCCATCCTGGTGGAAAACGGCCAGCCGGTCGAATATGACGAGCCGCTGGTCGTCATCGAATAACGAGGCGCCCCCATGCTTGATAAAATTGTTATCGCCAACCGCGGCGAGATCGCGCTTCGCATCCTGCGTGCCTGTAAAGAACTGGGCATCAAGACCGTTGCGGTTCACTCCGCGGCCGACCGCGATCTGAAACACGTGCTGCTGGCCGACGAGACCGTCTGCATCGGTCCTGCGCCATCGGTAAAAAGCTACCTGAACATCCCGGCCATCATCTCGGCGGCGGAAATCACCGGCGCGGTGGCGATCCACCCGGGCTACGGCTTCCTGTCCGAGAACGCCGACTTCGCCGAGCAGGTTGAACGCTCCGGTTTCATCTTCATCGGCCCGAAAGCCGAAACCATCCGCCTGATGGGCGACAAGGTTTCCGCGATCAACGCCATGAAAAAAGCCGGCGTGCCATGCGTGCCGGGCTCCGACGGCCCGCTGACCGACGACATGGATAAAAACCGTGCCTTCGCCAAGCGCATCGGTTATCCGGTGATCATCAAGGCCTCCGGCGGCGGCGGCGGTCGCGGCATGCGCGTGGTGCGCAGCGACAAAGACCTTGAGCAGTCCATCAACATGACGAAAGCGGAAGCCAAAGCGGCTTTCAACAACGACATGGTGTACATGGAAAAATACCTGGAGAATCCGCGTCACATCGAGATTCAGGTATTGGCCGACGGCCAGGGCAACGCCATCTATCTGGCCGAGCGCGACTGCTCCATGCAGCGCCGCCACCAGAAAGTGGTCGAAGAAGCGCCGGCGCCGGGCATCACCAGCGAAATGCGCCGCTACATCGGCGAGCGCTGCTCGAAAGCCTGCGTGGAAATCGGCTACCGCGGTGCGGGCACCTTCGAGTTCCTGTATGAAAACGGCGAGTTCTATTTCATCGAAATGAACACCCGTATTCAGGTAGAGCACCCGGTTACCGAAATGATCACCGGCGTGGATCTGATCAAAGAGCAGCTGCGCATCGCTGCCGGTCAGCCGCTGTCGATCAAACAGGAAGAAGTGAAGATCCACGGCCACGCGGTAGAATGCCGCATCAACGCCGAAGATCCGAACACCTTCCTGCCGAGCCCGGGCAAGATCACCCGCTTCCACGCGCCAGGCGGTTTCGGCGTGCGTTGGGAATCTCATATCTACGCCGGTTATACCGTACCGCCGTACTATGACTCCATGATCGGCAAACTGATCACCTTCGGCGAAAACCGTGACGTGGCGATCGCCCGCATGAAAAACGCCCTGGCTGAACTGATCATCGACGGCATCAAAACCAACGTTGAGCTGCAGCAGAAGATCATGAACGACGAAAACTTCCAGCACGGTGGCACCAACATCCACTATCTGGAGAAGAAGCTGGGTCTGCAGGAAACCTAAGGCAGCCACGCAGCATCGTCTGACGAAAGGCCGGTTAATCACCGGCCTTTTTCTTTTCTCGCGCCCGCCTGATTTTTTCGTTCAACCGCGCAAAATAGAATCAAATCTTCACAGATAACTTTCTCTTCACATTCATCCAGCCCTCCACCCACATCACTACAAAAAACATAATAATATGTTTTTAAACAAAAAATATTTAACTCATAGCTTACAAATAAATATTAGCAAGAGAAAAACTCAATCCATCGCATTTTCACACGCCATAAGCTTTAACAAAATTAACGTATTAATTACAAAGCTTGACCCCGATCACATCCGCTCGGTGATAGCCCGTGCTATTGTCGCCGTCGATCGAATGCAGCGCGCTCTTTTTCTCTTTTTATTTATCCTTTTTATTGACTTAGATGAGTAATGTCTTAATGAGCCATGTAACTGAATACGACCGTAAGCCCGTGTTTTCCCTGTACCACCGTGCTGACATGGAAACCATAAAAAGCATTAAGGAAAACGGGATTGAGAAGCTTTTGGGCGAAGTGAAGAATTTCCGCGCCAATGAGGAAATGAACCGCTTTATTCCCGAACAGGCACGCCTGGCAGTAAGCTGGGTGCGTCTGGCGAAAAACGAAAAGCTGGATGTGCATGTTCATCCAATATCTTCGCTGTATATCATTTGTGAAGGGGAAGCGATCCTGCTGGGAGACGGCGTTGACCGCCGGGCCGTTCCAGGCGATGTCATCTGCATTCCGCCAGGCGCGGATCACGGCTTCATCGGCGCAGGCGACAACGGCTACTGGGGGCTGTCAATCCAGTTTGAGGAGCGCGGGCTCTATGAAGATCCCAGCAAACCGCTGGTGACTTTCGATCAAGATCCCTACGCTTACTACCATCAGCTTAAAGCGCATAACGCCCGCTACATCGAGCGCTACCAGGACAACCCGATCTTTACCGCATTCGCCAAGGATAAAACGTTCTCCGAGGCGAAAAAATCCTTGTTCCTGGACTACCTGCAGATCCTGTCCGATCAGTTCCAAAAAATGGTGCTGCTGCGTAGCGCACTGTGTGAAGACGTTCGCTTCTCGCGTTTCTTCAGTGAACATCTGAAAGAAGAATTCGGCCATGACGAGGTGCTGCGCAACAGCCGCGACAACCTCCAGGTTCGCGAAGACGCGATCTTTGAAGCACTGTGCATCTGGTTCAACCATCAGATGATCACGCTGGATAATCTGGAACAGGCTATCCTGGTGCACTTTGTCATCGAAGGTTCGGCTTTCGTGTTCTATAACAACATCAAACACGTGTTCGATCCGAGCAAACAGAACCATTTCGAGGATCACTCCGAATTCGATGGCGATCATCAGGAAGTGGATAAAGCGTTCTTCAAGGGGATGACCGAAGAACAATTCCAGCGTGTCAAAGCCGTACTCGATAAAGGGTGGAGTATGGTTGAGAAGCAGTATGCAAGACTGGCCGAACTGATCGAAGCATAAGACGGGCAGGTCATCAGGAGCGGTCATGAAAATTGTTTTATTGGGATTCGGCGGCATTGGGCAAGAGACGCTAAACGCGCTGTTAAGTACGACCGAGCGACGTGGCAGCGTCAATGAAGTCGTGATCATCTGCCGAAATACCGAAAAGTATTCAGCCGTTTGCGAAGATATTCTTGATGGCCTGCTGGCGGAAGCGCTCTTCTCACGCCATAACCGAACGTCTTTACCCAAGATTGTTGTAACGGATGACTACCGCCACATCGACGGGGCTGACGTGATCCTCTGTTGCTATGGCGTGCCTTCAACCTTTCCGATGCATGACCGCCAGGCGTTGCTGGACGATCACGTACGGCTCAGCGAGGCCATTTTTAGCCGAGCCAAACCCTTCATTGCTCCCGGCTGTCACATCATCAATGCGGTCAATCCGGTGGATAGCATCAGCTATTACATCGATAAAATCCTGCTCGACTCTCGCTGCCGGGTGATAGGCATCGGCGCCGCGCACAACACCGCCAGGCTGCTGAAAAGCATCTGCCGCATTTCCGGGATCGACATGCAGCGCATCGACGCGCGTAGCCTGACAGTCTGCGGCGAGCACGGCGCCGGGTTGGTGCCCTTGCTCAGCCAGGTAACAACCGACGAGGGACCGCTGAACCAGCTACTTTCGGCGCAGGCGCTGGCGCAAATCGTCACCGATACCCGCAATCAAGGGTTGGACATATTTCACAAAATGCGGCGCCCTCCTAAATATGGCCCGGCCGCCTCCATTCTTATCTTGCTTGAGCGCATCATCCAACGGGACGAAACCCCCTGCTGCGGTTCGGTCTGGCTGCCGGAACTGGGCGTGTTCATGTCCTGGCCGCTGGCTCTGCGCGACGGCGTCTTTACGCCGCTGTCGCTGATGCCCAATCAGGATGAGCAACAACAAATCCACCAGGCGGCGCTCAAGTTAAAAAACATCATCCAAGGTTTTAGCTGATGACGACCGATCAAACCAGACAGATTTTCCGCGATCTCTACATGCCGTTACGCCCTGAGTATCGTTTTCTTTCGCCACTGTACGGGGTGCTGTGGTGCAACAACGAACTCGCGGAAAAGTATTACCGTTTTCTTGGCGCCGAACACCCGATCGGCCAGGTGGCGCGCGCGTTGTTCTACCGTACTGACCTGGTCGAGTTTGACGTAAGCAAAGAGGTGAAGAATCCGTTCACCTGGTTTTCCCCCTCTACCCTTGCACGGCTGGTGGCTTTCATGAGCAGCCCGCGTTTCACCGACAATGATATCGCCTCGTTATATCAGCATGTACGAGATGAAACGGACTTTCACGCTGCCATTGAGCAGCAACATCGGCTTTCTGTGCAAATACGCCGGCTTTGCGACAGCGTACTGCAACAGTTCGAGGACACAAAAGCGCAGATCGCAGCCGCAGAACGCGAAGCGCTCTCCCTCGGCGCCCATTTGAAAGCGCAAGAAAAAGCGCTGAATCAGATCCTGCAACAGGCGGAAAACGCCGTTAAAGCGCAGCAGGTGCCGATCCAACAATGTCGAGCCGCGATCGCCGCGCTCAAAGCCGGCAAAAAAACGCTGGGCAAAAGCGCTGCTGAGAATAAAGAGGCGCAGCTGCTGGCGCTCAATGCCGAAATCACCGAGCTGGAAGCACGCCTGAATGCGGCGCAGCAAGAAGCCGTGCATCAAGCCGGCCTATTCCCCGCCTGGCAAAACGCGCAGGCCGCCGTCGAACATGCCCGCCAGCAAAAAGATGAAGCCACCTTGCGCGCCAGCATGCTGGCGGAAAATTTTACCGAAAGCACCGTCGCACGGCTGCAAACCGAGGGATTCAGCGCTGACTTCATTGCATTGCATCTGCCTTTCAACAAGTATCACCGCTATCTGCCGCGACGTGTGCAGGATTACGTCGGTATCCACTGTGCCGATCGCGACAGCTTGCTGGCCGAGTTGCACAATTTATGTCGTTTACTGATCGCGGCCAGCCGCACCGCCGAGCACGACAGAGAGGTGTTTCATTTGCTCAACGCGGCGCTGTGGCTGAAATGCAAGGGTAACTTCGGCAAATTGACCGCCTACATGCAGCAACTGCGGGAACTGAGCGGGGAGCTGTTCGGCGAAACGGCGACGGGCGAGACGCACTTCCCCGATCGCTGCCATGACTATTACGATCGCGAAGTGTACGGCCGCTATTTTCCGCCGCTGTGCATCACCAAAACCTGCCGCCCCGCGCCGGATTCTGACGTCTCGTTCTCGGATTGCGGGGAGAGTTCGCTGCGCAACTTCATCAATGTCCTGGTGAAAAACCAAGCAAGCGCGCAGCTCGACGCCGGAATACTCAAACGCAGCGGCCTGGCTGTCGATCCGCGCGTCATCGCGTTCTATGAAAAAAACCCTCGTTTGGAAACGATCAGAAGCCAGGAAGTACATAACCAGTGGGCTGAAATTGCCTCATCACTCAATGCGCGCGACAACCGAATCAAATACCTGACGCCAGGTAAAGACGCCTATTGCGAGTTGGCCGCCGGCGGCAACAACATGCAGCATATGCTGCAAGCGCTATTGGGCGAAGCTGATATCACCACCATTTGCCGCCGAATCGCCTCCGCTTCCGGCATCGATATTCGTTGCGATCTCAGCGACTTCCACCCGGAACGGCACGATCTGGAAGACTTCACCAACGTTGTTCGCCTTGAATTCGACGGCAAATATGTCTTTCACTGGTATTTCCTCAAACAGCATTTCCGCTGCGCTTCGGCAGATCTGTTCAACGAAGAGGAAAATTATGTACGCCAGGCACTCGCCATGCTGAATGACGAGATGAAACAGGGCCGTCTGAATCGCGACCAGTTCCGCGCACTGCTCAGTTTCCATCTGAAAGAGAAGCCCGTGGCGCAAGTCAAAATGATATTCGACAGCCTTGGCGCTACCCTCGTCGGAGATGAAATGACGTTCTTGATGTTGGGTAAATTGAACTCCGTCGATTCCATGTTCGAATACTGCATGAACGTTCTGGCGATTCCAACGCTGGCGCATAGCGCGCCAGTCTCGGCGACTGTCGCCGCGATTATTCAAGGCATCAGCCCGCATCCGGTTATCTTCGATCAGCGGAAAAATCTCATCGCGAGGATTAGAGAAACCGGAGTGACGCCGTTACTCACTCTGGCTAACCGATGGGAAAAGGAAAGTTTGGAAAAGGTGTAATACACTCGGTTCAACAGACGACGAGCAACATTTAAGGAGAAACCGCCTTGAGGTCAACATTCATCCCTTATTTCCCAAAAGAAATATGGGTTATCTTTATCGGGACGTTTTTGACGCGCGCCTGCTTTTTCATGATTTGGCCATTCATTACCATTCTCATGAGAAATAACTACGCGATGACGCCGGTGGAAATCGGCGTCATGATGAGCGTATCACTTATCGTGTCTATTTCTTTCGGCTATCTCTTCGGTGGCGCATCAGACAAATATGGCCGTCGCACGTTGATTATTCTTGGTGCAATTGCCGCTATCATTTCATTTAGCGTACTTGCGTTGGCCAACTCACCGGCGTGGTATTTTGTCGGTATTTTACTCAATGGCATTTCGCGCTCATTGATCGAACCCGCCAGCAAAGCGGTGATCGGCGATATTCTCCATGACAGGCAAGAGCGAGAACGCGCGTTGAACATCCGCTACTTCCTGATGAACGTGGGCGCAGCCGTAGGCCCATTAGTGGGTGTCGCTCTCGGGCTGACGGCGCAGAAGGCCACCTTCTTCGTTACCGCATTGTCGTTCCTTTGCTATTTGCTGCTGGTGCTCGCGGTATTCAAAGCGGGGCACGGTAAAGAAACGCGCAACGCCACCTTCTCATTCATTGGCTCTTTGCGGATTATCTGGAACGATCAGGCGTTCAAGGTGTTGGTAGTCGCCAACATTTTGGTGATGCTGGTCTACGGGCAGATCGACGTGACGCTGCCGCAATATCTCATGATCAGCCAGGTGTACAACCCCGAATACCTGCTCAGCGTGCTGATATTCATCAATGCAGCCACGGTGATAACGCTGCAGTATTTCACCGAGCGCTTTACCCGCCGCATGTCATTGGCACTGAAAACCAGCCTGGGCGTGTTCTTTCTCGCGCTTTCACAAATTGTCTTCCTGCTGGTTTCCAGTGAAAGCTGGCTGCTGTGGTTGGTCGCCATGTTCCTGCTCAGCCTCGGCGAAGTCATCCTGTTCCCTACGCTCAATATACAAATTGATCGTATGGCGCCGGCTAACCTAAAAGGGGCTTACTTCGGTGCCGCCACGTTTTACGAATTTGGCCTGGCGCTCGCCCCTTTTGTCGGCGGTTTGCTGTTAAAACAAGGTGGCGGTGGCGCCCTGTATGCCGTGATGTTCTTTTTATGCATCGGCGTCATCGTTCTTTATACTATTTCGGAAAGAATATCTGAGAAAAGAACGATAACCGCGTGACATTGTTAACCCGCTAATTAACGCCGCCCTTGTTTAAACGTATTAACGGGGCGGCTTTATCGTGATATTAATCACAGTAAATAAATAGCGAAGGATATGCAGGTCATTATTTAATCGAATGATTTATTTAATGCTAAAAAATAAAATAAATCTATTTACATGAATGATTAGGAGATGTTATAAATTTGTTTATTGCAGGCGTGTAGCTCAGTGGTAGAGCGCTGTGTCATACTTCACAGAGGTCACCTGGTTCGATTCCGGTTGCGCCAACCAATATAAACCCATTACTTTTCCCATTCTCTTTAATTATTTTCTCATCGAAATAAACCGGTAAAAATTTATATATTTACCCCCCTCTTTTCTTTCCATCGCCCCGTTGCGTTCACCGGAAAGGTGAATAATTTATTAGCCAAACGCCGCACATTCCGTACAATCCTGTTCCTTCATCTGTTCTTGTCACAAGCCATCATCGTAAACCTATGGGGGACACTGATGGACAAACGCTTTATTCAGGCGCACCGCGAAGCGCGCTGGGCGCTGGGGCTGACGCTGCTCTACCTGCTGGCCTGGGGGCTGGCGGCCTACCTGCCGGACAGCGCCATCGGCGTCACCGGCCTGCCGCACTGGTTCGAAATGGCCTGCCTGCTGGTGCCGCTGCTGTTCATCGGCCTGTGCTGGCTGATGGTGCGCACGGTGTTCCGCGACATTTCGCTGGAGGACCGCGATGCAAACTGAAGTGATCCTGCCGCTGGTCGCCTACCTGTTGCTGGTGTTCGGCCTGTCGGTGTACGCCTATCGACGCCGCCAGAACGGAAACTTCCTCAGCGAATATTTCCTCGGCAACCGCTCGATGGGCGGCTTTGTGCTGGCGATGACCCTGACCGCCACCTACATCAGCGCCAGTTCGTTTATCGGCGGGCCGGGCGCCGCCTACAAATACGGCCTGGGCTGGGTGCTGCTGGCGATGATCCAACTGCCGGCGGTGTGGCTGTCGCTCGGCGTGCTGGGCAAGAAATTCGCCATCCTGGCGCGGCGCTACAACGCCATTACTCTCAATGACATGCTGTATGGCCGCTACCAAAGCCGCCTGCTGGTGTGGCTGGCCAGCCTCAGCCTGCTGGTGGCGTTCCTCGGCGCCATGACGGTGCAGTTCATCGGCGGCGCACGCCTGCTGGAGACCGCCGCGGGCATTCCTTACGACACCGGCCTGTTGATCTTCGGCATCAGCATCGCGCTGTACACCGCCTTCGGCGGCTTCCGCGCCAGCGTGCTGAACGACGCCATGCAGGGGCTGGTGATGCTGCTCGGCACCGTGCTGCTGCTGGTGGCAGTGATCCATGCCGCCGGCGGACTGGACAACGCAGTGAGCAAACTGCAGCAGATCGATCCGGCGCTGGTGTCGCCGCAGGGCGGCGATCAGATCCTCAGCCTGCCGTTTATGGCGTCATTCTGGATCCTGGTGTGCTTCGGGGTGATCGGCCTGCCGCACACCGCCGTGCGCTGCATCTCCTACAAGGACAGCAAGGCGGTGCATCGCGGCATTCTGCTCGGCACCGTGGTGGTGGCGGTGCTGATGTTCGGCATGCACCTGGCCGGCGCGCTCGGCCGCGCGGTGTTGCCGGATCTCAAGATCCCCGACCAGGTGATCCCGACGCTGATGATCACCGTTCTGCCGCCGTACGCCGCCGGGATCTTTTTGGCGGCGCCGATGGCGGCGATCATGTCGACCATCAACGCCCAACTGCTGCAATCCTCCGCCACCATCATCAAGGATCTCTACCTGGGCGTGCGGCCGCAGCAGATCCACAACGAGCGATTGATCAAGCGCTTCTCCAGCCTGACCACGCTGATCCTCGGTCTGCTGGTGCTGCTGGCGGCCTGGCGGCCGCCTGAGATGATCATCTGGCTCAACCTGCTGGCTTTCGGCGGGCTGGAGGCGGTCTTCCTGTGGCCGCTGGTGCTGGGCCTGTATTGGGAACGCGCCAATGCACAGGGAGCGCTTAGCTCAATGGTGTCGGGTGCGGTATGCTATACGCTATTGGCCAGCTTTAACCTGCAACCGGCAGGGCTGCACCCTATCGTGCCTTCGCTGTTGCTCAGCCTGTTGGCGTTTTATCTCGGTAACGTCGTCGGCGAAAAGCGCCGGGCGGCGTCATCATTACCCTCTTGAAGAGAATTGCTATGCCTTGGATCCAACTCAAACTGAACACCACCGGCAGCCAGGCGGAAGACCTGAGCGACGCGCTGGTGGAAAGCGGCGCCGTGTCGGTGACCTTCCAGGACACCCACGACAACCCGGTGTTCGAGCCGCTGCCGGGTGAAACCCTGCTGTGGGGCGATACCGATGTGATCGGCCTGTACGACGCGGAAACCGATATGACCGAGGTGGTGGCGATGCTGGAACAGCACCCGCTGCTGGGCGCCGGATTCCGCCACAAGATAGAGCAGCTGGAAGACAAGGACTGGGAGCGCGAATGGATGGACAACTTCCACCCGATGCGCTTCGGCGAGCGCTTGTGGATCTGCCCGAGCTGGCGCGACGTGCCGGATCCCGACGCGGTCAACGTGATGCTCGATCCGGGCCTGGCGTTCGGCACCGGCACCCACCCGACCACCGCGCTGTGTCTGCAGTGGCTGGACGGCCTCGATCTGGCCGGCAAAACCGTCATCGATTTCGGCTGCGGTTCAGGCATCCTGGCGATCGCCGCGCTGAAGCTGGGTGCGGCGCGCGCTATCGGCATCGACATCGATCCCCAGGCCATTCAGGCCAGCCGCGACAACGCGCAGCGTAACGGCGTCTCAGAGCGTCTGGAGCTGTATCTGCCGAAAGACCAGCCGGCGGACCTGCTGGCGGACGTGGTGGTCGCCAACATCCTCGCCGGCCCGCTGCGCGAACTGGCGCCGCTGATCGGTTGCCTGCCGAAGGCCGGCGGTCATTTGGGGCTGTCCGGCGTGCTGGCCAGCCAGGCGAGCAGCGTTGCACAAGCCTACGAAGAGAAGTTCACGCTCGATCCGGTCGCCGAGCGTGAAGAGTGGTGCCGCATCACCGGCCGCCGTAAGTAAGCGTCACGGTATATTGCTCCCTCATCCACCGGCCCCGCGCCGGTGGATTTTTTTTGTCCGGCGATCGACCCACGGGCAAGACAAAATTTTATGCAATTTTTTGCCTTTCAACGATGGATCGCCCTGACAATGCGCCTTCCAGGCAGGTTATCCCGGCAAAAATAGCGGGCGAATGCAGATAATATCCTGCGCAAAGGCGAATATTTTACCGCACACAAAATAAGCACTTTTCGTCAACTCATTGTAAAATATATACAATATTTTTATGAATCACTGCGCAGCGCATTTTTTGCCCTAATAGCGAGCCAATTGGTTAAAGTTTGGCCTTTCATCTCGGCGCAAAAATGCGTAATATACGCGCCCTTGCGGACACAGTATGGTCACTCTTTGTCTATGCGCATTGGACACCACCAGCTTACTAATTGCCTGATTGCGGCCCCGATGGCCGGTATTACAGATCGCCCGTTCAGAACCCTCTGTCATGCAATGGGTGCTGGGATGGCTGTATCCGAAATGCTCTCCTCCAACCCGGAGGTGTGGCGGACGGATAAGTCGCGTCTGCGTATGGTGCATAGCGATGAACCAGGGATCCGCTCCGTGCAGATTGCCGGATGCGATCCTGATGATATGGCCGCCGCCGCGCGTATCAACGTGGCCAGCGGCGCGCAGATCATCGACATCAATATGGGATGCCCGGCCAAAAAAGTGAACCGGAAGCTTGCCGGGTCCGCCTTGTTGCAGTACCCGGATCTGGTAAAACGGATCCTCCACGCGGTGGTTGACGCGGTGGATGTGCCGGTAACGTTGAAGATTCGCACCGGCTGGGCGCCAGAGCACCGTAACTGTGTAGAGATTGCCCAACTGGCCGAAGACTGTGGTATTCAGGCCCTGACGATTCACGGCCGAACCCGCGCCTGTCTGTTTAACGGCGACGCGGAATACGACAGCATTCGGGCAGTTAAGCAGAGTGTTTCCATTCCGATTATCGCGAATGGGGATATTACTGACCCGCATAAAGCCAGAGCAGTGCTCGACTACACCGGGGCTGATGCCCTGATGATAGGCCGCGCTGCTCAGGGGAGACCCTGGATCTTCCGGGAAATCCAGCATTATCTGGACACTGGGGAGTTGCTGCCGCCGCTGCCGCTTGGCGAGGTGAAGCGCTTGTTGATTGGGCACATTCGGGAATTGCACGGCTTCTATGGCCAAGGCAAGGGATTCCGGATTGCTCGTAAGCACGTGTCCTGGTATCTCCAGGAACACGCTCCGAATGACCAGTTTCGGCGCACATTCAACGCCATAGAGGATGCCAGCGAACAGCTGGAGGCGTTGGAGGCATATTTCGAAAATCTTAGCGTAAAAAAAGAGCTGACAGAACTATGTTCGAACAACGCGTAAATTCTGACGTACTGACCGTTTCTACCGTTAACTCACAAGATCAGGTGACTCAAAAGCCTCTGCGTGACTCGGTTAAACAAGCACTGAAGAACTATTTTGCTCAACTGAACGGTCAAGACGTAAATGACCTGTATGAGCTGGTACTGGCTGAAGTTGAACAGCCACTGTTGGACATGGTGATGCAATACACCCGTGGCAACCAGACCCGCGCAGCCCTGATGATGGGCATCAACCGCGGCACGCTGCGCAAGAAGCTGAAAAAATACGGCATGAACTGATACTAGTCAGTTAACGTGTTGAAAAGGCGCTTTATCTCATTTGATAAGCGCCTTTTTCTTTTTCTGACTTGTGCCTACATGGGCGAGGATTTGCGCGGAATGCGCTTATCGATATATCCGGCAAAGAAATAGCAAATACCCGCCACGCCCGCGATCATCACGTAGCGCTTCCACCCGTCCAAATCCACGCCCAGGCTATCCAGCCCGCTCAACACCACAAACACCAGCATGCCCAAGATAACCGATGCTCTGCCTGTCCAGGCTGGTGGGGGTGTCAATAACCGCCTTATCCAGTGGGATTTCATAGCGCTTCCTTCTTGCTTACGATTGAGTCGCCAATCGATGAAGAATACTCTCACGTTTTAATCGGGGCGACAAAGCGGGGCATCGGCTCTGGATTGCAGGCAATAAAAAAGGCCGCAGCGCGGCCCTTGGGGTAAAGCGGAGACCTTACTCGGTCACTTTGTTCTTGAGGCTTTCCGCCCCTTGCTTGGTCTTGTCCCAAGCCTTCTCCGATCCCTGTTTGGTGGAGTGCCAGGCCTTTTGCGAACCTTCGCTCACTTTGCTGCCGACGCTGTCGCTCTTGCCTTCGGCGGCATGCTTGGCTTTCAGCTTCAGCTCTTCACCCTTGTCCTGAGACTGGTGCAGCTTTTCTTTGGCGGTATCCGCCCCTTTGTGCGCCTCGGCGACAACTTCGTTGCTGGCGTGAGCGGCGGTGTCGGTCGCGGTTTCAGCAGCGAACACCGGGGAAGCGAGCAGCAGTGCAGACAAGGCAATGATTGATTTTTTCATAAGTCCCTCTTTTCTCAGATACGTGCCATTCGTCATGAAACAAGATGGCATGAAACACCCCTTGAACGATTTAAGAATAGGACTAAAACCAAAAAAATCGATATAAAATTTCATTACAAATCATTTTATTGATTTTTTATGCCAACAAGCAGCACACGCAGGGAAAGCGCACGAAAAAGTTAAATTTTTCCTGTCATAAAACTATAATTTGTACGAATTTTTAACAAGCTCCAACAGGGATGGATTCTATGGTTGCCGCGATCATTATCGGCATTTTTATCATCAGCTTCCTCTACGCACACTCCCGCGGCAAAGAGAAACAAAAGCTTACCCGTCAGCTGTTCGATCACTCCACGTTTATGGGGCCGATCAACATGTTTATGACCGGTTTCTCGCGTTTGCCCGCCAAACAGCCCTATTTCGACGAAAAAGGCTTCCCGGAGCTGCAAACGCTGACCGACAACTGGCAGGTGATCCGCGAGGAAGCCGTGCGTTTGCAGGATCACATCAAAAAGGCGCAGTCGCACAACGACGCCGGCTTCAACACCTTCTTCAAACGCGGCTGGAAACGTTTCTATCTGAAATGGTACAGCGACAGCCACCCTTCGGCGCAAACGCTGTGCCCGAAAACCGTCGAGCTGCTCAACCGCATCCCATCGGTCAAGGCGGCGATGTTCGCCGAGCTGCCGCCCGGCAGCCATTTGGGTAAACACCGCGATCCTTACGCCGGCTCGGTGCGCTACCACCTGGGGCTGATGACGCCTAACGACGATCGCTGCTTCATCGAAGTGGACGGCGAGCAGCACAGCTGGCGCGACGGCCAAGCGGTGATCTTCGACGAAACCTACGTGCACTGGGCGCAAAACGCCACCGACCAGACGCGCATCATTCTATTTTGCGACGTCGAGCGGCCAATGAAATGGCGCTGGGCGCAGGCGGTCAACCACTGGGTCGGCGCTACGCTGATGTCGGCGGCCAGTTCGCCGAACGACGATCAGGACCGCACCGGCGGCATCAACCGCATCTTCAAATACGTCAACGCGGTGCGCGACGCCGGCCAGCGCCTGAAGGCGCGTAATCGCCGCGGTTACTACCTGCTGAAATGGCTGGTGATCGCCGCCATTTTCGCCGCCATCATCCTCCCCAGCCTGTAAACCGTCGCCAATCGTCAATCCAGAGGCAATGCGAATGAGAATATTCGCATGCCTCTCTTCCTCTGAACCCCGTACCCTGTGTTAACATACGCATTCCTAGAGCCGCCTCCGCTGGCCAACAGCTATCCCTCCGAAGCCTGATAGCAGCGCAAACCGCCCTTCGAATGTAAATGTTTAGTCAATTATGGAATTCTGACTAAACCCTGGCCGTCCCCGGGTGTCTGAGTCGTTGTATCGCTATCGAGTGGATCCTTTATGCGCTACAGGTTGCTACCCCCCTAACGCATAAACGAGCTGCTATGAAACGCCAAAAGAGATTTCAACTTTCCTTGCTGCACCCGCGCTACTGGCTGACCTGGTTCGGTCTGGCCCTGTTGTTCCTGCTGGTGCAACTCCCCTACCCGCTGCTTAACCGCCTTGGCGTATGGATGGGGCGCACCTCGATGCGCTTTCTTAAGCGTCGCGTCGCCATCACCCGCCGCAACCTCGAACTGTGCTTCCCCGAGATGGACGAAGCGCAGCGCGAGCGTAAAGTAGTGGGCAACTTTGAGTCCCTCGGCATGGGCCTGCTGGAAACCGGCATGGCCTGGTTCTGGTCGGATAAACGCGTTAAGCGCTGGTTTAACGTCTCCGGCATCAACCACCTCAAAATGGCGCAGCGTGACGACCGCGGCGTGCTGGTGATCGGCGTGCACTTTATGTCGCTTGAGCTGGGCGGCCGGGCAATGGGCCTGTGCCAGCCGATGATGGCGATGTACCGCCCGCACAACAACAAGGCGATGGAGTGGGCGCAAACCAAGGGCCGCATGCGCTCCAACAAGGCGATGATCGATCGCAAGGATCTGCGCGGCATGGTGCACGCACTCAAGCGCGGTGAGGCGGTCTGGTTCGCGCCGGATCAAGATTACGGCCCGCGCGGCAGCGTATTCGCGCCGCTGTTCGCCGTCGATCAGGCCGCCACCACCAGCGGCACCTTCATGCTGGCGCGCATGGCCAACCCGGCGCTGGTGCCGGTGGTGCTGATCCGCCGTGAAGGCGGCCGCGGCTACGACCTGCTGATCCAGCCGGCCCTGGAAGACTACCCGCTCAGCGACGAACAGGCGGCGGCGGCTTATATGAACAAAGTGATCGAGAAAGAGATCATGCGGGCGCCGGAGCAATATCTGTGGCTACATCGCCGCTTCAAAACCCGGCCAGTCGGCGCGCCGTCGCTGTACTGAGCCCCGTTTTCCAGCCCGGCCGACGCCGGGCTTTTTTGTGCGCCGCGTTTAAAAAATCTGCGGCTCAACATGTCGCTTTCCTGTAATCTCCCTCTTTACCCGCACAGGAAAGGAAATGATGAAAGCTCAAGTCCGCATTGCTCTGGTCGGTGATTACAACCCGCAAGCCGTGGCCCATCAGGCCATCCCCGTGGCGCTCCAGCTCACCGCCGCCCATCTCGACATCGACGTGCAGCCCCAGTGGCTACCGACCGAAACCCTGACCTCCCCCGATGTCCTGCAAGATTTCGATGCCATCTGGGTGGTGCCAGGCAGCCCATATTGTCACGACGACGGCGCCTTTATGGCGATCAGGCATGCGCGGGAAAACGACGTGCCGTTCCTCGGTTCCTGCGGCGGCTTTCAGTACGCCATCATCGAGTACGCCCGCAACGTGATGGGCTGGCACGACGCCGGCCATGCGGAAACCGACAGCGGTGGCCGGTTGGTGATCGCCCCGCTGAGCTGCTCGCTGGTGGAAAAAACCGGCGACATCGTTTTTCAGCCTGACACCCGCGTCGCGCAGGCCTACGGCAGCCTGAGCACCCATGAAGGCTACCACTGCAACTTTGGCGTGGCTCCGGACTTCGTCGCCGACCTTGAGCGCTTCCCGCTGATTATCAGCGGCCACGATGCCGAAGGCGACGTGCGCGCCATCGAACTGCCGGAGCGGCGTTTTTACGTCGCCACGCTGTTCCAATCAGAACGCGCTGCACTGCGCGGCGAGCTTTCGCCGCTGGTGGTGGAACTCGTCAAAGCCGCCGTCTGCTAACCTGCTACCTCCCCGTAGGATCGAGCCGCAGCGAGACAGGGTTCTCGTTGCGTCTTTCATTTCGGGTATCACTCGGCATCAACGTTTCACATTTATTATCTCATTAAAGTTAATCCATTAATTGCCCAATAACGGATCATTCATCGCAGTTTAATTGAAACGTCATACTCCTATGAAAGTTAACAGCAGAATTACGAATAAAGAAATGCATGAAATCACAATAAGCTTCACTTCTTATTATTCATTATTATTTCTTTTATAATAATACAACATAAGAGATTCTTTATAATTTTTTATGATTCAGCCTGTTATCTCTTGCAGAGAAGCAACCGAACTTGCCCGCTGAGATACCACTCCGTTATCGCTTACGAACCGCCTCAGCTCCGCCCCCCTTTTGCCAAAAATAAAAAATCACAAATAAAACAATAAATTACATGATTTCGCTTACTAATATCACGAATAAAAGCTAGTCAATCGTGATTAACACGCCACAAAAGCAATGGCAAAAAACCAGTTTAAAAATAAATAAAATACAAATCATTAACGCTAAAATCATTGCATTTATTATAATAAAATAAAACCATTAAAAATATTTAATGTGAAAACAGGCCAACTTAATAATCACCTTTTATAATGTTCGAGTGCTTGGCTGCGACTCACTTTATTTAATTCGATTCATTCCTTATTTGTGGAGGTGGTTCCGTGTCCGCTTATTCCCTGACGACCGTGCAACAAGCCGTGTGGCTAGACCAATCTTTAAACCCCGATATCCCCTTATATAACGTTGGGTGTTTATGGCGCGTAGAGCGCGAGATTTCGCTACCGCTGTTTCAAGAAGCCATACGGCAAATACAGCAACAACATGATGCGTTGCAAACCACGCTGAAAGAAACGCCGCAAGGCATTACCCAGGAAACCTGCGACCGGGCCTATATCGACCTGCATTACCACGATTTTTCGCACAGACAAGATGCCATCAGCCTGGCAGAAACACACCTTCGTTCTCAATTCCTGCAGCCTTATTCACTGTATGACAGCCTGCTTTGGCGCTGCCACCTGGCCAAAGTCAGCGGATCCAGCACGCTATGGCTGCTTGCTTCCCATCACCTGATTGCGGACGGCACCTCAATTTCCCTGCTGAGCAAAATGATCATGGAGCGCTATAAACAATTAAAAGCAGGGATAAAAAACGAAGCCCCCCACTCGCGTTACCAAGACTTCGTCATCAGCGATCGCACCTATCAGCAGTCTCCACGCTACGAGCGCGATCGTGATTTCTGGTTGAAGCGTTTCATCGACGCGCCCCCCTCCATGCTGGAACGCCGCCAAAATCACTGTGGGCAACAAACCTACCCCAGCCATCAGATAATCAAGCGGTTGCCACGCGAGCGTTTCCTACAGTTGGAACAATACGCCGCCGCGCAGGGCGGTTCTGCAATGCATTTTTTTAGCGCTTTGCTGGCCACCTGGTTCGCCCGGATTTGGCAAACCGATCAATTCACGCTGGGCGTGCCGGTACATAACCGCAGTACCGCCGAACATAAGCAAACATTGGGCATGTTTTCCTCGATGATCCCACTGCGCATCACGGTCGATTCACAGCAATCCTTCGGCCACTTACTGCGGCAAATCGGCAGCGAGCTGCGCCAGTGTTATCGTCACCAGCGTTTTCCCATTGCCGAACTCAACCGCCAGTTGAACCTGCATCAGCAGGAGCGGCGCCAGCTGTTCGACATCAGCTTTTCTCTGGAGGTTTTTCCGACCGACATCGAACTGGAAGGCAGCCAGTTCAAGGTGGAAAACCTGCACCACGGTCAGGAACAGCTGCCCCTCGGCGTCTACCTGCGCCATTACCATCCGGGCGACGACCCGCTGTTGGAGTTCAACTTCAATCAGGCCTGGTTCAGTCAGGAAGACGGTGAGCGCATCGCCGCCCGCATACTGCACCTGCTGAACACGCTACTGGACGGCGATCCGGCGCTGCCGCTGGGGCAGTTACCGCTGCTGTTGCCGCAGGAAAGACAGCAAATCTTCCATCAATGGAATGAAACCCGACAAACATGGGCAGACATGCCGCAAGGCGTACATCAATTCCTGGAACGGCAGGCCGCGCTGACGCCAGAAGCGCCGGCGCTGTGCTACGGGGACCACGAGATCAGTTATCAACAGCTGAATCAGCGGGCGAATCGATTGGCTGCCTTTCTCAGGCTGCAGGGATTACAGCCTGACGATCGCATCGCGGTATGCGTCAACCGCAGCCCGGATATGGTGATTGCCCTGTACGCCATCCTGAAGGCGGGCGCCGCCTATGTACCGCTCGATCCCGACTATCCACAAGACCGCCTGCGCCACATGCTGCAAGATTGCAGCGCCAGATTCGTTCTGATCGACGATGGCGGCGAACACGCGCTGCACCCGCTGCGCGATATCGCCGTGCCGCGATTGCATCTTCAACGTGAGAGCCATCTGTGGCGGCAAGCGCCGGATGGCAACCCGCCGCCGCTGGCCGCCGATCCACAGCGCAGCCTGGCTTATGTGATTTACACCTCCGGCTCGACGGGGAAACCCAAAGGGGTGATGAACGAACACCGCGGGGTGATCAACCGACTCCTGTGGATGCAAAAGGCTTATACACTGACGCCGGATGATGTCGTGCTGCAGAAAACCCCGTTCAGCTTCGACGTCTCTGTCTGGGAGTTTTTCTGGCCGATGATGGTCGGCGCCCGGCTGGCCATCGCCAAACCGGGCGGTCACCAGGAACCGGATTATCTCAGCGCCTGCATCGCACAACATGGCGTCACCACACTGCATTTCGTCCCCTCTATGCTGCAACTGTTTCTGCGCCACGGCGATATGGCGCAGTGCGCCTCCCTGAAACGCATCGTGTGCAGCGGCGAGGCGTTGCCGCTCGCGACGGTACAACGTTGCCTGCAGCAGTTGCCGCAGGCGGAACTGCACAATCTCTACGGCCCGACGGAAGCCGCCGTAGACGTTTCCAGCTGGCAATGCCTGCCCGATGATCCTCGCCCACTGGTACCGATCGGTAAACCGATCGCCAATACCCAGCTCCATATTCTGGATGACCAACTGCAACCGTTACCGCCTGGCATCGCCGGCGAATTGCATATCGGTGGTATTCAGGTTGCCCGTGGTTATCTGAACCGCGCGGCGCTGAGCGCCGAGCGATTTATCGCCGATCCTTTCAGCGCCGAGCCGCAGGCTCGCCTGTATAAAACCGGCGATCTGGCCCGCTGGCTGCCGGATGGCAACATTGAGTATCTGGGCAGAAACGATTTCCAGGTCAAAATCCACGGCCTGCGCATTGAATTAGGCGAGATCGAGCAACAGCTCAGACAGTGTTCAGGGGTTGAAGACGCCGCCATTCTGGCACGGGAAGACGAAAGCGGCGGCAAGCGCCTGGTCGCCTATGTCATCGCCCCAGAGCAAACGGCCGACGCCGCCGAATGGCGTCGGCAATTGCAGCAACACCTGCCGGACTTTATGGTGCCGTCCTGTTTTATCCGGCTGGATGCTTTTCCGCTGTCGCCCAACGGCAAGCTGGATCGCAAAGCGTTACCGGCACCAGCCAACATGCAGGAAACCGCTGCTTATGAAGCCCCGCAAGGCGAGCAGGAACAGCAGTTGGCCGAACTGTGGAGCGAACTGCTGGGCACAACGCGCATTGGCCGCGACGATGATTTCTTCGCGCTGGGCGGCCATTCGCTGCACGCCATTCAACTGCTGGTTAAACTGAAGCGACACGGGCATTCGTTAGGCATTAAAACGCTGTTTGCTCACTCGACGCTGCGCGGCCAGGCCCGTATTCTCACCGACGGCGTGCCCGCAACGGCTCCAGCCACCTCCGAACCCCTGCAGCAGCTGTTGACCCGTCTGAATCAGGCCAGTTTTACCTTTAAACAGGTAGAGCGCCTGAACCACGCCATCACCCCCGACAGCGTTTGGATGATCCATCCTGCCGTCACCGGTTGCGATGTTTATCGCGATCTGGCGAACTATTTAGAGAAAGATTTCAATGTGTTAGGCATCAACAATTACAACCTGTTCCAACAGCCGCACATCACTTCGCTACGCGAGCTGGCGGCGTATTATCTCGGCCATATGCGGCTGTCGCCGGCGCGCCCCGTCCGTCTGTTGGGTTGGTCGCTAGGGGGCCTGATCGCGCTGGAGATGGCCGCTCAACTGGAAAGCCAGGGCTATCGCGATATCCAACTGTTCCTGCTTGATACCTTCTACCGAACCCCATTCCAGATCCGCAGCGAGCCGGGCATGCTGGCGGCGATGCTGGCCATGTTGGGTATTGACGGCGAGGCCGCCGACCGGGCCTTAAAGGCAGAGCCGACGGAGCTGGCATTGGCAAAACAAACGCTCAGCGCACCGTTGCAACATGCACGCATCACGCTGTTCAAGGCGACCGAAGATGCAAATCTGAATATCACCGGCCTGGGCGATGAGCGGGAACTGCTGGCGATTGCCGACAATGGCCTGTCGGCAATCGGTCAACATCTGCAGGTGCATCCGTTGCCCTGCAATCATCACTCCATTATCTTCAGCCACGAGGAGATAGGACGCGCCTTGCGGCAGTCATCGCGCACGCCGGCGATGCTCGGCAACCTTCCTTGACGCTCTACGGTCTGCGGCGCAGTTCGCCGCAGACCGCCTCCTTACCACATCAGCCGGCCGATCAGTGGCGCGGCCACCACCGTGATAATGCCGGCCAACATCATCACCAGGCTCGACACTACGCCCTCCTGCGGCCCCAGTTCATAGGCGCGGGCGGTGCCGGCGCCGTGCGACGATGCGCCAAATCCGGCCCCTTTAGCCAGGCGGCTGCGTACAGCCAGCCGCAGAAACAGAATGTCGCCCACCGCCATGCCGAACACCCCGGTGATCACCACGAACAACGCCACCAGGTCCGGTTGGCCCCCCATCTGCTTGGCGGCCTCCAGCGCGAACGGCGTGGTGATCGACCGCACCGCCAGGCTGCGCTGCACCTCTTCCGGCAGCGTCAGCAGGCGCGCCAGCCACACCGAGCTGTAAACCGCTACCAGCACCGCGGTCGTTACCCCGGCGGTCAGCGACAGCCAGTGGCGACGGATGATATGCAGGTTCTCGTACACCGGCACCGCGAAGGCGATGGTCGCCGGCCCCAGCAGCCACAGCAGCCAGTGGGTTTCACCGATGTAGTCCTGATAGGAGATGTGGGTGACCACCAGCAGCAACACCAGAATCATCGGCGTCAGCACCAGCGGCATCAGCAGCAACGTGCGGCGGCGGCGATAGAGTTTCTTGTTGGCGAAATAGAGCGCCAGCGTCGCCAGAAAACAGGCCAGACTGAGGATAAAATCATTCATGGCGCTGCTTCCGCCGCTGCAGCCAAATCTCCAGCCGATACACCCTGTCCACCACCAGCCCGGTGGCGCCCAGCGTCAGCATGGTGCTGACCGCGATCACCAAAAAGATCTTCCAGCCTTCGACCATCAACAGCTGGGCATAGTTGACCACCGCCACCACCGCCGGCACGAAAAACAGCAGCATTTCCGCCAGCAGCCAGCGGGAGCCGGCCTTGACCCAACTCAGCGGCAGAATGCGCAGCAGGATCAGCGCCAGCAGCATCAGCATGCCGACGATATTGGCGGGGAGCGGCAGGTGGAATTGTTGCACCAGACGATCGGCGATCAGAAACAGCGCCGCATACAACGCCACCTGGATCGGCACCTGCAAACGGGTCAGCAGGGAGGGGGCAACGCGGCGTAACGCCAGAGACATGAAAGATGACCTCAAACAATAATTGACGGCCTACAGTATACGCAGCCGGGAAACCACGCCTGAAATGAATTAAAATTATCGACATCATGCCGTCCGGGAATAGTTTCTCGCCGGTAGCGTCCCCAAGGAGAACCCTAACGTGGATGTCCGCACCCTGCGCTACTTCGTTGAAGTGGTGCGCCAGCAAAGCTTCACCCGCGCGGCGGAAAAACTGTTCGTCACCCAGCCCACCATCAGCAAAATGCTGCGGCATCTGGAGGAAGAGCTGGAATGCACGCTGCTGATCCGCGAAGGCCGCAAGCTGCGCCTGACCGACAGCGGCCAGGCGGTGTACCAGCGCGGCCTGACGATCCTCGACGAGTTCCGCCAGTTGGAGGCGGAGCTGGAAGACATCAGCTCGGTGAAAAAGGGCGTGCTGCGGCTGGGCATTCCGCCGATGGTCGGCAGGCAGATTGCCGATCTGATCCGCCGCTTTCGCCAGACCTACCCCGGCATCGAATTAAAGATTTCCGAGCTGGGCGGGCTGTCGGTCGAACAGGCGGTGATGTCCGGTGAACTGGATCTGGCGATGACGGTGCTGCCCTTCGATTCGGCGCAGCCGCTGACCTTTCTGCCGCTGCTGGGCCATCCGATGTGCGTGGTGGCGCCGCGCACGCCGCAGTGGCTCAACCGCACCAGCATCAATATCGCCGAATTGGCCGACAGCCCGATCCTGATTTATAACGAAGACTTTGCGCTGTACAAGATGCTGATGAAGGCGTTTCGCCTGGCCGGCTTTGAACCGCAAATCGCGGTGCGCAGCGGCCAATGGGACTTTCTCGCCTCGATGGTGCAGGCCGGCGTGGGCATCGCCATGCTGCCGGAGCCGGTTTGTCGCTGGCTGGACAAGGAAAACCTGGTCTGGCTGCCGCTGGAGCCGCGCATGGAGTGGAAAATCGGCCTGATCTGGCGCCAGGGCAGCTACCTGTCGCACAGCGCGCAGGCCTGGATCGCCTGCTGCCGCGACTACTGGCCGCCGCTCAAGTAACCAAAAAAAGGGCCGCACAGGCGGCCCTTCAGGACAGAAATAAAGAGGAAAACGTTTATTCCTCTTCTGAGATTTACCCTTCGCGTTCGATCAGCAGCGCTTCGAGCAGGTCGAGATCGTGCAGCAGTTTTTGCAGCGTCTCGTTGCTGATTTTCTGCGTGGCGCGCAGGTGGTACAGCTCGCCGCGCTCGGCGCGCAGCGCCGTCAGGCGGAAACGCCGCTCGAGGTTTTCCATCGCCAGCGCATTCTCGATATCGTCTTTCGACGCGATGCGCCGCCGCAGCATGCCCGTCACCCGCGAGCTGACCTCTTTCAACACCTGCGGATCGAGGTTTTCTTCGGTATCGGCAACCAGGCGCTCTTCCATTTTATTCACGCTCTCAATCGCCACTTCGGCCGCCATGGCGATCGCCATGCGCTCTTCCTGCTTGCTGGCGCTCTTGTCGGTGACCTGCACGCCGCGCAGCAGCAGCGGCAACGCCAGCACGCCGACGATCAACGACAGCAGGATCACCCCGGCGGCGATAAACACCAGCTGATAGCGCGCCGGGAAGGCGGTGCCGTCGCTCAGCAACAGCGGTATCGACAGCACACCGGCCAGGGTAATCGCCCCGCGCACCCCGGCGAACGACGCCACCCACAGCTCACGCGTGCTGTAATCGCCGAACTGCAGCGGACGCTTTTTCATAAAGCGGTTGCTGGCCTTCTTCATCACCCACAGCCAGGTGAAGCGCAGCACCAACAGCGCGGCGTAGATGGTGGCCACGTCGGCGAACAGGTACCAGGTCTGGATGGTCGGATCCAGCTCCGCCTGCAGGATGGAGGTTTCAAGAATGCCCGGCAGCTGCAGGCCCAACATGATGAACACCATGCCGTTGAACACGAATTCCAGCATCGCCCACACGCTGTTGGCGCGCAGACGCATCGCCAGCGGCGCGTTGCGGATCACGCCGGACTGGCTGATGGTCATCCCCGCCGCCACCGCCGCCAGGATGCCGGAAACGCCGATATGTTCGGCGATCAGGTAGGACGCGAACGGCAGCAGCAGCAGGAACACGATCTGGGTCGCCGGATCGTCGCCGCTCCAGCGGCTCATCACCCGCAGCGATTTACTGTAGGTCCAGGTGACCGCCACGCCGGCCAGCAGGCCGCCGATCGCCACTTTGAGGAATTCAAGGGTCGCGCCGCCCACGGTGAACACCATGGTGCCCATCGCCACCGCGATGGCGAACTTGAGCGACACCAGGCCGGAGGCGTCGTTCATCAGCGCCTCGCCCTCGAGCACGCCCATGATCGGCTTAGGGATCCGCCCTTTGCCGACGATGCCGGACAGCGCCACGGCATCCGTCGGCGACAGCACCGCCGCCAGGGCGAAGGCCGCCACCAGCGGAATGCCCGGCACCATGGCGTAGATCAGATAACCGACGCCGACCACGGTGATCAGCACCAGCACCAGCGCCAGGCCGAGAATTTCACGCCCGTGATGCAGGAATTCGCGCGTCGGCGTTTTCCAGCCGTCGGCAAACAGCAGCGGCGGGATGAACAGCACCAGGAACAGTTCGGGATCAAAATCGACGTGCAGCCCGAAATGCGGCCAGGCCAGCAGGGCCCCGATGGCGATTTGCATCAGCGGCAGCGGCACCTGGAACGGCAACATGCGCGTCACCACCCCGGACAGGGAGACCACCAGGATCAAAATGAGGATTGTAAAAAAGATTTCCATGCTTTCCTTAGACTCTACGATTCAGACGACATCGGCTCAGGGCCTGCGTTGGTCACGATAGTAGATCACTTTTTTTACAGCCGTTAAAGCTTGTTGTGCCTTTCAAAACGCGATGCAGAGCAGAAGAAGACTTATCTTAAGAAGGGAATTGCCGTAACAGGCTCCCCCGCCCGGCGGGCGAGGGAAACCCAAGCGGCTTAAATCGCCCAGCCGCCGGCGTAGAACGCCACCAGCGCCACGGCGATCAGCACGGTGCCGATGTTCAGCTTGCGCCATTCGCCGGAGAAGATGCGGCCGATGACCAGCGAGCTGAAGCCCAGCATGATGCCGGTGACGATGTTGCAGGTCAGCACGATGAACACGGCGCACAGCAGGCCGGCCATCGCGTCGACGAAGTCGTTGAAGTCCAGCTTGGTGACATTGCTCAGCATCAGCAGGCCGACGTACATCAGCGCCGGCGCGGTGGCGTAAACCGGCACCAGATAGGCCAGCGGCGACAGGAACAGGATCAGCAGGAACAGAATGCCGACCACGGTGGCGGTCAGGCCGGTCTTGCCGCCCGCGGCGGTGCCGGCGGCGGACTCGATGTAAACCGCAGCGGGCGCGGCGCCCACCAGGCCGGAGAAGATGCTGCTCAGGGAATCCGAGGTCAGCGCCTTGCCGCCGTTGATGATCTGCCCGTCTTTATCCAGCAGGTTGGCCTGCCCGGCCACCGCGCGGATGGTGCCGGTGGCGTCGAACACCGCGGTCATCACCAGCGCCAGCACGCTCGGCAACACCACCGGCTGCAATGCGCCCATGATATCCAGGCTGAAGATCAACGATTTGCCGTCAGCGTCCGCCAGGCTCGGCATGGCGAACAGCCCCTGGTATTTCACCGCCGGGTCGAAGATCAGGCCGATGATGGAAATGGCGATGATCACCAGCAGAATGCCGCCGGGCACGCGCAGTTTCTCCAGGCCGAAGATCACCGCCAGGCCGACCAGCGTCATGACGACCGGGAAAGAGGTGAACGCGCCGAGCGCCACCGGCAAGCCATCCAGCGGGTTCTTCACCACCAGGCCGACGCCGTTGGCGGCGATCAGCAGCAGAAACAGCCCGATGCCGATGCCGGTGCCGTGCGCCACGCCCATCGGCAGGTTGCGCAGGATCCAGGCGCGGATGCCGGTGACCGAGATAATGGTAAACAGCACGCCCATCAGGAACACCGCGCCCAGCGCCACCGGAATGCTGATGTGCTGGCCCAGCACCAGGCTGAAGGCGGTAAAGGCGGTCAACGAGATCGCACAGCCGATGGCCATCGGCAGGTTAGCCCACAGCCCCATCAACAGCGACCCCAGACCGGCCACCAGGCAGGTGGAGACAAACACCGCCGCCGGCGGGAAACCCGCTTTGCCCAGCATGCTCGGCACCACGATCACCGAGTACACCATCGCCAGGAAGGTGGTCAGCCCCGCCACCACCTCCTGACGCACGCTGCTGCCGCGCGCGGAAATTTTAAAATAGCCATCAAGCCCGCCGGTTGGTTTTGCGGCGTGGTTCGCTTGAGAGTTCGACATAGGTTACTTCCCCTGTGTTTCATGAATCGGCCCGTCACAGCAGGCCTGTAATCTCGCCCGCGCCCGATCGCCACGTAATCGTTTACGTCACGTTCCGCATCCCTGCCCTTATGCCACACCGCCAACGGCGATGCGCACCCAGGCAAACGTTTAACTCGCAGCGCGCGGTACGGGTGATTTATGGTGGTTTATTCAAGGCAAACGATTATCCTGCCTTCCCTAGCGTCTAATCAACTAAAGATCGCGGCAATTTATGCAGAAAACGGCGGGAATAGCTTCTGCGCGAAAAGACGGGGCGATCCGGCGCCCCTGCCGACCTGCTTCACGGCGAGCTTATTGCGCCTGCACCGCCGCGGGATCCATATACATCAATTCCCAGATATGGCCGTCCAGGTCCTGAAATCCGTGGCCGTACATCACGCCATAGTCCCGCGGCGGATGATAGGTATTGCCGCCGCCGGCGATTGCCTTGCGCACCAGTTCGTCCACCGCTGCCCGGCTGGGTTGCGACAGGCACACCAACACTTCGGTGGCCTGTTTGGCGTCGCCGATCGGGTTCGGGGTAAACATCCTGAATTTGTCGTGGGTCAGCAGCATCACGTAAATCGTGTCGCTGACCACCATGCAGGCGGCGGTATCGTCGGTAAATTGCGGGTTGAAGCTGAAGCCGAGCTGGGTGAAAAACGCCATTGAGGCAGGCAGATCGCGTACGGGCAGATTGACGAAGATTTGCGTAGCCATGGGCTACCTCCGATGAAGAATGACCCCATCGAGTATAGCCCATCCGCCTAACTCAGCAGGTCGTAAGGGCCGCCCTGCTCCAATGCCCGCTGGTAGGCGGGCCGGGCGTGAATGCGCTGCAGGAAACCGCGCAGTTTCGGGCAATCATCCAACGCGCCGCGCGCCGCCATCGCCTCCAGCGGGAAGCTCATCTGAATATCCGCCGCGCTGAAGTCGTTGCCAACGAACCAACTGCCCTTATTCAGGTGCTGTTCGAGGAATTCGCAGTGCGGCGCGATCTGCTTGTCGAGGTATTCCCGCTGCACGCCTTTGCCGATCGCGCCGGCCACCGGCCGCAGCAGCCAGGGGATCGGCGGCTGGCCGAGACGGCTGAACACCAGCTTCATCACCAACAGCGGCATCAGCGATCCTTCGGCGTAGTGCAGCCAGTAACGGTATTGCTGACGCGCGTGGAAGTCGGTTGGCATAAACATGCCCTGTGCGTCGTAGGCTTCCTGCAAGTATTCGATAATGGCGCCGGATTCCGCCAGTGTCAGATCGCCATCGACGATCACCGGCGATTTGCCCAACGGGTGGATCTTTTTCAGCGCCGGCGGCGCCAGCATGGTGTTGGGATCGCGCTCGTAGCGTTGCACCTGATAGGGCACGCCCAGCTCTTCCAGAAACCACAGAATGCGCTGCGACCGCGAGTGATTGAGATGATGAACGATGATCATGACGACGCTCCTGTCCGCTGCCACACCAGTTCGCCAACCTGCACGCCGTTGCCGAGCTGCAGCGGCACCGTGCGCAACGTCAGCCGATCGGCGTTAAAGGCGTAAAAACGCACCTGACGGCTGCCTATCCAATTGGGGAACGAGCAGCCTTCAACCTGATGCACCACCCGTTGCTCACTTTCTTCCACCTGATAACGGCCGAAGTAGCAAATCATATTGATGAAGGCGGCATGGATCTCCCGCTCGGATCCCTGCGTCAAATCGTCGGCGACAAAACGCGGCCGCACGGCGCTGTATAGCTGCGCCGCCATCGTGCCGTTGGCCTCATAGTGGATGCGCCCCAACACCTGCTCGCCCAGCGGGTAATTGAGCTCGCCGTTCTGGTTTTTGAACGCCGACGACACCAACGCCCAACTACCGATAAACGCATTCATCGTCATGACGCTTCTCCGGTTAAGGATCGTCTGTAAAGGGTAGTGGCGATTGTTGCCCCGCGCCAGCGGATGAAAAACAATCAATTTATTTGACAGAGATACTCAAAACTCTCCGATTTTTTATTCACATCCGGTGCACTAGTATTTAACACATCGAGAGACAACGGGCTCTCACCTAACAAACACTCTGAGGAACGCATCATGAAAAACGTCAAAATTTTTGCTACCGCTGCACTGCTGGCTACCGCTTCTTTCGCTACCTTCGCCGCTGACCTACCTTCCAGCCAACCTGCTGCAGACGCCCAGAAGATCGGCGTCGTCACCGTGAGCGGCGCCGCTAACCTGAGCGCGCTGGAAAGCGAACTGGCCAGCAAAGCCGCCGCGTCGGGCGCCAGCGCCTACCGCATCGTCGCCGCCGGTGGTCAGAACAAACTGTACGGCACCGCAGAAATCTTCAACTGATCGTCGGACAGCCAACCGACGGAAGAAAGAAGCCCCGCAAGGGGCTTTTCTCGTTTTAGCGGGCGTCAAAGCGCGCCGCCAACTTCTGCAGGCGGAACTGTTCGGTGATGAAATCGACAAACACCCGGGTTTTGGTCGGTAAGAATTTGGTGGTGGGGAAATAGAGATACACGCTGCCGCGATCGACATACCAGCCCGGCAGAACCCGCACCAGACGGCCGCTTTCCAGATAAGGCGCCGCATTCGGCATGCCGATCAGCGCGATGCCCAATCCCATTTCCGCCGCCCGCGCCGCCGCTTCCGGTTCATTGACCGTCATGCTGACCGTCATCCCCGGCGCACGCTGCTCATTCTGGGCATTTCGCAGCGGCTGGTGGCGAATGCGCCCGGTCTGCGGCGAACGGATGAAAATCCCGGCGTGTTGCGCCAGTTGCTCCGGCTCCGTCAACGGCGGCCGCTGCCGCAAGTATTCTGCCGAAGCGACCAATACGCCATGCGCGGGCGCCAGCTCGCGAGCAATCATCCCCTGCGCCAACTCGATGCCGCCGCCCAGCGCAGCGTCAAAGTTCTCACCGATCAGATCCACCTGGCGATTGTCGAAATGCCAGTCCGGTACAATCGCCGGGTACTGCGTCAAAAACATCGGCAGCATCGGCAACACGAAGTGCAGGCCGAAGGCGGTGCCCATGCTGACCTTCAAGCCGCCGGCCGCCGCGCCGCCGCCGCTGCTCAACCCCTTCAATGCACACTGGATCGATTGCAACCCGCCGCTCACCTCGCCGAGAAAACGCTCGCCTGCTTCGGTGAGGATCAACTTGCGGGTATTGCGTTGAAACAGCCGCACGCCGACCACCGCCTCCAGCCGGGTGACATTCTTGCTTACCGCCGCCGGGCTGAGGCCCAGCTTGCGGCCGGCGGCGGAGAAACTGCCGTTTTCCGCGCTGCTGACGAAGCACTCCAGATGTCCCAGCATGCTTTTTCCTTATGGATTTTAAACTAATGGTTTTAACTGATTATAGCTCTTTGTGGCTAGTGGCCGTGCAAGCGATCTCCGATACTGAATGCCGACACTTTACCCTCATCCACTCTGGAGAAATAACATGACCACAGCACTCCCACTGCAAGGCAAAGTCGCATTCGTTCAGGGCGGTTCCCGCGGCATCGGCGCCGCCATCGTGAAACGCTTGGCGAGCGAGGGCGCCGCCGTCGCCTTTACCTACGCCGCCTCGGCCGATCGCGCCGAAGCGGTGGCGAGCGCCGTTACCGCCGCCGGCGGCAAAGCCCTCGCCATCAAGGCCGACAGCGCCGATGCTGCGGCGCTGCAGCAGGCGGTTCGCCAGGCGGTGAGTCACTTCGGCAACCTGGATATTCTGGTGAACAACGCCGGGGTATTTACGCTGGGCGGCACCGAGGAACTGGCGCTGGACGACCTGGATCGCATGCTGGCGGTCAACGTACGCAGCGTATTCGTCGCCAGCCAGGAGGCGGCGCGCCACATGAACGACGGCGGCCGTATCATCCACATCGGCAGCACCAACGCAGAGCGCGTGCCGTTCGGCGGCGCGGCGGTGTACGCGATGAGCAAATCGGCGCTGGTCGGGTTGACCAAGGGCATGGCGCGCGATCTCGGCCCACGCGGCATCACCGTCAATAACGTGCAGCCCGGTCCGGTGGACACCGAAATGAACCCGGACGCCGGCGAGTTCGCCGATCAGCTCAAGCAGCTGATGGCGATCGGCCGTTACGGCAAAGATGAAGAAATCGCCGGTTTCGTCGCCTACCTGGCGGGCCCGCAGGCGGGTTATATCACCGGCGCCAGTCTGAGCATCGACGGCGGCTTCTCGGCGTAGCGCTCAAAGCCCCGCAAGGGGCTTTTTTTTCATTCGCTCCCCGACGACCGCTTCTCACCTCGCACGGCATATTCGGCCTTGAAAGACAATAATAGAATTAGTTTATGCGCAAAAATGGAATAGTTTATTGACGATTCTGTTATTTATTCACCAGGCCGACGTCTTTATCCTTCGCTCCATCGTGTCGTACCGGACACCCTTATTTTTCGAACCTTCGAACACAGGATAAAGATATGAAAACCATGACCACCGTTATTTCACTCGCTCTGTTTTCCATGCTGTCGTTTAACGCCGCGGCAGAAAGCGTGACCGCAACCGGCAGAACACTGGATTCCACCGAAGCCCTCATCGCTAAAAAAGCGCAAGAAGCCGGCGCAAGCGGCTACAAAATTACCAGCGCCTACATGGGCAATTTCGTCACCATGAGTGCAGAACTGAAAAAATAATGCGTTTAGCGATAACGCCGTGCATACGGCGTTATTCATTACCGCATGATTAAGGAAATCATCGCCGGGCGCTTTTTTTAAATCACGCTGACGTACCCAGTACACAGAAAAAATGAGCCGTTCCCTCACCGGTTATTATTCGGCGGCCTCACGCCGCCAATTTCCGGAGGCTCACTTTCATTCGCCCTGCAATACTCCGTTATAAGGATGAGTCACTGATGAAATCATTGTATCGCCTCTCCCTCTTGCTGCCTTTGCTGGCCGCAGTGCCCGCGCACGCCGCAGAATCCGCCGCTCAGTCGTCAGACTGGTATCCTTCCGTTTACGGCGCAAAAGACGAAATCGGCGCGGCCAACCTGCTCACGCCAGAGGTCGTATTACAGTCTGTGCAGTTGGTAAAACAAGGCAAGACATTGCCATTGGCGGTGCCCGTCGATAAAGATTTCCCAGCGTTCCGCCACCGCAGCTTCCGCTTATATAATATTCAGCCTGGTCAACAGGATGGTAAAACGCTTGGCCCAAATAAATTCACCTTTAATGATGAATTGGTGAATGCCTGGACCGGCGTCGGCACTCAGTTGAATGGCATTGGCCATATCGGCATCGACAATGTTTATTATAACGGCAATAAGGCGGCGGATTTCGTCACCGTAGATGGCGTAAAAAAATTGGGCGTGGAAAAAGTGCCGCCCATGGTCACACGCGGCGTCGTACTCGATATGACGGCTTATTATAATAAAGCGATCGTTCCGGGCGGCACCGAATTTTCCGTTGCGGATATTCAAGCGGTGCTTAAAAAGCAGGGCATCAGTTTACGCAAAGGCGACGTTGTCTTGTTCAACACCGGCTGGCTGGAGCTGATTGGCAAAGACAATAAAAAGTTCCTGGAAGTTGAACCGGGCATCGGCATGGAAGCGGCGAAATGGTTGGCCGACCAAGGCATCGTGGCCTTCGGCGGTGATACCTGGGCCTCCGAAGTTTACCCTAACCCGAAAAATGACGAAGAGTTCCCGGTCAACCAGTACCTGCTGGCCAAACGCGGCGTCTATAACCTGGAGCTGATCGACAGCCGCCCGCTGGTCCGCACGAAAACCTGGGAATTCCTGTTCGTACTGGGGCAACCGCTGTATGTCGGTTCAATCCAGGTCAATATCAACCCGGTAGCAATTTACTGATTGGCGACACCGCCGCAGAAAATCAGCGGCTAACGAACACAAAAAACCCCGCCTGAGCGGGGTTTTTTTAGCGCTGTCGCCAGGCTTAGAACGGAATATCGTCGTCGAAATCCATTGGTGGTTCGTTGCTGGTCGCCGGTGCGCTGTTCTGCGCCGGGCGAGACTGCTGCTGGCCGCCGCTGAACTGGTTGCCGCCCTGTGGCTGCTGAGGTTGGCCCCAACCGCCCTGGCCACCGGCAGATTGACCGGCCGGTGCGCCGCCGCCCTGACGGCCGCCCAGCATCTGCATGGTGCCGCCGACGTTAACCACGATCTCGGTGGTGTAGCGATCCTGGCCGCTCTGATCCTGCCATTTACGGGTCTGCAGGGAGCCTTCGATGTAGACCTGAGAGCCTTTACGCAGGTATTCCCCCGCCACTTCGGCCAGTTTGCCGAACAGCACGACGCGGTGCCACTCGGTCTTCTCTTTCTGTTCGCCGGTCGCCTTGTCACGCCAGCTTTCGGAGGTCGCCAGGGTAATGTTGGCCACTGCGCCGCCGTTCGGCATGTAACGGACTTCTGGATCCTGACCCAGATTCCCGACCAGAATTACTTTGTTTACGCCTCTGCTGGCCATGAGCACTTCTCCCGATGATTGATTTCTACACAGTATAAACGCGTCAGTTTACCACGCTGAGTACGAAACCACACCCGTGTTGATAAGTGCGAATTGCATTCCAGAATTGTCTTTTCGATCGGCCTTGTTGCATTCGCATACTGGATATTCATTCAGGTTTTTTTGTGTCATAATTATGCGTTTCGACCAGGCTGTGCCGGTTTTTTGCGAGATCCATCACAAAATCCCCCGCAAAAATCGCGACAGGCGCGGTGTATCATCAAGACGGGAAGTGTAAATGGACAATATCGAAGTTCGTGGTGCTCGAACCCATAATCTGAAAAACATCAACCTGATCATCCCGCGTGACAAACTGATCGTCGTCACCGGCCTGTCCGGTTCCGGCAAGTCTTCGCTGGCTTTCGATACGCTGTATGCCGAAGGGCAGCGGCGCTATGTCGAATCACTCTCTGCCTATGCGCGCCAGTTCCTGTCGCTGATGGAAAAACCGGACGTCGATCATATCGAAGGCCTGTCGCCGGCGATCTCCATCGAGCAGAAATCCACCTCGCACAACCCGCGCTCCACGGTCGGCACCATTACCGAGATCCACGACTACCTGCGCCTGCTGTTCGCCCGCGTCGGCGAGCCGCGCTGCCCGGATCACCATGTTCCGCTGGCGGCGCAGACCGTCAGCCAGATGGTCGACAACGTGCTGAGCCAGCCGGAAGGCAAGCGCCTGATGCTGCTGGCGCCGGTGGTGAAAGACCGCAAGGGCGAGCACACCAAAACGCTGGAAAACCTGGCCGCCCAGGGCTATATCCGCGCGCGCATCGACGGCGAAGTGTGCGATCTGTCCGATCCGCCGAAGCTGGAGCTGCAGAAGAAACACACCATCGAAGTGGTGGTCGATCGCTTCAAGGTGCGCGACGACATGGCGCAGCGCCTGGCCGAATCGTTCGAAACCGCGCTGGAGCTGTCCGGCGGCACCGCGGTGGTGGCGGATATGGACGACGAAAAAGCGGACGAGCTGCTGTTTTCCGCCAACTTCGCCTGCCCGATCTGCGGCTACAGCATGCGCGAGCTGGAACCGCGCCTGTTTTCCTTCAACAACCCGGCCGGCGCCTGCCCGACCTGCGACGGCCTGGGCGTGCAGCAGTTCTTCGATCCGGATCGCGTGGTGCAAAACCCCGAGCTGTCGCTGGCCGGCGGCGCGATCCGCGGCTGGGATCGCCGCAACTTCTATTACTTCCAGATGCTGCGCTCGCTGGCGGAGCACTATGAGTTCGACGTCGAAGCGCCATTCAACACCCTGAGCGCCAACGTGCAGAAGGCGGTGCTGAGCGGCTCCGGCAAAGAGTCTATCGAGTTCAAATACATCAACGATCGCGGTGACACCACCGTGCGCCGCCATCCGTTCGAAGGCGTGCTGCACAACATGGAGCGCCGCTATAAAGAGACCGAGTCCAGCGCGGTGCGCGAAGAGCTGGCGAAGTTCATCAGCAACCGCCCTTGCGCCTCGTGCCACGGCACTCGCCTGCGTGAAGAAGCGCGCAACGTGTTTGTCGAAGACACCACGCTGCCGGAGATCTCCGATCTGAGCATCGGCCATGCGATGACCTTCTTCCAGAACATGAAGCTCAGCGGCCAGCGCGCCAAAATCGCCGAGAAAGTGCTGAAAGAGATCGGCGACCGCCTGAAATTCCTGGTGAACGTCGGCCTGAACTACCTGTCACTGTCTCGCTCGGCGGAGACGCTCTCCGGCGGCGAAGCGCAGCGAATCCGTTTGGCCAGCCAGATCGGCGCCGGCCTGGTGGGCGTGATGTACGTGCTGGATGAGCCGTCGATCGGCCTGCACCAGCGCGACAACGAGCGCCTGCTGGAAACGCTGATCCACCTGCGCAACCTCGGCAACACGGTGATCGTGGTGGAGCATGACGAAGACGCCATCCGCGCCGCCGATCACGTGATCGACATCGGCCCCGGCGCCGGCGTACACGGCGGCCAGGTGGTGGCGGAAGGCACCGTCGACGACATCATGGCGCAGCCGGAATCGCTGACCGGCCAGTTCCTCAGCGGTAAACGCGAGATCGCCATCCCCGCGCAGCGCGTGCAGGCCGATCCGACCAAGGTGCTGAAGCTGAGCGGCGCGCGCGGCAACAACCTGAAAGACGTGACGCTGACGCTGCCGGTCGGTCTGTTTACCTGCATCACCGGCGTGTCCGGCTCCGGCAAATCGACGCTGATCAACGATACGCTGTTCCCGATCGCCCAGCGCCAGCTCAACGGCGCCACCATCGCCGAACCGGCGCCGTTCCGCGAAGTGACCGGCCTGGAACATTTCGACAAGGTGATCGACATCGATCAGAGCCCGATCGGCCGCACGCCGCGCTCCAACCCGGCCACCTACACCGGTATCTTCACCCCGGTGCGCGAGCTGTTCGCCGGCGTGCCGGAATCGCGCAGCCGCGGTTACACGCCGGGCCGCTTCAGCTTCAACGTCAAGGGCGGACGCTGTGAAGCCTGCCAGGGCGACGGGGTGATCAAGGTCGAGATGCACTTCCTGCCGGACATCTACGTGCCGTGCGACCAGTGCAAGGGCAAGCGTTATAACCGCGAAACGCTGGAAGTGAAGTACAAGGGCAAGAGCATCCACGAAGTGCTGGAGATGACCATCGAAGAAGCGCGCGATTTCTTCGACGCGGTGCCGGCGCTGGCGCGCAAGCTGCAGACCCTGATGGATGTCGGCCTGTCCTACATCCGCCTCGGCCAGTCGGCCACCACGCTCTCCGGCGGTGAAGCGCAGCGCGTCAAGCTGGCGCGCGAACTGTCGAAGCGCGGCACCGGCCAAACGCTGTATATCCTCGACGAACCGACCACCGGTCTGCACTTCGCCGATATCCAGCAGCTGTTGGCGGTGCTGCATCAGCTGCGCGATCAGGGCAACACCATCGTGGTCATCGAACATAACCTGGACGTGATCAAGACCGCCGACTGGATCGTCGATCTGGGGCCGGAAGGCGGCAGCGGCGGTGGCGAGATCCTGGTCGCCGGCACGCCGGAAACGGTCGCCGACTGCGAGAAATCGCACACCGCACGCTTCCTGAAGCCGCTGTTGAACCAGTAATGTCGCCGGCGTGCAGGCCGTCGTTCAGGCGGTCCGCACGCTGCCCCGTTTCCCCGCAATCGAACAGAAACAGGCAAGATTTCGACATTTTCAGGCATTTCCCTCCACGCTCACCGCTTCTATCATCAATGTTCCCTCGGCGGCCGCCCTGTCTGATTCAGGCCGCGTCTCGCCGGCACTTCGCTGCCGGTCAAACGTTGTCCCCCCTACATTGATAACTGGAGCGACCATGAACATTACCCATGCCTATGCCGCGCATGACGCGAAGTCTGCGCTGGTGCCTTTCGATTACCAGCCGCGCGCCCTGCGCGACCACGATGTGCAAATTCAGGTGTTGTTCTGCGGCGTCTGCCACTCGGATCTGCACCAGGCGCGCAATGAATGGAGCAATACGATTTACCCGGTGGTGCCGGGCCACGAAATCGTCGGCCGCGTTAGCGCCGTCGGCGACCATGTCTCGCGTTACCGGATCGGCGATCTGGTCGGCGTCGGTTGCATGGTGGATTCCTGCCGCAGCTGCCCGAGCTGCGATGAGGGGCTGGAACAGTATTGCGAGAACGGCTTTACCGGCACCTATAACGGCCAGGATCGCCACACCGGCGCCGTGACCTACGGCGGCTACTCCACCAATCTGGTGGTGGATCAGGACTTCGTGCTGCGCGTGCCGGAAAACCTCGATCCGGCCGGCGTCGCGCCGCTGCTGTGCGCCGGCATCACCACCTATTCGCCGCTGCGCCAGTGGGGCGCGGGGCCAGGCAAAAAGGTCGGCATCGTCGGGCTCGGCGGGCTGGGGCACATGGGCGTCAAACTGGCGCGGGCGATGGGCGCGCATGTGGTGCTGTTCACCACCTCGCCGTCGAAAATCGAAGACGCCAAGCGCCTCGGCGCCCATGAAGTGGTGATTTCGCGCAACCCGGATGAGATGGCGCAGCACGTCAACAGCTTCGACTTCATCCTCAACACGGTAGCGGCTCAGCACGATCTGAACCCGTTCCTCAACTTGCTGCGCCGCGACGGTACCCTGACGCTGGTCGGCGCGCCGGAGCACGATCATCCGTCACCGCAGGTGTTCAACCTGATCATGAAGCGCCGCCGCATCGCCGGTTCGCTGATCGGCGGCATCGCGGAAACGCAAGAGATGCTGGACTTCTGCGGGCAGCACGGCATCACGTCGGATATCGAGCTGATCCCGATGCAGCAAATTAATGAGGCCTATGAACGCATGCTGAAAAGCGACGTGAAGTACCGCTTCGTGGTGGATATCGACTCGCTGCGCGCCTGATGACGGCGGGCGCCCGGCGGCGCCCGTTTTTTTATAGCTGCTTGATGATCCTGGCCGGGTTGCCGCCCACCACGCAATTGGCCGGCACGTCTTTGGTCACCACCGCGCCGGAGGCCACGACCGCATTATCGCCGATGGTCACTCCCGGATTGATCACCGCACGCCCGCCGATCCACACGTTGTCGCCAATCCTGACAGCCTTACCGAACTCCGCCCCGCCGACGCGAGTCTCGGCGTCCAGCGGATGGGTGGCGGTATAGATATGCACGCCCGGCGCCAGCAGGCAGTTGTCGCCGATATGCACCTCGCATACGTCGAGGATCACGCAGTCGAAGTTGGCGTAGAAGTTCTTGCCGAGATAGATGTTATAGCCGTAATCGCAGCGGAAGGTCGGCTCGATGGTGCCGCCCTGATAGCAACCCAGCAACTCACCCAGCCATTGTTTGCGCAGCTCGCCCTCTTCCGGCGAGGAGTGGTTATAGCGATGCGTTAGCTGGCGTGCGCGCCGGCGTTCGCTGCGCAGCAGTTCATCGCCGGCGTCGTACAGTTCCCCGGCGATCATCTTGCGCTTTTCTTCGCTCATGGCCATGTCGGCCTCCTTCATCCGCGTGTCTTGAATGCCCAAGCGTAGCTGTTTTAGTGCCGCAATAAAAAGGGAACGTTCCCAAACCCAGGTCGCGATCACGCTTTAACATGAAAAAAACAGAAGAAAAACGGGCGGCGCCGCCGCCCGGCAATCAGGCGCGCAGTTCCTGGCGCACGTGTTCGGGCAGGCCGTCCACCACCAGCTGATAGGAGCTGTCGATCAGCGTGTAAAACTGCGAGTTCGGCAGGTTGCCGTCGAGAAACACCGTATTCCAGTGCGCCTTGTTCAGGCCGTTACAGGCGACGATCTCCGGATGGTGTTCACGCAGGCTTTCCGCCAGCTCCGGGCTGGACTTGACCGCCAGCGCCGGCCGCCCTTCGACCTCGCACACCATGGCGAACATCACGTCACCCACCTTGATCTGGCTGGCCTGCCACTGGTTCTGGTCGCTCTGCTCCGCGCCCGGCTTCGCCATGCAGTACTCCAGCAATGCGCTGTTATTCATTGGGTTATTCCCCCTGTAACGTGGCCACAATACGGCGTGATCCGCCGTGGATGCGGTGCTCCCCCAGCCAGATGCCCTGCCATGTGCCCAACATCAGCCGCCCGTGCCTGACGGGCAGCGTCAAGGAAGCGCCCAGCAGCGAGGATTTGATGTGCGCCGGCATGTCGTCCGGCCCTTCGTAGTCATGCTGATAGGGTGCGTTTTCCGGCACCTGACGCAGGAAATGCTGCTCCATATCGGCTCGCACCGTGGGATCGCAGTTCTCGTTGAGCGTCAGCGAGGCCGAGGTGTGCTGCAGCAACAGATGCAGCAGGCCGGTTTGCAGGCGGTGTAAGTGGGTTAACTGGTTGACTATCTCGTCGGTAACCAGATGAAAGCCACGCGCTTTTGCGCTGAGGATTAGCGTTTGCTGATGCCACATGAGTGAGCGCCCCTCAATCAGTATATTCTCTCTCCGGTTTGCGGCAACTTCGGCGGCGCGCCGGCAATAAAAAAGGAGCGATATCGCTATCGCTCCCGATGAACGTCCGTTCAGACTAACAGGCGTTACTGCACCGCGGCAAACGCCTCGGCCACCTGACGCACGTTGTTGTGGTTCAGGCCGGCCACGCACATGCGGCCGCTGTGGATCAGGTAGACACCGAACTCTTCACGCAAGCGATCGACCTGCGCCGCGCTGAAGCCGGTGTAGCTGAACATGCCGCGCTGCGCCAACAGGTAATCAAAGTTGCGCTGCGGCAGCGCGCTCTTCAGGGTGTCCACCAGCGCGTGACGCATCTCGAGAATGCGGGTGCGCATGCTCTCCACCTCGTCCAGCCACTGGGTTTTGAGCTGGGCGTCGTTCAGCACCTTGGCCACCAGCTGCGCGCCGAAGTTTGGCGGGCTTGAGTAGTTGCGGCGCACGGTGGCCTTCAGCTGGCCCAGCACGCGCCCGGCCGCCTCTTCGCTTTCGCACACCACCGACAGGCCGCCGACGCGCTCGCCGTACAGCGAGAAGATCTTCGAGAACGAATTGCTCACCAGGCACGGCAAACCGGCCGCCGCGATGGCGCGAATGGCGTAGGCGTCCTGCTCCATGCCGCCGCCGAAGCCCTGATAGGCGATGTCGAGGAACGGAATGATTTCACGTTCGGCGATCACCTTGACCACCTCATCCCACTGGGCGGGGGTCAGGTCGGAACCGGTCGGGTTGTGGCAGCACGGGTGCAGCAGCGCAATGCTGTGCTTCGGCAGCTGTTTCAGCGCAGCCAGCATGGCGTCGAACTTCACGCCCAGGCTTTCGCTGTCGAAATATGGATAGGTATTCACTTTGAAACCGGCGCCGCTGAAGATGGCGACGTGGTTTTCCCAGGTCGGATCGCTGACCCACACCTGCGAATCCGGGAAATAGCTTTTCAGGAAGTCGGCGCCCACTTTCAACGCGCCGGAACCGCCGACGGTCTGAATGGTGGCGATGCGCCCCTGCTGCAGCATCGGGTGCTGCGCGCCGAACAGCAGCTGCTGGATGGCGGAACGGTAAGACTGCAGCCCTTCCATCGGCAGGTATACCGAGGCGCCATGCTCGACGCTGTTCAACTGCGCTTGCGCCGCGGCGACCGCCCGCATCTGCGGAATGATGCCCTGCGCATCGTAGTACAGGCCGATGCTCAGGTTCACCTTGTGCGCGCGCGGGTCTTGTTTGAATTTTTCCATCAGCGACAGAATGGGATCGCCGGCATAGGCGTCAACGTTCTGGAACACGGGGTTTTTCTCCTGGTTTATTGTGGTTTTGGGCACAGCGTTACGTTCCTAATATAGACGGAAAAGCGCATTCGGTTTTAGCTTTATCTCGCCACCGGCAATAAACCGTTTTCCTTGATGCGATTGAGCACCACCGCCGTTTTGATATGCGCCACGCTTTTGTGCGGCGACAGCGTCTGGCTGATGAATTCGCTCAGCGCCGGCAGGTCCGCCACCGCCACTTTGAGCAGGTAATCGGCGTCGCCGGTGGTCTTGTAAGCGTCCAGGATCGCGTCCACTTCCTCCAGCATCTGATGAAAGCTGTCGATCTGCTCCTGCGCGTGCGTGATCAGGCTGACTTCGATCAGCCCCACCAGCCCCAGGCCGACCGCCTCTGGCGCCAGCCGCGCGTGGTAACCGCGGATCAGCTGCGCCTGCTCCAGGCTGATGCGCCGCCGCGAACATTGGGAGGCGGAGAGCCCCACCAGCTCGCTCAGCTCCTGATTGGTCAGACGGCCGTTGGCCTGTAACAGCGTCAGGATTTTCATATCAAAATCGTCAATGTTGTACATAGCCACCTGTAAACTGTGTTAATAAATGTTGACGTTACAGCCTACCAGTTTTTTTACCGTTGCCGACGTCACACCCTGGCGCTTAAATCGCGTACAGCAGCAACGCCCGACGTTTTCGCCGGTAAGCGGCATAAAAAACGGCTAACTCATGCAGGCAAACGACAATTAACGGCGAAGTAACGCATAAAACCACGAATGTATAAAAAGGACGCCAGATGAAAAAGTTACTCCCTCTCGCGCTGCTGCTCGCCGCCGGCAGCGCCGGCGCACAATCCCACCTGGACAAAGTGCTGCAGCAAAAGACCCTGGAGGTCTGCACCACCGGCGACTACAAGCCCTACACCTTCCTCAAGGAAGACGGCGGCTATGAAGGCATCGATATCGACATGGCGGAATTGCTGGCGAAGAGCCTGGGCGCCAAGGTGAAGTGGGTGAAAACCAGCTGGAAAACCCTGACGCCGGACTTCGTCTCCGGCAAGTGCGACATCGCCATGGGCGGCATCTCCGTCACGCTGGAGCGACAAAAACAGGTGTTCTTCGCCGACAAGCTGGATACCGATGGCAAAATCCCGCTGGTGCGCTGCACCGACGTGAAGAAATACCGCACGATAGAACAGATCAACAAACCGTCGGTGCGCCTGCTGGAACCGGCGGGCGGCACCAATGAAGCCTTCGTGCACGCCTATTTGCCGAAGGCCAAACTGACGCTGACGCACGACAACATGAGCATTTTCCAGCAGCTGGTGGATCGCAAGGCGGACGTGATGATCACCGACGCCTCCGAGGCGTTGTACCAACAAAAGCGCTATCCGAAGCTGTGCGCGGTGAATCCGACCAAACCGATGCAGTACGGCGAGAAGGCTTACATGCTGCCGCGCGACGATCTGAGCTGGAAACTGTATGTGGATCAGTGGCTGCACCTGGCCAAGGCGACCGGCGAGTATCAGAAAATTATCGACAAGTGGTTGGCGGTAAAGAAGTAACGCGCTGAGAAACGGGGCCGACGCACGTCGGCCCCTGCGGCGCATCAGTCACCGATGTATTCCATCGCCACGCGCTGCGTGAGCTTGGTGATCAGTTCATAAGCGCTGATGCCGGTACAGGCGGCGATACGCTCGACCGGCAACGCCGGCCCCCACAGCACCGCTTCATCCCCCACCTTATCGGCGGCGTCCGGCCCGAGATCGACCGAAATCATGTCCATCGACACCCGGCCGACGATCGGCACTTCGCGGCCGTTAATCAGGATCGGCGTGCCGGTCGGCGCGCTGCGCGGGTAACCGTCGCCGTATCCCATCGCCACCACGCCAAGGCGAGTATCGCGCGGACTTACCCAGGTGCCGCCATAGCCCACCGCTTCACCGGCCTTGTGCTCGCGCACCGCGATCAGGCTGGATTTCAGCGTCATCGCCGGCAGCAGGCCATACCCGGCGCCGCTGCCGTTATCCAGCGGCGAGACGCCGTACAGAATGATGCCGGGACGCACCCACTCGTTGTGGGCATCCGGCCACAGCAGCGTGCCGCCGGAGGCGGCGACCGAGCGCTGGCCCGGTTTGCCTAGCGCGAACTGCTCAAAGCAGGCGATCTGTTTCAGGGTGGCGTCGGACTCCGGCTCATCGGCGCGGCTGAAGTGGCTCATGATATTGACCGGCTGCGCCACGTTGCGGCAGGCGCACAGGCGCTGATAAAACGCCTCCGCCTGCTCGGGGCGCACCCCCAGCCGATGCATGCCGGTATCGAGCTTCATCCACACCGGCACCGGGCGCGCCAGTTCGGCCTGCTCCAGCGCTTCGAGCTGTTCGATGCAGTGCACTGCGGTTTCGATGTTGTTCGCCACCAGCACCGGCAGGTCTTCGGCACAGAAGAAGCCTTCCAGCAGCAGGATCGGTTTGACGATGCCGCCGGAGCGCAGCATCAGCGCCTCGCCGATGCGCGCCACGCCGTAGCAGTCGGCGTCTTGCAGGGTGTGTGCTGTTTCCAGCAGGCCATGTCCATAAGCGTTTGCTTTCACAACGGCAATCAGGCGGCTTTGCGGCGCCTGGCGGCGCACCTGTTGCAGATTATGTCGCAGAGCGCGGCGGTCGATTACAGCGGTTGCCGCTTTCATTTCAGTTCCTTAGCTGATTATTCGTCATCGTATTGTGGCCCCGCGTAGTTATCGAAACGCGACCACTGGCCGTTAAAGGTAAGGCGCACGGTGCCGATCGGGCCGTTACGCTGCTTACCGATAATAATTTCCGCGATCCCTTTCAGATCGCTGTTCTCGTGATACACCTCATCACGATAGATGAACATAATCAGGTCGGCATCCTGCTCGATGGAGCCGGATTCACGCAGGTCGGAGTTGACCGGGCGTTTGTCGGCGCGCTGCTCCAGGCTGCGGTTCAGCTGCGACAGCGCCACCACCGGCACCTGCAGCTCTTTCGCCAGCGCCTTCAGCGAGCGCGAAATCTCGGCGATCTCCAGCGTACGGTTGTCGGACAGGGCCGGCACGCGCATCAGCTGCAGGTAGTCGATCATGATCAGGCTAAGCCCGTCGTGCTCGCGGAAAATGCGCCGCGCGCGCGAGCGCACTTCGGTCGGCGTCAGGCCGGAGGAGTCGTCGATGTACATGTTGCGCTTCTCCAGCAGGATGCCCATGGTGCTGGAAATGCGCGCCCAGTCCTCATCGTCGAGCTGGCCGGTACGGATGCGCGTCTGATCCACACGCGACAGCGACGCCAGCATACGCATCATGATCTGTTCGCCGGGCATCTCCAGGCTGAAGATCAGCACCGGTTTTTCCTGGGTCATCGCGGCGTTTTCGCACAGGTTCATGGCGAAGGTGGTTTTCCCCATCGAAGGACGGGCGGCGACGATGATCAGATCGGACTTTTGCATGCCCGCGGTTTTCTTGTTGAGGTCCTGATAGCCGGTATCGACCCCGGTCACGCCATCGTGCGGCTGCTGATACAGCTGCTCGATGCGCGAGACGGTGTCTTCCAGGATGCGTTCGATGCCCTTCGGGCCCTCGTCTTTGCTGGCGCGGTTCTCGGCGATTTGGAATACGCGGGATTCCGCCAGATCGAGCAGGTCTTCGCTGCTGCGCCCCTGCGGATCGTAGCCGGCGTCGGCGATCTCGTTAGCCACCGAGATCATCTCGCGCACCACCGCGCGCTCGCGCACGATGTCGGCGTAGGCGCCGATGTTGGCGGCGCTCGGGGTGTTTTTCGACAGCTCGGCCAGGTAGGCGAAGCCCCCCACCGAGTCCAGCTCGCCCTTCTGCTCCAGCGATTCGGACAGGGTGATGAGGTCGATAGGCTTGCTCATCTCCAGCAGACGCTGCATCTCGGTAAAGATCAGGCGATGCGGGCGGCTGAAGAAGTCGTTGGCGACCACGCGCTCCGCCACGTTGTCCCAACGCTCGTTATCCAGCATCAAACCGCCCAACACCGACTGCTCGGCCTCCAGCGAGTGCGGCGGCATCTTCAGCCCTTCCATCTGACGATCTCTGGAACGCTCTCTGGTTTCGTCCGCGTTTGTTTTGTTGGTTGGTTTTTTTCCTGCCATGAAACGTAGTCTTTATCCGGTTGCGAATGAAGGATCTTGACGCGAGAGTATACGTGATTTTTGCGTCATAACCGATGCAAAAAAGGTATTGAATCCCGCACGGGTGAACTGGATCTCCGATACTAAAAAGAATAGGGTGAAATCAGACACTCAAACGAGGTAACGATATGGCCAAGCGCATTCAGTTTTCCGCCACCGGCGGGCCGGAAGTCTTGCAATACGTTGATTTTACACCGCTCGACCCAGCCGCTGGCGAAGTGCAGATCGAGAACAAAGCGATCGGCATCAACTACATCGACACCTATGTGCGCAGTGGGCTGTACGCGCCGGCCAGCCTGCCGAGCGGCCTCGGCACCGAGGCGGCCGGCGTGGTGGTCAAGGTTGGCGCCGGGGTCAGCGCGATCAAACCGGGCGACCGGGTGGTGTATGCGCAGTCGTCGCTCGGCGCCTACAGCGAAGTCCACAATGTGCCGGAAGAAAAAGTGGCGCTGCTGCCGCACAACCTCAGCTTTGAGCAGGGTGCCGCTTCTTTCCTCAAAGGGCTGACGGTGCATTACCTGCTGCGCCAGACCCACGACGTGCAACCGGGTGAAGTGTTCCTGTTCCATGCCGCCGCCGGTGGCGTCGGGCTGATCGCCTGCCAATGGGCCAAAGCGCTGGGCGCACGCCTGATCGGCAGTGTCGGCTCCGACGAGAAGGCCGCGCTGGCGAAACAGGCCGGCGCCTGGGCCACCATCAACTACCACAAAGAGGATATCGCCCAGCGGGTGGCCGAGCTGACGCACGGCGAGAAGGTTGGCGTGGTGTACGATTCGGTGGGGCAAAGCACCTGGCAGGCCTCGCTCAACAGCCTGAAGCGGCGCGGCCTGATGGTCAGCTTCGGCAACGCCTCCGGCCCGGTGACGGGAGTCGATCTGGCGCTGCTGAATCAGAAGGGCTCGCTGTACGTCACCCGCCCTTCCCTCAACGGTTACATCACCAACCGCGCCGAGCTGCAGTACGCCAGCAATGAGCTGTTCTCGCTGATCGGCAGCGGCGCCATTCGGGTGGAGGTGAGAGACGAGCAGAAATTCGCGCTGGCCGACGCCCAGCGTGCGCACCAGGTGCTGGAAAGCCGCAGCACCAGCGGTTCCAGCCTGCTGATCCCCTGATAGCAGCCAAAGAAAAGGGCTCCTTGCGGAGCCCTTTCTGTTACTGCGTTTTGTAGGGGTAGAGCAGAGTCCGCCAGAGACAGGGGTTGCTTTAGCAACACGAATTTTAGGTGTCTCTCACGGTGATGAAATGGGTCGCATCACTGCATCGACCAACATCCTAACAGCCCCGTCCGGCAAAAAACACGCTTTATGTGCCACATCGCCGGGGAAAACTGCCAAGCTGTGATCGCTGCCGCATTAGCGTGGCAGGCAGTTATGCAAGTTTCATCGCGACTGACTGATTATTCAGCAAAAAATCAGTAACGCCTGACCTGGGGTTTCTGCATTGAGCGGTAAATCCATACCCCAACCACCGCCAAAATCAGCCACGGCAGCAGCTTGATGACCACCGCGAACAGCCCGCCCAACAACATGAACGCCGCCGCCGCCAACAGCGCAGCGAAGATCCCCAGCAGCGAGATGCCGGTCACCATCAGCATCACCACAAAGCCAATGAGAAAGAAGATTTCCAACATGATTGCTCCTTTGCAATGCAACGTATCTGCAGAGTGAATTACAAGAAGCGTGCCAGAATGGCGGAATGGCTAACCTATTGAAAAAACGAGGAAGGCATCCGGCAGTGCGCCGAATGCCTGGTGAAAAAGACTAACTGTTGGTCAAATTTTTTCGGCTACGCCATTTCGACACGCGGCTGACGCACTAACGCCAGCGCCTGCTCCACCACCCGCGCATCGGCGCCCGGCTTGTGAGCGTTCTCGCTCAGATGGCGACGCCACTGGCGCGCGCCCGGCACGCCCTGGAACAGACCGAGGATATGGCGAGTAATGTGGCCGAGATAGGTGCCGTTGGACAGCTCGCGCTCAATATACGGATACAGCGCTTCGACGATCGCCACGCTGTCCGGCACCGCGGTCTGCGCGCCGAACAGTTCGCTGTCGACCCGCGCCAGGATGCCCGGATTCTGGTAAGCCTCGCGCCCCATCATCACGCCGTCCAGATGCTGCAAGTGCTGTTGCGCCTCTTCCAGCGTTTTCACCCCGCCGTTGATGGCGATGGTCAGCGCCGGGAAATCCCGCTTCAGCTGATAAACGCGCGGGTAGTCCAGCGGCGGCACTTCGCGGTTCTCTTTCGGGCTGAGGCCGGAGAGCCAGGCTTTGCGAGCGTGGATGGTGAACATGTCGCACTCGCCACGCCCGGCGACGGTCTGGATAAAGTCGCACAGGAAAGCGTAGCTGTCCTGATCGTCAATGCCGATGCGGGTCTTCACCGTCACCGGAATCGATACGACGTCGCGCATCGCCTTGATGCAGTCGGCGACCAGCGTCGCCTGCCCCATCAGGCAGGCGCCGAACATACCGTTTTGCACCCGATCGGACGGACAGCCGACGTTGAGGTTAATCTCGTCATAACCGCGCTGCTCCGCCAGTTTGGCGCAGTGCGCCAGCGCGGCCGGATCGCTGCCGCCCAGCTGCAGCGCCACCGGATGCTCTTCTTCGCTATAGGCCAGATAGTCGCCCTTGCCGTGGATGATCGCGCCGGTGGTCACCATTTCGGTGTACAACAGCGTTTCCTTGGTCAGCAGGCGGTGGAAGTAACGGCAATGACGATCGGTCCAGTCGAGCATTGGCGCGATGGAGAAGCGATTGGCGGCGTAGGTTGGGGCGTGGTTGTCTTTCGTCATGCTGAGTTACTGGCTACCTGAGTCTGTCTGGGTTCAACGAACGGCGCGCGGCCGCAAACGGCTATTATAACGACAATCGACGCCGTTGGGAAAACCGCCTTGCCGGTGGCGTAAATAAGGGGGAGTAAGGCGAATAAATTCACTCGTTCAGGTGTTATCTCATTACGGGCGCGCACGGCGCCTCTGCCTTGAGGACACAACCATGAACAGCTTCATTAAACGCCTGCTGGCATCGGCCATTGCCGGCTGCCTGCTGTTTTCCGGCGCGGCGCTGGCGATGGGCGGCGACGGCAGCGGTCAAACCCCGCCGACCTGTCCGAAAGGCCAGGTTTACGACAGTAAAACCCAGACCTGCACGGTGGATAAAGGCAGCAAAGTCGACGACGCCGACCGCACTAACTATGCCTATGCACTGGCGAAAAGCGGCCGCTATCAGGAAGCGATCGATATGCTCAACACGCTGCAAAATCCCAACACCGCCGTCGCACTGAATTATCGCGGCTACGCCACGCGCAAACTGGGCCGCGCCGATGAGGGTATCGGCTATTATTTAAAATCAGTGGCCCTCGATCCGAAATACCCCAAAGTGCGCGAGTACCTTGGGGAAGCCTATATGCTGAAAGGGCGGCCCGACCTGGCGCGCCAACAGCTGCAGGTGATCCAGTCGCTGTGCGGCACCGGGTGCGAGGAGTACCGAGATTTGGCGGCGGCCATCGACCGCCAACCGGAATCTTGATCCGACGCGCCTGCGGAGGTGACTATCAGCGGCGATGCGATACGCGATGAACTCGGCCACTATCTCTCCCGCCTGTGGCGCTATGCGCTGGTGCTTTCGCACCGGCGGGATGTCGCCGACGACCTGGTGCAGGCAACCTGCGTGCGTGCGCTGGAGCGCGCCGCGCAATTCACCCCCGGTTCACACCTGGATCGCTGGTTGTTTGCCATCTTGCACTCTATTTGGCTCAATGAAGTTCGCGCCCAGCATCGTCGTCAGGGGCAAGGCTGCATGGCGGCGGAAGAGCTTGGCGATGCGGACAACGGTGAACAGCCGGTCTGGCTCAATGAAGTGATGCGGCGCGTAAGCCGGTTGCCGGCGGCCCAGCGCAACGCGCTGTTTCTGGTGTATGTCGAAGGGCTGTCCTACCGGGAAGCGGCGAAAGTGCTGGCGGTGCCAATCGGCACCGTCATGAGCCGCCTGGCGGCCGCACGCCTGGCCTTGGCCGATGACCGCCAGTTGCCAAACGACGATTCGCACCGTAAGAAGCCCCCTCCTCCGCCCTTGCCCCGCACTCGCCGATAAACCGCTGGCCGCCAATTCGTGTTAAGCGGCCTATTCCAACGCGCGGATAACCCGGCACGGCTGCCCCAGCGCCAGCACATTGGCCGGAATGTCGCCGGTGACGATGCTGCCCGCGCCGATGGTCGTGCCGTCACCGATGGTCACTCCCGGCAGGATCACCACGTTGCCGCCGATCCAGACGTTGCTGCCGATAGACACCGGCTGCGCCGAGGTGCGGAAAGGAAAAGCCGGGTCACCGGTAAAGCGTTCACCGGCCTTCAGCGGATGACTCGGCGTGTAGATTTGTACGTTGGGGCCGATCAGCGTGTTGTCGCCGATGGTGATGGTGTTGCAGTCGAGGAACACCGCATTGACGTTGATAAAACAGTTTTTACCGATGCGGACATGCTGCCCGTAGTCGCACCAGAATGGCGTTTCGATCCAGCTCGCCTCACCCCAGTTGCCGAACAGCTCGCCGAGCAGGCGATTTTTCTCGTCCGCCTGATGCGAGTCCAGCGCCCCCAGGCTTTTGGTCAACGCCCTCGCCCGATGGTACAGGGCGATCAGTTCTTCATCGCGGCTGTTGTATTCCAGGCCGCTTAACAGTTTCTCTCTTTCCGTCATCACACAGGGCTCCTGCTCATCACGCGGGTGAAAGGCGTTATACCGCTCTCGCCCCCCGCTCTCCAGCGCTAAAACCGGCAACGTTGATCTACCGCCCGGCGGAGGGGAAAAGTTGTGATGCATCTCTCTTTTAGCGCACTCAGCGCGCCTTTCTCTGCGCTATCCTCAGGGGAAAAGGGGGCAACTCTCGGCGATTCGCCGTAATCATGGTAAAATCGGCTTTTTTACGTACCGGGATATTTGCGATGAACTCAACCACCCAGGAAAAGCTGCTGGCGCAGGCGGAACGCCTCTGCCAGCAACGCAATGTGCGATTGACGCCGCAACGGCTGGAAGTGCTGCGTCTGATGACTCAGCAACCCGGTGCAATCAGCGCTTATGACCTGCTCGATCTGCTGCGCGTCGCCGAACCGCAGGCCAAGCCGCCGACGGTCTACCGCGCGCTGGATTTTCTGCTGGAGCAAGGGTTTATCCATAGGGTGGAGTCCGCCAACAGCTACGTGCTGTGCCACCACTTCGAACAGCCGATGCATACGTCCGCGCTGTTTATCTGCGATCGCTGCGGCCAGGTGACCGAACGCACCACCGAAGGCGTGGAGGAGACGCTGCAGAAGCTGGCGCAGGAAGCCGGATTTGCGCTGCGGCACAGCGTGGTGGAAGCGCACGGCCTGTGCGCCGGTTGCGTTGAAGTTGAAGCTTGTGACAGCAAGCATGACTGCGCCGAACACGATCACAGCATCGCCATCAAGAAGAAGTAAGACGAAGTCAGGTACTTCCCTGTACCTGCGGCCGGGGCGCCAGAGGATGGAGCAACGCCGGCCTGCGCTGTTGCCGGCCGCCGTCAGTGGCGGCCCTGCGTGTTACCAGCGGTGTTTGGTGTGATCTTCCCAGGCCTTCACCTCTTTTTCGGCCGCCTCTTTCTGGTAACCGTAGCGCTCCTGAATTTTGCCGACCAGCTGTTCGCGTTTCCCTTCGATGACCGTCAGATCGTCATCGGTCAGCTTGCCCCATTTCTCTTTCACTTTGCCTTTCAGCTGCTTCCAGTTACCGTCGGCTTGATCTTTATTCATAGTCTCTCCGTTAACCTGTGGTGAATCAGTGATCCCTGTCGCCGGCCGGGGTTAACCAGAAGTTTTTCTGGCTGATGCTCCCTTCACCTTAAGAAGCAACGCTCCCCTTCATTTACCAGCCACATGATTCATTCTAGTTAAACATGGAAATAAAAAAGCCAAAACACAGGATAAAAAACCATTAACAAACAAGATAAAAACAAAAAACGCTAACAAACAACGAACTAACGCGAACAGACCAAGGCTGAAAACATGTAAGCAAACATGATCAAAATCATAAGAAAAACTAACCATTAACCCAACAAGACGTCCGGTTTAATGGGCAGTAAACCAGCTGCCGCGCACCTGGTGACGGTGCCAAATCCAGCCCAACGCCAGGCCGCGCAGCGCCAGAAACACCGCCAGCGCCAGCCAAAGCCCGTGGTTGCCAAGCAGCGGCACGCTGAGCAGCGCAATACCATATCCCGCCGCGGCCACCGCCATGCTGTTGCGCATCTCGGCGCCGCGCGTGGCGCCGATAAACATGCCGTCCAGCAAATAGCACCACACCCCAACCAGCGGCAGAATGACCTGCCAGGGTAAATAATGGGCGGCCAACGCACGCAGTTCCGGCAAAGAGGTCAAGGCTGCCACGATCTGCTGGCCGGTAACGGCATACGCCAGGCCGAAGGCCAACGCGACCAGCCCTGCCTGCCTGCAGGCCGCATGCCACACTTTGCGCAGTTGGCTGTCGTCCCGGGCGCCGTAGGCGTGGCCCGAATGAGCCTCCACCGCATAAGCGAAACCGTCGAGCGCATAGGCGGTGAACGTCAGCAGATTCATCAATACCGCATTGACCGCCACCACCTCGCTTCCCAGGCGAGCGCCGAAAATGGTCAACGACGCAAAGCACAGTTGCAGCAACAATGAGCGCAGCATGATGTCGCGGTTGAGCGCCAGCAGGCGACGCAGATCGCCACGCCAGGCCTGGCGCAGCATCTGCAGGGTAATACCGCGCAGGCGCATCACCCGCCACGCCAACCACAGGCCGAGCAGCAGCGTAGCGTATTCGGCGATGGCGGTTGCCGCCGCCGCCCCCCGCACATTCCAGCCCAGGCCCATCACCAGCCAGATATCCAGCACGATGTTCAGCAGGTTGCCGACGATCAGCAGGATCACCGGCGCCCGCACGTACTGTACGCCAAGCAGCCAGCCCAGCAGCACCAGGTTGGCCAGCGCCGCCGGGGCGCTTAACCAGCGGATCTCAAGAAAACGCCGCGCCTGTTCCAGCACGTCGGCATCGCCGCCGACGATCCGCAGCGCCAGTTCGATCAGCGGATAGCGCAGCAGGACGATCGCCACCCCGGCCAACAGCGCCAGCAGCAGCGGTTGCATAAAGGCGCGCGCCAGCGCCTGGGGGTTCTGCGCCCCCAGCGCTTGCGCCGCCAGGCCGGTAGTGCTCATGCGCAGGAACAGCAGCAGCATGAACAGGAAGCTGGTCGCCACCGCACCGATCGCCACGCCCCCCAGATAAATGGGGCTGTCGAGGTGGCCGATCACCGCGGTGTCCACCAACCCGAGCAGCGGCACGGTAATATTGGAGAAGATCATCGGCAGGGCGAGGCGCCACAGGGCTTTATCGGTGTCGCTGGTGAAAGCGGAAATCAGGCGCATGATGGGATGTTCCTGTGACTGAGTGACAAAGGGCGAAGTCAGAAACAAAAACGCCCCAAAACAGGGGCGATTGATACAGGGAGCGGCGGTGATGGCGCGGCGATTAAATCCAGTCGCCGTTGCGGATCACGCCGACCGCCAGCCCTTCGATAGTGAAATTCTGCTGACGCAGATCGACCACGATCGGTTGGAATTCGTTGTTCTCCGGCAGCAGTTCAACCACGTTGCCGTGCTTTTTCAAGCGCTTGACCGTCACTTCGTCTTCGATCCGCGCGACCACGACCTGGCCGTTGCGCACGTCTTGCGTTTTGTGCACCGCCAGCAGATCGCCATCCAGAATGCCGATGTCGCGCATTGACATGCCGTTCACCCGCAGCAGGAAATCGGCGCTCGGTTTAAACAGGGAAGGATCCACCTGGTAGTGCCCTTCGATGTGCTGCTGCGCCAGCAGCGGCTCGCCGGCGGCGACGCGGCCGATCAGCGGCAGCCCTTCTTCTTCTTCCATCAGCAGACGGATACCGCGCGAGGCACCGGAGACGATTTCGATCACGCCTTTGCGTGCCAGCGCCTTCAGGTGCTCTTCGGCGGCGTTAGGCGAACGGAACCCCAGACGCATCGCGATCTCGGCACGCGTTGGTGGCATGCCCGTTTGCGAAATGTGCTCGCGAATCAGATCGTAGACCTCTTGCTGTCTGGTAGTTAGTGCTTTCATTCCGCCCCCTGTTTGTTTATACAGTCTTGCTGTGAGTATATACAGGTAAGCGCGGATTGGGAACCGAAGAATAAATAAAAATCAGTCAGTAGGCGCTTTTCGTCAGCCGAAATGCTGCCATAAGACCGTGCCCCAAACGAACAGCGCCAGCACGATCGCCAGCGACACCGCCGCCGATCCCATGTCCTTGGCCCGCCCGGACAGCTCGTGATGTTCGCTGCCGATGCGATCCACCACCGCCTCGATCGCGCTGTTCAGGATCTCGACGATCATCACCAGCGCTACCGATCCGATCAATAAAATGCGCGCTATCGCACCCACATCCAGCCAGACAGCCAGTATGATAGCCAGAAGGGTGACCACCAGTTCCTGGCGGAAAGCCGCTTCGTGCTGCCAGGCGGCGGATAGCCCTTTATAAGAATAGCCGGCTGCCTTGATGATGCGGGTCAGTCCGGTTGCTTGGTTTGCCATGTTTTCGTGCCTTTCTCAGAGGTCGGTCATAATAAAAAGAGTCTAGAACAGTCCGCGCTGACGGCTCTCGGTTTTCGAACACCACAGATCTGCTACCCGGTTTCTGGTATGCTTGCGGCGCATTGCTAACAAGAGGCTTCACGTTGTTATGTCAGGTTGGCGTAAAATTTATTATAAAATATTGAATTTACCACTTAAATTGTTGGTAAGAAGTAAGGTCATCCCTTCAGATCCGGTTACCGAGCTAGGGTTGGATCCCTCACGGCCGATTTTGTATGTTTTACCTTACAATTCCAAGGCGGATTTGCTGACGCTGCGCACCCAGTGCCTGGCGCAGGATCTGCCCGATCCGCTCAACTCGCTGGAGATCGACGGCACCGTGCTGCCGAGCTACGTGTTCATTCACGACGGCCCGCGCGTATTCCGCTATTACACCCCAAAAGAAGAGTCGGTAAAGCTGTTCCACGACTATCTGGATCTGCATCGCAGCAACCCGGATCTCGACATTCAGATGCTGCCGGTTTCGGTGATGTTCGGCCGTTCGCCGGGCCGCGAAGGCCACGGCACGCCGCACCTGCGTCTGTTGAACGGCGTGCAGAAATTCTTCGCCGTGCTGTGGCTCGGCCGCGACAGCTTCGTGCGTTTCTCCAACACCGTGTCGCTGCGCCGCATGGCTACCGAACACGGCACGGATAAAACCATCGCGCAGAAACTGGCGCGCGTGGCGCGCATGCACTTCTCGCGTCAGCGCCTGGCCGCGGTGGGCCCGAGTCTGCCGGCCCGTCAGGATCTGTTCAACAAGCTGTTGGCGTCCAAAGCGATCGAAAAAGCGGTCGAGGACGAAGCGCGCAGCAAGAAGATCTCGCACGAGAAGGCCCAGCAGAACGCCATCGCGCTGATGGAAGAGATCGCCGCCGACTTCTCCTACGAAACCGTGCGCCTGTCCGACCGCGTGCTGAGCTGGACCTGGAACCGGCTGTATCAGGGCATCAACGTCACCAACGCCGAGCGCGTGCGCCAGCTGGCGCAGGACGGCCACGAGATCGTCTACGTGCCCTGCCACCGCAGCCACATGGACTATCTGCTGCTGTCGTACGTGCTGTATCACCAGGGCCTGGTGCCGCCGCACATCGCTGCGGGCATCAACCTCAACTTCTGGCCGGCGGGCCCGATCTTCCGTCGCCTGGGCGCGTTCTTCATCCGCCGCACCTTTAAAGGCAACAAGCTGTACTCGACGGTGTTCCGTGAATACCTCGGCGAGCTGTTCACCCGCGGTTACTCGGTGGAATATTTCGTGGAAGGCGGCCGTTCCCGCACCGGGCGTTTGCTGGAGCCGAAGACCGGCACCCTGTCGATGACCATCCAGGCGATGCTGCGCGGCGGCACCCGTCCGATCACGCTGGTGCCGATTTACATCGGTTACGAACACGTGATGGAAGTGGGTACCTACGCCAAAGAGCTGCGCGGCGCCACCAAGGAAAAAGAGAGCCTGCCGCAGATGCTGCGCGGCCTGCGCAAGCTGCGCAACCTGGGCCAGGGATACGTCAACTTCGGCGAACCGCTGCCATTGACGGCTTACCTCAACCAGAACGTGCCGCAGTGGCGCGAATCGATCGATCCGATCGAGGCTCAGCGTCCAAGCTGGCTGACGCCGACGGTCAACGATCTGGCCGGCCAGATCATGGTGCGCATCAACAATGCCGCCGCAGCCAACGCCATGAACCTGTGTTCCACCGCGCTGCTGGCCTCGCGTCAGCGTTCGCTGACCCGCGAGCAGCTGGTCGAGCAGCTCGAGTGCTACCTGCAGCTGATGCGCAACGCGCCTTACGCGCGTGACGTCACCGTGCCGACGCAAACGCCGGATGAGCTGCTGGATCACGCGCTGAACATGAACAAGTTCGAGGTGGAGAAGGACAGCATCGGCGACATCATCATCCTGCCGCGCGAGCAGGCGGTGCTGATGACCTATTACCGCAACAACATCCACCATCTGCTGGTGTTGCCGTCGCTGATCGCCAGCATCGTGATGCATCATCGCCGGGTGTCGCGCGCCGAGCTGCTGCGCCAGATCGGCATGATCTACCCGATGCTGAAAGCCGAGCTGTTCCTGCATAACGACAAGGAACAGCTGCCGGAGGTGCTGCGGCCGATGATCGACGAGCTGATCCGTCAACAGCTGATCTGCGACAAAGGCGACGATCTGGTGCTCAACCCGGCGCGCATTCGCCCGCTGCAGCTGCTGGCCGCCGGGGTGCGCGAAACCCTGCAACGCTACGCCATCACCATGTCGATCCTCAGCGCCAACCCGAGCATCAACCGCGGCGCGCTGGAGAAAGAGAGCCGCATCATGGCGCAACGTCTGTCGGTGCTGCACGGCATCAATGCGCCGGAGTTCTTCGACAAGGCGGTGTTCTCCACCCTGGTGGCGACGCTGCGTGAAGAAGGCTACATCAACGACAGCGGCGATGCGATCCGCGAGCACACCCTCGAGGTGTACAGCATGCTGAGCGATCTGATCACGCCGGAAATCAAGCTGACCATCGAAAGCGTCAACATGCCGGAAGAGACCAACGCTCTGCCGCAAACCGATGCGGAAGAAGAGAAAGACGAGTGATTTCGCCCGGCGCGGAAACACAAAAGGCACCCCTTGGGGTGCCTTTTTTCTTGCGGCAGGGAACCGTTACGCCGGCAGATAGCTCAGCGCGATGCCGATAAACACCACCAGCCCGACATAGTTGTTCTGCAGAAAGGCCTTGAAGCAGGCGTCGCGCTCGCGCCCGGCGATCTGCTTCTGCTGGTGAATGAACAGTGCGCCCGCCAGCAGCAGCGACCAGTAAAACGCGCCGCCGAGCTGCGCCAGATAACCGACCCACACCAGCAGCAACAACGTCGCGAACTGCAACAGCCCGACGATCAGCTTGTCATAACGCCCGAACAGGATAGCGGTGGACTTGATGCCGATTTTCAGATCATCGTCGCGATCGACCATCGCATACAGCGTGTCATAGGCCACCGTCCAGCAGATGTTCGCCAGCAGCAGCAGCCAGCAGCTGAGCGGCAGCGATTCGCTGACCGCCGCATAGCCCATCGGAATGCCCCAGCCGAACGCGGCGCCCAGCACGAACTGCGGCAGGTTGGTCACCCGCTTCATAAACGGATACACCCAGGCCAGCGCCAGCGCCGCCAGAGACAGCCAGATGGTCATCGCATTCAGCGTCAACACCAGGCAGAACGAGATCAGCACCAGCACCACGAACAGCACCTTGGCCTCTTTCGCGCTCACCCGGCCGCTCGGCATCGGCCGCCCGGCGGTGCGTTTCACGTAGCCGTCCACCGCGCGATCGGCATAGTCATTCACCACGCAGCCGGCGGCGCGCATCAGGAACACGCCGAGCACGAACACCAGCAAAATCGACAGCGGCGGCACGCCTTTTCCGGCCAGCCACAGTGCCCACAGCGTCGGCCACAACAGCAACAGCGTGCCAATCGGTTTATCAATGCGCATCAAATGGCTGTAAGCCCGCCATTTACTTTGAGTCACGCTTCCCTCCAACGTCTTGCTCTCCTCTCTTATGCGGGGACCGCTGAATACAGCGGCGAAGCCGGTAAAAACAGTTCGGTCAGCAGCAGCGGCTTGCCCGCCAGCCGCAACCGTGAACGACGCGCCCACAGCGCATCCTGTCGGCCGATATGGATATAGTCGCGGGTCAGATCGCCGCTGCTGAACAAATAGCGCCCCAGCGGCAGCGTCCCCAGATCCACCAGCGCCTGGTCGGGGCCGGTCAGCGTATGTTCCGGGATCACCGTGCGCCCCAGCAGCCAGGGCTGGCCGTCGCCCAGCAGCACCACTTCGCGCAGCCAGTAGCGCGGGCTATCGGGCAGGTGGTTCGCCTCGTCGCCCAGCGCCTCGCGCGTGACGAAGCATTCGCGCTGCGGTTCAACGCGCACCTGGGCGCAATGGCGTTCAAATCGTCGGGTCATGGAGCCTAACTCCATCAGCCAGTCGCTGACGGCGGCGGGCGCCGGAGGATCCTGTTCGGATAACCACTCCAGCGGCGGCAGGATGGAATCCCTGATGCCAGACATTGCTTTACTCCTCGCCTGAACCGCAGCCGGTACGGCGCGCCAGACGATACAAACTGTTAACAGGCCCCCATTGTAGCGCAGAAATGCGAAAGCGGCAGGCTGATTCGTGGCGAAAACGGCAGGTCTGTCGGCCGGAAAAACCGGGGTTCTGTCATCTTTTTGCCATCCGCATTCTCTATCTTCATTTCCCGGCGCGCTGACGATTCTGTGATCGCCCGCAAAGTTTCAGCTTCCTCGCGTTGTGTTATCTACGCGCGTAGATACCCTGATACGGCAGCGTTGAATCGCCATGCGTCCGACATGATTTGTCGGCACACCTTTGTTGCCGGCACCAGGGAAACCATCTTTAACCGCGCCCCTCCAGGCGCAGAATAAAAGAGGATAGCACTGCCATGAGCGAAACAACGCTTGCCCCTTCACAGACCGCCGACGCCGCGCTGGCGGCCGATGAACGCCTGGCAACCAAAGAGGGGCGCAGCCAATTTTGGCGCGCCACCTTCTCCTGCTGGCTCGGCACCGCCATGGAATACGTCGACTTCGCGCTGTACGGCCTGGCGGCCGGCATGGTGTTCGGCGACGTGTTCTTCCCCGAAGCCACGCCGCTGGTGGCGTTGCTGGCCAGCTTCGCCACCTACTCCGTCGGCTTCGTCGCGCGGCCGATCGGCGCGCTGGTGTTCGGCTGGATCGGCGATCGCAAAGGCCGCCGCGTGGTGCTGATCACCACCGTGGCGCTGATGGGCCTCTCCACCACATTGATCGGCCTGATCCCGCCCTATGCGCAAATCGGCGTCTGGGCGCCCGCCTGCCTGGTGATCCTGCGCTTCGCGCAGGGGTTCGGCGCCGGTGCGGAGCTGTCCGGCGGGGCGGTGATGCTGGCGGAATACGCGCCGGCCAAGCGGCGCGGGCTGGTGGCGTCGATCATCGCCATAGGCTCCAACAGTGGCACCCTGCTGGCGTCGCTGGTGTGGCTGCTGGTATTGCAGCTCGACAAGGAAGACCTGATGAGCTGGGGCTGGCGCATTCCGTTCCTCGCCAGCATCCTGATAGCCGGGGTGGCGCTGTATCTGCGCCGCCACGTGCGGGAAACGCCGGTGTTCGAACGCGAGCTGCAGCAAAACCACCAGCGCATGCTGGACGCCGCCCAGGCCGCGCCGGATACGCGCAGCTACCTGCAGCGTACCAAGGCGTTCTGGGTGATGCTCGGCCTGCGCATCGGCGAAAACGGCCCCTCCTACCTGTGCCAGGGCTTTATCGTCGGCTACGTCGCCAAGGTGCTGATGGTCGATAAATCGGTGCCGGCGCTGGCGGTGCTGATCGCCTCACTGTGCGGTTTTCTGGTGATCCCGCTGGCCGGCTGGCTCTCCGATCGTTTCGGCCGCCGCATCACCTACCGGTGGTTCTGCCTGCTGCTGGTGCTGTACGCTTTCCCGGCGTTCTGGTTGCTCGACAGCCGTGAGCCGGCGATCGTCATCTCGGTGATCGTGGTCGGCATGTGCATCGCATCGCTGGGGATCTTCGGCGTGCAGGCGGCCTACGGCGTCGAACTGTTCGGCGTGAAGAACCGCTACTCCAAAATGGCGTTCGCCAAGGAGCTCGGGTCGATCCTCTCCGGCGGCACCGCGCCGCTGATCGCCACCGCGCTGCTGTCCGGTTTCGGTCACTGGTGGCCTGTCGCCTGCTATTTTGTTGTAATGGCGGCCATCGGCTTAATCACCACCTTCTTTGCTCCCGAAACCCGCGGCCGCGATCTCAACCTGCCGCAGGATGCCGCGTAGCGGGAAGGCGAACAGGACCTCAATTTGGATAATCACTCCGCGCGCCGCGTTACCCGCGCCGACGTGGCTCGCATAGCGGGCACCTCCGTCGCCGTGGTCAGCTATGTGATCAACAACGGTCCGCGCCCGGTGGCGGAAGCCACCCGGCTGCGCGTGCTGGCGGCGATCGAGCAGACCGGCTACCGGCCGAACGACATCGCGCGAGCGCTGGCCTCCGGCAGCACGCAAACCTACGGGCTGGTGGTGCCGGATATTTCCAACCCGTTCTTCGCCACGCTGGCGCGGGCGCTGCAGCAGGAGGCCTTCAGCCACGGCCGCGTGCTGCTGCTGGGCGACGCCGGCGACGACCGGCAGCGCGAATATGAGCTGATCAACAACCTGCTGCGCCGCCAGGTCGACGGCCTGCTGTACACCAGCGTCGATCGCCATCCGTGGTTCGATCTGATCCGCGCCTCCGGCACGCCCTGCGTGATGATAGATACCATCGACAGCCAGGCCGGCGTCTGCGCCATTCGCGTCGACGAGCGCGACGCCGCCTGCCAGGCGACCCGCCATCTGCTGCAGCACGGCTATCGCGATATCGGCATTTTTATCGGCCCGCTGACCATGCTCAACGCACAGGATCGCCTGAACGGCTGGCGCGATGCGCTGCTGGAAGCGGGCATCGCGCCGCGCGACGAATGGATTTTCGAGGTGCCCTACACCCGCCAGGGCGGTTACCAGGCCACCCAGCGCCTGGTGCAAGGCCCGCGCCCGCGCGCCGTTTTCACCTCTAACGAGCAGCAGGCGCTCGGCTGCCTATCGGCGCTGGCGGAACATGGGCTGCGCGCGCCGGGCGATCTGGCGCTGATCTGTTTTAACGGCACGCAGCAATCCGAATTCAGCGTGCCGCCGCTCAGCGCGGTCGAGCAGCCGATCGACGCCATGGCCAAGCGGGCCATCGCCATGCTGGCCGCCGGCGCCGCGCCCGCCGAGCTGCATGAATTCGCTTTTCAACTGCGCATCCGCCACTCGTGCGGCTGTTAGCGGTTTTTCAGGACACCTTACTATGCGTTTAATCATTGATTGCGATCCCGGCAACGGCGTTCCCGGCGCCAACGTCGATGACGGTCTGGCGCTGGCTCTGGCGCTGGCGGCCAAACCGCAGCTGCAACTGGAGCTGATCAGCATCGTGGCCGGCAATACCCCGCGTGAAGTGGGCTTCGCCGTCGCCTCCGATCTGCTGGCGCAGAGCGGCTACCGGGTACCGGTCGCCCTCGGCGCGGCGCGCGCCCTGAGCGAGCCGCCGGAGCCGTGGCGCGCCCATCTGGACCACCCGATCACCGATCCGCAGCTGGCGGCGCTGTGGCGCGACTTGCCCGCCCCCTCGCTGGCCAACGCGCCCGCACCGGACGCCGCCATCGCCATCGGCGAACTGATCTGCCGGCATCCCGGCGAGATCACGCTGGCGGCGATCGGCCCGCTGACCAACGTTGCGCACGCCATGCAGCTTTACCCGCAGATGGCGCAGGCGGTGAAAGAGATCGTGATCATGGGCGGCGTGTTCAACGTCGAAGGATACATCAAGGACACCAATTTTGGTTTGGATCCGGAAGCGGCGCGGCTGGTGTTGAACAGCGGTGCCAATATCACGCTGGCGCCGCTGGACGTCACCACCCAGACCATGCTGACCCAGGCGGATCTGGCCGCGCTGACCCAGCCGGATACCCCGCTGTGCCGTTATTTGCGCGCCACCACGCAGCCGTGGATCGACTATTCGCGCCATACGCGGCGCCTGCCGGGCTGCTGGATCCATGATGCGCTGGTGATCGCCTGGCTGCTGGAACCGCAGTTGGTCACGACCGAAATGTTCCATGTGGATGTGGCGCTGGAAGGGGCGTTGACGCGCGGCAGCTCACGCCGTTGGCGGCCGGGCGGCCTGCGCCTGACGGTCGGTATGCCGCCGCCGCAGGGCAAGCCGGTGCGCATCATGCAGCAGGTGGACAACACCCGTCTGCTGGCGTTGATCGGCGCAACGCTGGCGCGCGGATGAAAAAAGGTGCGCCAAGGCGCACCAATCATCGAGCCAGCATCGGCAGCGCCGGGTGTTACCCCTTGCCTTTAACGCTGCTGATAAACGTTTTACGCGCAGTGGTAGAGCCCAACTTCTCGGCCTCATTCATCAGCTTCAGCGCCTTGTCGATATCGCCCGCCTTCACCGCCTGCTTGATGCCGTTATTGAAGTAGCTTTCGGTATCGTTGAGCATCGGCTCCGCCGGTTTCTCCGGCGTCGGCATCGGTGCCGCCGCCGCGGCCGGGGTGCTCGACCCCACCACCACCGGCGCCACGCTCGGCGCAGGCTGCAGCATGCCGATCATCACGTTGCCGGTGCCCTGTTCAGCGGTGACCTTAAGCTTCAGCGTGCCGGTCGTCGCGTGGCCGGCGATCGGATCCGGGATATCCGGCACCGCGTTGCCCACCCCCTGCGCATAGGCCTTGGCCGGGTTGGTCAGCTGCGTAGTTTTCACCAAATCCTGGCGAGTGGTGTACACCAGCAGGTAAATCTGTTTTTGACCGAGCGCCGGCGTCAGCTTCAGCGTGCCTTCGAGACGATCGGAGGACATCGCCCCCGGCGGCTGGTAAGGGAAATAGCTGCTCGGGTAATACGCCGCCGGGCGCAGATGCTCGTCCAGCACCAGCACGCTCGGCGCGTACAGCGAATTGTTTTTGGCGAGGCTGCTCAGCGTCACTTCCAGCGAACCGCGATCGGCCGGCAACGTATAGGCGGCGATCGCCCCCTGGATCTCGCCCTGATTGAGCTGCGGGCTGACGGCGTCGAGCTTCACCTCTTGCGACACCGGCGGCTGCAACGGCTGCCACGGCAGGCTTTGCAGCGTGGCGGCGCTGATGGCCGGCGCGACGGAAACGTTGGCCGGCGTATCGGCATTGGCCGCCAAAGGCGCGCCGACGGTCAGCGCCAGCGACAGGCAGAGTGACAGCAGATTCTTTTTCATCGTTATATCCTCTTTCAGCGCCGCGATGGTTCAGGCAAGAGATCCGGCCGCGGCGAATGCGATTGGGGGAGAGCCTGCGGCCCTCCCCGTCCTGTCGTTACCACCAAATTTCCATCTGGGCGCCGAAGGTGACTTCGTCATCCTTGCCGCGGCTGAAGGTATGCATGCTGGTGTCGTTGTAAGCGGTGCCGGCGTTATACCCGGTATCATCGCCGGTGGCGTAGCCCCACTTCTCATCCCACTTGGCGTAGGTGGCGAACAGGCGGATGGCCGGACGCGACCAGATGCTGTTGCCCGCCTGCCATTGCTGCGCCAGGGTCACTTTATACTGGCCGTTGCGATCGCCGGTGCGCTGGGATTTGACGTTGTCATAGCCGGCTTCCAGCAAGGTGCTCATGATCGGCGTCCATTTGTACATCGGGCGCACGCCCACGGTGTACCAGGTGGTGCCGTTGTTGTTGTCGCGGTCGATGTCCTGGAACATGGCGACGTACATCAGCGCCCATTGATCGTTGAAGTCGATGGCGCCGTGATCCAGCACGCGGATCATCTTGCCGTTGTTATCGATGGTGGCGCCTTCGTTGCGGCCGTTGTTCTGCGAGGTCATCGAGTCGGTGGCGTACTGCAGCACGAACTTGTTGTAACCGTTCAGGATGCTCTGCGTGTGTTCCGCGGTGAACATCCAGCCGTCTTTGCTGGCGCCGTCCGCCAGGCGGTAGTTATCCTGCGCATTGGCGCGGCCGTAGTCCACGCCCAGCTCCAGGGTGCCGCCCGGGTTCAGCTCCAGGCCGGCCAGACGCAGGTCGAAGGTATCGTTGACGGTCGGACGCTGTTTCCATTCGTTATCCAGATAGCCGTAAGAGCCGCCGGATTCGGAGTTGCGGGTCACGGCGGCGGACAGCTTGCCGAAGCCCAGATCGATGTTCTCCAGACCGGCGCCCGGGCCGGAGATATCCCAGTAGTAGAAGTCGATCATGTGAACGTCATGACGCTGATAGAAACGCTTACCGGCCCACAGCGTGGAGCCCGGCAGCCAGTCGATCAGGTTTTTACCCTGCACGTTGACTTCGCGGAAGCCCGGCGTCACGTCTTCCCAGTCGGAACGTTGCGAGACCGAATAGGCCAGGTTGGTGTCGAAATAGAAGCTCTTGTCGCCTTCTTTCCACACTTCCTGCCCCAGTTTCAGTTCGGCGTAGGTTTCACATTCGTTGCCGAGACGGTATTTGCTCGCGGCGCCGGTGGCCTTGAAGCACTGTTGCTCACCGCCGCTGCCGGTCCAGCCGATGCCGGAACGGGCGTAACCGTGAAAATCCACGGCCAGCGCCTGAGTAGAGAGAACACCGGCGGCGACAGCCAGTGCCAGAGGAAGTTTGCGCAGAGTAGTCATCATTATTCTCCTGTTATACCGACTTTGATGCTTTAAACGCCCGGCTCCTGGTGCAGCCGTTTACATGCCGTACCGTCTTCACGGAACAGGTGGCAACGATGAGGCGGCAGGCCGATGGCGAATGTGGCACCTTCTTCTACCAGCACCACGTCGTTCTGGCGGTACACCAGGTTTTGACGGATGGCCGGGATTTGGATGTGGATTTGCGTCTCGTTGCCGAGCTGCTCCACCACCTGTACGTCGCCGGTAAGCCGCACTTCAGAGGCTTCGCCGGGCAGCAAATGTTCGGGGCGAATGCCCAGTGACAGGTTGGCGCCGGGCTGAACGCCCGCGCCTTCCACCGGCAGCCAGACCAGTTGACGGTTGGGCAGTTCGACCTGCACCTGTTGCGGCTGCGCAGCGGTCACCTTGACCGGCAGGAAGTTCATCTTCGGCGAGCCGATAAACCCGGCGACGAAGCGGTTGGCCGGGTAGTGGTACAGTTCCAGCGGCTTGCCGACCTGCGCCACGCGACCGGCGTCGAGCACCACGATCTTGTCGGCCAGCGTCATCGCTTCGACCTGATCGTGAGTGACGTAAATCATGGTGCGCTGCAGGCGCTTGTGCAGACGGGAGATCTCGATGCGCATCTGCACCCGCAGCGCGGCATCGAGGTTGGACAGCGGTTCGTCGAGCAGAAACACGTCCGGCTCGGCCACCAGCGTGCGGCCGATCGCCACGCGCTGACGTTGACCGCCGGACAGCGCCTTCGGCCGCCGATCGAGCAGGTGCGCCAGCTGCAGCACCTCGGAGACCTGGTTCACCCGTTGATTGATTTCCGCTTTCCTGGCGCCGGCCAGCTTCAGGCCAAACGACATGTTGTCCGCCACCGACAGGTGCGGATACAGCGCGTAGGACTGGAACACCATGCCGATGCCGCGCTCGGAAGGCGGCACCTCATTCATCCGTTTCTCGCCGATCAGCAGGTCGCCGGAGGTGATGTCCTCCAGCCCGGCGATCATGCGCAGCAGCGTCGATTTGCCGCAGCCCGACGGCCCGACGAACACCACAAACTCGCCGTCTTCGATGGTCAGATTGACGTCTTTGGAAATCACGGCCTCACCGAAGGCCTTATAAACGCTACGCAGTGTCACGCTAGCCATGCGTTACTCCCCTGCTTTCGCAGTTAACATGTCGTGTGAAAATGGCGGAGGCAAAGCCCGCCAAAACCCATTGATGACCCTCTTGCTGCGCGCCGTGCTGCCATGCCAACGGCAAGGTCGCCTCAGACGGCGCGGCCGCCTGAGTATAAGGCTGCAGGTTTATCAGCGCTTCAAGGCATTGATCCTGATGGGTAATAAGTAAGCGCACCACGCCGTCCCGCTGGCTGACCGCGTTCAGCTCGCCGCGCTGGATGAGCGGCGAACGGCGCAGAGCCAACAGCGCCTGGCAGTAACGTAAGGTGGAGTGGCTGTCGTGCTGTTGGCGGCTGATGGCCAATGCGCGGTGTTCGATCGCCACCTGCTGATACCAGCTGATCTCCCCGGCGGTGACCTGTTCGGGGGCTTCATGCCACGGCATCGGCGTTTGCGCGCCGCGCGGATCCTGCAGGCCGGCGGCATGCGGCAGCCCCAGCTCTTCGCCCTGATACAGGCAGATCGGCGCCGGCAACATCGCCAACAGCGTCAAAAAGGCGGCGGCGGAACGCAAATCGCCTTGCCCCCAGCGGCTGACCACTCTTGGCTGCTCGGCGTCCCCGGTGCTCCACAGGCTGTCCGCTAACGTGGCGCGGCGGGCGTGCAACACCGCCGCCAGCTTCTCCGCGCTGAACGGCATCACGTCCAGCGCCAGCGCGCCGTGGGCGAACCGCTGCGGCGCGACGGCATTGCGAACGCGGTTGGCTTCATCGCCGTACCACAGCGTCAGCCCTTCGCCCGTCACCGTCGCCTCGGCCTCCGGCGCCAGCGTCTGCGGCAGCAGCAGGCCGTCGATCGACAGCGCTTTCAGGTACGGCAGCGCCGCCAGCATGCCGTGCGCGTCGCCCACGCCGTCCCCGTTTCCGTCACGGAAACTGGCCGGATGGATCCGGTACAGGGTGGGCTGAGTGGCGATAGGCATTGACGACATAAATCCGGTATCCCTGCTGCGCGTGGCGTTAAAAATCGATGTGTCGATAGTGCGGGAGTCACCGGAAAGGGTAATCATCCGTAACAGGATTTTTCATGGGGGAGGAGGCGGGAGGATGAGAGAACGACCGCGGCGATGAGAAGTTCCGCGCTTAAGGCAAATCTGTGATCCGGCTGGCAAAAATCGCCCCCCTATTGTGTGCCTGACGCCACAGAATAGAGCACAACGTTAACTGGATCACACTCCTCATCTCAGGGGCGTAGAGGGGGGGAGGATGAGAATATGTCGCGTTGTGACCCACTATTACCGCGAAACGTCTCTCCTTGATTTATGTGCCCACAAAAAGAAGGACTGGATTATGACTCGCAGCATTACCCTCGCCCGCACGCTGGCGCTCTCGGCACTGGCCACCCTGGTGCTCTCTTCTTCCGCCTTCGCCAAGATTGAGGAAGGCAAACTGGTTATCTGGATCAACGGCGACAAGGGCTATAACGGCCTGGCGGAAGTCGGCAAGAAATTCGAAAAAGACACCGGCATCAAGGTCACCGTCGAGCACCCGGACAAACTGGAAGAAAAATACCCGCAGGTGGCCGCCACCGGCGACGGTCCTGACATCATTTTCTGGGCCCACGACCGCTTCGGCGGCTATGCGCAGTCCGGCCTGTTGGCCGAAATCCACCCGTCCAAAGCCTTCCAGGACAAGCTGTTCCCGTTCACCTGGGACGCCGTGCGCTATGACGGCAAGCTGATCGGCTACCCGATCGCCGTCGAAGCGCTATCGCTGATTTACAATAAAGACTTGGTCAAACAGCCGCCGAAGACCTGGGAAGAGATCCCGGCGCTGGACAAACAGCTGCGCGCCGGCGGCAAGAGCGCCATCATGTGGAACCTGCAGGAACCCTACTTCACCTGGCCTATCATCGCCGCCGACGGCGGTTATGCCTTCAAGTATGAAAACGGCAAATACAACATCAAGGATGTCGGCGTCGCCAACGCCGGTTCACAGGCTGGCCTGCAGTTCATCGTCGATCTGGTGAAAAACAAACACATCAACGCCGATACCGATTACTCGATCGCCGAGGCCGCGTTCAACAAAGGCCAAACCGCGATGACCATCAACGGGCCATGGGCCTGGAACAACATCGAGCAGAGCAAAATCAACTACGGCGTGACGCTGCTGCCGACCTTCAAAGGCAAACCGTCCAAGCCGTTCGTCGGCGTGCTGACCGCCGGCATCAACGCCGCCAGTCCGAATAAGGAGCTGGCGACCGAGTTCCTCGAAAACTACCTGCTGACCAACGAAGGGCTGGCGGACGTCAACAAAGACAAACCGCTGGGCGCGGTGGCACTGAAGTCTTATCAGGAGGCGCTGGCCAAAGATCCGAAGATCGCCGCCACCATGCAGAACTCGCAAAACGGGGAGATTATGCCGAACATCCCGCAGATGAGCGCCTTCTGGTACGCCGAACGCAGTGCAGTGATCAACGCCGTCAGCGGCCGTCAGACGGTGAAAGCCGCGCTGGACGACGTGCAGACCCGCATCACCAAGTAACGACGTCGTGCGGGGCGCCGTGGCGCCCCGCCATTGCTTCACAGAAAGGAACGCCCTATGCAATTCGCTCACGCCGGGACGCCTGCGCGTAAAAAATCGAAGTGGTGGCAAAGCGACGCGCTGAAATGGCTGGTGGTCGGCCTGTTCAGCCTGGTGACCTGCTACCTGATTGTGTTGATGTATGCACAGGGTGAATACCTGTTCGCCATCCTGACGCTGATCCTGGTCAGCGCCGGACTTTACGTCTTCGCCAACCGCCGCGCCTACGCCTGGCGCTATGTGTATCCCGGCGTCGCCGGCATGGGACTGTTCGTCCTGTTCCCGCTGATCTGCACCATCGCCATCGCCTTTACCAACTACAGCAGCACCAACCAGCTGACCTTTGAGCGCGCGCAATCGGTGCTGATGCAACGCCAGTTCCAGAGCGGCAAAACCTTCACCTTCGGCCTCTACCCGGCGGAAAATCAGCAATGGCGCCTGCAATTAACCTCGCCGGACAGTGAACAGCCGATGATTTCCGAGCCTTTCCGCCTCGACGCCGCTGCGCCGCAAACCCTGACATTGACCACGCAGAGCGCCGCGCCGCAGGGCGAACGCGCCACGCTGCGAGTGATCACCCAGAACCGGCAAGCGCTGAGCCAGCTGGTGGCGCAACTGCCCGACGGCGGTGAATTGCGCATGAGCTCTCTTCGCCAATTCTCCGGCACCCGCCCGCTGTATGCGCTGGACAAAGACGGCAGCACGCTGACCAATAACCAGACCCAGGTGCGCTATCGGCCGAACGGCGACATCGGCTTCTATCAGGCGATCAACGCCGACGGCGGCTGGGCGCAGGAAACCTTGAGCCCCGGCTATACCGTCACCACCGGCTGGAAAAACTTCCTGCGGGTGCTGCAGGACGAGGGCATCAAGAAACCGTTCGTGTCGATCTTCATCTGGACCATCGTGTTCTCGGTAATGACGGTGATCCTCACCGTGGCGGTCGGCATGGTGTTGGCCTGCGTGGTGCAGTGGGAGGCGCTGAAAGGCAAGGCGATCTACCGCGTGCTGCTGATCCTGCCCTATGCGGTGCCGTCGTTCATTTCGATCCTGATCTTCAAAGGGTTGTTCAACCAGAGCTTCGGCGAAATCAACATGATGCTCAGCCATCTGTTCGGCATCAAACCCGCCTGGTTCAGCGATCCGCTCACCGCCAAGAGCATGATCCTGATCGTCAACACCTGGCTCGGCTACCCGTACATGATGATCCTGTGCATGGGGCTGCTGAAAGCGATCCCGGACGATCTGTACGAGGCCTCGGCGATGGACGGCGCCAACCCGTGGCAGAACTTCTTCCGTATCACCTTGCCGCTGCTGATCAAACCGCTGACGCCGCTGATGATCGCCAGCTTCGCCTTCAACTTTAACAACTTCGTGCTGATCCAGCTGCTGACCAACGGCGGCCCGAACATGATCGGCACCACCACGCCGGCCGGCTATACCGATCTGCTGGTCAGCTACACCTACCGCATCGCCTTCGAAGGCGGCGGCGGGCAAGACTTCGGCCTGGCGGCCGCCATCGCCACGCTGATCTTCCTGCTGGTGGGCGCGCTGGCGATCCTGAATTTGAAAGCCAGCAAGATGAACTTCGATTAGGGAGAATAACGATGGCCATGGTTCAACCCAAATCCCAGCGCTTGCGCCTGTGGATCACCCATATCTTGATGCTGTGCTTTATCGCCCTGATCATGTTCCCGCTGCTGATGGTGGTCGCCATCTCGCTGCGCTCCGGCAACTTCGCCACCGGCAGCCTGATACCGGAAACCCTCTCCTGGGATCACTGGCGGCTGGCGCTCGGCTTCAGCGTCACTCACGCCGACGGCAGCGTGACGCCGCCGCCGTTCCCGGTGCTGCTGTGGCTGTGGAACTCAGTCAAAATCGCGGCGATCACCGCCATCGGTATCGTGACGCTATCCACCACCTGCGCCTACGCCTTCGCCCGCATGCGTTTTCGCGGCAAGAGCACGCTGTTGAAAAGCATGCTGATATTCCAGATGTTCCCGGCGGTGCTGTCGCTGGTGGCGCTGTACGCCCTGTTCGACCGCCTGGGCCAGTACATTCCGTTTATCGGCCTGAACACCCACGGCGGCGTGATTTTCGCCTACATGGGCGGCATTGCGCTGCACGTCTGGACTATCAAAGGCTATTTCGAAACCATCGACAATTCGCTGGAAGAAGCGGCGGCGCTGGATGGCGCCACGCCGTGGCAGGCGTTCCGTCTGGTGCTGTTGCCGCTGTCGGTGCCAATTCTGGCGGTGGTGTTCATTCTGTCGTTTATTGCCGCCATCACCGAGGTGCCGGTGGCGTCGCTGCTGCTGCGCGATGTGAACAGCTACACGCTGGCGGTGGGGATGCAGCAATATCTCAACCCGCAGAACTACCTGTGGGGCGACTTCGCCGCTGCTGCGGTGCTGTCGGCGATACCGATTACCGCCGTGTTCCTGCTGGCGCAGCGCTGGCTGGTGGGCGGCCTGACGGCCGGCGGCGTGAAGGGGTAATTTGTGCCACTGCAGTGCGTTTGATGTTTTTCCGCGATAGCGGTAATCCTGTGTCTTTGGCGGCCTTTGGCCGCCATTTTTATCTCCGCTATTCCCGTTTCAGCCGGTCGGTGTTGGCCAGATAGAGCGTCACCACCAGCACCAATATCGCCGCCGCGTAGATCAGGGTGTCGATGGGATTTTTGTGATCCACGATAATCAAACGAATAATCGCGGTAATGCCGATATAAATAAAATAACGCAGCGGGAAATGATAACCCGACTCAAAATACTTGACGATCAAGGCGATAAATTCAAAGTACAGAAAATAAATCACGATGCCTTCAATCAACAGGTAAGAGGACGACTCTTCGCTATTAATAAATAACACCTTCGCCAGATGGATGGTCTCCTTGACCAGAAACACCACCAGAATTGCCGCCAGCAGCAACAAGCCCACGTTCAGCACCCGCTGCAGCCCCTTCGCTATCATGATCGAACGCGACGTTTTTGCCATAAAACCTCTCCTGAATACCGCTTATATGATTCAACCGTGCCAATATAGGCATTGTCCTAAAAATTCCGCCCTTCGCGAAAGCACTTTAAACCCCATTTAATTCATCACGTTATAATAAGATGTTTCTGGCTTATAGATTTGTAGCAAATCGAAATGTCAACTATCATGGGTCACAGAGATCTTTACATAAAACCAATAACCTCGAATTAACAAGGGAATTCTTTATGCGCGCTAAACTTAACGGACTGGTCGCTGCAGGCCTGTTTACCTGTGCATTGTCCGGCCACGCCGCCGGCCTGGTAGCCCCTGACAACGATCTGCGTAACGATCTCGCCTGGTTGTCTGACCGCGGCGTCATCAACGTCAGCCTGTCCACTTGGCCGCTGAGTCAGGAAGAGATCAGTTCCGTTATCGCGCAGGCCAAGCCGGTGACCAACACCGAGAAAAACGTCATCGACCGCGTGCAACGCCGCGTCGATGCCCTGAAAGCCAACATCCGCGTCAGCGGTTACGCGTCGACCGATAAACCTGGCACCCCGCAAGGCTTCGGCCAAAACGAGTACGCCGACGATCGCCTGACCATCGGCGCCGGCGCCAACGGCGAGTTCTGGGACGTGCGTCTGCAGGGCTCGGTGGAAGGCGATCAGCGCGTCAGCGACGGTTCCAAATTCAACATGAACGGCTCCTACGGCGCAGTGAAAATCTGGAACCAATGGCTCTCCTTCGGCGAGGTTTCCCAGTGGTGGGGCCCTGGCTACGACGGCAGCCTGATCCGCTCCGACGCCGCGCGCCCGGTCGCGGGCTTCATGCTGCAGCGCGCCGACCAATCGCCGTTTGAAACCCCGTGGCTGTCGTGGATCGGCCGCTGGCAATATCAATTGTCCGCCGGCCAGCTGTCGCAGTACAGTTCTGTACCACACACCAAACTGATCGGTGGCCGTTTCACCATGATGCCGACCGACTTCCTGGAACTGGGCGCTTCACGCATCATGATGTGGGGTGGCGAGGGCCGACCGCAGTCGTGGAGCTCGTTCTGGGACGGCTTCACCGGTAAAGATAACGATGATTCAGGTAAAGGCAACGATCCGGGCAACCAGCTCGCCGGTTTCGATTTCAAACTGAAAATGCAGCCGCTGATCGGCCTGCCGGTTAGCCTGTATGGTCAATTGGTGGGTGAAGATGAGGCAGGTTATCTGCCATCGCAAAACACCTATCTGCTCGGTTTGGAAGGCCACCCGGAATGGGGCCCGACCACCATTAACTGGTATATCGAAGGGTCAGACACCCGTTCGGATATGAGCCGCAAAAACTATGTGTACACACACTATACCTACAAAGGCGGCTACTACCAGCAGGGTTACCCGCTGGGCCACGCCATGGGCGGCGACGGCCAGATGCTGTCCGGCCGCGTAGAGCTGGTGCTGGACGACAGCCAGCGCTGGAGCACCCGCGTGGTTTACGCCAAGGTGAACCCGCTGAGCCAAAGCATCAACCAGGCGTTCCCGAAATCCGATACGCTGAAGGGCGTCCAGGTCGGTTGGGGTTACACCTTCCCGTCTCAGGTTAAGTTCGATACCAGCCTGTGGTACACCGACAACGATCACAGCACCGCCGATGACGTGGGCGCGGGCGTCAGCTTCGAAGTGCCGATCAATCTGTAATTTGTTACAGACGTAAAAAAACCCGCCGCGGCGGGTTTTTTATTGGCTTCAGCTCAGGCGCTTAGCGCCATTCCTTGAAGCGGTTGATCAGCGCATTGGTCGAGCTGTCATGGCTGCTGATTTTCTCGCTGCCCGCCAGCTCCGGCAGGATGCGGTTAGCCAGCTGTTTGCCCAGCTCCACGCCCCACTGATCGAAGGTGAAGATGTTCAGGATCGCGCCCTGGGTGAAGATCTTGTGCTCGTACAGCGCGATCAGGCTACCCAGGCTGAACGGGGTGATTTCACGCAGCAGGATCGAGTTGGTCGGCCGGTTGCCTTCAAACACCTTGAACGGCGCCACGTGCTTGACCTGCTCAGGGGTTTTGCCCTGCTCCGCGAACTCGGCTTCCACCACTTCCAGCGACTTGCCAAACGCCAGCGCTTCGGTCTGAGCGAAGAAGTTGGACAGCAGTTTGGCGTGATGATCGCCCAGCGGGTTATGGCTGATGGCCGGCGCGATGAAATCGCACGGCACCAGCTTGGTGCCCTGGTGGATCAACTGATAGAAAGCATGCTGGCCGTTGGTGCCCGGCTCACCCCAAATGATGGGGCCAGTCTGGTAATCCACCGGGTTGCCGTTGCGATCGACGTACTTGCCGTTGGATTCCATGTTGCCCTGCTGGAAGTAAGCGGCAAAACGGTGCATGTACTGATCGTACGGCAGAATGGCTTCGGTTTCGGCGCCGAAGAAGTTGTTGTACCAAATACCGATCAGCGCCAGCAGCACCGGCAGGTTTTTCTCCGCCGGCGTCTCGGCGAAGTGCTTGTCCATAGCGTGCGCGCCGCTCAGCAGCTGCTCAAAGTTGTCATAACCGATGGACAGCGCGATCGACAGGCCGATCGCCGACCACAGGGAGTAACGGCCACCGACCCAGTCCCAGAATTCGAACATGTTGTCGGTATCGATGCCGAACTCGGCTACCGCTTTGCCGTTGGTGGACAGCGCGGCGAAGTGCTTGGCCACGTGCTGTTGATCGGCGGCGCTGCTCAGGAACCAGTCACGCGCGCTGTGGGCGTTGGTCATGGTTTCCTGAGTGGTGAAGGTTTTGGAGGCCACCAGGAACAGCGTGGTTTCCGGATTCAGCGGCTGCAGCGTTTCGGCGATGTGGGTGCCGTCGACGTTGGAGACGAAGTGCATGTTCAGGTGGTTTTTATAAGGGCGCAGCGCTTCGGTCACCATGTAAGGGCCGAGATCCGAACCGCCGATGCCGATGTTCACCACGTCGGTGATCGGCTTGCCGGTGTAGCCTTTCCACTCGCCGCCGATGACGCGCGCGCAGAACTGTTTGATCTTGGCCAGCACCGCGTTCACTTCCGGCATCACGTCTTTGCCGTCGACCAGGATCGGGCTGTTGCTGCGGTTGCGCAGGGCAATGTGCAGCACCGCGCGATCTTCGGTGCGGTTGATCTTCTCACCGGCGAACATCGATTTGATGGCGCCTTGCAGATCGGTTTCTTTCGCCAACGCCTGCAGCTTCTCCAGGGTTTCCTGCGTGATGCGGTTCTTGGAATAGTCCACCAACATTTGATCGTTGAAGGTCGCGGAGAACCTGGAGAAACGATCGCTGTCCTCGGCGAACAGGTCGGCGATCCGTACGTCTTTCATCTGTGCATAATGTTGCTGCAGGGCTTGCCAAGCAGCGGTTTGACTAGGATTGATATTTTTCATAGCAACACTCTTAGGCTTGAGAATAAAAATGACGCGTTTGTCCGATTGTAGCCTGTTCGACTGTGATTATGATCGCTTTTCTTGCGATAGGCGCTAACTGTCAACGCATTGCCGCCTCGTTTCAGCTTTCACTCTATACTTTTGGCTAACGGCCTGTTATCGGAGTTGCCGAATTGTCATCAGGCTGTGTCATCGTCGTTTATTTCGTCATTTGAAAGGGATCTCGCTTATGGAATTATCCGCCCCACTCATGTTGGTGCTTATCGGCCTGGCGTCGCTGCTGGCGCAGTGGCTGGCCTGGCTGCTGCGCCTGCCGGCCATCTTGCCGCTGCTGCTGTTCGGCATCGTGCTCGGCCCGACGGTGCATCTGGTGCAGCCGGATCTGCTGTTCGGCGATCTGCTGTTTCCGCTGGTGTCGCTGTCGGTGGCGATCATCCTGTTCGAGGGGGCGCTGACGCTGCGTTTCGAGGAGATACGCGGCCTCGGCGGCGTGGTGCGCAACCTGGTCACCGTCGGCATGCTGGTCACCTTTCTGGTCATCAGCCTCGCTAGTTGGTGGCTGCTGGATTTCCCGCCGGAGCTGGCGGCGTTGATCGGCGCGGTGACGGTGGTGACCGGGCCGACGGTGATCGCCCCGCTGATGCGCGTGGTGCGGCCGAACGCCAACATTAACCAGGTGCTGCGCTGGGAAGGGATCGTCATCGATCCGGTCGGCGCCATCTTCACCCTGCTGGTGTTCGAGTTCATCGTGCTGAAGCAGAATGCGGAATCCTATACCCACCTGTTTTGGACGCTGGGCGTGACCGCCGCCGTCGGCCTGATCGCCGGCGCGCTGTTCGGTTACCTGCTCGGCCTGGCGCTGCGCCGCGTCTGGCTGCCGCGCTACCTGCAGAACCTGGCGGTGCTGGCTATTATGCTGACCGCCTTCGGCGTTTCCAACGCCATCGCCGACGAATCCGGTTTGCTGACCGTCACGGTGATGGGCATCTGGCTGGCCAATATGCGCGACGTGGACACCAGCGATATTCTGGCGTTCAAAGAGGAGCTGTCGGCGATCCTGATCTCGGCGCTGTTCATCATTCTGGCGGCGCGGCTCGACATCCAGGCGCTGTGGAACATGGGCTGGCCGCTGCTGCTGCTGCTGCTGGCGGTGCAGTTCATCGCCCGGCCGCTGTGCATCGCGGTGTCGACCTGGCGCTCTTCCCTGCACTGGCGCGATCGGCTGCTGCTGTGCTGGATCGCCCCGCGCGGCATCGTGGCCGCGGCGGTCAGCTCGCTGTTCGCGCTGACGCTGCAGCGCAGCGGCTATCAGGGCGCCGACCGGCTGGTGACCGTGGTGTTCGCCATCATCATCGGCACCGTGGTGTTGCAAAGCCTGACCAGCGGCATAATGGCGCGCTGGCTGCGGGTGCAGCAGCAGAAACCGCGCGGCGTGCTGATCGTCGGCGCCAACAGCGTGGCGCGCATGCTGGCGCAGGCGCTGATCAAGCTGAACGTGCCGGTGATCGTCACCGACAGCAGCTGGGAATACTACCGTCAGGCGCGCATGGACGGCATTCCGGCCTACTATGGCCACGCCTACTCCGAACACGCCGAGAACTACCTCGATCTGAGCAATATCGCCCAGGTGCTGGCGCTGTCGCCCAATCGCCACCAGAACGCGCTGGCGGTCTACCACTTCGGCCATCTCTTCGGCGAAGATCACGTGTTCGCCATCCGTTCGGGGGCGCCGTTGAAAGGGCGCGGCGCCAGCGCGGAAAGTTCGCGTTTCCGCCGGCATGAAATTTTATTTAATCAGGAAGCCACCTACGGCCGCCTGAGCAGCCTGCTCGCCAGGGGGGCCACCATCAAAGCGACCAAATTGAACGAAAATTTCGGTTGGCTGGAGTATTTGGAGAAACATCAGGGCGTTATTCCGCTATTCAGCCAAAAGGAAGACGGTTCTCTGCAACCGATTGGCGCCGGTTCCACGCCCGCGATGCCCTGTACGCTTATCGCGCTGGTGCAAGATGAAAATCCCTCACCGTCTGTACGTTGACAGAATGGCGATAACCGGCTATTCCTAACAGCCTACTTGCGCACCCGGTGCGCAAGCCAGAAGAGGCGCGTCGCCCAGGTAGAGTGTCAGAGGAGCCGTTTCTCCGTTGACGGCACCCGAGGGGGAGCGACGCCGAGGTAGGGTAATGGCCGGCCATTATCGTATCGACTACAGGGGCTGAATCCCCTGGGTTGTCACCAGGGGATCGCCCGCAGGGCGATCGACAAGGTGGGGCGCTTCTGGGTGTATCGTAGCCTGACCTCTACGCCTGCCCCCTGTTTACCGCTCTCCCCTTGTGCCAAGGCTATGGAATTACAGTGCCCCAAACGGGCATCCCTGACACGAGGTTTCTAGATGAACCAAGCAGCACCCCAGAATTCCACCGTGGTAGCCAAGTTCGGCGGCACCAGCGTCGCCGACTTTGAAGCCATGAACCGCAGTGCCGACGTCGTGCTGGCCAACCCGCAGGTCCGCCTGGTGGTGTTGTCCGCTTCGGCGGGCGTCACCAACCTGTTGGTCGCCCTGGCCGAGGGTTGCGAGGCCGACAAGCGCAATTACCAGCTTGATGAAATCCGGCGTATCCAATATGCCATCCTCGATCGCCTCGCGGCGCCGGCGGTGATCCGCGACGAAATAGACCGCCTGCTGGAAAACATCGCCATGCTGTCGGAAGCCGCGTCGCTGGCCACCTCGACGGCGTTGACCGACGAACTGGTCAGCCATGGGGAGCTGATGTCCACCCTGCTGTTCGTTGAAATCCTGCGCGCCCGCAACGTGCAGGCCGAATGGTTCGACGTGCGCAAAGTGATGCGCACCGACGATCACTTCGGCCGCGCCGTGCCGGACAGCGCCGCGCTCAGCGAACTGGCCCGGGCGCAGTTGCAGCCGCGCCTGCAGGAAGCGCTGGTGGTCACCCAAGGCTTTATCGGCAGCGAGCCGAAGGGCCGCACCACCACGCTCGGCCGCGGCGGCAGCGACTATACCGCCGCGCTGCTCGGCGAAGCGCTCGGCGTCGGCCGGGTGGATATCTGGACCGACGTGCCGGGCATCTACACCACCGATCCGCGCGTGGTGCCGGCGGCCAAGCGCATCGACAAAATCGGTTTCGAAGAGGCGGCGGAAATGGCCACCTTCGGCGCTAAAGTGCTGCATCCGGCCACCCTGTTGCCGGCGGTGCGCAGCGATATTCCGGTGTTCGTCGGCTCCAGCAAGGATCCGGCGGCCGGCGGCACGCTGGTGTGCAACACCACCGAGAACCCGCCGCTGTTCCGCGCGCTGGCGCTGCGCCGCAAGCAAACGCTGCTGACGCTGCACAGCCTGAACATGCTGCACGCGCGCGGTTTCTTGGCCGAGGTGTTCAACATCCTGGCGCGCCATAATGTCTCCGTCGATCTGATCACCACTTCGGAAGTCAGCATCGCGCTGACCATGGACACCACCGGCGCCACCTCCGTCGGCGGCAGCCTGCTGACCACCTCACTGCTGACCGAACTGTCGTCGCTGTGCCGGGTGGAAGTGGAAGAAAACCTGGCGCTGGTGGCGATCATCGGCAACCAGCTGTCGCGCGCCTGCGGCGTGGGCAAAGAGGTGTTCGGCGTGCTCGATCCGTTCAATATCCGCCTGATCTGCTACGGCGCCAGCAGCTATAACCTGTGCTTCCTGGTGCCGGGCGAAGAAGCCGAGCAGGTGGTGCGTACCCTGCATCACAACCTGTTCGAATAAGTCATTATCCCTGATTGCGGGCGCAGCATGCTGCGCCCCTGCGTCTAAAAAATCCGTTCAAAACCTGCAGGGGTTCAGCATGTTGAGCCCGCAATAAAAACACAACCACATCCACCGTTCTCAATCTGGCTAAGGAAAACCTGCATGCTGGCACTACTCACGCGCTTATTCCCCCTCTGGGCGATACTGCTGTCCGTCTCCGCTTATTACACGCCGACCACCTTTACCGGTATCGGCCCCTACGTCAGCCCGCTGCTGATGCTGATCATGTTCGCCATGGGCGTCACGCTGCGGCTCGACGACTTCAAACGCGTGCTGGCGCGTCCCGGCCCGGTGGCGGCAGGCATCTTCCTGCATTATCTGATCATGCCGCTGGCGGCCTGGATCCTGGCGATGCTGTTCCGCATGCCGCCGGATCTGTCCGCCGGCATGGTGCTGGTGGGCAGCGTGGCCAGCGGCACCGCCTCCAACGTGATGATCTATCTGGCCAAGGGTGACGTGGCGCTGTCGGTGACCATCTCGGCGGTCTCGACGCTGGTTGGGGTGTTCGCCACGCCGCTGCTGACCCGTCTGTACGTCGACGCCAAGATCAGCGTCGATATCATGGGCATGCTGCTCAGCATTCTGCAGATTGTGGTGATCCCGATCGGCCTGGGCCTGATCGTCCACCATACCCTGACCAAGGTGGTGAAACGCATCGAGCCACTGTTGCCGGCGTTGTCGATGGTGTGCATTCTGGCGATCATCAGCGCGGTGGTGGCGGGCAGCCAAAGCCATATCGCTTCGGTCGGCCTGGTCGTTATCATCGCGGTGATCCTGCACAACGGCATCGGTCTGCTGAGCGGCTACTGGGGCGGTAAACTGTTCGGTTTCGACGAGTCCACCTGCCGCACGCTGGCGATCGAAGTCGGTATGCAGAACTCCGGGTTGGCGGCCACGCTGGGCAAAATCTACTTCTCGCCGCTGGCCGCGCTGCCAGGCGCGCTGTTCTCGGTCTGGCACAACCTCTCCGGTTCGCTGCTGGCAGGTTATTGGTCCGGCCGCCCTATCAAGAAGAAATAAACCGCCTGTAGGGACGCAAACAATTGCGTCCCTTTTCTTTCCTGCGAAATTTCGTATTTCCCACTGGTCGGATTGTCATAATTCCCCTCATCCCCTATCATCCGTGAAAAATAAAAATTCAGATTCTTCCTATCAATGCCGATAATGTTGGCAAGAGGAAGAGACGCTCCACTTTTTTTAATTAATTAAGTCACCAGGGTTGCCCGCCATAAAAGAAGCAGCCTAATTATTATTTAGATATATACCCACCGTCTTATTTGCTGCGGCAAATCAAGATACCTCGCAATGTGCATGTCGCTCATTATTTCGGGCCGGCCGTCGGCCGCCCGTGGTTAACCTCATGGATTGGGCTGGCTGCCCCGGCGGCCTCTCAGAATGGATTACAATGATAAAAAAAATCACCGCCTTGACACTGCTGGTCAGCACGGCCCTTTCCGCCGAAACCCTGCCGGACTCCCACATGATGATGGACATGTCGATGGGGGAATCACGGCGCGCGTTGCAAGACAGCACGCGTGAAGTCAACCAGTTGATTGAGCAACGCCGCTACCAGCAGCTGAAGCAACAGCGCCTGCTGGCGGAACCGGAACCGGCCGCGCCCGCACTGCCGCAGTCCGCGCAGTGCCTGCCGATCGCCGGCGTTTATCTGCAAGGCATTACCCTGCTCTCACCGGGTGATTTATCTGCGCTGAGCGCGCTGCCGGAAAACTGCATCAGCAGCAACGATATCAATCGCTTGACCCGTGAATTAACGCGCCTTTATGTGCAAAAGGGCTATATCACCGCGCGCGTGCAAATTGTTCGCCCTAATTCACAAGGAGAATTGGGGTTAAGCGTGACGGAAGGATTTATCGAGAAAATAGAAGGCGGCGATCGCTGGGTCAACAGCCGTTTATTATTTCCGGGGCTGGAAGGCAAGCCGTTGAAATTAACCGAGCTCGATCAGGGATTGGATCAGGCCAATCGTTTGCAATCAAATACCACCAAGCTGGATATATTGCCCGGCCGCCAGGTTGGCGGTTCGGTTATTCGTTTGCGCAATCAGCATGCCAAGCCCTGGCTGATTACCGCCGGCACGGATAATTACGGCCAAAAAAGCACCGGCCGGTGGCTGGCGCGCGCCACTGCCACGTTGGACAGCCCGTTTGGCCTGTCGGACTTTGTCAGCCTGAACGCCAACAGCACGCTGGAAAACCCGGCTCACCGCTATAATCGCGCCTACACCCTGCTCTATTCGCTGCCGTACGGCGCGTTCACCTTCAGCGGGTTCGCCAGCTTCTCGTCCTATGAGAACCACCAGCAGCTGCCGCACAACGTGGTCAAACTGCACGGTCAGACCCAACAGTACGGGCTGCGCAGCGACTACGTGTTTTATCGCGACCACGATCAGATAGACAGCTTGAGCGGCCAGCTGACCTACAAACGCATCGACAACTACTTCGAAAGCGTGCGTCTTGAGGTCAGCAGCCCAACGCTGACCCTGGCCGAGCTGAGCGCCAGCCACCTGCAAATTCTGCCCCATGGCGTGTTCAGCGCCAACCTCAGCGTCGAGCAGGGCCTGCCCTGGCTGGGCGCCGATCGCCACCCGAGTTCGGTGCACCTCGACAGCCAGTTCACCAAGGGCAAGCTGTTCGCCAACCTGAGCCAGCGCCTCCAGCTGGGTGGCGCCACCTATCAGCTCAACAATCTGTTCTACGGCCAGTACAGCCGCGACCCGCTGCCCGGCGTGGAGTGGCTTAGCCTCACCGATCGCAGCGCCGTGCGCGGCTTTAGCCGCAGCACCCAGTCCGGCGACAACGGCTGGTATCTGCAAAATACGCTGTCCCGCAGTTTTAATCTGGGCGCCACCACGCTGACGCCGCGCCTTGGCGCCGACGTTGGCCGCATTCTGCCGCGTCAGGACAACTCGGGCTGGCGCAGCAGCGCCGGGGTGAGCAGCGGCGCCACGTTACGCTACCGGCAGGCGCTGGTCGATCTGGAGGTCAGCCGCGGCTGGATTTTGTCTAACCACGCCACGCCTGAAGATCCCGTTCAGGTGTTGGCCCGCTTTTCTTACACCTTTTAATCAACAGTTTTGCAGGACCCCACGGCAATATACGGAGATACATGGATGAAAAATAATAACTTCAGACTTTCGGCGGCAGGCAAACTGGCCGCCGCGCTGGCGATTATTCTCGCCGCTTCCGCCGGCGCCTACGCCGCAGAGATCGTTGCGGCCAACGGCGCCAACGGCCCCGGCGTCTCCACCGCCGCCACCGGCGCACAGGTGGTCGATATCGTCGCGCCGAACGGCAACGGGCTGTCGCACAACCAATATCAGGACTTCAACGTCAACCAGCCCGGCGCGGTGCTGAACAACTCCCGCGAGGCGGGGCTGTCGCAGCTGGCCGGCCAACTGGGCGCCAACCCCAATCTGGGCGGACGCGAAGCCAGCGTGATCCTCAACGAGGTGATCGGCCGCAATCCGTCGCTACTGCATGGCCAGCAAGAGATCTTCGGCATGGCGGCCGACTACGTGCTGGCCAACCCGAACGGCATCAGCTGTCAGGGCTGCGGGTTCATCAATACCAGCCATTCCTCACTGGTGGTCGGCAACCCGTTGGTGGAAAACGGCGTGCTGCAGGGTTACAGCACCTTCGGCAACCGCAACACGCTGAGCCTCAATGGCACCCTGAACGCCGGCGGCGTACTGGATCTGATCGCGCCGAAGATCGACAGCCGCGGCGAAGTGATCGTGCAAGATTTCAAACATTCGAATGGTAAAGTGACCTCGGCGACGATCAACGCCATCAGCGGCCTTAACCGGGTAGCGCGCGACGGCACGGTGCAGGCCAGCCAACAGACGCCGACCGCGCTGGACAGCTACTACCTCGGCAGCATGCAGGCCGGGCGCATCAACATCATCAACACCGCGCAGGGCAGCGGCGTGAAACTGGCCGGCTCGTTGAACGCCGGCGATGAACTCAAGGTGAAAGCCTATGATATCCGCAGCGAAAGCCGCGTCGACGACGCCAGCAGCAACAAAAACGGCGGTGATAACTATCAAAATTACCGTGGCGGCATCTACGTCAACGATCGCAGCAGCAGCCAGAAGCTGACCCGCACCGAGCTGAAAGGCAAGAACATCAGCCTGGTGGCGGATAATCATGCGCACCTCACCGCCACCGATATCCGCGGCGAAGACATTACGCTGCAGGGCGGTAAGCTGACGCTCGACGGCCAGCAGCTGAAGCAGACGCAAGGCCATACCGACGATCGCTGGTTCTACTCCTGGCAATACGACGTCACCCGCGAACGCGAGCAGCTGCAGCAGGCGGGCAGCACCGTCGCCGCCAACGGCAGCGCCAAACTCATCAGCACCCAGGAAGACGTGAAGCTGCTGGGCGCCAATGTCAGCGCCGAGCGTGCGCTGAGCGTCAAAGCGGCGCGCGACGTACACCTTGCCGGGCTGGTGGAGAAGGATAAATCCAGCGAGCGCGGCTACCAGCGCAATCACACCTCCAGCCTGCGCACCGGCAGATGGAGCAGCAGCGACGAAAGCGAAAGCCTGAAGGCCAGCGAACTGCGCAGCCAGGGCGAACTGACGTTGAAAGCCGGTCGCAATGTCTCGACTCAGGGCGCCAAGATCCATGCCCAGCGCGATCTGACGATCGATGCAGACAGCCAGATCCAGGTCGGGGTGCAGAAAACCGCCAACGCCAAAGCGGTACGCGATGACAAAACCTCCTGGGGCGGCATCGGCGGCGGCGACAACAAAAACAACAGCAATCGCCGCGAGATCAGCCACGCTTCCGAGCTGACCAGCGGCGGCACCCTGCGCCTGAACGGCCAGCAAGGCGTCACCATTACCGGCAGCAAGGCGCGCGGCCAGAAAGGCGGCGAAGTCACCGCCACCCACGGCGGCCTGCGCATCGACAACGCGCTGAGCACCACCGTGGACAAAATCGACGCGCGCACCGGCACCGCCTTCAACATCACCAGCAGTTCGCACAAGGCCGACAACAGCTACCAGAGCAGCACCGCCAGCGAGCTGAAGTCCGACACCAACCTGACGCTGGTCAGCCACAAGGATGCCGACGTGATCGGCAGCCAGGTCGCCAGCGGCGGTGAGCTGAGCGTCGAGTCGAAGACCGGCAACATCAACGTCAAGGCGGCCGAGCGGCAGCAGAACATCGACGAGCAAAAGACCGCGCTCACCGTTAACGGCTACGCCAAAGAAGCCGGTGACAAGCAGTACCGCGCCGGTTTGCGCATCGAGCACACCCGCGACAGCGAGAAAACCACCCGCACCGAGAATAGCGCCTCAAGCCTCAGCGGCGGCAGCGTGAAGCTCAAGGCGGAGAAGGACGTGACCTTCAGCGGTTCTCAATTGGTCGCCGACAAAGGCGACGCCAGCGTCAGCGGCAACAAGGTTTCGTTCCTGGCGGCCGACGACAAAACGGCCTCAAACACCGAGCAAACCAAGATCGGCGGCGGTTTCTATTACACCGGCGGCATCGACAAACTCGGCAGCGGCGTGGAAGCCGGCTACGAGAACAGCAAAACCCAGACGCAAAGCAGCAAGGCGATCACCTCCGGCAGCGACGTCAAAGGCAATCTGACGATCAACGCCCGCGACAAGCTGACCCAGCAAGGCGCGCAGCACAGCGTCGGCGGCGCCTATCAAGAAAACGCCGCCGGCGTCGATCACCTTGCCGCTGCCGACACCGCCAGCACCACCACCACCAAAACTGACGTCGGCGTGAACATCGGCGCCAACGTCGATTACAGCGCCGTGACCCGTCCGGTCGAGCGCGCGGTCGGCAAGGCAGCCAAGCTGGACGCTACCGGCGTTATCAACGACATCGGCGGCATCGGCGCGCCTAACGTCGGCCTGGATATCGGCGCACAGGGCGGCAGCAGCGAAAAACACAGCAGCAGCTCGCAGGCGGTGGTCAGCTCGGTGAAAGCCGGCAGCATCGACATCAATGCCAAAGGCGAAGTGCGCGATCAGGGCACGCAGTACCAGGCGAGCAAAGGCGCGGTCAACCTGACGGCGGACAGCCACCGCAGCGAAGCCGCGGCAAACCGTCAGGACGAGCAGAGCCGCGACACCCGCGGCAGCGCCGGCGTGCGCGTCTACACCACCACCGGCAGCGATCTGACCGTGGACGCCAAGGGCGAAGGCGGCACCCAGCGCAGCAACAGCAGCGCCAGCCAGGCGGTGGCCGGCTCGATCGACGCGGCCAACGGCATCAACGTCAACGTGAAAAAAGACGCGGTCTATCAGGGTACCGCGCTGAACGGCGGCAGCGGTAAAACCGCCGTCAACGCCGGCGGCGATATCCGCTTCGATCAGGCCAGCGACAAACAGAGCGAGAACCACAGCGGCTTTAACGTCAAAGCGTCCGCCAAAGGCGGCTTCACCGCCGACAGCAAAAACTTCGGCGCCGGTTTCGGCGGCGGCACCAACAACGGTGAAAGCAGCAGCAGCACCGCGCAAGTCGGCAACGTCAACGGCCAGGGTGTGGCGCTGAAGGCGGGCCGCGATCTGACGCTGCAGGGCACCAACGTCAAGAGCCAGGGCGACGTCAGCCTGAACGCGGGCAACAAGGTCGCGCTGCAGGCGGCGGAATCGACCCAAACGCGTAAGGAAAGCAAGCTGTCCGGCAATATCGATCTGGGCGCCGGCAGCAGCGACAGCAAGGAAAAAACCGGCGGCAGCCTCTCCGCCGGCGGCGCCTTCGACATCGCCAAGGTCAATGAGTCCACGACAGAACGCCAGGGCGTCACTATCGCCTCAGACGGCAAGGTCACCCTGTCCGCCAACGGCAAAGGCGATGACGCGCTGCATCTGCAGGGGGCCAAAGTCAGCGGCGGCAGCGCCGCGCTCGAAGCGAAAAACGGCGGCATCCTGCTGGAATCCGCCAAGAACGAGCAGCATAAGGACAACTGGAATCTGGGCATCAAAGCCAACGCCAGAGGCGGTCAAACCTTCAACAAGGACGCAGGCGGCAAGGTCGATCCGAACACCGGCAAAGACACCCACACGCTGGGCGCAGGTCTGAAAGTCGGCGTGGAGCAGCAGGATAAAACCACCCACGCCAATACCGGCATCACCGCGGGCGACGTGGCGCTCAACAGCGGCAAAGACACCCGCCTTGCCGGCGCGCGCGTCGACGCCGACAGCGTACAGGGCAAGGTGGGCGGCGATCTGCGCGTTGAAAGCCGCAAAGACGTCGAGACAGGCGTGAAGGTGGATGTGGATGCCGGTCTGAGCCACAGCAACGATCCGGGCAGTAGCATCACCTCCAAGCTGTCGAAGGTCGGCACGCCGCGCTACGCCGGTAAAGTGAAAGAGAAACTGGAAGCCGGGGTGAACAAAGTGGCCGACGCCACCACCGACAAGTACAACAGCGTGGCGCGTCGCCTCGATCCGCAGCAGGATACCACCGGTGCAGTCAGCTTCAGCAAGGCTGACGGCAAAGTCACGCTGCCGGAAACGCCGGCCGGCGAAAAACCGCAGGGCCCACTGTGGGATCGCGGCGCACGCACCGTCGGCGGCGCGGTGAAAGACAGCATCACCGGGCCGGCGGGTCGCCAGGGGCAGCTCAAGGTCAATGCCGACGTGGTGAACAACAATGCGGTCGGCGAGCAATCAGCGATTGCCGGTAAGCACGGCGTGGCGCTGCAGGTCGGCGGCCAAACCCAGCTGACCGGCGGCGAAATCCGCAGCCAGCAGGGCAAGGTGGAACTGGGCGGTAGCCAGGTCAGCCAGCAGGACGTCAGCGGCCAGCGCTATCAGGGCGGCGGCCGCGTCGATGCGGCCGCCACGGTAGGTGGACTGTTAGGCGGCGCGGCGAAGCAAAGCGTCAACGGCAACGTGCCGTTCGCCAGCGGCCATGCCTCAACTCAGCAGGCGGACGCCAAAGCCGGCGTGTTCAGCGGCAAATAACGCGCCTCCCCTACGCAACGCCCCCGGTTTTCCGGGGGCGTTTTTTTACAGCGTGCTCGGGGTGTCTTCCCAGTCGCGATCGTCGTCTTTCGCATCCTGATCCAACACGTTGTAGGCCACGGCGCAAAACAGCGAGTTCAGGCGCTTCATGTCCCCCAACAATCCCAAATGCAGCGAACTGGTCTCGATGCTCTGCACGTTTTGCTGATGCAAACGATCGACGTGCGCATGCGCATAGCGGCGATCCAGAATGCGGAAGCGGTGCTTGGAACGGCGCAGGCGTTTGGCGCTGGTGACGTCGCCGGACAGGAACACCGACAACCCCAGACGCAGGTTGCCGATCAGCCGTTCGTGCAACCCGTCCAGTTCCGCCAATCCTTCCGCCGAGAAGGCGCGGCGCGCGGCGTGCGATTTGGCGCCCACGTCGCCGGCCATGCGCTCGATGATGTCGCCCGCCTGTTCCAGGTTGAGCGCCATTTCGATGATTTCCGCCCAGCGGCGCGAATCTTCCTCGCCCAGATCTTCCTTCTGGATCTGTGCCAGATACAGCTTGATGGCGGTGTACAGCACGTCGACGTCATCGTCGAGTCGCCGCACCTCTTTATCCACGCCTTGCTTACCGTGCAGCACTTCGCGCTGCAGGATCATCATGTGTTCCACCACGTCGCCCATGCGCAGCGTTTCGCGCGCCGCGTTGGCCAGCGCCAGCGTCGGCGTATCCAGCGCACTGGCGTCCAGATGACGCGGCCGCATGCGCGGGTCGTCGGCCGCCACGTCGACGATCAGCCGCTCGCACAGCGTCGCCATCGGCCCGGCCAACGGGATCATCACCAGACAACGGATCAGGTTGTAGAACACGTGGAAATAGATCACCAGCTCTTCGCTGCCGCCCGGCAGTTGAGCCATCACATCCGCCAGATAGGAGACGAACGGCAAAACCAGGATGCAGCCCACCAATTTGAACAGCAGGCTGCCGAGCGCCACGCGCCGCCCGGCGGCGTTCTGGCCGCTGGCGTTGATCATCGCCAGCAGGCCGCTGCCGAGGTTGGCGCCGATCACCAGACAGAGCGCCACCTTCAGCGAAATCACGCCGGTGGCGGTCAGGGTGGCGGTCAGCAGCACCGCGGCCAGGCTGGAATAGCTGACGATGGCGAACAGCGCGCCGGTCAGGGCGTCCAGCATCACATCGCCAGTCAGCGACGAGAACAGCACTTTCACCCCTGCCGCCTGGGTGATCGGCGTGGCGGCGGCCACGATCAGTTCCAGCGCCAGCACGATCAGCCCCAGACCGATCAGAACGCGCCCGATCTGGCCGATCCGCATCTGTTTGCGGCTGAGGAACAGGAAGACGCCGACCAGGATCAGCAGCGGCGACAGCCAGGAAAGATCGAAGGTCAGCACGCGCGCCATCAGCGCGGTGCCGACGTCGGCGCCCAGCATGATCACCAGCGCAGGCGCCAGCCCCACCAGCCCCTGCGCGACGAAAGAGGTCACCAGCAGCGCGGTGGCGTTGCTGCTTTGCACCAGCGCGGTCACGCCGATGCCGGAAACGAACGCCAGCGGTTTTTTCTCAACGCTGTCGCTCAACACGCGCCGCAAATTGGCGCCGTAAACCCGCATGATCCCGGTGCGCACGATGTGGGTGCCCCACACCAACAGCGCCACGGACGAAAGCAGGTGAAGAAGGGTCAGCACGGAAGATACGCTCCATTAACGCCCGGCCAAAGGAGGCTGATACCCGATGCCTGTCACGCGACGCAGAGAGGCGAGCCAAAGGATGACGGGTACAGCGCGCGGTCCCGCCTGCCGGGCGTGGGTCTGGCAGGACAGCGGGCGGGCGGCAGACCGCAGAAGAGAAGGGTTAAGGCGGCGGTGGGAGAGCCCCGGCGCCACGCTGCGAAGTCATGCAACTTCCCGCAATACAACAGGTTCCAAGTGTAGCCCAATTTCCGCGCCGTCGGGCCGCAGATCGGCCACCGAACGGTTGAGCACGTCAACCAGCAACTCTACCTCGCGAACCTGAATCCGATAGCGTACCACATTCCCGAGCAAACTGTGGCCAAGGATCACCCCGCCGATCCCCTGTCCGGCCGGCAACAGCCCGATAGACTCTGGGCGGATCGCCACCTTGCCGGCATAGCTGCGCCCGGTCAGCCGGCCGGCCTGTTCGGCGCTCAGCAGGTTATAGTTGCCGATAAAACCGGCGGCGAAGGCGTCCGCCGGCTGGGTATACAGGGTTTCCGCATCACCGCTCTGCACGATCTGCCCCTTGTTCATCAGGACGATGCGATCCGACAGGGTCAGCGCCTCTTCCTGATCGTGGGTGACGAAGATCGCCGTCAGGTTCAGCTCGCGTTGAATGCGCCGGATCTGCTCGCGCAGATGTTTGCGGATGCGCGCGTCCAGCGCCGACAGCGGTTCGTCGAGCAGCAGCAGACGCGGGCGAGTGACCAGCGATCGCGCCAACGCCACGCGCTGACACTGGCCGCCCGACAGCTGATGCGGATAGCGCTTCGCCAGATCGCTCAGCTCCACCAGCGCCAGCGCCTCCTGCACCCGCTGGCCGATCTGCCCGGCCGCCAGCTTCTGCATTTTCAGGCCGAAGGCCACGTTGCCTTCCACCGTCATATTGGGAAACAGCGCATAGCTTTGAAACACCATGCCGATGCCGCGCTTTTGCGGCGCCAGCGGCACCAGATCCTGGCCCTGCAGCAAAATTTGCCCGCTGTCGACCGGGGTCAGGCCGGCCAGACAGCGCAACAGCGTCGACTTGCCGCAGCCGCTTGGCCCGAGCAGGGTGACGAACTCCCCCTCTTCGGCGGTGAAATCGATATCCTGAAACACCTGGGTTTGGCCATAGTGTTTGTTCAGGCGGGTGACGTTGAGATAAGCCATCGGGTTAGCCCTTGTTTTTATTCAGCAGGTTCGCCAGCCAGGTGACGAGCAGCACCACGGCGAAATAGGAGATGACCAGCGCGCTGGTGAAATGCCCGCTGCCGTTGCGCATGTTGAACAGATAGACCTGCAGCGTTTCATACTGGCTGCCCACCAGCAGGTTGGCGAACACGAACTCGCCGATCAGGAACGAAAACGACAGCAACACAGCGATCGTTCCGCCCTTGCGCAGGTTCGGCAGCACCACCCACAGCGCCGCCTGCCAGGTGCTGGCGCCGAGCAGGTGCGCAGCGTCCATCAGATCGCGCAGGTTGATCGCCTGCATGTTGTTGCTGATGGCGCGGTAGATAAACGGCAGCGCGATGGTGAAATAGCAGCCCACCAAAATCCAGGGGGTGCCGAGCAGCGGCAGCGGATCGGCGGCGAACAGCTGCATCAGCCCCACCGCCGACACCACCGGCGGCACGGCGAACGGCAGCAGGATCAGCACGTTCATCACCGCGTCAAGCCTAGGGAAGTAGTAAGCGATTACAAACATCGCCGGCAGGATCACCACCACCGACAGCAGCAACGTGCCAAAGCAGATCAGCAGCGAGTGCCACAGCGCCAGCAAAAAGCGCGGGTCGCTCCACAGCGCCGTCAGCCACTTCAGGGTAAAACCGTCCGGCAAAATGGTGGCGCCCCACTGGGTAGCCAGCGCGTAAATCAGCGTCGCCGCCAGCGGCAGCAGCAGGATCAACAGCAGCAGGCCGGTCACCGTGCGGTGGTACAAGCGTTCAACACGCGACATAAGCATTCTCCAGCCGGTTATGAGCGCGCATTGAGGTAGCTCCTGCGCAGCATCCATTGGTGGATCACCGTGATAAACGCCATCATCACCACCAGCAGCATCGCCAGCGCGCTGGCCAGGTTCGGATCGAGGGAGATGTCCCCCGCCACCAGCGCCGAGATGCGGATCGGGATCACGTTGAAGTTGCCGGTGGTCAGCGCATACACCGTGGCGTAGGCGCCCAGCGCGTTGGCCAGCAGGATGACGAAGGTGCCCATCAGCGCCGGCGCCAGCACCGGCAGGCCAATATGCCGCCAGTAGCGCCAGGGGCCGGCGCCGAGCAGCGCCGCCGATTCGCGCCAGTCGGCGCGCAGCGCGTCGAATGCCGGATACAGCAGCAGCACCCCGAGCGGGATCTGGAAGTAGGTATACAGCACGATCAGGCCGCTCTTCGAATAGAGGTTGAAGCTCTCCATCAGGCCGTATTTGCGCAGCAGCAACGTCAGGCAACCGTTCAGCCCCAGCAGAATGACGAAGGCGAACGCCAGCGGCACCCCGGCGAAGTTGCTGGTCATGTTGGTGAACGACATTACGAAGTCATGAAACCGCGTCTGGCCGAGCTGACGCAGTGAGTAACTGCCAACTAATGCGATCAGCAAGCCGTAGACGCTCGACCATAGCGAGATCTCCAGCGAGAACTGAAACGCCTGCAGGTAGAACGGCGAGGTGAGGATATCGACATAGTTGCCCCACCCCCAGCCGCTGGTCTCGCTGAAAAAGCTGTGAACGGCGATCCACACCAGCGGGGCGATCTGAAACGCGCCGAACAGCACGATAAACGGCAGCAGGCACAGCGCGGCGATCCATTTGGTTTTGCTGTTCATCGCGCATCCTGCGCCAGCAGCGCCCGGCAGCGCGGCTTGTCGTGCGGCGCCTGCAACAGATCGCAGATCGTGCCGCACAGCTCGGTTTGCTGCGGATCGGCGTCATCCAGGCTGAAGCCCGCGCCGAATACGAACAGCGGCACCTGACGCTCTTCCGGCAATACGCCGCCGTGGCTGCGATCGTCGTTCATGCCATGGTCGGCGGTAACCAGCACCTGATAGCCGGCCGCCAGCCACTCGGGCAGATAGCGCGACAGCGAGCCGTCGGCGCGCCGCGCCGCGTTGCGGTACTGCGGCGAAGAGAGGCCAAAGCGGTGGCCGGCGTCGTCGATGTTCATCGGATGGATCAACAGAAAGTCTGGCTGATGACGCAGACGCAGGCTTTCGGCGTCGTCAAACAGATGGCTGTCGGGATAACCGTCGTCGTAATAGAAATGCCCGTGTTGAATCGGCAGCTCGGGGGCGTCGGTATGGCGGTCGCGCGCGGCGTCGAACGGCGTGCGGTTATACAATTCGCTGAACCAGTGGTAAGCGGCGGCGGCGGTGCTCAGCCCGGCGGCGCGCGCATAATGAAACACGCTTTGTTGATGAGAAAGGCGCGAGACGTGATTGTGCACCACGCCGCTCTCCACCGGCGTGACGCCGGTGAGAATGCATTCATACAGCGGCCGGGAGAGCGAGGGCAACTCGCTCTCCAGCAGGTACAACCGCCCGCGTCCCGCCGCGCATTCGGCCTGCAGATACCCCATAGCGTCGTGCGCCACCCGGTAGTTGAGGCCGTCCAGCAGCACGAGGATCGTTTTCATGGTGCGTTAACTCACTGCTGCATAAACATAATGACGTTTTCCTGCCACAGGCGCGGCAGCGCTTTGGCGCTCTGTTCCCAGGCCGCCGGATCGGCGATCGGATGCGCATTCTTGTACTGCTCGGCCGGCAGCAGCTTGGCCTTGACGTCGTCCGGCAGCGTCAGATGTTCGGCGCGGATCGGGCGGGCATAGCCGCGCGCCAGGTTGATCTGGCCGGCGTCGGAGAAGATGTATTCGCGCGCCAGCTTGGCGGCGTTCGGGTGCTTGGCGTATTTGTTGATGATGGTGGTGTAGCCGGAAGTGATCGAACCGTCCGACGGGATCAGCACTTCAAAACGGGTTTTGTCGATCTGATCGCGGTAGTTCAGGCCGTTGAAGTCCCACACCACGCCAACCTGCACTTCCCCTTTCTCCAGCGATGCGATCACCGGGTTACTCAGGCTCAGGCGGCCGGCCTTGGCCAGCTTGCCGAAGAATTCCAGGCCCGGCTTGAGATTTTTCTCGTTGCCGCCCATGGCGTAGGTGGCCGCCAGCACGCCGCTGGCCGCCTGCGACGCGGTGCCGACGTCGCCGATGGTGACCTGATAGCTGCCCTTGAGCAGATCGGCCCAGCTGTGCGGGATGTCTTTCACCTGCTGCTTGTTGATGATGAAGGCGATGGTGCCGGTGTAAGCCAGCGCCCAGTGGCCGTCTTTGTCTTTCGCCCACTCCGGCACCTGATCCCAGGTAGACGGTTTGTACGACTGCGTTACGCCCTTCTGCACCGCCACCGGGCCGAAGGCCGCGCCGACGTCACCGATGTCCGCCGTGGCGTTGTTCTTTTCCGCATCGAATTTGGCGATCTCCTGTGCGGAGCTCATGTCGGTATCGACATGCTTCAGGCCGTACTTGCTCAACAGATCTTGCCAGGTGCCTTTCCAGTTGGCCCAGCTGTCCGGCATGCCGACGCTGTTGACTTCGCCTTCTTTCTTCGCGGCCTGCTCCAGCGCCGCCAGATCGGTATCCGCGGCCCAGCTCATCTGGCTGGATAACACGATGGCACTGGTTAACACAGAAGCGCACAAACGTTTCATAACTGATGCTCCAGGTGGTAGTGTGGGGATGGCTGGACTAGTCCAGCAAGGACCAAACCAATCTAACGGACGAATGTGATAATTATATGTCAGCTTAAAAAAGCGACAGTTTTATCACCCATTGCAACGGCGAAAACGCGACGCTGGTCTACCTTAAGGAAGGCCAAACGCACTGAAACGGGACACCCGCTGTATGAGTGAAGCACCGACGACCGTCGCCACCATCTGCCAAACGCTGAGCGCCCGCATCACCGCCGGCGAGTTCGCCGCGGGCGGCAAGCTGCCCTCCGAGCGCGCCCTGAGCGAACAGTTCGCCACCACCCGCATTACCTTGCAGGAGGCGCTCGGCCAGCTGGAGGCGCAGGGCGTCATCTACCGCCAGGTGCGGCGCGGCTGGTTCATCTCGCCTCCACGTTTGATCTACAACCCGTTGCAGCGCAGCCATTTTCACGCCATGGCGCAGCAGCAGGGGCGCGCCGCCCATACCGAAGCGATCGACAGCGCGGTCGTCACGCTCGACGCGCCGCTGGCCGGCCGCCTGGCGCTGCCTCCCGGCGCGCAGGCCTATCGCATTCGCCGGCTGCGCTACATCGACGGGCGCGCGGTGCTGTACTGCGAGCACTACCTCAATCCGGCCTATTTCCCCGGTATTCTGGACGAAGATCTGACCCAGTCGCTGACCGCGCTGTACGCCGCACGCTACGGCATTCACTACGGCCGGGTACGTTTCGACATGCTGCCCACCCTGCTGCCGCAGCAGGCCGCCGCCATGCTGAAGGTGACCTACGGCAGCCCGGCGCTGTTCATTACGCGGGTGAATCGCGATCAACATGACCGGGTGATCGATTGCGACCTGGAGTATTGGCGGTACGACGCGCTGCACATCGATGTGGAAGCGCTGTAAATGACAAGGGCGCATCGCTGCGCCCTTAAAGAGGAAAGTCAGTCGGCGTCGTAGCCGAGGTTTGGCGCCAGCCAGCGTTCGACCTCGCTCACGCTCATCCCTTTACGCGCCGCATAGTCTTCCACCTGATCGCGCTGGATCTGCGCCACCGCGAAGTACTTGCTCTCAGGATGGCTGAAGTACCAGCCGGACACCGCCGCCCCCGGCCACATGGCGAAGGACTCCGTCAGTTCCATGCCGGTGTGGCGATTGACGTCCAGCAGCTGCCAAATGGTCGCTTTTTCGGTGTGCTCCGGGCAGGCCGGGTAGCCCGGCGCCGGCCGGATGCCCTGATAGTTTTCGCGGATCAGTTCTTCGTTGCTCAGATTCTCGTCGGCGGCATAACCCCAGTGCAACTTGCGCACCTGTTCGTGCAGGTATTCGGCGAAAGCCTCCGCCAGACGATCCGCCAGCGCCTTGACCATGATTTTGTTGTAATCGTCGTGCTGTGCGTCGTACGCCGCCGCCAGCGCGTCCTCCTCCAGCCCGCCGGTCACCGCGAAGGCACCGAAGTAGTCGGCCTTGCCGCTGCTTTTCGGCGCCACGAAGTCCGCCAGGCAGTAGTTCGGGAAGTCGGTTTTTTCCGTCTGCTGGCGCAGATGGCAGCTCACCGCCAGCACCTCGCTGCGCTGTTCGTCGCGGTACACTTCCACGTCGTCGCCGACGCGGTTGGCCGGGAACAGGCCGTAAACGCCGCGCGGGTTGAGGCTGCGCTCGGCGGCCAGCCGATCCAGCATCTGATTGGCGTCGTGGAACAGGCGCTTGGCCTCTTCCCCCACCACCTCGTCTTCCAGGATGCGCGGGTATTTGCCCGCCAGCGACCAGGTCATGAAGAACGGCGTCCAGTCGATATAGTGGCGCAGCGTCTCGATGCCGGCCGACACCGGGAATACGCCAAGCTGCCGCGGCGCCGGCGGCTGATAGTCGGCCCAGTCCAGCGCCATGGCGTTGGCGCGCGCCTTGTGCAAATCGACCGGCGGCGTGCGCGGTTTTTTGCGCGCGTGCTGAATGCGCACCGTCTCATACTCTTTGCGGGTGCGCGCCACAAACTCGTCGCGCTGGGTAGCGGACAGCAGCGCCGACACCACGCCCACGGTGCGCGAGGCGTTTTGCACGTAGGTGGTCGGGCCGCTGTAGTTCTGCTCAATTTTCACCGCGGTGTGCGCCTTGGAGGTGGTGGCGCCGCCGATCAGCAGCGGCAGCGTAAAGCCCTGGCGCTCCATCTCTTTGGCCACGTTGACCATCTCGTCGAGCGACGGCGTGATCAGCCCCGACAGGCCGATGATGTCGACGTTCTCCTCGCGCGCGGTGCGCAGGATTTTCTCCGTCGGCACCATCACGCCCAGATCGACGATTTCATAGTTGTTGCACTGCAGCACCACGCCGACGATGTTCTTGCCGATGTCGTGCACGTCGCCCTTCACCGTCGCCAGCAGGATTTTCCCCGCGGAGGTGCCCTGCTGCTTGCTGGCCTCAATGTACGGTTCCAGGTAGGCCACCGCCTGCTTCATCACGCGGGCGGATTTCACCACCTGCGGCAGGAACATCTTGCCCTCGCCGAACAGATCGCCGACCACGTTCATCCCCGCCATCAGCGGCCCTTCAATCACTTCGATCGGCCGTTCGGCCTGCTGCCGCGCCTCTTCGGTGTCCAACTCGATAAACTCGGTGATGCCCTTCACCAGCGAATACTCCAGCCGCTTTTCCACCGGCCAACCGCGCCACTCCGCCTGCTGCACCGCCGCTTCGCCGTCTTTGCTGCCGCGGTACTTTTCCGCCAGCTCCAGCAGGCGTTCGGTGCCGTCCTCGCGACGGTTGAGGATCACGTCCTCTACCGCCTCGCGCAGCTCGCCAGGCAGATCGTCGTAAATCGCCAGCTGCCCGGCGTTGACGATGCCCATGTCCATGCCGTTGCGAATGGCGTGATACAGGAACACCGCGTGGATCGCTTCACGCACCGGATCGTTGCCGCGGAACGAGAACGACACGTTGGACACGCCGCCGGAGATCATCGTGTGCGGCAGGTGGGTTTTGATGTCGGCGCAGGCTTCGATAAAGTCGACGGCGTAGTTGTTGTGCTCTTCGATGCCGGTGGCGACGGCGAAGATGTTCGGGTCGAAAATGATGTCTTCCGGCGGGAAACCGACGCGTTCGGTCAAAATTTTATAGGCGCGGCGACAGATCTCGAACTTGCGCTCGCGGGTGTCCGCCTGGCCCACTTCGTCGAACGCCATCACCACCACCGCGGCGCCATAGCGGCGCACCAGCCGGGCGTGGTGGATAAAGGCCTCTTCGCCCTCCTTCATCGAGATCGAGTTGACGATGCCCTTGCCCTGAATGCACTTCAGGCCTTTCTCGATAACGGACCACTTGGAGGAGTCGATCATGATCGGCACCCGGGCGATATCCGGCTCGCCGGCGATCAGGTTGAGGAAACGCACCATCGCCGCTTCGGCGTCGAGCATCCCCTCGTCCATGTTGATATCGATGACCTGCGCGCCGCTCTCGACCTGCTGGCGCGCCACGTCGAGCGCCTCGTTGTATTTCTCTTCTTTGATCAGGCGTTTGAAACGTGCCGAACCGGTGACGTTGGTGCGCTCGCCGACGTTAACGAACAGGGTGCTGGCGTCAATGGTCAGCGGTTCCAGACCGGCCAGGCGGCAGGCGACCGGGAGCTCTGGCAGCCGGCGCGGCGGCACGCCCTCGACCGCCTTGGCCATCGCGGCGATATGTTCCGGCGTGGTGCCGCAGCAGCCGCCGATGATATTGAGGAAGCCGGCCTGCGCCCACTCCCCGACCTGGCGCGCCATCTCGGCCGCATCCAGATCGTATTCGCCGAAGGCGTTCGGCAAACCGGCGTTCGGGTGCGCGGTGACGTAGGTCTCCGAGATGCGCGCCAGCTCGGCGACGTACTGACGCAGCTCATCCGGCCCCAGAGCGCAGTTCAGGCCGAAGGTCAGCGGCTTGACGTGGCGCAGCGAATTGTAAAACGCTTCGGTGGTCTGGCCGGACAGGGTGCGGCCGGAGGCGTCGGTGATGGTGCCGGAAATCATGATCGGCAGTTCCACCCCCAGCGCTTCGAATTCGGTTTCCACCGCAAAAGCGGCGGCCTTGGCGTTGAGGGTGTCGAAGATGGTTTCGATCATGATCAGATCGACGCCGCCCTCCACCAGCGCGCGGGTCGATTCGCGGTAAGCCGCCACCAGTTCATCGAACGAGATGTTGCGGAACGCCGGATCGTTGACGTTCGGCGAGATGGACGCGGTGCGGTTGGTCGGCCCCAGCACCCCGGCGACGTAGCGCGGTTTTTCCGGCGTGCGCGCCGTCCATTCGTCGGCGCAGGCGCGCGCCAGGCAGGCGGCCTGATAGTTAATCTCGGCGGACAGCGACTCCATATGGTAGTCGGCCATGGCGATAGAGGTGGCGTTGAAGGTATTGGTCTCAAGGATATCGGCGCCCGCCTCGAGATAGGCGTAATGAATGGCGGTGATCACTTCCGGCTTGGTCAGCACCAGCAGATCGTTATTGCCTTTCAGATCGCTGCGCCAATCGGCGAAACGCTCACCGCGGAAATCGCGCTCATCCAGACGGTAGCTCTGGATCATGGTGCCCATGCCGCCGTCCAACACCAAAATGCGCTGCGCTAACTGGCGGCGCAGTTGTTCTACTCGATTCGTCACTGTAACCCCTTCCATTGCCATCCAGCCCATTGCTCAACTGCCGCAAACACCAACGAGTCATCCTAGCACAGCTTGTAAGGACAAAGGGCCAGGCAACAATTGAGAGTTTTTCAGGTTGTGCGCCAACACCTCCGATGAGCTGACGGCGGCTTGCAATTCATCGGCAAAAAACGAAAATGAATTCCATCATACGGAAAAAGGAATCTCACCCATGGCCACCCCTGCTCCCGCCAAGCGCGGCAAGAAGCCCCGCGCAGCAGCCCCCGCCGCCAGTGCGGCGACCGGTCAGGTACAATCGTTGACCCGTGGCCTGAAACTGTTGGAATACATTTCGGAAGCCCAGGGCAACGTGGCGCTGACCGATCTGGCCCAGCAGGCCGGCCTGCCGAACTCCACCACTCACCGCCTGCTCACCACCATGCAGCAGCAGGGATTCGTGCGCCAGGTCGGCGATCTCGGCCTGTGGACCATCGGCTCGCACGCCTTTGTGGTCGGCAGCAGCTTCCTGCAAAGCCGCAACCTGCTGGCGATGGTGCATCCGACGCTGCGCCGCCTGATGGAAGAGTCCGGCGAAACCGTCAACCTGGCGGTGCTGGATACCAGCGAGTACCAGGCGATCATCATCGATCAGGTGCAGTGCACGGCGCTGATGCGCATGTCGGCGCCGATCGGCGGCAAACTGCCGATGCACGCCTCCGGCGCCGGCAAAGCGTTCCTCGCCACCCTGCCGGACGATCAGGTGACCAAACTGCTGCATAAGAAAGGCATGCACACCTACACGCCGCATACCCTGACGCCGCACAACCTGAAAGAGGGGCTGGCGCAGATCCGCAAACAGGGCTTCTCCTTTGACGACGAAGAGCACGCGCTCGGCCTGCGCTGCGTGGCGGCCTGCATCTTCGACGAACACCGCGAAGCCTTCGCCGCCATTTCCATCTCCGGCCCGGTGTCGCGCATCACTGACGATCGCGTGATCGAGCTGGGCGCGCTGGTGATCCACGCGTCGAAAGAGATCAGCCTGGCCTACGGCGGCGTGCGCTAATCCTGTCCATCCGAGGGGCGCCGCAGCGCGCCCTTGTTCCCCCGCTCTGTTCTGTTGTCAGCATGTAACAGGCTGTCGGCATCCTGTTTAGCGCACAGGAAAAAAGCTTGAAGCCGATCACAGTTAACGATCCTCACGGCGAAAGCCCATTGCAACCGCTCAAACTTCCTTCGACAATGTTACCGATAACATGTTACCGGTAACAATCAAGCTGAACGAAGGTAACGTCACCCGGTGTTTTGGAGCCAAGCCATGACCAACAATCAAAATCGCATTTACGTCGTTATGGGCGTTTCCGGCAGCGGCAAGTCCGCCGTCGCCGCCGCCGCGGCCCGCCAACTCTCCGCCGGCTTCCTCGACGGCGACTTCCTGCACCCGCGCAGCAACATCCTGAAGATGGCCGCCGGCGAGGCGTTGAACGACGACGATCGCGCGCCGTGGCTGGCCGCGCTCAACGACGCCGCCTTCGCCATGCAGCGCACCAACAGCGTGTCGATCATCGTCTGTTCGGCGTTGAAAAAGCAGTATCGCGACCGCCTGCGCGCCGGCAACGGCAACCTGTCATTCATCTATCTGCACGGTGAGTTCCCGGTGATCGAATCCCGCCTGGCGGCGCGCAACGGCCACTTCTTCAAGCCGCAGATGCTGGTCACCCAGTTCGCCGCGCTGGAGCAACCGGGCGCCGACGAGAACGACGTGATGGCGATCGACATCAATCAGCCGCTGGACGCGGTGATCGCCGATACCGTGCGCCATATCCAGAGCTTCCTGCCGCAGGACGTGTGCGCGTGAGTACCGTAACGCTGGTCGGTACCGCAGTCGGCTCGGTTTTACTGCTGTTATTCCTGGTGATGAAGGCGCGCATGCACGCCTTCGTCGCGCTGATGCTGGTGTCCATCGCCGCCGGCATTTTCTCCGGCATGCCGCTGGAACACATCGCCGACACCATGCAAAAAGGCATGGGCGACACGCTGGGCTTCCTGGCGATCGTGGTGGCGCTCGGGGCGATGTTCGGCAAGATCCTGCATGAGGTCGGCGCGCTCGATCAAATTGCGGCGCAATTGCTGAAACGATTCGGACAAAGCAAAGCGCACTACGCGCTCGGCATCGCCGGGCTGATCTGCGCGCTGCCGCTGTTCTTCGACGTGGCGGTGGTGCTGCTGATCGGCATCGTGTTCGCCGTGGCGCGCCGCACCGACGGCAATATCGTCAAGCTGGCTATTCCGCTGTTCGCCGGCGTGGCCGCCGCCGCCTCCTTCCTGCTGCCGGGGCCGGTGCCGATGCTGCTGGCGTCGCAGATGAAGGCCGATTTCGGCTGGATGATCGCCATCGGCCTGGTAGCGGCGGTGATCGGCATGCTGATCGCCGGCCCGCTGTACGGCAGCTTTATCAGCCGTTTCGTCAACTGGCCGATGCCGCCGGAAGAGAATGAGCCGACGCTGACCAAGGGCAATCTGCCGTCGTTCGGCTTCAGCCTGGCGCTGGTGCTGTGCCCGCTGGTGCTGGTCGGCATGAAAACCATCGGCGCGCGGCTGGTCACCCCCGGCTCGCAGCTGCAGCAGTGGCTGGAGTTTATCGGCCACCCGTTCACCGCCATCCTGCTGGCCTGCCTGATCGTGATTTACGGTCTGGCGAAGCCGCGCGGCATGAGCAACGAACAGACGCTGGCCATCTGCTCCGCCGCGGTGCAGCCGGCCGGGATCATCCTGCTGATGACCGGCGCCGGCGGGGTGTTCAAGCAGATCCTGGTGGATTCCGGCGTCGGGCCGGCGCTGGGTGACGCCATGATCGGCGCCGGCCTGCCGATCGCCGTGGCCGCCTTTGCGCTCTCCGCCATGGTGCGGGTGATCCAGGGCTCGGCCACCGTCGCCTGCCTGACCACCGTCGGCCTGGTGCTGCCGGTCACCAGCCAGCTCGGGCTTAGCGGCGGGCAACTGGCCGCGCTGGCCATCTGCATCGCCGGCGGCTCCATCGTGCTGAGCCACGTCAACGATGCCGGCTTCTGGCTGTTCGGCAAATTCACCGGCGCCAACGAACTGCAAACGCTGAAAACCTGGACGGTGATGGAAACCATTCTGGGCAGCGTCGGCGGCGCCATCGGCATGATTGCATTCACGATGTTTTAAATCCTAAATCGCCCCCGGCCTTGCACACCAGGGCTGCAAATCACCCCCGGGGGCACCGCCACAGGCGGCGACTATAACAACAGCAATGTGAGGAAGGCATGATTAATCCAACCTTGTCCCGTGTCACACAGCGCATCATCGACCGTTCCCAGGCCAGCCGCGCCGCCTATCTGGCGCGTATCGAGGCGGCCCGCTCCCAAACCGTCCACCGCGCGCAGCTCGCCTGCGGCAACCTGGCCCACGGTTTCGCCGCCTGTCAGCCCGATGACAAGGCGTCGCTGAAAAACATGGTGCGCAGCGATATCGCCATCATCACCGCCTACAACGACATGCTGTCGGCCCACCAGCCGTACGAACATTACCCACAGCGGCTGAAACAGGCGCTGAAGGCGGTGGGCGCCGTGGGCCAGGTGGCCGGCGGCGTGCCGGCGATGTGCGACGGCGTGACGCAGGGGCAGGACGGCATGGAGCTGTCGCTGATGAGCCGTGACGTGATCGCCATGTCGGCCGCCGTCGGCCTGTCGCACAATATGTTCGACGGCGCGCTGTTCCTCGGCATCTGCGACAAGATCGTGCCGGGGCTGGTGATGGCCGCCCTCTCCTTCGGCCACCTGCCTGCGCTGTTCGTGCCGGCCGGCCCGATGAGCAGCGGCCTGCCGAACAAGGAAAAAGTGCGCGTGCGCCAGCTGTACGCCGAGGGCAAGGCCGACCGCCTGGCGTTGCTGGAAGCCGAGGCAGCCTCTTATCACGGCATCGGCACCTGCACCTTCTACGGCACCGCCAACACCAACCAGATGGTGATGGAAGTGATGGGTTTGCATCTGCCGGGCGCCTCCTTCGTCCATCCTGACACGCCGCTGCGCGACGCGCTGAACGACGCCGCCGCGCGCCAGGTGACCCGACTGACCGATACCGCCGGCAACTACCTGCCGATCGGCCGCCTGGTGGACGAGAAAGTGGTGGTGAACGGCATCGTCTCGCTGCTGGCGACCGGCGGCTCCACCAACCTGACCATGCATCTGGTGGCGATGGCGCGCGCGGCGGGCATCATCATTACCTGGGACGATTTCTCGGAGCTGTCGGAGGCGGTGCCGCTGCTGTGCCGCATCTACCCGAACGGCCCGGCCGACATCAACCAGTTCCAGGCCGCCGGCGGCGTGCCGCTGGTGGTGCGCGAGCTGCTGCAACACGGCCTGCTGCACGAAGACGTGCATACCGTGGCCGGTTTCGGCCTGCGCCGCTACACCCAAGAACCGTGGCTGGATAACGGCCAACTGGTGTGGCGCGAAGGCGTGGCCGGCTCGCTCGACGCCAGCGTGATCGCCAGCGTGGCCCAGCCGTTCGAACATCACGGCGGCACCAAAGTGATGGCCGGCAATCTGGGCCGCGCGGTGATGAAAACCTCGGCGGTGCCCGCTGATAACCAGATCATCGAAGCGCCAGCGGTGGTGTTCGACAGCCAGCACGATATCGTGCCGGCGTTCGAAGCCGGCAAGCTGGATCGCGATTGCGTGGTGGTGGTGCGCTTCCAGGGGCCGCAGGCCAACGGCATGCCGGAGCTGCACAAGCTGATGCCGCCGCTGGGCGTGCTGATGGATCGCGGCTTCAAAGTGGCGCTGGTGACCGACGGCCGCCTGTCCGGCGCCTCCGGCAAGGTGCCTTCCGCCATCCACGTCACCCCGGAAGCCTATACCGGCGGCCTGCTGGCGAAAGTGCGCGACGGCGATCCGATCCGCGTAAACGGCCGCAGCGGCGAGCTGCAGGTGCTGGTCGACGCCGAGGAGCTGGCGCGGCGCACGCCTTGCCAACCCGATCTGAGCGCGGAACACATCGGCTGCGGCCGCGAGCTGTTCGGCGCGCTGCGCAGCCAGCTGTCCGGCGCCGAGCAGGGCGCCTGCTGTATCAAATTTTAATCGATAGCCTGGCCGCATCGCCGCCTGGCGGCGGCCACAGAGGAGAACGTCAGCATGAACAAGTGGACAACAAGCGCCGAGCAGATCCTGACGGCGGGGCCGGTGGTGCCGGTCATCGTGATCAACAAGCTGGAACATGCGGTGCCGTTGGCGAAAGCGCTGGTCGCCGGCGGCGTGCGGGTGCTGGAGGTGACGCTGCGCACCGCCTGCGCCATGGACGCCATTCGCGCCATCGCCCAAGAGGTGCCGGAAGCGATCATCGGCGCCGGTACGGTGATCAATCCGCAGCAGCTGCGGGAAGTGACCGAAGCCGGTGCGCAGTTCGCCATCAGCCCAGGCCTGACCGACGAGCTGCTCAAAGCCGCCACCGCAGGTTCCATTCCCTTGATCCCGGGCATCAGCACCGTTTCCGAACTGATGCAGGGCATGGATTACGGCCTGCGCGAGTTTAAATTCTTCCCGGCGGAAGCCAACGGCGGCGTAAAAGCGCTGCAGGCGATCGGCGGCCCGTTCCCGCAGGTGCGCTTCTGCCCGACCGGCGGCATCTCACCGGACAACTACCGCAGCTATCTGGCGCTGAAAAGCGTGCTGTGCATCGGCGGCTCCTGGCTGGTGCCGGCGGACGCGCTCGAAAGCGGCGACTACGCGCGCATCACTGAACTGGCGCGCGCCGCCGTCGCGGGCGCCGAGGCCTGATTTACATCGCAGCGGTGGCGGCCGGCAGCGCCGCCCCGCTGCGCTGGCTGAACCGCTGCTTCTTGCGATAAGCAAATACGTCTTCCACATGCCCTTCGCGGATGCGCTGCTGCAACCCGCGCCAATACTCCGCGGTAAACAGATCGCTGTGCAGCTCTTCAAACACCTGCCGAATGCGCCGATCGCCGCACAGAAAGTGGCGGAACTCTTCCGGGAACACGTCGTTGGGCGCGATGCTGTACCACGGCTCGCTGGCCAACTCATCTTCCGGATAACGCGGCGGCGGGATATCGCGGAAGTTGACCTCGGTCATGTAGCAAATCTCGTCGTAGTCATAGAACACCACCCGCCCGTGGCGCGTCACGCCAAAGTTCTTGAACAGCATGTCGCCGGGGAAGATATTGGCGGCGGCTAACTGCTTAATCGCGTTGCCGTACTCTTCAATCGCATCGCGCATCTGCTGGTCGTTGGCCTGCTCCAGATACAGATTCAGCGGCGTCATGCGCCGTTCCATATACAGGTGCTTAATCACAATGCGATCGCCGAGATCTTCCAGTTTGCCCGGCACTTCGCGCCGCAGCTCCGCCAACAGTTCCGGGCTGAGGCGCGCCTTGTCGACGACGAAATTTTCGTACTCCTGGGTATCCGCCATACGCCCGACGCGATCGTGCTCTTTCACCAGCTGATAGCAGGCCATCACCTGCGCCTGCGTCACCTCTTTTTGCGGGGCGAATTCGTCCTTGATCACTTTAAACACCCGATCGAAGGACGGCAGGGTAAACACCAGCATCACCATGCCCTTCACCCCCGGCGCGATGATGAACTGCTCCTGCGACTGCGCCATAAAGGTCAGGTATTCGCGGTAGCATTCAGTTTTGCCGTGCTTCTGGCAGCCGATCGCCATGTACAGCTCGGCGGTGGTCTTGCCCGGCAGGATCTCGCGCAGCCACTCGACCATCGCCGCCGGCAGCGGCGCGTAGACCATGAAATAAGAACGGGCGAAGCCGAAGACGATGCTGGCCTCGGCCTTACCGGTCAGGCAGGCATCGATAAACAGCGCGCCCGACTCGCTGTGGTGGATCGGCAGCAAGAACGGGTAAACGCCGTCGGCCAGGCGCAGCTTGCCGACCAGCCAGGCGGCCTTGTTGCGATAGAACAGTTCGTTGGCGATCTGAAAGGTGGCCCCCGCCAGTTGCTGCGGACTGAAGGCGCGCTGCAGCGCCTGAGTGATGTAGCGAATATCGCGCGTCAAATCTTCCCACGGCAACCGCAGCGGCAGATCGCTCAGCACGCTGCGCAGCATCGCCGGCAGATCGCCATTGGAGGTGAAATCGCGCGCCAGCGGACGCGGAATGTCGCGAAATCGCCGTTCCGGCTGCGAACTGAACACGAACAGCTTGTCCGGCGTCAGATCGCGATGCTTGAACAGCCGGCAGTAGACCGAGTTAAAAAAGCTTTCGGCTATCTCGAAACGCGGGTAGTCCGGCAGCAGATCGATATAAACCGCTTTGACCCGGCTGGGGAAGTCGGCGTCGAAATATTTCTGCCCGGTGATGCATTTGAGCTGCTCCACCACCAGGCCGACATGATGGTCATACAGATGGATGCGCTTTTTCATCGCCTGCTGCACCGCCGGCCAGTCCGCCTGCTCGAAGCGCTGCTGCGCGCCGGCGGTCACCTCCAAAAAGCGGCCGTACTGCGCATCGAAGCCCTGCAGGATCGTCTGTGCGATCAACAACTCCAGTTTTGCCGCCATCCTTACCCCCGCCAGAAAAAGAAGCCTGCGCATGCAGGCTCCGGGTGAAACGTCTTCAAGCTTGCCGCATCAGAACTGCTGTTCTTCCGTCGAACCGGTCAGCGCGGTGACCGAAGAGGCGCCGCCCTGAATGATGGTGGTGACCTTGTCGAAGTAGCCGGTGCCCACCTCCTGCTGATGCGACGCAAAGGTGTAACCGCGATCCACCGCGGCGAACTCCGCCTGCTGCACCTTCTCGACGTAGTGTTTCATGCCCTCGCCCTGCGCATAGGCGTGCGCCAGGTCGAACATGTTGAACCACATGCTGTGGATGCCCGCCAGCGTGATGAACTGATACTTGTAGCCCATGTCCGACAGCGCCTGCTGGAAGCGCGCGATGGTCTGATCGTCGAGGTTCTTCTTCCAGTTGAACGACGGCGAGCAGTTGTAGGCCAGCAGCTTGCCCGGGTATTTGGCGTGAATGGCGTCGGCGAAGCGCTGAGCGGCATCCAGATCCGGCGTTGAGGTTTCGCACCACACCATATCGGCGTAAGGGGCATAGGCCAGGCCGCGGCTGATCGCCTGCTCGACGCCTGCATGGGTGCGGAAGAAGCCTTCTGCCGTGCGCTCGCCGGTGACGAAGGCGCTGTCATACGGATCGCAATCGGACGTCAGCAGGTCGGCCGCATCGGCGTCGGTACGGGCGATCACCAGCGTCGGCACGCCGAGCACGTCGGCCGCTAGGCGCGCGGCGACCAGCTTCTGGATCGCTTCTTGCGTCGGCACCAGCACTTTGCCGCCCATATGGCCGCATTTCTTCACCGCCGCCAGCTGATCTTCGAAGTGCACCCCGGCGGCCCCGGCGGTAATCATCGCTTTCATCAGCTCAAAGGCGTTCAGCACGCCGCCGAAGCCGGCTTCCGCATCGGCGACAATCGGCAGGAAGTAATCGGTGTAGCCTTTGCTGCCCGGCTCAATCTGGTTCGCCCATTGGATCTGATCGGCGCGGCGGAAGGTGTTGTTAATGCGCTCGACCACCTTCGGCACCGAGTCCACCGGATACAACGACTGGTCAGGGTACATGGCCGCCGCGCTGTTGGCGTCGGCCGCCACCTGCCAGCCGGACAGGTAGATAGCCTCGACGCCGGCTTTGGCCTGTTGCAGCGCCTGGCCGCCGGTGAGCGCGCCCAGGCAGTTCACGTAGCCTTTGCGCGCCTTGCCGTTCAGCAACGCCCACAGTTTGGCGGCGCCGTTTTGCGCCAGGGTGCATTCCGGGTTGACCGAACCGCGCAGGTTGATCACGTCTTCGGCGCTGTAAGGGCGGGTGATGCCTTCCCAACGGGCCGATTTCCATTCCTGTTCCAGCTGCTGGATCTGTTGAGAGCGAGAGGTAGACATAATTTTTATCCTTTCAGTCATGTAGGGTTGATTGGGAAAGTTCAGGCCAGCAGCTCATAGCCGGGCAACGTCAGGAAATCGATTAATTCATCTTGCGTGGTGATGCGCTCCATCAGGCGCGCCGCCTCTTCGAACCGGCCGGCGTTAAAGCGCGCTTCCCCTACTTCTTCACGCACCACCAACATCTCTTCTTGCAACATCTGGCGGAACAGCGCCTTGGTGACCGGGCGCCCATCGTTCAGGCTCTTCTCGTGGTGGATCCACTGCCAGATAGAGGTACGGGAGATCTCCGCCGTCGCGGCATCTTCCATCAACCCATAGATAGGCACGCAGCCGTTGCCGGAGATCCAGGCTTCGATGTACTGCACCGCCACGCGGATATTGGCGCGCATCCCCGCTTCGGTGCGTTCGCCGTCGCATGGTTCCAACAGCTGCGCGGCGCTGATTGGCGCATCCTGCTCACGCATCACGTCCAGCTGATTCTGGCGATCGCCCAATGCCTTGCCGAACACCTCCATCACCGTGTCCGCCAGCCCCGGGTGCGCCACCCAGGTGCCATCGTGGCCATTGTTGGCCTCCAGCTCTTTATCCGCCCGCACCTTGTTCAGCACCCAGGCGTTTTTCTCAGCGTCTTTGCTCGGGATAAACGCCGCCATGCCGCCCATGGCGAAGGCGCCGCGCTTATGACAGGTTTTGATCAACAGACGTGAATAGGCGCTGAGGAAAGGTTTCTCCATGGTCACCGACTGACGATCCGGCAGCACGCGATCGCCGTGATTCTTCAGCGTTTTGATGTAGCTGAAGATGTAATCCCAGCGGCCGCAGTTCAGGCCGACGATGTGATCGCGCAGGTGATAGAGGATCTCGTCCATCTGGAACACCGCCGGCAGGGTTTCGATCAGCACGGTCGCCTTGATGGTGCCACGTGGCAGATCGAAACGATCCTCGGTAAAGCTGAAGACATCGCTCCACCAGGCCGCTTCCTCCCAGGACTGGGTTTTCGGCAGGTAGAAATACGGGCCGCTGCCCTTAGCCAACAGCTGACGATAGTTGTGGTAGAAGTACAGCGCGAAATCGAACAGGCCGCCGGGGATGGCTTCATCACGCCACAAGACGTGTTTCTCCGGCAGGTGCAAGCCGCGCACGCGAGCGATCAACACCGCCGGATTCGGTTTCAGCTGGTAGATCTTGCCGGCTTCGTTGGTGTAGGAGATGGTGCCGTTAACCGCATCGTGCAGGTTGATTTGACCGTCGATGACTTTGTCCCAGCTTGGCGCCAGGGAGTCTTCGAAGTCCGCCATAAATACTTTTACGTTGGCGTTCAACGCATTGATCACCATCTTGCGTTCTACCGGCCCGGTGATCTCGACCCGGCGATCGCGCAGGTCTTGCGGGATGCCGCGGATCTGCCAGTCGCCTTCACGAATGGAATTGGTTTCCGAAATAAATCCAGGCAGCTCGCCGCGATCGATATTTTGCTGCCAGCGGGCACGCGCCGCCAGCAGCTCATTGCGCCGCGGCGTGAATTTCCCCACCAGTTCCGCCAGGAATTCAACCGCTTCATCCGTTAATACCTGGCGCTCCGCAGCGGCGAAACCCTGGGTAAACCTTAACTCCGTGCCTGCTATCTGTTGCGTCATGACCTTGCTCCTTCCCATCATTGCGCCCGAGCGACCGGCGCATTTTCATCAGAAATCACTGTGGATCAGGGCGGATGAAACGATCCTAAACTGGTCAGATCTCATCCCGATAGCTCTAAGAATACTCAACAAAAAATAAAAATCAAAAACCATTTCCATTTTATTATTAAATATTTTATTAACACTTTATTATCAATTGGTTAGAACAAATAACATAACTAACAGGTAAGGAAACCGGTTCCAATAGAATCGCAAAGATAGGCTAACGCGTTGTTAGCCAATGGTTTTCTGGGGAAAGTGACCGGTAGAAAGAGGATCGTGCAGAGGATCAACAGCGCGGCGGCCTCGATTCAGCCGCCGGCAGGGAGAAAAGATCAGTCGAGAGTCGGATTCATATGGCGCAGATCGTAAGGCGTGATCTGGTAGACGTAATAGTTGAGCCAATTGGAAAACAGCAGGTGGCCATGGCTGCGCCAGGTGGCTTTCGGTGTCAGTGCGGGGTTGTCATCGGGGAAGTAGTTGAGCGGTACGGCAGGATCAAGGCCAGCTTCGTTGTCGCGACAATACTCCCCGGCCAGGGTCAGGGCATCATACTCAGGATGGCCGGTGACAAACGCCAGGCGCTTATCCCTGCTGGCGAACAGGTAGGCGCCGGCCTGCTCGGATTCGGCCAGAATATCCAGGTCGGTATATTGGCGAATCACCTCGGTCGGAAAATCGGCATAGCGTGAATGCGGCGCCAGGAAGCTTTCGTCGAAGCCGCGTGTCAGCAACGCATGCTGCTGCAGCGTTTGGTGCGGATAAACGCCGGAGAGCTTCACTTCGCGCGTCATCTTGGGAATGCCGTACAGGATGTTCAACGCCGCTTGTACCGCCCAGCATACGAACAGCGTGGAGGTGACGTGGTTTTTGGCCCAGTCAATGACCCGCTCGATCTGCGGCCAGTAGGCAACATCGCAGAAATCAACCAGCCCCAGCGGCGCGCCGGTGACAATCAGGCCATCGAAGTTCTCATTCTGGATATCCTCGAAGTCGCAGTAGAAGTTGTTCAGATGCTCGGCCGGCGTGTTCTTCGATTCGCGGCTGTCGATGCGCAGCAGCTGGATATCAATCTGCAGCGGCGAGTTGGACAACAGACGCAGAAACTGGTTTTCCGTTTCGATCTTCTTTGGCATCAGGTTGAGGATCAGCACTTTCAGTGGCCTGATTTCCTGTGTTTTTGCCCGCGAGGATGTCATCACGAAGACATTCTCACCGCGCAAGAAATTGACCGCAGGTAACTCATCAGGAACACGAATCGGCATTGCTTAACCCTCACACATCCATTTATACGTTTAGACTTCTAGATGCCCGAAGATAGCGTTTTTTTTCGTCGCTGTCGAGCATTCAGCGGAAAGGTGAAAATGTTTCATTGCGCAGCCTGCGCCGGGATATAAGCAGAGGGAGTAAAGCGGATGAAAAGCAAAAAGGCCATCCTTTCGGATGGCCTCTTGGCTTATTTGATGCTTGGCAGTTTATGGCGGGCGTCCTGCCCGCCCCCCTTCGGGCCGTTGCTTCGCAACGTTCAAATCCGCTCCCGGCGGATTTGTCCTACACCATTCGTCTCAGGATGCCCATGCTCGTGCAGGACGTCAGATATCAGAAAAAACAAAAAGCCCCATGCTTTCGCATGAGGCTTGTTGTTTTATTTGATGCTTGGCAGTGTCCTACTCTCGCATGGGGAGACCCCACACTACCATCGGCGCTACGGCGTTTCACTTCTGAGTTCGGCAT